>CAWCGF010000040.1:0-193041 GCA_963794955.1 uncultured Acidobacteriota bacterium
TACGTAACTGATTAGGTCTGGTAGATTTCAAAGGGACGTCCTCTAATTACTGACAATAATTCCTGGAACACTTGGCGGCCTTGTTTTCTCAAAGTGGACAGGAAACTTTGGACGCGACAGTAGCTTTCGGTGCCGCTTGCAGCGCGAAAACCGCCGTTCATTTTTTGTTTGATTTTCGTGGGGCGCATATCTCTTTCCGCTTGATTATTGGTGAACGGGACGGCGCTTCTTTCGCAAATCGCAAGACGGCTTCCTGGTGGCGCCGCAATCTTTCCAACAAATTTCGTCCCTTTGTCCGTTTCAACTTGCCCTTCGGATGCACTCTGGCGGGGGCGGCTCTTCCTTTTCGGCTGCCCAAAATTTCCTCGTAGCGCTGCTCGAAGGCACCGTTTCGTCGCTTAGGCCTTTGCCAAAATCACTTTTCAGATACATCTCCAGCAACAATTCTTTCAGGTTATCGCCCCAGCGGGACTCGTTGTTTTCGATGATGCCGTGCAATTCCCGCACAATATGCGCATTGCACACCGCGTGTTTCATCTGCGCAAAGCCGAAATAACTGCCCCAACAATCGTGGACGGCCACGCCGGTGCAGTTCGGCAACACTGAGGCTTCGTCCGTCAGGGCTGCTTGGCCGCGTTTGTCATGGACGAATTGATACGTCCAGTGCGCGGTTGAAGCGTTGTGCAACCACTGCAGTTGGCCATTTTCTTTGATCCTTGTTTCAGCAAGATGCACGACTGCCGAACCCTCAATGGCGGCTTTGATTTCCGCCAGCGGCAGCACTGCTGCCGTTCTTTTTAGCAGTTCCTGCGCCGTTGCTTCGTTTAATTCATAAACGTAAATATCCGCGAATATCTGACCGATTTTCCGATACGGCAAACACCCGTGGACGCTCAAATGCGTCACCAGCGCCTGTACTTTTGCGCCGTATTGCACCAGCGCTAATACTGTTCCCGGAAACTCTCCGCGCCCCCTTCTCCCGCACTTGCCCTGCCGTTTCATTCGTCGGTATTCCACCACTTGCAGGCGCGGCACCGGCAATTCAAAGACTTGTCGGTGCTCGGCAATTTCCCTTTCATCCGTCCATTCAGGCTGGTCGCACACGCATTCCAATGGCTCGCAATCAATCACCACATCTGGCGTTGCGACGCGCTGCAACGCCTGCCTACGATGTCCGACTTGCCCGCCTCGTTTCCCTTTTGGCGGCGAAAACGCTGGCTTCGGTTTCTTAAACCCATCGCTCGAGGGCGGACGATTTGAGTTCTGCGAATCTTTTTGAGCCTGTTTTTAAGTTCTCTCACCTCCTCCTTTAACCTCCTCCAGCGTCGCCATCAGATGTCGAATCAAGCGATGACATTCTTCCATTGTTTCGGGTAATTTTATTTCCACTTTGTTTTCACATTCCTAATCCACTAACATCTCCTTTTTGACCTAATCACTTACCTTTGATCAATTGGTCGTCCACAATTCTTGTAACATCTCGTGAGTTCGCATCATCGGGTCTGCCTTCATCCCGATAGGGATGCTTGATGGTAGGCAGGTCGTTCACGGCCTGTGCTGATGATTCACTTTGAATGTTGCCGATGACCGCATCGACCGATTCGATTTGCTGACAGTGAATGCTCCGTATCCCTCCTGCCACGCGAAGCCGCGCAAATCGGGAAACTCTTCGTGTATCCATTTCGACGAATCGCCTTTCAGGTATTGCGCAATCTGGCTGGGCGCAATGCTTGCTGGAGCGCCCAGCAAAGCGTGGAGGTGATCGTCACGACCGCCCACTTGCAGCGCAATCATTTTGTGATGCCGCGCCACGCGTGGTAGGTCTGCGCGGTCCTCTGGATGTCTTCGTCGGTCAGTTCGCGGTGGACACGATCAATCAATGTGCCGAGTTTGCGCGCGTCAATGAACAGCGTCTGTTTGTGGTGGTCGCGGCGTTTGCCGTCATTCTTGCTTTTCGTCAAGAACCATAGGCAGATGGGAATCTGCATGGAATAGAAAAGCTGACCCGGCAACGCGCCTATACAATCCACCAGATCGGTTTCGATCAATGCTGATCAATACTGCGGATGTCGCCTTCGCCGGACTGGTTCGACGACATGCTGCCGTTGGCCAGCACAAATATGCCCGCTACGCTGGACAATTTGCATTCGTGCAGCGCAGCGGGTAACATTGTTTACGACAAGAAGCATTTTGTTACCGCAGATGTTTGTTGAAAAAATCGAGCGTGCGCGTCCACGCGAGCTTGGCTGCGGCTTCGTCGAAGCGCGGTGTTGTGTCGTTATGGAAGCCATGCTGTGTGCCTTCGTAGGTGTAAATCTGATATGGCTTATTGTTGGCCTTGAGCGCCGCCTCGTAGGCCGCAATGCCAGCATTGATCCCCTGGTCAGTGCCGGCGTAATTGAGCAGGAGCGGTGCCATGATTTTCGCGGCGTCCTCCGCGCTGGGCTGGCGACCATAGAAGGGGACGCCAGCTTTCAGGTCAGTCCCCAGCCGTACTGCCAGTTGATTCACCATTCCACCACCAAAGCAAAACCCAACGGCTCCCAGTTTGCCGTTTGAATCCGAGCGTGCCTTGAGCCACTTGGCTGATGCGATGAAATCTTCGGTCATTTTTTTTCCGTCCACCGTACGAAACGCGGCAGCGCCTTTCTCGTCACTGCCCGGATAGCCGCCGACCGACGTTAACCCATCCGGTGCAAACGCGATAAAGTTAGCGACAGCAAAGCGGCGGGCGACATCTTCGATATAGGGATTGAGGCCACGATTTTCATGAATGACCAATACTACGGGCAGTTTTCTTCCTCTCGCCGGGCGTGCCAGATAGCCCTTAATCGAACCGTTACCCGCAGGCGAAGAAACTTCCTCGTACCCCACTTTGATTCGTTTGTCATCTTTGGGGACTTGCTGTGCCCACGCATAATTTGGCTTCAGGCTCTCGAAAATTGCCGCCGCAGTCAGGCCACCGCCCGCGAACCTGCCCGCGCGATGCAGGAAACTCCGGCGGCTGATGTCGCCATGCTGATACTCGTGAAACAGGTCTAATAGTTCTTGCGGGTAATCGGATGCTTTCTTTCGTTCCATTGAATCTCCTAATTATAAGAGGTAAGCGGTGATGCTCAGCCACCTCAGGTTGATCGTACCTTTATCGAAAGGCCGTTTCTTTGCGTCAAGCAAAAGCCATCATCGCTGCAACAGAAATAACAATTTGAAAATGGCAAGCAGCCCAGGCAATTCGATAAAATCAATTTAGTACAAGCGCCTCATAAGACGAACTCGACAGCCAAGGGGTTTCGATTTTTGCTACGCCAGCTTGTTGGCGTGTTGCCAAGGCGAAATGCCATTCCTCCCCCGCCCGCCGCGTTTTCAGAAAGGTCGGAACAAATCGCCAACATCCGTTACGATGCGTACGGCAACCGACGCATCTCCACCCTTGACGCGTTACCGATCACGCCAGTCAGTTATCTCTCCCTCGAAAAACTGACCTCGTCCTCCTTGACGGTCTGGTATTTCCTGCATAGACTGACCGTCCAGTAAATCACGCAACAAAATCTCGCCTCCGGTCTTCGTGAGGTAGTTGTCGCTAAGAACCTATTTCAAAACACTAGGTTTCTCCGTTACAACCTGAGTCCAAAGGTTAGGTAGGCGAGCTGTCCACTTTATTTCCAGAGGGGGTCTTATGAGGTATCTCGTTTGCATCGTTGTACTCTTAATGAGTAGCATTCTCGCTTCTGCTCAGGACACAAGGGGAAATATTGCTGGTACTGTCACCGATGCACAAGGTGGCGTAATCCCCGGCGCAACGGTGGTTGTTTCCAATACCGGCACGGGTACCTCTGTTCGCCTTTCCACCAACTCCAGCGGCTACTATGAAGCGCCTTTATTGTTGCCCGGCATCTACAGCGTCAGTGTTGAGAACACGGGGTTCAAACGATTTATCCGCTCTGGTTTGACGCTCGCCCTGGGCGAACGGTTACAGATTAACCTCCAACTCGAACTTGGCAGCACTACGGATTCCGTTACTATAACTGCCGAAGCGCCTTTGCTTGATACTAGCAGCGTCAGCACGGGCCGGGCGTTGTCGAACCGCGAGGTGATGGACCTCCCGGTACTTGGCAACAACATCTCTATGCTCACCCGTTTTGCGCCTGGGGTTCAGGTTCCCGGCACGACGCAGTTTCTGGTGCAGGGACAGGTAGGCGGCGGGTCGCAATATAATGCGCCCGGCGGCGTTGGCGGCAACGAATGGTCTATTGACGGTGCCTCTACCAACGGCACCGACCGACGCGTCTCGATCATGCCCAGCCCCGACACCGTTGACGAGTTCAAGATCGAAACCTCGAACTTCGATGCTTCCTTTGGGCACTCCACCGGGCTAAACATTTCCATGTCCAGCAAGTCGGGCGCTAACGATTTTCACGGCACCGGAACCTATCAGTACTTCAATCAGAAGTGGAACGCCGCGCCCTTCTTTGTCAGGCAATCTCGTGCGCAGCAGCTTGCTGCGGCGCAGGCTGCCGGTAACACCACTCTGGTCAATCAACTGAATGCGACTCCGCTGCTACCGCCCGGACAGACGCGCAACTATCACGCCACCATCAGCGGGCCTGTTTATCTCCCCAAACTTTTCGATGGCCGCAACAAGTTGTTCTTCTTCTTTGGTTTCTCGCAGTTGAGAAATCGCCAGTCTGCCCGCCCCAATGAGTTGAACTATACGGTCCCGACTGAGGCTATGCGCAATGGCGACTTCTCATCGCTGCTGGCGATTGATCCAGTGCGCTATCGCATCTACGATCCGCTCACCACGCGGCCCGATCCCGCGCGACCCGGTCACTGGATTCGCGATCCCTTCCCCGGCAATATCATTCCCCGCAACCGATTCCATAACCCCCTCTACGATTTCTACACGAAGCGCATGCCGTTGCCAAATACTCCTGTCGCGGCTAATCGCGACCCGGTCAATAACTACATCGCCTCCGGCATGCCGAATACCGTAGATTATCGCTCCTTCAACAACCGCGTAGACTACGTAGCCAGTGACAAACATCGGTTCTTTGTGCGCTGGCTCAAGAGTAGCTTCCTGGAAGGCGCGCAGGACTTTACCTATGAAACCGAACCGGGACTGATGAATTGGGATGAGAAGCGCCCGGCTTACACGATAGCGGCTGACTGGACGTACACCGTAAGCCCGTCAACCATCCTGAATCTGACCGTTGATACCAATGGCTTTCTGCAACAGAACCAGCGTCTCGGCACCCGAAAATATAAGCCCAGCGATGTCGGTCTTCCCACGTATCTTGATGCCAAGTGCGGCGGCAGTTGTGTTCTGCCCCGGATTATCTGGCCCGGAATGACCTATTGGGGCGGCGACATGATTTTGGGGACAACGGTTGATCCCGGCCCGAAAGGTCGGCAACAAGGACTTAAATTCAACCTGACCCAGATTCGGGGATCGCATTCGATCCGCGCCGGGATTGATTTCCGGCAGCATTACCGCACCCAGATTCAGAACGGCGGCTTTACCTCGGGCAGCTTTGCTTTCTCAAACACCTTTGTCAGAAAGGATGAGGACGGCTTCACACCAGCCGCTTCGGTGGGGTTGGACTGGGCCGCCTTTATTCTCGGTATGCCGAACGAGATGTTTGTTGACACCAACGATACCTACGCTCTTTTTAGCCCCTATTACGCGTGGCATGGGCAGGACACCTGGCGCGTCAGCCGCAATCTCACTGTCACCTTCGGGTTGCGGATGGAGTACGAACGCGGCGCAACGGAGCGCTATAACCGCGCACTTTCTTATTTTGATCCGAGTATCGAGTTGCCGATTTCCGCTGCCGCGCAGGCTGCCTACGCGCGCAACCCGATTGCTGAGCTTCCCGCGAGCCAGTTTGTCGTGCGTGGCGGATCGGTCTATGCCGGACGTAACGGCGTACCACGCGAACTTTGGCAAAGCGAATTGTTATGGCTGCCCCGCGTCTCCGCTGCCTGGCAATTGGGCGCTAAAACTGTCATCCGAGGCGGCTATGGAACCTACTACGATACGCTTAACGTGATGAACACCGCCGCCGACCAGTATGGGTTCGCGCGCGCCACCGTCACGCAACTCACCAACGACGCCGGCACCACCTGGCTTGTAGGCGATCCCCGAAATGGTATCTCGCCGCTGGTCAATCCCTTCCCGGTTCGTGCCAACGGAACACGCTTCGATGTTCCTTTACAGGATAGACTCGGCCCGATGGCGCGTGTCGGCCAGGGCTTTACCTTTGGGCGTTATGATCGCGTGCATCCGCGCGTGCAGCGCTGGCGCGTCGGCGTGCAGCGCGAACTTGGTTTGAACATGCTGGTCGAAGCCTCCTACTGGGGGCAGTACGGCGACCGGCTGTTCCCGTCTCAGAACCTGCGTCTTGATGCGCTGCCCGCACAATACTGGAACACCGCAAACACGCGCAACAATGCCATTGCCAGCAGCATGAATCAGCAGGTGACGAATCCGTTCCATATCAGTAACTTCGAATCGCTGCGGACGTCTAATCCGGTGCTTTACCAGCACATGTCTACGCTCGGTCAATTCACCAGCCCGACGATTGCCAAGAATCGCCTGCTGCGCCCCTTCCCCCACATGAATGGCTTGTTCGACTCAGCGAGCAATATCGGCTCATCTCGGACGCATGCCCTGGAACTCAACTTCCAGCGCCGCTTTGCGCAGGGCTTTATGTTGAATGCGTCCTATACCCGCATGCTCCAGGAGAATCGCACGTTCCTTGATAACGAGTTCGAAACAGAGCCGACGATCTGGTATACCAGCGATACCGCCCGCCCGCATCGCTTCACGGCCACGGGCATTTATGAACTGCCGTTCGGAAAGGGTCGCACCTTCTTTCAGCAAGGAGTAATGAATCACATTCTTGGTGGATTTCAGGTCGCCGTCACGTATGAGTTCCAGCCCGGCCCGCAGCTCGCCTGGGGGAATATTTTCTATCGGGGTGACCTCAACACCTTCGAAGAAGATGTCACCTCTAACAATAAGACCTGGGATCAGTGGTTCAATACATCGCTTCCCTTCGAGCGGGTCGCCGCCAACCAGCCAGCCGCTTTTCAGGCTCGTGTTTTCCCACGGTTCTTCAACGGTGCCCGCGCCGATGGACTCAACCAATGGAATGCCAACATTCTACGCCGGATTCGTTTGACTGAGAGTGTCCGCCTTGAACTGCGCGGCGATTTCATTAATCTTCAGAATCGTTCTCAGATGAATCCGCCTGATCTCTCGCCCACGTCTACCAACTTTGGGCGGATCACCAGCCAGACATCATCCCTGAATCGCTTTATCCAGGTTCAGGCCAGATTGCAATTTTAAGGAGGAGGTTCAATCACCCTATGTCACTTTCAAAGTTAGATCGTCGTACCTGGCTCCGCAGCGCACTCGGCAGTGCCGCGCTGTTTGGCCTCAATGGAGCAGTTTTGCCCAAGCGGACGAATGCCGCCGCCCTGGGGCAAAAAGAGAAGATCAAGGTCACGAAGATCGAGTCCTTCGTGCTCAAGAACTCGTGGGTTTTCGTCAAAATCTCTACCGACGCCGGGATTACCGGCTGGGGCGAGATGCTCAAAGATGACGCCAAAGCCTGTGCCGCCGGAGCGCTTGAGGTCAGCGATTATCTGGTGGGGCAAGACCCCACGCGCGTCGCGTTTCACTGGCAGGCAATCCATCGCGGAGCCTTCTATCGCGGCGGCCCCATCAAAACCGCCATTTCCAGCGGCATTGATCAGGCGCTCTGGGACATCACCGGAAAAGTCTACGGCGTGCCGGTCTATAAATTGCTGGGCGGGCCGACCCGTGATCGGGTGCGCGTTTATGGAACGGTCAGCGAAAAGACTGGCGTCAACGCGATGAAGGTGCAACTGCGCGGCAACACCCGGTCGCCGTTCAAATACAATGAAGGGATGATGTTCGTTGGAGAGGTCGTTGAGCGATTCAAAGCTCTCCGCGCGCGCGTCGGCCCCGGCGTGGACATCGGCGTTGAATTCCACGGTGCCATCCAGCCGCCTACTGCCAGCGTGTTGATAAAGGCGCTTGAGCCTTATTTCCCTTGGTTCTATGAAGAAATCGTTCAGGCACTAAACGTGGACGTCATGGCCGAGCTTGCCCGCAAAACCCACATCCCGATTGCAACTGGCGAGCGCATCTTTACCAAATGGGGCTTCAAGGAAATCCTCGAAAAACGCGCCGCCGTCATTCTCCAGCCCGACGTTTGTTACGCCGGGGGGATCACTGAACTGAAGGTGATCGCGGGAATGGCGGAAGCCTATTATAGCCCTCTTGCTCCGCACAATCCGCAAGGCCCGTGTTCGCTCGCGGCCAGCCTTCAGATTGCGGCTGCCATTCCGAACTTCCTGATTCAGGAGCGCGGCGACAACGAATATACAGACCTGCTCGCCAAGCCGCTGCCCCCGGTCACCAACGGGCACCGACCGCTGCTGACCGATCCCGGTCTCGGCATCACCATTGACGAAAATAAATTGATGGCCCAGGTCGGCGAGCCGCGACCGTACAAGACTCAATACGATTCCGACGACGGATCGGTCGTCGACTGGTAGTTGCTGTTCCCCTGAGTCCCCCTGAAACTGCGGGTCTACGTCAAAACTGACGTGGCCCGCTTTTCTCCTTCAGTATTGTGGTTTGGTGGGGAACCAATCGGGGCGGTTGGGGTCAAGGTACGGTTGGTTGATTTGTTCGGTGCGGTACTGTTCAAGTTTTTGGTGGTTCAAGCTCATGCCCAGACCGGCGTTATTAGGCACAGTCAGATTCCCCCGTTCCAGCCGCTGCGATTCTTCCACAATATCGTCGGTCAAGTTCGGTTGCTGATTGTCCACGGCCAGCATTAGGTTGGGGATCGAAGCTGCGAGATGCAGATACGCGGCAGTCGAAATGCCCAGTTCGGCACCGCTATGCAAGGTGACAGGGATGCCAGCCGCCTCGGCAATCGCGGCGGCTTTGCGGCAACGATGCAATCCACCAGCTTGATGCGGATCAAGCAAAATCACATCGGCGGCCTCAGCCCGGATAATCGCCAGTACGTCTTGCATCGTGTATGCGCTTTCGTCCAGCGCAATCGGCGTCGAAAATAGTTTTCGCAAATTCGCATGCCCCGCCAAGTCCGCCAGCGGCAGCGGTTGCTCGACATATTCCAGATCGTATTGCTCCAGCTTGCGCAGCATTCGTTTGGCAGTGCCAATCGTCCACGCTCCGTTCACATCCGCCCGCAATTTCGCTTGTGGAGCCGCAGCGCGCGCGGCTTGGACAATGGCCAAATCGCTTTCCGGCGACATGCCGATTTTGACTTTGATCGTATCGAAACCATCAGCCGCCGCCGCCGCCGCTTCCTCCGCGATCTGCGCCGGGTCTTTCGCCTGCAAATAGGCAATCATCGGAATCGGATTGCGATAGGCTCCGCCCCAGAGTTTGTACAAGGGCATTCCGGCCTGCTTGCCAACAATGTCCCACAGCGCCATTTCAAACCCGGCCAGGGCAGCAACCATCGCCCGTTGATGGTGATAAAAGCCTGCGCCTTCGATTTTGTTGCACAGTGATTCGATGTCGCAGGCATCCGCGCCTATTGCCAACGGAATAATTGTACGCGCCAATACGGGTTCGACGAATTCCCACAAGCAAATCGTTTCGCCAATGCCAACGGTTCCATCTGCTGTGTAAACTTGCACAATGAGCCGTGTTGTTCCAGGGCGTTTGCCGGCTGCCCATTCGGCAGCTTTGTGAAAGGGAACGAAGACCATCTGGTGCTCAATCTTAACGATAGCTGTGGCGCTTTTCATGCGAGATACATTCCTCCATTGACGTGAATCACTTGTCCCGTGATGTGATTGCTGGCGGCAGCCGCAAGAAAGCAGACGACTTCGGCGATTTCTTCCGTAGCGGCAACGTGACCTGCCGGGATCAAAGCAGGGAATTGTGCGCGCTGTTCGTTTGCTAGCTGCACGTGGATTTCGGTTGAGACAATGCCAGGGGCGACGGAATTGACGGTGATGCCAAGCGGCGCTCCCTCACGAGACAACGCGCGCGTCAGGCCGTCCAGACCTGCTTTGGCGGCAACGTAGGCCGCGTTATTGCGCAAGACTTTGCCTGTATAGGCTGATACCGAAGACAGATTGATGATGCGCCCGCCGTGTTGCTGCATCAGCGGAAACGCTGCGCGGCAACAATAAAACGCCCCACTCAAATTCACCGCTAAGACGGAATGCCAATCGTCGTCGCTCGTTTCGACTAAGGAACGCGGGCGACTGATCGCAGCGTTGTTCACCAGCACATCTAAACGGCCTGACTGTGCCGTAATCTCAGTGAAAAGTTTTGCGACCTGTGGCGCTTGCGAAATGTCAGCGCAGGCTGGAAAGACTCTGCCCTTCGGTAGTTCGTTGACGCAATCCGCAATCGCTTCTGCGCTGATGTCATTCACATAAACCGTCGCCCCGGCTTGGCTAAGTTGCAGTGCAATGGCGCGTCCGATGCCGCGACCTGCACCAGTGACCAGCGCGATTTTGTTTTGTAAGGCATTTGTCATAACAACGTTCTGCGATACTCGGCGGCGGCTTTGGGCAGCGTCAAGCCCAATCCAATAATAACGACTGGATGCAAAAGACTCATCACGAAGAAAGTTGGATTGTACGAAAAATGCGTGACCAGCCAGCCCACCGCAGCCGTAGAAAGCAAGCCGCCGAACGCGCTGCCTGCGCCAATGGCTCCGTGTGCGGAACCAACAATTCCAGCCGGGAAAATGTCTACCGAAAAACAGGTAATGCAGGTCAGCCAGGCCATGTGCGCGAAGGCGAAAACGCTCGCCAATGCGATAGGCCAACGCTGCCCCGGCGTCAGCGGCAGCAAGCAGCTAAATGCCAGCAATGTGGCTGCGCCCGCCATGATTCGCAAGCGCGCATTGATCGGCGGCAGGCCGCGTTGCAGGAATTTTCCTGACAGCCAACCGCCCAACAAACTGCCCAGATCAGCGGCCACAAAAACGATCCAAATCGTTGCGCCAATGTCTTGCAATGTGAAGCCGCGCGCGTCCTGCAAATATTTCGGAAACCAGAAGAGATAAAAATACCAAAGCGGATCGGTAATCATCCGTGCCACTAAGATCAGCCACATCGGTTTCAGCTTGCTCAACTCTTTCCACGTCAGCCGACGAGCTTGTATAGACTTTTCACCGAGCACGTTTTCCTGAGTTAAAAAGTTTTTCTCTGCGGCGGAGAGATAAGGATGCTCACTCGGTTTGCGATAGAGCAGCACCCAAAGCAAGGCCAGCCCTAATCCCAGCACTCCGGTCACGAAAAAAGCCATTTGCCAACCGTATCGGACTGTAATGAAGGCCACCATCGGCCCCGCGATAGCGGCTCCCAGCGTCCCGCCCATTGTGTATAACCCGACCGCCATCCCTTTTTCGCGCACCGGAAACCATTCGGCGACCGCTTTCGCCGAAGCGGTATAACCGCCGGGTTCACCTATTCCCAACAGGCTTCTGTAAAAGGCTAATGAGACAACACCGCTGGCAAACCCCGTCAGGAAGTTTGCCACTGACCACCACACAATAAAACAAAATAGTCCCAGCCGGGTGCCGATGGCATCAAGGACTCTCCCCGAAAGCAAATACATCACGGCGTACGTCAACTGAAAGGCTAACACCACTTGCGCGTATCCGGCATCGTTGATCCCCAAATCTGTCTGAATGGTACGAGCCAGAATGGAAAGCGTTTGGCGATCCACATAATTCATCACTGATACCAATAGCAAAAGTACGGCCAGCACCCAACGCAAAGCGGGAATCGTGCAGCGCGGCTTGACAGATTCAGGAAATGAACTTAGCATCTAGCATCTAATATATTACATTCTTCATTTAAGCAAGTGAGGTTACAGCGAGGCGGCGCGATTGCGCAGAAATTCCCCAGGGCTTTTTATGGCAGCATCAGAAGCATCTATCATCAATCAATCCCGCATCAGCGATCAGGTCTATGACTATCTGCGCGGCGAAATCGTCGCCGGGCGATTAGCACCGGGCGAACGTATCAGCCCGGAAGACTTGGCCGAACGGCTGAAGATTTCCAAGATGCCGATCAAGGAAGCGATTGAGCGACTATCTGGCGAAGGCTTGCTGGAAGTGCAATCGCGGCGCGGCACGTTTGTGACGCGGCTTGATCCGACGGAGTTGGCGGAGACTTTTGAAGTGCGCTGTGCGCTGGAAGTGCTGGCGGGCAAGCTGGCTGCGCGCCATATTACCAAGGCCGATCTTGAGCGTTTGCGTGAGTTAATTGCGGTGATGGAGAAAACCACGGCGAAGACGGACGTCTTCGTACATTTAGAGCAAAACGCCGAGTTTCACGAATTGATCGTCAAGCGGTCAGGCAATCGCAAATTATTCGAGACCTGGCGGCGGTTACGCACACCGATTCATGTTGCGGGCATTCATTCTCGCACCGATGACTGGATTGACCGCGTTGCGCGCGAGCAGAAAGAACATCGTGCTATTGTGCGTGCCCTGGAACAGCGCGATCCGGTCATTGTCGAACAAGCAATCACTAATCACATTATGCGTGCCAGCGGCTCGCTGGTAGAGGATGTTGAGCGGGTCGTCCGGCAGGAAGACTAGCTTGCTGTATGCACCCCTAATTCAGATAGGAGTAACCCCATGACACAGAGTTCCTTAGGCAAACCACTTGGTTGGTTTCTATCCCTTGCCCTTGCCCTGCTGCTCGCCACGGCAGCGTTCGCACAACAAGGGCGCGGTACGATTTTCGGCACTGTGACCGACGCCACGGGCGCAGTCGTACCCGGTGCTACGATTACTATTACTAACACCGCAACCAATCTTGAGACAACAACTGTCACCAATGACAGAGGATATTTTTCGCTGCCGAACCTGCAAGTCGGCAGCTATTCTGTAGCTGTGACCAAAGAAGGCTTCAAGAAACGATTGCGCAGCGGTTTGACGATTGAGGTAGACCAAAAAGCGCAAGTGGATATGGCGCTCGAAACCGGCGCGGTTAGTGAAGTGGTCGAAGTTACGGCGCAAGGGTCGCTGGTGGATACGACGACCGCTACCATCGGACGCGTGATTGAAAACCGACGTGTGCAGGAATTGCCGCTCAACGGGCGCAACGCGTTATCGCTGGTGTTGCTGGCACCTTCTGTGCAATCAGGCGCAGGGCCGACAGCGGCAGGCTTTGGTGATCGCGGAACTCAAGTCGCGCTGATTCGCATCAATGGCAGCCCGCTGGCCTCCAATAACTTTTTGGTAGATGGCCTGAGCAGCACCAATCCTTATGTGCCTGATGTGAACGTTAATCCCAATGTAGACTCGGTGCAGGAATTCAAAGTACAGAGCAACACGATGTCGGCGGAATTCGGTTATACGCTGGGAGGCGTAATTAATCTGGTAACGAAATCCGGCACGAATAGCTTGCACGGCACGCTCTATCATTTCTTCCGCAACGATGCGCTTGACGCCAATTTGTGGGCGAACAATCGCGCGAATCGGGCGAAATCGCCACTGCGCTATAACCAGTACGGCGGTTCTATCGGCGGCCCCATTGTCTTCCCGAAAAAAATCTTCGGGCCACTGGCCAATTACGACGGACGCGACCGTAGCTTTTTCTTTTACAACTACGAAGGCTATCAATTCACGACCAGTGCGACAGGCTTTCTGAGCGTGCCGACCGAGGCCTTTCGCAGAGGCGACTTTTCGCAATTGCGCAATGGCAACGGCGATTTAATTCGCATCTACGATCCAGCCACGACGCGCGCGAATCCCAGTGGACAGGGCTTTTTGCGCGATCAGTTTCCGGGCAACATCATTCCGACGAATCGCCTTGATCCAGTTTCGGTCAACATTCTGCAGTTTTATCCACTGCCGAATCGCACGCCGGACAACGCCGCATCAAACCTTAATAACTATTTCGGCGTTGTCTCAAACAAGCGGAATCTGGCCAATCACACGGCCCGCATAGACCATCGTTTTTCTGAGAAAAATAACTTTTACGGACGTTTTATTTTCTATCGGCAATTTACTGACAACGGCTTGCGCAACCTGTTGCCTGATCCGCTCGCCCGGCAACGGCTTGACCCCTACGGCGGACGCAACATCGTGCTCAGCGATACGCACAGCTTCACGCCCAACTTGCTACATGAATTCCGCATCGGATTGGCGCGACAATTTTTCAAGTTTCAAGTGGCGAGCGCAGGGCTGGGCATTCCCGCGCAAATTGGCTTGCCACCCATTGTGCCGCCTGATCAATTGCCACTGATTGGTAACGGGCTGCCCGCGTTTCCCGATGCCATCGGCACGCGCACGGGGCAGGTCGGACAATTGTTTGATTCGTTCTCGTGGCTCAAGGGCAAGCACTCGATGAAGTTCGGCACCGAGATGCGGTTGACGCAAGCGAACAATCTGCAAAAGAGTGCGCCTTCCGGCAACTTCCAATTCCCGACCACGCTGACAGACAACGCTGCGCCTGTAGCGGGCAATCGTCTCAATACGGGGTCGCAATTCGCTACGTTTTTGCTGGGCGCAGTCGGCAGCGCGAATGTCACGACGCATCGCGGCGAATCGCAAGCGGGCAAAGCCTTCGGGTTTTATTTCAATGATGAATGGCGCATTGGCCGCTTGTCGCTGACGTTGGGCGTACGTTACGACTTTCAGCAACAACCTTTTGAGCGTCATTGCGGCACGTCGAATTTTAACCCCACCGCGATCAACCCGACCAACAATCTGCCTGGCCTAACGCAATATGCCTGCAAAGATTACGGACGCACCTTCGTGCAAAACGACCCGAACGATGTCGCGCCCCGGGTCGGCTTTTCGTTCGATGTGTTCGGTAATCAAAAGACGGTGGTACGCGGCGGTTACGGGATTTTCTATTCGACGGTGTTCGGTGCAGTGGCGAACTTTGAAGGCACGAACGGCTTTGCTTCTACCGGCACAACTTATCAACCGGCTGGCGGCAATAATCTGTTTCCAGCCTTTCAATTCCGCAACGGTTTTCCCACCGCGCCGTTGGAACCCCTAGGTTCGGTGCTGGGGCCGAATCTTTTTGCGCCTTCCAATAACGCTGGTTTCCGCGAGGCCTATTCGCCCACGCCGATGTCACAGCAATGGAACCTGTCACTCCAACAACAACTCCCCGGCGGCTTCATGGTCGAAGCGACTTACTCGGCCAATCACGGCACGCACTTGTTGTCGGGGACTTATGATCTGAATCAAGCTGACCCCGCGAAGACTCGTCAATTCGGTTTGGCCGGGACGCTGAACAATAATGTGCCGAATCCGTTTGCCGGCAAAGTGCCGGGCGCTTTTGGCGGCGCAACGATCACGCAGGCGCAAGCATTGCGGCCTTTCCCCTATCTCGGCGCGATCAACGTCAATTCGCCGCATATGGGCAATTCGATTTATCACGCGTTGTTGCTATCGGGTGAGAAGCGGTTCTCGCAGGGCTTCACGCTGCTGGCTTCTTACACGTTTGCAAAGCTTATCAGTGATTCCGTGCTGAACCCGATCAATTTCGTGGCGACCGAGGGCGCGGGTGAGTTCGGGTTCCAGAACGGCTTGTATAATCGCCGCGCGGAACGCTCCGAAGACCCCTCGAACGTGCCGCATCGGTTTGTGTTGAGCGCGTTGTGGGAATTGCCGATTGGCAGAGGCAAGCGCCTGAATATTGACAACGGCTTCGTCAATACGGTGCTGGGAGGCTGGCAATTGAATACGATCACGACAATTGTGGCGGGTGCGCCGCTGATCGTGCGGGGTGCGAGCAACGGGTTAGCCAATCGGCCTGACATGCTGCGGTTGCCAACGCTGCCCGATAATTTCACCGATCCTAATCCGCAGGCGGGTGTGCTGTGGTTTGATCAGGCGGCCTTCGTCAATCCGGCGTTGTACACGTATGGCAGCACGCCACGCGCCATCAGTCAATTCCGCAATCCGGGCGCGGTTATTGTTGATCTGTCGGTCTTCAAAAACTTTGCAATCACCGAAAAGCTGAAGCTGCAATTTCGCGCCGAAGCCTTTAATGCGCCCAATCATGTCAATCTCGGTTTCCCAAACACCTCGTTTTTGCCGGGGGCGAATGGCCTGAACAGCCGCCTTGAGTTTGGCCGCATCACGACTGCGCGTGATCCGCGTCAGATGCAACTCGGATTAAAGCTGATTTTCTGAGGCGCGAATGAAACGGACGAAGCGAATGATTCCTGGGTGCTTTTGGCTCGCGCTGGCATGTATTGTCAGCGCGAGCGCGCAGCCCCGGCCAGCTAACCTCCCTAACCTGCCCAATCTAATTGTTATTACGACGGACGATCAACGCAGCGACGTGATTGGCGCACTAAATCACGGCGCAAGCGTTACGCCGGGGTTTGATCGTCTGGTCAAACGGTCGCTTGTCTTCACCGATGCACACGCGGTCTTTGCGCTTTGCAGCCCCAGTCGCGCGGCGATTCTGACCGGACAATACGGCAGCCGCAACGGCGTGCCTTTTCTGGATGGCGCGCTGAATGAGCCGCAACGATCCGTCGCGCATCACCTGCGCCAGCGCGGTTATCAAACAGCGGTATCCGGCAAATGGCATCTCAAAACCTCTCCGGCTGAAGCGGGGTTTGCTTGGGCGGTGACGTTTTACGCCAATGGCGCGTGGCACAACCGCGCAGTCAATCGCAACGGCCAGACGGTCAATCCGCCGGAACTGATAGACCTTTTCACGGCGCACGAATCGGCGCGTTATTTGCGCGAACGCAACCGCAATCAGCCGTTTTTCCTGTGGCATTGCACGCAACTGCCGCACATGGATCAAAACTTGCGCTGGCCAGTTAGCAAACAAAGCCTCGCCAAATATGATCCGTTGAAAATGTCGTTGCCGCGCACCTGGAACGAACTTGCTGCCACCCACAGCAAACCGCCTTCGCTCCCTTCAGCCCGCAACCGCACACAGGCGTTGCAATACGGCTATGACAAGCCGGAACGCATTCGTGCGCATGCCAGCGAATACTTTGCTGCGATCAGCGATCTGGACGATGCGCTTGCGCCGTTGTGGCAGGCGTTGGACGCGGAAAAGCTGTGGGAAAATACCTATGTGATTTTCCTGGGCGACAATGGCTGGATGCTGGGCGAACACGGACTGACCAGCAAAGTGCTGGCTTATGCACCTTCCTCACAAATCCCGTTGATGATTGCCGGGCCGGGCTTGCGGGCCGGACGTTCGCCGCACCTCGCACTCAACCTGGACATCGCACCGACGCTGCTGTCATTGGCCGGCGCAGATATTCCGGCAGGCACACAGGGACAGGCTTTGCCAATAATGAAAAGCAAAACTGCGCGCCGCGATTCCTTTGTTTACGAAGGGCTGGAAGGGTATGGCGGAACCAAACCTTTCTTAGCGGCAATCTCTTCCCGCTGGAAACTGATTTACACCTGGGATGAAAGCGCCCAGGTCGGAAAAATCCCACCTGCGTTTGTTGAGTTGTATGACCGTCAACGCGATCCCGATGAAGCGCGCAACCTGGCCGATGATGCAAGATTGCAAAAGACACAGCAACAACTTGCGCAAGCTATCGAACAACATCTTGCTGAACTGAAAAGGAAATAATCATGAACCGCTTACTTGTGAATTTCACCCTCTGCCTTATTGGCGCGCTGACGCTGATGAACATTGCCCGCGCGCAAGACCCCGAAAAAAAATCTGACGCGCCGCCGATTCAGGTCGGCAATGCCTTCCCGAATATCACGACGATTGCGGAATACAGCACGCCTTCCGAAGCGGGCATCGGTGCGCTGTTACCGTGGGCCAATCGTTTGTGGTTTGTGTCGTACGTCGCGCACATTCGCGGTGACGGCACGGGGCTGTATTGGATTGATGAAAACATGAAGATGCACAAGCATCCCGCCAGCGTCGTCGGCACTTTCACCAATCGTTATATTCACACGCAAACCAATCAGGCCTTTCTTGGTCCCCACGTCATTGACATCAAAGGCAACGTGCGCACGATTGAATCCATCAAGGGGCATCGCCTGACTTCGACCATGGATCACCTGACCGATCCCCAGAACAAAGTGTATATGCTGGCGATGGAGGGCGAGTTTTTTGAAGTGGATGTGCGGACACTCGAAGCCAAACAGCTTTTCAATCTGGTCAAAGAACTCGGCATCACCTTCAAGCAGGGCAAAGAGCATTTTAAAAGCGCCTTCACTGCGCACGGGCGCGTCGTCGTCGCCAATAATTCGTATTACGAAGCGGATTATCTGGGTGAGCAGGAAGCCGGACGCCTAGCGGAATGGGACGGCAAAAAGTGGACGATTATCGAAAAGAAACCGTTTGTCGAAGTCGCAGGCAAGAGTCTTTCAGGCGGCGGCCTGGGCAACCCGATTTTTGCGACGGGCTGGGATAAGGCATCGGCAATTCTGAAAGTCTTTGCAAAAGATAAATGGATGACTTATCGCTTACCAAAAGGCGCGCAAACGTTCGATCACGCCTACAACACGGAATGGATGCGCATTCGTGATGCACAGACGGAGCGCTTTCTGATGGACTTGCACGGCATCTTTTACGAATTGCCGATTCAAGTCTATGGAGGCAGCATTCTGCCCATTCGCCCGATCAGCAATCACCTGCGTATCGTGCCGGATTTTTGTTACTGGCGCGGATTGTTTGTAATGGGCGGCGATCAGACGGATCGTTCATTAGGCCAGCCGCAAACCGGTTTATGGTTCGGGCAGATTGACGACCTATGGAAGATGGGCAAGCCTGCGGGTTGGGGCAGTGTTTGGTACAAGCAAAACGTCAAAGCGAATGAAGTGTCTGATCCGTTCCTGATGACAGGCTTTGATCGCAAGGTCGTGCATCTGAAAAACGCCTCAAAGAAATCTGTGGCATTCAAGATTGAAGTGGATTTTCTGGGCGATGGAAGCTGGGAAACGTATGAAACTATTCAACTGCATGATGGTTACAAGCATCACGAATTTCCCGCCGGGTTCAGCGCGCATTGGGTGCGTGTGACGGCGAGCGAGGCTTGCAACGCGACGGTGACATTTATTTATAACTAAAGTCGCTTCCCAATTTGCGCGGATGGATTGTTGGGTAGCAGAAACAAATGATCAGGCAAAACAGGTGGGGCGCGCATCATCATCGGCAGTGCGGAGTTCATCGTTATTGGCAGGACGGTCACTACGAGTTAAGATCAGGTACCTGACCGAAAGGAAAACCTGAACATGAAGACCGTGAAAACATTCCTTTGCCTAGCGTTTCTGCTGCTGGTTGGCATGGCGGCGCTGAAAACCACGGATGCGCGTGGTGCGCAATCGGTGGAGTCTCCGCAATCCAGCGCCCTACCGACTCTGTTGCAAGCGAGTTGCGGCGGCTGTCATAACGCCGAAACGCGGGCAGGCGGGCTGGATTTGCAGGCCTTGCCCTTCGACTTGTCTTCTGTGGCGACGCGCGCGCCCTGGGTGGAGATTTATGACCGGATTCAGAAACGCGAGATGCCGCCCAATCCGGCCAGTCTTACCGATGAGAAACGGCAGGCACTGCTCCGCTCGTTGGGCAAAGCACTGGGGGCTGCGGAGCGCGCCGATGTGTTAGCGAATGGGCGCGGGCCGATGCGGCGGCTGAATCGGGATGAGTACGAGCAGAATCTGCGCGACCTGCTGCGCCTGCCGCATCTGGACATCCGCGACATGCTTCCCGAAGACCGCGAAAGCCATCATTTCAATAAGGTCTCTGAGGCGCTGGATATGTCGCGCGTACAGCTCACGGCCTATCTCGATGCCACGGAAACCGCGTTGCGCCAGGCAATGGCCTCAGGCGAGCAACCACCGACCATCGCCCGACAAAAAGCTGTCGGAGAGCAATTGTCCGTGGGGCGGGAAACGACCGGCGGCAAAGAAGCTATGTTCTGGGTACGGGATGCAAAAGGCATTAATCTGACCGCAGAAAAAAAGGCTGCGCCGAATAAACCTGTCCCTGATCCCACAGTTGAAATGGCCCTGTTTCGCTCGCCCGGATGGCCCTACGGCATTTTCCCCAAAGGAATCGTCGCCCAGGTCACGGGGAATTACCGCGTGAGGTTTGCTGCGCGAGCTGTGTTGCAGACACCGGGCTTCTTGCTCAAATCCGCCACCATGCCCGTGCCGATGACCTTTCGTTCGCGCAAGCCGACGAATCACGACATCGCTGAAGATACGCGCTCAACGGGCGGCATTATTGACGTTCAGCCGGAAGGCGGCGTGTATGAAACGACAGTGCGCCTTGCCGCCGGGCAGACGATTGAATATGGACTGCTCGGATTACCGGCTCCGCAACCTGACGTGCAGGGAAGGACAGCGGCCTATCGGTTTCCGCCTTTTCCCGCAGACGGACAACCAGGCATTG
The DNA here is from genome assembly GCA_963794955.1 of uncultured Acidobacteriota bacterium. Taxonomy (GTDB): domain Bacteria; phylum Acidobacteriota; class Blastocatellia; order RBC074; family RBC074; genus JAFDVL01. The sequence goes on from CAWCGF010000040.1 coordinate 20,404, forward strand.
CCTTTCAATGGCTGGAAATGGAAGGCCCGCTTGCGCCCGCAACATGGCCACCACCTTCGCATCGCGTATTGTTCGATGATCTGGATGCAGAGGTGAAATCACCGCATCCGGCGGCGGAGGCGAAACGACTATTACGACGCTTCATCAATCTCGCCGCGCGCGAGCCTGTGCCGCAAGAGGCTATTTCCGGCTTTGAGAAACTTGTGCTGTCTCGCCTCGAACGCGGGCAGCCGCTCGCCGAGTCGTTGCTGGCGGGGTATCAGGCGTTTCTTTGTTCTGACCTTTTCCTTTACCTGCGCGAACCGCAACAAGCAGACGATCATTTTGCGATTGCCAATCGCCTCGCACATTTCCTGACGGACAGCCGCCCTGATGCCACGCTGGCGGCGCTGGCGCGTCAGAAAAAGCTTCGCAATGCGGAGATGCTGCGCCGCGAAACCGAACGGCTGATTGCAGGCGAGGGGTTCGCGGGCTTTGTCCATCACTTCACTGATTCCTGGCTAAACCTGCGTGCGTTGCGCCGCGATGATCCAGACATTCGCCTTTATCCCGAATATCGGCTGGATGATTATCTGGTGGAGTCTATGGGACTGGAAACACGCGCATTTTTCACCGCGATGGTGCGGGAAAATCTGCCCGCTGCGACAGTGATTGATGCCGATTTTACCTTCGTCAATGATCGCCTGGCCAGGCATTACGGCCTCGCGCCACTCAGCGGTTCCGCGCTCCGCAAAATAGCCTTGCCCGCTGGCAGCCCGTATGGCGGGCTGCTCACACAGGCGGCGATTCTCAAGGTTTCCGCCAATGGCACATCTACTTCGCCTGTGTTGCGCGGAGTCTGGGTGATGGATCGTCTGATGGGCCAGCCGCCGCCGCCGCCGCCGCCGGGCGTGCCTGCGGTCGAGCCGGACATTCGCGGCGCAAAGACGATGCGCGAACTAATCGCGCAACACACCAAATCAAAGAGTTGTGCAGCCTGCCACGCATCGTTTGATCCGGTAGGGCTGGCGCTGGAAAACTTCGATGTGCTGGGCGCGTGGCGCACACAGTATCGCGGTCTGGAAAACGGCGAACGCATCACCGGCATTGATCAGACCGGACACGATTTCAGCTACACGCTGGCCACCGCCGTGGACGCCAGCGGCAAACTGATTGATGGTCGCGGCTTCAAGGACATTCACGGGCTGAAAGAAATTTTGGCGGCCAACCCGCGCCAGCTTGCCCGCAATCTGTTACACCAGTTCACGATTTATGCCACGGGCGTTCCTGTGCGGTTTGGCGACCGCGCAGAGATTGAAACGATGCTTGATGCTTGCGCCAAAGATGGCTATCGCGTGCGCGACCTGCTGCTGGCGCTGACGCAAAGCAAAATTTTCCTCGGCCCGAAAGGATGTAAATAAACTTATGAAGGCACCATTTGTTTCCACCGCATCTTCGCTCATTCCCCGCCGCACGTTTCTGCGCGGGCTGGGCGTCACGCTCGCGTTGCCTGCTCTGGAGTGCATGACGCCCGTGTTTGCGCGCTCTGGTGCGCCGCCGACACCTCGCCGTATGCTCGTCATCGTGAACAATATCGGCGTATTTGCAAAGCGTTTCTTTCCGGTCAGCGCCGGGCAGAACTACGAACTGACGCCCTATCTGTCAGTGCTCGCAGATTTCCGCGCGGACTTCACTGTTTTCAGCGGTCTTTCGCATCCCGGTGTCACTGGCGGGCACAGCACCGACAACAGCTTTCTCACTTCAGCGCGCGGCGCATTCAAGGCGAATTTTCGCAACAGCATCTCGCTCGACCAGTTCGCCGCCGAACACCTTGGGCCGCTCACACGCTTTCCCTCCTTGAATCTCGGCGTGAACATCGAGAAAGCCAATCGCAGCCTTTCCTGGACGCGCGATGGCGTGTTGCTGCCCGCCGAAGACAAGGCTCCTGCACTGTTTCAGAAAATGTTTGTGCAGGGCGACCCGGTAGCCGTGCAAGCGCAACTCCACCGGCTGGAAGAACGCGGCAGCATCCTTGACATGCTACAGGCAGAAACAAAACGTTTCAGCCGCAAGGTCAGTTCGGCAGACAAGTCGCGCCTCGATCAATATTTCACCTCCGTGCGCGAGGTCGAAGAACGTCTGCAAACCGCCCGCCAATGGGAAGCGCGCCCGAAGCCGCAAGCCTCGCAACCCGCGCCCGCCGCGATTGAAGAGGACAAGTTGTTTTTTGAGAAGTTCGACCTGATGCTCAGCATGGCGCAACTCGCTTTCGAGACGGATTCCACGCGCCTCGTCACGCTGATGCTGGATGCGTTCAAAACGCCTGTTTTCAGGCTTGACCAGCGCAACACCACCGAGGGCTATCACGGACTCAGCCATCATGGGCAGAACGAAGAGAAGGTGCGGCAGCTCGAAGCAGCAGATCGCCAGAACATGGCAGTGCTGAGCAAGTTGCTGGGCAACCTTGCGCAGAAAACCGAGGGAGGCGAGCGCCTGCTTGACCGCACAATGGTTCTGTTTGGCAGCAACCTGGGCGACGCGAACATCCACGACAATACAAATCTGCCTATCCTGTTGGCAGGCGGCGGATTCCGGCACGGCCAGCACCTTGCCTTCAGACGCGACAACAACACGCCGCTGTGCAATTTGTTCGTCTCGATGCTGCAACGATTGGGCATTGAAGCCAACGCTTTCGGATCGAGCACGGGTGCGCTCACAGAATTGAAAATGGCCTGAGAATCTCTGCGCAGAGAACACGCATGAAGCTTGAACGATGGCAACAGATCGAACCTGTATCACACGGTGGGCGAACGTGCGTATCCAAAAGTAAAATGATTGAAAAGAAACTTGAAAACTGCAAAGGACTTTCGCGTCATTCATTCCGACCTCGTTAGAAGCAGTGACAGGATTATTCCCGTCAGGTAACAACGGCTGAAATGGAAATCATCGTTGCGCGGATTTCAGGCGTCGCAATGCGACGCGAATCTTCCTGGCTCGCTCCCCCAGCCCTGAAGGACTGGGCTAACGTCAGCCGCCGCTAACGCGGCGAAGATCGGCGATCTGAATGGGGACGATTATGCAGACATCGCCGCCGCACGCGACGGCGCGCCGAATGTTGGGTACTTTAGTGGAAAGTAAGAAATGTGTTTAGGTCAACGAATGGTTCAGCGAATAACCATCCTTGGCTGAAAGCGAAATGAAGAAACCTCTCAACAACCTGCGCTGGTGGATTGCCGGGCTGGTCTTTCTCAGCACCGTCATCAACTACGTGGATCGGCAAACGCTGGCGGTGTTGATGCCGCGTCTGTCGAAAGAATTAGGCCTGAGCAATACGGATTATGGTCTGATTTCGAATGCGTTCCTGCTTCCTTATACCGCGATGTATATCATCTCGGGGTTGTTGATAGATCGCTACGGCACAAAGCTGATTTATGGCGTTGCGGCTGTGTGGTGGTCAGTTGCCGCGATGTTGCATGCCGTGACGAGTTCGGTCTTTGGTTTTAGCACTGTGCGGTTTTTGCTCGGCACGGCGGAGTCGGCTAATTTCGTTGGCGCGCAAAAGGTAGCTGCCGAATGGTTTCCGCCGAAAGATCGCGGTACGTTGAATGGCTGGGTGCAAGCCGGGACAGTAACGGGCGCAATCATCACGCCCCCAGCCGTGATCTGGCTGGCAGATCGTTATGGCTGGCGCTCGGCATTTTTGTTTACCGGCGCATTAGGATTAATTTGGGCTGTCGCGTGGTTCTGGTTTTACCACTTACCGGAACATCATCCGCGTATTTCAGCAGAAGAACTGGCGTTAATTAATCCCGCAGAAACGGTCACTGTCTCATCTTCAGATGCCCTCGCGCCGTCGCACAAATGGCTTGATTTCCTGCGCTATCCGCAAACCTGGGGTTTATTACTCGCGCGCGTTATTTCAGACCCGGTCTGGTGGTTTTATCTATTTTGGTTGCCGAAATATTTGACCGAGCAGCAAGGCTTGAGCGAACAGCGAATGAGCTATGTGGTCTGGATTCCATATCTGATTTCTGACATCGGTTCAATTGCTGGCGGATGGTATTCGGGCAAATTAATTGCGCGCAAGCTGGGTACAGTCGCGTCGCGGAAGTCCGTGATGCTAGTTTCGGCAGGGCTGATGCCGCTGGGATTGTTGTTATTACTTAGACCCTCGACTCCGCTTTCGTTGTTACTTATCAGTGTTGTACTCGGCGCGCATTCGGCCTGGAAAACAAACCTCGTTACCTTGACGGTAGACATTTTTCCGCGCAACGTCGTTGGCACGGTGCATGGCATTGTCGCAACAGGCGGAGGTATCGGCGGTGCCTTGTTCACCAGCCTTGCCGGAGTCGTGATTGATAACTATTCGTACACGCCGCTGCTTGTCCTGATGGGCGTGTTGCATCCGCTGGCGTATCTATGCGTGCGCTGGCTGGTGAACGGTGATGCGTCGCCAACGCTGAAATTGCAGGAGCAACCGCAATGAAGATTACGAACGTGACAGCTTTTGCGATCAAAATTCCGCGTGACTTAACCGCCGCGCGCGGCACGGCTGGTTCGCCTGCGCCGTTGCAAGCAGGAGTTTCGGCCTATCGTTTTGCGGCGACGTATCAAACGCTCTACTCGACGAAGATTGAAACGGCCCTCATCAAAATTGAAACCGACGCTGGAATCATTGGCTGGGGCGAAGCGCAAGCGCCGGTCGCGCCTGAAGTTGTTTGCACCATTGTCAAAACGATCCTCGCTCCGATTTTATTGAGCGAAGACCCGCTGGCGCACGAACGCCTGTGGGCGCGGATGTACAACGCGATGCGTGTGCGCGGACACGTCGGATCGTTTTTGCTGGATGCGATGGCGGGGATTGATACGGCACTCTGGGACATCAAAGGTAAGGCGTTAAATGCGCGCGTGTGTGACTTGCTCGGCGGGCCGTTCGTAGATGAATTGCCTGCGTATGTTTCCGGTTTGTCGGGCGCAGATGACGCCGCACGCATTGCCCAAGCCGCTGAATATCAAGCGCGCGGTTTCACTGCTTTCAAGCTGTTTATGGACGGCGAGCCGGAAGCGTTATTGCAACTGCACGATGGTTTGCGCGAACGCTTGGGCAAGAAGGCAAACCTGATGCTGGATGTGTTGTGGCGGATGGAGCAGGCCGAAGCTGTTCGGTTCGGACGCGAACTGGATGCGCGTAAAGTGACGTGGTTGGAAGCGCCGCTCAAGCCGGAAGATGTGCAGGGACATGCGCGGCTTGCCGCCCGTATTGATACGCCTGTTGCAATGGGCGAATGCTGGCGCACGCGTTGGGAGTTGAAACCATTCTTTGACGCCGGCGCGGTCGAAATCTTTCAACCTGACATCGGACGCACAGGCATTACCGAAGGAATGAAGCTGTGCGCGTTAGCTGAACTGCACAACCTTCCCGTGGCCTTTCATATCAGCATCGGCCTCGGTGTTCAGATCGCGGCGGCGCTGCATGTAGCGGCTTCGATCCCGAATCTGATGTTCGTTGAATGTAATCCCAAAGTTTGGCAGGTCGCTGAGACTTTGCTAAAAGCCTCGTTGCCCGTCGGTGCAGGCGTCGTCGGTATCCCCGACAGCGCCGGGCTGGGCATCGAAATTGACGAAGAGAAACTGAAACCATTTATAACGATATAATCAGGAGCTTTGCTGGAATGACGAATTACGAAGGGATTTTCCCCATCGCACTCACGACCTTTAATGAACAATACGAAATTGACGAACAGAGTCAGCTTGCGCTCATCAATTACCTGCTTGATTGCGGCGTCCACGGCATCGCTATCTTCGGCAATGCGAGCGAAGGGTATGCGCTGAGCGAATCGGAGAAAGCGCGCCTGATGCCGCTGATCATCAAAGAGGTGCGCAAACGCGTGCCAGTCTTTGTTTCTACCGGACACACCGGCACACACGTCGCCGTGCAGATTTCAAAGGCTGCCGAGGAAGCAGGAGCCGACGGTTTGATGATTCTGCCACCGTATTTTCTGAAGCCATCGGCAGAAGATTTATTTGGCTATTACCAGGCGATTTCTGCTGCCGTGAGTATTCCGATTATGATTCAGGATGCGCCACTGCTGACAGGCGTAAATATCAGCGCGGCACAAATGGCGCGGCTGGCGAAAGAATGCGCTAATGTCAAACTCACCAAAGTCGAAGCGCCGCCGACTGCGATGAAAGTTACTGAAGTCAAACAAGCCGTGGGCGATACTATGACGATTTTCGGCGGCTTGAACGGGCATTTCTTTCTCGAAGAATTGCAACGCGGCGCACGCGGTACGATGCCGGGCAGCGATATGATGCCGATGTTTGTGGAAGTTTGGAATTTGTATGAAGCTGGAAAACGAGCCGCCGCACGCGCCGCCTTCAATCGTCATTTGCCGCTGATTCGGTTTGAGTTGCAACCGGGGCTTGGCGTCTCGGCCATGAAGCATAATCTCCAAACAGCAGGCATTATCAAACATACAACCGTGCGCCCGCCGACACGATCCCTGGACAGCCTGGCCGTCGCAGAGTTGCAGCAGCTTATGCACGACCTCAATAACAATTGAGTTTGGGGAGATGGCTCGCTGTGGTGAAAAAATATTATTTTGCCTACTATAGTTGGTGCCTTCCGTGCGCGCGAAGGTTGAGACGCTCATCCTGAGGTCATAACTTATGAATGCAAGACCACCTAACTCCCGCGAGCATTGGCTCAAACTACTAGTACTTCTGCTTGTTCCTGTGGCTTCAATCGCCAGTTTATCTGCCCCTGAACCCGTGCGTTTTGGGCGTGATGTGTTGCCGATTCTTTCCGCGAACTGTTTTTCCTGCCACGGCCCGGATGAGAAAAATCGCAAGGCTGGACTGCGACTCGATATTGAGATGGAGGCGAAAGCAAAACGACGCAGTGGGCTGCCCATCGCGCCAGGACAGCCGGAAAAGAGTTTGCTCTTCGCACGTCTGACCAGCACTAATCCAGATGTCGTAATGCCGCCGCCTAGCGCACACCGGCAGGTTAAGCCGGAACAGATCGAAACCATCAAACGCTGGATTGCCGAGGGCGCACAATGGGGACAGCATTGGTCGTTCGAGCCGGTGGCGCGGCCCGCTATCACAGGCGCACAGCCTCCGATTGATGCGCTGGTGCGCGCGGCTCTGGCGAAGAAAAACCTCTCCCTGCGCCCCGCCGCTGCGCCGCAATCGCTAGTGCGCCGCTTATGGCTGGATGTCATTGGCTTGCCGCCGACGCCGGAAGTTGCGGACAAGTTTGCGGCTGACCCCTCGCCGACAGCTTACGAGAAAATGGTAGATGACTTGCTGCAAAAGCCACAGTTCGGTGAACATTGGGCGCGGATGTGGCTGGACTTGGCGCGGTATGCCGATACCAAAGGCTACGAAAAGGATTTGGGACGAACGATCTGGCCCTATCGTGATTGGGTCGTGAACGCGCTCAATGCGGATATGCCGCTGGATCGTTTTACCACCGAACAACTGGCTGGGGATTTGTTGCCCAAACCAACGGAGCAACAATTGGTTGCGACCGCCTTTCATCGCAATACGATGACGAATGATGAAGGTGGCACGGACAACGAAGAGTTTCGCGTCGCTGCCGTAAAAGATCGCGTAGACACGACGATGCAAGTGTGGATGGGGCTGACGATGGGCTGTGCGAAATGCCACACGCACAAATACGATCCAATCTCGCACAATGAGTATTACAGCTTCTATGCGCTGTTCAATCAGACCGAAGACACTGATCTCAACACAGATGCGCCAACGATGGAATTGCTGTCACCGCAAGAACAGGGCGAACGCGAACGATGGCAGGCCAGTACTCAAAAACTCAGCACTGCGTTGACTACGTTGGAAGAAGCCGCTGACAAAGCAAGCGAGGCGGAAGCGCAGAAATGGCATAGCGCCGCAGTACAAGAAGCCATTTCTAAAGATGGTGCGACATTGGCTGTGCAAAAAGACGGCATTGTTGCCGTGAGCGGAAAGACGCCGCCAGAAGATACTTACGTTGTGACGCTCACGCTAGCCGCCGGGACGCATACGGCGTTACGCCTGGAAGCCTTGCCTGAAAAAACAGGCAGTGGTGCGCTGGCGGTCGGACGCAATGGCTCGACCGCCAATTTCGTATTGTCGGAAATGACTGTTGAGTTGCTTGATCCTGCTGGCCCTCGCCGACTGAAACTGAGTAACGCCCGTGCAGATTTTGCCGAAGACAAAGGTGCGATTGCTGCGGCATTGGATGGCGATGAAAAATCCGGTTGGTCAGTCAAAGCACGCGCTCACGAACGGCACGAAGCGATTTTCAACTTTGCCGAGCCTTTGCGCTTGACCCACGAAACAAAACTGCGCGTCACGCTTTCGCAGCAATTCGGCGATTCGCATACGCTGCGCCGGTTTCGTCTGACGACGAGCGAAGTTGATGCTGCGACATTGCAACCGCGTTTGCCTGCCGCCGAACTTCGCAAGCTGCGTGATGAACTTGCGGCTGCGTACAAAGGCCAGAAAACGTTTACCGACAACCTCGTGCGCTTGCCCTTGATGCGCGAACTTGCTGCTGACAAACAGCGCGTCACGAAGGTTCATCTGCGTGGTAATTTTCTGGAGCAAGGCGAAGCCGTGACACCGGGCGTGCCCATCGCGTTCAGCAGATTCCCGGCAGGCGCGCCGCTTAACCGTCTCGGCGTAGCGCAGTGGCTGGTCAGCCGCGACAATCCGCTCACACCGCGCGTCTGGGCGAATCGTATCTGGGCACGTCTCTTCGGTGTCGGCATTGTCGAAACCGAAGAAGATTTTGGCGCGCTTGGCGCTGCGCCAACCAACCCTGACTTACTTGATTGGCTCGCCGCTGAATATCGAGATAACGGCTGGTCAATGAAAAAACTCATCAAGACTATTGTGATGAGTGACACCTATCGGCAAGCATCTGCGGGGACACCCGCTCTGCGCGAAGCTGACCCGCGCAATCTGCTGCAATCGCGCGGTGCACGGTTCCGGCTCGGTGCCGAAGCCGTACGCGATCAGGCCCTCGCTGTCTCCGGCTTGTTGTCAGCGAAGATGGGCGGCCCGCCCGTGATGCCGCCGCAACCTGCCGGCCTGTGGCGTTCGACCTATAACGGCAAAGCCTGGGTAGATGCGGAAGGCGAAGATCGCTTCCGGCGCGGCCTGTATACCTATCTCAAACGCACGACGCCGTATCCTTCGATGCTGACCTTCGATGGTGGCAGTGGCGAGGTTTGCCAGATTCGCCGCATCCGCACAAATACGCCGCTGCAGGCGCTCATAACGCTGAATGATCCAGTGTATTTGGAAGCCGCCGCCGGACTCGCACGCCGGATGATGGCGGAGGCGAGCACGCCCAGCGCACGCGCGGCACGAGGACTGCGGCTCGCTTTGATTCGCCCGTTGCGTGCAGGCGAAGCCGCGCCACTCGTGGCATTACAGAAAGATATGCAAAAAGCCTTTGCTGCTGCGCCAGAGAAAGCGGAGGCGCTGCTCAAAGCGGCCCGCACGACTGTGCCAATTGACAGCAGCAAACCCGCCTTTGCCGCGTGGGTCGTGACGGCGAATGCCATCCTGAATCTGGATGAGTTTTTGAGCAGGAATTGAACTATGGTCACCAACGATTTTTCACCAGCAATAGTCGGAGCACGCGAAATTACGCGACGCCATTTTTTTCGCAACAGCGGGCTTGGGCTTGGCGCTATCGCGTTGCAATCTCTGCTCGCCCGCGAGATTTCTGCGAATCCGCAATCCGCAATCCGCAATCCGCAATCGAATAGTCCGCTCGCACCCAAAGCGCCGATGTTTGCGCCGAAAGCCAAACGTGTGATCTACCTGCACATGGCAGGTTCGCCGTCGCAGCTTGAATTGTTTGAGCACAAGCCGGAACTGGAAAAGCTGCACCTGAAAGACTGCCCGCCGTCGTTTCTGGCAGGCAAACGCTTTGCTTTCATCAAAGGCGTACCGAAGATGTTGGCGGGGCAATTTCGATTTGCGCAATACGGGCAAAGTGGGCAATGGATCAGCGAACTGCTGCCGCATTTTGCAAAGGTCGTAGACAAGACATGTGTGATCCGCACCGTGCAGACCGATCAGTTTAATCACGCGCCTGCGCAACTCTTCGTGCATACCGGCTCGCCACGACTTGGCAATCCCGCGATGGGGTCGTGGGTCACGTATGGCTTGGGCAGTGTGAACGAAAATCTGCCCGGCTTTGTCGTGTTGCTTTCCGGGGGCAAAACGCCCGATGGCGGCAAATCGCTGTGGGGGTCCGGCTTTTTGCCGAGTGTCTATCAGGGCGTGCAATGTCGCACTGATGGCGATCCAGTGCTTTACTTAGGCAATCCTGCTGGCCTTGATCGTAATTTACGGCGGCGTACGCTTGATACATTGGCCCAGATGAACGAGGCCGAATATCGTCGCAGCGGCGACAGCGAAACGCTCACGCGCATCGCGCAATATGAACTCGCGTATCGCATGCAGATGTCTGTGCCGGAAGTGATGGACATCTCGAAAGAGCCGCAGCATATTCTGAATCTGTACGGTGCCAAGCCGGGGTTTGTCTCGCCAGCCGAAAGTGCTGATGACCCGCGCATTTTGTATAAAGGCGATGACCCTACGTTTGCGAACAATTGCCTGCTGGCGCGCCGCCTGATCGAAAACGGCGTGCGCTTTGTGCAGTTGTATGATTGGGGTTGGGATCATCACGGTTCTTCGCTTGGTGAAAGCATTGACGAGACGCTGCCCATCAAGTGCCAGCAAATTGATCGCGCGCTTGCCGGGTTGCTCACTGACCTCGATCAGCGTGGGTTGCTGGCTGAAACCCTGGTTGTGTGGGGCGGCGAATTTGGGCGTACGCCGATGATGCAAAACAATGTGCGCACCGAGTTGAAGAAGGGCTATATTGGCCGCGATCATCATACGAATGCGTATACGATGTGGCTAGCGGGTGGAGGCGTGAAGGGCGGTTTAGCCTACGGGCAAACGGATGAGTTCGGCTATTTTCCGGTGGAGAATTCAGTGAGTATCCGCGACCTGCAAGCGACCATTCAGCATGTTCTTGGGCTTGACCCGTATCGTTTTAGCTACCCTTGGCAGGGACTGAACAATCGTTTGATTGGGCCGTCGGATGAAGGGAAAGTGCTGAAAGACATTCTGGCTGGTACGTAGTAGCAAATTTATTTGCTCCGTCAAGAAAGCGAATGAATTCGCCATTACGTGTCCTTTAGCATCCCTATAAGTCTGGCGTAAAGCAAGCATTTGGTTATAATGTGAAACAAGGAGGCTTTCTTATGAAAAAACAGGCTAAATCTATTTCTAAGCAGGCGGCGTCACGTCGCAATTTCCTCAAAACTACGACCAGTGCGGGCGTGGGTTTGTTAATCGTTCCGGCGGCTACGGCCTTTGGTTACAAAGCCAATTCTGCGCTGGGGTTGGGCATCATTGGTTGCGGCGGTCGTGGCAATTACGATGGTGGCGAATTCGTGGCCAACACCGACGTGCGCGTCACAGCGTTAATGGACATCTTTGAAGATAAAGTATTGGCCGCGCGCGCGAACTTCGACAAAAAAGCGGAAGAGAAAGGTCAGGGCAAGATCGCCGAAGCCAATCTTTTCAAAGGCCACAAATCCTATGAAAAGCTCGTGCAGGCGAAAGATGTAGACCTCGTCCTCGTCACCAGCCCGCCGTATTTCCATCCCGATCATCTCGAAGCGGCAGTCAGCGCAGGCAAGCACGTGTATCTTGAAAAGCCGGTCGCAACTGATGTGACAGGTTGCTTGAAGGTGATGAATATCGGCAAGAAATTCAATAACAAGGTCAGCATGCACGTCGGCTTGCAAAAGCGGTACGATGTGGGCTATCGCGGTATGATTGAGCGCATTCACGCGGGTGAAATCGGCGACATCGTGTTGGGCCAGACCTTCTATTACACCAATGATCTGGGACGCCAGAACAAACCGGGCATGACCGATCTGGAAGCTCGCCTTCGCAATTGGGTCTTTGATCGCGCGCTATCGGGCGACATTCTGGTTGAGCAGAACATCCACATTTTGGACGTCGTCAACTGGGCGATGAAATCGCATCCAATTAAGGCTACCGGCACGAACGGGCGCGGGTTGCGCAAGCAGGTGGATGGCATTCCGGCAGAGTATTTGTGCAGCGATCACTTCATCCTGACCTACACGTATCCGGGTGATGTTCACATTAGCTTTAACTCGAACCAGTTCAAGAACAAGGGCTATCGGCAATCAGGCGAGCGGTTCTTCGGTTCCAAAGGCGCGTCGGATTCGCTGCAAAGCGGCCCTGCCACGATCAATTACAACGATGTCAAAGAAGGCGCGAAAACGGCTGACAAGATTGATTGCGGCAAGGTAGATTTACATCTCGCCGTTGGCACGAAGATGAAAGCCTTAGTCGAAAGCGTCAAGACCGGCAAGTTCCACAACGAATGCGAGCTGGGGGCCGAAACCACGCTGACCACGATCCTGGGCCGCATGGCTGCGTACGAAGGCCGCGAAGTCAGTTGGGACAAGATGATGAAGTCCAATGAGAAATGGAATCTGAAGATGAATTTGGATTCGTTAGGCGCTGGCAGTACTGTGACGATGCGGTAAGCGCCAATGTCAGGCAAATAGAAGAGGGTAGTCATTGAGTTGGCTGCCCTCTTTTTTATGGCTTTAGGCTCAGCGCAGTTCTCGCCGTAGCTGCTTGAGCATAGAGCGCGTAGTGACGGCAAATTTGCTGGTCGGATCAAGCAGCAGAAACTTTTCGTAGACTTCGATGGCTTCTTTGATTTTCCCTTCACGGTCAAGCAGGTTGCCGAGCAAGTAATAAATAATCGGTTCCGTTTCCTTGGCTTGTTGCACGGCACTGCGAAAATGTCGGATCGCATCTTCCATCTTGTTTTCTTCCTGATATGCCAGCGCCAATCCCGTATGTGCTTCCGGTGAGACGTTACGCGTTAGCGTCAAAGCTTTGCGGTAGTTTTCAAAGGATTCCTCGTAAAGTCCCTGCGCCCGAAACGTGTTGGCGACCACGGTGCTTGCCTCTGCTGCCAGTGTAGTGTTGGCGGCGGCTTCCCGCGCTGCACGCTGGGCTTCCTTGATAGCCTCGTCATATTCGCTGGTAGCCATCAAGCTGCGCGCCAAGCCAATGCGCGCTTGGGGAAAAGGCATTTTGGCCTGCTTAAGCGCCGCCTGATATTCGGCGATGGCGTCTTTGGATTTGCCTTTTTCGCGCAACGCTTCAGCCTTCTGAAAGCTTAGCTCTGCCGGGCTGGGCGGGAGTTTGAAGGTTAATTGAATGGTAGTTGGTGCGTTGGATTTAGTTTGAATTTGCTGTGACAGTTCGCGCTTGCCCAGCAATCGCGCGCGAAGTTTATGCGCTCCGGCGGGCAGGTTTTTGATGGCAAATTCGCCGCTCTCTGTTACCGTCCCATAGCGCAAATTGTCTATCCACACGATAGTTCCCGCTTCGGCTTTAACCAGCAACGAAGGACTTTCGGCTTCTTGTGCGAGGAGAACGGCGGAAGTGCAGCAAAGCAGTAAAAGTACAAAACAGATGCGGAGCATAGATTTTCTTATGAACTCTAAACAGTGAGGGGTAGCAAGCATTTCGTCATCGCCAATCTGCCTGCTACCCCTTGAGATACTAACTTCTATCGTCCATCGCCCACTTCCGGGCGGAAGCGCCCCTGCTCGTCATACAGCCGTTTGTATTGCCGTGCATTGCGATACACACCTTGCACATACGCGCGAGTTTCGCTGAGCGGGATGGCGTCTACCCATTCTTCAATGTCGCCTGGGGGCAATTCTCTCAGCCAACGTGCAACTCGCGAAGGTCCACCATTATAGGCGGCGGCGACATACTCGAAGCGCCCGAATTGACGGACTTGCTCCGCCACATAAGCGGTGCCGAGCTGGATGTTCAGCGTTGGATTGAGTAGATCCGCCGAACTGATGGTGCCACCGCCCAAGCTATATCGCTTCGCCACCGAACGACCTGTGGATGGCAGTAATTGCATCAGCCCCATTGCGTTGGCGCGACTGATGGCCGTGGGATTGAAAATCGTTTCCTGGCGAATGAGGCCAGTGATTAAGTATGGGTCAATGTTGTTGCGTTTGGCTTCTTCTTTGATAATTGGCCACCAGCCGAGCGGATAAAAGACATCCCATGCGTCTCTGGGCATTTCACTAAGCAAAGCTTGTCCGTAATCAGGATACGCTCGTTTTAGCACATTCACCGCTGACAGATTTTCATTACGTGCGCGATAAATCTGTGCGATTTGTAAGTTAATGCGGGGCGAATCCGCCGCACGGTTACGCGCGGATTCAAGTTCGCTCAAAGCTGCCGGAGCCAGATTGATAAGCATTAAGGACTGCGCTTTTTCCAAACGTTCTTCATCCGCCGGGTTCATTGTTTCGACGATGGGTGGATTGATCTGCAATTTGGCGACGGCGCGCTGTAGGACGGCATCGGATTCCAGCGCGGTCTCTTTGACACCCATCCGTGTCAGTTCGGTGATGTGCCGTTCGGAGTTATAGCCATACCAACCTGCGCCATACCGCAGCAACAACGCTTTGTACATTGTCAACGCACGGGTACGGTCGCCTGCCCGTTCTGCATCGCGCGCGCCCCAGAACGCCGCTTTGCCGCGATTATCCGTGACATCGCCGTACTCAGCCACGTGTTCGATAAGAAGTTTTGCCGAAGTCGCATAATCTTTGGCTTCGTGGGCGCGCCAAGCCCGCCAGAAATGCGCTTCGTCACCATTCTCTGCCCGTGGCGCTTCCCGGAAGAGTTGTTCGTAATAGCTTTGGGCAGTGGCTGGTTGCGACGTTTCGTAGCCCTTGCCGAGTTGGAAGAGTAGATTGCCGAGTTGCGAACTGTTGGGTGCGATGCGGCGCAAATCAGTTACGGCCTGAAGCACCTGCGCATCCTGCCGCAACGCACGATAGCAAAGCCCGCGATAATAAATCGCATCGGCTTGCTCCTTCATTGAGCGCGAACGCACGTTGACCAGCAGGTTCAACGCTTGCTGATACGATTTGGCTTTGTAGTTGCTGATGCCGCCGCGCAGGTACGCTTCGGGATCAGCCGCCATCGGGAAGGTGCGCACTAACTGTTCATACGACTGCCCCGCGATGACCCAGAGGTTAGCCTGGTACAATTTGTCCGCCCGTGCTCGCATCATTTGTGCGGTGGCCCCAGTGATGGCCGGGGCCGCGCCAAGGGCTGCCAGTTTGTTGGCGACATCGCTGGCTTCAGGCGATTGCGGCGCTTCCAGGTAAATTTTGCGCCAGGCGGCAGCCGCTTCTTCCGGCTTGCCCATTTTCTCCAGGGCATCCGCTTTGAACTTGAGGGCGGTTCCGTCATTGGCGGCGGCCAGCCTTTCGACGTAGCTTACGATGGTTTGATAAGCGCCACGCCCCATCGCTGCGCCCGCCGCCTGCAACGTTGCCGTGCGTGTGAGCGCCGAAGTGGGATACGCTTCGGCGGTGTGGATATAGGCGCGCTCGGCTTCTTCCATGCGTCCGGCACCCTGCAAAGCTTGCGCACGATAATAACTGGCGTAATCGCCAAGCTTGGATTGACGGGCAATCACGGCTTCATCCAGTACGAACAACGCGCCTGTGTAGTCTTTAGCTTGCAGGCGTAAGTACCCGCGCAGCAATTTGGAAAGCGCAGCCTCTGCTGAGCGCGGCGCACTACTTTCAAGGCGCTGTAATTCGGTTTCTGAAGCGGCAGCGGCGGCGGATTTCAGACGCGCGCGCAACTCTTGGGCCAAGCAAACACCTGACACCAAAACCAGCGTCAACGAAATCCTGAGTGAGGTTCGGCAAAAGGCAACAAGATTCATTGTTATGGCTCCTTCTAAGCTGGGATGAAAGCCCCTAGGAAGGCCGCTAGCGACTTTTTTGAACTTAATAACCGGGCGCAACAAGTTAGGTTATTAAGAAATTTCATGAGGGGACATCAGTATAGCAGGAAATGGCGAGCAAGAGCGTGCTTCTCACAAGAAAAAAAGCGCGAGCCGCAAGTTTTTTGACTCGGCTCGCCGCTCGCAAAATTTGAAAGGGAAAACCTTAGCTTCGTTAGCTGACAGGAACCGTTGGGCCGGGGCAGCCACTACCGAGTTTCACCGGGTCGCCTTCGCCCAAGGTGTGCAAGAGTTCGTCATAAAAGTAATCGAACTTAGCTGCCACCGAAGCCGAAACCCGCTTCTCATACATCTGGCGGCTCCGGTCAATATCTTCTTTTAGCCGTTCGTATAAATCATGCGAGCGCCGCCCTTCAACGACTTTTTGCTCGTTATATAGTTTGATTTCAGAAACGAGCAAACGAGCAAACCGTCTTGCGTCATTGTGTGCGCGCACTTCATCGTCGCTTTGTCCAGTGGGAGAAGACGAGGCGACGCTGGCCGCTGGCGCTGCTTCTTTGGCCTCCCCCCCTGTCGGCAGCGGGGTAATGACGGAAGCGGTGACGACCGGGGTTTCTTCGGGAGTCTGAAAAGCGAAGGAGGTGGCCGACTCGGGGGTGGGGGCCGGTGGTGGTGGTGCGGGTTGTGGTGCTGGTGGTGGGACAGGTTGTGCCACGACCGGTTGACTGCGGCGTACGGGCAACAACTCAATGGCCATGCTGGTGACTTGCATTAGGGATTCCAGCGCGTCCAAATTAATTGTGCCGCCGTCAGTTCCTGCATCCGCATATAACACCGCTGCCGCTTTGCCGCGGATAACCAGCGGTACGGCTACGGCGTGCGCCACGGCGGCATCGTAGTGTCCCAGCACGCCCATCGTCGCATTATTTAGCGCGACCGTATGCGAAGCGGAAGTGGCTTCTCGTAAGGCGTCGTTGGCGGCCAACGGAATATTCAGCATCCGCACGGTTTCATCAGATAAACCGTTGGTGAAGCCGGTCGCTCGCCAGCCAATTGCGCTCCCACTCTTGATGACGAAGAAGACCGCGCGTGGCGCGTAATTTGCCGCATGCCGTACCAGCGTGGCCAACACATCGGCCTGTTGACGTTGCGCATCAATCTCTTCAAGCGCCATGCGCAGGGTATGGTAGCTGGTACTTTGTGCCTCGGAATCAGCCTCGCTGACGGCATACCCGCCAACTCCGGCAGCCGCCATTCCCGCGCCCTCCATACCGCTGCTACTCGCCTGCCGGGTATTTTCCAGTTCTGTTTGCAAATCTTGCAGTTTGCCTTCGTATTCTGCCCGTAGTTGGGAGGCCGTTTCTTCGCGTGCCTGGTGGATGGCTTCGTTCAGGCGGGATTGAAAGCTGCTCTCAACCTCCTGGATGGCAGTATAGCGCACCTGATCGAGACATTCGTGTAAACCTGCCGTTTCTTCAGCGGTCACTGGCGCGCTGTTGGTTTGCACTCGCTCACGAATACCATTGAGAGCCGTTTGTACCGTTTGTAATTCTTCAGCAAAGTTGCCCAATCGTTGGGCAATCAATTCGCCCGCGCGTTGCTGAAGCTGTTCTTGCCAATTCTGATTTTCTGACACTGTAAGCCCTCCACTAATGAGTTAGTTGCCAGTTGATGTAGGATGAAAACTTGGGTGATGTTGTGGGAGCGTACACAACTTATCAGCTCTATGCAGAGCACCTGACTCGCCTCTCTGGCAATGCTATTGATATGGCAGTGATCTCTGCTTTCTACCTCGTGAACTTGCGACGGGCTCGCCTTACATCCTTAGGTCTAGAATAATGAAAAAGCGAGCTATCGGCGTGCAAATGATTAATCAAGGAACAACTATCCGATGCATTGCACGCCAAGGGCCTGTATTATTATCAGTTAAGACAGGATTGTCAATCACCGTTTGTGGGAAACAGGGTTCATCCTTTAGGTGAAGAATGGTACAGTAGGAAATTGGTACGAATAGGGTTTAAATCATTTAAGCTTTTCAGTCTAAGGCCGTTGCCCCGCCTTGTAGTCTGGCGAGAGCAGACGTCCTAAGTTGACAATCCCTCCCGATCACGATAAAACCTGCGACTCGTACCCATCATTCCATTCCTGCCCAATCCTGCTTTGCCAGCGGCTGAGCAACGATTCTGGCGCGTGATAGTTTCTTGACCGTTCGTAAACTTGCAGGTGAAATTTTAGGTCTATTCTTTTCAATATGGCACAGCAAAATACGTTTGATATTACCTCCAAGATAGAGCCTTCCGAAGTTGTTAATGCCATCAATCAGACCTTGAAGGAAGTGCAGCAGCGCTTCGATTTCAAAGGCAGCAAAAGTAATATTGAGATGGAAAAGCAGGAAGCGATGATTCTGACTTCGGATGATGAATATAAGCTCAATAGCTTGAATGACATCTTACAGGCCAAGCTGGTCAAACGCGGTATTTCGCTGAAAGGCTTGACCTATGGCAAAATTGACCAGGCCTTGGGTGGAACGGTGCGGCAACGCGTTGATTTGCAACAAGGCATCCCCCAGGAAAAAGCCAAGGAAATCGTCAAGTTTATCAAAGAGACCAAGCTCAAAGTCCAGGCTTCAATTCAAGGCGATCTCGTGCGGGTCGCGGGCAAAGATCGTGATGTTTTGCAGGCGGCGATTACAGCTTTGCGCGGACACGAGTTCGGGATTGATATGGAATTTACTAACTACCGGTCAACTTAAAGAGCGCGAACATGCCCAAAACAGATATTTTCTCCTTACCGATGTTGCACGGAATGAGGTTTTCGACTGCCCAGGTGTTTGGCTTGGTGCGCCGCGATTTACTCCAGGTCGAAGAAGAGCTAGAGCGACAATCGCGCTCCAACGTGCAAATTCTTTCCCATCTGAATCGGTATCTGTTGAGTTCTGGCGGCAAGCGATTGCGCCCAGCATTGCTCTTGCTCGCGGCCAAGGTTTTCGGCGAAGCGTTGGATCACTCCATCATTGGCATGGCTGCCGTCATGGAAATGTTACACACGGCCACGCTCGTGCATGACGACATTATTGACGGCGCAGAAATCCGGCGCGGCAAAAAAACCGTTGCCCAGCAATGGGGTAACGATATTGCCGTGTTGCTGGGCGACTGGCTATATATGACGGCGTTTGAAACGTCTTTGCAACAGCGCAATCTGGAAGTGCTCGACGTGCTGACTGAAGCCACACGCAAGATGACCGAAGGGGAATTGTTGCAGCTTCCCCTGGTCGGCGATTTGCGCATTACCGAAGAACAGCATTTTGCGATTGTCCAGCGCAAAACCGGCTTTTTATTCAGCGCCAGTTGCCGACTAGGCGGGGTGTTGCGCGGGGCCAGCGCGGTCGAAAAAGCGGCGCTCGAAGATTACGGGATGAATCTCGGCATTGCCTTTCAGTTGACGGATGATTTGCTGGACTTTACCTCGGATGCAAAAAAACTGGGCAAACCCGTCCTCAGTGATTTGCGCGAAGGCAAAGTCACCTTGCCGCTGATTCGTTTGCTGGATCAATATCCGAAATATGAAGCGTTGGTGAGCGAAGCAATGAATGAGGTAGGGAATGAAATAGGGGCGCAAGCTGGGGCGGAAAATGAGGCCGCCGCGAATAAGGTCTTGGCTATTTTACGTGAATATGGTCAACTAGAAATCGCGCGCGACGAAGCGTTGAATTACGCCGCCCAGGCCCAGGAGGCGCTGGAATCGTTGCCCGATAATCAGTATCGGCAAGCGCTCTACGACATTGCCCAATTTGTCGTGGAAAGAGACAAATAAGCAAGCTGAGATACAGTAGATAATGACGGAAAACATTGCCATCGAAGCCATGCATCGCGCCCTCCGAGAAGCGCGTGATGCCAGAAAGCGGAGCGATTCCCGGTTGCAAGACCTGGAAGTAGAAGCGGCGATGCTGCGTTCGCAAATCGCATCGTTGGATTCAGTGATTAAGGAAACCAGTTCGGCCCTCCGCAGCGCCTTGTTTCCGGCGGATAAGCCGCCGGCCCGGTTGGAACGTGTGGCTGCGCCGCCCCTACAACCAATCGCCCAACAGCCCCGCTATGCCGCGCCGACTCGCCCGTCTGCTCCACCTCCGCAACCGCTTGCTTATTATCCGGTGGAGGCGCAGCAAGCCGATCTGGAATTAGAAGACCTGGAAGCCATTGAGACTGGTGTTGCTGCACAAAAGCTCGACAAGGGGGCTGGCAATGTGCGCTTCAATGATTTTCGCATTCCGCAAGCGGCGACGATTGTCTTGCGCGAAGCTGGGCACGCATTACATGTCAGCGAAATTTATCAGCGCATGGCCGAAGGCGGGTTTGAGTTTCGTGGTCAACATCAATTGATTACCCTGGCAGTTTCTCTGAGTCGCGCCAAACGCTTTCGCAAAACCGCGCCCGGCACGTTCGAACTTGATCCCCGTTATGCAACTGGACAAGTCGCCTGAGCCTCCTTCATAATCCCTCACTCTTTTACATTTGCTCCTTTCATCGCTGAATTCGGAATGCGGCAAGCGGCTTCCCCCTGCCTTGCGCGCCGAACTGCTCACACCCCATGAGTCACGAAATTGAAGTCAAAGTAAAACTTGGAATCGAAGCGTTTGCCCCCGCAGGCATTCAGTTGGATTTATGTACGCCACGCCACTTTGAAGACAACTGGTTGCTTGATACTGAACAACAGCAATTGGGCAAACAGTTTTCAATTCTGCGGGTGCGAGCGATCAACGGCAAAGGGCTTTTGACCTATAAAGAAAAAGCTGGCAGTGATGCGCCCGCGTCACAATTCAAATTACGCGTGGAAATCGAAACGGAAATCGGTAATGCGTCTGAGGCGCTGGCGATCTTTGAGCGGCTTGGCTATCACCGCTTTTTCCGTTATCAAAAATACCGCTCCATCTACGAGGCAGTTTTGCCCAGCGGCAAGTGCTTAGAGGTGATGGCCGATGAAACGCCGCGCGGCAACTTCCTGGAATTGGAAGGCGCAGAAGACGCCATTACCGAAGCTGTGAACCTCCTGGGCGTAACGCCCGCCGATTACATCTTGGAGAGCTACCTTGCGCTGCAACTCGCGCATTGCCGCCAGCAGGGAAAGCCACTGGAGGATATGGTGTTTTGCTAGTCGTCATTATTGGTCATTAGTCATTGGTCACTTGCTACTTGGTGGCAGAGTGAAACGAGTGACCAGTGGCGAAGGACAATGACCAAGGACCAATGACCAAATTATGAAAGCAATGATTCTGGCCGCTGGATTCGGCACGCGACTCTGGCCCTTAACCATCGAACGAACGAAGCCTGCGATTCCGTTTCTGAATCGCCCGCTCATTGCTTACACCATTGACTACCTCAAGCAATACGGCATCACCGACATCATTATCAATTTGCATCACGAGCCGGAATCCGTGCGGGAGCAGATTGGCGATGGCTCCGAATACGGCGTGAAAATTCATTACTCGTTGGAAGAGCCAGCCATTCTTGGCACCTCTGGTGCGCTTGATAATGTCCGCGCTTTGCTGCAAGACGAAACCTTCCTCGTCATCAACGGCAAGATCATCACGAATCTTGATTTGGGCGCGGCGTTGCAAACGCATCGCAAGCAAGAAGCCAGCGCCACCCTGGTCTTGAAACCCAATCCTAACCGCGAGAAATTCAGCACCATCCATGTGGATGAAAACGGCTATTACCAAGGCTTCGGTGGCTTTCCGCCAGCAAATGACCAGGGACAAATGGCAAGTGACATTCCCCTCATGTTCGTGGGTATCCACATTCTCGAACCCCGCATCTTCGAGTATATTCCGCGCGGCGTGTTTTCCGATTCAATCCGCGATGTCTATCCGCAGGCGATGAGGGCGGGCGAAAAGATTGCGGCACACGTGGGCATCGGCGATTGGTACGAACTCAGCACCCTAGCCCGATATTTGGAAATTAGCTTGGAATTTATGCGGCGCGCCGGGTTGCCCTACACGGCGGATCAAGGCTGTGCGATTGATCCATTGGCGCAGGTTTTAGCTTCTGTCTTGTGGCGCGATGTTCGGGTGGGCGCAGGCGCGCTCGTGCATCAATGCGTGCTGGCCGACGGCGTCAACATTCCAGCCAATGCGCAATTCGAGCGGAAAATTATCGTGCGCGCTGAGTTGGCGCGGCAAGATGAAATCCCGGAAAAAGCGACGCGGGGCGAAATTGTTGGCGAAAATTACGTGGTGCCGATTAACTAACTGACAATACAAAACTATGAGTGCATCTATTATGGCAATGGATTTGAGCGAAAAGCGCGTGCGGAATTATGCCGCCAAGCATTTTCAGACGGAACCCGAAGCGATCCTCCTGACTGCGCTGACGCCCGACGCTTCGACCCGCAAATACTATCGCATTGCGGCGCATCATCAACCGGCTGAAACGCTTATCGTCAGCCTCTATCCTCATCCTTTCAATCCCCAAAACAGCCCGTATTTGGACGTGACGCGACTGTTCACAGAAGCTGGCTTGCCTGTGCCGAGCGTGGTGGATGTGGCGGGAACCGATGGCATCATTACGCAAGAAGACCTCGGTGATGAGAGCCTGGCCAAATGGATGAGCAACGCCTCAGAAGGCGATTCAGACGCCATGCTGAAACAAGCGATTGCGCTCATTGCTCGCATCCAGTCCGCTTCGCCGTTAGCTTTCACTTCCGGTTCCATTGCCAGCACGCTTGCCTTTGACGAGGACAAATTAGGCTGGGAGTTGAATTACTTTTTTGACCATTTCTTTGGCAGCTACCGGCAGGACAATTTAAGCGAGGGCGAAGCCGCCGCCATCAAAGCTGACTTGCAAGCCGTTGCCGCCGAATTAGCCGCCCGCCCGCGTGTGCTGACGCATCGGGATTATCACGCCATGAACCTGATGGTAGATTATAGCGGCGCGCTCCGCATCATTGATCATCAGGACGCGCGCATGGGGCCGGTGACATACGATCTTGTCCCCATCCTAGTTGAGCGCAGGCTGGAACTCGCTGCTGAATCGTGGGTCGAAGCGCAGCAAAATTACTTCCTGCAAGCGCGCGAAGCTCTCGGCTTGCCGCCGCTTGATCGGGAAGACTTTCACTACGAATTTCATTTGATGACCGTGCAGCGACAGCTCAAAGCCGTCGGCACGTTTTCGTATCAAACAGGCGTGATGGGACGTGGCGAGTATTACGAGAAATACATCAAATCGTCCGTGGCGACGGTGCTGCGTGCAATGGACAAGCCGGGCATGAAAGAATATGCGGCGTTGCGGAGTAAACTTGAATCGCTGTAAGCTCAGAGACACACCATGGACAATCCTTCCCGTCGAAGTTTCAATGCTAACTTGCTGAGTTCGTTGTTTGCTTTCTCGCTGGTCGAAACCTTGTCCAGCAATGAACTACTAGCAAAGCCCGTTCATCTGTTGGTCAAAAGCTGGCTGGCGGAGGTCGAAGACGTCTCGTGCGCGATGAAAAAACAGCAGATCAAGCAAAGCAAATGGCAAAGCAAAATCGCGGAAATCTTTGCGCGTGTCGAACAGAAAGATTTATTGCGCGCGATTGACTTTGACCGCTTGCATAAGAAGCTCAAACTGGTTGGCAGTCACGAAGCCATCATGGAGGTTGAACCTGTCCGCCAAAAAGGCTTACCAGATGAGTTGAGCTTCGACGCGATGATTTACGGAATGAAAAAAGGTGCAGTGATTCCGCCGCATTGCCATCGCAATATGACTTCGATGCACATGCCGATTGGCGGCGCATTGCACGGCTGGCATTTTGATCGTGTCGCAGATGAAGCCGATCACCTCATTATCAAGCCGACGATGGACAGAGCGTTGACGATGGGCGAAGTCACGACGATTTCCGATGAGAAAGATAACGTGCATTGGTTGCAGCCGACAGGTGAGGTGGCCTACACCTTCAATCTCGCGGTCTATCGCATTGACCGCGCGCAGAAATTCGGTGGACGACAGTTTTATGTGGATGCCGCGCACGGTGATAAAGTTAATGGCGACAAACTGCGCGTCAAAAAGCTGAGTTCGGAGGAAGCTTACCAGATTTACGGAAACACATAGATTTTGTGGTTAAATAGGTGGGAAGGAGAATTCGTGATGACTACAACTACAGTTGAAAATATTGTCGCACTCATCAACCAATTGCCCGAATTGGAACGCGCTCGCTTGATTGTGGAGTTAGCGAAAACTCAACCCGCGAAACCACAACTTCCCAAAGGTCGGATCATTAGTACCAACGCACCGTACGAAGATCGTCGTTTGGATTATGAATGGTTGGCACAGCACCAGCGAGAATACATTGGGCAATGGGTGGCGCTTAAAGATGGGCAGTTACTTGCCCATAGCAAGCAAGCCAAAGAGGTTTTTGGCAAAGCTAAAGAGCTAGGGGTTGAATTGCCGCTGGTTTTGTTGGTTGAAGACCCTGATATTCATTACATGGGATTCTAAAAATGTCGCATCAACTAGCCTTCGTGATCAAACAATCGTTTCGGGTAGCGCCAACAGGAATCACCATTCCATTTGAATTGGGGCGTCATAACTTGGTTGTAGGCGGGAATGCCAAAGTTGATACGGGCAGTGAGTTTTGTTTATTTCAGCGTGAACTTGCAGAAGAACTGGAGATTGAGGTGGAAGACGGGCCGCCCATATCTTTGAGTACGCTTACAGGTACATTTACTGCATATGCGCATACCGTGATCCTCAATACTTTCGGTATCGCTTTTGAGTCTACTGTTCTTTTTTCGCCTGCTTACGATACGAACCGAAATATTCTCGGCAGAGTTGGCTGGTTGGATAACCTGCATCTGGCGCTGACGATGAATGACGAAATGATCTACATAAATCCGGCTTATAGCGAAGAAACTTTATGACCCAAACCTATATTTCCGACATTGCAAAACATCTTGGCATCGCAGTCACAATCAAAGGTTGGCTCTACAACAAACGCTCCAGCGGCAAGCTCGCGTTTTTGGAAGTCCGCGATGGCACGGGACTGATTCAAGGCGTCGCTTCCAAAAAAGACGTGAGCGAACAGACGTGGGAGAACTGCGAAAAAGTCACGCAGGAATCTTCGATCATCGTGACGGGGGTGCCACGCGAACATCCGAAGAAACCCGGTGTGTATGAACTTGATATTCTCACGCTTGAGGTTGTCCAACTCGCGCACGAATATCCGATCACACCCAAAGAACACGGCGTCGAATTCCTGATGGATCATCGGCATCTGTGGCTGCGGTCGCGGCGGCAACATGCGATCCTGCGCGTGCGGCATACAATCATCAAAGCTGTGCGCGATTTCTTCGACAACAACGGCTTCACCTTGGCCGACACGCCAATCTTTACGCCTGCTGCTTGCGAAGGCACGACGACGCTGTTTGAAGTGGATTACTTCGATGACGAGAAAGCCTATCTGACACAATCAGGACAGCTTTACAATGAAGCGACGGCGGCGGCTTTCGGCAAAGTCTATTGCTTCGGGCCGACGTTCAGGGCAGAGAAGTCGAAGACGCGTCGTCACCTGACGGAATTTTGGATGGTGGAGCCGGAAGTGGCTTATGCGCATCTTGACGATGTGATGACGCTGGCCGAAAACTTCATCAGCTACATAGTTGCCCGTGTGCTGGAAACACGTCAGGACGAACTAGCGATTCTCGAACGCGACATCTCCAAACTCGAAAGCATTGTGCCGCCCTTTCCGCGTTTGCAATA
Organism: uncultured Acidobacteriota bacterium; assembly: GCA_963794955.1. Taxonomy (GTDB): domain Bacteria; phylum Acidobacteriota; class Blastocatellia; order RBC074; family RBC074; genus JAFDVL01. The sequence continues at coordinate 46,000 of CAWCGF010000040.1, forward strand.
TGATGATGCCGCCAAGATGCTGCAACAGGCTTTTGCAGAAGGCAAAGTGGAAACGCAGTTTGAGTACGGTGGCGATTTCGGTGCGCCCGATGAAACATACCTGTCGTCGCAATACGACAAGCCCGTAATGGTGCATCGCTACCCGGCAGCCGTGAAGGCGTTTTATATGGAGCCTGATCCTGCGAACCCAGATTTGGCGTTGTGCGTAGACGTGCTGGCACCGGAAGGCTACGGCGAGATCATTGGTGGTGGCGAGCGCGCTTCGTCTTTGGAGTTGCTCTTGCAACGCATTCAAGCGCATAATTTGCCGCCGGAAGCATTCGACTGGTATTTGGATTTACGGAAATATGGCAGCGTTCCCCACGCCGGTTTTGGTATGGGCATCGAACGTGCTGTAACTTGGCTTTGTGGTATTGAACATGTGCGAGAAACGATCCCCTTCGCCAGGATGTTGTATCGGCTGAAACCGTAACATTCGTCATTCGTCATTTGTTATGGCTACGGAGTATTAGCTAAGAACCAATGACCAGTGACGACTGACTAGGTTATTTAATCCCCCGGATCGTTACCTCACCGAAAAGCTGCTTGTTGAGACGTGCCCCCTTCTTAATTGACACGGCGAAGCAGGCGTAACAACCAAAAAATGGAGTTGTAACGATAATGATGACTAAAGAACTCCCACGAGAGGCAGAAATCCCCAGAAAGTCGGCCCCACCCCTACCAATTTCCGAATGGCTGAACGAATTAGAAGCCAAACGTGCCAAAGAGTTTCATCGGCGTACCGGACTTGATTACAAAACTTTACTCAAGCAAATCATTACCACTGCTGATTTGCACCCCGGCATGCACGTGCTGGAGTTGGCGGCAGGAACCGGAATGATTGCGCGCCATCTGGTTGGTTTAATCGGACGCGAAGGCAAAATTATAGGGGTAGACAGCACCAAAGAATTGCTGGAACAAGCCCGCCTTGATGCCCAATCGGCCAAGGTCGGCACGCGCATCGAATGGCGTGTCGCGCCGCTTCATCACTTACCGTTTCCGAAAGCCGCACTCGATTTGGTGGTCTGCGGTTTTGGCTTTAATCAAATCGCGGCCAAGGATTTATTTAGCGAAAGCTATCGTATTTTGAAAGATGAAGGATTTTTACTCCTGGCTGCCGAAGTCACCACTGCTATAGGCACGGGGTTGGCCCAAAAGGTCCGCCAACGATATCGTCAGTTACTCAAACGTGATTCCGACGAGGCAAAAGTCCAATATTATTCCTCCGAGGAGCTAAATGAGATGTTGCGTATGGCCGGTTTTCGCCAAGTCATTATCCGCGGACTAAAAAGCGACGCGGCAATGACGGCGCGGGACTTTTCCCTGATAAAGGCTGTGAAATAACGCCCTGAGAGTTTGTTTATGATGCTCAAGCAAGCCACTATCATTGGTGTGTTGATGGATTTAGGCGCGGATCGGCGCGGCGTAGATATGGGGCCGTCTGCCATTCGCGTTGCGGGCGTGAACCAACGGTTGTCGGCGTTGGGGTATCACATGGTGGACAGCGGCAATATCAACGTTCGCAACCCGGAAATGCTGCGCGAAGTAAACGGGAACGCAAAGTACCTGCCCGAAATCACCGAAGCCTGCCAAGCGTTAGCTGAGAAGGTCAACACCGTACTCCAACATGATGGCATTCCGATTGTGCTGGGCGGGGATCATTCGATTGCGATTGGCAGCGTATCCGGCCTCGCGGCGTTTTATCGCAGGCAGGAAAAACGCGTTGGCGTGCTCTGGTTCGATGCGCACGGCGATATGAATACGCCGGAATCTTCGCCTTCTGGGAACATTCACGGCATGCCGTTTGCCGCGATCCTGGGACATGGCGCTACGGAGTTAACGCACATCAGCGGCTTTGCGCCCAAGGTTCATCCCGAAGATTGCGCGTTGCTGGGCGCACGCGATGTGGATTCGACCGAAGCCAAAATCATGCGCAATTCGGGCGTGCGCATTTATACGATGCGCGAAATTGACGAACGCGGCATGAGCGCCTGTATGGACGAGGCGATTGCTATTGCTTCACGCAACACCGTTGGCTTTCACGTCACGATGGATATGGACTTTGTTGACCCTGCCTTCGCGCCCGGTGTCGGCACGCCCGTTCCCGGCGGCCCCACCTATCGGGAAAGCCATCTGGCCATGGAAAAGGTGGCGGATTCCGGCAAGATGCTGTCGTTTGAGTTGACCGAAGTGAATCCTGTTTTGGATACCGCGAATCGCACCGCAGAATTAGGCGTGCAACTAATCTTGTCTGCGTTCGGCAAGAAAATCATGTGATTTTGGATTTGGCTTTTGCCTTGTTGCTCGGCTTCCGGTATTCAAAATCTCAAATCGAATCTTTCAAATGGCAAAACTACGAGTTGGCGTAATTTTCGGCGGGCGTTCAGGCGAGCACGAAGTCTCGTTGCGTTCCGCCGAATCCGTCATCCATGCGCTTGATAAAAACAAATATGATGTGGTTCCGATTGCCATCACGCCGCAAGGGAAGTGGCTGGCATCTAGCGAAGCCACGAATTTATTGCCCAGCTCAGTGATCGAAACGGCGGATCAAAGTGTCGCGCTGTTAGGCGACCCTACCGAGCGTGGCCTGGAGCGTATTTCATCTGACGGCAGAAAAGAGCGCGATCAACTTGATGTCATCATCCCCATCCTGCACGGCACGTATGGGGAAGACGGCACAATTCAAGGGCTATTTGAGATGGCAGACATTCCGTATGTTGGATGCGGCGTGTTGGCTTCAGCCTGCGGGATGGACAAGGTGATTATGAAACGGCTCTTTCGCGAAGCTGGATTGCCCATCGTCGAATACACGCATTTTCTGCGCACACAGTGGGAAAAAGACCCCGCCAAAATCGAAGCCGAAGTTATTGCGCAACTCGGCTTTCCGTGTTTTGTGAAGCCTGCGAATTTAGGCTCTTCCGTCGGCATCTCCAAAGCCGATGACGCAAAAGAATTGCACGTCGCCATTGCCCTCGCCGCCAAATTCGACCGCAAGATCATCGTCGAGCGCGGCGTCAATGCGCGCGAAATCGAAGTCAGCGTGCTCGGCAACGATGAACCGATTGCCAGTTTGCCCGGCGAAATCGCTACGACCGAACACGCGGAGTTTTACGATTACAAAGCGAAATACGTTGACCCGAACGGCGCGAATCTAATGATCCCCGCGCCGCTCAGTAACGAACAGATCACCGCCATCCAAACCCTCGCCATTCGCGCCTTCCAAGCCATTGATGGTGGGGGGCTAGCGCGCGCAGACTTCTTCCTCGAACGCGGCACGAATCAGTGGTACGTCAACGAACTGAACACCCTGCCCGGCTTCACTTCGATCAGTATGTATCCGAAGATGTGGGAAGCGAGCGGGCTATCGTATGCGCAATTGCTGGATCGTCTGATTGAACTTGCGTTTGAACGGCACCGCGAGAAATCGCGCAATCAAACCAGCTACGAATAGAAAGGCAGCAGCCTGTGTTGCCAAGCTACTGCCCTTGCTGTTTCAAGAAAAGCCTTCCTGTGCTTGCCATTTCGACGTACATTCAGGACAAACAAGCATTTCCCGTTCACATTCCAGCCCAAATCCACCGGGATCATCTGTCCGCGTAAACTTGCTGCGGTCGCCGATCCACTTCCAGCACACGTTGACTTTCGTGCGTTTGGGATAGGCTACGGAACGGGTTGTGATGGTGATGCGATGGGCGGGAGTACGAGGTTGCGAATTCTTACCACAAAGTTGACATTTGTACATTTCCTCAGCCAATGACTGGCTTTGTGTTCCGGCTGGCTGATGTCCGGTAACGCCAGAGATAGAATCAGCATAGCTGAATCATTGGCAAGATAGTCATTCAGTTAAGCTTCGTCAATCGTTATTTTCGAGAAGAACGCATTATGAATTCAGGCTCAGGTTATCTGCAGACGTGTATTCGATTACATGCTGCCGCATCCATTTTGTCGCATCGTTAACATTCCATTGATCTGATTCAATAGACAAAACTAACTCCAAAATCTCGGCAGCGGTGCATTCAATTTCAAAACCATTGAGTTTGAGAAAATGATCGGTGAGATGTGTTGCCGTACGTTTGTTGCCGCCGAGCCAGGGATGATTTTTGATGAGTCCAAAACAAAGCGTGGCCGCTTGTTCGCACAAATCTGCGTTGGCATAGGCGACGCCGCTTGTTGTGGCCGGAGCAAGTGCGGATTCAATTAACGAGCGGTCAAAAACACCATAGTGAACTTCATGGTAAGAACGCATCAGTCCAATGTGCTCCGGCCACCGCTTCTGCGTAAGTGAAGTAATGCATCCGCTAATCTCCCAGCCGTTCATCTCATCAAATGCTTCCTTGAGATTTACTGGTACTTTCGCGCACCCGTTGTTTGATCGCTTCCTAATCGGCGGCAAAATCTCTGTTGTGATGACCCACTTTCAGCTGCAATACATCACTGGAACCATCGGCGACAGTCCGCGCGCTTTGCTTGGAAACGGCAGTCGCGGACTGGCTATCTTCTTTTTCTTGCAGTGTCAACATAACGATTCCTAAACCTTAGTGTTTGCATTTTATCCCGAACTCTTACTTCCGTCGAAAATCCAATTCCGTGAAATCGAAATCCGGGTTTGGGCAATCAATTTTCATCTCGTCCAATTTCCCGTTTCGCCTTCAACGAAAACGTCACATAGCCTTTCGGGAACGCATAGCGCACACTGTCGCGCCATTTCACGCGGAAGGTGTCGTAGTGCCAATGCTCCAAATCGCCAATGAAATTGGGTGCAGGCACAAGTTGCAGCACGAGCTTGCCGTTTTCTTCGGTGATTTTAGCGTCGCCGTACAATGGGCTGGTATAGGTTCCGGCGTACTTCGATTGTTCCAGCGAGGGTTTTGTGCCTTTGACTTGCGCGGCTTCGGCTTGCGCTTCTTCGGCTTTGGCGGCGGCTTGGCCTTTAGTAGTGCGGTCAAGCATTTCGGCGCTCCAATCGCGCTTCGGAGCGCCTAGAAACACATCGAAGACTTTGTTTACCATCCAGCCGGGTAAGCCGGTTTCACTATTCGTCAAAATCACGACACCGAGGTTTTCTTCGGGCATCAGGGCGGTTTGCGAAATCATTCCGGTCATTCCGCCGCCGTGCGAAACGACTTTGCGGCCTTGATAATCTGCTAATGCCCAGCCCATTCCATAAGCGGAAAAATGGCGTGTTGGATTGAACTTTTCTCCGGCAGGCGAGATAAAGTTGAAAATATTCGGCTGCCACATTTCGTGCGACCGTTGCGCGCTGAAGAACTTCTTGCCGTTGTAGGTGCCGCGACCGAGTTGCAGTCGCATCCATTGCGCAAGTTCCGCTACGTTGGAATTGATGACCGCTGCGCCGCCGCAATTGTCAATTACGTCATAGCGCACAACCGAGTTGGCTTCTTCGCCGTGCTTGACGACGTGCGGCGAAGCCCAGTTTTCATTAGGCTTGCGCAGTGTCACGCTGGTATTCGTCGTTGTCATTCCAAGTGACGCGAAGAATTTTTCTTTGACCAACTCATCCCAACTTTTGCCTGCCACTTTCGCCGCGATTTCGCCCGCCAGCAGGAACATAATGTTTTGGTAACCATAGGCGCTGCGAAAGCTGGTAACAGGTTTGATGAAGCGGGCGCGACGGATCACTTCGGCGCGGCTGTAATTCGTGTCGTACCACAGCAAATCGCCACTGAAAGTCGCCAGGCCGCTGCGGTGCGAAACCAAATCCCGAATCGTCATTTCGTGCGTGACATACGAATCATATAGCTCAAACTCCGGCCAATACTTCGTGACTTTGTCGTCCCATTTTAGCTTGCCCTCGTCCACCAAAATTGCCAGCAAGGCGGTCGTGAAGGCTTTGGAATTGGACGCAATCGCAAACAATGTCTTTTCGTTTACTGGTTCGGACTTGCCAAGTTCGCGTACGCCGTAGCCTTTGGCGGCAAGCACTTGATCGTCTTTGACGATGGCGATGGCAAGGCCGGGGATTTTCCAGTCCTGTCGCGCTTTCGCTAGGTACGCATCAATTTCAGCAAGCTGCGCGTCATATTTGCTTTGCGCGAATGAGGGGGCAAGGCCAAGTGCCAGCAGCACGAAGAGCAATTTGATTTTGGATGATTGATGAAGCATCGGTGATTCCTCCTAACAAGGGCTACAAAATACAATGCTGAATGCCGCGAATCAATCTGCTTATGACACAGAGAACGGATTCGTTTAGAGAAGTTGGTTTATTCTTTCATATTCATACGGCACCGCTGCTGACATCGCTGATCTTCTGTGGCTATACTAGGCTTGGCATAAGGCCACAACTAACCAGCAAGAAAAGGAGATCAACTATGAATTGTCAAAATTGTGGCGCGGAGTTAGTCCCCAACTCACAATTCTGTACCCGCTGCGGGGCACGCGCGCTGCCGCCGCCCGCCGCGAATCCCGGTGGTGGGATTAACATTGATGCTGATGCGCAAGGCGCAGGATTCGGTTATCGCTTCGAGGTCTTGCATCAACCGGCCTTCTCACTCGCAGTCATTCAACTTGAGCCGGAACGTTCGATTTGCGCGGAGGCCGGCGCAATGGTTTCAATGTCGGCGAATGTCGAATTGCAATCGCAAATGAAAGGCGGTTTGTTTGGTGCCTTGAAACGAGCCGTGGGCGGCGAATCGGCATTTGTCTCAACCTTCACGGCTCGCGGTGGCCCCGGCGAAGTGACCTTTGCGCCCGGTGCCCCTGGCGACATTGCCGCGATTGAAATGCGCAATCAAGCTTTCTTTGTGCAATCGAGTTCGTACCTCGCGGGCGACGCTGGATTGAACGTAGACACGCGTTGGGGCGGAGCCAAATCCTTCTTCGGCGGCGAAGGCTTGTTCGTGTTACAAATCACCGGTTCGGGTTTGTTACTCGTTTCTTCGTTCGGTGCCATTCACCGCAAACGGCTGGGGCCGGGTGAACGCTACGTGGTTGATACGGGCCACCTGGTCGCGTGGGAAGGCTCGACGCAATACACCTTGCGCAAGGCCGCTTCAGGATTTTTCCGCAGCTTTGTGAGCGGCGAGGGAATCGTGGCGGAATTTATGGGGCCGGGCGAGATTCTGATTCAAACACGGAACTTGGCTGCGCTGGCTGGGTTGCTGAAACCCTTCTTCCCAGGCCAGGCGGGCGGAAGCGGAAGCGGCTTCAATATTAAATTGGGGGGAGAGTAAGTCGGGTTTGTCATTACTGTCGCTGCTGTCTTTGAAGATTAGCCTTAAAGACAGCAGCGACTATGCCTGAAAAGCTACAGTTCCATTCACAATAGTTGCTGTTACTGAATAACCTGTATCGAGAATGGCAATATCCGCATCTTTGCCCACCTCAAGCGAGCCTTTGCGATCTGCTACGCCACAGCGTTTGGCAGGCATCATCGCCGCCATATAAGCGATGTCTAGTAAACTCATTCCCGTAAACTCGACCGCATTTTTGACCGCTTGATTCATGGTCAAGACCGAACCCGCAATCGTCACTCCATCCATTAATGTGCATAGCGCGCCGCTTACCTGGACTTGGAACTTGCCAAGCTGATAGATGCCATCGCCACAGCCCTGTGCGGTTGTCGCGTCTGTCACCAACGCCAAGCCCTCGCGTCCTTTGTTGCGAGCGGCGAGACGTGCCATCTGTGGATTTACATGCACGCCATCCAAAATGATTTCCGCGCAAATGCCGGGTTCGTTCAGGCAGCACGCGGCTAAGCCGGGCTTGCGATGATGCACCCCGGACATGGCATTGAAGAGATGCGTCGCATACGTCGCGCCTGCATCAATGGCGGCTAAGGCTGTGTCGTAATCGCATTCGGAATGCCCTAGCGAAGCGACGATGTCATTGGCTGTCAGTTTGCGAATCATTTCCATACTGCCGGGTAGTTCCGGGGCGAGTGTCATCACCTTGATTTGGCCGTTGGCGGCTGCCAGTAATTCATCCAATTCATCAAAATTTGGTTCGCGGATGCCTTCATCCGGTTGTGCGCCTTTGAACCTGATATTGAGGTAGGGGCCTTCGAGGTGCAGCCCTAGAATCTGGGCCATTGCCTCAGGCGTGCCTTGCGCTTGGCGTGTTTCTTCAATCGCAAACAGAATTTCCTCGTGTCGCGCGGCAATCGTCGTCGGCAACCAGGCGGTCGTGCCATAGCGCAGCATGTTTTTCCCCGCGCGGCGAATGCCTGCCGCTCCGCTAATCATCACATCATCGCCGCCACTGCCATGCACGTGCGTATCAATGAAGCCGGGGAGCACAAATTGGCCTGTCGCATCAATGATGCGCGAATTTGGTGCTGGCTCAGCCTCGGTGCTGGCACCGACGAAGGTGATTTGCCCGTCCTCGCAAAGCACGATGCCTGCGGCGATAAGTTCGTGCGGCGTGGCTACTGTGCCGCCTGTAATGGCTAACCGATGAGTCATAAAAGCTCCTACAATTTTCAAATTTTGCTCATCATGCCAGAACTGGGGGGCTTGTGGCTATGGCCAGGCACCACTTCAAGCCAGGAATGAAGGAGTCAAATTGACAGATTTTACTTTCCCCAGGTGACAATTTATGCCATTATGCGTCGTCGCACTTCAGTTCCACTGAATATTTGTCCATTTGCTACTTGAGATACCGCCCCTACGCTAGCGCCTAGTTCTCTTTGTCTCCACCTAATTGTTCGCCAGCTTATTCCTACCCTGCTAAGGCTGACGAGTACTGTAGAGATCAATGCCGGGAATCCCCGTTTCCCCAGTCGCTTTGGCATCGGTTTATTCTATTTTCGATCTGAACCGGTCTGTGCCGTACCCGTGTGGGCGAAGCTTTATCTGTTGGATTATCACTACTCGACAGCTCGAGGTATTTGTATGAATTGTCATCACTGCTCGCAGGAAGTTAAGCTCTGGCAGACATTTTGCCCTTATTGTGGAGTCCGATTACTGAACAAGTCCTTTTCCACGATTGCCGAAGCGCCCGTTACGGTGGAGCGGCAATCGCGTCGGCAACTCTTACGCAAAGCGCTGCAATTTGTGCTGTTGGCGATCACGGTCATTATTTTGGCAAGTGTGCTGCGTTTGAGTCCGCCACAAGCCAATCCGTTAACTAAAGAGGCTGTGGCAACCGTTGCCGATGCTTCGCCCTCACCTATTCCAACGCCTGAGCCAGTGATCATCCCTCCACCTGCTGTTCCGGCACCTGCGCTGAGCGTACAACCCGCTGCCAAGCTTCAGTCTATTGACCTCTTGGTAGATGTTTTTGGGCTACCGCGTACGGTTAGTTCTTCGCTTCCTAAAACGCGCAATGTGACAGTTGAGGTTAAGCAGAATGCATTCTGATTTGACCGGGACGGATGAGGCGCTACCCAAGAAACTCATAAAACCGGTGGTGCCGCCGCAACCTGTTGTGCCGGAGCCAAAAAACGCTCCTGTGGAAACGGAGGCGAATCTTGAATTGGAAGGCGGGGCGACACTTCTGCAACCCAACACCGGGCTGGTCTCCATCAAAAGCTACGTTCCGGCACGGGTCTATATTGATGGGGTGTATTCAGGCGTCACACCGCGTAGTGTGAAATTGTTGATTGGTGAACATAACGTCAGCTTGATGGCCCACGGTTATCACGAATACACGCGTACCATCAAAGTTAGTGGGCAACAGCAGATTGGCATTCTGGCGGCGATGAGCAAGAAGTAAACTAACGCTGATTTTCCAAGTTGCGGGTTTGCTCTTCGATCACGCTGTAATAGGGTTGCGGGCCTTCGCTCAGGTTGCGATTGGTCGTGTGGCCGACGGCGTGCTTGGCGAGGATATCTGGTAGCAAGGGCGACTTGGCTTGTGGCTGCGGATTACTAATCAACTTTAGCAACTGTTTGTTGATGACGATTAAGGCAATTAACCCGGCGATGGCAAAAAACAATCCGACGGGCGCATCGCCAGGGTGATCATAAATGTTCGAGAGCACAATCGTTCCTACCATCGTGGTCAGAAACCCTATCGTACTAATCCACGCGACACTTTTCAGAACGGTTGCTGCCTCTAGCCCGTTTGAAGCTTTCCCTGCTGCCATTTCATTCACGATAGAGCGGGCATATTCAATCGCCAATAAACTTGTTCCGCAACGCGTGCAAAATTTCTGACCTCGCGCATTTTCCGTTCCACATTCCGAGCAAAACATAATGTCTCCTTGTTTCAGTCATTGCTTGAGCGTCTAACAGTCATTGCTAGCGACCAATGACCAATGACCAATGACCAATGACAAAATCGTTACGCCTTGGCTTTTCTTGAAGTTCCGCCTTTATTTGAACCGCGCCCGCACAGTATTCAGTACCATGCCATCCACCGTTACGATCACATCCACTTCGCCTTTGCCCTGCAAACTGGGCGGCAATTGAATATTGATTTGATCCAAGCCGACAAATTCTGCTTGCGCGCCGACGAAGTCCACGGGCAACAGCATCCCGCCGATATTCACGCTGGCATTCAATGACTCGCCGCGACCGCGCAGCCCTGTGCCGAACAACAGTAAATACACGCTGTCAGTGAAAGGAGTAAGATCAATCGCTACTGCACGCCATTTGGTTGCATCCGTCGGATCGCGTTCGACCATCTCTTCATAGGTCGAAGCGCCATTGCGCACCCGTTGCACGCGACCTGCGGCGACGCCTGCGCCACTCGCAGCAGCGGAGAAAATGCCGGGCGCAAACGCTTCGATCTTGAGCGCGCCTGAACTGACGACTGTATCGTTGCTTTTGACAATGATTGCGCCGTAACCAGTAGCGGTTTGCGGCGGCACTTGAAAGTTAATCTGCATCGGCCCCGCATAAAATAAGGGGGCGAGCCGCTCCACACCTTTGCTGTCTCGTATCGTTACCGTCGTGCCGCCCAGACTGGTGGGCAAGGGGAATCCCGGAGCAGCGAACTCGCCGTTCGCTAAGCCTGTCCCAAATGTCGCAGCGATAGACTCGCGCGCCACGCCCGCTTCTTTGTCATAACTCGCGCTGGACACCGTGCCTAGCGTGCGTGGCGAAGTCGTATTTGTTATGCGATAAACGATGCCATTGCCCAAACCGCAAACATAAATTTCGCCACCTTCGTCCTCGCCAAACGACGATACCGAAAAGGGCGTGTCCTGCAACAATGAAGTCTGTCCATTCACGAATTGCCAGATTTCGCCCGTGCAATAATCGCCATAAATGTACGCTCCCTGCGGAAACGTAAAGCGTGCGCCCCGATACACATAACCACCTGTGATGGAGCAACGCCCTGCCGTGTGATCGTATTCAAGCAACGGTTGAAGCAGTGGCAAAGCTGTGCAGGCTGGTGAACCAGCAGGTTTTGCTGTGTTGCAGCGCGTTCCTTCCCATGTGGCCCAGCCGTAGTTCTTGCCCTTCTCGACAATGTGCGCCCATTCTCTGACGTTTTGTCCCACATCTCCGGCATAAAGCTGTCCGCTCAAACGATCAAACGACCAACGCCAGGGGTTGCGCACGCCGACCGCAAAGATTTCATCGCGGCCCGGTGTTGTGCCTGCAAAGGGGTTGTCGGGCGGGATGCCATATTGCAGCGCCCCTTCTGTACGATTCACATCAATGCGCAGTATTTTGCCGAGCAACTCTTCGATATTTTGCGCACGATTGCCCGGATCATTGCCGCTGCCGCCATCGCCCATTCCGATGTATAAGTAGCCATCAAGACCAAACTCAATCATCCCGCCGTTGTGGTTGGTAAACGGTTGCGCGATGGTCAGCAGAATTCGTTCGGTCGTGTCCGCTACATTGCGATTGCTGGCCGAAACTTGAAACTCCGACACCACCGTCGCGCCATCGCCGCTGCGCGTGTAATTTACATAGAATTTGCGATTGCTTTTGTAATTGGGATGAAACGCCAGGCCAAGTAAACCCCGCTCGCCGCCAGCAGCGATTTTTGTAGTCAGAGTAAGAAAGTCGGTTGCCGTCGTCGCCTCTGGCTGTAGCACGCGAATCTTGCCGGTTTGCTCCACGATGAATAAGCGATTGCTGCCATCGTGCGCGTTCGTAACCAATACAGGCGACGAAAAGCCTGTTGCGACTGGTTGCAGTTGGACATTGGAATTTTGCGCATACGCGCAGGCGGAAAAGAAAACGATTAAGAACGTGATTCCATACCTCATCATAAATTCTTTCTTCCCACCAAAGCGAATAACTAGCAGGCAAAGTTACATAATCTCACGTGCATCACCAAAGCGCCGCGTGACGCGTTGCCGATCTAAATACTCAAGCAGCGGAATCGCGTACTTGCGCGATACACCGGTTAAGTCCTTAAAGACCCCAACATCAATTCGTGTGCCGTGTTCGGCTTTATAGCGTTGCAATGTTGCGCGTAAATCCGCTAGCGCCTGCTGGTGAAATACCAACTCGCCGACGCGCACCAATTCGCCGCTGTTGATGAGCATTTGCGCAAAGCGTTGGGCACGGGCGGCGTCAATGCCGAAATTGGGCGCAGCCTGTTGCAAGGCTTCTTCAAGCGAAATCGGTTGCAACGCGGCTTGCAGGTAAATCGCCGCTAAGTGATCTTTCGCGGCTTGTTCGTCGGTAGAAAGCGCGACGCGATGAGTTGCCAAACGGAGCAAATCCTTTTCGGCGACTACCTCATTGCGTTCAGATAACTGCGCAATGACGGCACGAAAGATTTCCGGCGAGAGTTTGGCAAAGATGCGTTCCCGCAATTCTTCGCGGCCTAAACCGGATTCCAGCGGCGCTTTTTTGTGAAAAGCCTTCAGCATTTCGCGCACCTGTTTGGCTAATCCTTCAAACGGTTCGCGCGCGACCAACAGATTGGTAGACGCGACAATTAGACGGCGCGTCCGGGTAAATTGTTCCGTCGCTTTTTTGAGCGATTCGTCGGTCGCGCCGCTGCGCGCGGCTAAGGCGGTTTGCGTCATCCCTTGCTCGCCCGCCATCTCGACCAGCAAGGCCAATCGCTCCGCTTCGTCTGCCTGGGCCAGGGCTGTCAGTTGGGCGACGACTTTGGGGGCTTCGCGGATGCGATGTTTCAGCGGCAACCCGTCAATAATGATGCCACCGCCAATCGTACTTGCAGGCGAATAGCTGCGCACGATGAAGCGATCTTGTGGCAACGCGAGCAGCGGCGTTTCCAGACGGAGTTGCGCAAACGTTTTGCCGCCCGGCGCGAGTTCCGTTTGTCCCAGCAAAATCACCCGTGCCAGGGCTTCAGCGGTGCCGTGATGCAACCGCACACGCGAGCGCGAACGCAGCGGCTTCGGCGCGCTTTTGAGCAATTGCAAACTGACATCCAGCATGTGCGTGGCAACAAAACGCCCGGCTGGCGCGAGTGCTTGCCCGCGTGTGACTTCGGCAACTTCGAGACCTTGCAAATTGACGGCGGTGCGCTCTCCGGCATTGGCTTCGTTCGTCATTTTGCCGTGGACTTGCAATCCCCGCACGCGCATTCGTCTGGCTTCGGATGGAAGCAATTCCAATTCGTCGCCGGTTTTGATGCTGCCTGCGATCAATGTTCCGGTCACGACTGTGCCGAAGCCTTTGATGGTAAACACACGATCTATTGGCAAGCGCGCAACCGCATTGGCATCACGCAGCGTGACTTTGGCGGCGAGTTGGGCCAGCGTTTTTTTGAGCGCCTCAATGCCTGCGCCTGTTTTGGAACTGACATGCACAATCGGCGCGTGGGCGAGAAAGGAATCGGCGATGTATTCGCTTACCTCGGCTTCGACGAGTTCCAAAAACTCTTCGTCCACCATATCAATTTTGGTGATGACGACGAGGCCGGATTTGACTTCGAGCAGGCGGCAGATGTCGAAGTGTTCGCGCGTTTGCGGCATCACGCTTTCGTCCGCCGCGACGACGAGCATTACTAAATCAATGCCGTGCGCGCCCGCGAGCATGTTTTTGACGAAGCGTTCGTGACCGGGTACGTCTACAAAGCCAAAATGCGTGTCGCCGACGGTGAGGTCAGCGAAGCCAATGTCAATAGTGATGCCGCGCTCTTTTTCTTCTTTCAGACGATCTGCGTCAACGCCCGTGAGCGCGCGTACCAGCGAAGTTTTGCCGTGATCTATATGTCCGGCGGTGCCGACAATAATTCGTTTCATATCAGGAATAAGTTGTGGCGCTAGAGTAATGCAGGCGGGAGGTTTTGTCGAAAGGGGCAATTGTCATTGGTCATTTGTCATCGCCGTCACTACTCCACGAACGATGGCCAATGACGAATGACAAATGACCAATGACTACTGATTAAGCAGGCGTTGCTGGGCCGTTTTGCGGCGTTCTTCTTCCAGGAGTTGATGGAACCTGACGAATTGCTCCGGGGTCAGGATTTTGCGGATTTCGATCATTTGCCGGGTTTGCGCTTTGAGCAAATCTCCTTGTGTCTTAGCCAAATCCTCGGCCTTGCGCTCAATATCTTCGGGATTGAACTCGGCAGCATTCATCGCGTCGTCAAAGACATCCTGCTTGGCCTTGAGCAATTTGAAGATGCGTGGAAGCTCATTCATATATTTCCGGCGCACAGCCAACACTTGCGGCCTCTGTTGTTCCGTTAGCTCCAATTGCAACAGGACGCGATCAAGGATCTGATTGGGAACTCGCCCCAACTCCAGTGGGCGATTTGGTTGCCGCGCTTGTCCGGCGGGCGCATTACCTAATCGCTGCGGCACTTTGATTTCTTCAACCGGTTGGCTGGCGGCAGGTTGTTCTGCCTCGGCTGCGCTGTTAGTGACTTGTTTCGCTAGGCGGCGTTTGGCTTTCGCGCCAGTTTGTGCCTGCGTCGTGTCAGGCAGTAGCCACAACATCCCTACCAACATAAAAAGACGCACCGTCCATTGCACCAAACGGGAATTTATTAGGGGTCTCATTCTTGCGCTCCTATCTTTCATTGCTCGCACTGGATGTCTCAAAAAGCCATTCCGTCAAAGTTTGCCGCTGATTGCTGTCAAGCTTAGCCAATTGGCTTGCCAATTGCTTTTGATGATCTTTGCGCAGCCGTAGAGTAGCGTTTTGGAGTTCAGTTTGATGTGTCGCTTTTAATTTAGCTTCCAGGCTAGCGAGTTGAAGCCGGGTTTGTTCCTGCGCTTGCATTTGAACTTGTGCGACCGCCGCCTGAATCATTTGCTCGGCTTCGGCGCGCGAAAGGGAATTGACGGCTATTGGTTTGGGGGGGCCAGCGATAGGTTGAGCCTTAGTCACTGCGGAGGTTTGCGCGAGGCCGAACCTGACCTCCACGCCGTTTTGACCGTAGCTAATGTGTGTTCCAGTAAAAGCCAACACGACCAACGCCGCTGCCGCCGCAGTAGTCAAGCCCGAAGTGATTTTGAACCAACCGGGCGCGAGGCGGAAAAAGTCGCGTAGCGCGTCTATTGCCGTGCGTGGTGTAACAATTTCGATGTGGGGAATAAACGGCATTTCCCATGTGCTGAGTTCCTGGCGTACGCCTTGGAAAGCTTGCAACTCTGCCCTGCATTCAGTGCAAACAGCCTGATGCTGCTCGAACTCTTTGCTTTCAGCGGGGCTGGCTTCGGCATACAGGTACGCCACCAGCAAATCTTTCTTCCTGCAATGATTCTCAACTTGGCTTTTCATGATTTCCGTCCTCTCAAAACACTCTCACTTCTATGGTGGTGCCTGCGCCTTCGCAGGCGGCCACTCGACTGCGCGCGCTTTCGGTTAGTGGCAAACCCCAGCAACGATTGGCCCGCGCGGACCTGGGCGCACCCCGTTGATCAGATTGCGCCGTGCCACGGATTGAGTCGCAGCCGCATTTGCTGCAAGCCAGTGTAAAGCCGCGATTTGACCGTGCTGACGGGGATGCCGAGCACTTCGGCAATTTCGGCAAAGGTCATTTCTTCGTATTCCTTCATTACGATCACCTGGCGCATTTCCGGCGGCAAGGCTTGCAAGGCGCGCCGCACCAGTTGGGAACGCTCTTCGCGGTGCATTTGCTCTGGTGTGCTTTCCGTGCTGGTGTCTGCCACATCCAGGCGGCGTCCATTTTCGTCTTCGGCATCAAGCGAATAGCTAACACCATTGTTGCTGCGCAACCGCGTGTGACAGGCATTAAGTGCGATGCGATACATCCACGAAGAAAACTTGGCATCGCCGCGAAACTTATTCAGATTACGAAAGGCTGACAGAAAAGCTTCCTGGCACGCATCGCGCGCGTCTTCGTCGCGTCCGAGCATCCGCAAGGTTAAGCCGTAAATCGGACGTTCCCAGCGGCGCACCAGGATGCTAAAGGCTTCGGTTTCGCCCGCCAACGTACGCGCGATTAGATGATTATCGCTCGCGTCAGCGTCCATTTCCGTGATTTGCCGCAAGCTGCCTGTCATTAAACTCACACGCTGCACCTCACAAAATTCATCATCCGTAGTTTGTCGGTCGCCCGTTTTCAGGTCAAGCAAAACGGGCCATAACCTACCTCCGACAGTGATTTAGACGCCAGTTGCTTGAGAAAGTCGGAAAAAGTTATTGTTCCCCTGCACCCGATTTGTTAGGATTCCGCTGCCCTTCTTCTCTGCGGCCTCCCTCACCGCGCTAAGCCTTTGCAAGTTAACCTCCTAACAACCCGCACCACATTATGGCCGTCACCACATTTTTAGCTGGGCGCATCAAAGTTTTGCATTTAATCCTTTTCGTGTTGGTTCTTTTTAGCCTGGCACCGATTGCGTTTGTCGGCTGGCAATTGATCTCTATTAATACGGAAACTCTGCAAGGCAAAGAGAAAAACTATCAAGTGCAATCCGTACGTAATAAGGCGCGGCAGATTGAGTTATACGTACAAGGCTACATTGCGCAGGTTAATTCATACGCGCGGGCGTTTGAAATCACGGGCAACTTGCTCCAAGCCACTAGCCCGGCTGGGCAAGAGAGTCTGGCGCGCACGTTGGAAGACGATTCCAATCTGCTCGCGCTGGCGGTCGCGCCTAGCCAGAATTTGAATAATTACAGCGTTGTGACGAACTCCAACAAGATCATCCCGGAAGAGGTGCGCGAAGCCTTGCATGAAGCCTCCTCGGCGACAGCAAAGGGGCGCTCATATTTGGGCGCGCCGCGCATTTTGAATACTTACCGCGAACCCGCGTTGATCGTCGCGCAGCCAGTAAAGAACAAAGGTCAGATAGAAGGCATCGTGTTGGCGGTCGTCAGCTTGCAAAAGGTGTTTTCGCTGGTTGCGCAAAAAGGCAATTTGGACGAATGGAAATTGCTGCACGGCGAAAACACGATCTTCTTTGTCGTAGATGGAGAAGGCTCGGTCGTCGCGCACCCGGATGAACAACTGGCCTTCAAGAAGCAGGACGCGCGGTATATGAAGGTGGTACGGGATTGGCTCGACAGCAATCAATATGTGGCTGCGACCTCGGCTTTTCCGCTGTCACGCAATAGCGAAAGGCTGGCGCTGTTGGGTAGCTATGCCACGGCGCAACTGAATGCGGAACAACGACTCGGCGTGGTCGGGTTGGTAAACGAAGAGGCGGCGTATTTGTCGGCCAAAACAATGCGCTGGCGCACGATTATGATTTCGTTGGTTGCGGCCCTGGTCGCCATCATCTTTGGCTTTTTCTTTGCACGTGGGTTCAGCAAGCCGATTGAAAAACTGGCGGAAAATGCGCGTGCGCTGGCCAAAGGCGACTATACGCGGCGGATTGAATTGGCTACCAGCAATCGGGAAATCAGCGAGTTAGCCGTGGACTTCAATGTGATGGGGAGCGAAATTCAACGGCATATTCAGGAAGTCGAGGCTTCGTCAGAAAAGAACCGGCGTTTGTTTCTCGGCTCGGTCAAATCGCTGGCTGCCGCCATTGATGGCAAAGACCCGTATACGCGTGGGCACTCGGAGCGCGTGATGGTTTATTCGCAAACGATTGCCGAATTGATGGAAATGCCACCCGATGAAGTCGAAAAGATTCGCGTTTCAGCTTTGCTGCATGACGTCGGCAAGATCGGCATCGAAGACCGCATCCTGCGTAAGCCTGCCGCCTTGACCAATGATGAGTTTGAAAAAATGAAAGCCCATCCGAGCATCGGCGGCACGATTATGGAAGAGAACCCCGAAATGGCGGAATACATTCCCGGCATGTCTATGCACCACGAAACAATGGATGGGAAGGGGTACCCGCGTGGATTGAAAGGCGACGAAATTCCGATGATGGCGCGGATTGTGAGTGTGGCGGATTGCTTTGACGCGATGACGACGAATCGGCCTTATCAAAAGGCGATGACGTTTGAAGTAGCGATTGATCGCATCAACACATTCATCGGCTCACGCTATGATGAAAACGTGGTTCGTGCCTTGGAAACGGCCATCCACAAGAAACACATCAAACCAGTTCCAGGCGTGAACAATGTACCCGAACCCCCGCCCAGCGAAGAATCTGTTGCCGCAGCGGCTGGGCAGGAAAAATAAAAGGCTGGGAAGAAGGGGAAAGGGGGAGAAAGGGGGAAGGGAAGAGAGACTGCGCTTGCATCTCTTCTCCCTTCCTCCCCGCCTCCCCTTGTTAGCTTCTCAAACTTTCCTAGACTTTTTCCGGCACGACAAACGGCGCACGATACTGGCGCTTCATCATCGCCTGCGCTTCCTTATCGCCAATGATGGTTTCAGTCTTCGGATCGAAGTTGAGCGAGCGACCGAGGCGATAGGATATATTCGCCAGGTGCATCAACGCGCAGGAATAATGGCCTTCTTCAATCGGCGCATTGAGGTCTTCTTTCTTGCGGCTGCGCACGACATCAATGAAGTTGGCCCAGTGGTTGTCTCTGCCTGTACGTGACGGGCCGGGTTCCTGGTTTTTGCCCATGAAGGTGGTGTACTTGTTATACCCTTCGATGACCAGATAGCCCTTTGAACCATAGAAAATATTGCCGATGGTGTTGCCGCCACGCCCGCCGCCCGTGCCCATTTTTAACTCTGGGCTATCGCTGATTCCCGCTTCATTGTTGGACATCCAGTGGCGCACTTCAGCCACCATAATGGCTTTCTTGCCGCCCTTATCGAACTCAAACGAAGCGATCATGGTATTAGGGGTGTTCTGATCATCATCGAACATAAAGTGTCCGCCCATGGCGCTGACTTTGGTTGGCAGCGTCACGCCTAAGCCCCAACGCGAGATGTCAATTTCGTGGATGCCCTGGTTGCCGATGTCGCCATTGCCGTAATCCCAATTCCAATGCCAGTTGTAATGGAAGCGGTTTTCGTTGAAGGGGCGCTTCGGCGCGGGGCCTGTCCACAGATCGTAATCCACACCCGCAGGGACGGGACCATCTGGTTTCTTGCCAATCGTGTCGCGCCACTTGTAGCAGAGCGCGCGCGTGTAATAAACATCTCCCAACAGGTTTTCCTTGCACAGTTTATCAATTGCTTCACGCGCTGCCACATTGGAGCGGGTTTGCGAACCGTGTTGCACGACCTTGCCGTATTTCTTGGCGGCGGCAACGACCTGTTTACCTTCCCAATAGGTATGCGACATGGGTTTTTCAACGTACACATCTTTGCCCGCTTGTAAGGCCCAGATGGTCATCAGGCTGTGCCAATGGTTGGGCGTGGCAATCGAAATGGCATCAATGTTTTTGTCTTCAAGCAGCTTGCGAAAGTCTTTGAAAATCGCTGGCTTGGATTTGCCCGCTTTCTCAATTTGTTTGATATGCCGATCAAATAACGATTCGTCCACATCGCAGAGCGCGGCGACTTCGACGTTGGGCAGTGCCGAGAAACCCTGTGTGTGATTTGCGCCGCGGCCTTTTAAGCCGACGACCGCGAGGCGCACCGTGTCGCTAGGCGCACCCGCATAGTTGGTGACGTTAAAGCCGAGTGTGCCCACAGCGGCAACACTGGCAGAAGTTTTGACGAAATCTCGACGGTTAAGCTTGTCCATAATTTCCTTTCAGAGTTGAATTACAGGTGAGTTGATGACATTCCTAAACTTTTTCTGGCACGACAAACGGCGCACGATAGTTCCGCTTGAGCATTGCCTGTGCTTTCGGGTTGCCGGTGATGGTTTCTGTTTTTGGATCAAAATTGATTGTGTTTCCGAGCCGATACGAAATGTTGGCCAGGTGCATCAACGAACAGGACAAATGGCCTTGTTCGATGTCGGCGTGCAAGTCGCTTGACTTGCGGCTGTGCATCGCCTGAATGAAGTTGGCGAAATGTGCGCTACCTTCTCTGGCGGGTTGCGGCGAACTGGGGCCAGGCTGCTGATCTTTGCCGAGATACGAGCGATACGATCCGTCATTCGCGGTGACGAGATAGCCTTTCGAGCCGTAGAAAATATCGCCGATGCAATTGCCTTCGCGGCCTGCGCCAATCTCAGCTTCACGATTCGTCATCCAATGCCGCACTTCAAAGACGAGGATGACCTTCTTGCCGTTCTTGTCGAATTCAAACATAGAGACTTGCGTGTTCGGCGTGACCTGGTCGTCATCGAACATAAAATGCCCGCCCATGGAAGCTGACTTTCGTCGGCAACGTCACGCCCAAGCCCCAGCGTGCGACGTCCATTTCGTGCGCGCCCTGATTGCCGATGTCGCCATTGCCATAGTCCCAATTCCAATGCCAGTTGTAGTGAAAGCGATTTTCATTGAAGGGACGTTTCGGCGCGGGGCCTGTCCACAAATCATAATCTACGCCGCGGGGCACGGGCTATCGGGTTTCTTGCCAATCGTGTCGCGCCATTTGTAGCACAGCCCGCGCGCCATATAAACATCACCGATCAAACCGTCACGCAGATGTTGCATCGCTTCGATAATGCTCGGTTTTGAGCGGCTTTGCGAGCCGTGTTGCACGATGCGATTATGTTTGCGCGCGGCTTCGACCAGCTTGCGGCCTTCCCACAACGTATGCGACATCGGCTTTTCGACGTACACATCTTTGCCCGCCTGACACGCCCAAATCGCCATCAGGCTGTGCCAGTGATTTGGCGTGGCAATTGAGATGGCATCAATTTCTTTATCTTCGAGCAGCTTGCGAATGTCTTTATAAATCTTTGGCTTGGGTTTGCCCTTATCGGCCAGAATTTTAACGTGCTTGTCGAAGACCGCATCGTCCACATCGCACAGTGCGGCAACTTCGACATTGGGCACGCCGAGGTAGCCCTGCGTGTGCGCCGCGCCGCGCCCTTTCAAGCCGACAACCGCGACGCGCACCGTGCCATTCGGGCTACCCGCATAGTTGGTGACATTAAAGCCGAGCGTGCTGACGGCAGCCGCACTGGCCGAGGTTTTGACAAAATCTCGACGGTTAAGCTTGTCCATAATTTCCTTTCAGAGCCAGATAGCAAGTGAAAATGCCTATTCGGTGCAGGGATTATCTATTGGTTCGACCCGGCACACAAGAGAGCCGTGATGTTTCTGCCGGGGAAAATTCCGGCGGCGTCCGCCTTCCGTTGCCAGTCGCTGAACAAATCGGAGATAATCCGCGGTAGAGCAAACTTTCCAGCTTGCTTTGGTCTTCATCATCGGGTCAGTGGACAGACCCTGAGCAAACTGGAAAGTTTGCTCTACACATTTAAGGCACATTCATGCAAATTACCAACATCCATGTTTATCGAGTCGCGTTGCCCTTACACGAAGGCAGCTACAAATGGTCAGGCGGCAGAAGCGTAGACGTATTTGATTCCACCGTGGTTGCAATAGAAACAGATGCGGGGCTAACAGGCTACGGCGAAGTTTGCCCCCTTGGCCCGGCGTATTTGCCCGCGTACGCGGCGGGCGCGCGCACGGGGATTGCCGAGCTTGCCCCGCACTTGCTGGGGCTTGATCCCACTGAATTGAGTTTGGTCAATCGCCGTATGGATGATTCCTTGCGTGGGCATCCGTACGTCAAATCCGCGTTGGATATGGCCTGTTGGGATATTTTGGGACAAGCTTGTCAGCAGCCGGTCGTGACGTTGCTGGGCGGACGATATGGTGAAGATTTCGCCTTGTATCGTGCAATTTCACAGGACACGCCGGAACGTATGGCTGCAATGGTGGGTAAGTATCGGGCTGAAGGTTACACCAAATTTCAGCTTAAATCGGGTAGCGATGTGGCCACGGACATTGCGCGCATTCATTGCGTCGCCGCCGAACTGCAACTCGGTGATGTTCTTGTTGCCGATGCCAATTGCGGCTGGACGCAGCACGAAGCCATGTGTGTGGCCGCTGGCGTGCGCGATGTGAACGTGTATCTCGAGCAACCGTGTTTGAGTTACGAAGAATGCCTGGTTATACGGCGACACACCAATCGCCCATTTGTGCTGGATGAGGTCATTGACGATTTGAAAACGGTCGTGCGCGGTTACAGCGATCGGGCGATGGATGTCATCAACCTGAAAATCTCGAAAGTCGGCGGTCTGACCAAAGCGCGGCAGATTCGTGATCTGTGCGTTTCGCTCGGCATTGCGATGACGATTGAAGATACTTGGGGTGGCGACATTATCACTGCCGCTATCGCTCATTTGGCGCACAGCACGCCGCCGGAATATCTGTTTTCCGCCACCGATTTCAACAGCTACGTGACTGTCAGCATTGCCGAGGGTGCGCCGCAGCGTCAGCGCGGACGATTAGCCGCTTCCAGGTTGCCGGGGCTGGGGATTCAGCCCCGGATGGAAGTTCTCGGCGCACCAGTTTTTACTGCGTCACGCTAATAGCTGCCCGGTTCCTTCGGCTGGGAAATTATAAAAAATACGAAAATTTGGATAATCATTTAGGAAACCGAATTATTCGGACTCGCCTGAACCCCTTGCCTCTTTCCATAAATCCTTTATTTTCAACATTCCTGTTTATCTTTCAAGCTTGGTTTGGGATTTGCCTGTAAGAGCAAACTCGGTTTCTGATGAATTCGATTCACTGAATTTTATTTTGATTTCCCAGGAGGGTTTATGTTCACCAAAATCAAATTTTCTATGATGTTTCTGGCATTGATGCTGATTATCTCGGCATCCGTCTATGCCCAATCCACGACTGCCGACGATGTCCGGGGCAGGTACTGGATGAGCAGCAAAAAGTCATTCCGAATGCGACCGGTGAAGGCGCGTGAAGTGGAGACCAATACTTCACGTACGATCACGACCGATGGCGAAGGCCGTTATCGCTTTCCCAATCTCCCGATTGGCACTTACGAATTGACAGTGGAAGCGCAATGGCTTTGCCAAGCTTAGTGCGCTCTGGCATTACACTTTTGGTCAATCAGGATGCGGTCATTGACGCTTCAATGAAAGTTTCGACCGTGACGGAGGTTGTCACGATTACGGAAAATGCCTCGATCCTGAATACCAGCAACGCGGAAGTCAGTACGCGGTTTGATGAAAAACGCCTTTCCGAATTGCCGATTGCAACGAATCGCAATGTTTTCAATGTCGTGCTTTCCGCGCCGGGCGTCAGCCAATTGGGCAGTGGCAAACCGGCTTTGCCAATGGGCGTCAGCTTTTCGTGCCAATGGCGGGCGTGTGCGCTCCAACAACTTCATTATTGACGGACAAGACAGCAACGACCCCAGCGTAGCTGGCGGTCAGCAGGCGATGAACAATCCCGATCTGGTGCAAGAACTTCGTTTGATTACCAATCAGTTTGCGCCGGAATTTGGGCGAAATTCGGGTTCGGTCGTCAGCGTCGTGACCAAGAGCGGAACCAATCAGTATCACGGGTCAGCGTTCTGGTTCCACAACGACAACCACCAGAACTCTTGCAGCAATACAGACAAAGCAGGCAAACCCGGCGGTTTCTGTAATCCTAACGGAACAGGTGCGAAGAAAGGTTCGCCGTTCCGCTTGGAAAATCAAATTGGCGGCACATTCGGCGGCCCGATGCTGCTCCCGCGTTTTGGCGAAGGCGGCCCTTCGATTTATGACGGCAAAGACAAATCCTGGTTCTTTGCTTCCGTGCAACGCTGGACGGATCGGCGACTCGGTTCTGGCTCGACACTGAACGGTGCGCCGACTGAAGCGGGGCGACAAATTCTGCAACAAGCCGCAGGCAGTCGCCCACAAGTGGCCGCATTGCTGCGCTTCCTGCCTGCCGCCCAAACCCCCACCGGACAAAGTGCGGCGTTCACGCCTGAACGGACAGAACTACACGATTCCGCTTGGGTCATTGACCGGCGCGGCAGCGTTCAAGTTTGATGATTGGCAATGGTCTACCCGCTTTGATCATCAGTTCAATGAAAACAATCGGTTCAGCGCGCGCTATTTGTACGATAGCCAATCAGACCACTGGAACAGGGCAAGTAACGCCGCCAGGGTTGACGACCGCAAACGTGTCGCGCACGCAATCGCTGGCCTTCTCGCTCAACTCAGTGCTTTCGCAACGCACTGGTCAACGAAGTGCGCTTGGCCTATCAACGTTATGGCACAATTACTTCATCCAGCGATCCGTCCTCAGAAACTATTCCTTCGCTTGAAATCTCTGAACTTGGCTTGACCGGCTTCAATGCCGCCGCCAGCCGCACGGCGATTGGCCTGGCTGTCAACCTGCCGCAGTTCCGCTTCAACAACACGTATCAGTTGATGGATACGATGTCGTACACGGCAGGCAATCACAACATGAAGTTTGGGGTTGATATTCAGAAGCGCGAGGTCAAATCGTTCTTCTTCCCGACGATTCGTGGCCTGCTGCGATATGCAACTTTGCAGCGGTTCGTGAATGACGCGGCGGATGCTGCGAACATCAACAAACCGCTCGCGGGTGGTTCGGAAATCCAGTACTACAATTATTGGGATAACTATTTCTTCTGGCAGGATGAATGGAAAGTTCGTCCGAGTTTCACTTTGACCTATGGCTTACGCTACGAGTTGCCGAACAACTCCGTCGCCAATCTGGTTCCGTTCAATGACAAGATTGTCGCGGCAGCCGGCAATGACGAGCGGTTTCGCTTCACGCCGTTCCCAAACGGGATCGCAATAACTTGCAACCGCGTTTGGGCTTCAACTGGCGCATCAATGGACTCGGCTTTTTGTCGGGACAGGATAGACTGGTGTTGCGCGGCGGCTATGCGCGCACAAACGATGCGTCATTCATCAACATCAACCTGAACATCGCCAGCGCCTTCCCGTTTGTCGCAGCCGTCAGCTTACCGACTGTAGCGCAAACGACCGGCGGCCCGGCAGTGAACAATGCGTTCACCGCCTTGCCAGCAGCACAACCGGCAGGACTCAATCCGTTGACCTTGACCCGCACGATTGTGGGCGGCAGACTTCCGCGCGCCCTGCGTACGATCAATTCAGCCTGGAATTGCAACGTGAATTGGGCACCGACATGGTCTTCAAAGTGGGCTATGTGGGAACTAAAGGCAACAGGATTGTTCCAAACAGTTGGACGGCAATCTCGCAAGAACCGGTTGCGCGAAACCTGACGACGGAACCGAATGCGAATTTCTGCCGCGCGGATTCCAACGCGGGGCGTGATTCGGTTGCGTGCGAATGCCGCTTCATCCATCTATCATTCGTTACAGGTCAGTCTGGACAAACGGCTGAGCAAGAACTTCAGCGCAGGTGTTCATTACACCTGGAGCGCGTTTATTGATACGGCGTCGGAAATCTTCAATCCGTCCAGCGGTGAAGTCGCTGTCGCACAGGATTCGTTCAATATTCGTGCGGATCGCGGACGTTCGGCTTATGACCGCCCGCATCGCTTAACGGCTAACGTCGTGTACGAACTGCCGATTTTCCGCGAGCAGAAAGGATTCGGTCGGTCGTGTGTTGGGCGGCTGGCAAATCAATTCGTTCTTCACCTTGCAGAGCGGTGCGCCGTTCACGCCTTTGAATGGTGCTGATCCGGCAGGCGCGTTGAGCGGTATTGACTCGTTGGTCGGCAGCGCGATTCGTCCGAACCTGAATACGACACAGGATGTTTCTTCGATGAACATTATCCAATTGTTGCAAGCGGGCGGACGGACTCTGTTCCAACCTATCACCGCCGCCCAACGTGTTGGTAATGCCGGACGCAACATTCTGCGGGCGGATGGCATCGGCGACCTGGGACTCGGTTTACTAAAGAACATTCGCGTCAGCGAAGGCAACCAATTGCAATTCCGCGCCGATATGTTCAATGCGACGAACACGCGCAACTTCGGTATCCCCGAAGGCCGTGTGAATTCCACTAACTTCCTCAATCAGTGGGGAACGGATGGCGGCAAACGTCGCATCATTTTGGGCTTGCGCTACACGTTCTAAGCCTATCGGGAAGACAATTTAACTGCAAAAGCGAGAGTGGCATTCACTCTCGCTTTTTTTTCTGCTACAACCTCAGGGCATGGAAAGTGAAACGGTTGTGAACCCATCACCCCCTTCCAGCTTTATTCGCATCGTCTTTGATGAGTGCTTCAAAGATGATGTGTTTGGCCATGCTGCACAGTTAGCGTTTTACTTTCTGTTTGCGTTGTTTCCGATGCTGATTTTTCTGGCGGCGCTGGTGGGGTATTTGCCGATGCCGCATTTGCTCGAACAACTGCTGAAGTATCTGAGCCAGGTCTTGCCGCCGACGGCCTTAGTGCTGGTCGGCCAAACCTTGAATGAAATTACGCAGCAGCCGCGCGGCGGCTTATTGAGCTTCGGCTTGATCGCCACCATTTGGGCCGCTTCGTCCGGGCTGCACGCGTTGATTTATTCCTTGAATATTGCCTACGGGGTGAAGAACTTGCGTCCCTGGTGGAAAGATCGTTATTTGGCGCTGGGCCTCACCTTTATTTTTTCGGCGCTCGTTATATCCGCTTTGGCGCTTGTTTTCTTCGGCAGCACTTTGGGCAATTTTCTGGCGGATAGGTATGCCTGGAACAACTCCATCCGCAACGGCTGGCAACTGTTCCAATGGCCCTTGGTGGTTTTGTTCGTGTGGTTCAGCTTAGAACTGGTTTATTATATTGCCCCCAATAATATCCGCCCTTGGCGCTGGTTCACCCCTGGCGCTGTCTTTGCTTTAGCGACGTGGTTGGCGATTTCGTTTGGCTTCAAGCTGTACGTCATACGCATCTCGAATTACACGCTGACGTATGGCTCCCTGGGCAGCGTGATTGCTTTGATGTTCTGGCTATATTTGACCAGCCTCGTGATCTTGATTGGCGGCGAGATCAACAGCATGCTGGAGCGCCGAATGAGGTAACAGCCGATTAGGTGGCCAAGTCTGCTGCGTCTTTGAAGGCGCGCCGTGCGGGGACATTGCGCGGAGCCAGCACTACCTTGCTGCGAAGGAGTTGTTGCCCCTCTCCCGTTTGATGAGGCAAACTAATCACCCATGATTGAGCTGCAACAGGTAACAAAAGAATTTTCCGGGTCGCGGGCTGTTGATGAGGTCAGTTTCCGGGTCGCTGAGGGCGAATTGCTCATCTTGCTCGGCGGGTCTGGCTGCGGGAAAACAACCACCCTGAAAATGATCAACCGTCTCATTGAGCCTTCCGCAGGCCGCATCCTGCTGGACGGTGCAGATGTGCGCGAATCTACGCCTTATGAATTGCGGCGGCGGATTGGCTATGTTTTCCAGCGCATTGGCCTCTTTCCCCATCTCAACGTGGCGGAAAATATCGGCATTACACCTTCTCTGTTAGGACAGGACACAAAACGGATCAAACTGCGGACGGACGAATTACTGGAACTCGTCAATCTGGAACCTTCGGTTCTTCCTCGGCGGCCCTCCGAACTATCAGGCGGACAGCAGCAGCGCGTCGCTGTTGCACGCGCGTTGGCGGCATCCCCGCGCGTGATGTTGTTGGATGAGCCGTTTGGCGCGCTTGACCCCTTAACGCGGGATCGGCTGCAGCGCTCTCTGCTGGACATCAAACAAAAGCTCTCCTTGACCGCCATCTTCGTGACGCATGATATGGTGGAAGCACTGATTCTGGGGGATCGCATTGCCGTGATGCAAGACGGTCGCATTGTCCAGATTGGTACGCCCAAAGAATTGCTGCTGCATCCGGCGAATGACTATGTTGACCAATTGATGAGTACGCCGAAAAAACAGGCGGACCTTCTCGAAAAACTCCTTGGTGCATCGTGAATTTTCAAGAACAACTGGCCCTATTACCCGATTATCTAACCGCGCACCTGCAACTGACGCTGGTGGCGCTCGGAATCGGAATCGGCTTGAGCCTGCCGCTGGGCTTGCTGGCGGCGCGCGTGCGCTGGTTGGAGCAAGCGGTGCTTGGCCTTGCCAGTGTAATCCAAACGATTCCCAGTCTGGCGCTCCTGGCTGTCATCGTTCCCGTGTTGGCCGCGCTCCGCTTTCCCAGCATTGGTTATCTGCCCGCTGTCATCGGATTGACGCTCTATAGCCTGTTACCGATTTTGCGTAATACCGTGACGGGTTTGCACGGAATTGATCCGGCCTACATCGAAGCCGCGCTTGGTGTTGGGATGACACCTGCGCAGCAACTTTTTCGCGTGGAGCTTCCGCTTGCCATGCCGGTGATTGTGGCGGGCATTCGCACTGCGACCGTTTGGACAGTGGGCATCGCCACGCTTTCCACTCCGATTGGCGCGCCGAGTCTGGGGAACTATATTTTCACCGGTCTGCAAACACGAAACTATGCGTCTGTAATCGTCGGCAGCGTTTCAGCAGCCGGGCTGGCGCTGTTGTTGGATGGCTTGGTACGGATGCTGGAAGCCGGTCTGCAACGTGAAAACCGCCCGCTGATTTCATCAGCGCTGCTTCTTTTTGTACTGTTGATCGGCTTAACTGCGTGGACGGCGCTACGCTCTTTCACTAAATCCGACGCCGTATTTATTACGGTCGGAGCCAAGACTTTCACGGAGCAATATATCCTCAGTGAAATTCTGGCGCAGAAAATCCAAGGCGATACGCGCCTCCCTTCCAAAGTGCTGTCATCACTCGGTTCGACCGTCGCTTTCGATGCGCTTCGTAGCGGTCAGATAGATGTGTATGTGGATTACTCCGGCACGATTTGGGCGACGATCATGCAGCAGGCGAATGTCCCACAGGATCGCTCCACTCTCTTGCAAGAGGTACAAACGTTCCTCCAAAAAGAACACGGGATCGTCATCGCTGGCGCGCTGGGCTTTGAAAATACCTACGCGCTGGCAATGCGCTGCGAACAAGCGAACGCGCTTGGCATTCGAGCAAATTGGCGACCTCCGAAACCATGCGCCGCAGATGACGATGGGGAGCGACTATGAATTTTTTGGTCGCCCGGAATGGAAGGCAGTCGAAAGAACCTACGGCCTCGCCTTTGCAAAGACGCGCAGCATGGACCCTACCTTGATGTATCAAGCTGCCGCTAACAAAACTGTCGATGTGATTAGCGCCTTCTCCACCGATGGGCGTATCTCGGCATTTGATCTATGCATTCTGGAAGATAATCGTGGGGCTATTCCTCCCTACGACGCCGTAATCCTTGCCAGCCCGCGTGTGGTACGAGACCATCCTGCAGTGATTCGCTCGCTGCAAGGACTGGCGGGTACGATCAATGCGGATCGCATGCGAAGGCTGAATCTGCTGGTAGATCAGCAGAAGCAAAGCCCGGCGCAAGTGGCGGGGAAATTTCTCCGGGAATTACCAACGGCAAAACAGTAGAAGTGGCTGGCCAATGCCTGACACCGAATTGAAAGCCGAGGAGCGGAAAGGCTATCTTCTGACGGGGACTGCGAGCTTGCTTTCTGCTTTAACCGAGACAAATGGCGTAGTCAATAACCCGCTCATCCGCTGCCACTCTTCGCCATCAAATTCGTCCAAACCGAAATCAACCGGCTGCCCGTTATTGCGGAGCCGGAAGGTCCCACTGATCCGATCCCAGAAGGAGAAAATGGTGGCATAATTGCTGTCTGTCTCGATGCGCGCGCGCGAGTGATGCACGCGATGAAGGGCAGGGGAGACGATGACGATGCGGAGCCAGCGATCTAGCCGCGCTGGCAGCTTTACATTGCTGTGATGGAAAAGAATTATGGGCAGCATTAGTGATTCATACAGCAACAATTGCCAGGGCGCGATCCCCAGCAACGGAATCATCGCCAGCCGCAAGGCCGAGGAAAGAAAAATCTCTCCGGTGTGAAAACGCACTGCCGAAGTGGCATCCATTTCAGCATCGCTGTGATGCACACGATGAAAGCGCCACAAAAAATGAAGCTGATGATTCGCCCGATGCCACAAATACATCCAGCCGTCGAATAAGAAAATCGCTCCAATGGTTGCGGCTACGGGCGACAGCGGAAACAGACGCAGCAGGCCAAAGCCTGCCTCTTCAGCTCGGAGCGCCATCTGTGTGATGAGCGGCGCGGCCAACGATCCCAATGCCAGGGCGTTGAGCAGTCCCAAAAACAGATTCCGTCCCGCATGGCGCAGGCGGTTTTGGCGTCCGCTGGCGGCAGGCAGCCACGTCTCCAGTGTCCATAGCAGGAGCAAGCCACAAATGGTAATCAACGTTGGCAAATAATCTGCTTTCATGTTGAGCGCAACCTACGCCTGGTTCAGCTATAATACAAATACAGATTTTCTGAGGCAGTACATCAGGAAAAAATTATGACTGAAGATTTCAATCTCTACCCGTTGCACGTTTTCCGGTTGGTCGCCCGCAGCAACAGCGTCACGCGCGCTGCGCAGGAACTGTTCATCAGCCAACCCGCTGTCTCGGCGCACCTGCGCTCTTTGGAGCAGCGCTTAGGCGCGCCGTTATTTGAGCGCACGCCACGTGGGATGCTGTTGACCAAAACCGGCGAGGTCGTGCTGGAGCAGGCTAATCGGCTTTTTGCGCTTTATCAGGAGCTTCCGGCGCTGGCGGATGCGGCGCGCGGGCAAGTGCGTGGTGAGGTCACGGTAGCTGCTTCCAGCACGCCGGGGGCATATTGCGTTCCTGAATTGCTGCGGCGTTTTCAGGAGAAATACCCGGAAGCCCACCCCACACTGGTTGTCGGAGACAGCGCCGAGGTATTGAAATGGCTGCATGAATACCGCATCGCATTGGGCGTAGTAGGCGAGCTGGTGATGGATGCCGCGCTGCATCGTCAGGAAATCGGCGCGGATGAATTGCGACTGGTCACCGCCGCGAGCGACGCGCTGCATCGGGTCAGCGCCATCAGCGACCAGCATCTGCGTGATCGTACGCTGTTTCTGCGAGAACAAGGATCAAGCACGCGCGCAGGCACCGAAGCCTTGCTCGGCGGCTTGCTGCCTGCGTTCAAGCGAGTGGTGGAAGTGAGCAGCGCGGAAGCTATTAAGCAATCGGTGGCTGCGGGGCTGGGGGTGGCAGTGCTTTCCTCGTGGGCGACTCGTCTGGAAGAACAAGCCGGATTGTTGCGACCCGTGCGCGATAAGCGTCTGCGACAACAGCGACGTTTCTATTTGGTGCGACGACAAGACCGCACTTTAACTGGCAGCGCCGCCGCACTGTGGGAATGTCTGACGACCTGCACTTCTGGTGCCAGACAGTACATCGGGCCATGAGATGTTATTTGTAAGAGAGTGGATGGTTGTAAGTTAGGGGTATTGGCAGGTTGAATGAATCAATTGCTCGTGTGCTAAAATCCAGCGAAGAGGGTGATTTATGAATCAAACGAACATCCTGATAAAGCACATCAAGGAGTTGAAGGGTGGCTAGGAAAATCCCCGCGTTTGACAATATCCTGGACTTACTTCAGGCCGCAGTCGAGGCGGGCGCAACTGTTTTTACGCCCCATGCACAAGACGAAATGAACGAAGATAATCTCTTTATCTTTGATCTTGAGCAGTGCGTATTGAATGGCGCGATTGTTGAAAGGCAATGGGATGATGCTTACGGAGAATGGAAATATTTGGTGGCGGGTGAAAGCACTGATGGAGATGACCTAATGGTTGTTGTAAAGCTGGATCAAAAAGGGCAGATTGTTTTTATTACCACATATCGGTTATGAAAAAGAAACCACCGCGCACGTATGAGATTTGCAGTTTGTGCAGTCACGAAACTGCCGAACTGACGCATCGCTCCCAGATTGTGGGTAAAGGTGACAAGCAAGTCATTGTTGAGAATGTGCCGATGTATCATTGTCGGCATTGCGGTGGCACATATTTCACGCGCGCCGTCGCCTTGGCTTTGCAAGAAATTCGTTTGCATCCCGAAACCCACACCCGGCGCAAATCGTTTGCGACCGCCAGCCTTGAACTCGTGTGACTCCAACGCCAGACAATGCAACAACGGTGAATACGAATGGAGCGCAAAGAAATCATCGCCAATGCACTCAAAGCGCTGCTGGCGCAGAAGCAGCGTTCCCTGCTCGCCATCCTGGGAATAGTTGTCGGCATCAGCGCGTTGGTGGCAATGGTGGCTCTGATCGAAGGCGCGAACGCGTACATTACCGAACGCCTGGTCTCGCTTCAACCCGATGTTTTTCAGGTGTCGCAATTGCCCTCTTCGTTCCTCAACGTCAACGATTTCATCAAAGCCTCGAAGTGGAAGCGGATCGAATATGAAGACTATTTGACCGTGCGTCACGACAGCCGCGAGTGCGCAGCAGTGGGCGCAGAATCGGATGTGACGGGGCGACTCAAGTGGCGCAATACAGCGACGGGCAATGTGTTGGTGCGCGGATTAACGGCCAGCATGTTCGACATTGAGCGCGTAGAGGTGGCCACTGGGCGGTTTTTCTCGGATGCCGAAGAGAGCCAGCATCTTGCCGTCTGTTTGCTCGGCGCTGATCTTGTGAGTGATCTCTTTGGGCAAAGCAATCCGCTTGGCGCAGACGTAAGTGTGATGGGCAAGCCCTTTCAAGTCATCGGCACAATTGCGCCGCGCGGCTCGTTGTTCGGTCGTTCGCAGGATCGGTTTATCATTATGCCCCTTCCGTCGCTGTTGCATCGCTTTGGCGCGCATCAATCCGTCACGATTTATTGCCAACAACCGCTGGGCGCACAGCTTGCTTCGGCTGTGGATGAAGTACGCGGCATTATGCGCCGCCGCCGCCATGTGCTGTTTGATCAGGAAGACACGTTCTTTGTCACGACTTCGGATTCCGCCGCAGGCATCTATCAGGCTGTAATTGGTGGCTTTTACTTTGTCACGATCATTATCTCCGGCATCGCGTTGACCGTAGGCGGTTTGGGCGTAACGAACATAATGCTGGTGAATGTGCGCGAGCGAACGCGCGAAATTGGTTTGCGCAAAGCGGTTGGCGCGCGCAAACGCGACGTGCTGGCGCAATTTTTGATTGAGACGATTATGCTTTGTTTGCTCGGCGGCGCGCTCGGCACAGGCTTCGGTTTGTTGATTGCCAAGAGCATCGCCTGGGTGACGCCATTGCCTGCTAGTTCACGTCCGATGGTCGCGCTCCTCGGTTTTGCGGTCTCTTCGCTCGTTGGCTTGATTGCAGGAATGTACCCGGCGCGCCGCGCCGCAGAGCTTTCTCCGATTGAAGCGTTGCGTTATGAATAAAGAACGACTCACAAAATTGGTGCCCACGAGTCGCGTTGCCGCCATAGGTGAAGCATTTTCGCTGGCGCTCGGAGCGATCAATCAATACCGTTTTCAATCAACCTTGACGCTGACAGGCTTGCTGATGGGGGTAGCCACTGTGATCGTCGTTGTCGCTTTGATTCAGGGTTTGGACAATACCGTCAAGGCGCAGCTTTCGCGGCTGAATCCCAGCAGCTTCATCGTAGCGCGCATGGGCTTTTCCGATTTCGGCAGTGCGGATTTTCAGGAGTTGATGAAAAAGCGACCTGT
The DNA here is from genome assembly GCA_963794955.1 of uncultured Acidobacteriota bacterium. Classification (GTDB taxonomy): domain Bacteria; phylum Acidobacteriota; class Blastocatellia; order RBC074; family RBC074; genus JAFDVL01. The sequence continues at coordinate 79,633 of CAWCGF010000040.1, forward strand.
CCTGACGCTGGCTGATGCGCAAGATATTCGCACCGAATGCCCCAGCGTAAAGACGATCAGCCTCTTTTACGCCAAGATGGTGTTCGATCCGATCCACGTGCGGTACAAAGGCGAAGAAGCCCAAAGCCCCCTTTTGCGCGGTGTAGATCAGCATTTTCCTGATGCGACAGGTATTTTAGTAGATCGTGGTCGGCCTATTAGCGTCGCCGATTCCTCACAGCGGCGCAATGTCTGCGTCATCGGCCTGACGATTGCCGATGGACTGTTCGGCGTCGAAGACCCGCTTGGCAAGATGATTTACATTGATGGCGAATCATACGAGGTCATCGGCCTGATCGAGCCGCGCGAAGCCTTGTTTGGCGGGCCGAGTGAAAATCAATTGGTGCTGATTCCGTTTGGCACTTTTGACAAGTATTACCCCGAACGCGAAAAAGAATTTTTGCAGTTTATGTGTCTCGTCAGTTCACCCGAAGAGGTCGAGCGCGGTATGAACGAAGTGCGCGAGTTATTGCGCCACCATCGCCATTTGGCCGAAGACGTACCCGACAATTTCGCCGTCTTCGCCTCCAATCAACTGATAGATATTTGGAATCAGGCGTCCGGCGGAATTTCCATTTTGATGATAGGCGTAGCCTCGCTTGGCCTCTTGATTGGCGGGATTGGCGTGATGAACATCATGCTCGTTTCCGTGACCGAGCGCACCGCCGAGATTGGTTTGCGCAAAGCCGTCGGCGCGCGCCGCCGCGATGTGCTCTGGCAATTCCTACTGGAAGCGATGATGTTGACGGTGCTGGGCGGGTTTGCGGGCGTGCTGGTAGGCGTCGCCATCGCCATCGTTATTCCCTTTGTCATTCCGTCCTTGAAGGCGAGTATTTCTGTCGGCGCGATTACGGCAGGCTTGGTCGTTTCGATGAGCGTTGGCTTGTTCTTTGGTCTCTGGCCAGCTTATCGTGCTGCCAGTCTGAACCCGATTGAGGCATTGCGATATGAGCGGTGAGAAATACGACGGAGTGCTGCGTTATCCCTACCCACAAACGTTTACAACAAAAGTCTCCATGCGCTAGAGTAGCGCCCACATTTGGCTTACAACAATCTACAACGGGTTATTTATGAACGACACTACAATGTACGAACTGCTGGCGGAAAAATATGGCGATTTAGGGCGTGGGGCGGCTGACCGCTTGCGCCAATGGCTGTCGGGCAAATTGCCGTATGCCTATCCTGAGATTCTGGCGCAACATTTAGACGAAAAACATCTGGGCTTGGTGTTTGATGCCTTCTGGCAAGTGTTGCCGTTTGGGACGGGAGGGCGGCGCGGGCGCGTCGGGTATGGGTCGAATCGTATGAACCCTACGACGGTAGCGATGACGGTGCAGGGGCATTGCCAATATCTGCGGGCGGCATTTCCGGGACAGGAAAATCTTGCGGTTGTGGTAGCAAATGATGTGCGCGTCTTCAATGATATTTCGGGCGTCTATAATTTCCTGGGAGAAGGTCATCCGTTGTTGGGCGTTTCGTCACGGTCGCTGGGGCGATTGGCCTGTGAAATCTATGCGGGCAACGGCATCATTGCCTATTTTGCCGAGCCAGAGAACTCGCAAGCGATGCTGACGACGCCGGAATTATCCTTCACCATCAACAAGCTCGGAGCCGTCGGCGGCATCAATCTTTCGGCCTCGCATAATCCGCCGGACGATAACGGCTTGAAGGTCTACGATCAGTACGGCAGTCAGCCCGTTGCGCCTAACGATCAACGGCTGGTTGAGATTATGGATTTGGCGACTGACATTAGCATCCTGCCGTTTGAGCAGGCGCGGGAGCAGGGCATGATACGCGCACTTCCGCCCGCCTTGCATCAGGAATATATCGAAACGTATGTGCGACTCTACGACAACATCATTGTTCCGCAGCAGGATATTCCAATTGTCTACACGCCGCTGTGTGGGTGCGGCATGACGACGGTCGGCGATGTTTTTGCACGGATGAACTTTCCGATCCTGACGCCGCCTGATGAAGCTGCGAATGGCACGTTCGCCGTGATCCCCTTCAAAGCGCCGAACCCGGAAGTGCCACAGGCGACGGAACCAGCCAAGATTTTTGCGGAAGCGCACGGCGCGGGCATCGTTTTATCCAGCGATCCCGATGCAGATCGCGTTGGGCTGGAGGCGCGGATGCCCGATGGTACCTGGTATCACTTTGATGGTAATCAGATTGCGGCGATGCTCTGTTATTTCCTGATGCTTGATCCAAACGGCCCGCAACGTCGCGGCTTGGTGATCGAAACGCTGGTCACGACGCGCATCCTCGGCAAGATTGTCGAGAAAGCCGCCGACTCGTGGTTGATTGATGACTTGCTGGTGGGCTTCAAATACGTCGCCGACGTCTTGAAAGACCTGGCGAAACCGAGTGCAGAACGCCAGCCCCGTTATGCGGATTTGCCCTGCACTCCTGACCAGCTTGTGCTCGCCACCGAAGAAAGCCACGGCGTCGTGATGGTGCCGACCATTCGAGACAAAGACGCGACGCCTGCCTGCCTGTATCTGGCGGCGCTTTATCAACGATTGCACGGGGAAGGGAAAACCTTCCTGGATTATTACACGCAGATTTTAGAAGAGTTGGGCGGCTATGATGATGTCAGCCGCTCGATTACGATGACGGGCGTTGAAGGCGTGATGAAACGAGACCGGATCATGGCTTCGCTGCGCGCCGTAATGCCGGAAACGTTGGGCGGTTATGCGGTCAACAAATTCATTGATCATTGGGATCAGGAAGCATTTGGAGCATTCGTGAGCGAGACGGATAAATTGCCGCGCAACGTCATCCGGCTTTTCACAGATGCTTTTATTGTGACGGTGCGGCCTTCAGGAACTGAGCCGAAGTTAAAGCTGTATTGCCAATTATTGCCGTACGGCGAACCTTCAGGAGCGCAGGGGGAGGCGTTGTTGAGCGAAGTTCGGGCTAAGGCTGACGCGACGGCACGCTCGGTTTACAACGACTTGTTGGCACGGATTGATCTCTCGCTGAGCGTGGCCGGGCTGATGCTGCCAGATATTATTGATCTCGACCGCAAACGCCATTTTGAAGCGCAGACCATCCCCCAATTACAGGAAGCTTTGCAACAGAGAACCTTCAATCGGTTGGAGGATTTGCTAGCCTGGCTGCGATTGGAAGTTGCGGCGATGACGCCGGGCGCGAATCCGCTTCCCGCCTTGAAAGCGCCTTTGGCTTACCTTTGCGACCGCTGGACGGCAGAACTCGGCGCAATTCCATTAGTGGAGGAGTTGGCGAACTGGACGAGGCAAAGAGCGGCCTGATCTGAGCCAATATTACCGATTTACAGTTAACTGCGACCCCCAATCGAAATCCAAAGTAAAGATGAAATATGTTGTCACAGTGATTGGTGGAGGCACTGGCTCTTTCAGTGTGCTGTCGGGGCTTGCTCCGTATGAGAACCTGTGGGTGCAGTCCATTGTGACAATGATGGATTCGGGCGGGGATTCGGGACGCTTGCGCGATGAATTCGGCGTGTTGCCGCCGGGCGATCTACGGCGTTGTCTGGTCGCGCTTTCGGAAGAAAGCAAGCTGTTGCGCGATTTGTTTTCGTTCCGTTTTCAAGAGCCGCCGCTCGTAGGTCGCAACTTCGGCAATCTGTTTATTCTGGCGCTCACCCGCCTGCTCGGCTCCGAACCCGAAGCCATCGAAGCCATCAGCCGGATTCTGAAGATTCGCGGTCGCGCGATTGCTGTCACCTGGGATCACTCCCATCTGTTTGCTGAGCTGGCCGACGGAACGCTTGTCGCAGGCGAGGCAAACATCAACGTACCCGATCACGACGCTACGATCCCAATTGCGCGTGTCTATCTTGACCCGCCTGCGCAGGCCAACGCGGAGGCGCTACAGGCGATTTTGGAGAGCGACTTCATCGTGTTTGCGCCAGGCGATCTATATACCTCTACCATTCCCAATCTCTTGGTCAAAGGCATTCCTGAAGCGATCCAGCAAGCGCAAGCGCCACTGATTTATGTACTTAACCTGATGACGAAATATGGTGAGACGGATGACTATACCGCCTCGCAACATCTGGCGCAGATCGTTCGCTATGCAGGACGGGTTCCTGATGCGGTGCTCGTGCATCAGGGCATTGTGCCAGCGGAAATGGCGATGAAATACGAAGAGGAAAAAGCGCGCCAAGTGCGAATAGACAAGGACGCGCTCTCTCGGATGGGCGTTAAGCTGGTCAAGACGGGAGATGTGATGTCGGCTACGTCGTTAGTGCGGCATGATCCCGGCCCGCACGGCGCAGGCATTGCTTAGGATGTTTGAGGAGCTTGGCGCGAGGTAGCGTTCAGAGTTCACGCTGAAGCGTGCTGCAGAGTTCACGCTTCAGCGTGAACTCTGAACTAAAGCTTTTCTGGTCTCGCGCCACCAATCAAAAATGCGCCTAATCGCACGTGATGATTCGTGCTTTTCGCGTTCTTCTCGCCTTTGACACGGATCGTTAGTTTATGTTCGCCGTAGGCGAGTCCCCCTGCCAAAATACGCGTGGCAATGTGCGGCTCCTTATCATAAGCGTCAATTTGTTTGAGCGGTTCCGGCGCGGGTTTGCCATCAATCAGGCATTCAAAGATGCCACTATCCGGCCCCATCCGAAACGTCAGTCCTACGACGGTGCCTTCAAAGGTGGCGCTGATTTCCGCATTGGCTTTGTCGCTCACGAGCAGAGTAGCGGGCAGCATTTTGTCTGTGGTCGGTTCCGTCTTCCAGCCTGCGCCCGGCGTCAGTTCGACAAAGGATTTGAGTTCGCCATACGTCATTTCATCGCTGAGCAGTGGCATCGGCAGCACTTTGATCGGCAGCGAGGCCGGCAGTTTTTCCTGCTCGACCAGATAGTCAATGATGTAATTGGCATAGAGCTTATGGCCTTCGTCGTTCGGATTCACGCCGTCTTTGCTGAGTGTCGCAAAGCTGGCGTTGTTGTTTTCTAATTGCTTCCATACCATTTCCTGAAGGTTGAGCGCGGGCAAGTGATAAAAGCTGGCAACCGCTTCGTGCCAGTCTACGCGGGCATTGCGGCTGGCATTGGTGGTGTAGAGCAATACGATTTCCGGCGGCTGCGAAACCGCGAGCAATTGTCGCACAATGCCTTCAATGGATTTCTTGACTGCGTCTTCGGTTTCGCCACTATCGCTGACGGCAAATTCGATGAAGACCAAATCAGGCTTGTATTCGACGACATCGCGGCGCGCCCGAATGGCACCGTAAATCGAACCCGTACCGCTGACCGAGGCATTGAGTTCATTGAAGCGGATTTTGGGGTAACGATTGCGCAGCCAGGTATTGACCAGTGCGCGATACGATGTTTTGTTGGGATCACTGGCACCGACGCCCTGCGAGATCGAGCCGCCCAGATAGGCCACCGAAATCGTTTTGCCCGCGCGCATCTTATCGAAGAACAATCCGATGTTACGCCGTACCAACGGATTGCCTTGGGCTAAGTGCGGTGCCGTGGCATACGTGGTGAAAAAAAGAGTGATTGCCAAGGCTGAACCGATGATACGAAGCGCGCGAAATGTCATTATGATGCTCCTCTAAAAATGTCCAGCAAACTTTCCCGTTTGCTGCTGTCTCCCTGGGGATAACTGCCAAGTCACCAGCAAACGGGAAAATTTGCTGGACAAGCGAGCTATAAACTAATCAGGATTCCACGATTATGCAAAAGAAATTTTCAGGAGCAAGCCCGAACCTGCCATGAGTGAACCCGTTGCGCGTCCGCAAAACTGGTGGCGTCGTTGGTTAGGGGCGCTGACCGTTGATCCAACCCCACTTTTTATCTCCCGTGATTATCGGCTGCTTTTCATTGGTCAATCCGTGTCAGCCTTTGGCTCAATGATGACATACGCCGTGCTGCCATGGCAGATGTATCAACTCACAAAATCTTCGTTTGCGGTGGGAATGCTTGGTGTCGCGGAATTTTTGCCAATGTTTTTCCTCGCTTTTGTGGGCGGGGCCTTAGCTGATGCTGTAGATCGGCGGCGCTTAATCATCATCACAGAAATCGCTACGACGTTGTGTGTTGGCGCGTTAGTAGTGAATGCGATGCTGCCGCAACCCAGGGTCTGGGTATTATTTGTGATTGCCGCTGCTTTTGCGGCGATGACCGGATTGCAACGCCCTGCGCGCGAAGCCTTGTTGCCGCGACTTTTGCCCGCCGAACACATGGCCGCCGCTGCCGCGCTCGGTTCGCTGCGCTATACCTTTGCAGCTATTGTTGGTCCGGCCATTGGTGGTGCGCTGGCCGCCAGTATGGGCGCGAGCGTCACGTATGCGATTGATCTCGCCACCTTCCTGGTGTCGCTGCTTTGTTTGCTGAAAATGCACACTGTCCCGCCGCCAGTAAATGCCGATCAACCCAGCCTGCAATCCATTACCGATGGGCTGCGCTATGCCTGGGGGCGGAAGGAATTGCTCGGCACGTATTTGGTTGATCTGAATGCGATGTTCTTTGGCATGCCGATGGCGCTGTTTCCGGCGATGGCGGAAGGCTTTGGCAATGCCTCCGTCGGCTTGTTTTATGCGATGCCAGCGGTCGGTGCGTTTTTTGCTTCGCTGCTATCGGGCTGGACGAAAGAAGTGAATAAACATGGACTCGCAATCACGCTTGCGGCGGCAGTGTGGGGATTGGCAATCATCGCGTTTGGTTTGTCGAATAACTTGTGGCTGGCCATGTTCTTTTTAGCCTTGGCTGGCGCTGCCGACATGATCAGCGGTTTGTTTCGGATGGTGATCTGGAATCAAACGATCCCCGATCATTTGCGCGGACGTTTGGCCGGCATCGAATTGATCAGCTACACCACCGGCCCAATGCTCGGCAATGCGGAAGCGGGCATCGTCGCAAGCTTGTACAGCGTGCGCACTTCGGTAGTGTCTGGCGGCGTGTTATGTGTGCTGGGATCCATCTTGCTGGCGGTCTTATTGCCGTCGTTTTTACGCTACGATGGACAGGAGGGATTGGCACGCAAACGAGCCGAAGAAGTGGAACGCGCGGACAATTTGGCATAGCGAATTCTGCAATGCTACACTGCGACACCAATTTATTAAGCGAAACACTTTTACTTAACGGAGAGACGATGCAAACACGACAACTCGGAAACAGCGATCTTTATATCACGCCCATCGGGGTTGGCGCGTGGGCGATGGGCGGCGGTGATTGGGCGTTTGCCTGGGGGGAACAGGACGATCAGGATTCGATCAATTCTATTCGCGCCGCGATTGATGCGGGGATGAATTGGATTGACACAGCGATGGTCTACGGCCACGGCCATTCGGAACAGGTCGTAGGACGCGCGATTGCCGGACTCAGCAACAAACCGTATGTCTTCACAAAATGCTCACGGCTGCGCGGGCCTGACGGATCGTTGATGGGGGTCTTGAAAGCCGATTCGATTCGGCAGGAATGCGAACAAAGCTTGCGCAATCTGAATGTGGACGTGATTGACCTCTATCAAATTCACTGGCCGATTCCTGAAGAGGACATCGAAGAAGGTTGGGAAACGCTCGCGCAACTAAAAGCCGAAGGCAAAGTGCGCCACATCGGCGTTTCGAATTTTAATGCCGCGCAAATGAAGCGCATTCAACCCATTGCGCCAATCTCCTCGTTGCAACCGCCCTATTCCTTAATCCGCCGCGAAATTGAAGCCGAGACGTTGCCTTATGTCGCCGAAAATAACATCGGCGTGATTGTCTATTCCCCCATGGCATCGGGCTTGCTGAGCGGCAAGATGACGAAAGAACGTGTTGAGAATTTCCCGGAAAACGATTGGCGCAAACGCCGCGACTTCTTTCAGGAGCCGCAGCTTTCTCGTAATCTGGCGTTGGCCGACAAGCTGAAGGAAATCGGCGCACGCCACGGACGTACCGCCGGCGAAGCCGCAATTGCCTGGACGCTGAGACGACCGGAAGTGACGGGCGCGATTGTTGGTGTGCGGACGCCGGAGCAAGTGGCAGGCGTCATCGGCGCGGGGGAATGGCGTTTGAGTCAGGAAGAGATTGCCGAAATCGAAGCGACGTAAATTCAGGGCAGGGAAATCCAACGAGATGCGACTTCACGTTGGTGCAGGTGGCGGAACTGCTATGAACCCGTGAAATGAAAAAACGAATTACTCGCCCGTCATCGGCATGATTTTTTCCAATGTGATTCTGCTGCTGGCGGCGCTGCGCTTGCTGTATTGAAGCGGTTGGATTTTGTCACGGGTCATTTGTTTTTGCTTTACGCACAATTGCCTAGGCAAATGACCAATGACTACTTTTTCTCTGCTTCGCTCGCGCATTCGTTCAAATTCGGGCTTGACCACGCGGGTCGGGAGTAAGGCCGAATTGGAAAAACAAGTAGCCGCGTATCAAACGACGCACAATACTAAACCCACGAAAATCAATTGGCAGTTCACCAGCAAAGACGCGCGTGTCAAATTGAAACAACTTTACCCGTTAGTTGAACCTTGACTGAACACTAGTTCTGCCGAATAGAAAGTCTCCCAAACCAAAAGCCGCGTGGGAACTGTAGATTGAATTGGTCACGCGCATTGCGGCGACTATCGTTTCGCTTTGCGTTTGGTCGGCGCTGGTTTGGTCGGCAGAGCTTCGGTAGCGAAATTGGTGATGTCAGAAGGGAACACGATGCGGTCATACACTTCAGCCAGTGGAAACGTACATTTATGGATTTGAGCGGGACTTTGCTGTGCAAGCCGCGATAGACGAAATATGACCAGCTTCCGTCGGATTGGCGAATGAAATGTTCGATCTTCGATTGATCCTGCGACACCAGCAGATAATCGCTCAGGGTCGGATTCCAGCATTGATAGCGGTCAAACTTCTCGCCGCGATCAAATGCTTCTGTGGCAGGGGAGAGGATTTCAATGATGACCGTTGGGTTCAGCATCACATCACGGTGCGAATCGTGAAACTGCCGCTCGCCGCAAATCACTACAACATCAGGATAGCAACACAACCCTTTGGTTGCGTTGCGCAGATTGGGGATCGGGCCGCTGCGAACTTTGGTGTCTTTCAACCGAGCGCGGCAATCTTTTCCTTTGAGTTGAGTGCGTAATTCACCGCCAATGTTCACCGAAATTTCACCGTGTTCGTCGCTTTCGCCTGCCATCTTATAAACCACGCCGTCGAGAAATTCAGCATAATCAGTGCGAATCGTGAAACTGCGCTCGCCGCAAATCACTAAAATCAGGAGCACAACTGCGTCCGCTGGCGTTCTTCGGCTGTGCGCTCAAACGCCAGATATTCCTCGACGGTGCAGCTTGGTTCTAATTGCGGTAATCTGCCAGGCATGGCGAAATTGCACGATTACCGTGCAGCACGAGAAATGGCGATGAACTGTTCCAAGTCGGGTGATAAGCTTCGTGCCTACGCCGCGATCTTGCGGGAATATGCAATTGACAAGGAAAAGATTTCGCCCAAATTGTTTGAGAAACTGGATCGTGAAAATGAAAGGTGACAGGTGTTCAGAGTACAAGCTTCAGCTTGGTTTTTGCTTGATGAGCGTACAACCAAGCTGAAGCTTGTACTCTGAACACCTGCTTATGGGCGCGTACAGAAATTACGATGCCGACGCATCAGACGCAGCTTTACTGGATGAGTTCGATGTTTGCTCTTCCTGTAACGGCTCGGCTTTCTCAATCGGCGGCATCAAGGCTTCTTTGAAGACTTCGCGCACGTCTTCCGCAAAGACAAACTCCATCTCTTTTTGTACGTCCTTCGGCACGTCTTCCATGTCCTTCTTGTTCTGCCACGGCAGGATGACTTTATGGACTTTGGCGCGATGGGCGGCGAGGACTTTTTCTTTCACGCCACCAATCGGCAAGACGTTGCCGCGCAAGGTCAATTCGCCAGTCATCGCTACGGTCTTGCGTACCGGACGATTGCTCAGGACGGACACCAGCGCCGTCGCCATCGTGATGCCAGCGGACGGACCGTCTTTCGGCGTAGCGCCTTCGGGAATGTGCAAGTGAACATCCATCGTGGCGAATTTTTCTTCGTCAATGCCGAGTTCCTTTGCTCTGGCGCGGGCGTATGAATACGCGGCTTGCGCGGATTCCTTCATCACATCGCCGAGTTGCCCGGTGAGTTGCAGCCCGCCTTTGCCTTTCATCGCAATCGCTTCGATGAAGAGCACGTCGCCACCGGCTGCTGTCACCGCTAAGCCGGTAACAACGCCGACTTGGTCGTGCTTGAGAGCTTCGTCGGGTTCGATCTTCGACACGCCTAAAAATTCGGCTAGGTTCTTGACCGTCACCTTCACTTTCTTGGTATCGCCTTCGGCCACGCGACGCGCGACTTTGCGGCAGATTTTGCCGACTTCGCGTTCGAGTTGGCGCAAGCCTGCTTCGTGTGTGTAGCGGACGATGGCTTCGCGCAATGCGGTATCCGAAATGTCCACGTACTTTTCGCTCACGCCGTTCTCTTCCATCTGCTTTGGCAACAAATGGCGGCGCGCGATTTGCAGTTTCTCTTCTTCGGTGTAACCCGACAGCCGAATGATTTCCATGCGGTCACGCAATGCGGGCTGAATCGTTTCCAGCATATTGGCGGTCGTCATGAACATCACGTTCGACAAATCAAAGGGTGAGCCGAGGTAGTTGTCGCGGAACGAAAAGTTCTGCTCCGGGTCGAGCACTTCGAGCAAGGCCGAAGACGGGTCGCCGCGAAAATCCGAACTGACCTTGTCAATTTCGTCCAGCATAATCAGCGGATTGTTCGTGCCTGCTTGTTGAATAGATTGAATGATCCGACCCGGCATCGCGCCAACGTACGTGCGACGATGCCCGCGAATTTCGGCTTCATCGTGGACGCCGCCTAAACTCAAGCGTACGAATTTGCGATTCACAGCTTTGGCAATCGAACGTCCGAGCGACGTTTTGCCAACGCCGGGAGGCCCGACTAAACAAAGAATCGAGCCTTTCGGCTTCTCTTTGATCTTGCGCACGGCTAATGCTTCGATGATGCGCTCTTTGACTTTTTCGAGGCCATAGTGATCTTCGTTGAGAATCTTTTCGGCCTTCTTCAAATCGAGATTTTCTTTGGAATGCTTCGACCAGGGCAAGGTGACCATAATGTCGAGCCAATTGCGCAGCGTCGCCGTTTCCGCCGCATCGGGATGCATACGTTCGAGCTTCTTGAGTTGGCGATCTACTTCTTCTTCGACCGCTTTGGGAATCTTCGCTTTGGCGATTTTCTCGCGGTAGGCAGTGATGTCTTCGGCCAATTCATTGCCTTCGCCGAGTTCGGATTGAATGGCTTTGAGTTGTTGCCGCAGATAAAACTCGCGCTGCGAACGATCAATCTCGCTCTTGGCTTGCGTGTTGATGTCGGCTTGGACGGTCAGGACTTCAATTTCTTTGGCGAGCAAATCATTGACGCGGCGCAAGCGTGGCGTGACCTCAAGCGATTCCAGCACGGATTGCGCGTCTTCGACCTTGAGTTCAAGATTGGACGCGGCCAAGTCCGCGAGTCGTCCGGCATCGTCCAGGTTCGCGGCAATCGCCATCACTTCGGGCGAAATGTTTTTGCCGAGCGCCACGGATTTTTCGAGTGATCCGCGCACATTGCGAATCAAGGCTTCCATTTCCAATCCCGCTTCGCCTTCCGGTTCTTGCAAGGCTTCGATGCGGGCTTGTAAATAACCGGCAGTATCTTCAACTTGCGTGATGCGCGCACGCGACAGCCCTTGTACCAAAATCCGAATGCGGCCATCGGGCAGCTTTAGCATTCGCATGATGATGGCCGCCGTGCCGACAGAATAGATGTCGCCGATGCCTGGTTCTTCTTTGGCAATATCTTTTTGCGCGACGAGCATGATCATGCGATTTTCCGCCAGCGCCTGATCTACGGCTTTGATGGAGCGTTCGCGGCTCACAAACAGCGGGACAATCATGAACGGAAAGATCACAATGTCACGCAGCGGCAAAACCGGCAGGACATCAGGAATTTTGATTTGGTCGTCTGTGGCTTCAGTAAGTTTTTTGTCGTCTTGTTCTATGGTGGACATATAAGTTCAGTTGTCATTGGTCATTGGTCATTAGTCATTGGCTCGCTGATGCAGAGGCTGGTGACAAAGGACTAATGACTAATGACTATTCTTCAATAATAGGAATTAATAATTCTTTGCCGCAGGTCTGTGCTTTGGGCAAGCGGATTTCGAGAATGCCATTTGCCAGGCACGCGGAGATATGCGCCAGGTCAATCGTCCATTTCAATTGGACATGGCGGGCGAATGTGCCGGACGTTCGCTCCAGACAGAGATAGCGCAACGGTTTTTCTGATTCGTTGGCTTGTTCCGGTGGGGGATAAGATTCTTTGGTGCCTTCGATTTTCAGCAACCCATCCAAGATCGTCAGGCGCACTGCGGACAAGGCCACGCCCGGTAATTCAAGTCGAACGACTACGGCCTCATCCATCTCATACAAATCTACAGGCGGGAGCCAGGAGCCGGGAGCGGGAGGCGCGGCAGATCGTAGCTCTTCAAAATGGAGGAGCAACCGACGTAATTGATCACGTAATCGTTCAGAAAATTCTTGCGGCAGCGGACTCAGTGGTGCGGTCATAATGGCTTGTTTCTCAATTGGAGCTTCAGGGACAAGGAGGATAATAGCCCTTGGCTTAAACTGCGGTCAAGAACGGAGATTAAAAGGCGGGCGCTGGCAAAAAGATAAACGGAGGGAAATCCGGTGCTACCCTGATTTCCCTCCGCCAATACAAGCACTGCCAACGCGCGCTAAACAAGCCTATTTTAGCTGAAGACACTCGTAAAAAATAAAATGACCAAATCAATTCTGCGAACTGCTGGCTGAGCAAACGCCCTTGACTGACTTTATGGCTGATTCCCCGCGTTTCCCCTGGCAGCCCGCAACTTTTTAAGTACCCCACGGCTAAGACAACAAGGACGCGACCTCTACCAAGCATCTGACTTCTTTCTGTTCGGTAGGCATCTAAGCTTTTACCCCTGAGCGGACCGAACAACGCTTTCTTCGCGTGAGCCTGAGTTTTGACCTCGCAACGGCACTCACAAAAAGCATAAAAAGGATTGTCAAATTTCTTTGCCGTGCCTCTTCATGAGGATATGGGGAAAACGTGCAAAACGTTTCAGGATGTTTCAGATTTTTTTTTCGGCAGGCTGAGGAGCGCGGAGAAAGGGAGAAGGGGAGAAAGGGAGAAAGGGAGAAGGGGAAGAAACACTTGTCTTATCTCCCCCACTCCCCTTCTCCCTTTCCTTCTCCCCCTCTCACTGCAAAAGAGGGCGGACGCGATTACGGTAAGCGATACACTGTTCCAAGACCTGGCGATACTCGTCAATGACGACCTCGCGTTCGCAGCACATAATCATTAGCTCGCCGTCATCCCGAAAATTGCCATCCCATTCGATGACTTGTTCATCTGTCCAGGTGGGCGCATATTCCTGCATCTTGTCATCGTCCATGCGGTCAAAATAAGCGCGCAAATTCACGCCCGTTTCGTCCATCGGTTCGGGCGCGGGGTCTTGCTCGAAATTCCAGATCGGTTGTACAAAAGTCATAATCTTGATCCTTTTTAACGAAAGTAGATTGCTGTGATGAAACTTTTAGGCATATAATCCGCCTGCCTTCCAACGGCACAGAAATCTGACATTCATTCCTGTACCGTAATTCTTTTTGGATTTACACAAAGAGACTGACAAAGTCAAAAATATCTAGCAACGCTGGGAAGAAATAAGAGTCTTGCAATCTTTCGTCGGGCTTCCAGACGGATGCCGGGGGAGCTTTCCTTTGGGATCAATAAACGGGCGCTGTTCGCAACGAAAGACAACATCAACCCTCAACGAACACTCACTTACCTATAGGAGGAAGTTTTATGCGCGTGCTTATTAAATGCTCATTAGCAGTTTGTTTTCTCTTGAGCCTTTTGGCCGCTTCTACTTTTGCCCAAGCGCCGGTTGGCACTATTTCCGGGACCGTCGTGGACGAATCCGGGGCAATTATTCCTAATGCCGTGGTTACTATTCGCAACAAGGCTACGGATGCCGAACGCAAAGCCAGTTCCAGTGAAGATGGCACATTTTCCGCCGCCGCCTTGCCCGCTGGCAACTACGAAGTTACGATCCAGATCAAAGGCTTCCGCACCCTGCAGCAAGCGGTCACCGTCTCGACTGGCACGGTCACCACGCTTGAGTTGAAAATGCAGGTTGGACAAACCACGGAAATCGTGAATGTCGAAGCGTCGGGTGCCGCCCAAGTCAATACGGAATCCCATTCTATTGATGGTGTTATCACGCGGCAAAAGATTCAAGAGTTGCCGCTGAATGGTCGCAGTTTCTTGCAACTCGCGTTTCTGGAACCGGGTGTAACGGCGTCTCCCGGTACAACTGCGCAATACAATTCGCTCTTTTCTGTCTCGATTTTGGGTGGTGACTCGGCCAGAACAGCGATTACGGTTGATGGTGGTAATGTCCGCAATTCCATCGAAGGCAATACAGGGATGAACTTTTCGCAGGAGGTAGTGCAGGAGTTTCAGCTCTCCTCCACTAACTTCGATCTTTCCACTGGCATCACCAGCGTTGGGGCAGTTAATATCGTTACGCGCACAGGTGGCAACCAGTACCACGGTTCAGGCTACTTTTTCTTTCGCGATAACAATATGGCCGCTTATCCGGCACTGAAACGCATCTGTCAAGAACCCAATGCTCCCGCACTGTGCAACAATCCTACTGAGCGTAAAGCGATTGAAGAGCCGTTCTTTGCGCGCCGCAATCCGGGCTTCTGGGTGGGCGGCCCCATTCTCAAAAATCGCCTCTTCTTCTTTTCCAATTACGAGTATACGAATCAAACATCAATCGTTACTTATCAACCGAACTATACTCCAGCCAACAGTCTGGCAGGCAACTTTGCCAGTCCCTATAGCGGCCATCTGTTCAGCACGCGCCTGGACTGGAAAGTGACGGACAAACACAACGCATTCTTGCGTTACTCGCACGACCAGAATAAGGGATTCGGGCCGAACGGCGGGGCGATCCTGCCCTCAAACTGGCTTCAGAACAAGAATTTCTCCGATCAAGGGGTTCTTGGTGTCACTTCGGCCTTTACCCCGGCCATCGTCAATGACTTTCGGTTCAACTTTACCTACTGGCAAAATCGTAACCTCTTCCCCGATAGTTCGGTCTGCCCAGACTGCGTTGGTCTCAACTTTCCGCAACTTAACATCAACGGCACAAATGTTACCGTCGGCAACACCTCTAACGCGACCCAGGGCCGTGACCTGCGGCGGTTTACATTCCTGGATACGGTCACCTGGCAGAAAGGCTCACATCGGTTCCGTTTTGGCACCGAGTTTGAATACGCTCCTGGAACAGGCTTCTGGGGCTATTGCGATCCGGCCTGCGTGGTTGGCTTGCCTGCCGAAACCGTTACGTCCATCCCGACAACGGTCTTGCCGCTTGCGCTGCGTCAAGCCTTGTTCCCCAACTTACCAACCTCCATACGCACGAGTCAGGATTTGCTGAATTTACCCTTCGCGGGTGGTGTAGCTGGCGTCGGCGATCCGAGCCAGCCCCCGCCGTACAACGTTGATAAAGCAAAGGTGAATCAGCGTGTACGGTTTTTTGGCCAGGATACCTGGAAGCTGAAGCCGAATTTCACGCTCAACTATGGGCTTGCCTGGAATTTTGAAAGCACACTGGTCAACCGCGATTTGGATAAGCCGAGGTATCTCGCCCCACTTTACGGAAGTGATCTAAGCGCGACGAAGAACAACTACAATAATTTCTCACCTGCACTCGGCTTCGCGTGGAGCCCACGCAATGACAATAAGACTGTTATCCGGGGAGGCGCAGGCATTTATTGGGATACCGAGCAATTGTGGCGGCGGTTAGAAGAGCGCGGCTACATCGGCCCCTTAGGCAATGGGCGTCAACAGGTTCCGCATACGGCCTTCACCAACATCTTTCCGGGGATCGTGAATGTCAGCACCGGGCAAGCAGTTGCCGTCGGTGCCGCACTGCCCGCTTCCGGGCAATTGACGAACCTGACCGTCGGTCAGTTCATGCAGATTTATAACGCACAGATCGCTGCCGTGCGGCAGAGACTGAGTCCAGCGACGTTTGATCTCAGCGTTCGTGGCATTCAGGTTGGTAAGTCCGGTGCCAACCTATATCCACTCGATTACCCGGTGCAGCGCAGCTATCACATGAACCTGGGATTCCAGCGTGATCTGGGGCACGACATGGTTCTCAACGTGGACCTTGTACGGCGCGTTTTCGTCAATACACTGCTCGGCGCACTTGACTACAATCGGTTCAATCGCTTCGTCAACGGCGTGCAGACACCCGTGATCCCACGCTGCGATTCCCGTGTGACCGATCCGACCTCAAACCTGAATCCGGCAAACGTAAACGCACAGTGCTCCACCGGTGCGATCACCTTCTGGACACCTGCCGGACGCGAGGTTTATAACGGGCTACTGGTTAAGCTCGACAAGCGGTTCACGAAGCGGTATCTCTTTACTGCTTCTTATGCACTCACCAGCCGTCACGCCATCAATGGCATTTCCAATTTAGATAACCGGGCCGCCAATTGGGGGCCAACCGGTGCGCGCCACATCTTGAATGTGTCGGGATTGGTGGATCTGCCCTGGGGCTTTCAGGTAGGCTTCATCTCGGCGATGTCGAGCCGTGGCCCGCTGACGCCATCCGTCACGAATGTTGATCTGGATGGCGATGGGACGACCACCACTCCGATTCCAGGGGTGCCTTTTAACTGCTTCAATCGAAGCTGCGGCAAGGATGTCCTGGCGAAAGCCGTAGCCGAGTGGAACTTAACATACGCAGGCAAACGGGACGCCCGCAATCAAGTGATTCCGGCTCTTGGCCTTGCCTCAAGGTCAAACAATTAATGGGGTAGTGATGCCAAAAGATTATGAGTTCGGCGATTGGTTTAGTTCACAGGATATGCGTTTGACGAAGAGCTTCACCTTCAAGGAACAATACAAGTTCTCGATTTTTGCCGAGATGTTCAATGTCTTCAACATCGCCAATCTCGGTGGGTATAGCTTCAATCTCAATAACACGGCGAACTTTGGTCAGCCCACAAGTCGTGCGGGTCAGGTATTCGGTTCTGGCGGCCCACGTGCCTTACAAGTTGGCGGGCGCTTCACCTTCTAACCAAGACTAAGTTTCATTTCATAGGCCACTTCCTGATAAATAAATCAGGAAGTGGCCTTTTGTTTCTTGCGTTGCCGCACATCTTCTTGTATCTGGTTGCTTTCATTTTTTTAGCACTATGAGCCAGAAAGGCATTTACTTCTCACTTACCGCCCTTATCCTGATCGTCCTGTTGGGGATGCTGGGGTATCATCTGCTCGAAGGGTGGGGGCTGTTCGACAGTCTGTATATGACCATCATCACGCTGGCGACGATTGGCTATAGCGAGGTGCATCCACTCACATTTTGGGGGCGCGTTTTTACAATTGTTTTGATTGTCCTGGGCGTGACTGCCGCTGGGTTTATCTTCACCAGCTTGACGCAAATTCTGGTCGAAACGCAACTCACGGCTATGTATGGGAGGCGCAAATTGTTCCGCGACATCAATAAACTCAAAGATCATTATATTCTCTGTGGCGCAGGCCGCGTGGGCTTGCGCATCATTGATGAGTTCAAAAAGAAACGCGTAGATTTTGTCGTCATTGAACGCGATCCGAACATTGCCGAACGCTTGCTGGCGCAGGGGGAATTGGTACTGATGGGCGATGCCACAGACGAAAACGTACTCAATGGCGCAAACGTCAAAACGGCGCGCAGCCTGATCGCGGCGGCGTCGAGCGATGCCGAGAACGTTTACGTCGCCCTTACCGCACGCGGCATCAACCCTGATTTGTACATCGTCGCGCGCGCCAACGACCAATCCGGCGAACGGCAAATGATGCGCGCCGGAGTCAACAAAGTCGTCTCCCCGGCGCTCATCGGCAGCCATCGCATGGCGCAAGCCGCGATGTCGCCTGCGGTCGCGGATTTCATTGAGTTGACGACGATGACCGAAGGGCTGGATTTACTCTTTGAGCAGGTTAGGATTGAACCCGACTCGCCTTTATCCAAAAAGCAAATTAAGGATTCCGGCATCCGCTCCGAACACAACGTGATCATTGTTGCCATCACGGATCGTCACGGCCAAGTGCAATTCAATCCTGATGGCAAGCAGGAGTTGAATACAGGTGATTTACTCATTGCCATTGGCACGCGGGCAGGCTTGAAAAATCTGGCGCGGCTGGCGCATTACGACCGGATGGACAAAAGTTGATGCGCCCAATGGCATAGGTTTTCTTAACTTCAATTTAATATCGGCTTGACCTTCCTCTGCCCTGCCTCTAACATTGCCGCACTATTATTACTTATCTTTGCTGCGGAAAATTGATTATTACATCCTGGCTGCACGACAGCCCCTAACCTGGAGAGATTATGTATCCATCACGCTCTTACTTTCATTTACTGCGCTTTTGTTTGGCCATCTTCCTCACGCTGGTGGCCGTGCAAACTACGCACGCGCAGTTCGACACCGCCACAGTGCTCGGAGCGATTCGCGATACGAATGGCGCGATTATTCCGAATGCTACGGTGAAGTTGAGAAATACGGCCACTGGCATCGAAGCCAGTACGTCATCGGATGGCGAAGGCAATTATCAATTCTTAAATGTCAAAATCGGCCCCTATCAAGTGACGGCGGAAGCACAAGGCTTCGCCAGAGGCAACGCTGAAAATGTGCAGGTGACAGTAAATGCACGGCAACGCGTGGATTTTGCGCTGAAAACCGGGGCCGTAACAGAAACTGTGACCGTGACCGCCACCAGCAACCAACTCGAAACCGAATCGAGTGATCGTGGACAGGTGATCAGCAAAGAACAAATCGTTAACCTGCCCTTAAATGGGCGCGCGTATGCCGATCTAGCGCTGCTTAGCCCTGGCGTGCGGCGCTCGGCCTTGGCAACGCTGGAAAACGGGGCGCGTGATGCATCGTTCAATGTTAACGGGCTGCGCAGCTCGCTCAATAACTTCATCGTTGATGGCGTAGACAACAACTCATACGGCACCAGCAATCAAGGTTTCTCGAATCAAGTCGTGCAGGCTTCACCTGATGCCGTGCAGGAATTCAAAGTTCAAACCAACAACTTCAGCGCCGAATTCGGACGCGCAGGCGGCGCGGTGATCAACGCTGCGATCCGTAGCGGCACGAATGAATTTCACGGCACGGTATACGAATACCTTCGCAACACCTCGCTTAATGCTGTCGGCTTTTTCAAACCCACGCGCGGGGTCAAACCTGTGCTGATTCAGAACCAGTTCGGCGGCACCATCGGCGGCCCCATCAAGCGGGATAAGACGTTCTTCTTCGCCGATTACGAAGGCTTCCGCCGCATCATTCGCACCTTGCAATTTGGCACTGTGCCAACCGCTGCCCAGCGCAACGGTCAGTTGGGGGTGCCTGTGCGCAATCCCTACACGGGGACGGTCTATGCCGATGGTAACATTCCGACGAATGAAATCACGCCCTTTGCCAAGAGTGTGTTGGCGGCGCTGGCCTTGCCCGTTACCAATCAGACGGCGACCGGATTGGTAGCGAATAATTTCGAGAACCTGCCGCGCAGCAAGTTTTACAACGATAAGTTCGACATCAAGCTCGATAACAACTTCAGCAGCCAGTTAAATGGCTTTATTCGCATCAGCCACCGCAAAGTGAACAATTACGAAGCGCCGGTGATTCCGGGGCCGATCTTTAGCGGCGAACGCAATGCGTTCGTTTACGTGCTGAATCAACAACTGGCGGGCGGCTTGACGTATAACCTAAGCTCCAGTTCATTGCTGGAATTCCGGCTCGGTATTTCGCGCACCGAAGCGGGCAAGCATCCGACCGGCTTGGGCGATCCGAACTTTCGGTTGCCGGGCTGGCCGACTGATCCAAGCATCACGGGCGGGTTGAATTCGCAAAGCATCAGCGGCTACACCCAAATCGGTCGCCAAGGTTCCAATCCGCAGTTTCAAAATCCATTTGTCTGGAACCCGCGTGTCAATTATACGAAATTGGTGGGCCGTCACAGTCTGAAAGCTGGCTATGAGTACCAAGCCATTAACACGGATATTGAAGACTTTAACCCGAAATACGGTCAAGATAATTATGGCGGTCAATTCAGTCGCCCGACGACGGTGACAACCGCCAACAATATCTACAACCTGGCCGATTTTCTCTTCGGTGCGCGCAGCGCCTATTCTATCGCCAATCTGTTTGTCCCCGCCTATCGTCAGCGGATGCACTTCGGGTATTTGCAGGATGATTTCAAAGTCAGTCAGAAGCTGACACTAAATTTGGGCGTGCGCTACGAATTCGCCACGCCGCAATATGAGGATCAGAATCGCCTGAGCAATTATGATCCGGCGACGAATAAACTGATTGCTGCGCAGAGCGGATCGCTCTACAACCGCGCGCTGGTCAATCCCGACCGTAACAATTGGGCACCGCGCCTGGGCTTGGCCTACAACCTGACGCCGCGCACCGTGATACGGTCAGGGTACGGCATCAGCTATATTCACTTCAATCGCTTGGGCGGAGAAAATATCCTGGCCTTCAATTTGCCACAGATCGTCGGCCCAACAATCAATCAGTTAATTTCGCAACCGCTTTGCACGGGCGACAATTTTCTGAATTGTTTTCGTCCGACGCAGGCGGGTTATCCCAGCAATCTGGCTGCGCCTGCGAACGCCTCCACCCTCACGTCGCGCACTAATTTCACGCCCCGCGAAACGCGTACCGGGTATGTGCAAAGCTGGCACTTGACCGTGCAACGCGAATTAGCCACCGGGTTGTTGTTGGATGTCGGCTATGTCGGCAATCATAGCGTGAAACTGGTGGCGCTGGGCGATTACAATCAGGCGCGAACAGTGACCGCCGAAGAGATTCGCCTTTCGCAATTGCCTACGACTGATCCCAACCGCCGCGCGTTGCCCTCAATTCTGGCTCGCCGCCCCATTGCCGGGTTTGATTTCATTCAGGCGTCCTTCAACGGCGGTTTTGCGAATTACCACGGGTTGCAAGTGAAGCTTGAACGGCGTTTCAGTGGTGGGTTGTACCTGCTGAATTCCTTCACCTGGTCAAAGGCGATTGATAACGCCGCAGGCCATCTGGAAACGCAATCAGGCGATAATTCGCGTCTGAACATTCGCAACATCGG
This sequence comes from uncultured Acidobacteriota bacterium, assembly GCA_963794955.1. Classification (GTDB taxonomy): domain Bacteria; phylum Acidobacteriota; class Blastocatellia; order RBC074; family RBC074; genus JAFDVL01. Next base: position 100,879 of record CAWCGF010000040.1, read on the forward strand.
CGGTGACCGAGGGCTGTCGAATTACAATCAACCGCTCAACAACACAACCAGCGTGGTGTATGACCTGCCCTTCGGCAAGGGCCGGAGGTTTTTGAGTAATTCGACCGCGCTGGATTACCTGATTGGGGGCTGGCGCGCGACGTTGATCAATACGATCAACAGCGGGCTGCCCGTCAATCTCACCTATGGCGCAGTGGCTGGTTTTAGCGTAGGAGGCTCGGCCACGCTGCGCCCCAACCTGACAGGACAGGCCTTGCGCAGCGACGGCGTTGATCCCAACAATTACCTGAACATCAATGGCGCTTCGATTCCCAGCGGTGATGTGTTGTTCGGCAACGCCGGGCGCAATATCGTGCGGGGGCCGGGCTTTGCGCAAGCCGATCTGGGCTTGCACAAGTCGTTCCCGATCTGGAAAGAACGCACAAAACTGGAATTCCGTATGGAAGCGTTCAATCTCTTCAATAAAACAAACTTCGGCGCGCCTGATGGCAACGCCTCGAACATCCGCATCGTGAACGGCGCGCCCACCGCAGGCGGCGCGTATGGCACGATTCGCAGCACGTTCCCGGCGCGGCAAATTCAGTTTGCTTTGAAGTTGATTTATTAGCGTGTTGAATTGCGCGATGAGTTGTTCCGGCAAGGATGTATAATGCTCAATCAGGAAAGGGGTGAAAGTTATGTCAATGATGACTGCTGAAACAATCTTGAGCTTGATTGAGCAATTGCCGCCGACGGAACAGGCCAAGCTGGAACAACTCATCGTGCAGCGTCAGACGCTGCCACCAAAGGGCAAACCGCCGCTGGATAAGCGTGTGCCACCAATTCCTTTGCCGGATCAGGCAGCGATGCAACGATGGCTTGGCGCACATGCGCACGAGTATCCTGGGCAATGGATCGCGCTGGATGGCGACAAATTGATTGCACACGGGATGAACCATCAAGAAGTTTGGGCTGCGGCTCAAGCATCGGGGGCATACTTGCCGCTTGTCACTCGCCTTTCATCGCCTGACGATCTTCCTTTTGCGGGTTTCTAAATTATGTCCACAGAGATCAGCTTCAGTGCGGAATATCCTTACAAGGATTATCAGGATGGCATCACCATGCTGATCACATTGATTTATGGTGAGAAGTTTATCCACACGCGAGCCAAAGTAGATACGGGAGCCGACGTCTGCATTTTTAGCAATGAGATTGGAATGAACCTTGGCATTCCCATAGAGCAAGGACTTCCGCGTAGTTTTAGTAGTCTTGGTGGTGTGGTGGAAGCATTCGGACACGAGATCACACTTCAGACAGGCGAGTTAGCTTTTCAGAGCGTCGTGTACTTTGCCAAATATGCGGGTTTGCCGCGCAATTTGCTGGGACGACAAGGTTGGTTGCGCAATCTGAAACTGGCGGTGATTGATTACGACAATCTGCTCTATCTCAGCGCCTATGATTCGTGAGACGCAGCGTTGAACTTGCGCTTTGACATCCACGCCAACACCGCCATCCACGCCACGATAATCATCAAGCCCCAGAATTCGCGCGCTTCTTCGATACGTTCATTTTTCATTTCCCACGCCTGAATCATTTCAGAAAAGCGCGTTTTCCCCAACACGCCAGGGGCCACGTCTATCGCCCACAATAAGGCAATCAATCCTACCACCGAGGGAATGATCCAATGATTGCGCCTCGTGGCAAATAAAATGCACGCCATGACTGCCGCGCCATACATTGTCATCCAGGGTACTGGGTCTGGATCGTTATATTGCACCAGCGCACCTAGCAAAAATGCGGCGGCCATCACGTAGTTGACGATTTTTACAGTGGGATTCATTGTTATTTCCCCAAGCGCAAAAGCCCGAAGGCTTCTGGCGTATGATAGTTGTCGTTATTGACGGGCTGCCAGTTGATGAACTTCTTCCTGGCCGCCGGGCCTTGGATGCGGTAAAAATTGGCGCGCATTTCCAGCCCGACCTTCGGCTTGCGTGAGTCAAACTTGGCAATCGGAATGCGCATTTCGCCATACCAGATTTTCTTGTCGGCTTCCACGCGCGCTTTGACTTCGTAGCCGGAATTCCACGCGACATCGTGTTTGGCTGGCGTGGGTTTGCGATCAATATCCAGATCAACCCATTCACCTTGCGGTGAAACCTGATATTCAGTGTAATGCTTGATGTCATTGAAATCCGTACCGATGAAAGCCTCGGCGACATCCCAATTCCAGAGCTGATTGGTCTCGGTAGTTGTGGAGGGATTCGCTTTGAGGTTTAATTCTTCGTATTGGCAAATGAACAGCAGATAGAGGTTCTGCGCCGTCCAGCGCGAACGGATTTCCGTACGATGATTGGCTACGGATTCGCCGCGTCGGCCTTGTTCGGTGACGACGCCTTTGACCGCTTTCCAGTTCGTTGAATTCGGATCGGCGGTCAGCGTGAAGTCGGTTTTGGCGCGGGCGCTGACGAGCACGCCTTTGTTTTGGCTGTACGCCGAAAGTTGCCAGAGCAACAAAAGAATGGTGAGTGAAACGATGCGATAGTTGTTCATAATCGTGCTTTCAAAATTGGTAGTTGAATGGGTGGACGAGCATCATGGCGCAAATTGTAAATCGTGGCAATACAAGCAGGGACGATCTGTGCAGTATGGAGCGCGCGCATGCCCTGAGCTTTCCTGGACATATCCTGGCCCAATGCATAGGTCGCGCACGCGCCCTGCACTACACCCTGGCTGTCTGCCTGCTTCTGTGCTGTGTGGCGACGGCACAAACCAAGCTTATTCGCTATGAAGACAGTCGCATTTCGATGGCTTGTACGTATTCGATGGCCGTGTATGGCAACGACGAAATCCAACTGCGGCAAATCGTCAACGAAGCGTTTGACGAAGTGGATCGTATTGATCGCTTGATGAGTCATTACAAACCAACTAGCCCGCTCTCGCAACTCAATCGGGAAGCGGCGCAGCGTCCGGTCAAAACTGATCCTGAGCTATTCGCCTTGCTCGTTGAATGCGTTCGTTACAGCCGTGCTTCTCAGGGCGCTTTTGATATTACCGTTGGCCCGTTGATGAAGGCGTGGGGCTTCTTTCGCGGCGCAGGCCGAATGCCAAGCGAGGCGGAGTTGGCGCGTGTCCGCCAAAAGATCGGCTATCACCATTTGATTTTGCAGGCGCAGGAAAACACGGTACGCTTTGACCGTGCTGGAGTCGAACTGGATTTGGGTGGCATTGCCAAAGGCTATGCCGTGGATCGTGTGGTCGCGTTGCTGAAACAGCGGGGTGTCACAACGGCCTTGATTAGCGCAGGTGGCAGCACGATTTATGCGTTAGGTGCGCCCCCCGCAAGCGAAGCCTGGGAAATTCAAGTGCAAGACCCGCTGGACGCGCGTAAAGTGGCGCTGACAATGCGCCTGAAAGATCAGGCGCTTTCTATTTCTGGCAGCGCGGAGAAGTATTTTGAACTGCACGGCAAACGCTATGCGCACATTATGGACCCACGCACTGGGCAACCTGTCATGGACATGCTGAGCGTTGCTGTGATTACCAGGACGGGCACCGCAGGCGATGCGCTCGACAACGTGTTTTATGTGCAAGGCGTGGCGCGCAGCAGGGAATCGCTGAAACATTTTGCGGGCACAGAAGTCTTCTTCTTTTTGCCTGACAAAGCCGCGCCGTGGCGGCTTGTACATTTGAAAAATAAACCGAGGTAATTAGCTATGCTGAAGATGAAGCCGTATGAACTGGAAGAATTTCTCAAAGCGCAATTTCCGCAAATGGACGATTTTCATTTCCGCGTAGAGCAACTCGAAGCGAAATCCATGCGCTTGCGGTTGCTCTATCGGGATTTGCATTTGCGCCCCGGCGGGACGCTTTCCGGCCCCGCGCTAATGACCTTGGCAGACACCGCAATGTATTTGCTGGTGCTCGCGCATATCGGCCCGATTGCATTAGCCGTGACGACAAATTTGAATATCAACTTTTTGCGCAAACCCGCGCCGAAAGACGTGTTGGCCGAAGTCAACTTGCTTAAACTCGGCGCGCGTCTGGCCGTCGGTGAGGTGACGATGTTTTCGGATGGGGAAGAAGAAGCGGTCGCGCATGCAACGGTGACGTATTCAATTCCGCCACGTTGACGTTGGACGTGAATCGTTCGTACACTGTTACCAGGAATTATCAGCGGAGCCAAGAGGAAGAAGCTATGTCAACGCAAACCAACGCCCTCACCGTCGAAGAAGCTGTTTATGAGTTGGATATTTCTCATATTGTGACGGAGGATGATGAACCTGTGGACAACATCTTTTCAGCTATTCAGCAGCGGCTTTTGGTCGAGCCACTCTATACTTCGTGGGCTGGGCCAGGCGCAGGGCGAACCTTTTTTGCCGAATCCAACATCGGCGTATTTTACATGCTTAAAGCGCCGCCCCTCGTCCCCGACGCCTTGTTAAGTCTAGATGTTGTGGCAGATGAAGACCTGTGGGCGAAAGAGCATCGCTCGTATTTTATTTGGGAGTTTGGCAAACCACCTGATGTCGTAATTGAAGTCGTTTCCAATAAAATTGGTGGCGAAGACAGCAGTAAACTCGACAAATATGCGCGGATGAAAATTTCATATTATGTGATTTTTGATCCAGCGCAGCACCTTAGTCCAGACATCCTACGCGTTTATCGGCTTGATGGCTATTCTTATCAGCGTCACTACGAAATCCAACTGCCGGGCATTCATCTTGGGCTGACATTGTGGGACGGTATCTATTCCGAAGCTCCTGCGCGCTGGTTGCGTTGGGTTGACGAGCAAGAAAATCTGATCCCTACTGGAAAAGAATTGGCTGAACACGCGCAGGCGGAGAAAGCACGGGCACAGGCCGAGAAGGCACAAGCGCAGGCGGAGAAAGCAGCGGCTTTACAGCGTGCCGAAAAATTAGCGGCGATGTTGCGGCAATTGGGACAAGACCCTGATCAAGTTTGATTATTTGCCTGTTGGTAACTCAATCATCGCATAGTTGCCCATCTTGGCAATCGTGAATTCTGTCGCACCCTCCACGACGATAAAATCTTCCAGCGCCGCGCGTCCGATGCCAAAAACGTTGGCCTCGCCTTTCGCAAACTTGCCCCGTAAGCGCACCCGCAAGCCTTCAATCTCGCGCCCGCCATAATTCAGGAGGTGCAACCGTGTTTTCGTGCTGTCGCTTTGCAGCCGCGCAATCACGACTTCGCTGCCATAAATGCGAATGGAGCGGTTTTCATCCCCGATTTGCCGCCGCAGTTTTTGTGCGAAGGCGCTGGGATCAGCCGCTTCATCCAGCGGATATTCCCGCGTGCCGATTTTGACATTAAGGCGATACAGCGAGGACGGCAACGATTCCAGGCGATAGAATAAATTGCGCCGCACCAGCAGATTCATCACTTCGCCCGTGGTCGTGGAGCTATCATCAATCAACACCAGATCAGCTACCGGCGGCATTTCATCGGTTGGCAAAGTGCGCAGGAACGCCAGCATCTGGCCCAGTTCCGGCAGCTCCGTCGGCTCCATTTTCAAGACGACATCTGCGTTGTAGACAAACGCTTCGGCGGCTGCCATTGCCGCGCGATTGGCCGTCAGATCATACAGATATTGTCCCGTAGGTTTGCGCAGCAAGCGCCAGCCGTTCGCGTCTACCCAGGGTACCCGTGTTGGCGAAGCGACATTGATGCGGCGCTGAATTTGTGGTGTCAGTAATCGCTCGCGTCCATCCAGTTCGGTTTTACTCAACGCGATGACCTTGAAGCCTGCCGCGCGCCATGCGTCCACTTGTTCGGGCGGCGTGGCAATCTGCTCGATGCCCGCTTGTTTGAGTTGGGGCGCAGTTTCGACGCCTTGTGGCCAATACAATAGGGGAAGGGAAATGAGAAAAAAAAGAAGTTTCATAGTCGCATTCAAGCCGTGAAAATTCGCATCATTCGCGGCTAAAACTAAATCGTCAATTCTTTGACGCGAATCTTTTTCAGATCGCTCACCCCCAACCCTAATTTGCCTGCGTATTCGACATGACCGGGTTCGCGGATGATGATATTGGTGTTTGGGTCTTCGTCGCGCCGTTTGCCATTACGAAAATCCAGCGTGTTGTGGTCGCGGTTCCAAATCGAAATCGCGCCCCGCGCTTTACGTTCGTTGTCCACGATGTCGAGCAGCAAGCGGTCAATGGCGACAGGGTCAGTGCCGAAGAGAATTTGCTTTGGGTAAAACACATATTTCTTCGTTTCGGCAAACGGTCCCGCGTGCCACACGCCACGCAGCCCATCCATAATTTGCAGCACAGTTTTGGATTTCACTGGCTCGACCGCCGCGAGCGTGCCGACGAACGAATAGGTGTGCGAGACACCGTTGGAATGTGTGCGCGCGACGTTTGAGAAGCTGCCGTAGGCGATGTTTTTCAGGCAGCCAGTTGCACCGACTGCGCCGTGATCTTTGACGTTCGGAATATTGATGATTTTCGTGACAGTCTGCGACACCAGCTTCATCAAATTGGAGCGAGTGTCTTCTTCACCAAAGAAATTGGCTTCGACATACACGTTTGGGTCATAGCTGATGCGATCCGTATTGCGATTGGCTTTTTCGGCGGAAACGATCTGCACCCCAGCGGGAATGTGCGCGGGGTAATTACATTCCAATAACTGATTTTCAAAGCGTTCGTAGATGTAAATATTCGTGGGCTTCACGCCAATTTCCATGAGGTTGCGAATACATTCCGCCACAATCGGCGGCGACGAGACAACCCACGGACGCCCACCGGCATTTACCTTAATGCCGACGACATCCGAGGCATTGAAAAAGCGTTTCCAGGCATCAAGCGGCTTCTTTTGCCTTGTCAATTCGCACATCCCCCGCGCCATCATTTCGCGGATGACCTCGGCATTAAAGTTGTCGCCGCTTTCGTCCAGGCAGCGGGCGGATTTCACGGCAACAACTTTGCCCGGGTACGGCCCCGGCATGCCCAGTTTGCCGGACGTTTTGTGGGGGCTGATAATGCGATATTTCGGAATGCTGTTGTCATCATCTGCCAGCGCGAGTTGCGCAAGTGGCGTTGCCGCCAAAAGTTGCACGAATGTTCTGCGATCCAAAGCCATGTTTGATTCTCCTTACGAAAATTGCGATGCGGAAATATTGCGCTGGGAACGTAGGGCGTGTCAATTCGAGGGGAGAAGAACCGGGCAGGGAAAGAGAGAGTTAATCGGAGGCAGCCAGAAAATGTCGGGGAAGAGATATTTTCCTCTTCCCCGATTTCTCTGTGAGCGCAATGCCGGATCAGCGTTTGGCCAGGCCAACGCTGGCGCGCATTTCTGCGAGGTTGCGCCCCTTGTCAGGAAATTGCCGCACCAGATTGCGCGCGAGCAGGGAGCCTTCCGGTGCGCCAGCCAGTGCTTTTTGCAGATGTTGTTGCTGCGCGGTTTTGTCCGAGCGAATGCTGGTAATCAAGGCCGCCGCCAACTCCATTGTCGCATCCGTGTTGCGCAGCGCGCTGGCTTTCTTGACCCATTCGTAGCCATTCACCTCCGGCACCGCTTTGCCCGGGTATCCCACGCTGTTGCGCCAGCTTTCGATAAAATAGCCCACATCAAAAATGGCCAACGCATCCGGCTTGCCTGCGCGTTCTGATGTCTCGACGCGTGCTTTCAGCCTTTCAAACAGCGTCATCGTCACCTTGTCATTGCGTGCGGCGTAATTCACTTTATGATCCACCTTGGCCCACTCGGCATAAATCATCGCACGGCGAATCGTTTCCATCCGGGCAATGACGGGCGTGTTTGGTGTCAGACAGGACAAGACATCATCCACCAAATGATTGAGGTCGTAGTTCCTTTGCACGTCCCGCCATTCGTTGCCCGCCCACGGCAGCGATTTCGCGTTGCCGATGTCGTAGGGATGACAAATTAACACCGGCCCAGCCAAGGTTTGGAGCGGTAAGGCAATGGTCAGCAAGAGCGTGATAGCGACGAGCCTGAACGAATGTGTAGTCTTAGCAGTTTGCATGATGGTCTCCTTTGGGATGTTAATAACCTGAGAGCACAATACTCTCAAACTAACTTTATGCCCGTTAGACGGTGGCCTGCGTGATTTCCTTCCCTTTTTCGAAGATTATTTCTGCCGCCTTGATTCAGATTCAGCAGAATCCGTGACCGATGATACAATCGCGCTTGCTCAAGCACGAAAAACTTAACCCCAAGGAGTCCACATGAAAATCATTGCCTCGACCATTTTACTCGTTGCGCTCACGCTGTTTGTGGTCAGCGCGCAGAAGGAAGAAAAGGTTTTGCCCGCCGACACCCTTTTCAAAAACGGCAACATTTATACCGTCAACGATGACCAGCCTAACGCCGAAGCTATCGCCGTGCAATATGGCAAGATTGTTTTCGTTGGCTCGAATGCGGACGCCAAGAAATACGAAGTCAAAGGCGTCAAGGTTGTGGACTTGAAAGGCAAAACCGTCGTACCTGGTTTAGCTGACGCGCATTATCACTTGTGCGGGCGTGGGCTTCCGCGAAATGACGCTTAACCTCGAAGGCACGACAAGCCTGCAAGATTTCCTCGCCAAAGTGAAAGCGCGCGTGGACAAAGCCAAGCCCGGCGAATGGGTCACAGGGCGCGGTTGGATCGAAACCTTTTGGACGCCACAAGCCTTTCCAACGCGGCAAGACTTGGACAAAATCGCGCCGAACAATCCGGTGTACTTGACGCGGGCCGATGGGCACGGCTCGGTTGCCAACAGCGCGGCTTTCAAAGTCGCAGGCATTGATCGCAATACCGAAGCTCCCTTCGGCGGCGAGATTATGAAGGATAAGCAGGGTGAGCCGAACGGGATGTTGCTGGATCGCGCGCAGGGCTTGGTCGGGAAGCATCTCCCCGCTTCGACGCCCGCCGATTACGAGCAAGCCCTGATTTTAGGCGCGAAACGCAGCGTCGAACTGGGCTGGACGCAGATTCAAAATGCAGGTGTAGATTGGAAAGAAGTCGAAATGCTCAAGCGTCTGTATGAGCAAAACAAAGTGAAGCTGCGGATTTATGAAGCGATTCGCGGCCCCGGCCCCGATGCGCAAAAGCTGCTGAGCAAAGGCCCGGATGTTGGCATGTACGATCATCGCCTGACGGTGCGCACAATCAAAGTCAGCATTGACGGCGCGCTCGGTTCCAAAGGCGCGGCCTTACTGGAAAACTACAGTGACCACGATACGAATGGGTTCTTAACCCAAAAAGAAGAACAGGTCGGCCCGATGCTGCGCGATGCCTTGCGCAAAGGGATTCAAGTCGAAGTTCACGCGATTGGCGACCGCGCCAACCGTACGATTCTGGATTGGTACGAACGCGCGCTGGAGGAAGTCGCGCCGCTGGAACGGTATGATCGGGAAAGCCCACGCTGGCGTATCGAACACGCGCAAATCGTCAATCCGGCAGACATTCCCCGCTTCAAGAAACTCGGTATCATCGCTTCAATGCAACCGTCGCATGCCATCGGTGATTTACATTTTGCCCAAAGCCGCATCGGCCTCGAACGCCTGAAAGGAGCGTACGCGTGGCAAACTTTCATTAAGCAGGGCACGATTGTCGCTGGCGGTTCTGATGCGCCAGTCGAACGCGGGGAACCGATGATTGAGTTTTACGGCGCAGTGGCGCGCAAAGATCAAAAAGGTTTCACGAGCGAAGGCTGGCACCCGGAAGAAAAAGCCACCCGCGAACAGGCCTTGAAGATGTTCACACTGTGGGCCGCGATAGCCGCCTTTGAAGAGAAACTGCGCGGCTCCATCGAAGTCGGCAAGCTGGCCGATTTGACGGTGCTGTCGGCGGACATTATGCAAATCCCGGAAGCGGAGATTTTGAAGACGAAATGTGCGATGACGGTAATTGGCGGAGAAGTCGTATTCGGGGAAATCCCGAAGAAATAGAAACTGTGAAACAGACGACAGGCAATAACACAAAGCCAACTCGCTTTGCACCTACAAAGCGCACGATTCTGTCATTGCTACTTCTCCCGGTGTCGCACTCGCGCTCGACGCGGCAGCCAAATTGCGCGGCAAACCGGGCAGCGAAGCCGAACTGGTCAAATACTTACAGCGCGCTGGCGAAGAGCTATACAACCTCTCGAATTACGGTCAGGCGGAAGCAGTTTTGCAAGAGGCCGTCATAGTGCAGGAACACCTTGACCCCGAAGCGGAAGCGATGGCGGACGCGCTGTTTTATCTAGGACTTGTCCAATACATGCTCAGCTACGACACGGCGGCTGAGCATTTGCAAAAAGCGTTGGCGTTGTATCGGCGGGTCGGGGCTGTGCTGGGCGAAGCGAATTGCATTCGGAGTCTGGGGGACATCGCGCTGCGGCGGTCGCAGCACGAGGAGGCGCGGGCGCGCTATGAGGAAGCGTTGCCGTTGTATCGGCGGGTCGGGGCTGTGCTGGGCGAAGCGAATTGCATTCGGAGTCTGGGGGACATCGCGCTGCGGCGGTCGCAGCACGAGGAGGCGCGGGCGCGCTATGAGGAAGCGTTGCCGTTGTATCGGCGGGTCGGGGATGTGCTGGGCGAAGCGAATTGCATTCAGAGTCTGGGGGACATCGCGCTGGAGCGGTCGCAGCACGAGGAGGCGCGGGCGCGCTATGAGGAAGCGTTGCCGTTGTATCGGCGGGTCGGGGCTGTGCTGGGCGAAGCGAATTGCATTCGGAGTCTGGGGGACATCGCGCTGGAGCGGTCGCAGCACGAGGAGGCGCGGGCGCGCTATGAGGAAGCGTTGCCGTTGTATCGGCGGGTCGGGGCTGTGCTGGGCGAAGCGAATTGCATTCGGAGTCTGGGGGACATCGCGCTGCGGCGGTCGCAGCACGAGGAGGCGCGGGCGCGCTATGAGGAAGCGTTGCCGTTGTATCGGCGGGTCGGGGCTGTGCTGGGCGAAGCGAATTGCATTCGGAGTCTGGGGGACATCGCGCTGGAGCGGTCGCAGCACGAGGAGGCGCGGGCGCGCTATGAGGAAGCGTTGCCGTTGTATCGGCGGGTCGGGGATGTGCTGGGCGAAGCGAATTGCATTCGGAGTCTGGGGGACATCGCGCTGGAGCGGTCGCAGCACGAGGAGGCGCGGGCGCGCTATGAGGAAGCGTTGCCGTTGTATCGGCGGGTCGGGGATGTGCTGGGCGAAGCGAATTGCATTCGGAGTCTGGGGGACATCGCGCTGCGAGCGGTCGCAGCACGAGGAGGCGCGGGCGCGCTATGAGGAAGCGTTGCCGTTGTATCGGCGGGTCGGGGCTGTGCTGGGCGAAGCGAATTGCATTAAGAGTCTGGGGGACATCGCGCTGGAGCGGTCGCAGCACGAGGAGGCGTGGGCGAATTTTGCGATGGCGTTGGCTTTATATGAACGCATTCCTGAACCCTATTCCATTGGCTGGACGCAGGTGCGATTGGCACGCTTAGCAACGGGTGAAACGCAGCGTGCCGCGCTCGTCCGGGCCGCGCGGTTGGCGTGGACACAGATTGATCGCCCTGATCTGGTGGCGCAATTGGACGAAGAATTTGGCCCGGCAAGGTAAGGTTTTTTTTCATCCACGAAGGCACAGTCACGAAGATTTTTGCAGGATTCACAGGATTGCTTCAATCAGTAACCTATCTTGTAAATCCTGAAATCAACCTTGTAAATCCTGTCTATTGCCTTTCTTCGTGCTACTTCGTGATCCTTCGTGGAAACAACGTTTTTTGCAACCGAAATTCAGGAGCATTTCAAATGACTACCAAAACAAATCGGCAATGGCGGCTGGCGGCGCGTCCGGTCGGCTTAATCAAAGAATCAGATTTCACCTGGGGGGAAGAAGCCGTGCCGGAACTAAGCGAGGGGCAGCTTCTGGTGCAAAATAAATATATCTCGCTTGATCCAACGAATCGGATTTGGGTGACGGATGTGCCGTCGTATTTGCCGCCCGTAGGCATTGGCGAAGTAATGCGCGGCGGCGCGATTGGCGAAGTGATTGAATCGCGCAATCCCGCCTTTGCTGTCGGCGATCACGTGCAGGGCTTGCTCGGCTGGCAGGATTATTACGTTGGCAATGGGCAGGGGTTGCAAGCGTTACCGAAGATGCCAGGCGTGCCGCTGACGGCATTTATGGGATTGTTCAGTCACATCGGCTTGACGGCATATTTCGGTTTGCTCGACATCACCAAGCCGAAGGAAGGCGAAACGCTGGTGGTGTCAGGCGCGGCTGGTGCGGTCGGTTCGCTAGTCGGGCAGATTGGCAAAATCAAAGGGATGCGCGTCGTCGGCATTGCGGGCAGCGACGAGAAGTGCCAATGGATTGTGGACGAATTAGGCTTTGACGCAGCGATCAATTACAAAACCGAAAACGTGCGCGAAGCCTTGAAAAAACACTGTCCGAATGGCATTGACGTGGATTTTGAAAATGTCGGTGGCCAGATTCTGGATGATGTCTTGAGCCTGATGAACCTACACGGCAGAGTTTCGTTGTGCGGCCTGATTTCCAGCTACAATTCTACGGAACCAGTGCCAGGGCCGTACAATTTTTCCAGCATCATTGCCAAACGGCTGCGCGTTGAAGGCTTCATCGTGATGGATTATTACGACCGCGCACAGGAATGCATGAACGATCTCGGTCAGTGGCTCATGCAGGGCAAACTCAAATACAAGATTGATGAAGTGGACGGCTTAGACAAGGCTCCGCAAGCATTGAACATGCTGTTTGCGGGCGAGAATGTGGGGAAGTTGGTGGTGAAAGTGTAGTGGTCGGTGGTCGGTGGCTGGTGGTCGTTAGGATTGCTTTTCAGGATCACAGTCAACGCCAACAGTTTATAAGAAAACGGGCGTGGTAGATGATAAGCACCGACCACCGACCACCAGCCACCGACCACCACTAAATGTAAGCCACCACATCAATCTCAACTAGCGAATCGCCGGGAATCCAGGCAGCGGCAATCGTGGTGCGCACGGGCGGTTCCTCGCCAAAGCGTCCGCGAAAGGCTTCGTTCATCGGCGCATAATCCTCCGCCTTTGCCAAATACACATTGCATTTCAAAACCTTGTCCATCGAAGACCCGGCGTTGACGAGTTCTTTTTCGATTTCGTCCAGCACGTGTTTAGTGTGGGCTTTGATGTCGCCTGCGAAATGCGCGCCTTTGCCCGCGATGAAGAGCAAATTGCCATACGAAACTGCGCCATTGAACAGGCCGGGTTTGTCAGGCTTTTTGCCGCCTTTGTAATGCACTTTCTTTTGGGCTTTGGGTTGGGCGGCGTTGGTGGTTGACGTGACCACGGCGCTGGCGGCAGCGGCGGTCAGCAGTTTGCGTCGTTGTGTGTTCATAAGTTTATCCTTTCCAAAAAGACCACGAATTGTTTGGGTGAATTGCCAGGCGCGTTAGCTTACCGCATTACGAGTGGAAAGAAAAAGAATCGCTGTGTGCTTTCCGCCATTCATTGAATCTGCACGCGGACTTGGTTGGCGGTGCGCCCATCAACCAGCAAGGTCACCTCCACCTCGCCCCGTCCTGCCAGACTGCGTGGCAGCAAGGCATTGACCTGATCCAGCCCCGCGTATTCCGGTTGCGCTACAACGTCTGTCACCGTTGCCTCAACACCACCGACAAGGACTTTGACATTTGCCACCGAACTGCGATTGCGAAAGCCGGTGCCGAACAACACCAGGAACACGCGATCTGTTTCGGCACCCAATGCAATCGGCAGCGTAACAAATTGGTTCGTTGCCGAATTGAAGCGCGCGACGGCCTCATAGCTTTGCGAATTATCCGCGCGGACGCGTTGCACGACTGCTGCTGCCGGGCCGCGTCCATCGGCATTGGCCGCGAATAGCCCTGGCTCCACCGCATTCACAAAAATCGTGCCCGTCGCGGCGACGCCGGATTCATTGGTGATCGTGACGATGGCGGGGCCTGCCGCCAGTGTGCGTGGCACCAGATAATTGACCTGCGTCGGCGAAACGAATAGTAATTGTGCCAGCCGTTCGACGCCAGCGCTATCTCTGATTTGCACACTCGTGTTGGCTAGCAACGTGGGCAAGTTGAGGGTGGTAGCGAATTCTGTGCGCGTCGCCAAATTGGTGCCGAAGGCCGAAGTCAACGCCTCGGGTGCCAGCGCATTACCGATGTAACTGGCGGCGGAAACGCTCACGGCATTGCGCACATTGCGATCCCGCAGCACCCAGACATCATTCAGCAAGCTGCCACCGTTGCCGCCGAAGATCAGGTAGCGGTCTTCGTCTTCAATGTATGCGCCTAACATACCGTTGCGGGCTGAGGGTGGGGTGGCCGCATTCACCTGATTCCACTGGCTTGTCACAAAATTGAACGACCAGGTTTCATTGCTGTTGCCATTGCTGGTTGCGCCGCCGAAGACCAGGAAACGATTGCTGCGATCTATGAAACTTGATGCAAAGAATCGGCCAGTCGGTCTGGTGGCGGGTGTCAAGTCCGCCCACGTCTTTGAGGACAAATCGAACGCCCACAAATCATCCAATGGGCCGTTGCGTTGTCCGCCGTAAATAATCATGCGTTTGCCCGCCGCGTCATAAGCGCCTGTCAGCAGGCAACGAATTTGCGGCTTCGCTCCGGCAGGCGTCATATCTGTCCAACTATTGGTCGTGAGGCTGAAGGCTTGCGTGTCTTGAAAGCGGCGTGATTCTTCGGTGAAGCCCGCAAATTGCACGAGGCTGCGCGTTTGCGGATCGAAGACTGAAGCCGAGCCGTAGCGTGCTCTGGGACGGGTTGCGGGCGACACCTCGCGCCATTCCAGCGTTCGTAAATTGAGCGTCCACGTATCGCTGAAAAAGCCTGCGCCTTGCCCCGCCCATACGACCATTTGTTGCCCAATCGGATCGTAGACGGCGTCAAAGCCAAGGCGCGGCGCGGGCGGCGCGCCCGTTGGTTCCAGCTTTTTCCAGGAGTTGGTTCTGACGTTGAACGCCCACAAATCATTCAGCAAACCATTATTGCCGGTGCCACCGAAAATGATGACGCGGCGTTCGACAGGATCATAAATCGCAACCCCATTGCGGCGCGCTTCGGGGGTATCGCCTTGTGCTGGCGTAAGATTTTCCCACGCCCAATCCTGGGCAATAATGGGCAGCGACAACAGTAACAAAGCAGCAAGTTGTGTTAAGAAGCGTAGCGAGCGCAAGTGGTGCATCATGAGTTCATCCTTCTTTCCGAACAAAGATTGTTCACACGCTATATCGCTAGAGAAATAAGGATTATTCCCACTCGAAAAGAGGTTCGATTACTCCTTCACTGCCACCACAGAAATGCGCACAAGCGGCGGATTGCCTTGGGTGCGATCTGTGACGGGGAAGGGTTGTACCGTCGTGCGCGTCGGCGGTGTGTTCGTAAAGAAGGTCGCGTAGGTTTGATTCATCGGCGCGAATTCCTTGATGTCGTCCAAATAGACATTGCTCGCCGTTACCATTGAAAGCTTGGTACCGTGCGATTCCAAACCGGCATAGAGCTTTTGCATCACGGCTTTGACCTGATCCGGCACAGTTTTATTAGCCTCTTCATTGCCGAGTTGGACGGAACAATAGACGGTTTGTCCGTCGGCAGCACAGATGGTGGCAGAGCTTTTGACGCGGGTCACTTTTTTTGCTGCGATCACGGAATACGCCGCCTGTGCCTGATTGGGCAATTCGCGCATCGGAATCAACGCGTGGGAAAAGGAGGCATAGAAATTACTGAGCAGGATATTTTTATTCTTGAGCCTGGCCTCAGTCAGCGCCATTTTCATACTGGCTTCTGCCTCGGTGGTCGAATTGGCATAGACGCCGGAAAAATAATAGCGATTGCCGACCTGAATCGCGGAACTGGCGTGGCCGAGAGGCGGCAGGCTTTTCAGCGTCAGCACCTTTTTCGCGTTCAAGTCACGTAGGACAACGGCTGTCATTTCAATAGTTGTATCCGTTGGCATCTTCGCTACGCCAATGACGACACGTGCCGGAGGATGATTGGGAAAATAGGTCGCATAGACCGTATCCACTTCGGCCAGGTCTTTTATTTGCTCCAGGTACAGTTGCATGTGAACGACATGTTCCATCGTCAGACCAGCGGCTTCGATAATCGCTTTGACGTTTTCGAGGCATTGTTTGGCCTGCGCGGTGATGCCATCGGGCATATTGTTTTTGGCATCACGCACGCCTTGCCCGGAAACATACAAGTAATCTTTGACGAGAATGCCAGGACTATAGGGGCCAACTGGTTTCGCCGCATTGGCGGGCACAATGACTTTGCGCTCCTGGGCGAAGAGAAGCGACGGCAATAATAGTAAGAGGCACAGCAAGTGGGACTTTGTTTTCAGCATGGCTGCGGATTATAAGTAAAGAATCGCCAGATGTGTAGGCGTGGGACGATAATTTGTCGCCGCGCCGAACCGCGCCGGAATTTTAGCGCCCGGCATAAAAAAAGGGGCGCAGTGTTTGAGGCTGCGCCCGTCAAATGGAGTTGGTCAACAGCTTAGAAATTTAACCGCAAGCCCAATTGAATGATGCGCGGATGGCTGCTAAAGACCAAGTCCGGGCGATTAAAGAGCGTTGGGTTCAACCCGACGCCCAATAAACTTGTGGCCGCACTGCTTGTGACAGCCGTAGCCTCTACGCCATTCACTGATCCCGGCACGTATTGCGCGTGGTTCAGCGCATTATACAAATCCGCGCGCAACTGAATCTTCACATTTTCATAAAGCTGGAAGTTTTTGAAGATGGAGAAGTCCAGGTTGTTGATGCTTGGCAGTTGTAGCGTATTGCGTCCGGCGGTAGCTAACGCCCCCACCCCAGCTTGAATGTATTGCGCATTTGGATTCGCGGCTAAATAGCCAACCGTCCGTTGCGCTGTGGTCAGGCTGCAAGGAGCGGGACAAGACCTGAGCAGCGGCGTCACCGTACTGGCCGTGCCGCGTATGCCATTCGGGTTCAGAATCGTACGGTCGCCCGCATTATCAAAGTTCAGGTTGGAATCCACTGCGCTGCGCACCGTGGCGTATGGGCCTGATTCCCACGAATAAGTGCCCGCAAAGCTAAACCCACCCAAAATGGAGCGAGCAAACCAATTGGAGCTATTCGTGAAAAATGGCAGATCATACACACTGGAAGCAACGAAGCGGTGCCGCCGATCCAGCGCCGAATTGGCCCTTTCCGCCCGCAGGTTTTGGAAGTCCTGCACGCGGCGTGGTGACAATACGGTACTGAACACTTCGGCGGTCGTGTCATCAATCAAGTGGCTCCACGTATAGGCTGCCGTCGCCTGCCAACCGCTCGCTAAACGACGGTTCAGTTGGGTCGAAAACCCGTGATACGTCGAGTTGCCATTGGATAAAAAGGAGATGATGAAATTTTCATTGAAGCCCGCCGCATCATACGCCGGTACGATAGGCGAACGCGCGGCCAGTTGGGCCCGTGTTAAGGTCAGCGCATCAATCTGGGCTTGTGTAGGAGCCGAGGAATACGTGGGCAGGAAGTTGTTTCGATCCACTACCGCCCGCGCGTTAATGCGATTTTGGGTTAACAGGTGAATGCCGCGCGTGCCTAAATAGCGCCCTTCAAACGACCAGTTTTGCGCGAATTGCCGCTGGAAGCTGAGCGTATAGGTGATTGAGTACGGTACTTTTTGATCCGGGATGTAGGCCGAAGTATTCGCCTTCGCTACCCGTGGATCGGTAATGGGGTTCGGCGTCGGCGAGATGCCTCCGCTGGCCAGGAAATTCGGCGTCCCCGGCCCCGCATTACGCGTCTGATTGAATTGCGGCGGCAACGACAGGATGTAGAGGTTATCAAAGATTACATCATAGGCCATGGAGAACCCGGCGCGAATGGAACTCTTGCCCCCGTTACCAAATAAATAGCCGCGAATGCCTGTGTCATAGCTGGGTGAATAGGCGAGGCCAATACGCGGCGCGAAGTTTTTCTTCTGCGCTTTCGGCTCGCGGAATTCCAGCAGTCCCGGCACCGATGAACTGGCATTCAGACTCTGCTGCCGGGCGGTAAACGGCACCTGCTGGTACACGTAATTCACGCCCAAATTGAGGGTCAGATTAGGCCGGATGCGCCAATCATCCTGCCCATACGCGAAAAGCAAAATTTGGTTGCCATAGTAAGGGGACGAACCCACCGTGCGCTCGGCAAATTCCGGGCTGATGTCCTGGAGGAATGTGCTGGTGCTGTTGTAAGTATAGTCGCCGCGTTGGCGCTGCACGAAGGACTGGGGCGAGATGAGCTTGCGCGCATCCACGCCGAACTTGGTGGAGTGGTTGCCGAAGAAATACGACAGGTTATTAACGATTTGATAGTTGTTCTCGATCCCGAATTGCGGCGCATTCGGATCAGGCCCAATATTGATTCCCAAGTCATTCAATTGAATATTCGGGAACTGATCTAGCCCCGGATATTGGAAGTTGCCTGCCGAGAAGGTCTGAAAGGAACGGCGATACGCAATGCGTGTTTCGTTCGTCAGCTTCGAGGTAAACGCGTGGGTGAGTGTGTACGAAAAGAGCCGCGTATCAAATGGCACGAGCAGGAAAAAGCTCGGCAGCGTGGCAGCGGTGTCAATCGTGCGATTCTGATTAAAATTGAAGCGCGCCCGATGCTGCGTACGTTCGCTCTGGGTGAAATCAATATTAGTAACAACGTAATTATTGTAGCCGAAGTTGGGCGAGGGGATGTTGACGTTGCCGACCGGAATACCGACGCCATTCACGGTGATGGCATCACTGCCATTCTGTGTCGGTGCCGTTGGAATATATTGCCGGAAGATCGCTAGATTGGTTGCCGACAGTCCGGGAATTGTCCCCAGGCGGGCAAATCCAGCAGCCGTAGGTGCCTGAATACCCGCCGCGCTCGCCGCGTTGCCCGTCTGCAAACGCTCGTAGCCAGCAAAGAAAAAGAGCCTGTCCTTGCCACCGATCACCGGGCTGCCGCCTTCGCCGAAGCGGGGCAGATAGAGCGGCCCACCCACGTTGAAGCCGAAGCGTCCGTAGTCGCTGCGCGGAAGGCAGGTTGCATCGCCCACCGTGTAACAACGTCGGATGCCTTTCAACTTGTCCTGATTGTCGAGTGCATTCAGATGGCGATTGCGAAAGAATCCATACGCCGTCCCGTGAAATTCATTGGTACCGCTCTTGGTCACCGTAATGAATTGCCCGCCAGTGGAGCGCGCAAATTCAGCCGAATATTGATTCGCCAGCAGCGAAAATTCCGAAATTGATTCCGGCGAAATATACACCTGTGGGCCGGTCACGGACTTGTCATTATTATCAATGCCGTCCACCACGAAGTTGTTGTTGCGGGGCCGCTGTCCCCCGACCGAACCCCCCGTGCCGACGCCGACGCCGCCACTGGAAGAAACATTAGGAGCAATTAAAGCCAAATTGTAAACGCCCGCGCCTGTGGCAGTTTGTGCCAGGTCTGAGACTTGGCGTTCATTGAAGCCTTTGGCCAGATTGGTCGTGGTCGTATCTACCAATTCCGCGCCTCCGGCGGAAATCTCTACGACCTCGCCCGTCACGCCAATCGTCAGGTTCGCGGCGACATCCGTAGTCTGATTCAACTGCACACGAACCTCACTCAAGGTCAGGGTTTTGAAGCCGCTTGCTTCCACCGTGATTTGATAGTAACCGACAGGTAGGTTCTTGAATTCGTATTCGCCGCTGCCACCGCTTTCGGTGGACTGCGAAGTGTTGGTTCTTTTATCCAGAATCGTAACTTTAGCCTTTGGCACAACTGCGCCAGAAGGGTCGGTCACAAGGCCCCGGACGTTGCCGGTCGTTTGCTGTGCCCAGACGGGCGTTAACAAAGCGAGGCTTAATAGAATAAGAACTGAAAATGGAAAAAGAGCATAGGTTTTTGCCCCTCTTTTACATGGTTCTGACATACTTCCTCCTTCACAAGCGAAGCTCGGCCTGGTCGAACTTCGTAAAGTTAACAAGCTAATAAATTTTAAGGGGGGGAATAAAGCTGCTTGTGTTTATGCAAGCATAACGCCACAAGGAAGGGCGCGGAGCTGGATTTAAAAACAAAAGAGTTATGAGATTTTTAGAAGACCTTAATGTACAAGATTCTGAAAAATATTCAAAAATCTGGAAAAAGCCCAATAAAAAGGTGGGAATGGCCGCCGCTAGCTGCTGTCCCAAAATGTGTATGGCGGTAATTCATTGCTGCTTGCAGGTGCTTCCGGTTTAGCTGCCTGCCATATCGCTGAGCGTTTCTCGCTGCTCTTTATACTGAAGCTGATAGAGCTTGAAATAAATGCCGCGCTGTTGCAGCAATTGTTGGTGCGATCCCTTCTCGCGGATTTCGCCTTTGTGCAGCACGATGATTTGGTCTACGCGCTGAATCGTAGACAGGCGATGCGCGATGATGATCGAAGTGCGATTGGCCATGACGCGTTCAATGGCTTGTTGGATCAGTTGTTCGGTTTCCGTATCAATGCTGGAAGTGGCTTCGTCGAGGATCAAGATGCGCGGATCAAACGCCAACGCCCGCGCGAATGAGATCAATTGCTTTTGCCCCACCGAAAACCCTGCGCCCCGTTCCTTAACGACGGTTTCGTAGCCGTCAGGCAATTTTTCAATAAATTTGCTGGCCTGCACTTCGCGCGCCGCCCATTCGATTTGTTCGTGCGCGATGCTTTCTTTGCCGAGCCGAATATTGGCGGCCACATTGCCCGAAAACAGGAACACATCCTGCAAGACGACGGCGAAGTTCTCGCGCAGTTGTTGCAACTCCCACGCGCGAATATTCACGCCATCCAGCAAGATTTCGCCGCGCTGAATATCGTAGAAACGCATCAGCAAATTCGTGATCGTTGTTTTGCCGGAACCGGTCGCGCCCACGAACGCGATGGATTCGCCCGGCTCGGCCACGAACGAAACATCCTTCAGCACCCAGTCTTCGTCCTTGTAAGCAAACCACACGTGACGAAATTCGATGCGGCCTTCGATCTGCTTGGCGGACGACAGAGGGGCCGGCTGTTCGGGCGAGACAATGCCATCGGGTGTGTCGAGCAATTTGAAGACGCGTTCTGACGCAATCACGGCTGCCTGCAAAATGTTGTACTTGTCGCTGATGTCCTGAATCGGCATCCAGAGCCGCTGCGTATATTGCACGAAGGCGACCAACGTACCGAGCGTAATCGCTTGCTGAATCGTCAAACCGCCACCATACCAGATCAGTAGCGCGATGCCCGTAGACGAAATCAGATTCACCAGCGGATAAAACACAGCGAAGTAAAAAATCGTGTCGAGATTGGCCTGCAAATGCGCATGATTGATTTCGTCGAATTGGTCGAACGCTTTCTTTTCGCGATTGAAAAGCTGTACGGTTTGCGCGCCGGACAGATGCTCCTGGGTAAAAGCATTGAGCCGTGCAATTTTCGTCCGCACGGCCCGAAAGCCGACACGCGCGCCGCGCTGAAACCACGCCGTCGCCAGAATCAACAGCGGCACGACCAACAACGACACCAGTGCCAGCTTCCAGTTGTAATAAAACATCATCCACAACGCCCCGACGATCAGCACCACGTTGCCCAACACTTCGACTAAGCCGGAGGTGAATAATTCGTTGAGCGAATCCACATCGTTCGTCAGCCGTGTCATTAACCGCCCGACCGGGTTTTTGTCGTAGAAGCTGACTTCGATAGTCTGATATTTGCGGAAAATCTCATCGCGCAAATCGCGCATCACACGTTGACCGATGGTGTTGAGCAAGACATCTTGCAAGACCGATAGCGCAAAGGTCACGACCATCATCAAGACAAAATAAATCGCCATTTGTGCGATGCCATCAAAGGCGACAACCTGATTCACCGTGCCGGCAAACGCGGGTTGGATATACCGATCAATCGTAATTTGCGTAAGCCAGGGGCCAATCTGTCGCACTAAATTAGCGACAATCGTCAACGCTAACGCGAGAATGACCAGACCGCGATACGGTTTGAGGTAGTGGAGGAGCCGTCGAGTGGATTGAAAGCTATAAACTTTGCCGAGTTGTTCTTCTTCGTGATGATTGGATGCCATTCAAAATATTACTAAAGTCTGTGTGTATGAGTTCGACGTAAAATAGTACGCTGCACAAGGAATAAGAGCAATTAGGAGTAAGGGCCTGGTTGCTGCGGCTCGGCTTTGAAAACATGATATAGATAATAAAACGACGGAAAGAGCAGCACGATTCCAGCTAGCAGCGTGACTATCACTAAACGCAACGTAATCAACGGTGCCGCAGAATTTTGAATGGTGAAATCCGCCACCATCAGGTAAGGATATTGGGCATTACCCCAGCCCCATAAAATCAACGTGACTTGCGCTGCGGCCAATACACGTGCCAGCCGAAATTGCCTTCGCCACAAAGTCAGTAGCGCGCCAAACGCCGTTAGCGCCGTAGCGATTTGCAAGGGCCACGTCCACCAACTTGCGCTTAAATCACGCCGAATCACGGGCGCGCCCGAACCGGAAAGCCAGTACACCAACCAGGCCATCAATGCCACAACGAGCGCTGCTACCAAGGCCCGCGCCCGAAAATCGTTTTGCAACGCGGGGTCGGAGGCTTCGACCGTTAAATAAACTGCGGCCAGAAAGGCGAAGAGCGTGAGCGCAAACAATCCGACGGCGAAAGGAAACGGTTCCCACCACGATTGCACAAAGCCTGAGGTCAACACGCCATCTTTGAATTGAATTGTCCCCGATGATAACGCTCCAACCGTAATGCCGAGCAACATCGGCGTAATTAAGCTGGCGATGGAAAATACAATGCCCCAGCGTCGCTGCACATCATCCGTTTTCTTGTCGTAGCTCCGAAAGGTGAAGGCCGAGCCACGCAGCACAATGCCAATCAACATTGCCGACAACGGAATGTGCAAGGCGGTGGAGATCGCCGCAAATGCGGGCGGGAAGGCGGTAAACAAAATCACGATGACCAGAATCAGCCAAACGTGATTCGCCTCCCAAATCGGCCCAATGGCTGCGGCAATCAACGCGCGTTGCGCTTTTTTGCGTGGCCCCCAAGCCAGTAAGTCCCACACGCCGCCACCGTAATCTGCGCCGCCCATTAACGCATAAAACGTCAACGCCACCATCATCACTCCTGCCAAAATGATTTCGTAGGAAAGCATAACAACCTGTCCTTGATCATTCGTCCCTGGTCATTGGTTGCGAGTCTAAAGGGCTTTTCTAAGGACACATGTGATAAGTGACCAATGACCAGGGACAACTGACTATGGTACATCCGTTTCTTTGACTTGGCGGGCAATTAGCCACACGACCATTACCGCCAGAAACACATACAGTAGCGTGAAGACCAGCAACGGGATTTGCAGGCCCGGCATTGGCGTCACGGCGTCGGCGGTTTTCAAGACGCCGTAAATGATCCACGGTTGGCGTCCGACTTCCGTGACTGCCCAGCCGGTTTCAATGGCCACGAAGCCGAGCGGGGAAGACGCTACCACCGCCCATAAAAACGGGCGCGAACCGAGCAGAGAACGCTTGCGCCATCTGCGCCACGCCGCCCACAGCGCCACCAGCATCATCGCCATCCCCGCCGCGACCATCAACTGAAACGACACATGAACAATTGCTACGGGTGGCCATTGATCGCGCGGAAATTCTTCCAATCCTTTTACTGTCGCCTGCGCTTCGTGAAAGGCCAAGAGGCTTAGGCCGTAGGGAATCTCGATGGCGTACCGCGTAGTTTGTGTCGCTTCATCCGGCCAACCACCAATTCGCAGCGGCGCACCTTGCTCAGTTTTGAATTGACCTTCCATCGCCGCCAGTTTGGTCGGCTGGGTTTTTGCTAACACCTGCGCGATGATGTCCCCGCTTATTGGTTGCAATACTGCGGCGATGCCCCCCATCAGCAACGCAAGTTCCAGCGCGTGACGATGAAATCCGCTGCGCTTGTTGCGCAACAGGAGAAACGCATGAATGCCCGCGACCGCAAACCCGGTAGCTGCATACGCCGCGAGCAGCATGTGAACCGTTTGCCCGAAGGCCGCTGGGTTCATCATCGCGGCAATGGGATCAATCTCTACCGGCTGGCCATTCTCCAAGCGAAAGCCCGTGGGCGTGTTCATCCAGGCATTAGCAATGATGACGAAAATCGCGGAAGCCGCACCGCTTATAGCGACCATCACGCCCGCAAACAAATGCATGCGGGGCGAAACACGATCCCAGCCGTACAAATAAATACCAAGAAAAATCGCTTCGGTGAAAAACGCAAAGCCTTCGAGCGAGAACGGCATTCCGATAATCGCGCCCGCCCATTTCATAAATCCTGGCCAGAGCAGTCCGAGTTCAAAGGAGAGCACTGTGCCCGAGACCGCGCCCACGGCAAACAAAATCGCTGTGCCTTTGGCCCAACGCTTCGTGAGTTGGAGATAGGAGGCATCGCCGGTGCGTCGCCAACGCCATTCCGCCAGCACCATCAACAGCGGCATCGCAATCCCGGCTGCCGCAAAGAGGATATGAAAGGCCAGCGACATGGCCATTTGCGCACGTGCAGCTAAAAGATGGTCGATCATGCAACAAGCTTATCACGCGGACGGGGAAGTGGGGGAGAAGGGGAGAAGGGGAGATAGGGAAGAAAATGATGCGCTCCTCGTCTTGACTGTTACTCCCCCACTCCCCATCTCCCCTTCTTGGTTTAATTTTCTTTCCCCTGCTTGAGCGGCCTTTTCGCTTGCTGACCGGTCGGTCAGTGAATTAGAATGCCGGGGTCGTTTGAAGTCTCCGATGACAAGTTGTAATTCGTCTTTCAATTCTTGCTAAGCGAAAAGGAGTGGCTAATGAAAAGAAGCATCCAACGTCTGGGAATCGTTGCTGCCTGTATCCTGCCGGTGTTGTTATTGGCTACCGGAGCACAAAAGGTGACAGAAAAGAAAGTGACATTCACCAAGGATGTCGCCCCCATTCTGTTCAAAAGCTGTGTCGAGTGTCATCGCCCCGGTGAAATGGCACCGATGTCGTTGTTGACCTATCAAGAAGCTCGCCCCTGGGCGCGTTCCATCCGGGAACAAGTCGTCAAACGCGCGATGCCGCCGTGGTCAGCCGACCCGAAGTATGGACATTGGGCGAATGATCCGCGCCTGTCGCAGCAGGAAATAGACACGATGGTGGCCTGGGTCGAAGCTGGCTCGCCCAAAGGCGAAGACAAAGACTTACCGCCGACGCCCAAATTCACCGAAGGCTGGACAATTGGACAGCCAGATGTCGTGCTCCAAATGCAGGAGGAATACACCATTCCTGCCGAAGGCACCGTGCCGTATCTGTACTTTACGATGCCTACCAACTTCACCGAAGACAAATGGGTGCAGGCCATCGAAATTCGTCCCAGCAATCGCACCGTCGTGCATCACGTGATTGCGTACACGCAAGACGGGAACAATAAAAATATGAGTGCGGGGACAGAAGGCGAAACGCGCGGCGGTCGTGTGCAATTGACAGGCATTACGCCCAATAAACCTGGCTCCGTCTTTGAGCCGGGCGTAGCGAAGCTCATCAAAAAAGGCAGTAACATCGTCTTCCAAATGCACTACACCACGAACGGCAAAGAAGCGAAGGATCGCACCAAGATTGGTTTAGTGTTTGCCAAGGGGCCTGCGACGAAGGCATTGGAAACTGGCAACGCGATGAATACGCAATTTTCCATTCCGGCTGGAGCTGAAAATCACGAGGTCAAATCCTCACGTACGTTCACAGAAGATGTGTACGTTAATTCGTTTTCCCCGCACATGCACGTGCGTGGCAAAGCCTTCCGCTATACGGCCACGTTCCCTGATGGCCACTCCGAGATTTTGTTGAATGTACCGGAATATGACTTTAACTGGCAGCACAGCTATGTGCCAACGAAGCCGATTTTCCTGCCGAAGGGAACGCGCCTGGATTGCGTCGCCTACTTCGACAATTCCACGAAAAACAAATTTAATCCTGACCCCACCAAAGCGGTGCGTTGGGGCGATCAAACGTGGGAAGAGATGATGATCGGTTGGTATACTTATGTGCGTGCCACGCCGTCTGCTGCTTCGACTGCGAAAGCAACTTCGGACGAATAGAATTAAGGTTTCAGAGTTCACGCTTCAGCGTGCTAGCTGCTCAGCAACACGCTGAAGCGTGAACTCTGAACTGACTCTGAACGCTGGCCCTCAGCGCCCGCGATTTTCCAGCCGATACAGATGCGTGCGTGTGCGCAGGTAAAACGCCTTTCCCACAATGGCCGGAGACGCCAGGAAGCCTTCCTCCAACTTATTTTCCGCGAGCATTTCAAACGTGCGGCTGGGCTTGATGACAGTAGTTTTGCCCTCTTCACTGAAGAGCCAAATCTTGCCGTCGGCATAGACAGGCGAAGCGGAATACTCACCGCCGATGCGTTGTTGCCAGACGATGTTGCCGGTTTTGGCTTCAACGCAACTGGCAATGCCGGTATCGCCGATCATAAAAATTAAATCATCAATCAACAGAATTGAAGGCTTGTTCGAGACGCCGCGTTTCACCTTCCACGCAACGTGCGTGTCGGTAATCAACCCGCTGCCGCCTGTACGCACAGCAAACAATTGCCCGGTCGAAAAACCCGTCGGAAAGAAAATCATGCCATGCCCCAGCACGGGGCGCGTGCTGGCCGAATGTTGCCCGCGTTCTTCGACGCGCCAGAGTTCTTTGCCCGTGAAAGGATCGTAGGCGTAAGCGGCTTTCGCGCCAAGGCTAATCATCTCCCAGCGCCCGTTCAGTTGGGCGACTTGCGGCGTTGCGAATGCTTTGCGCATGTCACCGTCCGCTGCGATCTTGCCGTTGGGCAGGATGTCCTGAAAATCAATTGAGCGTTTGGTTTGCCACACCGTCTTGCCCGTGCGCTTATCAAGCGCGACGACGAATTGATGATCGCTGCCATCGAAGTGCATCAGCAACAGATTCTGAAATATGACGGGCGAAGAACCTGCGCCGCGAAAGTGATTGCATTCAAAATCGCGCCGCTCCCACAGCACCTTGAAGCTTTTCGTGTCAATACAGGCCGTGCCGGGCGAACCAAAGGTAATGTAAACGCGACCGTTTTCAATCACGGGCGTCGGCGAGGCCGCCGTATTGAACGGATGCACGTATTGCGGCTCGGCAACATCAAACAATTTGATGTCCCGAATGATGCGACCCGTGTCACGATCCAAGCAGAGCGCCGACAATTGCCGCCCATCTTTGGTCGCCGTCGTCAGCCAGATTTGTTTGCCGAGAATCACGGGCGAAGACCAACCCCGATCATGAATCGCCGTTTTCCATACGACGTTCTGAGTTTCGCTCCAGGTCAGCGGCAAGTCACGCGCATCAGAATGTCCTGTGCCCTCTGGCCCGCGAAATTGCGGCCATTGATCACTGGCAAAACTGCTCAGGCAAAAACATATTAGCAAGGCAGCATGGTTGCTAAGAAAAAGAAGTTCACCACGAAACGCACGAAGGGAAAAAAGCAGGAAGGGGAGCAGGGGAGTGGGGGAATGGAGGAGAAGAGGTCTTTCTCTCCCCATCTCCCCATCTCCCCATCTCCCCATCTCTCTTTCGTGCTCTTCGTTTCTTCGTGGTTTCATTTTCTGCCTGTCTTTCGTTCGGATCATGATACTTTCCTTACTTGGTCGCCCCCACATGACCGCCGCACGATGAGCTGCGGATGAATCACTGTGGGGGAATAGATTTTGGGTTTAGCCACATTGCGCGGCGGGGCAATGGCTTCAATCAATAACCGCGCTGCCTCCTGGCCCATTTGGGTGACATCCCATCCGACGGTTGTCAACGGCACGCGGAGCAGATCACCATAATGGATACTGCCTGCGCCGACAATGGCAATATCCTCTGGTACCTTGAGACCTGCTTCAAACAACGCATGGATCGCGCCGATGGCTGCCGGGTCATTGCCCGCAAAAATCGCTAGCGGCAGATTTCCCTCGGCGATCCAGTCCCGCATCGCGTGATAGCCCTCAGTTTCCAGAAACCCGCAGGGGCGCACTAAGGCTTCTTCATACGGAATTTTATGATTAGCCAGCGCCTGCTTATAGCCTTCCAGCCGATCATCCGCCACCCGCACCTCCGGCCCTTGCAAATGGCCAATCTGGCGATGCCCCAGGCTAATCAAATGTTCTGTTGCTAATAGGCCGACACGCACATTATTGGTGATGACTGCCGGGCAGGCGATCCGTTCAAAATGCCGATCCAGCAGCACCAGCCGCGCGCCTTCCTGAATCATTTCACGGTATACGCGCACATTGGACGCCGCCACCGCCGAGGCAATGATGAGGCCATCCGTGCGATGGCGTAAGGCGGCCACTTCCGCCACTTCTTTCGCCGCATTCTCGTCCGTCGTGCAAAGCAGAATCTCATAGCCCGCCGGGCGCGCGACGGATTCGATGGCTTTGGCAATTTCCGCATAATACGAATGCATCAAATCTGGTACGACCAGCCCTAACAGGTACGAGCGATTCGTGGCTAAGCCGCGGGCGTAGTGATTCGGGCGGTAATTCATTTGGCGCGCCACGGTCAGGATGCGGTCGCGCGTTTCCGCTTTAATTTTTGGATCGTTATTGATGGCGCGCGAGACCGTCATTTTGGAAACGCCCAGCGCCTCAGCAATATCAGCCAGCGTGATTGGCATAATTAGGTACTTTCGATTGATTGGTGCCATTGCTGTGTTTGTACAGCAAGGTGATTCATTATAAGGATTTCTCGCGGTTTGTTAATTGCTGTGGTCGCCTCGTCGTCACCGATTGACGATAATTTGAAAGTCGTGTAGCTTCAGTCCCGCTTCATTATAGAAAGACTACTAACACGTAGGAGTGAATTCATTGTTCCCAACGCAAATGAGAACCCTGAGGGCGCAGGCACGCGCGCCAAGGAGAACTATTGAGATGAAACAGGTTCTATTTTCCATCGGTTGTTTGTTGTTTTTGCTGACGACCATCGCCGCACAACCACGCCGACCAAACATTATTGTTATTTTGGCCGATGATTTGGGCTATGGCGATGTGCGGAGCTTCAACCAAAACTCAAAAATCCCGACGCCGAATTTAGACAAGCTTGCGCGGCAGGGGCTGCGCTTTACCGATGCCCATTCGCCTTCGTCTGTCTGTACGCCGACGCGGTATGCATTGTTGACGGGGCGCTATCCGTGGCGTTCGCGGTTGAAAGCGGGCGTGCTGCCGCCATTAGGCTTGCCGCTCATCGAAGCGGGGCGGCTCACGTTGCCCGCCATGCTCAAACAACAAGGCTATGCGACGGCGATTGTGGGCAAATGGCATTTGGGTTGGGATTGGGCGACGATGGATGGCAAGGCTGCGGCGATTACGCCGAACGGTCTCAGCAATGTGGATTTCACGAAGCCGGTTGCCAATGGGCCGTTGACGCGCGGCTTCGATTATTTTTATGGCGTAGACCTGCCGAATTTTCCCCCGTATGTATTCATCGAAAATGACCGCACGCTCGGCATTCCGACGGAAACGATTCCGCCAAACAATCCTGACATCAATCGCAAAGGGCCGATGATGAAGGAGTGGGACCCGGTGAAGATTTTGCCTGCGATTACGGATCGTGCCGTGCGCTATGTGGAAGAGCGCGCCAAATCGTCGCAGCCGTTTTTCTTGTACTTTGCGTTGACCTCGCCGCATTATCCGGTCGTGCCATCGCCGGAATTTGTGGGCAAGAGCCAGGCGGGTGTATACGGCGATTTCGTCGTGCATACCGATGCTGCCGTCGGCGCAGTGCTGGATGCCTTGCAACGCGCGGGCGCGGACAAAAATACGCTGGTGATTTTCACGAGCGACAACGGGCCGGAAGTTGCTTCGGAGGTGAAAATCGGGGCGTACGACCGCATGCAAACATCGCAGCATGCCAGCATGGCGGGTTGGCGCGGCGTGAAGCGAGATAGTTGGGAAGGCGGTCATCGCGTACCGTTCATCGCACGTTGGACGGGCAAAATTCCGGTGGGCAAAACCAACAATACATTGATCGGGCATCTGGATTTGATGGCGACGATTGCGGCGCTGACAGGCTTTGCCTTGCCGTCCGAAGCGGCACCGGATAGTTACAATCAATTGCCCGCGCTCTTGCAAAATAAGGCGACCAACCGCGCAGCATTGGTCTATCACGAACACAATGGGCACCTGGCGTTGCGGCAGGGCGATTGGGTCTTTGTGGATTCCAGCACGTGCGGCGATGGCAACAAAGAACCGGACTGGTTTCGCCAGGCGCGTGGGTTGCACAATTGTGCCGGGCCGGGCGCGCTCTACAATTTGAAAACTGATCCGGCAGAGGCGAAAAATCTGTATGAGGCGCAACCCGACAAAGTGCGCGAGATGAAGTTGCTGCTCGACAAAATTCGCCAGCAAGAACGCAGCGTGCCGCTCAAATGAAAAGTAGAGCAAACTTTCCAGTTTGCTCATGTTTTCCCGCAGCGCTACCTCGTTACGTCCAGAGCAAACTGGAAAGTTTGCTCGACATTTTAGAACAGGAATCAGGCAAGGCCCCCCCCATACTCATCGGAGATAATCATGAAAATTGCTCAGGTGCGACGAAGTTTATTACTTGCTTGTTTCGGTTGCTGGCTGCCAGCTTTCGCCCAGGTGGATGCGGCGCTTGATCTCACACGCGCTGTGGTTGTCGCTCCCGCAAACATTTCCGGCCCCGAAAACAAGGCCGTGCAAATGTTGATCGAAGAAGTCGAGCAACGTTCGCAAGTCCGTTGGGCGCGCGTCGATCAGGCTCCGAGCGACGGCACGCCTTTCATCTCCATCAATCGCGCCAGCCGCAAAGATTTGGCACGCGAAGGCTATCAGCTTAAAACCACCGGCAGCGGCGTAAGCATCAGCGGTAATGACGCACGCGGTGTGCTGTTTGGCACGGGGCATCTGTTACGCACTTTGCGTATTGAGAAAAGCAAAATTACCTTACCCATCAAACTCGATCTTACGACTGCGCCCAAGTATCCGTTGCGCGGGCATCAGCTCGGCTATCGTCCGAAAACGAATTCGTATGATGGCTGGAATGTGGCGAGGTGGGAGCAGTACATCCGCGATCTGGTGGTGTGGGGCACGAACGCGATTGAGCTGATTCCGCCACGCTCAGATGATGATGCCGACAGTCCGCATTTCCCGCTGCCACCGCTGCAGATGATGATTGAGATGTCGCGCATCTGTAATGAGTACGGCATTGATGTTTGGATTTGGTATCCCGCGCTCGATAAAGATTATGGCGATCCGAAGACAGTGGAATTTGCGCTCAACGAATGGGGCGAGGTTTTCAAAAAGCTGCCGCGCATAGACGCCGTTTTTGTGCCGGGCGGCGATCCTGGCAGCACGCCACCGAAGCTGTTGATGAGCTTGCTGGAAAAGCAAACGGCGAATTTACACCGCTATCACCCGAACGCTGGGATGTGGGTTGCGCCGCAAGGCTTCTCGCCGGATTGGCTGAACGAATTTCTGGGCATTGTGCGCACGGAACCGAAATGGCTGAGCGGCATTGTCTATGGCCCGCAATCGCGCTTGACCTTGCCGCAAATGCGGGCAGCAATTCCCCGCAAATATCCGATCCGGCATTATCCCGACATTACGCATTCGCGCCAATCGCAGTTTGCCGTGCCCGATTGGGACTTGGCCTTTGCCCTGACCGAAGCGCGCGAAATCATCAATCCGCGTCCGACCGATATGGCGTTAATTTTTCGTTTGTTGCAACCGCACACAACCGGCTTTATCACGTATTCCGAAGGCTGCAACGATGACGTTAACAAAATCATTTGGAGCGCGCTCGGCTGGAATCCTGAGGCGGATGTGCTGGAGGTTTTGCGCGAGTACAGCCGCTATTTTATTGGCGCAAATTACACCGACAGCTTTGCCAATGGCTTGCTCGCGCTCGAACAAAACTGGCGCGGGCCGGTCGTGACGAACTCCGGCATCAACGTGACCTTGCAGCAATTTCAAGCGCTGGAACGTAATGCCAGCCCGCGCGATTTGCAGAACTGGCGTTTGCAGCAGGCACTGTATCGCGCGTATTACGATGCCTATGTGCGCAGCCGCGCGATTTATGAAACTGCACTGGAAGAACAAGCGACGAGCAAGTTGCGTGAGGCGCGTCTGCTCGGCTCTTCGACCGCGATGGCACAAGCCGAAACGTTGCTCGACAAAGCCGTGCATGAGCGAACGGCACAAGACCTGCGCGCCCGCGTGTTTGAACTCGGCGAGGCGTTGTTCCAAAGCATTCACATGCAACTCAGCGTCGAGAAGTATCAGGCCATCGGTGTGGGGCGCGGCGCAAACTTGAACACGATTGATTTCCCGCTGAATAATCGGTTGTGGCTGAAACAACGCTTCAGCGAAATCCGCCAACTGGACAGTGAAGCTGAACGCCAAAAACAACTCGCTGCCATCGTGGATTGGACGAATCCAGGGCCGGGCGGGTTTTACGATGATCTCGGCAATCTGACGCGGCAGCCGCATTTGGTGCGCAGCCCCGGCTTTACTGCCGATCCGTATTTGCTGGAATCCAGCGCCGTCAGTATGGTCGGGCAATACGATGGCAGTGTGACTTTACGCCGCGATGAATTCTCGCTGACGGGCGTCGGCTTTCAACCATACGGGCGAATGTCATGGTGGGATATTGCGGAAACGTATTACGACACGCCGTTGCAGATGCGTTACACCGGACTCGACAAAACCGCGCCGTATAAAATTCGCATCGTTTATTCCAGCGCGACGCAGCAAATCCCGATTCGCCTGGTGGCTGAGGGCAAAACTGCCAATGACAAGCTGGAAATTCACCCGTTTATCAAGAAGGAATTGCACCCCGTTGAATTCGACCTTCCGGCAGCGGCAACGGCTAAGGGCGAGTTGCATCTGACCTGGACACAAGCACCAGGCAGTCGTGGCGCAGGGCGTGGTTGTCAGATAGCTGAAGTTTGGCTTATCAGAAAATGATGGAACCCCTCCCTTAAAAAGTAGCGCAAACTTTCCTGTTGACTCCTTTTGCGGTCTTTACTCTGGCGCGGTTTTCTTCCGTCTACTTCCATCCCCGAAAATTTACAGAAGGAAACATTTTCTTGTTCTCAATTCTCGTAGCTGTATAGCATCAACGGCTCTTTGCCGAGCAAACGAATGTAGGTGTAAAACTGCCCGCGATGATGCCAGTGTTCGTCGTAGGCGAACGCGAACATCTGCCACGCGGGGAATGATCCAAAAGGCGTTTCGATAATCTTGGCCAACTCCTCCTCGCTCATTTTGTTAAGCGTGTCGTCCAGCATTTGATGCGATTCGGTGGCGTAGGCTTGTAGCTCAGCAACGGTGGTCAGCGTAGCCAGCACCGCTTTCGCTTCCGCTGTTTCGGGAATGACGATGTTTTCTTCTTCTTGCGTGATTTTGCCTTTGGGCAGGTTTTCGGCCCAATTCCGCTCCATTGTGTAGATGTGATAGAACAATTCTTTGATTGACCGCATCTCCGGGTGTGGGCGAAAGTTCAACTCTTCATCGGTTAAGGGCGCGATGCTGCGCACCGTGACGCTGTGTACCATTTTGAAGTATTCACGTTGTCCAAGCAGCGCTTGTTTGTTCATGCATTCTCCTTCAGTAGAAAAGCCCTGAGCGTACCTGCCACCTGCGCTCCATTTGCATAGCGGCGACAAGGCAAACACACCGTAAATGACCAGTACGCTCAAGGTAGTGTTACTTGATTTAAGGTGGGCAGAGCATAAAGCAGGCGAGTGACAACCCTATGTCAGCAGGAAAAAGAAATCTTCAAAAAAATCGGTGCGCCAATGAACGCGTCAGAAGACCTGACTGCAATTACCAATGCGCCCGCCACTCGCCATTATTTAGGCGATGTGGCGGGCTGAGGAAGAACTGACAATCAAGACCCTACTATTTTTTCAGACGCGCCTCGGCTAATTGCCTGTCCATCTCGCGTTCGACTGCCTCCAACTGCTCCTGCAATTCCGCCAGACGTGCCTGCTCCAGGCGCAGTTGTCCGTCCAATTTCCGCTCGCGTTCCTGCTGGCGCTGTAGTTCTTGCTGGTCGGCTTGGCGCTGCTGTGAGAGCGAACGTTTGAGTCCTTCATACGCCTGAATCAGCGCGGCGATGGCCACCTCAGCATTTCGATAGAGGGCAACGCGCTGGAAAATGCGCCGGAGTTGGCCCGGCAGGTGAACACAGATTTACTCGCGCTGGATGAAGCCTTATCGCGGTTGGAGGCGATAGATGAGCGCGCTGCACACGGACTGGAAATGCGCTTTTTCGTCGGCCTCACGCAGCAGGAGATTGCCGAGATTCAGCAGATAGATGTGGCAACAGTCAGACGGGATTGGGTCTTCGCAAAATCCTGGCTCTACAGTCAACTTCACCTCACAAGCTCTGAAAGCAGTAAATAATTTGCTCGCTTCCATTTCCCATTTTCCATTTGTGATTTGACATTTGCCATTGCCAGGTAGCCGCAGTAGCTACGACCGCAATGAAAAATGGAAAAAGGAAAATGAAAGCGAGCACTGCGTAGAATTTCGCGTCCATGAGTAAGTCCACGTGTTTTCAAGGGCGGCGGGGCTGGTAATTTTGCAGGATTTTCTCTGCTTCTTCGGCGATGCGCTGCCGAATGGATTGCGGCTCAATCACACGAACGTGATAGCCCCAACTGAGCAGCCACGGGATGACCTCGTCCTCGGTGTGCAGGTGGATCGTCACCAACAAGCCATACGGCGTATCTTTCATTTCGGAGATGAAAAAGCCGCGCAGTTCTTTGACCCAGGGCGCGACCTCCGCATCGAACAACGCCTGGACGATCAGCTTGCGCCGATTTTCCGTCGGTGGTTGCATCGTGAAATTCGCCGGGCGTTGGAAGGTTTGCTCTAACAATATCAATTCCGTCATCCGCGCCAGTTTGAAATTGCGGATGGCCTGGCGCAGGTGACAATGACTGATGAGATACCACGCACCACCAAAATGCACTAAGCCATAGGGATCGGCTGCGCGCGTATTGCGGGCAATCTGTCCATTTTGCGGATAGCGTGTGTGGTAATGAAACCGCACGGTTTTGCGTTCGATGATCGCGCGGCGCAGTTGTGAAAGCAGTTGTTTGGTGCCGTGTTGTTCCAGTGAGTCCGAAGCCACCAGTGCGATAGAATTTTGCAAATACGTTACTTCCTCGCGTTGCTTAACCGCCAGCACGGCTTCGATTTTGCGATTCGCGGAATGCGCCGCGTCACGATATTGCGCATCGAAACTTTGGGCGGCAAACGCGCTGCCGAGAATTAACATCGTCGCTTCATCTACGCTGAAACTGAGCGGTGGTAGGAAATAGCCTTCGACCAGCGAATAGCCCAGCCCCGCTTGCGCGATGATCGGGACACCGGTTTCACACAGCGCCTGAATGTCGCGGTAAATCGTGCGTTTACTCGTCTCGAAAGTTGCCGCGAGGTCTTCGGCGCGTACGCGCTTGCGGCGCTGCAACTCAAGTAACACTCCTAACAATCGGTCGGTTCGGTTCATCTTGCAAAACGTCCTTAACGGTTAATCCAAATGGTGTCCGCTTCGTAGCTGCGAGGCCCATAATCATAAAGCACGAGTTGAAAAAGCACACCACGCCAGGGCCGCGTTTTGTTTGCAGGGGCCGGCCTGAAAAATCCTTTGGGGGTTGGAAATCCAATTGCCTGCATAGTTCCGTAGTGACTTATGGATTCCAATTAAATAAAGAAAAGCAAAGTCAAAAGGGACCATAACATTTACTTCGGCCTCCCCCTCCGCAAGTCAATGTAAAAAACAGGCAGGCCGTAAGGCATCCCCCCACTCATCACTAGCAAACCCCAACTCGGCAGCATTGATGTCTGTTTCAGGCGGCATTGTGTTGACGCGTTGATCAATCCATAAACAGCTCGCTCTAGTGACCGTTGTCCCGAGCGACCATCGTGAAAGGAGATTACGATGTTGCGTTTTCGTAACAGTAGTAAAAAGCTGTCCGCTTTGGTGGCAGCGCTCAGCTTACTTGTGGCCACTTGTTTTCTTCCCGTCCCGAAAGTCGGGGCTGCCGATCATGGAGATGCCCCAGCTATCTCCAATGATCGTGCTGCTGACATCGCGGACGTGTACACGTTTCTCGATCCGAATGATAACTCAAAGGTCATTGTCGGCATGACCGTACAAGGATTCATCGTGCCGTCAGAGGCTGTCAATTTCGGGATTTTCGATCCGAATGTGGGCTATCTATTTGATCTGGAAACGACGGGCGATGCCAACCCGGATCATCAGATTGAAGTAACCTTTACGGAGAAGATCAATTCTTCCAGTACGCCACAAACGGCTTTCCTCGGCTCCTCGTTTTTCCCGACTTTCAGTGCCCCAACAACCGTTGGGAACCTGAATCCAATCGGGCCTGATCCGATTGTTACGACTGATCCAGCAACAGGGATTTCGTTTTATGCAGGGATCGTAGATGATCCTTTCTTCTTTGACATCCCTGCCTTCAACCGCTTTGTGGCCTCGGTGCAAGCAGGCACACCCAATCCGAGCGTTTTTAATCGCGGACGTGATAGCTTCGCGGGCTACAACACACTGGCGATTGCTTTGAGTATTCCCCTTTCCTATCTTCAGTCTAAAGTGCCTGGGGTGGGGAATTCGTTAGGCGTATCGGCGCGAACCGGACGTCGCATCCCTGCGATTGGTGCTCCTCCTCAGCCCCGTCTAGGCTATACGCAAGCAGATCGAATGGGAATCCCTGCCATCAATACTGCACTGATTCCGTTCGCTCGTAAGAATGAATATAACCGCGCTTTACCAATGAATGATGCGAATGGTCAATTCGCTGGCGACATTGTTGGTATCTTGCGACGGTTAGGAACCAACGACACCAACATCGGTATTCTGGCGAGTGTGGCGGTCGCAAAGGGCGATATTCTTCGTTTGAATCTGGGACAGCCTAACACTGGCTCTGGTGGTGGAACCAATGCTGCCGCCGGATTCCCGAATGGGCGGCGATTGGGGGATGATGTGATTGACACAATTCTGTTCTTTGTCGCAAATCAAAATAAGCTGGGCGATAACGTAAACAGTAATGACGTGCCATTCCGCAATCAATTCCCCTTCTTTGGGGCATCGCAACAGCCGCTTGATAGCGGCGTGGATGACAACACCCGCAATTAAGCAACGAGCGCCAAGAGTGCAAGCTTCGGCTTGCTCGCTCGCGTAAACAAGCTGAAGCTTGCACTCTTGACGCTTCTTTCTGAGTTTTATTACGAACCCCGAACACGTATGCGCACATCACCTTTCCCGCCGGTTTTTCTTTGCTTTCTGCTTGCCATTGGCGCGCACATCGGCTGCAAAAAAGTCGAATCTTCGACAGCAGCGAAACCCACTATACTGCCAGCCGCTGTGCCTATTGCTGATGCCAGCGAAGGCGCGATTCGCTTTCTCGAAGCCCGCGTCAAAAACGATCCTGATGATTTTATCGCCTATAACAAATTGCAGGGCTATTACCTGCTGCGCTTGCGGGAAACGGGAAATGTTGCGTGGCTCGACCTTGCTACCCGCGCGGCACAGGCCTCGCTCAAGGCAATGCCAGCGGAGCAGAATGTCGGCGGACTGGCTGGGTTGACGCAAGCCGAGTTTGCCGCGCACGAATTTGCCGCCGCGCGCGCTCACGCCCAACAACTGATTCAGTTGGATGGCGGCAAAGGCTACCCTTATCAACTACTCACCGATGCGCTCTTGGAGTTGGGCGATTACGAAGGCGCAGAAAAAGCCTGGCGACAATTGCAACAACGTGACCGCAACAGTGTTGCCGCGCTCACGCGACAAGCGCGCCTCGCCGACTTACGCGGCCAAA
Source organism: uncultured Acidobacteriota bacterium (assembly GCA_963794955.1). GTDB lineage: Bacteria > Acidobacteriota > Blastocatellia > RBC074 > RBC074 > JAFDVL01. Next base: position 138,660 of record CAWCGF010000040.1, read on the forward strand.
CAGAACTCGCCGAACGGTATTACACCGAAGCCGCTGCTGCTGCGGCCAAAGCCGTTCCCGCCTCGCGCGAAACCAGCGCGTGGTGTCGCTGGCAATTGGGCGAACACAGCTTCAAGCACGGCGATTACGCGACGGCAGCAAAGCATTACCGCGCGGCGTTGACGACGTATCCTGATTATTACCGCGCACTCGTGGGACTCGGAAAAACGTCAGCGGCACGCGGCGATTTGCCCGGTGCCATCACCCAATACGAACGCGTCGTCAGTATCCTTCCCGAACCTTTGTTTGTCGCGGCGCTTGGCGATTTATATAAATTGAGCGGACGCGAAAAAGAGGCCAACACCCATTACGCGCTGGTCGAGCAAAGCGGCAACTTGAGCCTGGCGAAAGGCAATTTGTACAACCGGCAACTCGCCTTGTTTTATGCCGACCACGATCTGAAGGTTGAAGACGCGTATGTTTTGGCCAGGAAAGAATACGAAGTGCGACGCGACATCTACGGTGCCGATGCCTTGGCCTGGACGGCGCTCAAGGCGGGGCATCTGACCGAAGCACAAACCGCGAGCCAGGAGGCGTTACGACTTGGCACGAAAGACGCGCGGCTGTGGTATCACGCGGCCTTGATCGCCCACGCGGCGGGCGATCTTTCCACCGCCGTCAACCTGCTCAAACAAGCCTTGCAACTCAATCCGCAATTCGATCCGTTGCAAGCGACCAGCGCGCGTGCGGCGTTGGCAAAGTAGATTTGGCAAGCGTAGCGCAACCTGCCGAGGTTGCGCTGTAGGAGAAGGACATGCGTTGTTCCGTAAGGCGTCAACGCCCAAAGTCGCAACCTCGGCAGGTTGCGCTACATTTTTATGCAAACTCGACTCATCTTTTTCTTGCTTAGTTTGTTCGCCACCTTGAGCGGTGCGCTGGCGCACCCGCTGGGGCAATACACCATCAATCACTACGCGAAAATCGAAACCGGACTTGACCGAATAAAGATACGATACGTGCTTGATCTGGCGGAGTTGGCGGCGTTCCCGGAAATTCAAGCGGCGGATAGGGACGGCAATGGCACGCTGTCGGAAGCTGAGACCAACGCCTATTTAGAACGCAGCGTGCCGCAATTTTTGGCAGCGTTGCAATTGACGGCGGAGGGACAACACGTTGCCTTGCGTGCGCTGCGACAACAACTCAGCCTGCCGCCGGGCGCTGCTAATTTGCCGACGATGCGGATTGAATGCGATTTCGAGGGCACGGTGGCCACTACGGCGGCGACGCGTTTTGCTTTTGCCGATAACAATCATGCCGGGCGGCAGGGTTGGCGCGAAATCGTCATCCTGGCGGCGGCGGGCGTGACGGTTTTCGACAGCAGCGCGTTTGCCAATGGCCTTACGGATGAATTGAAAGCGTATCCCGAAGATTTGTTGTTAGCGCCGCTCAACGAACGTGCTGCCACCTGGTCTGCCACGAACGGCACGTTGCCAACCGGCGCAAAAGCCTTGTTGACGCGCGCTGGCAAACCAGTCGTCGTGCAACGTGATCGGTTTGCGGAATTGATTTCCAGGCAATCGCTGACGCCGGGATTTGTGTTGCTCGCGTTGTTGCTCGCGTTCGTGTTTGGCGGCGCACACGCGTTGTCGCCCGGACACGGCAAAACTGTCGTCGGCGCGTATTTGGTGGGCGCGCGCGGCACCGCCAGACACGCCGCGTTTCTGGGGCTGACGGTGACGATTACGCACACGTCGAGCGTCATTGCCCTGGGCCTGGTGACGTTGTTTGCTTCGCAGTACATCGTGCCGGAAAAGCTCTTTCCGCTCTTGAGCTTGATTTCCGGTGCCCTCGTCGTAGGCATCGGCCTTCGCTTATTTGCCCAACGGCTACGCAATGCACTGAGCGGCCCAATACCTCACCCTCACTCCCATCATTCTCATGACTCTCCTCACTCTCACGGCTCCCATGAGTCCCATTCACACCTCCCACCGGCAAGAATCACTGGGCGCAATTTATTAGCGCTCGGCATTTCAGGCGGGCTATTGCCTTGTCCTTCGGCGCTGGTTGTGATGCTGTCTGCGATTGCGTTGAATCGCGTCGCGTTCGGTTTGGTCTTGCTTGTTGCCTTCAGCCTGGGATTGGCGAGCGTGTTAACGGCGATTGGCTTGGCCTTTGTTTATGCGGGCAAAATGCTCAAGTCGGAGGTGGCTGACACTGGCTGGTTGCAACAACTGGTGCGCGTCCTGCCGATAGTGAGTGCCGCTGTCATCGCTGGCTTAGGCGGCGTGATTATATGGCAAGCCTTTACGCAAGCCGGAGTTGATTTCCAGGCGCTGTTGACTATACGGGAGCCGACCGGATCACTTTCGATGATTTCGGTGTTGATGCTGGGGCTGATTCTCGGCCTCAAACACGCCATTGAAGCTGATCACCTGGCCGCCGTCACGACAATTGTCACTGAGCGGAAAAGCCTCTGGAGTTCTTCGCTTGTCGGCGGACTGTGGGGCATCGGGCACACGATTCCGATTGTTGCAGTTGGCTTGATCGTGATCCTGCTGCGCATTGAAATCCAAGACTCCATCGGTTTGTCGCTGGAGTTTTGTGTGGGGTTAATGCTGATTGTCTTGGGCACAAAGGCGTTATGGAAATTGTCGCGCAGCCAGCAACTGCACTTGCACGTGCATGAACATGGCGGTCAGATGCACGTGCATCCGCATTTTCATACTGAAGGCGAGGCATCTGAAGAACCCCATACGCATCACAATTTCAACTTGAACATCCGTCCGTTGCTAGTCGGTGTAATGCATGGCTTGGCAGGCAGTGCGGCATTAGTGCCGTTGGTTGTCGCGGAAATCCGTTCGCCGCTCCTGGGCCTGTTTTATATGTTGGTCTTTGGGTTGGGTTCGATTGGCGGGATGATATTGATGAGTGCGTTGGTTGGGGTGCCGCTCCACCTGACAGCCGCCCGCTTTACGCGCTTCAATCTGGTGTTGCGTCTCGCTGCGTGCGTGTTTAGCCTTAGTTTTGGCGTGGTAATGATTTACCAGGTTCTGAAGATGTAGCGCAAACTTTTGAGTTTGCGCTACATCTTCAGAACCGAAAGAAAAAAATCCTTGGCCGGAAATCCGATTTCTTTTCCTCGTTCGTATGTGAGTTGACGGCAATCAGAAAATACGAGGAGATTGATTATGAAAAGCTACCTGCACTTCCTATGGGCGGTAGTCTGTCCACTAGCCTTCCTTTTTGCGTTGGCATTTTCTTCAACCAGTTGTAGTTCGGCCCAATCGGCTCCCACTTCTTCGGTGCCGCCGCCCTGCGCGCTGGCGTTGGCCACCCAAGCCGGAACCACGAAGCTGGATCAGGAAATTGCCAAGTGGCAGGACAAGTCACGTTCGGCCAAGGTGAGCAACATCAGCCTGGAACAATTAGGCTGGAAATACATCGAAAAAGCCCGCGTCACCTATGATCCCGGTTATTTCAAACTTGCCGAAGCCTGCGCTGTTTGTTTGCAAGCAAATAATCCACAGCCATTGCCTGAAGCCATGTTGCTGCGCGGGCATGCGCTGCACCAAATGCATAATTTTAAAGAAGCCGAACCGGTCGCGCGGGAGTTGGTCAAGGCGCGCGGGCTGTCGTTCGATCACGGTTTGCTCGGCGATGTGCTGATGGAACAGGGCAAACTGAAAGAAGCGATTGCGGCCTATCAGGAGATGATGAATCAAAAGCCGAACCTGCAAGCCTACAGTCGCGCCGCGCATATCCGTTGGTTAACCGGCGATATAAAAGGGGCCGCTGAATTAGCGCGGATGGCCGCGCGCGCGGGCAGTCCGCAAGACGCGGAATCTACGGCTTGGGCCTACTCGCGCCTGGCGCTCTACGAATGGCAGCTTGGGCATCTGGATAGCGCCCGGCAGTCCGTCAAAATTGCCCTGGATATGCAACCTGATTATGCTCCGGCGTTGTTAGTAAAAGGGCGCATGTTATTGGCAGAAGAGAAGGCCAGCGAAGCCGTAATCGTGCTCAAACAAGCTGTGGCGCTGAATCCGTTGCCCGACTATCACTGGACTTTAGCGGAAGCCTGGCGCGCCGCAGGCAATGAGGCCGAGGCAGCCAAAGTGGAAGCGACCTTGCTTGCCAAAGGCAGCCAGGATGATCCGCGTACCTTGTCGGTTTATCTGGCGACTCGGCACGAACAGACTGAAAAAGCGCTGCAGCTAGCCCAGGCAGAACTGGCGGCTCGCACGGATGTTTTTACTTACGATGCGCTGGCCTGGGCCTGGTTGGCGGCGGGCAAAACGACGGAAGCCGAAGCCGCGCTGAAACAAGCGTTGGCGGCGGGCACTGACGATGCCCGGCTGTTTTATCACGCCGGTGTGATTGCCCAGGCGGCAGGCAAGCAGCCGGAAGCGCAGCGCTATTTCAAACGCGCGTATGCCAGTCGGCAATTGCTCTTGCCCTCGGAACGCGATGGTTTACTAAAACAGATGACCGGAGTTTGAGCGCTACTCCCCCTTCAACAATATCCCCCGTTAATTACCGTAGTTTCGGCCTGAATGCTCGTGGGGCAGGTTCCTGACCTGCCGGCCTAAAGAAAGCACAGTTGAGTACTTGTCCCACGAGCATTCAGGCTAAAACCGCTAGCAAGAGGTTGTAACGAAATTCGTGTGCCGAATTTCTGTGGGAGCAGTCTTTTACCCAGCGGCGAAGGAGTGCGTTGCAACCAACATAATCGCATAAGGAGAAATAGATAATGATCGGTATTACGAAACAACTGCAACGCTTTCTTGCGTTCACGTTGGCATTGACGATGAGCTTGCTCACCGTGCTGCCAGCCGTGGCTTCCAGCCACATGGACGCGCCGCTTATCACCCGCGACCCATCGGCGAATACCACCGATGTTTACGCTTTCGTCACCGAAGAAGGTGGGCAGAAATATCTGACCATCGCGCTGTCGGTTTACCCACATGAAGAGCCAGGAGTTGGCCCCAATAAATATAATTTCGATGAGAACGTACGCTATGAAATTCATATCGCGCGCGGCAACGATGTGGCTATCGGCTTTCCGACTATGACCTATCGCTGGCAATTCGACACCGAATACAAGAATCGCCGCACGATCCTGCAATCGTATTTAGGCGTCGTGAATGATGTGGGCGATCAGAATCAAAACCTGACACAGTCTTATTCGATCACTCGCCTCAATAATCGCACGGGCGGTCGTGCCAGTATTGGGGGCGGCCTGGTTCCGCCGAATAATCAGGGTATTGCGACACCGCTCTATAATGAGGGCAATAATGGCGAAAACCCCGCCAAGAAAGGCGTTGCTACCGAAAGTGCCCTAGACAAATACACCCAGCAAGGCATTTACAAATTCCGCAACGGATATTGGGCCTTTGCCGGACAGCGGGATGATGGATTTTATGCGGACGTGCAGTCCATCTTTGATTTGCTGCAACTGCGCAATCCGGGCAAAGACTCGCAAGGCGGCTTCAACGTTCACATGATGGCGCTTCGGATTCCGATGTCTGAAATCGGTGGTGACCAACAGGTCGTCGGTGTGTTTGCGACCACTAGCCGCGCGACTGTGAATGTCGGTAGAAGATTTGGCGATTATGATAAAGGGGGAAATCAAGGCCGCTATGTGCAAGTCGCACGGCAAGGCAACCCGCTCTTCAATGAAGGTCTGGTCGCTATTGCGGACAAAGACCTCTACAGCCGCACCCTGCCAACTGTAGATCGTCTCCTGTTTCGCCGTTATGCCGAAAACCCGGAATTGGCCGCGCTCATCAATGCCATCATCGGCAAGGGCGCGCAATTGGCGATTCCGACAGGCCGCGCCGACATCGCCGCGATTTTTATTCCTGATGTGATTAAAGTGGACCTTTCCACCACTAAGGCGCGGCTGGCTGGCAACAGCGATAGCACGAATCCAGATGATGCAGGATTTTCGCGCCTGGGCATCTTCGGGGGAGATGTCTTGGAAAGTCCATCGGCGGGGCACCCCTTCCGCCTATCAGGCAAAGTGCTTGGGGCTGATGCTGCCAAATTCTACGTTCCCGGAGGATGGCCCAATGGACGTCGCTTTGGGGATGACGTTGTGGACATCGCCATCATCGCCTTGCTTTCGGATTTGCGCGATGGGAACAATCCGAAAATCAGTGATCCGTTCATGGGCAATTATGACGGGGTAACGCGTAACGATCAGGGCTATAACAAAGTCTTCCCGTATGAACCCACCCCACACAATGGGCGGAATCATACACATCCATAAACCTGGCAGCTTAAGCTGGGACAACGGCTCATGGCGTTGTCCCAGCCTCTTTTTTACGATAGCCCCTCACTAGCTAACCACCTAACTAACTTTGAGGAGGAACTGAAGCATGCAAGATAAGCAACCTATGACGCGTAGCTGGACTATCAGATGGTTTACCGTAGCGATGTTGGCGCTGACCTTAGTCGCCGGCACCAGCGTTTGGACGGCAACTTTCGTTTCTGCTAATCACCCTGTCTTAGTCGAAGGAGAGGCGGATTTTGATGGTGATGGGCGACTTGGCACAGCGGAAGATACGGATGGGGATGATCGTATCTTCGGGACAATTACAGCGGCGCTCGGCGCTGCGAATGGGGGAGCCAATCAAAATGGCCGTGTAACCATCGTGACCTCGGGACGCTTTCACGAACAACTGATTGTCTCGAATGCGAATGGCAACACGACCATCGAAGCCGCCCCCGGCGTTGAAGCGACTATTGATGCGGTGGCGACCGGCACACGGGCCACCCAATTCACCGGCAGCACGAATGTGGTGCGGCAAGGCCAGCCCGGCATCATCATCAATGCGCCGAACAATCGGTATGTCACGTTGCGCAATCTCGTGGTTCGCAACTGGCTCGAAGGCATTCTCGTCCTCAACCAAACGCGTGTGACGTTGGACAACGTGCGCTTGGAAGGCAACGTGAATTACGGGATTCATGTGACGGGGGATAGCAAGGCGCTCATCACGAAGTCGCAAATTAGTTCGACCGGCTTCCGCGTAGGGGCGACGGGCGATTTTCCTAATGCGCAAACGCCGACCCCTGGCAGCGGCATCGTCTTTGAAGGATCGTCCCGTGGTTTGGTGGTGGACACGACCGTCAGTGGTAATTTCCGCTACGGCGTAGCCGCTTTTCAGAACGCTTTTGCGGAAGCGCGCGACGTAACGGCGTTTGATAATGACGATAACTTCTATCGTGTTTTCCGAACTAGATAAGCTGGGAACCTATCGAAACTTCAATCCAAGAGCGGCAGGAAAGTATCTTTCCCGCCGCTTTTGGTCTGTAGGTAGAAGGCAGCATAGAGGTATACTCGCCGCTTAGCGCGGTTTGCAACGGGGTGTGTTTGCGCCCTTGCGGGCTGGAACTGGACAACGGACAAAGGGAAAATGAGAAGCGCGAGCACACCGTCGCACTTTTGCCGCCGTGCTTAAACCCACCTTTTTCGTGAGGAGAAGAATGATACAACCGCCTACTGCCACCCGCTGGGCACGCTTTGGTGGCGCGTGCTTTTGTCTTTGGACTTTCCTGGTCTTGCCTGTCTGGGCACATGATCCCGGTTTGAGTAATGTGGATATGAGGCTGGCCGGGAATCAGGTGACTGCCGAGCTGGTTTACAATTATGTGGACATCGAAGGCACCGTGCTGGTGGATAAAGACCTGGATCGCACCATCACGCCCGATGAATTCAATGCCGCGAAATCAGCACTGGAACAATTGGCACGCAATGCCCTGGAGGTCAGCTTTGATGGCGTAGTAAGGCTGCCGAGCGAAGTCCAAGTCCGCATCGCCAAGGCCGAAGATGGGCGTGATACCGCTTATTTTTCGCTCGTCTATGCGGGGACGCCCTCCTCGTCAATGGTTGTGCAATCAAAGATAATGAGCCAGCTTTCACGTGGGCATCGGGAGTATTTTAAACTCACCAACGCTGCCGGAGGGACGATTTCTGAACGGTTGCTGGATGCCGAGAACGCGCGAGCAGAAATCGCAGCAGGTGAATTATCCGCTGCCCTGGGCCGCTGGCATACCTTCAAGCAATTTCTGATTTTGGGTATTGAGCATATCTTGCTGGGCTTTGATCATCTGTGCTTTTTAGTAGCATTGTTGTTAGTGGCAACAACCTTGTCCTCTGTCATCAAAATCGTCACGTCCTTCACCATTGCACACTCCATCACGTTAGCGTTGGCGGCTTTCGATAAGGTCACGCTCTCGCCCAGCCTTGTCGAGCCGATGATTGCGGTTTCGATTATCTATGTTGGACTGGAAAATATCTGGCGACACGGCAAGGAAATCGAAGGGCGCTGGTTGTTGACGTTTGCGTTTGGCTTGATTCATGGCTTTGGTTTTGCGGGCGTGCTGAAAGATTTGAATATCGGTGCGGGTGGCAGCGGCATTGCGGTTCCTCTGGTGTCGTTTAATGTCGGTGTCGAGTTGGGACAACTGGCCGTTGCGGCGTTGGTTTGGCCGTTATTGCAATGGTTGCGCAATCGTCCGGCATTGACCCGGAAGTTAGTTCCCGTCGGTTCGTTGCTCGTGGCCATAGCGGGTGGCTATTGGTTAGTTGAAAGAACCTTACTGAAGTAAGCGCGGCGGCAACTGTTCTGCTGCAAGCTCGCCTTTTTCATTTTCCCTTTGCCCTTTATGCGAAACAGGCAGAAGGAATAATGCAGCGGGAACCTCCCTCGAAATTCCATAGTCTTCAAAATAATATTTTTCCGATTTCGTCCCTGCGCTTGAAGGTCTCAATTTTTCGATCATTCAAGCGTCCCGCCGGGAAAAGTAGGGCGGGGATGAGCAATAGCCTTGCATTAAAAGTGTTCACAGCAGAGCAACCCAGTTCGCTCCTACCGACGCGCCGGATCAGCGATAAATCCTATTTCCGATTTTGTGCGTATTTGCAGATGACGGTTACGCTAGCAAATGAGGAATGCATGAACACCCGAAAAATAGCCACACGATTTTACCCCTGGTTGGTTTTAGCTCTCTCCTTCTGGGCGACTACCGCCGCCGCCCAAACAATACGCTCGCTCAATGGCACGCTCATCACATCCGACAACAAGGCTGCCCCAAACGTGAAGGTCGCAGCTGGGACGAACGAGACGGTGACGGATAGCGCGGGGAATTTCAACCTGCAAATTCGCCGCGATGTCACGCAACTTCGTCTCGAAGGTAAGAACATCCTTCGCAAAGAAGTCGAGTTTCGCCCCGATGAAAACAACCTGCTGATTCAAATCGAATACACGATTCCGCCCATTCACGATGGTTTAGTCATTGAAGCCACCGCGCTTGAACCCGGCATTGAGCGGCGCGACGAAGCGATTTACAAAAACACGTTGTTTTCACGCGACGATCAGGTCTTTCACACGCTCAACGCAGGCATCAATGCCGGCCAGCACGAAGGTGGCGGCAAGTCGCTGGAAATTCGCCGCTTCGGATTTAACCTGGATCACGGCGGGGTCAACGGCGGCTTGAAAGTGCTCGTAAATAACGTGCAACAGAATCAGGGCACGCAAGGCCACGGGCAAGGCTATCTCGGACAACTCAAATCACTAACGCCGGAACTCGTGCAGGATGTGAACATCATCAATGGCCCGTTCAGCGCTGAGTACGGTGACTTTTCCGGCCTCGGTGTCGTGCATATTCGCTTGCGCGAATCACTTTCCGATCAACTGACGGCGCGTTTGCAGGGTGGCTCGTTCAGTACCTATCGCCACTTTCTCGGTTACAGCCCGCATCTGGAAAGCGGTAACGCGTTGCTCGCGTATGAGCTTTCGAGTTCGGAGGGGCCCTTCAAGAATCCGCTCAATTATCGCCGCGACAACTTCACCGGCAATTACACATGGAAGCTGAATGAGCGGCGCGCGCTTGGCTTTCGCTTCAATGCCGGGCGCAATAACTTTTTTTCGTCGGGGCAACTTCCATTGGATGAGGTAGCTGCGGGCCGTTTGGATCGCTTCGGTTTCCTTGATCCTGACAACGGAGGCCGCGTTAAATCAGGTGTGGGCAGCGTTTATTTTCGCAATGAATTGGCCGATGGAAGCAGCTTCAAGGTGGATGGTTTTGTTTCTCGTTCGTTGTTCGACCTGTTTTCTAACTTCACCTTTTTTGCGAGCGATGAAACCTACGGCGATGAAATTCAGCAACACGATTCTCGCTTGCAACAAGGCGTGAACGCGCAATATCTCAAGCCGTATGAGGTACTCGGCCAGCACGCGTTACTCACCGTAGGCGCGAACTATCACGACAATCAAATCAACGTTGGCTTGTATCCTTCGCTTGGCCGTATACCGAATCGGACTGTGTTCAATCCCGCTGCGTTAGTCACAAGCGCGCAGGCCCGCGTCACGAACACGGCAGGCTACGTACAACAAAGCGTCAATCTGTGGCAGGGCAAGCTGCGTTTGGACGGAGGCTTGCGCTACGACTATTTTCGCTTCGATGTGCGCGACCACATTGATCCGCTTGATTCAGGGATTCAAGGCGCGTATCGGTTTCAGCCGAAAGCCAATCTGGCTTTTACGCCATCAGTGAAAATTCCGGCAACGTTTTATGTGAACTATGGGCGCGGGATTTCCAGCCAGGATGCACGCAGTGTCGTGCAACGTCCCGAAAGCCCGCGTCTTTCGACCACAGATTTTTATCAGGTTGGCGCTGCCTTCAACGCCAATCGTTTCTCTGTGAGCACGGATCTGTTTTTGATTGATCGGAGCAATGAACAGGTTTACATCCCCGACGACGGTAGTATTGAATTCAAAGGCCGCAGCCGCGCGTATGGGGTTGAGGCGAAAGCGTCAGTCAAGCTTACGCGTGCGCTGAGCTTCAACGCCGGAGTTACGAGAGTCGGCAATGCCTACTATCGCGATGAGTTGCCACGCGTTTATGTGGATTCTGCGCCGCGCCTGGTTGCTAATGCGGGCTTGACGCTCGCTGAATGGAAAGGCTTCAGCGGTTCTTTGCGTTATCGCCACATCAATCATTATCGCTTGGACGGGGAAGACCCTACCATTTTGGCTTCCGGGTTTGATGTGCTTGATTTCAGTGTGAATCGTCGGCTGCGGCGAGGCCTTGAGTTTAATTTTGCGATAGATAATCTGACGAACAAACGCTATTACGAAACACAGAACTATTTTGCCTCGCGGGTGCAACCGGGCGCAGCGTTGACCTCGCGGATTCACGCTACGCCCGGCTACCCGATTACAGTATCAGTCGGACTTACCTTCCGACTTCACGGCAAAGACTGAAGCGTCGTCGGAACGTTGCCGCCAGTATGTGGCCATTGCCGCAACTGCGACAATCAAGTTGGCCACAATGACAGGCAATGAATGAATGATGATGCCGTAGCCGATCCACAGGAGCGCGGCCCCGGCTTGAATTTGCCGCAAGGTGGACGTTTGTTTGAAAAAATACGACGAAGCAAAGACTGCTGTCGCTACCCAGCCGACCCACTCGAACATGCGCCACCTCCGTTTTTGTTGTTGCCTCCACGGTTCTGTTGCTCGACAGTTCTCCGATAGTCAGGAAGTCTGTCTGTACTTTATCCCATTCCTGAATTTGCAGTCCTTTTTGCTCGAAGAACGCCCGAATCTTTTGCGGCTGCTTCCAGCCCAGAATTTCTTCCATCACCGGCACCAGAACGGATAGCGCGTCTTCACTGAGCATGGCTCGTTGGGCAATTGATGTAATGTATTTGCCCTCCGAAACCGCAATCGTGAAGCCTTCGCGCCGATTGATTTGCAACATCACGTGAATATCTGAACTGCCATCGCCCACATAGATGACGTTGTTGGGGCTGATCTGGAATTCTCGTAGCAGGCTGTCCAGCACGGCGACTTTGCCATAGCCCGCCGGAACACGCCGGATAGATTCAACCTCGTGCGTGTGTGAGTTGTAGTTGAATTGCGTTCCGAAAATATTTTCGGGCGGAATAATGCCTGCCAGCGCCGATTGAATGACTTCTTCCGGTGCCGCTGAAATCACGCAGAACGTAAAGGTATTACCCTCTATTCCTTCGGCCAGGAATTGGGTTAAGAGTTGGATGTTTTGTTTCAGCCGGATGTGTTTGCCGACTTCAATCAGGTGTTCACGCCGTACGCGCCGGAATTCAGGATCGTGCAAAATCAAATAGGCTAATTCACCTCCCTGTTGTATCAGATTGATGTTGGATAATCCTCTGACACGTTGCTCAAATTCGCTGATGCCCAGCATTTCGCTTAGCACCAGCCCGGAATCGTTGAAACTTAAGGTTTGGTCAAAATCACTGGCGAATAAGTAATGTTTACTAGCTAAAGATGTATTCATAAATAAAACTCCACTGCTTTTAGGGGCAGCTACCCGGTAAGGCAGCAAGCCGTATGCCATCTGGTCAATTGTTATTGGGGGCTTAGAGTTAGCAGAACTGCTCAAGCAAGGACGGACATGATATAGCTACATAAACGTTGGGTACGCCCGATGGTCTGACAAAATGGTTGTTGCTGCCTTTCATTCAAGCAGATAATACAGGAGATCATTTAGATGCGGGTTAATGGAACGTTAAGTTATCCTCAATTCAGACAGATGAGTGGGACGAAAGAGGTTATGAGAATCAAACAGTCTATTTTGTGTATCCTGGCAATGGCGCTACTGTCGTTGGCGATTGCTGCCCAAACGGCGAAACCGGTCGAACAGCGTACGACAGAAACGCTTGCGCCAGGCATCGTGTTTATGACGCCTGTTATTGTCACAGTGCCATTGAAGACGGAGAGGTAAAGATTATGCCAGCAGTTATCACGCCCAAATTCCTCAAAAAACTGAACTAAGCGTGTGGCGCAAGGTCTGAGGAAACGGATGGTTTAGTACGGTCTTGCGCGATCAGTTCCAGCTTACGTGTGGTTGGTTCTGTGATGCTGCTAACTAACTGTGGTTCTGGCAGCAGTTCTTTGGTTTTGGCCGCGTCGAGATTCAATTGACGTGACGCCTTGAACGGGAAGAATTCTTTGAGCAGCCACGGCACTGTGAACAAAAACGCACCTTTCAAAAGCAGCAGCAAGCCCACGCCGAACGCTTTATTCCAGATTGGCCCCATGCTCTTTGCTTCTGGACCAATGAAGGCTAAGGCTAACAAGATAAACACTCCCATTCCAACAATCAACGCGAAGCCACTCCCCCCGATGGCAATTCCCAGGTATTCGATTTTTTTCAGCACGCGATGGGTTTTCGCTGAGAATTTGGGCGGTTGCTCATATTCACCGACGAGCGGAAGGATCGGTTGTAAATTAAAACCGCAGGCACGACAGAATTTTTGTTCGTCTTTGGCTTGAGAACCGCAAGCTGGGCAAAACATAGAGACCTCCTTGCCAACACAGCTTGGAGTACGAGGAAAGCCAGCGTGAGGTTTCAATTACAGCGCGAGTTGCAAGCCACAACCTTCCAACACTCCTGCTTCAATAATCGTTTCATTGCGCTCCGGCCCGGTTGAAATGAAGGCGAACGGCGCGCCCGATAATTCCGCTAAACGAGCGATATAGGTCTGCGCTTTTTCCGGCAAATCGGCAAACTTATCAATGCCGCCGGTTTGCTGCCGCCAGCCGGGCATCGTTTCGTAGATTGGCTCGGCCTGTTCCATCGCGGTTGCGTCATACGGCACCTGGTCGGTTTCCTGCCCGTTGATGCGATAGCCGATGCAGATTTTGATTTCGTCTAAGTCATCCAGCACGTCGAGCTTCGTCAAGGCCAGCGCGTCCAAGCCATTGACCATCACCGCATAGCGCGCAATGACAGCGTCGAACCAGCCGCAACGGCGTGGTCTGCCCGTTGAGGCACCGTATTCCTTGCCCTGCGCGCGAATTGCTTCGCCGAGTGCATCATTCAATTCCGTCGGAAACGGACCGCTGCCGACACGCGTCGTGTATGCCTTGATAACGCCAATCGTGGCATCAATCCGCGAGGGCGGAATGCCTGCGCCGGTGCAAGCGCCGCCGATAGTGGAATTCGACGAGGTGACGAACGGATAGGTGCCGTGATCTATGTCGAGCATTGTTGCCTGCGCGCCTTCGAGCAATAACGACCGACCCTTTTTCGACTCGTGGTTCAGGTAATAAGTCGTGTCAGTGATGTGCGGAGCGATCAGCGCTGACCATTGTTCGCCTTCTGCAAGCAATTCTTTTTCATCAATCGGTTCGCCGCCGAGATGCGTCAGGAGGTTATTTGCCTGCCGGGTGTTGGTCGAAAGTTTTTCGAGCAGGGAAGCGACGTCGGTCAAATCGCCTGCGCGCAAGCCGCGGCGCGCCATTTTGTCTTCGTAGGCGGGGCCAATGCCGCGCATCGTGGTACCCACCGCATTGTTGCCGCGATGCGCTTCGACGCGCTGATCCAGGGCCACGTGATAGGGCAAAATCAGATGGGCGCGATTGCTGATGAGCAAATTTTGGGGCGTGACTTCGATGCCTTTGGCACGCAGGTCGGCGATTTCGTGGAGCAGCGCGCGCGGGTCAACGACGACGCCATTGCCGATCACGCAAGTGCTGCCGGGATGGGTGATGCCGCTCGGAATCAGGTGCAGCACGAACTTCTGATCTACGTCATCTTTGCGAATGATGACCGTATGGCCAGCATTGTGGCCGCCTTGATACCGCGCGACGATGTCGAAATTGGGCGCGAGCAAATCTACGATCTTGCCTTTGCCTTCATCGCCCCATTGAGTGCCGATAATAGCTAAGTTCATATTGGACACAGGAAGAGGGAGAGAAAGTGCGAACGAGAGAAGGAGAGATTCCCTCCCTCTTTCCCTCTGTTTCTCGTTCCCTCCCTCTTGTCAATTAGTGTTTCTTGGATTCCAAATATTTTTCCGCCGAGATCGCCGCTTGCACGCCATCGGCGACGACGTTCGCAAGCTGATAGATAGGGCGCACGCACAAATCGCCTGCGGCAAACAAGCCAGGGACTTTCGTTTCCATCAATTCATTAACAACCACGCGCCCTGATTCGTCCAGGTCTACCAGTTCCGTCACGATTTCCGAACTCGGAATCCAGCCGATGAACTCAAAGACACCTTTGACCGGGACGATCTCGGTTTCGTTGGTTTCCAGATGACGCACGCGCACTGCCTCAACTTCGGTTTCGCCGATAATTTCTTCAATTGTTGAATTCCAGATCGGATGGACTTTCGGATTGTGCATGTACTCTTCAATCAGAATCTTCTGCGCGGTGAAATGATCGCGGCGATGCACGTTTTTGATTTCCGAGACATACCGCGTCAGGAATTGGCCTTCTTCTACCGCCGAGTTGCCACCGCCGACAACCGCGACGGGAACATCACGGAAGAACGCCCCATCACAGGTTCCGCACCAACTCACGCCACGCCCTTCAAATTTCTTTTCGCCTGGCACATTCAAGGTGCGCGGAAAGCGTCCCATGGCCAGAATCACCGTGCGACAGGTCACGCTTGATTCGTCACTCAGTTTGAGCGTAAACGTACCGTCGTTTTCGGGCGTGATTTGCTCCGCGCCGATGCCTTCGCGGACTTCGGCACCAAAGCGTTGCGCGTGTTTGAGAAAGGCTTGCGCGAAATCATAGCCGGAAATGCCATCGGCAAAGCCCGGATAGTTATCAATTGCGGCAGACATTGCAATTTGTCCACCGACGAATTTCTTTTCCAGCACGAGCGTTGTCAGCAAGGCTCGTCCGGTATATACGGCAGCAGCCAATCCCGTTGGTCCGCCGCCAATAATCACTACATCAAAATCAGGCATAAGAATAAAAGCCGTTAGCCCTTAGCCATTAGCCAAGCCTCTTTTTCTGGCTAACAGCTAACGGCTAACGGCTAACATCTCAAAACTAAGCAACGTATTTATCTAATAACGTCGAAAGCGTGGTTTGGGCATTGCCTGGCACGCCGACAATGGTTTCGGCCACTTCGCCGCCTTTATACAAAATCAACGTCGGGATGCCGCGAATGCCGAATTGCGCTGGCGTATTCGGATTCTCATCCACATTCAATTTCATGACTTTGGCTTTGCCTTGATATTTCTCCGCGACTGCCTCAATCGTGGGGGCGATCATGCGACACGGGCCACACCAGGCTGCCCAGAAATCCACCAGTACTGGTTGGTCTGAGCCTAATACTTCAGTCTTAAAATTATCATCCGTTGCTTCACGTACAAAATCACTCATTACATACTCCTCTAAAAATGTAGGACAGGCTGCCCGCCTGTCTTGCTTTTTGTCTTCACAGACCCACGATAAACTTGCCGTTTGCGCCACGACAAGACCGGGGATTGTAGCAGACCCGACGCGCTAAGTCTTGTGGCTTAGCGTCTGGTGGCAGCAACTAATTGATAAGCATTGAGATATTCTCGCGCCGCCCGCTCCCAGGAATGATCCGCCAACATCCCATTTCGTTGCAACTGCCCCCACAACTCCTTGTCGTCATAAACCAGTAATGCCTCGTAGAATTTCTCGGCCAGCCGGTCTGCTGAATACTCGTAAAACTTGAAGCCATTGCCTTGCCTGCTTGTCCGCTCAAAGTTCGTGATCGTATCTTCCAAACCGCCGACGCCACGCACAATCGGCACGGTGCCGTACTTCAAGCTATACATTTGATTCAGCCCACAAGGTTCATAAGCCGATGGCATCACATACATATCCGCTCCGGCTTCGATTTTGTGCGCCAGCGCCGTGTTGTAGCCGAAGTACACGCCGACTTGCTGTGGCCGCGAATCGCGTACGTGCTGGAAATAGTCTTCGTAACTCTGCGCGCCCGAACCGAGCATCACAAACATCGCGCCGGTATCCAAAATCCGCCAAATCGCATTGGCCAACAGGTCAATGCCTTTTTGCGTTGTGAGCCGCGTGATGATGGCGATGAGCGGGCGATCCAACTCTTCCGGCAAGTGATACTGCTGGAGCAACGCGCGCTTGCATTCCCGTTTGCCTGCCGGGTGAGCGGGCGAAAAATGCGCGACCAAATGCGGATCGTGGGCCGGATTCCATTCGTAATAATCCACGCCGTTCAGGATGCCAATCAAGTCATTCTTCCGCCACCGTAATAATCCATCCAATTGATTCCCATATTCCGGCGTTTGGATTTCTTCGGCATATTGGCGACTCACGGTCGAAAGCGCGGTCGAAAAGGAAAGGCCGGATTTCAGGGCATTCGCGCTGCCGTGAAATTCCAGACCAGACGCAAAGACATCAGAGCTTAAGCCAAAATGCGGCAAGAGTGCTGGATCGAAAATGCCTTGGTACGCCAAATTGTGTATGCTGAAAAACGTCGCGGTGCGCGCAAAGTACGGGTCGTTGGCATAGACCGAACTTAAGTACGCTGGCAAGAGTCCTGTTTGCCAATCGTTGCAATGAATCACATCGGGCGGCGTGCCCAGCCGTTTGGTCAATTCCAGCGCCGCGCGGCTGAAGAAGGCAAATCGCTCGGCTTCAAAATTCCCTGAACCATAGATGTAGCCGCGTGCGAAATATTCCGGGCTGTCAATGAAGTAGAACGGCGTGTCATCCAGCCAGTCTTCATACACGCTGGCATATTTGACTCCGCCCGCAAAGGGCACGGCCAAATCGTCATAGATTTGGTAGCCATTTGCCTGACTGACTACATCGCCGTGGCGAAATGACATCCCGGTATAACGCGGCAAAATCACCCGCACATCCACGCCAATGCGCTTCAGGGCTTTAGGCAAAGCGCCACTGACATCGGCTAACCCACCGGTTTTGGAGTAGGGCACAGCTTCGGAAGCAACGAGGACGATTTTCATCGGGTAGTAGTCTCAACTATTCGGGGAAATTTGCACTACGAAATGAATGGCTGATACTAAGTGGCGTGAGGAAAGCTTGTCAACGTTGGCACTGTCAATCAGTGGTTTTCACTTCTTCTTTTTCTGTTTCGGTGGCGGCTGATATTTAACCTCAATCTGATAGGTTTCCAGCAACTCCTTCTTCTTGCCTTCCAGGCCGGAAAGCGTGAAGCGGTACTTGCCCGCCGGGTAATTCCGCTTAGCCAGGGTCACGGCGATTTTGGTCTGGGCTTCAAGCTTTCTCTGTGCGCTCCATAAGGCTTTGGGCTTCTTAGCGTCGAAGAGTTCCAGCAAATAATTCGCCGCGTTCTTGTCGGCTGGTTTATGCAGGATCACAGTAAAAACTGCCGAGCTGTTCGGTACATCAATCGTTGGCACAATTTCTTTGCCCGGTTCGGCAGTGGCACGCAATGCGGCTAAATCAATATCTACGACGGGCGCGTCGAGTTGCGGTTTGGAGAGGTCTTCCAATTCTTTGAGCAGCGTGTCGTTTTGAATGCCAAGCAATTCCTGATTGCTAAGAACCTTGTCCGCGTTCTGTTCCGAGATTTGTGCCTGAATGTCAGTAAGGAGTTTTTGCGCCTCCTCCAAGCGGGCTTGCAGCGTTTCCGGCGTGGCTGGCTCTGCGGTGGGGCGCGCCTGTTGCTGTTGCAATTGTGCGAGTTGGGTTTTGTGCTTGAAATGCAGCGCGACCAGCCAGAAGGCCAACGACAAACTCGTAAGGAAAAATAAACTCGTCAACGCCGCCGTAAACAGATTGAAGCCCGTATAATGGACAAAGCGCGGGAGCAATGCCTGCCACCATTGCGGCGAAACTTCTGCCATTGCTGGCTCGCCGGCGGTGCTTTCGGGTTCGCTGCTTTCGGCTGGGCGATTTGTGGGTGCAGTGCTTTCGGGGGCAACCGTTTCCAGTTCGCTGACTTTAGGTTCGTGGCTTTCTGTGCGGGGCGTTGCGACTTCCGCCGCCCACGACTGCAACGCGTGGACAAGTTTGTATTCCTCAATACAGTCCGGGCAGGTCGCCAGATGATCCGCCACAAAGGCACGTTCTTCCGCGTTGGCTTGGTCGGTGCAGGCGCGCGTCAGAAACTCATCGGCCAGACAATCGGCGCGATTCAACTCTGCGCGCGAAGGTTGTGACTGATAAATGGTTTTCAGGGCGGCGTCGTCCGCTTTAAATTTACCGCCTGCCTCGCGCAGTTTGGTTCGTATCTGGCGTATCCCCCGTTCGATTTGCTGGCGTGCTTTCGCCTCACTCCAACCAAGGAGCGTGCTGATTTCCCCTTCCGCAAGGCCGAGTAAATGCAACGCTACCATGCGGCGGCGCTTGTCAGGCAGGTGCGCGAGCGTGGTTTGGAGCAAAGACAACTGCTGGGTTCCATTGCCGTTGGAAGGTTCCGCGGCCAACTCAATCCACACGATGGCGGCTTTTTCTTTTTGTTTTTTCGCCTGTCGCACGGTCTCTAAGATAGCCATGGCGCTGAGCCGATGCAGCGTTGCGGGGCTGCTTTCGCCCGCACTTTCCAAGGCTTGCTGGAAGCGGTGCTGGGCTTCATAGGAGAGATTGTCAGTGGCCGTTGGCAGGTTTAATGGTTGGAGCTTGGCACGAAGAAACTGCGCGTACTTTTCGCTGATTAGTTCAAAGCGACTGACAGATGATACGGCGGCTCGTTGTTGCATTACCAAAAAATCCGAACTCACGGGCTAGTGAAGTAACACAAAGTAAAGCAAACAAATCGCCTTTCGTAAAGTAAGAAAATTTATGCCCTCCTTGCTGTCGCCTTCTCACCCCTTGGCAGTTCGTCGGATTCGTTGTAGCAATTGCCGAGCAATGTCAGAGTTTGGATTGGCCGCCTGCAAGGCTTTAAATTGAGACTCTGCGGCGCTGAGCAGACCGGTTCGCGCATAGATCAGCCCCAGCATCAAATGATTTCCCGCATACGCCTTTTCCGCGCGCGCGACCTCAGCAAATTGCGCCTGGCTCAGGATGCGAAATTGCGCATCCGGCGCATCCGGCAGAGGCGCTTTGATCTCCTTCCCGGCTTTGAGCGCGATCACTTGCCACGCGTAGGTTTGGCCTCTGGGCAAAGGTTTGGTTGGTTGCCATTGTGTTGCTTGCAGCGGTTCGCTCGACACTATGAAATTTGTCTGCGGATTCGCAATGGTGACAACGTATTCGGTCGCCCCGTTAAGTGCTTGCCATTGTAATTGGGGACGAGTCGCCGCAATCATCTTGCCCGTTGGATAAAGCAAACGAAACGTTTCGTCGGGCGATTGCCCCATTAGACTACTGGCGGACGCGGTGAGTTGTGCCAATTCTGCTGGCGTTTCCAGCCGTCCAGAGCGTAAGGCATTGCGGGCGAGGCTTTCGTCTGCGGACGCAGCAAAATTGATTCCTTCCACCTGGCCCGTCGCGGCAAGCGTGATTTGTTTCCCGCCTGCATTCAACGTCAACAAGGGGGGCACAGGGGCGGGCACTGGCGTTTCGCTGGGAGTTGCCTGGAGCGAGGGCGTTGTGCCTGGTGAGAGCGGCGCGGGTTCACGCGTCGCAATCTCCGGCGCGTTCACTGTTGTTTTTCGCGCACGCCAGAAACGGAAGCCACCCCCAATGATGACAACAATCAGTGCTGCTGCGCCTAGTAATTTCCAGGCCGTTGAGCGGTTGGCAACTCCGAAGAAGGACAGCATTTTATCGCGCCATGAGGGACGATCTGGCGGCGCGAATTCTTGCACCGGGAAGGTCGCAAGATGCTCCGCAAACTGGCGCAACGCGGCGAGTTCTGCCGTGCAAGCCGGACAAATTTGCAAATGACTTTCGGCCATTTCCTGCTCAGTAGCCGCCAGCTTTTGCTCGGTCAACTCGGCCAACTGCTCCCACGTTAAGTGCTGCAACGGCGCATTTGCGACCTGCTGGAAATCGGCGCGTAAGCTGGCGGTACTGGCGGCCAATCGGTCATTTATCTGCAACTGGTCTTGGCATAACTGACAGGTGACCAGATGCGCGTCCAACGTCAGCAACTGCTCGGCAGACAGTCCACCACGCAGATATTGCTGTATTTGTGCTGGGGATAAATGTGTACTCATCTTGCTAACCTATCGGCAATTCTGGTTTGGGAAGACAGGGGGCACTGTCCCAAAATCTTATTCTGCACTTTGCCTTCATTCATTCATCAGGAAAACCTGCTCGAATAATGAACAAGGCAGAAGGCAGAATGCCTCCATTTCCAAACCGAAAATTACTGCTAATCTGTCATCGAATCGGCCAAGCCTCTACCGATTGATAGTTCGTCTTAACCATAGAAGGTGATAAGTCATTCCTGATATTACTACTATCTACAAAATCATTTATAGCGCCTTCATCCGGCGCGCCAACCGTTCCCGTGCCGATTTTCTCAGGTTGATGATTTGTTGCCGGGTTAGCCCCAGCAGTTCGCCAATGCGGCTGTCTTCCAGCGGCAGGTCATACCAGATGCGGGCAAATTCCTGGGGGGAAAGTTCCAGCGTGACGGCAATCTGCCCGATTGAGGCGATACCGACGGCAGGCAGCAGTGGTACGACGCTGTTGCCTCGTTCATCGCGCAGGTTGAGCAGCAGCGCCGACCGTTGCTTGACCGGTAACGTGCAGATTTCTTCCCATAAATGTTGCAAGAACAACCGATTGCTTACCTCACTTGCTACGTCAGCCTGTGGATCAGCCAGTTCAGGAAGACGAGTTGTTCCATCTGCCCGCTTGTCATCCAAGGATTCGTATTGGTCGTTTACACCCCAGAGCACGGCCAGCAGGTTGACCAAACTATCTAACTCAATGGCATGGCCGACATAATTAAAGATGGCGGCGACCAAAGCTGCCGGGTTGAGGTGGTGAAGCGCTCGCTGGGGAAATTCCTGCTGGGCAAATCTGGCTGGGTCATCACAAATCTCTTGCAGTCGCGGTGAATGGCAGCGCTTTTGTTCCCGCCACACTTCGTAGCCACACAGCAAGCCATAAGGTTGTTTTTCCCAAAGGGCAAAGCCGGGCTGGCGCGTGAGCAGGTAACGCACCTTGTTTTTCAGGTTATGCCGTTGTGGGTACTTGCTGCGCAATTGCTGGTAACAGGCATTGAGCGTGAGCCGCGCCACAAAGCCAGCCAGGTAGTTGATGGGCTTTTCGGCGGGGTTGTTTTGGCAAGCTCGCAAGTCGGTCAGCAATTGGGCGATGACTTCGCTATACAGTTCTTCCGCTTCGTCGTGATTGGCACTATTGCCTGCGCCGTAAAAGCTGACCTGTAATTTAGCCCGAAGCAGACGGCGAATCACCGGATCAGCGTGTTGTCGCAGCAATTCCGTCAACACGCGCTGCGACTCAGCTTCGTCCGTAGCGTTCAGGAAGGGATGAAGAAGCGGATCAATGGATTCTTCTTGGATAGCGACAGCAATCATTTGAGGCAGCTAAAACCCATCTCCCACCAGCATGAATCCTGCCCAGTGAAAAGGATGGCGATAAGCCTTTTGTTTCATGAGGCTGAGCGCCGCGAGTCGCAGAGCTTGCGGGTAGGTATGCAGTCGGTTGCCCTGCTCATTTTTAGCTTGCAGCATTTTATGAAATTCCACCATCAGTTCGGCGGTGCTTTGGTCGGCAACTTTCCATTGGCTCACGACCGTGCTTGGAACACCCGCCACAAACAACGCCCAGGTCAAACCGATCAAACCTTCCCCGGCGCTGATCTTGCCGCGTCCGGTCTCACAGGCTGATAGCACGACTAAATCTGCGTTCAAGTTCATTTCTAAAATCTCGCGCGCTTCCAATAATCCGTCCTCTTTTTCATTCGTTCCGGTTTGGGCGAACACCAGATGCGAATACATCGGATTGCGATCATCCAGTACGCCGTGCGTCGCCAGATGCAAAATCTGGTACTTTCCGACCTCAGCTTTCAGGTGCTTTTCGGTGGCGGCGGCACCAATGAATACTTTTGCATTGGCCTTGTAAAGCTGCCCCAATTGCACGGCCTGTTGTTCAGCGAAGGGTAACGGTTCGAGTTTGTCGCCCATCAATTCGGCTCGTCGCGCCAGCATTTCATGGCCGAGGGCAGGATTGCCTACCGCCAGTAATGTCGTCGGTTGGGTTAAGGGGCGGCGGCTTTCCCGCAAGCGCATCATTTCGCGCAGAAACGTGAACGAAGGAGCTGTCGAAATGGTGTAGTCTTCCAGCAGAAACCGATTGTCCGTCTGCATCAGGGCTTGAAAGGGCAATTCCCATAATGGCCCTTCCGGCACAATCACGAGGCACGTTTTTCCCTGCAACTGTGCTTCAGCGGGTTTGAGCAGGAGGGTATAGAGTTCGCGGGCAGGCTGGCCATAGCGCAGGTCTTTTGCCGCCAGATATTGGCGGAGATGTTCCGTGCGCTGTGCCAAATCTTTGTGCTTGAGCGAGAGGCTATAGGTCTTTAACTCAACCGAAGCTTTGGTTTTTGTGATCACAAAAAGATGAGTTTTATCCTCGCCCACCGCAAATTCCAGCAGGGCGGTTTCCTCGTTCAGCAGCGCCGCCGTTTCGCTGATTGCCATCGGCCTTAGTTCGCCACGATTGATTTTCAATTCAGGATGGGCAACGTACAGGCGCGTTTCCAGCGCCTCAAAATCAAGCCGCGCTGTCGCCAGCTGCGATTTTAACTCTGCCACCCACGCCGCATCCGGCTGAGCGTTGAGTGAGGCGCGGGTTAGTTGTGCATTGAGGGTCACGAGCCGCAACCGCTGCTCTTCTTCTTCCTGTCGCTCCGGCACTGAGAGGGATCGTTGCAGGTTCGTGCGGCCTGTTTGCAGCAGGTCAAGGAGGACGCGTGCTTTGGCTTGTTCGGCGAAGGTTAGTGCCTCAGCGTCTTCTTTTTGCGAGACGAGCAGGTCAATCATCCCAAACCAGGGCGCGAGTTTGTTTTCCAGAAAGCTTTGCTGCTGTTGACTGCCACCGGCTACCTGCTGGCGCAGCGATTCGATAGTGGCAATGGCGGCAAGAAAGCTCTGGCGGGCTGCCCCCGGTTCGCCCAGCGCGCGCAACGCTCGGCCCATACTTTCCTGCGCTGTCCAGCGTTCTTCCGGGGCATTCACCTCCTCTGCTAGTTGGACAGCACGGCGACTGACGGCCAGCATCTCACGGTAATCACCTTTGTCTCGATACACTAAACCAAGGTCTCGCAACGACTGCGCAATCCCCACTCGACCCCCAATCTCCTCGTGCAACCGGAGGCTCTTCTGAAGATGTTCCAGCGCGAGGTCATAGCGTCCTTGCTGGCGATAAATATCGCCCAGATTACTTAGAGCGATGGCGACCCCATCTGTATCTGCTGCTGCCGCAAAGGACTTCAGGCTTTGCTGAAACCACTCTATCGCCTGTGCATAAAGCCCCTGCGCTTTGTAAATGACTGCGATATTGTTCTGTGAGCCGCCGATTCCTGCGATGTCCTTGCTCTCTGCTCGCATCTTCAGGCTTCTGCGATTGTATTCCAGGGCTTGCTCATAACGGCCTTGCAGCCGGTAGACTTGCCCGATGTTATGCAGGTGATAGGCCATTCCCAGTTTATCAAGGGACGAACCCAACTCTTCATTAGTTTTGACAGCCTGCTGAAGGGCGGCTAATGCCTCGGCGTAGCGGCCCTGGAAAATGTACAGATCGCCGATGTTGTTCAGCGTTTTCGCCACCGCTGCCTTATCTTTGAGTTCTGCGCTGAGCGCGCGACTTTGCTGGTAACACGCCAGCGCCATTTCATTCCGCCCCTGTGCGCGGTGCGTGATGCCCAGGGCGTTGAGCGCCAGCGCCATCCCGCTTTTATCCTGGCTTGCTTCACTGTTTACCAGACTGCGCTGGAAGTATTCCAACGCCTGCTCCGGGCGGCTTTGAGCAGCGTGGATGCGGCCCATCTCAAACAGCACCCGTGCCATCTCTTTCTTGTCGCCTGCCTTTTCATAAATAACGAGACGCTTCTGCCAGTCGTCCAGCGTCTGTTCGTCCTGCCCAGCTTGCGATGCTTGCGATGCACGCGCAGAAGTCGTCGTGACCAAAGCGAAGATCAACCACGCGCAAAAGAAAATAGAAAACGGAATTTTGGGGACTCTTCCTGGCATTGCCAGTCCTCTTTGAAAATGCGAAATAACCTTGCTGTCGCTGTTCTTGAGTAACGGGTTGGGGAATGCAAGTAAAGATAACAAGTAGGAGACTAATGCGCAATCGGCGAAAAATCGTCCTGCTGAAAAATATTTTTACCGGCTAGTAATCTGCCGCTCATTTTCGCACCTTTCCTCCATGAGTTTCTAACAGACTTCATCAACTTGAAACCAAAGCCAAGCCGAAAAACGCTTTGAGTTTACGGTTACTGCCTTGGGAATAATTCAAGTTCAACTACGAAGGAGAGAAAGATGAAAAAGATCACTTTGCTAACTGCCGCGTTCATGTTTATGGCTTTGTTCGCCTTACCAACCGCTTCGGCACAGTTTCCCGTGAAGATTAAAATTCCAAAAGTAAATCCGCCTAAGCCTGAAGCAAAGCCCGAAGCAAGGCCCGAAGCAAAGCCTGAAGCCAAGCCCGAAGCAAAACCGAACGAGCCGCCCGCCGCGCGTCGTGAACCACCCGCCGCGCAACCGGAAAGTCGAACCGGGACAACTCCCGCGCCTGCTACGAGCGGGCAGGATCAGCCGATCATCGCCAAAGACTCGATTCAGATCACCGCTTTCACCTTCAACGTTTACAAAGGGAACTACGACATCTGGAGCTGGGTTCCGAATATTGAGTATCGCGTCAACGGCCCCATCGCCAGCGGCAGCCAACTCTACGTTGAATTCTCCATGCCCGGCACCACCCCCTGGGTGAAATTCGATTGCCAAACCCGCGACACAGAGAAAGGTTACTGGTGGAAGACCAAATGCGGCGGTCGAGATATTCCTGAAGCGAAATCCTCTACCTATACCGGTCCCGTTAGCTTCGCCATTCGTATGCGAAACGAACTCGCTGGCACAGACACGACACTCTTCACTGGCAAGGCGAAGGTGGAGAAATCCTTGTCCAACGAGCATGGCCCGAAGGTCATCAACCATTTCGTCTATTTCATAAACCACGACTGGAACCTGCCGATTGGCTACGTCTATCTGACCGCCAATGATCTGAAAAAGTGGGATCGCCCGGATTTCTACGTCTCGTTTTGGGTGCGCGGCGATGCGTACAATTTCCAACCGCACCTGTTTCACAACGGCAAAGAGGTGGGCAAACAGTCGTTGGAAGGCCAGGAGGTAGGCAAGGCCAGTTGCGAGTCAGATATAGAGAACAATACGACGCACTATGTCGCCGATACTGTCCCGCAAAAGGCGAAGTGGGCGCGCGTTACGTGCAGCTTCCCGAACATAGTCGGCTGGGATAAGTCGGGAGAAAATTACAACCTGTTTAAGCCGCCTCACTCGCTCGGCGCGAACCCTGGCGAGTACGAACTGAAGGTGCTGTGGAATAACAAACTAGCGAGGTCTGTAAAATTTACCGTAAGCCCCGACGGGAAGTTCGACAACGGCATCGCCACTACCAACAAGCTCGGCAGCGACCGCGTTATCGTGCCAGTCCAGATCATCGGAGACCAGGACGGCGTATGGGGCCGGATGGCCTGGAAGACCGAAGCCTTCTTTGGCAACCCCCTGACAGGCTTCACCGCCTTGCCAGAAAAATAAGGCAGCGATGGCGCTGGCTAATCGTGGAACAGATCAATTCAACATAAGGAGTAACAATATGAGTAAGTATATTTACCAATTTGAAGTTAGGGATGATGATTTAAAGATGCGACCGTCCGGGCAAGTTTGGGCCTGGAAGTGGGGAGGCTGGAAAAATTCTACTGCCTGGACCTCGGAAAAAACTGTTGATGCAGATTATGATACAACTAACGCCAAGGCAGGCCTGCAAAGAGCGGAAAACCTGCTGATGATAGCGATTCCATCCGGCGTATTATCTCCGTTCGGCAATGGCCTTACTTTTGACAAGGTGAATATCCATACCTTTGAGAAAGACAACGCGACCGGGACGCCTTTGCGTACGGCGTCCTACTATGGAGCTAAGGTCCTCAGCATCATTCCAAAGGATTTCAGTACAATTCCCAAGGTGGGCAAGAAAGCGAATTACAGCGAAGTTCTTTTGACGATTGAAGCCAGCGTCGAGGTCGCTTCCTGAGCGCCAGTCCAAAGAGGTTTGGGTTTTTTCTCTATCGCTAAAACAGGGATGGCTGCTTTTCCAATGCTGAAGGGAGCACAATTTCCTGCCCCAGCAGTTGCTTAAAATGATTCGCGGAGCCGGGCGAGTGGCCTTGATAATGGTTATTGAAATAGCCAAAAACGGCGCAGCCGCGCTGTTGTAATTGCGCCAAAGCCTGGTGCCAAAGCGCGAATTCTTCGTCCCGGTTGATTTGAATATGTGAGTAACTGGTCAGTTCACGCGGCCCCAGCCAGCGGGCGTAGGCAAAATCGGTGGTGGGATTGTCAGCAAGTTCCACCATGCGTTCACGCGGCAGCCATTTGCTGTCCACATAAGCGAGTGCCGTCTGATTAGCCTTGAGCAATTCCAGCACGTATTCACCCACCTCATCGAAGAGCCATTGCGCAGCGCGGAACTCAATGGCAAAGCGCAGGTCACGGGGCAGAAGCGGGAGAAACTTTTCGAGCGCGGGCAGCGAGCGGGGCGAGAAGTCCGGCGGCATCTGAATCAGGATCAAGGCGAGCTTTTCCTGTAAGCCGCGCACGCGTTCGCAAAAGCGCAGCAGCAGTTCATCGCTGTTTTGCAGACGGTTGTGATGAGTGATTTCCTGCGGCAATTTGAGCGAATATGTGAAGCCTTCCGGCGCGCGTTTGTGCCAGGATTGAATCGAAGCCTCCGACGGGATGGCATAGAAGCTGGCATCAATTTCGACCGTGTCGAAAACCTTCACATACAAATCCAGCCAATCCGCTGCCCGACTTCCGCGCGGATAAAACGAACCCCGCCAGTCCTCATAATTCCAACCTTGCGTGCCAAGATGGATTTCCGCGCTGCTCATAAATCACTTGCTACCAAATTTTCCATTCGGCCTGATTGGCGTCCCATAATTGATTGAATTCCAGATGATCTTTATACGTGTCGAGGCATTTCCAGAAGCCGTGATGCTTATAGGCCATGATTTGCTGTGCCCGCGCGAGTTGCTCAAACGGTTCCCGTTCAAGAATGGAATCGTCTTGTAGGTAATCAAGCACGCCGCGTTGAAACACAAAGAAGCCGCCGTTGATCCATTCCTGCATCACGGGCTTTTCCTGAAATTCAATGACCGCATTGGCTTCATCCAGCTTGAGCAAGCCAAATTGCGAGCGCGGATTGACGGCAGTCAGCGTGGCAAGTTTTCCCTGGGATTGATGAAAGGCCAGCAACGCCAGCAAATTTACATTTGCCAACCCATCGCCATACGTCGCGCAAAAAGTCTCGTCGTCGCCCAGGTATGCTTGAATGCGTTTCAGGCGGCCTCCGGTATTAGTTTCGAGTCCCGTATCCACAAATGTGATGCGCCAGTTTTCACTGTTAATGCGATGATTCTGTAGCTCGAATTCACCAGAGGATTTCATCTGCAAGGTAAAATCATGGTCGAGCCATTGCTGCTCCAAAAAATACCGCTTGATCGAATCGCCGAGATAGCCCAGGCACAGGATGAAATCATTCAGCCCGTGCTGCGCGTACAGCTTGAGCAAATGCCAAAGCACGGGCTTGCCGCCGATTTCAATCAGGGCTTTCGGAATATTGAGGCCGTGTTCGCCGAGCCGCGTGCCGCGCCCGCCGCAAAGGATGACGGTTTTCATGAGATGTATAACAGGGTGCTAATGCTGAATGGTGTGTTGTTGCAACCACGCGCGCAACTCATCCACTTGCCGAAAATCCAGCAGCGCATCAGTCAGCGCTTCGAGTTGTTCCAGTGGCAGGGCTTCCACCAATTGTAAGGTCGTCGCATCAAGCTCAGCAAAACGTCGTGCGAGAATGCGGCGAAGGCCCATGACCAATCCTTCCTGACGACTCCTTCCTGACGACCTTCCTGACGACCTTTGATAAAGCCTTCTTCAATCCATGCTTGTGCCATTGTTTGCATAAGACCTCCTTCGTTAGCCGGAAAAGCTTGTGCCAGCGCTTGTCGTACGCGTGGTACCTCGGTTTGTTGGGTCGTTGCCGATAAATATCGCAGCGCCGTTCGCAAATATTCTAACCCACTTTGTTCTGGCAACAATTTGTAAAGTGCAAACAGCCCAGCCAAACGCGGCCACAACTCTTCGCTGAAAATATATTTGAGCAGCGACATTCCCGCGCGCAAGGCGGCGTGTCCTTTGATTTCGTCATCGCTCATCGCAGAAAGATCGCAGAGATGATAGGTGAAATCTGCCTGATAGCTTTTCAGTTCTGGCACCTCTTTCAGGTCAATCAACTCGCTGAAGCGACGTGCTGCCGTCCACTTGGCTCGGCCATGATATACCACGACGGGAATAATTGGTGGCAATGGGCGTTGCCCTTCGTTCTGCGCTTGCTCCCAGCCGCGCACTTTGTACCGCAACAATTGAAATGCGACGAATTCATCCGAGTAGCTTTTATGTTCGAAGAGAAAGTACAGCAACGCCGCGCGGTCACTTGCGCGCAAGCCGACACGATAAAGCAAATCGGATAAATGTTCCTGCAAATCCGCATCTATGAATGAATCGTGCGATAACTCCAGTCGCGTCAAATCTAGGTGCGCAACCACCTCTGGGGGCAGATACTGCTGAAGAAAATCCGCCGCCACTTCTGGCTGCCCCAACAACTCGCGGAAGAATTTGTCGTGCGGATTTTTGATTTCGAGGTTAGCCATGCTGCTTTTCGTTCTATTTTTTGGCTTGCTGCTGCTCCCACACTTTGGCGAATTTCAGAAACACACTGTACGCCGTCTGCATCGCAATGATCAATCCTGGCACGCCGTCGCGGAAGCCTTGTTTGAGCAGGTATGTCCGCACAAACGCCGCAATCGGCACGACGAATAAATCTATTGCGCGCACCCGCTTGCCGTGGTTGTACAAATACTCGGCGGCCAGTGTCGTATAGCGATCCATCACCAATTGATGCTCGCTCAAATTGCGTTTGGTGTAGTGCAGCAACTCGCCGGGCAAGATGTCCACGCGTCCGCGCACATGGGCGACTTCGTGTGGCGCAACGCCCTCCCAGTAGCTCGCGGCTTTGCGGTAAAGCCGCATTTGATAATCGGGATACCAGCCGGAATGCGCAATCCAACGACCAAGATATTGCGTGCGCCGCGCAATGCGAAAGCCGTCGGGCAGCCCCGCCGGAGCACGCGCGCGCAACGCTTGAATCGAAGCCTTCAATTCGGGCGTCACGATCTCGTCCGCATCCATCCACAAAATCCAATCGCCTGTAGTTTGGGAATCCGAAAACTCGTGCTTGTCTTTGTAGCCGCGAAAGGGGTGATTGAAAATCTTATCAGTGTAGCGGCGCGCAATTTCAACCGTGCGGTCGGTCGAGTCAGAATCTACGATCACGATTTCGTCTGCCCAGTCGAGCGATTCGCAAACGGCAGCGAGGTTGTCTTCTTCGTTGTAGACGTTAATTTTGGCGGAGATTTTCATGACGAGCCGAGAATCACTTCGCTCATTTTGCTTCGATGATGACTTTGATTGTCGTCCAATCCTGCCGCACGACAATAGCTCACATTCGCCATCGCCAGTTTTAAGTTGAGCAAATCCAGCGGCACAAGATGTTCATCCGCCAACTCCGCAATCGCTTCATCTGAATCGAAATTCAGCGGGCAAAAATCTATTTCCTGCGCGCCGTCGTCTGCTTCATAAAGTAGCGGCAAACCTTGGGTGCGACAAATCAACGGGCGTGATTCATATACGGAACAGAGATTATCTACCAGCAACGGGCAGGCAACTCGTTCATCCCGTACTTCCAGTACTTTGACCTCCTGTGCTTGTTGCTGAATGCGTTCTTGCGTTGCTTGCGGCAAGGCTTGAATCGCGTCAGTCAACACCGCCGCTTCGACGGCAAAGACCGACAAATGATGATGACAGCAACCACTGCAACCCGCCCCGCATTGCAAGTGGGATTTATAGCGTTCATTCAGTTGCGATGTCAGGTCATCTACATTAGCGATGAGTTGTTGGTAAAGCTCGGTACTCATTTTTTCACATGCCCATTCAGGACAATACGGAGGGCTTGCCCTGTATATGATTTTTTGTTGCGCGCGACCTCTTCGGGCGTACCTTCTGCGATGACGCGTCCGCCGCCTTCGCCGCCTTCCGGCCCCAGATCAATCAGCCAATCTGCCGACTTCATCACGTCCAAATTGTGCTCAATAATAATTACAGTGTTGCCCATGCCGACCAGTTTTTGTAGCACGTCAATCAGTTTGCGCACGTCTTCAAAATGCAACCCTGTGGTCGGCTCATCCAGAATATAAACCGTTCGCCCCGTCGCGCGTTTTGACAATTCTTTCGACAACTTGATGCGTTGCGCTTCGCCGCCCGAAAGCGTCGTCGCCGCCTGTCCCAGCTTGATGTAGCCTAAACCGACATCATGCAACGTTTGCAGCTTCTGTTTGATCTGCGGGTGATTTTGCAACGGTTCCAATGCGTCTTCAATCGTCGTGTCGAGCAGTTGCGCGATGTTCTTGCCTTGATAGCGCACTTCAAGCGTTTCGCGGTTGTAGCGCGAGCCGCGACACACCTCACAGGTCACATACACATCCGGCAGGAAGTTCATTTCAATCCGCTTCATGCCATCGCCCTGACACGCTTCGCAGCGCCCGCCTTTGACATTGAACGAAAACCGTCCGGGCTTGTAGCCACGCTCCTTGCTTTCGGGCAACATCGCATATAACTCACGAACGGGCGTGAACAATCCGGTGTATGTTGCCGGATTCGAGCGTGGCGTGCGACCTATCGGGGACTGGTCAATCTCAATAATCTTGTCAATGTGCTCCAAGCCTTCGATAGCTTTGTGTGCGCCGGGTTCCGCCAGGCTGCGGTAGAGCTTGCGCGCAATCGAGCGATATAAAATGTCTTCGACCAAGGTGGATTTGCCGGAGCCGGAAACGCCTGTGACTACAGTAAGCAAACCCAGCGGAAACGTGACATCAAGATGCTTGAGATTATGTTCCGTCGCATCGCGCACGATCAGGCTTTTGCCATTGGGCGAACGACGTTGCGACGGAACGTTGATCGCCACTGCGCCAGATAAATATTGCCCCGTCAACGATGCTGTAACTTGCTCAATGTCTGCGGGTTTGCCAACCGCTACCACCTCGCCGCCGTGCGTACCTGCGGCTGGCCCTAAATCCACGATGTAGTCGGCGCGCCGCATTGTGTCTTCATCGTGCTCGACGACGATAACTGTATTGCCGATGTCACGCAGTCTTTGCAGCGTATCCAACAGCTTTTGGTTGTCACGCGGATGCAGCCCAATCGAAGGTTCGTCCAGCACGTACAATACGCCGCGCAGTTGCGAGCCAATTTGCGTCGCCAGCCGGATCCGTTGCCCTTCGCCGCCCGACAGCGAACCAGAAGCGCGATCCAACGTCAAATAGCTCAAGCCGACTGCTTGCAGAAAGCTTAGCCGCTCCCGAATCTCTTTCAGAATGCGCCCCGCAATGATTTCTTCGCGGGCATTGAGTTTGAGTTTAGCAAAGGCCTTGGCCGCCTCGTTCAACGTCAGCGTAGTGTAATCGGAAATCGAAAATCCGTTCACTCGCACTGCCAGCGACTCTGGCTGTAAACGTCGCCCCTGACAGTCAGGACAATTCACCGTCGCCACATATTCGCCGAATTTCGTGCGGTTCGTTTCGCCGTCTTCGCCTTTGGCAATTTCCACTGCCTCCTTGTTGAGTTGATCGTGTAGCCACTGCTTCACGCCTTGCCAGTTCCCCTGATATTTGTACGAGCCGTGATGATATGTGAGCTTGTCTGGCAGTCCATAAAACCAGGCATCGCGCGCTTTTTTCGGCAGCTTGCCAAAGGGCGTTTCGGGCGCAATATCGAAATGCCGCGCGATGGCGAGCAAGCTTTCGCCCACATAAAAATCCAGATACGAATTGTCAAAGAACGTCATCTTGTTAATCGGCACAGAGTCGTCTATGACAAGCTTGTGCGGATCAACTTCGTGCTTGCTGCCGATGCCGTGACATTCTTTGCACGCGCCAAACGCGGAGTTGAAAGAAAACGAGCGCGGCTCCAACTGCGGAATCGAAATGCCACAATTCACACAGGCCATGCGCTCTGAATACATTTTCTCTTCGCCGTCTATGACCGAAACGATCACCACGCCGTCCGTTAATTTTGTAGCGATTTTGACAGCTTCTTCCAAGCGATGCCCGACACCTTCCTTAATCATCAACCGATCCACGACGACATCAATGGTGTGGTTCTTGCGCTTGTCGAGCTTGATTTCATCATCCAGCGAAATCATTTCGCCATCAACGCGAGCACGCGTGAAGCCGCTGGTGCGCAAGCCTTCGATTTCCTTTTTGAATTCGCCTTTGCGACCGCGCACAAGCGGAGCCAGAATCATCACGCGTTCGCCGTGCGGCAATTCGCGGATACTGTGGATGATTTGGTCGGTAGATTGCCGCGCAATGGGAGAACCGCACAGATGGCAATGCGGCAGCCCAATCGAAGAAAACAGCAAGCCGCAAATAATCGTAAATTTCCGTGACCGTACCAACAGTCGAACGCGGGCTGCGCGAAGTGGTTTTCTGCTCAATCGAAATCGCGGGCGAAAGCCCTTCAACGGAATCCACATCCGGCTTTTCCAATTGTTCGAGAAATTGCCGCGCATACGCCGACAACGATTCAACATAGCGGCGCTGGCCTTCGGCATAAATCGTATCGAAGGCCAGCGAGGATTTGCCCGAACCACTCAGTCCTGTGATAACAGTTAACTGGTTGCGTGGAATTTCGACGCTAATATTTTTGAGATTATGTTGGCGCGCCCCGCGCACCGAAATCTTAGTAATAGCCATAAAGACAACATTCGGCAAATTATTGATGATAAGTGCAAATGACAGATTCTAGCGGAGCGGAAAGGCATGAGCAACTGCCTCGCCTTCCCTGATTTTTGCGGTGAATTCAGGTTGGTAAAGATTGTCAGTAAAGAGCGCGGAAATCGCTTTGGGAATCAGTGTAGCGCAATTCGCTACGCTCACTCGTAGCAGCAAGTTAATTCTCTTTGACCAATTCTTCTGTGAAAACGACCGGGTCTTGACAGCATTCACAGGGGCCGGGTTTATGCGTCGTGATATTGCAAACCTGACAGAAATAGAACAGATTGTAAACTCGTCCCCATTTGACGGATTGCAGCTTGATGACTTCGAGAAACGGGATTTCAGCGAAAGTGCGCCCGGTGATTTGTAATTCGCGTTGACGAAAGCGTTCGTCATCGTAAATCGCGGCGGCGGTGTCAGTTGGAAGGATTGGATGTAATTTTCCCTCGGCGGTTTTGAGGCAATAGATTGTGCCGCGTTCCGCTTCTAACTTAGCTTGAGCTTGCACTGCCTCCGCCAGATTCACGATGCGCCCACGCAGGACAGTCGGCTTAAACTCTGCCGCTGGCGTTTGCGCTTGCGCCAGCAAGGGCAGCGCGGGCGTGAGCAGCAAGGCTTCGATCAATTTTCTGCGTCCCTTATGCATGTGCAACAATCTACTTGAGTCGTTTTCGTAAATCAAACCTGCCCCTAGCCTCTAATGCGTTGCGCCCGTATAATCCCTGCTTGCTTCTGCAATTGTTGACTTGAAAGGGTACGAAATCACATTCATCCATGAGTCCACGTCATTTTCATTTAATCGGAGTTTGTGGCACCGCGATGGCTTCGCTGGCCGGGATGCTCAAAGCGCAAGGACATCGCGTTACGGGTTCGGACAAAGCGTTTTATCCGCCGATGTCGGAAGAGTTGGTCAAGCTCGGCATCGAAACCTTTGTCGGCTTTGACGCGAAAAATCTGGAGCCTGCGCCGGATGTCGTCGTTGTGGGTAACGCGACTTCGCGTGGCAATGTCGAGATTGAGCATGTGCTGAACCACAAGCTGAATTACGCTTCGATGAGCGAGGTCATGCGGGAAAACTTCATTCGCGGACGCCATTCGGTTGTTGTCGCCGGAACGCACGGCAAAACGTCTACGACTTCGATTTTGGCGTGGGTGATGGAAGTTGGGAACTTTGATCCGTCGTTTCTTATCGGCGGCGTAGCCGAGAATTTTGGCTCTAGTTTTAAGGTCTCAGACTCGAACTATTTTGCGATTGAAGGCGACGAATACGACACGGCGTTTTGGGACAAGCGCCCGAAATTTTTGAGCTATTTGCCCGACACGGTGATTCTGAACAACATTGAGTTCGACCACGCTGACATTTACGAAAACCTCGAAGCCGTCAAAAAACAGTTCCGCTTACTGGTGAATTTAGTCCCGAGCGGCGGTCGCCTGATCGCGGGGTGGGATTCGCCCGTCGTGCGCGAAATCGTGACGATGCCGATTGCCCCGCAAGGCGTGTGGTGCCCGATTGAGACGTTTGGGATAGACGACACGGAAGCGAAATGGGGCGCGAAAGATATTCTATTCACGCCCGAAGGTACGCATTTTACCGTGCTGTGCGAAGGCAAAGAAGTGATGGACGTGCGTACGCCGTTGGCCGGAAAATTCAACGTGCGGAATTGCCTGGCCGTCATTGCAACAGCAGAAAGCCTGGGCATTGATCGCAAGTTAGTTGCAGAAGCTTTGGCGACCTTCAAATCCGTCAAGCGCCGGATGCAGGTGCGCGGTGTGGTCAACGGCATCACAGTGATTGATGATTTTGCGCATCATCCGACGGCGATCAGAGAAACGCTTGAGGCAGTGCAGCAAAAATATCCTCATCAGCGCATTGTCGCCGTGTTTGAGCCGCGTTCGTGGACGACACGCAAAAGGATTTTCCAAGACGAATATCCGAAATCATTCACGCCTGCTGAATACGTGATTCTGGCACCGATTTTTGAAGCGCATCGCCTTGCCTCCGACGACCTATTGTCCGTGCCGCAAGTGATTGAAGACTTGCAAACGCGCGGCAAAATGGCCTTTGAAATTGGTGGGGCTGATTCGAATGCGAGCGCCGATGCAATTGTTCAGCATCTCGCCCCGGAATTGCGCAGTGGCGATGTTGTGATGATTATGTCAAATGGCGGATTTGGCGGGATTCATCAGAAGTTGCTGGGTGCGATAAAGATTGACGAGATTACGAAACATGTGGAATGAATGGAACAACGGAAAATCAGGTTTTGTAACGGAAAACAAACACAGGTTATTTAATCAATTTCCAGAGGAAGAAATTTATGAAGACAGTAAAAAATATAGTATTCCTTCTTTTGCTGGTTGCCTTACCCGCAATCGCACAACGACCAACCACGACGCGCAAACCTACACCGGCGCCGGAACCGGCAAAAACTACGCCGCCGGAACAGCCGGAAACTAAGAATGATTTAAAGCTCACGACGCGCATGGCAATGGAGAGCTTCAATATGGATTCGACGGTGTACATCAAAGGTGAGCGCGAACGCACGGAGCAGATGTTGCCTGGCATGAATTTGCAAATGGTGACGATCAAGGAATGCGATTTGCGCCGCAATATTCAAATCAACGATTCGGCTAAGATTTATAGAATCGAGCCGTTTAGTGATGCGGCTAGTACGCCAGCAACCAGTGCGCCAAGAACGACTTCGACCGCGCCTCCGCCGTCAAATAAACCTACGCGCAAAGGCGGGGTGGTGACGATCAACATCACGATGACGGATACGGGCGAGCGCAAGGATATGTTTGGCTATCAGGCGCGGCATTTGAAGATGGCGATGAGTTTTACCTCTTCGCCTGATGCTTGCTCTAAAGCACAAATGCGGATGGAAACGGATGGTTGGTACATTAATTTCCGTAATAACTTTAACTGTCAGGAAGAATACGTGCCGCGCGCGGCATTGGAACGTTCGGGGCGTTCCAAACCGGATTGTGTGGATGAATGGCGCTACAACGTACAGGGCAATGTGAAGATGGGCTACCCGGCAGATGTGACGATGACGATGTATGGCGAAAACGGCAAGCCTTTCACGATGCGACAGCAGATTCTGGAACTATCGCGCGCGAAGTTGGATCAGGCATTGTTTGAGATTCCACCGGGGTATCAGGAAGGCGATCCGTTTTCGGTAAAGGCGATGATGGGGGGATTGAATGTAGGTGCGCTCGGCAAAATGGCTGAAGCTGCAAGCCGCGAAAGCAATGTCAACACGGCAGCCATCGGCGCGAAAAAAGCGGGAGCGATTCGCCTGGGCGTGGTGCCGCCTGCGGCGCGCATTGGGCAAAACGACATTGCCAGCGCCGTGCGCAATTCGCTGATCCGCTACCTGAATGGCGGGGGGACGCTGGAAGTCGTGCCGCTCAATTCGCCGGCGGAAGCTGCGTCCAATCAATGCGATTTCGTGCTGACTTCATCGCTGAGTTATCAGGCCGGGAAGAGTGGCGGCGGATTCGGTGGTTTTATGAAGAAGGCCGGCCAACTGGGGCAAATCGCATCGGGAAATATTCCCGGTTCCAGTGGTGGCGGTTCTTCCAATCCGCAATCCGCTGCCGAAGCTTCCGGCCAGATCAAGGCGAAAGATGAAATCGGCTATGAATATCAACTGACGCGCGTGAATGGTTCAGCCGTGGCTTCCAACTCGATGAAACGCAAATCCAATTCGGACGGCGAAGATGTGATCTCACCGCTATTGTCACAGGCAGCGGGAGAAGTTATGAAAGCGGTTTTGAAAAAATAATGTACGACAGGCGGCCCGCCTGTCCAATCGTGAATAAGGTTGGAGACAGGCGGGCTGCTTGTCGTACATGGAGCGACAAATGCGAAAAATAACGTATGCAATGGTGCTGCTTGGGGCGCTGTGGTGCTTCGGTTGCACCCGGCAGGCGCAAGCGCAAAACACGATGGCCGCGGATGAAACCTTTGTGGTCGAGTATTACTACAAAACCAAGTGGGGCTATG
Organism: uncultured Acidobacteriota bacterium; assembly: GCA_963794955.1. Taxonomy (GTDB): domain Bacteria; phylum Acidobacteriota; class Blastocatellia; order RBC074; family RBC074; genus JAFDVL01. The sequence goes on from CAWCGF010000040.1 coordinate 176,480, forward strand.
CCGATGAGTTTCTGCGATTGTTTCGCAAAAACCATTTGCCCGTGCTGCAAGAGCAGGTGAAATCAGGGCGCATCACGCGCCTGAAGCTGGAAAAAACACGGTATCACGCCACCGAAGACGGGCGGTGGGACTTTCGCGTGACGATAGTTTTCAAGAACGCGACAATCGCGTTTGGCCCCAGCCCCGAAGCCGAAATCATCAAGCGGCTGTATCCTGATCAGGACACGTTTAAGAAAGAAGAAGCGCGCCGCTTCGAGATTTTGGCCGCGCATTGGGATGTGCCTATTGCGACGTTGCCATTGGATCAATAGCTACGAATATTTTGTGGGATAAAAAATGCCAAGCACCAAAGTCAGCCAGACGATTTTCCAAATCAAGATCACCCTGAAAGAAACCAAGCCGCCCATCTGGCGCAGAATCCAGGTGAAATCCAATACGCGGATGGATGATTTTCATCTGATTTTGCAGGAGGTGATGGGCTGGCACAACGGGCATTTGCATCAGTTCATCGTCGGCAAGCGTCCATTTCAGCAATTCATCGGAATGCAGGATGAAGATGCTTTTGGCGAAACGTTCGATGTGACGGACGAGACCCGTGTGAAGCTCAGCGACATCGTCACGGCGGAAAAGTTCAAGTTCACCTACGAGTACGATTTTGGCGATGGCTGGGAACATGAACTGCTGGTCGAAAAAATCCTCCTGGTTGATCCGAAGGTACGCTATCCCCTTTGCCTGTCAGGCAAGTTACACTGCCCACCCGAAGACGTAGGCGGCGTTTGGGGCTATTATGATTTTCTCAACGCGATCAAAGATGAGACTCATCTGGAACACGAAGACCAGTTGGAATGGGTCGGCGGAGATTTTGATCCAGCGCACTTCGATGTGGATGAAGTGAACCAGAGGCTGAGCACCGTTCGATAAATGCACCTGTCACACCTTGAAGCCATTAACTTCCGCAACCTTTCCGGCGCGATAGATTTTTCCCCTGGCCTGAATGTCATCTACGGCGCTAATGCGCAGGGCAAGACGAACTGGCTGGAAGCCGTATATTTGCTCGGTACCACCAAATCCTTCAAAACTTCGCAACCGAAAGAGGCAATTCAGCACCAATCCGAAGAAGCAATTCTGCGCGGCACGATCATCAGCGGACAGCTATCGCGCGACATTCAATTGCTGCTCAGCCGCACCACGAAGCAGACATTTGTGAATGGCAAGCGGGAGGCGATTACGCGCTATTTGGGCGTCCTGGACGCGATTGCGTTCACCGCCGATGAGATGGAAGTCATTCGCGGTGGGCCGGAGTATCGTCGGCGCTTTGTGGATCGCGGCCTGGTCAGTACGTTGCCTTCCTACCTCGGCACGTTGGCGGAATACAATCGCGTCCTGAAGCAGAAAAACAGCCTGCTCCGCTCCGCTTCTGAAGCCGATGACCCGACGAAGTTTTATGCCATGCTCGAACCCTGGAACGATCAATTGGTCGCGCTCGGCTCCGAAATTCACGCCGCGCGACTCGGCTATGTCGCAAGACTAAAAGCAGCGCTGCAACCACAGCTTTTCCAGCACGAATCCATCACTGTGCGTTACAAGTCCTCGCTGGAAGGGAAGGGCGATTTGGGGGATTACCCGAAGCTGATGCGGGAGCGGTTAGAGCATCATTTGAAGAATGAGCTTGCCATCGGGTATGCGTTAGTCGGCCCACACCGAGATGATGTGGAGATATTATCCGATGGGTACGATATTTCGCGGTTTGGCAGCTCTGGTCAGCAGCGATCCGCCCTCTTAATCCTTGATCTGGCACAGATGGTGGTTTACCATGCGGTTTTAGAAGATTACCCTGTTTTTATTGTGGATGACATTGATGCCGAACTGGATCGAAACCGCATTGAAATCCTGCTCGATACCCTCGAAGGGAACTCACAAGTTTTCATATCAACATCCAAACGCGCCATTGCTCAACACTACCGTGATCGTGCCGAAACCATCGAAATTGCAAACGGGAAAGTTGTCGCTAAAGAGATTACAAATTAAAGCACGGAAACCTCAGAATCTGTGAAAAATACCCTCTCTGATGCTGTGAATTTCTGCTCTGCTAAGCTATAATAAGGCCATTAGTTTGCTAAGATTTAGAGGAAAAAAGAAAATCAATTATGAGTGAACCAAAACAGAAATACGGTGCCGAACAAATTACTGTGTTAGAAGGCCGCGATGCCGTGCGCAAACGCCCGGCGATGTATATCGGCTCCAACGGCGAAATGGGCTTGCATCACCTTGTTTATGAGATCGTAGATAACTCCGTAGACGAGGCGCTGGCGGGCTATTGCGACACAATCAATGTGACCATCCACCTGGATGATTCTGTCACGGTCGAAGACAACGGGCGCGGCATTCCGGTAGATATGCACCCACAGGAGAAACGCCCGGCGGCTGAGGTTGTGATGACCATCTTGCACGCGGGCGGTAAGTTCGATAGCAATGCGTACAAGGTTTCCGGTGGCTTACATGGAGTCGGCGCTTCGGTCGTCAACTTCCTCTCGGAATGGGTGCGTATGGAAATCAAGCGCGATGGCGGTGTTTACGAACAAGAGTATAAACAGGGAATTCCTGCGACGAAGTTGGTCCAGACCGGTACGACCAAGAAAACCGGCACCAAACTTACGTTCAAGCCCGATTCTGAAATCTTCACGACGACCGAGTATAATTTTGAGAAGCTTTCTGAACGGCTACGCGAAAAAGCCTTCCTCAATAAAGGCATTCGCATCACGATTGTGGATGAGCGCGCTGATACCGAAAAGAAACACGAGTTTTATTACGAAGGCGGCATCGCTGAGTTTGTCGCGCATCTCAACAAAAACAAAAACGTCTTGCACCGCGAACCCATTTACTGTGAAAAGGTTGATACCGGCGATGGCCTGACCATCGAAGTCGCGCTGCAATACAACGATGCGTACGACGAAAAAGTCTTTTCTTTTGCCAACAACATCAACACGGTAGACGGCGGGACTCATTTGTCCGGCTTCCGTTCAGCGGTTTCCAAGGTGATCAGCCGCTATGCCACGACATCAAATTTAATTAAAGATTTCAAGGGGCAATTAACCGGCGACGACGTGCGCGAAGGCTTAGTCGCCGTCATTTCCGTCAAGATTCCCCAGCCGCAGTTTGAAGGCCAAACCAAAGGCAAGCTGAATTCCGATGTCAAAGGACAGGTGGATTCATTCCTGTATGAAAAGCTGAGTCAGCACTTTGAAGAAAACCCCACGGTTGCCAAACAAATCGTCGGTAAAGCGGTCGAAGCCGCTCGTGCCCGCGAGGCCGCTCGCAAAGCGCGCGAAATCGTCCGCAAAGGCGCATTGAGCGGGGGCGGCTTGCCCGGCAAGTTGGCGGATTGTGCCGAAAAAGACCCGGAAATTTGCGAGATATACCTTGTGGAAGGCGATAGTGCAGGCGGCTGTTTTTCAGGCGACACCCTCGTCGCTTTGGCTGATGGTCGTCATCTCAGTTTTACTGAAATCGTGGCTGAGCAATCGTCTGGGAAAGAGCATTTCTGCTACACGATTCGCCGTGATGGGACAATTGGCTTAGAGCGCATCCTCAATGCTCGTGTGACCAAACGGGACGCTGAAGTGATTCGCCTTACGCTGGACAATGCAGAGCAGGTTGTTTGCACGCCGGATCATCAGTTCATGTTGCGAGACAAAAGCTATAAACGTGCCGAGCAATTGACCGCGAAGGATTCTCTCATGCCGCTCTATCGCAAACTCTCTGACATTTCAGCGCCGAACATTACGATTGATGGTTATGAGATGGCTTGGGATCCGCGTTCAGATCGTTGGTTGTTCACACATGTCCTGGCGGATTGGTACAACCGTTGGCAAGGCGTTTATCAAGAAAAAGACGGCGATCATTGCCATCACGTTGATTTCAATAAGTACAACAACAACCCAACTAATATTCAGCGACTGTCAAAAAATGCTCACTTGGAATTGCATCGTCAACAGGCAAGTCGAACGTTACATCGTCCAGAGGTGATTGAGAAATGTCGCGCGGTTCGTGAGAGCCAGGAGTACCGCCTCGCTATGAGTGCGCGAATGAAGCAGCCACAAACCAGAAAGCTTCTTTCTGAACAGGCACAGGCGCAATGGGCTGACGAGGCTTACAAAGCGTATATGACTGAGAAATGGCGTGAGTTTTACGAGTCGAATGAAGACTATCGCCAACAAAATCGCGAGCAGCTTGCGCAGGCGCAACAGGAATATTGGAGCAGCGAAGAGAACCGTCAGGCTCAGGCTGAACGCACTCGAAACTATTTCGTATCAAATCCTGTCGCGCGTGAAGCGCACGCACAAATTGCCAAAGAACAATGGCAAGATGAGTCATTGTTGGAATGGCGGCGCGAGAAGACCAAAGAACAATGGACTCCGGAGTTTCGCGCCAAACGCAAAGCCGCACTCGAACAAACCTACTATCGCAAGACCCTCGCGGCACTCAAGCAAATTGAAGTTGAAAGAGGGGCTATTGATCAAGCGGCGTATCAAACTTATCGGCTGATGACGCGAGATAAAGCGTTACTGCGCTTTGATAAGTTTTGCGAACGGTATTTCAGTGGCGATCAACAAAAGGCTATCGAGGCGGTCGCTAACTACAATCATCGCATCGTTTCTATCGAGAAATTAACCGAGCGAAAGGATGTCTATGATATTGAAGTCCCGCACACGCATAACTTTGCCTTAGCCAGTGGCATTTTCGTCCACAACAGCGCCAAGATGGGGCGCGACCGTCGCACGCAAGCAATCCTCCCACTTAAAGGCAAAATTCTGAACGTCGAAAAAGCCCGCTTCGACAAGATGCTCTCGCACGGCGAAATCAAAGCGATGATTACTGCGCTCGGCACTGGCATCGGCAAAGAGGATTTTGACATTAACAAGCTGCGGTATCATAAGATCATCCTCATGTCGGACGCGGACGTTGATGGTTCTCACATCCGCACGTTGTTGCTGACCTTCTTCTATCGCCAAATGCCGCAATTGCTCGAACACAAAGTTGAGACAGTGGATGAAAATGGCGAACCCAAAACCGAGATGCGCAGCTATATTTACATCGCGCAGCCGCCGCTCTACAAAATCAAGAAGGGCAAGCAGGAACGCTACATCAAAGACGAGCGCGAGATGACGAAGTACTTGATGAAGAAGGCGACGGAAGATGTGCGCGTCACCATCAAGCAAACCGAAGAAGTTATCGAAGGCGCGGCGCTCACGCATCTCCTGGAACGTCTGGTGGAATTCAACGGGTATTACAACAAGCTTGTCCGGCGTTTGCACGATAGCAAAATCGTAGACGCGGTGATGGAAGCCTTGAGCGGCAAAGATGGCTTGACGCATTACGGGCGCAAATTGCACACCATCTTCAAGAATGAAGAATTGCTCGGCAAAGTCGAAGCTGCGATTGCGGCGGCGGGCTTTTTGACCGAACTGACTTCGGACGAAGAGCATGGGCTTTCCGAAATTGAAGTACGTACCAACAACAACGGCGGACACGTGCGCATTGATTGGGATTTGGCAACGCACGTGGAATTCCAACGCGCCGCAGAAATCTATCGCTCGCTGACGCCGCTGCACCGCCCGCCCTTTGTTGTTGGGGAAATCGAATTGGCCTCGCGTGAGGAGTTGCTGGATCATCTCATGTCTGTCGCTAAAAAGGATGTTCACATCCAACGCTACAAAGGCTTGGGCGAAATGAACCCGGAACAGCTTTGGGAAACGACCATGAATCCCGAAGCCCGTACGTTGTTGCAGGTCAAAATTGATGATGCGGTTGAGACCGACGAAATTTTCACCGTCCTGATGGGCGATCAGGTAGAGCCGCGCCGGAAATTCATCGAAGACAACGCACTGGATGTGAAGAATCTGGACGTGTGATGTTGGTCGGTTTGTCCTGAAAATGTAGAGCCAACTTTCCAGTTTGCTCCTGTTTCCCCAAGCACTGCCTTGTGGCGACCGGAGCAAACTGGAAAGTTGGCTCTACATTTGGTTACCCAGCCTTGGCGCTCTCTACCGCTCGTGCCGGAATCATCATTCCCCACCCCTGACGATCAATCTCGACATCTTTGAGCAGCATTGCTGTGTCAATCAGGATGCGCTTGACTTGCTGGGGCGAGAGTTGCGGATTCGCTTCCAGCATTTGTGCGATGACCGAACATACGATAGGCGCGGCGAAGCTCGTGCCGTCCACGTGTTTATATTTGCCACCGCCTGCATTGATGACATTGGTGTCGTGCGTTTTCAGGCTGATTAGTTGGCGAATCAGGTAGGGCGGCAGGGTTTGCGCGGCATCCAATTCAGCATTTACCCCGGCGAATTGTTGCAGAATTTCGCGCAAGTCGTGATCAGGGGCGGCGCGTAAGCGTGCCAGCAATTCGGCTTCCTCGGCGGTCGGCGTGCCCGGCAAAATGGGCGCGGCGACCCAAATGCTTGGCGCGACGATCTCAGGTTTCTGCAAGCCGTCAAGTGTCGGGCCGTACGAAGAATGAAACGGTTCGTTATCGTCGAATTCCAGCGTGTTGCGATCATTGACACCACCGACAGTAATGACGGAAGGCGCAGACGCAGGGGGCAGCACCGGATGTTCAGCGGAATGCCCGGAATTGCCTGCCGCAGCAACCACAACCAATCCTGCGCGCACCGCCGCTTCCGCCGTTTGTGAAAGTTCGTCGGTCAAATACGACGCTTCATAATCGCCGCCACAACTCACATTGATGATGCGAATATTGTACCGTGCGCGGTTGTCAATCACCCACTGCAACCCGCGCGTGATGTCATCGTGATAAATGCGCTTCGCCTTGCCGACTTTGACCAGGACGACTTCCGCCTGGGAAGCAATGCCGCGATACAAACCGCCTGACAAATGGCCATTGCCTGCGGCCACGACCGAAGTCATCATCCCGTGCCAACTCGAATCGTCCGCTTTGTGATATTCATTAGCGGGGGCGGTTGGATTGGCGACATTGACATAATGCTTGATGCGATTGTGCGGTTGGGTCAAATCTGGATGCGGATAAAAGCCGGAATCCAGAAAGGCAATCGTGACGCCGCGTCCGGTGAGCTTTTCGTCCGCTCCCACGCGCAGTGGCGTAGGCAAAATGCGATATTCGCCGTCGCTGAAAATCTTGTCGCTGATTTTGGTGAGCCGAGAATGCGCTGAGCGAAAAAGCTCCAAACAGATAAGACACAGCCCTTCCCCAGATTGCCAGCTTGGTACGTTGGCGTTGATGAATCCGGCGAAGGGTGCGTCAAAATTGTGCAACAGTTCTGCGTCTGAGCGCAGGCAAATCGGGCAAGTGGTGGTTTCCGTCAAGATAATTCTTCTCCTCAAAATAACTGCATCCGGCAAAGTGTTGATGAGTGATGGAATTTCGTCAACTGTTTTTCACCCGCTTGCCGTGGCCAGCCCTGATTCGATAGTATCCCCGTCGCATGACAAATTATTCCGTAAACAAAGACGCAAAAGAATTGGCCTATCTGTACGACCTGTATTTCGTGCCCGGCTGGCGCGAACTCTTCGATCAATTCGTAGACGAAGAGGTGAAGTTGCCGGGGGAAGGGAAGTTCCTGGATGCCGGTTGTGGCACAGGCGGGTACGCGCTTGAGCTGGCCGCTCGGCTGGGCGACAACGGTCAGGTGGTCGGGGTTGATGACGATGCCGAACGGATCGCTTTAGCGCAGGCCAAAGCCGAAATCAAACGCGTGGAAAACCTCCGCTTCATCCAAGGGGCGCTCGAAAACTTAGGCGTCGAAGATGACGATTATGATTTTGTGATCGCGGATTTATCGTTGCTCTCTGCGGTCGAATTGCCGGAGCGCCTGAACGACATCTTACTCGAACTCCGGCGCGTCGCCCGACACGGCGCAACGGTTGTACTCAAGTTGACGACGCGCGGCAGCTTTGACGAGTTTTATTCGATTTATTGGGAAGCCTTGTACGAGACGGATTTGCTTGAATATACGCCCCAACTCGAAGACCTTATCCGGGAACGAATGGCCGTTGAGCAACTGGAAGCCGCCGCGCACGAGGCGGGTTTCACCCACATTGGAAGCCTGACCCGCAAGAATCATTTCGAGTATGCCAGCGCTGAGGAATTTTTATCTGCGCCGCTGATCGAAAACGCCTTTCTGGGCCATTGGCTCGGCATCCTCGCCAGTGAAAGCGAAGAACAAGAAGTGCGCGCCGCGCTTACCCGCATCATTGACCGGGAATGTGAGGAGGGCGATTTTGATGTTTCAGCAAAGACCACTTTGTTGATTGCGAAGCGATAAAAATGTACAGCAAACTGGCCAGTTTGCTGATAACTGCTGAAGCAATCGTTGACGAGAACCGCAGCAAACTGGCCAGTTTGCTGTACATTTTTCCCTATGACAAAACTACTAATTGCCACGACGAATGCCGGAAAAGTCCGCGAAATCGGGGCGCTGCTTGGCACCTTACCGTATGAGGTAATTGGCTTGGCCGACTTGCCGAACGCGCCACCGCCGGTAGAGGAAACCGGCACCACTTTCACGGCTAATGCCATTCTCAAATCCGAATATTACTACGCATACACAGGCTTATTGTCGTTGGCCGATGATTCAGGCTTGGAAGTGGATGCACTGGACGGTGCGCCCGGCATTTATTCGGCACGCTTTGCGGGTGCAGATGCGACGGATGCGGATCGTGTGGTGAAGTTGTTAGAGAGTTTGCACGACGTGCCCGCTGCCAAACGTACCGCGCGCTTTGTGTGCAGCATTGCCTTGACCGGGCAACGGAACGGTGAACGCCAGACGCACGTGTTTGAAGGTTTCGCAGATGGATTGATTACCCGTGAGACACGCGGCACAGGCGGGTTTGGCTATGATCCGGTGTTCTTCGACCCGGAAGTGGGGCGGACGTTTGCGGAGCTAACGCGTGCCGAAAAATCCGCCCGCAGTCATCGCGGTAAAGCGCTTGCCGCAGCCAAACTGTTTTTGCATCGCTTAGGGGAAAATGCCTAGCTGTTTATACGTCGTAGCGACTTTATTAATTGAAATCGCGTAGGCTGCTGTCCGCAAGCTTTGCAGGTTCTTTTGTCCGCGCGTTTCCAGAATTTGCAGGTACGCGTCAATCATCGTCTTTTCCAAGCCCGACACCACCAGGTCATATTCATCTGAACCATGCACGATTTGCTTGCGTTCAAGTTCGGGAAATTGAGAACCCGTTGCCTCTTCAATTGCGCGCAGCAACTTGCTTTCGGATTTCTCCTCGGCCAATTGCGATAGGCGTCCGAAACGTACGTGTGACAGATTCTTCAGCCACTCGAAATACGAAACAATCACGCCGCCCGCATTCGCGTACATATCGGGAATCATCAGCACGCCATTGTGCAACAGGATTTCTTCGGCATTGGGAGTGACGGGGCCGTTCGCGCCTTCCAGAATGATTTTGGCTTGAATGCGCGCGGCATTGTCGGCGGTAATTTGATTTTCAAGCGCCGCCGGAACTAGCACGTCGCATTCCTGTTCCAAGACTTCTGCCGAGTTCGCATAGCTGATCGCACCGGGATAATTCAGGATGGATTTGGTTTCCTGCCGATGTTTGATGACGGCGTCAATGTCCAACCCTTCGCCATTGAAGATGCCGCCTTCGTATTCGGCAATGCCGGTGATAACGACGCTGCCTTCGCTTGAGGCAATCTGCGCAAAGTTGGCACCGACATTGCCTAGCCCTTGCACGATACAACGCTTGCCCGCCACGCCCACCGATAAGTTGCGGGCTTTCATATCCTCTGGGTGATTGCACGCTTCACGCAAGGCATAAAACAAGCCGCGTCCTGTGGCTTCGCGCCGCCCGCGAATGCCGCCTTGCGCGACTGGCTTCCCCGTGACACAACCGAGCGCGTTGAGTTCAACCGGATGCATCGCCAAATACGTGTCGGCGATCCACGCCATTTCTTTTTCACCCGTGCCGTAATCGGGTGCAGGCACGTCCACCGCCGGGCCGATGAAGTTCTTTTTGATTAGTTCGTGCGTGTAGCGGCGCGTGATGCGTTCGAGTTGCGCCAGCGTGTATTTCTTCGGATCAATTTTGACACCGCCCTTCGCGCCGCCAAAGGGGACATCCACCAACGCGCATTTGTACGTCATCAGGGCCGCCAGCGCCTGTACTTCGTCCTCGTTCACTTCGAGTGCATAGCGAATGCCGCCTTTGCACGGCAACTTGTGATGGCTATGCTCGACGCGCCAGCCGTAAATGATTTCGATACTGCCGTCATCGTAGCGCAAGGGGAATTCCACGCGATACGTGCAATTGCATTGCTTGACATGTTCGAGCAAGGCTTGCGGGTGATCGGTATAAACAGCGGCCTGGTCAAAGTAACGATTAACGTTTTCGTAAAAACTGGTGGTCTGATTGCTCATAGATATTCCTTAGTTGATGGTTAGGGGGCAGTACGCGCGCGCGTGACCAGGGCCTTCCCCCGCGCATCCCTTTGAAGCATCAGGTCGCGCACACGCGTACTGCCCCCTCGCACTACACGACTGAGTAGTTACGATAAATATTTCCAAGCTTGCTTTGCCAAAGAACAGAAATGATCAAGTCTGCTCAAGGTTACTCATTCTAATCAATCGAAAGACATTGCCACAAGCGATTAGGGACACACTTTTTTAGGACTGCCATTTCTGCGTTGATATAGTAGTGTTTGACAAGTGGCGCACTACATACGGTATGTAAATTTTCCTCATTGACACGCACGGCAACGGGCATATAATCGCCCCCGCTAAGACGCCAATTGTAAAAATAAGCATTGAAAGTCTTCCTAAAGACTCCCCTCGAACTACTGTTACTATCGTGACTGCACACGGCTAGCTTGAAACTCAAATTAACTGCCCCCAGAACCGCCCACGTGGTCTTTTCTCCCCTCTTGCTCTTTTGCAGATTTTCCATTGTTTGAGGCGCTGAACAAAATAACCCAGCTCCGAACTTGGCTCAGGTCCTCAAGCAACATCCGTCAGCTTCACTCGGAAGAACTGCTTTTACCTCAAGTAAGGGCGGAAAGGGATACGTGTATGCAAATTACCGTACATCTTCGTTCTGATGTCGCCCGTGAACTGGCTGAACGCAGCCCACCAACCGCAGCAACCAATGAGTTGCAGCAAACCATTTCCCGCTTGGGCCTGATTTTACAGCCTCTGCATCCTGGTGCTAATGACCCGGAACTGAAAACGCAATTTTGGGTTGAAGTGCCAGATCAGGCGACAGCGGACCAGGTACTCCAAGAACTTCTTCAACTCAAGGCAACGGAAGGCGCTTATTTCAAGCCGCTGGATGCACTGCCTTGAAATCGTTTGTTTGTAAACAGTTTATTCGTTAACAAAGCAAAGGAGAAAGTATTATGACTGCAAAAAAATCGTCTTCCCGTGGCGGTGGTATGACGTCTCATCCGTCGTCTGGCATCACTAACCCGCCGCTGGGAGAACGCGAATTAATTATTATGGCCAAACCCGAAGCCGAATTGCGCGCGACGCACGAGGGGCTGACCTCGGCGAGCGGTTTGGACGTTTCCAGTCTAGCCAATTTGCTGAGCGATGAAGGGATTTCCATACAACCGCTCTTTGGCAATGAAGATCGCCTCAGAGCCGAGGCCAATGCGATGATGATGGCCCCCGGAATTTCCTCCGATGAATTGCCCGACTTATCCGTGTTTTATCACGTGCAAGCGTCGGATGATCGGTTAGAGGAACTGGCTGCCAAGTTACGTCGGCAACCGCAGATCGAAGCCGCTTACGTGAAACCACCCGTGGAATTGGCGCAAACGGGCGTCAAATTACAACTGGAAGGAGAGACGCAGGACATCAATCAAATGATGCCTGCGATGGAAGACGCGCCGCCGGTCACGCCGAACTTTGTGGCACGACAGGCCTATTTGAATGCGGCTCCCGTCGGCATTGACGCGGTCTATGCCTGGACGCAGGCCGGTGGACGCGGAGCCGGGGTGCGGGTGATTGATTGTGAATGGGGCTGGCGCTTCACGCACGAAGACTTGATACAGAACCAGGGCGGAGTCGTCGTCGGAGCCGGCTTGGTTGATGATGGCACCAACTCGGCGGCCAATCTGGATCGGCGACGTACCATCAATCACGGCACGGCGGTGGCCGGAGAAATCAGCGGCGATGTGAACACCTTTGGCATCACAGGGATTGCACCGGACGCGCAGATTAGCGCGGCTGCATTTTCGCTGCCCACAGCGCAGGTCATTCGGGCAGCGGCTGATCGGCTAAGTCCCGGTGACATCATTCTGTTAGAGATTCATCGTGCCGGGCCACGCTTTAACTTTGCGGGCCGCGCTGATCAACGCGGCTATGTTGGCATTGAATGGTGGCCGGATGATTTTGCCGCGATTCGCTATGCCAGTAACAAAGGGGTGATGGTGGTCGAAGCCGCAGGCAACGGCGCTGAAAACCTGGATGACCCCATTTACAATGTTCGCCCAGCTGGTTTTCCTGCCACGTGGCGCAATCCTTTCAATCGCGCGAATCCACAATGCGGCGCGGTCATGGTCGGGGCCGGTGCGCCACCGCCAGGCACACATGGCAGAAATCATGGCCCGGATCGGTCGCGGTTGGACTTCTCGAACTTTGGCGCTTGTATTGATGCCCAAGGCTGGGGGCGTGAAGTCACGACCACCGGTTATGGTGATTTGCAAGGCGGCGCGAATCAGGATTTGCAATACACTGATCAATTCAGCGGAACCTCCAGCGCCTCGCCCATCATCGTCGGTGCTTTGGCCTGCGTCCAAGGCATACTGAAAGCCCGCGGACGCGTTCCACTGACGCCCGCGCGCGCGCGCGACCTGTTGCGCAGCACGGGATCGCCACAACAGGATGCACCAGGACGCCCGGCAACTCAGCGCATCGGCAATCGGCCCAACCTGCGACAAATGATTGCGAATGTCGTTGCGGTACCTGCGCCCTGGGTGGGCGTGCAATTTCGCGGCAACGTTCCCGCCGGAGCGACACGCCGTTGGTTTACCCATAGCTGGCCTGCACATTGGCATGTCAACTGGACAGTCGTGCCGACCACCGTGCGTCCGGGCGGCCCGCAAATCAAATTCAATGTGGAGGTCGAACGCGCGAGCGATCAACACATTACCTATTGGGTCAGCATTACAAATGTCAGCCCCGTACCATGCGACATCGAAGCGCGCTATGCCGTGCTGGGCTGGTAAGCAGTAGTAAACAATAAGATGAAACCACGAAGCACACAAAGAGCACGAAGAAGAGAGCGGGGGACTGAGGGAGACAGGGCTGTTATCTTTCCTTCTTCCCTTCTTCTTGTCTCTCCTTCGCTCCTTCGCGTCCTTCGTGTGCTTCGTGGTGGATTCTTTCTTTATTAACCAACCATTTATTTACGGAGAAAAATTATGAGAGTAGGAGTTCAATTCACTGGAACAGTCGCACCGAATGCAACGCAACGTTGGTTCACCTTTAATTGGCCGGAAAACTGGCACGTCGAATGGAATGTCGTGCCAACCTCACCCAAACCTGGTGCGCCGCAAATTGATTGGGATGTCGAAGTCGAACGCGCGACCCCACAGTTCATCACATACTGGGTTAACGTTCGCAACATGACCGCCCAACCCGTCAACATCGAAGCGCGTTACGCGGTTCTAAATTAGGAGGCGATATGAGAATTACCATCGAAGATACCGACACCAAAGTCATGACGGCAGCCGCTGCCTTCAGCAATTCCACCACGCCAAGCACGACGCAGCAGCCGATTGACGCGGGCGCGCCTTCCGCCTCGCTCTTGCAGGCGGCTACCACTGCGGCAACGGCTGGTGCCACTGACGCGGGAACCCCACCGGATGCGTTGCTGCAAGCCTTGCAGAACAGTTTATCAATAAACGATTCAACTTCCTCACGCCAGCCCGGTGATGCCGGTGTTGCGCCAACTGCTTGATTACTGATTACAAGGATGCTCTAAAAGGGACAAGGACTGTGAGCTATCTGGCTTGCAGTCCTTGTTTTTTCGCTACCTCGCACAAGGCACCCGCAACACCGTCAAGGATTGCGGCGCGAGCATATACGAGATGCGGCTGGATGTCGGAGTAAGCGGTTTCTCAACGGGCGCAACTTTCATTGGCTCCTCCAAGGTGTTCTCCGCTTTGAGGTCTGGGCTGGTAAGCACGAATGCCTTGCCGCGCGTCCCCACTTTTCCCGCCCCAGCCAGATTCAGGTTCACCTCTTTCGAGATTGCCGATGAGTTGACGACTTTCAGAATGACTTCGCCGGATGCTTTGTCATACGACGCGCTGGCGAAGAGGTCGGTGGGATTGCCGTCTAATTGCACGGGCAACACGCCCGTGCCGCGATTGGTGCTGAAGAGTTTTTGCACATAATAACTCGGCGTGCCGACCGAGCGCAGGTTGTCAAACCAGATTAGGTTGGGCGACCATTGCCAGGCGTCTACGTGCGCGAGCAGCGGGCGCATACGAAGCCATCACGACCACATCGGCATTGCGTTCCAATCCGGTAATTAACGCGGCTTCGGAGAGACCTACTTCCCAATTGTTCGGGCGGTCGGGGCGACCTTGGGCGGGGACATGCGCGGGCATATTCTCCGGCAAACACTTTCGGCCCGGTGCGCGGGTAATTGTCATAGCGATGCACGTCGTCATAGAAGAATTTCGGTGGGCGGTAAAAATGCTCATCTACGATGTCGGCCTTTCGTTCGCGCATCTTGTCCGACAAAGAACTTGAAGCGATCATCACCGGATCAGGCCCGGCGCTCGCTATCAGCGTGATGTTCGGGTATTTGGCTTTGATGGCTTTGGCGAATGGTTCGTAGCGTTCGATATACTGCGGGCCCCATTGTTCATTGCCTACGCAATCATTTTCAGGTTGAACGACACGGTATGTCCTATTGCCGCACGCTTCTTGCCCCACGGCGTCAGGATGGAGCCGTTGGCGAATCGATCAGGTCCAGCGCGTCTTGCAGGTACGGATCAAGCTGCGTCGAGCGGGACTACATTCGCTAGGTATTGAATTGACGCGCCATCCCACAATTGATGATCGGCAGCGGTTCTGGCGCCGAGGTCTTCGCAGAAGCTGGAAGTATTCATAAAAGCCGAGACCGAAGCGATTGGAAATAATCTTCGGCGCGCGTGCCGGCTTGTGCTGTCGGAACTCCGTATTCCAACGATTGATGATGAGCTTGCGATCTTCCGCAGTCGCCAACGGTCGTCTTCCATTGATAGCGTTCTTCCAGATTCGCGGCCTTCGACGATGCAACCGCCGGGGAAGCGCGAAAAAGCCCGGTTTCATCTCGTGCAGCAATTGCACCAGATCGGCGCGCAACCCGTTCGGGACGCTTCTTCCACGTATCTTGCGGGAAGAGCGACACCATATCCGATATCAAGACTGCCGCGTCCTTCGACGAAAATATTCGAATTGTGCTTTCGCGTCTGTGGCCGTCGCGCGCAGGGTGAGCGTGCTTCTTCCACTGCATGGCAAAGCCGTTCAGCTTGGCCTGGCCCAGGCGTTGACCGTTCGCGTTGACCAGCTCGGACCCGCAATCGGCACTCCTTCATACCGCCGCGCGAAGACGGAAAACGTGTACGCGCCTTGCTAGTACGCCGATGCCGCGAAAGCCTTCGTTCGAGACGCCGAACCCTGCCGTCTGCTTGAATGCGCAAATAATGCGGCGTGGTCGCGTTGAGCGGGTTTGCTCCTGGACGGCGAGAGTTCCTTTCGCGCGATTCTGCTCAAGTTTCTTCCAGCCCATCAAGGCGTCCGCAAACTCAAACGCGCGATTCTTGATGCGTTCGGATAAATGCCACCATCGGCGGCAAAATTGATTTCCTCGAAGAACACGCCAAACATCGAAGGCGAGATCGCTGCGCCGGGCTTGTCCACCTGCACGGTAATCGTGTTGCTTTGCGCCGTCGCGCTGCGCGGCTGTGTAATAATAAGCAAAGTGACAATGAATGCTAGCGACAACCAGTGAAAGCAAGGCAGGGCAGGTCGGTTTCATAGGTTTACTCGACTATGGAAATTTGTGAATGACGACGGGAAGGTACAATTTATTGGCTGATTTGTCTATTGCCCACTGTCCTGGATCAGCCCTGCGCGCCGTAGCGAGCATTTCATCACCTCAAGCACGCTCGTTACGGCGCGTGGGACTGACCCGCTCTTCCACTGGCGAAAATTGCTGGCATCGAATATGCTCTCGGAAAATTCAGAACGGAAAACTTATGCTCACACTTTTTCATACTGCCGCTACCAATGAACCATTATTTGCCGCCTTGCTCCAAAGATCCGGCGACATTTTGGTGCGGCATTGTAGACGAAACCATCTTGCCCGAAGCCCGCGTAGCAGGCGTGACGGACGCCCTCCAACAACGCGTGCGGGACACGTCTTGATGCTGTAAAGGCCGGCAGTGAGGTCGTGCTTTGCACCTGCTCAACGATTGGCGGTTGTGCCGAAGCGACGCAAGCTTTCACCGACAAACCTGTGCAGCGCGTGGATCGGGCGATGGCGGAAAAGGCGGTGCGCCTTGGCTC
>CAWCGF010000041.1:0-149820 GCA_963794955.1 uncultured Acidobacteriota bacterium
CATAGTAATTTCTAAAGTGATTAGGTCAAAAAGGAGATGTTATACCTTACACGATCATAACTTGAACATCGTCGAAGGTCTGAAAGTTTAACGTTAAGAGCGATTTGAGTTCTTTTTTATGTGTCGTGGAGGCCGTTTCCAGGCACTTCGTCAGGGCTGCCTGAAAGGGCAATGGTATTAGAGTTGTTGCGCTGAATAAAATCAACAACTTAACCTTTTTTAGCTAGGGCAAAGGGTAGGCTAAAAATTGACCAATTTCGCCGTAATTCACGGTTTTGACCAGTTTCTATAGCTAAGCCACTTGCGCTAAATTATCAAATTTACAGGCTTTTTCATCGCAACAACTCTCTTGAATTAACAATAAAGTTCGTGTAAAGAATAAGTTATGGTACAAAAAAGAACAAACACTCTTGGCACAAATTTGTGCGAGGTTGCAATGTCCGGTCGTCATCGCCCAGTGTCGGCAACATCCGCAGGATTTCACCCGCCGCCGCTTGCTCTCGTTCGGGCGGCTCTGTTTGATCGTTTTGCGAGGTCATAAATTGTCCTTCCAGAATGCGCTCAATAAAGTCAATACCTTCGCCAAAATAGCTGTTACCACATGCTCCAAGGGGTGCTCTCATTGGCTTGATAAACTTAACAAAAGACGGCAGGTCTCCTGCGCCTGTACCAAAATTAACCGCTTAAAACATCAGCAAAGCAAAGGCAACTGCTTGATTTGCTTAGACTTACTGTAGTTATGAAAGACTTATGAAAGTCCCTCTTGCTGATTGTACCCGGTGTCGCATTAAAATGCGGTCTGCATTTTCCAGACCGCTTTAATATTATCAGCAGTCTTCGGGCGGATTTTTCAAGCCCTTTGCTTTCAACAAATCAGATTTTCTCTTCGTCCCGAAATTGGCGAAGGTATTGAATCAGTTACGATGAAAGAAAGAAAAGAGACTCTCCCCTCCGGTCGTTTGACGGCAGACCACCTCCGACCTGCCTGGTACAGGCATTTGAGGGTAGGCAGGTCTCGTCCACGGCCTGTGAAATGATGTGCTGGTCGTGTCGGACGGCACGAACGCGCGCATCGTGCGGCGGCAAAACCCGGCGCTGGTTGTGCTGACCGACCGCAACGATCTGGACGATCAATTATTCAGCCAATTCCAACGCTGTGCCGAGTCAGATATTTGGGCCTTGGAATAGCTGCACGATGATTCCTGGTTAGGCATAACAGCGCACCTCAAAAATCCGCGCCAGCTTGTCGCCATTGGTTTCTTTGACATGAACGCGAATGCGTTTGGCATTCACGGCAGCGAATTTGTGGCGGCAAATGCGTTGATGGTTATTGTCGGCACTGGCAAGTTCGATCCAGTCTTTGCCGTCTTCCGTCTGATACAGCAGCGCATATTTTTTGACCGTTTCCGGCTGTGGTGCGCGAATGATGCCTTTGTTGGCATTGTCTGAAGATGAGAGCGTCAATTCCCGAATAAAGCCGGAATCAAACGTAAGTTGTACCTGCTTGAGCAATTGCGGTTTGTCCCACGCCAGTTCCAACCACGCGCCATCCGCGCCCAGCGGCGCAGCCCATTGGTTGGGATATTCCGGCAAGGTGCGCGTCCAGCCGTTCAGCACTTGGGTGGGCTGGCAGTTTGCGTCTTCGCCCGAAGCGGTAACTTTCGCGGTACGTGCCAGATCAAGCGGGTCTTCGTTCTTTACGCCTTTAATAGTTTGATCATCGCGCAGCAACGCTTGTTGCAACTCTTTTAGCTTGGCTTTGTTTTCGTACAACCCGCGCGGCAGCAATTTGTTTTGAAGGCAAAGAGCCGCCGCAGTGCCGATGCGCCTGCCCTTCGACCGCGCAGGTGCCCATCACGCGGGTTGACGAAAATGCTGTGTGCGTCGCGCTGATGTTGCGTCCGGCCATAAAGAGGTTGCGAATGTTTTTGCTGTAAAGCGAACGCAGCGGAATGTTGTACACGTCCTTGAGTTTGATCGAAACGAATGGCGGCAGTTCCGGGTCTTCAAACCCGTCGGCGGATGTTCGTCCAGGTTCCAGCCACCGATGCAAACGGCGTCATCAAATTCAGGATTCAAGCCCATCAAATCCATTTGTGTCAGCATGTGATCGCCGACCAAACGGCGCGCTTCGCGTTTGCCGGGCAGCATGCCAACCCAATCCATCGCCCAATTCGCCGAGGCCGGATATTTACCCGAATTTTTGATGTAATCCCACACGCCCATCACAATGCCGAGCAATTCAAAGCGAATGCGTTCGTTGTCGCGGATCGTGTTGAGATGGCCGCCCCATTCAATCCACCAGTAACCGTATTCCCAGGAGTGATGCCGCGTGATTTCAGATTCTTTTTCGTAATTTTGCGCGCCCATTTCGGCGGCGTGAAGGGCATCGGTTTGCCGTAATCGCGCGAGGTGAACAGGATGCTGCAGCCTTGCGTTTTGCTGGTCGGCAGTTTCCGGCGCGAGCGATTCGCCAAATTCAGCGCGCGCTTCATGTCCGACTTTGAACTCTGCGCCCGCTTCCAGAGCCCAAGCCGGCTGTCGCCGGTGCAATCGCAAAAGAGCTTCGCGGTGATGCGATAGATATGCTCCGTGCGGTCACAACGCGCCTGCACGCGCTGAATGCATGTCCGTCTTTGACTTCGGCGTTGTAGAGCGTGGTTTCCAGCAGCAACGTGATGTTCGGTTCGCTCACGACTTTGTCATAGAGCAGCAAATCCCACAGTTCCCAACAGCGTTGCGGATTGTTCGCGGCATCGTCTAGCCGGATTTCTTCCAGCAAGCCGCCTTCGCGCCAGCCGGGACGCCCTTTGTGATTATTGGAGCCGACGACGTGCATTTTGATTTCGCTCGATGAATTGCCGCCAAGGCGCGAACGATCCTGCACAAGGACGACTTTCGCGCCGTGTCGCGCGGCGCTAATCGCGGCCAGACAGCCAGCGAGTCCGCCCCCGCGACCAGCACGTCGCACTGCAAATCCACCAGCGTCATGTTGCGTTCGAGTGGCGCGGCAGTGCGATTGCCGGTGGGCACGATGCGTTGCATTTCCTGGCGGATCTGCTCGGCGGTGCGCTTGTCTTGATCTTGTGCCAGCCCATCCACTTTGATGAACATTGAATAGCCGGTCGTCACGGCTGCGGTTGTCAAAAAGTCTCGTCGTTTCATAAGCAATTCCTTCTTCTTCATCCACGAAGCCACACGAAATGAGAACATCAGCCCTGCGAGCTTTCTTCGTGTCCCTTTGTGTGACTTCCTGGGTAAGATTGATTTATAAAATCGGAAATGTCACCCATCCGCCCGTTTCCACCGATTGATTCGCCATCAATATCGTCGCGCAATCGGTCAGTCCCACATTCACATCACAAATCGTTTTTACATCCTGCCGGCGCACATGGTCAATGAACGAAACCAGTTCATCGCGCGTGTCGTTGCCTTCGGCAATATCAATTTCAAAGGGCGCGCCGCGATGCGCCCACGGATCGTTCGACAGCTTCAAGGTTTTGCCTGCTGTCACGACCGCCGCGTTCGCATCTGCCGTTGGCTGATCTTTATTGCCTTCCCAACTCACAACATCTGTTCCCTTTTCCTGCCAGAGCAAGCCCTTCGCGCTCGTCAAATACAAGCTGCCTTTTGTGCCCATAATCAATTCCGCTGCGCCTTCATAAGCGTTGTTGCAGATGGACGTGTAATTCACGCGCACGGTGTACGGTGTGCTGTCCACGGCTTTCAGTTCGTATTCATACAGGCACGAAATGTTGTCATAAACTTCGCGCCCATCGCGGAAATATTCAATGCCGCCGGAAGCGATGACACGTTTCGGATGTGTGCCGAGTAACCAATTCACAACATCCATCTGATGACTGCCGAGTTCTGCCATCAATCCAGCGGAATAGGCTTTGTACAAGCGCCAGTTGAGTTTCTTTTCCAGCTTCAGCCAATGCTTATCACCTTGGGGAACCGGAATCGGACGCCGCCACGAATTGTTGCGATGCCATTGGGCTTTGATCGAAGTCACCTGCCCGATCATGCCCGCCGCGACCATCGCTTGTGCCTGTTTGTAGATTGCATTTGCGCGCCGTTGCAGCCCGACTTGAAAGACACGTTTGGAAGCAACGACCTGTGCGGCCAACTTCCTGGCTTCGGCCACGGTGTAGCACATGGTCTTTTCCAGAAATACATCGCATCCGGCGGACAGGCAATCCGCGGCGAGTTTGTAATGCAAATACAACGGCACTGCGATCACGACAGCCTGCGGTTTCAGTTCATCAAGCAGCTTGCGATAATCACTGAACGTCTTCGCCTGCGGCCCGGCGTATTTTGCGCCTTGCTCCAGGTGGGGCGCGTAATCATCACAAACTCCCACCAACGCAACGTCATCAATCGTCGTCAGCGCGCGCAGCAAATCCGAGCCACGCCCGCCCGTGCCGATTACAGCGACACGCACAGGTGCATCGTCCGCTTGCAGCAGCGCGCTCGACGCTAATGTAGCGCCGGCAGCTTCCAGAAAAGTGCGGCGTGTGATCGTCATGCAGAGTCCCTCACATTAAGCCAAACAAAACCCGTCGCTTCATCAACCCAACCGACACGCCCCTGCCAGCGATTATGCTCAAGATACCGCTGCGCGTTAGTACGTCCCATTGCCAATAACGCCGTCGAGAAAATTTCCGCGTCGGTTGCATTCGCGGCCAGCACAACACAAGCGTCGTTGCCCGTTAGAAACTCGCCCGTCAGCGGATTCACCACATCTGATTCGCGTTGCTCCACGTGACGCACGGCTGAGCAGGAAAACCCACGATCCCGCAATTCCAGGTAGTGAGTAAGCTGCGCTGGTGTGTTGGGCTGGCGAACAGCAATCCGCCAGCCATCATTACCTATCGCTAAGACAGAACTCGTGCCGCCTTGTAATAAACCATTTCTCACCCCGTAGCGCAACAGTATCTCGCGTCCACAATCAAGCGCGTATCCTTTCCCCACACCGCCCAGGTCAAGGCGTGTTGCGGCATCACCAAACCGCACCGTGCAGTTTTCCGCTTCCAAGCACAGCGCCTTGCCGTGTGTTATGTCAAAATACCCTTCTGTCAATTCGCGCGCCTGTTCACAGCGAGCGAGCAAGGCAAACAGTTCACGATCCACACGCACCGGAAAGTTGACCGCATCTCGATTGATGCGGGCAATCTCGCTGCGCGGATCGAAACGCGATAGCGCCTGATCCAGGCGAACGATTTCTTCCAGGACAGCGATGGCAACCGCTTCCAAATGCGCTTCATCTTCACCGCGCAAAAACACCTCGAAGCGTGTGCCCATCGCTTCCCCCGAACGATAACAATGTACCGCGTGTTTGTTAGTCATACTTTCAGGCTCAAGGCACATCATATAACCATTGAACGACTCCTGTCTGCCGATGGCTGACGCCCACTGAACTTTGCGGTACAATCGCCGCGCCATAAGCGGAGAAAATAAAATGGGAATTGCACAACGTAATACCGCAATTGAAACCGAACCACTCTACACGGAGGCGCAATATCTGGCGCTCGAACGCGCTGCCGAAGAACGCCACGAATACCTCGACGGGATGATTTACACAATGGCGGGCGAAAGCCCTGAACATGGTAGCGTTAGCGTAAATCTGGTACGACTCATTGGCAATCACCTGTTAGGCAAAGACTGCGACCTCTACACCAAAGACACGAAAGTGCGCAGCGGCCCCCTGCCCAAAAATCGTCTCAGCACCAAAGGCCTGTACTCATACCCGGACCTCGTGGTTGTCTGCGGGGAACGCAAGTATCTGGATGAGCATCGTGATGTCCTTATCAATCCCACCGTCATCATCGAAGTCGTTTCCGATTCGACCGAGGAATTCGACCGCCGACAGAAATTTCTCCGCTACCAGCAATACCTACCCTTATTAGCAGATTATGTGCTGGTGGCACAAAAGCATCCGATGATTGAGGTCTTTCATCGCCCTTCGCCCAAGTCACCGCAGTGGGAATACACTGCCATCAGCGGTTTGAAAGGGCAGATTGTCATCCCCGCACTGAACTGCACCTTGCGACTGGCACAGGTTTATTACCGTGTGACTTTTCCTTCCGAGGAATCGGCCAAGCCAGCCAGCCCGCGCGCCACACCACGCCGCAAAAAGACACTCCCCGCCAAGAGCCAACCCGCCACTACCAGGAAAAGGAGCAAAGGCCGTTAGCTTTTGGCGCTTAGTCGGCCCCCGTTCCCTTCCGAGCTAAAAACTAACCGCTAATCGCTCATAGCTTCTATCCAATGACCAATCATTTGACGCTCCTGCCTGCGCACAGGTACACTTCCCCTTCGTAACAATCAGGACTAAACCGAACCAGGTTAACGCTATGCCAGCTATGAAATTCAGATTCTTCTTCGCCCCGCTATTATGTTTGTTTTTGCTTGCGCCCCTGGCTTTTGCCCAAAAAAACAAAGACAAGCCACCCAAACTTACTGCTCCGACGGTCGAGACAGCCCCGCGCACGCCTTACAGCGAGGTGCGGCGCGAATCGTTGCTGAACGGGTTGCAAGTCATCATGCTCGAGCGACAGGACGAACCGAAAGTCACGTGCCAATTGGTGATTCGCGGCGGTGCAATGTTTGACGTCGTCGGCAAAACCGGTTTGGCAATGATGACGGCGGCAGCGCTGCTCAGCGCCAACGCGCAGTTAGAACAAGAATTAGAATCGCTGGATGCCAAACTAAATTGGGGCGTAACTTCAGATACCACCTGGTTCCACCTCGAAGCGCCGAGCAGTAATCTGGATCAGGTGTTGGCCATCCTCAGTCGTTTGCTAGTGGTGGACAATGTGCGCAAAGAGGCGTTTGAGGCGGCGCAAAAAGCGCGGCTCGAACAACTCAAGGCGTCGCAACTTGCGCCTGCCGCCAAAGCGGATGAAGCATTCCTCGCCACGCTCTATGGGGATCATCCGTATGGACATAACGTGGAAGGCATTACCGAATCGGTGACGGCGATCAAGTATGGTGACGTGCTGGATTTTTATAAGCGAGTCTATTTGGCCAATAACATGTTTGCCGTGGTGCATGGCAACATGCGACCGGAACGCATCATGACGTTGTTTCGCATGTTTTATGGCAGTTGGATCAAAGGTGTGCCGCCGCCCCCCGCCTTTCGTCCGCCCTATCGCACGACGGAAACGCGTGTCAATAAAGTTGAGCAGCCGGATTTAGCCAATGTCGAAATTCGCGGCGGTGTCATCGGGGTTTCGCATACCGATGCTGATTTTATTGCGGCCACTTTGTTGGCGCGCGTGTTAGATGCGCGTCTCAAAAAGCTCTCGCCGGCGGCCTCGGCACAATTCGCACCTCATGTTTTAGCCGCACCGTTGTACTTCTCGGCTTCCGTCCCAGCGGAAAAGGCGGTTGAACTTTCGCGCCAGGCCACGGATTTGTTTGCGACGCTCGATAAAGCAGAAATTGGCGAATCCGAACTCGCCCTGGCACAGACATCATTATTAAGCGAACACCAGGCACGCCCGATCACCGACTATCTGCGCGAAATCGCGGCGTTTAAGTTGCCGGAGACCTACCCACTGACGTACGAAAGTAAAGTCAAAGCGGTCTCGACGCTGGATTTGCAACGCGTTGCCAAACGGTTACTAGAGGCTAATGCCTTAACGGTGTTAGTGTTGGGCAAAGTTAATGTAAGCGCGAAATCTCAGTCAGAATAATCTCAACTTTCAACTTTGAGCCTGGCAAGGCAATGGCAACTCCCAATCCTCAATACAACGCGCGGGGCAAGCACAAAGCCGTGCAGGCGATGTTTGCCGAAATCGCCCCGACCTATGACCGCCTCAATCACTTGCTCTCCGCTAACATTGACAAACGGTGGCGGCGACTGGTGGCACGCAAGCTGGCTCCGGTGTTAGCACGACCGGACGCTATCGCCCTGGACTTGTGCTGCGGCACGGCGGACTTGACGCTGGCGTTGACGCAACAGGCACCGCACGCCCGCGTGATTGGCTGTGATTTCTGTCATCCGATGCTTGTGCTTGGTCGCCCAAAACTTCCCGCCCAAGCCATTTTGATTGAAGGCGATGCGCTACATTTGCCCTTCGCGGCGGACAGCGTGGATGCAGTCACAAATGCGTTTGGGCTGCGCAATTTAGAAGACGTCGAAGGCGGGTTGCGAGAAATTTATCGCGTCCTTAAGCCAACCGGGCAGGTGGCAATCCTGGAATTTTCTTATCCGGTCGTGCCGTTATTGCGCACGGCCTTTCATTTTTACTTCACCAAAATCCTCCCGCAAATTGGCGCGCTAATTTCCGGCTCGCGTCAGGCCTACACGTATCTGCCAGAGTCGGTCCGGCATTTCCCCAATCAAAAGCAATTGGCGGCGCTGATGACGCGAGCGGGTTTCGTAGACGTAAGTTATGTGAATCTTTCCGCCGGTATAGCGGCCTTGCACCTCGGCGCGAAAAGATGAGGCATTTGTCAGTTGTCACCTGTACTGAGTTTTTGTGTACTCTCAACCAATGACCAATGACCAATGATATTTCAGTTTCCTGAATCGCAGCAATGATTTATACTCCTGTTTTGGCCCCCTAAGAGTTCCAACAAAGAGAAATGCCAATGAGTTTACCGATCAATTTTTTTACCAATAATTTTAATATTACAGTAGCAGATATTGAGAGCCTGCTGGCGGTTGCGCTCTCGCGGGGCGGCGATTATGCCGATCTGTATTTTGAGCATGCTGTCCTGAGCAATTTAAGCATGGAAGAGCAACTGATCAAATCAGCCAATCGAGCGATCACACAAGGTGTCGGCGTCCGCGTGATTGCGGGCGAACGCACGGGCTATGCCTATTGTGATGAAATCAATCCCGAAGCCATTCGCACGGCAGCCTTGACGGCAGCGCATATTGCGCAAAACGCGACCGACGTAGCGCCGATCAACGTGACGACCAAAGAGGCGCAACGCAATTTGTACCACGTGGCGCATCCGGCCAGCGAAGAGGCGCTGGAAGACAAAATCGCTTTGCTTACGCGCGCCGATCAAACAGCACGTGCTTACGATCCGCGCATCCGCGAAGTACAGGCAAGCCTCGTAGACGAATACAAAATCATCCTGATTGCCACGTCCGAAGGCGTCTTGATCGGCGATGTGCAGCCGTTGGTGCGCCTGAATGTTTCGTGCATTGCGGATGACGATGGCAATTTGCAAGCGGGTCGCACGGGTGGCGGCGGACGCGCTGGACTGGGCGTGTTTACAGGACAGCGTTCGCCGGAACATTTTGCAACGGCAGCCGCGCGCCAGGCCATTGTGCAACTCAACGCCATTGAAGCACCAGCGGGAGCGATGGAAGTCGTGCTCGGTCCCGGCTGGCCCGGCATTCTCCTACACGAAGCCGTCGGGCATGGTTTGGAGTCAGATTTCAATCGCAAAGGTACGTCGGCGTTTTCCGGCCTGATTGGGCAAAAGGTAGCCAGTGAGCTTTGCACAATTATAGACGACGGCACGATTGAAGGTCGTCGCGGTTCGCTTAATATTGATGATGAAGGGCATACCTCTTCGCGCACGGTATTGATTGAAAACGGTATTCTGCGCGGCTACCTGCAAGATCACCTGAGCGCGCAGCTCACGAATGCCAAGCTGACGGGCAATGGACGACGGGAAAGTTATCAATGTCTGCCGATGCCACGCATGACAAATACGTTCATGCTCAGCGGGCAGGATGCGCCGGAAGACGTGATCGCCTCAGTTAAGCGCGGGCTGTATGCAGTGAATTTTGGCGGTGGGCAAGTAGACATCACGAGCGGCAAGTTTGTGTTTTCAACCAGTGAAGCCTATTTGATTGAAGACGGCAAAATTACGGCTCCGGTCAAAGGCGCAACCTTGATTGGGCATGGCCCCACCGCGCTCACCAAAGTAACTGCAGTGGGACATGACCTGACACTGGATCAAGGCGTTGGACTATGCGGAAAAGGTGGGCAATCGGTTCCGGTTGGAGTGGGGTTGCCGACCATCAAAATTTCTGAAATGACCGTTGGTGGAACGAAAGGATAGGGCAAAGGAGGAATGAGGAGGAAGGAGGGATGAATTTATTTCTCCCCATTCCTCCTCATTCTTCCTTTATCCCTCGAAAACGATGGAAATCACGCAAGCACTCCTCTCAGACATTGTTCAATCCGCTCTCAAACGAGGCGCGACTGAAGCCGAAGTTATCGCGTTGGAATCCAATGAATTTTCTGTTGAGATTCGCCTCGGCGAGGTCGAAACCCTCGAAGAATCCGCTTCGCGTGGACTCGGGTTGCGCGTGATTTACGAAGGGCGTCAGGCCTCCGCCTCGACCTCAGACATACAACCCAAATCCCTGGAAAAATTGGTAGCCGATGCGGTCGAAATGGCGCGGCATACTTCCGTAGATGAAGCGGCAGTGCTGCCTTCGCGCGAGGATTTTGCGCAGGGGGCGGCCACAGAGTTGCAGCTTTATGACGAAGCGATTGCGGGGCTGCCAACGGATCGCAAAATCGAAATGGCGAAAGCCTGTGAAGACGCCGCCCGGTCGTTTGATCCGCGCATCACGAATTCAGAAGGCGCTCGTTGCTCAACCACCTTAGGCAAGATGCTGCTGGTCACGAGTTCAGGCTTTGCCGGGGAATATCGCGGCACCCATTGCGGCTTGATGGTTGCGCCGATTGCCCGCGATGGCGAGCAAATGCAAGTTGGCGGCTGGGGCGACCGGCAACGCTGGCTCAACAAACTGGATGCGCCCGCAGAACTCGGCCACGAAGCGGCGCGCCGCGCTCTAAATAAATTGGGCGCGCACAAAACGGCAACGCAGGAAGTGCCGATTGTGTTCGACGCTTCGATGGCGGCGGAATTACTCGACAGCTTTTTTGAAGCCGTTTCCGGCGAATCCGTGTTTCGGCACGCGTCATTTTTGGTGGGCAAGTTGGATGAAGTGATCGCCGCGCCCATCCTGAACATTATTGACGATGGACATTTGCCAGGGGCTATCGGTTCACGTCCCTTTGATGGCGAGGGTTTGCCCACCCGGCGCACGGCGGTCGTCGAAAATGGCGTCTTACGCAGCTACTTGCTCAACACTTACACCGCGCGCAAATTGGGGTTACGCTCAACCGCAAATGCCCGGCGGGGGCTGACCGGCGCGCCCAACGTGGGCGTGACGAATTTTTACATCGCGGCAGGCCAGCACGCGCCCGAAGAAATTATCGCTTCGGTCAAAAATGGGTTTTATGTGACGGAGCAAATCGGCTTCGGCTTTAATCCGGTGACGGGCGATTATTCGCGCGGCGCGGCAGGCCGTTGGATCGAAAACGGGCGTTTGACATCCCCCATCGAAGAGGTCACCATAGCCGGGAACTTCCGCGAAATGCTGCGCGGGATTGAAATGATTGGCACCGATCTGCGGTTTCGCGGCAATGTGGCCGCACCTACGCTGAAGATCAACAAAATGATGGTTAGTGGAGACTAACAGGATTGCGGATGGGGGAATTCGGATTGTGGGTGAGAGGTTTTGCCTCACAATCCGCCCCCTGCATTGCGCAATCCGCAAGCTGGGAACTGTTTTATGTTTGAAACTGAAACCGAACAAATGACCGAGCAACGTCGTTCGCGGATGCTCATGATTCTGGGCGGCGTGGGCGCGCTGGCGTTGGCAACCGCAATAGTCTTGTTATCCAGAGGCACGCGCCCGCCAACCACTCCGGCAGCTTCTGCTAACCTGCCTGGCGGCGTCCAGGCTCGCCTGGAAAATGCCGTACGAGCAGGCACGCCAGAATTCGACGCCTACAAAGCCAAACTCACGCTCGAAGACATTGACAAGCTCGGCGCTTCCAATGCGATGGGCATGACGCAACTGGCTTTAAGAGCACGCCTCACCAACCGTGGCGACCGGACGTTGAAAGGAATTGAGATTGCGCTGCGTGCCTTCAGCTATGCGGAAGTCGGTAAAGTCCTGGCCTTGAATTACGGGCTGCCGGTGCCGAACAAACAGCGCGAATTGAAGCCCGGCGAATCCATGCCAATTACGGTCAAGGTGGATTTGCCTTCCACCATCTCGGAAGCAGACATTAGCGACATCGTACCGGAAATCACCGGACTACGCTTTGAGTGACGAAGAGCAAACTTTCCCGTTTGCCCATGACTCTCCCGTCGTTTCCTGACGAAGACCGGGGTAAACGGGAAAGTTTGCTCTTCGCCCACGACCAACCCCTTCCTCTTCCCTTCCTCCCTTTGCCTCCGACAGAGTTGCGAGGTAGAATCCGCCCGGTACAGTCACACAGTTATTGAAATTGAACGTTGCCCTTCTTTTCTAATATCCATTCTGTTCCTGACAGGAAGGAGGCCCTACTTGCTCAATGAGTCCTCAGCATTGTTTGAGTTGTCTGATCTTGACCCCATTGCGAATCAACAGGCGCTGGCGTTTTTAGCCACTTCCACAGACGGCGTATTGCTGGTGGATGCTCAGTGGCGCTTGATCTACCTCAGCCCCAACAGCGAGCGCGCGCTCGACAAAACGCGGGCGGAGTTGATCGGCAAAAAGCTGTGGGAAGAATTTCCGGCCTCGGTCAACACGCGTTTTTTCAGCGAATATCAGCGCGCGATGAAAGAACGCGTCAGTGTCACAGTCGAAGATTATTCTGTGCCCAGAGACCGTTGGTACGAAGGCCATGCCAGTCCGTTTCAAAGCGGGTTGTTGATCTATTTCCGGGATGTCACCGAACGCCGACGTGCGGTCGAAGCCTTACGTGCGAGTGAAGAACGCTATCGTGATCTGGTCGAAAATTGTGGCCTGCTGGTTGGCACGCATGATGTCAACGGAAATATTCTCAGCGCCAATCAAAGCGCACTCCACTACATTGGCTGGCAGCGAGCCGAGCAATTGCCCCGCCAATCACTCAAAGAATTCCTCGCACCCAGCGTGCAGCATTTGTTTCAGGGTTATTTAGATCAAGTGCTGAGCGAAGGCCAGGCGCGGGGCGTGATGCGCGTCGCCCTGGCCACAGGCGAAGAGCGAATTCTGGAGTATGACAATTCGCTACGTCGTGACGGCCCGGTTCCCATCGTGCGCTGTATCGGACGCGATGTCACTGAGCAAAAACGCGCCGAAGCCGCGCTGGCCCATAGCGAAGAACGGTTTCGCAGTTTGAGCGCCGCTGCGCCGATGGGCATTTTCCACACCGATCCGGCAGGGCAATGTCTTTACACAAATGCTCGTTGTCAGGAAATTTTCGGCTTAAGCTTCAAAGAATGCCTGGGCAATGGCTGGAGCCAGGCTGTTCACTCAGAAGACCGCGAGCAAGTTCTCGCCACGTGGTTGGCAGCGGCCCACGGCGGGCAGGAATGCGATATGCAATTCCGCGTGCGCAAAGCTGATGGGGAAATCCGCTTCGTTCGCGCGCGCAAAAAAGCGATGCATTCCGAAACCGGCGCACTGATCGGCTATGTCGGCACAGAAGAAGACATCACCGAACGCAAGCGAGCCGAGGAGCAATTACGCGAACA
Organism: uncultured Acidobacteriota bacterium; assembly: GCA_963794955.1. Taxonomy (GTDB): domain Bacteria; phylum Acidobacteriota; class Blastocatellia; order RBC074; family RBC074; genus JAFDVL01. The sequence continues at coordinate 13,501 of CAWCGF010000041.1, forward strand.
GGCCGCGCTGTTGCAACACGCGCAGGAAGCCATCATCGTCTGTGACCCGCAAGGATGCGTACTGTTCTGGAACCCCAGCGCCGAACGCATTTATGGCTGGCAAGCCGAAGAGGTTGTGGGACGGGACATGCACGCAGAAATTTGTGGCGAGGCGCTGGCGAGTCAAATAGCAACCCGCAGCGAAGGCATTGCCGAGATGCGACATCGCACCAAAGCCGGGCAGGAAATTATGGTCGAAAGCCACTGGACACATGTGCTGGACGAAAAGGGGCAGCATAAATCCACGCTGTTCATCAACACCGACATCACCGAAAAGAAACGGCTCGAAGCGCAATACCTGCGCGCCCAACGCCTGGAAAGTATCGGTTCTCTGGCCAGCGGCATCGCCCACGATTTGAACAACCTGCTCTCGCCCATGATCATGGTTGAGCATATTTTGAACCTGAAACTGGCCGACCCGCAGAGCCAACGCTTGCTGGAAACGCTACGTTCCAGCATTCAGCGCGCCAGTGGCCTCGTCAAACAAGTCGTCTCGTTTGCGCGCGGCGGCGAAGGCGCACCAACCACCATCTCTCCGAAACATCTGTTGCACGACATAGTGAAATTGCTGACCGAAACCTTGCCGCGTTCAATTACCATCCACGCGGATGAGGCAACGGGCGTAGCCGCTATACACGGCGATTCGACACAGCTTTTTCAGGTGCTCATGAATTTATGCGTCAATGCCCGCGATGCAATGCCACACGGCGGCACACTCACTCTCGCTGCCGAAAATATCCAGGTCAAAGCCAATAATTTCACGGCCTACCCGGCAGCCAGGTCAGGCGCGTATGTTTGCTTGACCGTGACAGACACCGGAAACGGGATTGCACCGCACATCCGCGAACATATTTTCGATCCTTTTTTCACGACCAAAGAAGCAGGGCGCGGCACGGGGCTGGGGTTGGCGACGGCGCTGCGCATTGTCACTGCGCACGGTGGTTTTATTGAAGTCCAAAGCGAAGCGAGCAACGGCTCACAATTCAAAGTCTATTTGCCTGCGGCCTCTGCCGCAGAGGCCGCGCAGGCGGAAGCCGAAGCGCAGACGCTGCCAGTCGGGCATGGAGAATTGATTTTGGTAGTAGAAGATGAAGCCGCGATTCGGGAAGTCACGCGCGCAACGCTGGAAACGTATGGCTATCGAGTCATCACGGCCAGCGAGGGCACCGAAGCTGTCGCACTCTATGCCCAGCATTTGTCTGAGGTCAAAGTCGTCGTCCTCGACATGGTCGTGCCCGCAATAGATGGCCGCGCGCTTATGCGGGCGCTACGCCAACTCAATGCGCAATGCATTATCATTGGCACGAGCGGGTTAATGCTCAATGACCAAATGCCGGATCCCACCTGGGACGGTGTAACGCAATTTCTGTCGAAGCCCTTCACCGCCGAAAAACTATTGAAGACGCTGGCCACCGTCCTCGGTCACGCCTAGCGCGGCGGCAAAAAGATGGTGTGATCGCTTTTTCCATTTGTCATTGCGGTGCGCGCGCAATAACAAGTGATTAATGACGGCTACGGGGTCACCCATTTTCCGCGCAGCATCACGCGCTTGACCTGTCGCATCGCAGTGATGTCCTGGCTGGGATTGCCTGCCACCAAAATCAAGTCTGCCAACTTCCCTGCTTCAATGCTGCCCAAGCGTTCGGCAATGCGAAAGAAGCGAGCTTGCTCTGTTGTCGCCGCGACAATCGCCTGCATCGGCGTCAAGCCGCTTTCGACTAACAATTCCAGTTCGCGCTGATACGCCCAGCCGCGTTCAGCGTGCGGCACACTTGAATGTGAACCCGCCACGATGCGCGCACCCGCTTTTTTCGCCAGCCCGACGAACTTCAGCATATTGGCAAAGCCGCGCACATGCATTTCGGTGGCGTCCCGGTCGCCGCTACGTTTCTCAAACACAGCCAAGGTTGCCGAGACAAAGGTTCCCCGCCTAACAATCAAATCCAGCACCTCTTTCACGCGGGGCGAAGTCAGATCAATTTCACTCCACATCTTGTAACGACCATCGCGCCGGGCGTTGTTGTCTTTCAAAATGGCTTGCCGATAGACCTCGGCGTCGCGCGGATCAAGCAGTGCCGTGCCGAACGAAGTGACGTGTTCAATGCCATCCACGCCCGCCCGAATCGCGTCAGTCGCGTCCACAATTTCCAGGTGCGCCGTCACCGGCACGCCGCGCGCGTGCGCGGTTGCAGCCACGACTTTGATCAAGCCAAGCGGCAGACGAAAGTACACCTTGATGCTGGATGCGCCCCGATCAATGGCACGATTGACGGCATTGCGCGCTTCGTCGGCATCGCGCACAACAACCGCGTCCTCCGGGTACGCGGGGCCATACGAATCAAGGTGCGGATCAGCCAAAAACAAGCGCGGAATCGGCACGCCCGATTTGCGCGGCGCTTCATACGAATGCAGCCATTCACCCGGATCGCGGAGCGAAGTCACGCCGTGCTGCAAAAACAACGCAGGCAAGCTATTGTCGCCATCAATGTGAAAATGCGAATCAATCAACCCCGGCAACAAGGTCAGTCCTTGCGCCGCTACGACTTCCGCGCCGGGCGGAATCGCCACTGATTTACGCGTCCCCACCGCCGCGATCTTGTCGCCCCGCAGCACGACGACGGCATCAGGCACTGGCGCGCCGCCCCGCCCGTCAATCAACGTCGCGCCCGTGATCGCAATAAGCTGATTGGCAGCGGGGCGTGCAACTTCGTTGACTTCCCGCATGGGCCGCAGCGAGGGTTGTGCGACGGCCAGTGAGACCATCACTAGCCAGGTTGCGCGAACTAGCAACAGTCCCCAAAACCGTTCCCGATCTCGTTGCAATTGATTCCATTGTGCTGCGCGGCAGAGCTTTAGGCAGAGACCAATTTCTGAGTGTACCATTGTGTAATAGTGAATCATGTCGTAACCGATTTGCGCGGTAGCATCGCCACCGCAATTGCGCCAATGATGGCCAGCAAAATCAGGGCGGCAAACCCATTGGCATAGCTGCCACTGCGATCCCGCAACCAACCGACTAACATTGGCGATAAGGCTTCGGCAAGGCCATCCGCCGTCAGAATAATGCCCATCACGCGCCCCATTACTTTCACGCCGAAGAGTTCGGCAGCCATCAGCGGAATGATCATGTAATCGCCGCCTAACCCAATCCCGAAAATGAAGGCGAACAGATAAATCACACCCGGCACATGCGCGAAATACAAGAGCGGAATCGCCGCCGCAACGATCACATAAATCAAAATCATCACGTGCTTCTTCGGCCAGCGATCCGCCAGCCAGCCCATCAGCAAACGCCCGGCAATGCTGGCTCCGAGCACCAGCGAGATGACATTCGCCGCTTCGCTTTGCGAGTATTTCAGATCCAAACTGAAGAAGAGCTTCAAGTTTTGATTCGTCCCGCCGACTGCGCCAATCGAACACATGCTGCCGATGGCGAGCAGATAAAACGGCCAGCTTTTTACGATGCTGCCGATGGGAATTTTCGGCTCATCCGGTTTCGCGGTGTTGGTGAAATCTTCGGGATTATCTTTGACAAACCACGTCATCGGAAAGGAGATGACGATCATAAGAATGCCTAAAATCAATAACGCGCGATGCCAGCCGAAGTTTACATTCAGCCACTTCGCAATCTGCTGCACGAGCATCCCGCCAATCCCAATGCCCTAAGTAAATGTACCCCATCGCCTGCCCGCGCGTTTTATTAAACCAGCGCGACACCAACACCTGATTCGGTAGCGGCCCGCCAAACACATAGCCCAGCGCATTGAAGATGTAGAACAAATAAAATTGCCAAAGCGTCGTCGTAAAGCTCAAGCCCAATCAGCGCGAAGCCGCCCATCACAATCCCGCTCAGCATTACTTTGCGCGGCCCAACCTTATCAATCATCCAACCCGCGATGAAACCAAACAACGGCCCGATCAGAATCTTGCCGACCGCATTGCCGGATGTTACTTCTGCGCGCGTCCAGCCATATTCGCTGACCCAAAAATCGTAAAAGAAGGGCAGCCCATAAAACATAATGCCGACGAGCGAGAACAGGCTGAGAAAGCCTGTGGCAGCGACGTAGCGTTGACCGGAATTCCATTTTTCCGATTTGGGTTCAGGAGTGGGGGAGACATTTTGGCTCATAGCGTTTTAGGATTTTTTAGCCACGAATTACACGAATTAGCACGAATTTCTTTAGGTCTTGGGGCTTGCAGGTTAGTTTATTACCAAGTCCAAAGTTCAACGCTATTCGTGCCAATTCGTGTAATTCGTGGCTAACGATCAAATCGGATTGACGATTCCTTTTTCGGTAGCCTTGTTGTTGCGAATCAGAACCAGCACTGCCAGCGTCGCAAACAGCGGAATGATGCTCGCCGCGATCAGGATGGGTTCAAATGAATATTGGTCGGAAATGCGCCCGACCAACAGCATCGCAATAATCGTGCAGATGCCTGCGCCCGTGCCGCTCATCCCGCTGACCGAAGCTACCGAACTGGTGCGATACAAATCCGCCGGAAAATTCAGAATCACCGTCGAGAAGGCGGCATAGCATAACGTTGAAATCGCAAAGAAGAAAATGATCCAGTAAAACGAAGTCGTATACACCGCCGGAATCAACAACGTCATGCCTAATCCGCCAATCACTGCAATCACTTTACGCGCCGCGCCAACGCCCCAGCCACGTTTAATGAGATAGCTCGACAAGCCACCGCCGAAGAAATTGCCGACATCCGCTGCAATAAACACGCTCCACCAACCAAGTAAACTTTTGTCGAGATCGAAGCCTTTCGTCACCAGATAAATCCCAAACCATTCGGTGATAAAAAACCAGATCGGATCGGTCAACGACTTGCTGATAATCACGCCCCACGTTTGCGGCAAGCGCAGCAGCGTGGGATAGCTCAAACTTTCCGACTTGTCTTCCGCCACATTCGCTTCACCGCGCCCGCTCAAAATCAATTCGCGCTCTTCGGACGATAAGCGCGGATGATCTTCAGGCCGATGATAGAACCAGCGAAACAGCAGCAGCCACAAAAAGCCCAGCGTGCCGGTCACGATGAACACAGGCTGCCAGCTTCCGAAGTATTTGTACACGCCGAGCACAATGAACGGTGCCAGCGCCCCGCCAATGGAAGAGCCACTGTCAAACAACGCTACCGCCCAACCGCTTTCGCGGCGCGGAAACCATTCTGACACGGCTTTCGTCGCGCCCGGCCAATTCGCCGATTCACCCGCGCCGAGCAAAAAGCGAAAGCCGCAAAAGCTCCACAACCCCGAAGCCAGCGAAGTCAGCATCGCCGCAACCGAATAAAACGCGACGCCAATGCTCAAGCCGTTGCGCGTGCCGATCCGATCCAGCAAGCGCCCCGACGCCGTTTGCCCAAACGCATAGGCCAGACGAAAGGCGATGATGATGTAGGAATAATCTGTGTTCGTCCATTGGAATTGCGTCTTGAGTGTGGGGGCTAAGACGCTCAAAGTTTGCCGGTCAATGTAATTGATGACCGTCGAGAGAAACAATAATCCGCCAATGTACCAGCGCAGATGTTTGATGGGTTTGGGGTGGTTATTCATAAGCGGGTAGTAAGCACTTTCAAAATGAATGGCTCTTTGTCCTGGCCGTATGCCAAGCCATCCGTCAAATTCTGCTGCGCGCTTGCGGCCTTCACGTTGGCATATTCATCACGCAATGCCGCATTCGCACGTAGCAGCATCCAGGCAGCATCGTTATTGCTCTTCGGGTTCATGCGCGAATCACGGTGATCGTCCGTCCTGCGGGCGATGTCGCAATTTCGGTGGTCGTGCGTTCGCTGATGTCGGGCAAACCGCTGCGTTGATTGAAGATCACCAGCCAACCCGTGTCCATTTGCAAACCATCCAGATAGACATCCAATTGTTCCAGACCTGCGGGCAACGGATCACGCTCGCCCTCGCGCCAGACTTTCAATTCCATGCCCAGCGTTACTGCGCCGTAGCGCAAGCACACATCCATCCGCCGCGTGCCAATCGCGTATTCGCGTTCGAGCGAACCGCCGCCGTTCACTACCCGATGTAGAAAGGCCATCAGCACGATGTGCGGCGCGATTTCGTGATAATGCACGCTCTTGAGCAGCGGCTGTCCGTGCTGTCGCCAGAAGGCGAGAAAGGCAGCGAGTAATTGATCGGGATTAAGGCTGCCGTCCGGGTTCAGCCAGATCGGTTGCGGCAGGCGGATCGAAGCGCGTGTCACATACGACAACATGGTCGGAATGATTTCTCGGTAGATCGGATTGGCAATGATCAGATTGCCGCGCTCATCATGGCTGACCAATCCCAAGTCGCAGACAAACCGCAAGTCGTCAATGGGCAGCGCCGTCAAATCACCGCCCGCCAGAATCGGTTCAATGATGTGGCGAATGCGCGGCTCGTACAGACGTTCGCTGAGGCTGTCCAGGTGTGTTTCCTGTCGTTCGATCAGAATGTTTTTGGACTGCTCAATTTCGGCTTCCGTAATCGGCTGCGCGACATCGGGCTGCAACTCCTCGACCGCGACTTTCGCCAGCGCATTCGCCAGATACGGCTGTCCTTGCGTCAGGTAAAAGGCGCGCGCGACGGCTTCATCCGTGAACGCCTGCCCGGTTTCGGTCGTGTGCTGACGATACAACGTGGCGACTTCGTCTGCCGTGAAATTACCAATCGTCAGCGAACGCGCTTTGATGTTGAAGGGGCTGGCGGTGTTGAGCCTTTCACTGCCGCCCGATTTCACTTTGTAATCGCGCACATCGCGCATCCCAATCAACCCCAGTGACCACGGAAAGCCTTGCGGGCGATTGTTATAGCCGTTGCGCAATTGCCGCAGCACTGAAATCAACGCGCCATTTTCCAACGCGTCAATTTCGTCGAGAAACATGACCAGCGGGCGGTCGGAGTTTTGCGCCCAGGTTTTCAGGGCGGTAAAGACTTGCTCCCCGGCATTCCCTTCTGGCCAAACCGGAGGTTGTAATTCCGGGGGCAACCACACTTCGGCATTGCCTCGCCACGCGCCCAGCATCGCCAGTTCCGCCTTGCCAATCTCGTCATTGAAGGCTGCGCCCACTTCCATCGAAACCAGCAGCGCGGTGTAGCGTCCTTCGTGCGTCAACTCCTGCGCCAGTTGCAGCATCATCGTCGTCTTGCCCACCTGCCGTGGCGCGTGGATGACAAAATACAATTGCTGGTCAATCAGCCGCCGCAATTCGGGCAGCCGCGTTGAGGCAGGCAGCATGTAGTGCATATCGGGCTTGCACGGCCCGGCGGTATTGAAAAATTTCATAGTCTGCATTGTAGCGTCGAGTCATTGATTTGCGTATGGCAAGGTCGGCCTATGCTACTTCTTCGCTTCCGCCGCCCAGTTCGTCACGACGGTGTATTGCATACTCGCGGCCTCCTGTCCCTGCGCGTGACAAAGAGGAAGCGCTGGCCATCTGCCGACACGTCATAGCCGCCAAAGTTCGTACTGATCACCCGTGGCAGTGCGAGATCAAAAAGAACTCTCGGCACGCCTGCCTCAAAACTACTGCCCGACTTTACCTCCACTGCCATCAGCTTCAAGTCACCGGAAATGTAGTACAACTCTTTGCCGTCGCTCCGCCAGCGGGGGATGTAGCCGCCACTCGTCGAAATCTGCCATTTGCCACCCGAAGCGGGAAAGGTCTGCACGTACACCTCGGCTCTTCCCTGATCGTTTGAGATGTAAGCGATCCAGCGCCCGTCAGGCGAAAACCGCCCCCAGTCTTCCTGAAAGGGCGTCTGTAAAAACAGGGACGGCTGGTGGTCTCCAGCCAGTGGCAAAACCCACAGATCATATTTCGTTTTCTGAGCTTCACGGGAATAAAGGAGGAAACGGCCATCAGCAGACCAGTCGCCAGGACCCAATCGTTCGTCTGCCTTGAGCAGCAACTCCTCCGGCCCGACACCACTCGCCAGCTTTTGATAGATCTGAAAAGCCCCGTCTCGGTTCGCACTCCAGGCGATGTGGCTGCCATCGGGAGACCAGACCGGATCGCGATCATCGCCAGGATCGAACGTCAGCCGCGAACTGGTGCCCCGCGCAAGGTCTATCACATAAATGTCACTACCTGGGCTCTGCGGATCAAGCCGCACCACTGCCACCTTCTTACCATCCGGGGAAAGCCTTGGAGCGTTAATTACTCCGAGCGTGCCAACCGGTTCGAGCCGCTTGCCGGTAACATCCACCCAGTTTAGTTGCCTATCGGAGCCAATGGCGGTCGCATCATAAACCAGCGTACCGTTGTCTGAAACGGAGATTTTCGCTCTGGTTCCCTGCACGACTGCCACTTTGTCGGCAACTACGAATGACTCTCCCGTGAGTCGCAGACTTTGGGCATCAAACGGCTGGGCCTTCAGCGCCCCATCAACCGCAAAGAGCAGATAGCCATTTTCTCTGCCATCCGTCGCATAAATTGCCTGAGAATCTGCCGTCATCAAACGTGTTGTCTCTTTACTGTCGAGTGAAGCGAGGTGAATTTCCGCAGCCCCTGCTTGTAGCGTGCTTTTGGCGAAGAGGAAATGGCGGCCATCCGGTAAGAAGGCTGGCCAGCGATAATGGGCATCACGATTCGGCTGTTCCGATCCCAACACCAGCACTGGTTCGCCGCCCGTTGCCGCGACACGGTAGATATTGCCGCCGCTTGCGGTGAAGAGAATAACGCCTTCGCGGTTCCAGGCCGTGGGACCTCTGGTATCGGCGCCTGTTGGCATTGGACAAAGCGTTTGAGCTGCCCCGCCCGCCAGTTCAATTCGTTTGAGCTTGCCATCAGACACAAATGCGAGCGAGCGGCTGTCTGGTGACCAGAAATGTAATCCATTCACGCTCTCAACACCCGTTAGTCGTTGGGTGGTAAGCGAACCCAGCGGACGCACCCAAAGTCGGGTCTTACCCTCCCACACCCCTGCGATGGCTAAGTTGCGCCCATCAGGTGAAATCATAGGCGTCAGAAGCACGGTTACATTCTCCGGCGCTCCAATAACAAAGCGGGTGGGAACAGCTTCGACGGGCGGTGTTTGGCGCAGATACTTCACGGCGAAGGGCAATGAGATCAGCGAGACCAGCACTGCGACCGCTGCGACCGCCATCCACAGCCGCACATTGCTGAACCACCGCGCCGTGCTCACGGGCGCACTCTCCGTCACCGCCGCGACCGCCGTCGCCGTTTCCAAACGTGAACCGGAAGATGTTGTCAGCGTACTCAGCGCAAAGCCTAGATCGCTCGCCGTCTGAAACCGCATCTCTGGCTTCTTCTCCAAACACCGCCGCACGATCTTGTCGAGCGCTGGGCTGACCTTGGCGTTCGTTTCGCTCAACTCCGGCGGGTCGTCGCGCGTAATTGCACTCATCACATCCGCCATCATTTCGCCCGTGAACGCGCGTTGTCCGCTCAACATTTCATACAGGATGATGCCAAACGAAAAGATGTCCGACCGATGATCCAGGTCTTGTCCGCGCACTTGTTCCGGCGACATGTACGCGACGGTTCCCATCACCGTGCCGGGAATCGTGAGATGCTTTGCGGGGCGACATGAACGAGGAGAGACAGTGCGCGGCGGTCTAGCTTGGCTAGGCCAAAGTCGAGAATCTTGAGCCGTCCATCTTTCGTGATGAATAAATTCTCCGGCTTGAGGTCACGATGCACGATGTTCTTTTCGTGCGCCGCCGCTAAGCCCGCCGCGATTTGTTGTGCATACTCACTCGCTTTGCGCACGGGCAACGCGCCGTTGTCCAATTGCGCGCGCAATTCTTCCCCTTCGAGCAATTCCATCACCAAATACGGATTGCCTTCATGTGTACCGAAATCGTAGACGGTCAGAATATTCGGATGATTGAGCGCCGAAGTCGCGCGGGCTTCCTGCTCAAAGCGGCGCAAGCGGTCGGTGTCGTGCGCGAATTCGCCGGGCAGGACTTTGATGGCGACTTCACGGTTCAGTCGCATATCAAGGGCGCGATAGACTTCGCCCATTCCGCCTTTGCCGAGCGGTGACAGGATTTCGTAATGATCGAATTGGGTGTTGGGGGCAATGGGCATAGCGTTTCATTAATAGTAGCGCAACCAGCCATGGTTGCGTTGCTTCACGAGCAAATAGTTCGGGGACAACAGCGCAACCATGGCTGGTTGCGCTACTGCATTTGATGTCTCAGGTTTTATTGCGGGCGCAGTCTACTATAGCCAATTGACAGGCTAAAGCGCGGTAGCAGCACGAAAATCGCACACCCCGCGTTGAGAATCATACAACGCCAATCCCCACCCCATTCAACTTCCTGGTATCAAACGAGCCGTCCGTCACTTTGAAAATACCAGGGAATTTCGACTCCCACGGTTTGTTTGCCGCAGGCATGTATTGCCGCGAATTATGCTCGACGCCCGACACGCCGGGCACATGCGCCGCGATGCTCACTGAATGCAGCAGCGACGCGCCGGGACAGGTCAAATCCTGCACGCACAAAAACATCTTGTATTTCTGCCCCGCCGCCGCCATCAGCATCGCCTGCGATTGGCCTTTGCAAGCTTTCAGCGCGATGCCGGTGTAGCCCATTTCGCGCGCGAGCAACAATGATTCCAAATCCACGAGCGATTCATCCACGACAATCGGGCGCAGCTTGTTGGCTTCGTGCATCACGTTTTGGCGATTGGCTTTCAGGTCGCGCGCGGTGGGCTGTTCGATGTATTGAATGCGCGCGAAGCCTTGCGGCGTCAGTTCTTTCACTTTGCGCAAATATTCGAGCAGGTAATCAATGTTCGGGCAGCGTTCGTTGAAGTCTACGCAATACTTCCAGTCAGTTGCGGGGCGCGTTTCACTTGCCACGCGATCAATGTTGACGGTGCGTTCGATGTCCCATTTCAGTTCGTCGCCCTGCAATTTGATTTTGATGTGCGTGAGGTTGTTGTACTTGATCCACTCCGCCAACGTGTTCGGCAATCCGTCTGTCAGACGATTCGTCAACTCGCTTTCGAGCACCGCATCAGCGCCACCGACCGAGTGATACATAAACACGCGCGGGCGCGGGCGTGACATCACATAGCGATTCAGATGTTCACCTTTGAAATCCGGCGTCAGGTAATGCGACAAATCTTTGGCCAGCAAATCTGCGCCGTAGGTTTGATAGACATTCCGTCTGTGTACTTTGCCAAACGCATCGTGAATGGCGGCATCAAATGCGCTCGCCGTGACCAAAACACAGAGCTTGGGAATCGGCGCATCCAGCTTCAACTCTTTGGAGACCTCTGCCGCCGCCTGTAAGTACGCGGGTTCAAGCGCAGTGTTAATGTCAATCGGGTGACCGTATTCCTGATAACTCGCCGTGAGTTTGTTGATGCGCGCCGCCAACGTTTTCATCGCGCTGAGCGTCGTGTCATACGGCATTGAGCGCGACGGAAATGCCCACACATTGCCGAGCGGCATCGAACCAAAACCTTTGGCGGTTTTGCCGTTGCCCGTGCGAACGACGCAAGTCACATTGATGATGGTCGCGCGGTCCACGGGGACGCCGCCGAATTTGTACGGCGCGCGATATTGGTGTTCTTCCAGTTGGTAAGAAACCTCTTCAATGCGAATGTCCGTGGGTTTGGTCTTGGTGGATTTGTAAGCAAAGGCGTAGGTACACAAACCACCGCCCAGCAAAGACGCCGCTTGCAGAAAGCCGCGCCGCGAATTGATGTTCATGGGGATTTCCTGGTAATAAAATGTGCCGACGGGAAAGCGGGTGTTAAGAAATCCAGCTTCAGTTTGGGGTTAGCAAGCTGAAGCTGGAACTCTTAACACCGGATTTTCATTCAATGACGAGCGCGTCTTTTGGCTTTCCGCTTTTTATTTACGTGGTACGCTGTTCCGCCACCTGCGCCCACACCTGCGCCTATTAGCGCGCCTTTGCGTCCGCCAATCAAGCCACCTGCCGCGCCGCCAATCGCAGCACCAACGCCGATGCGCTTGGCGGCCTTTTTCTTCCCGGCCTCAGGGTTTTTCCGTTGCGGTTTTGCCGCGCCGTCAAAGCTAAAACTGAGCGCCAACAAACAGACGATCAAAACCTGCGCAATAAACTTATATTTTTTCCACTGTCGCATACGCGAATCCTCCATCTGATGAATAATTGTAGGGGAAACAAACGAGTGACAGGATTATACGAGTGCGCAACGTCTTGAGCAATTGCGGATGGCAGATTGCGGAGGAGAGAAACCCATTTCAAATTCCCGATCTCAGTTCCCTTCCACCGTAAACGAAGGTAGTGGCTTACTTACGCCAAAAGCAGCCCGTGTCGTCACGCTTCAGCGAAAGTTTTCCACGAACATCAAATCGCTTTCTTTGCGGTCAATTTGTGCCCAGAGAAACCTACGACCATCGGCGGAGACAGCGAAGCCATTGGCAAGTTTCTCCAATGTGGCAAGCGAGCTGATCTGCGATGTAGCGAAGTTAAAAAAGTCTATGGTGGCGCGCGGCGGGACGTTGGAATTGGCGAAATAGATGCCTTGTTGCGTAATGGCCCAGTATCCTAGCGCACCTTGTTCTAAAATATGTGTTGCCTCTCCGCCTGCTACGGGAGTGCGCCAGATGCCCAATTCATTGGACTTGGTGTAATAGAGAAACTGACCGTCCGGCGACTCAATCGCCTCGGTTCCGCCCTGCTTAGTCACTTGGATCGCTGGGCCGCCGGCGCTGGGCTGCTTCCAAATCTGCTGCACGCCGCTTCGGTTGGAGCCGAAATAAATCCATTGACCATCACGCGACCAGCTTGGGCGGACTTCGGTTGAAACATCCGTCGTCAGCCGTCGCAGGCCGTCGCCGTTCAAACTGATGACATAGATATCGTCCTGGTCATGATCCGCCGTACTATCGAAAGCAATCTGCTGGCCATCGGGCGAGAAGCGTGGGCTAGCAACGTGCGGGCCATTGAACGAGGTCAACTGAACAGGATTTTGTCCATTGCTATCACAACGCCAAAGCTCGAGGCTCCCTGAACGGCTAGAGACAAAGACAATGTTTTTTTCATCAGGTGAAAATTGTGGGCGGGTCTCATTCTGCGTCGAGGAAATCAACCGCGAGGGGCGTCCTGCATCAAGCAGCGTTGGGTCGGTCGTTAGTTGCCAGATGTTCGTATCGCTAATGTTTTGCGCATAGACCAGGCGCGTTCCCTGATGCGCCAAGGCCAGTGTGCCGACCTGCTCACCGCTGGGCGTTAATGCTTCTGGTGTGCCGCCATTGACCGCGATCTTCCATAAGGTCGGATTGCCCGCGCGAGCCGAGGAAAAGATGATGGCGCTGCTATCCGGCGTCCAGGCCAGACCAAAAATGCGCTTGCTATCAAACGTCAAGCGGCGCGGTTCACCGCCTGTTACTGGCATCAGATAGATTTCGTCCCAGCCGCGAATGAACGCCAGCGTCTGGCCATCAGGGGAAAACAACGGACAGCGGTCGTCCTCTGGGTCAGCAGTGATTTGCCGTTTTTCCAGTGTATCCAACGCTAGCAGGAAGAGGTGCAAAGGCGGCGGTTTGCCTCCGACCGTTCCCGCAAAGGCCAGCAGCTTTCCATCGGGTGACCACGACAATCGTCCAGCAGGGACGCCTGTTCCGGCAGACCAGAAGCCGGTGAGCAGCTCTCGTTCCGGGCCACCTGTGGCTGGCACCTGGAAAATCCCCGCGCCCTGCTCACTGACGCGCATAAACGCGATGGAACGGCCATCCGGCGACCAGGCCGGGCTGATTTCCGCTGCCGGATTGCTTGTCAACCGCACGGGCAAACCGCCCTCCACGGACTTCACGTAAATGTCGGTGTTATCGCCTTGCTCACCATCCCAGGTGAAGGCGATTTGTTTGTCATCGGGCGAAAAGGCTGGGTAATATTCGCGGTTCGGAAAACTGGTGAGCGGGACGATCTTTGGCAGCAGACCAGCCCTTCCAGCCGAATTCAGCGAGCGGTTGATAAATTTGTAAATCCCGAAGACTGCGCCCAGCCCCAGCAGCAGCGCCAGCGCCGCCAACACGACCATGTGGTAGCTTCGAGGAGCAGCGCGGAGGTTGTGCGCGTGAGGCGTTACGGCAGTATCCTTCAGGAGTTCGTCGAATATCTGGCGTTGCCGAAGATTCCTGCGGTTCCGCGCTGGTTCAGGGGCATACTTTGCAACTCTCGCTGCAAGCTGCCTGCGCTCCCCTTCATCCGCACTTCCTGTGGGCTGGTTGTGCCTTCGGCGGGGTTGGTGATGACGCGCGCTTCATCCAAAAACCGATAGCCAAATTTGGACAACGTCTCAATAAACAGTTGCCCGTCAGGTCCCTCGTCTAACGTTTTTCTGAGCGTTGAGATATGACGGCTCAGGTTCTCTTCGCTGACAAAACTATCGGGCCAAACATTCCTCAACAACTCCTCTTTGCTGATCGCCCGCCCTTTGTTCTCGAGCATGAAAACCAACAGGTCAAACAGTTTTGGCGTCAAGTGAACATCTTCTTCGGCCCGTCGGAGTTGGCGCGCCGCGACATCTAAACGGAAAGCTCCGAATTCGTAAGTATAAGAAACCTCAGACGGATGATCGGCTTTCCAGAAATTTTCCAGATTGTTTCCGTTGTTTTTCAGGACTTCCTCCTTACTGTTCAGTGATGATTTGCTGCGGAGAGCGAACCTGTTGGAGAAAAGCATTATACGTCTTCGCTGCCAGTTCGGCTAGACCTGCTTCGATGCTGGCCTGGAATGCCAAATCCTTCCCAACGCCGTCAGGAGCCGAGGGGTTCTTGCAACACAGGATGCCTTGTTTGGTAGTGGCGAAGCCCGATAGGAGGTGTCAGTAACCCGCACGTAAGAGCAACCCTTGCTTACGCGTGGGCGACTGACACGGAACCAAAACTTTCACACCTGGAGGAACTAAATTTATGAAACGTGAACAAAACGAAAGAACAACAAATAACTTGCTGAGAAGTCAATCTATGAAACATGCGGTGGCAATGATTATCGTGCTGACAATGGCTTTATGTTTGCTGCCGGGATTGGCGCAGGCGCAAGCCCCCCAAGCAAAAGCCCTGCAAGTCCTTTATGTGATCCCCAAAGGCCAAACCGCTAAACCGGATGCCAATCAGGCGATTGCTGCCATTATGGCGATCATTCAACGCCACTACTTTCAGCAACTCGGCGTGACGTTTGCCTTGAAGACTCCGTTGGTTACGACCGTCAATAGCCCGCAAGATGCAGCAGGCGCGATAGATTGGAATAATCATGTGAATTTAATCAAAACCAATCTCGCGAACGATTATCTGGTCAATCAAAATGTCGTGTTCGCGATTCTTGAGGGGACAACCGGTGAGGCAGGAGGCAGTTGGAATACCGTCAAGATGACGGGCAATTTCTGGAATGAGGCTTATCAAGCCTATAAAGCAAATCCCGCCACGCTCCCAGCCAAATTGCACGGCTGGTCGCATGAGTTAGGGCATGCTTTTGGCTTACTGCATACCTCCGATGCCAAAACCTGCTTTGCCAATCAAAAGGTTGATCTTGGGAGTCTCCCCAGTTTAATTATGCAGAAAGGCAATGACCTCGGCTCCGTTTATAACTACCCCTTTCTCGCGCAGGAGAAAAAACTGTTGTTGGATCCAACGTATTTCCCGATGTGCCGTCCGTTCCTGAGCGAGTCCGCCGCAGGAAGTAAGCCGCGCCCGCACGCCAGCGAGCATTTGAAGCATCCCCTGCCAGCCGCCCCCGCCCCCACCAGCGCCAGGTCTATCACCTTTAGCAATCAGGCCGGTTATGTGGCGAAGATGACGGTGGTTTATTTTGTGACGCAAAA
Organism: uncultured Acidobacteriota bacterium; assembly: GCA_963794955.1. Lineage (GTDB taxonomy): Bacteria > Acidobacteriota > Blastocatellia > RBC074 > RBC074 > JAFDVL01. The sequence goes on from CAWCGF010000041.1 coordinate 29,323, forward strand.
TATCGGCGGAACGCAAGTGCCGATAGCGAAAGCATTAGAAACGCCGACTATTCCCGTAGGGATTTCAAAGTCGCTGGAAATCCCTCGTGATCTGGCTAAGGGTATGCCAATCAGCATAGAGATTCAGGGAATTGGAACAACTAAAGGGAAGGTCTTTTCGACTACAGTGCCTGAGGGATTTAACGGAAATGTTTGTTTCAAATCCTGGGGCACCATTTTCGATGCGAAGGGCGGGCCTTGTCAGTAAGCGCCTGTTGTACTTATAGCGGTTTGCAGATGCCTACAACCTGCGTGGTGTAGAGCAGGTTATCAACCTGCTCGTCGGGCAAGCTGATAACTTGCCCGACGGTCAAGCCTGGTCGCACACACTTGCAAACCGCTATAAGAACATGCGTAGTTTTCTCACACGGGAGGCAGTAGAGCTATGAAATACGAACGAAAAAGAAAATCTATTAGCTATTCGGCGGTAAAGCTGATCATGCTGACGCTGGCCGTACTTTTCATTCAAAGTATGGCGCAGGCGCAAAACCCGACGCCGCTGGAACAGCAGTGCATGACTGCTGTGCAAGGGAAGGTCGCCTATAATCGGGCAGGGCAGACCGGATGGGGAGTGGATAATTTACGCAATTTGTGTAAAGGAACGACCAATCCCAATGCAACCATTACCTGCTTTCAGTCCCAGATCGCTACCCACGATGATTGGCGACGTGGGATCGCCGCCTGTAAAAGCAAGCCGGTGAGCGCGCCAGTCGAAATAATCGCGATCCGGGCTGACAGGCCGATCAATGAATATACCTGGCTCGGATCGCACAATGCCACTGCCAGTTATGCTTACGGCTACAGCACGCAAAACTCACAACGGTATAGTGTGACCACGCAGTTAGATGGCGGGGTCAGAATGCTTGAAATTGATATTGTCCATGACACACCTGACGACAAACAACCCGCCGGAGTATACATCTGTCATTGTGGTGAAGCAGCACATAGCTATAGCAATAGCGAGAAACAACGCGCCAAAAACTTAAAGTCTCCGATCCCGCTTCCTGCCTGGTCTACGGGTGTTACCTATACTCGCTTCTCCACAATTCTGAAAGAGATTGATGCCTGGCTGCTCAAGCGCCCCAATGAAGTTGTTTTTATAATGCCCGAAAACAATAGCGCAACGGCTGCGCAATTTGACGCTGAAGTGGCAGTCGCGCGATTAAGTACCCGCACCTATCTAAAACCCGATAGTCAAAAATATTGGCCATCAAGACAAGAACTCATTAGCAGCAATCAACGGCTGGTTATTCTGGCGGCGGATGGACAGGACCTGACAGGCAGCAAATACGCCAACAAAAAAGGGTTTATCGCGTGGAAGGGTTACATTACTCCGGCGATGTATGGGAGTAAAAATGATTATCAAACTGCCGCAGGTGAGGAGGACAAATTCTTAACGCTGGGAAGTTTCAGATCAACTCCCACAGATGCGATTACGGCTCGTTATTACAATGATTACGATGAACTCAATAAGCGAAAGGCCGAATGGGTTAAGAAAGGGATTACGCGTTTCCCGACCTTCATTCAGGTCAATCAGGTTCAGGTCGGCGATGCGCTGCGTTTTGTGAATGAACTTAACGATATTACTCAGCAAATTACCTCAACGATGCCAAAAGACCCGGCGGGTGATTGGATCGTTACCGCCAGCGCCGACATCGGGACGGGCGTAGTCAAAGCGGCAACTGTAGTGGGCGATGGAATCGTCAACACCATCACAGGCGGCCCCACCACACCCGGCTCAAGGTCTATTACTTTCAACAATCAAGCGGGCTATGTGGCCAAGATGACGGTGGTTTATTTTATGACTGAAACGATTGGCGGAACACAAGTGCCGATAGCCAAAGCCCTTTCCACGCCAACCATTTCGGTTGGCTTCTCAAGACCATTGGAAATTCCTCGTAATACGGCCAAAGGCTTGCCGATTAGCGTGGTCATTGAGGGCGTCGGGACGATCAAGGGCAAAGTCCTGGAGACCACCGTCGCGGAAAGTTTTACTGGCAACGTTTGTTTCAAATCCTGGGGAACGATTTTCGATGCAAAAGGCGGGCCTTGTAAGTAATCAACTGATGCGCTGAAACAAGCGCGGAATAATCTCACACTGGAGGAACTAAATTTATGAAACGCGAACGAAAAAACCTGAAAGAACGCTGCACCATCACCGCATTTTTGGGCTTACTCTTGCTGAGCTTTTCGGCGGTCGCCAATACGATAAACTGGTCGCCTGGATTCCTTTGGGCGACGCAAGCTAAACCCGCGCCGAATCCGAATGCCGTTAAGCTCCCCGGAAAAGCCAGTGATATTGACGTCAAAAATGGCGTTGTGTTTGTCATCGGTAGCAATCGGATAGCCGGTGGTTATGGCGTTTGGAAATTGGTCAATGCCGGATGGGTGCCCGTATCGGGCGCAGGTGTTCGCCTTGCCGTGGATAATGCGGGAACGCCCTGGGTTATCAATGAGTCAGGTATTATCCAGCATCAGGTCGGACTCGGCTGGATAACGATTCCAGCCGAGAAAAAAGCCATTGATATTGCCATTGACAGTTCTGGGCTTCCCTGGATTGTCTTCGAGGACGGCAATGCCCGTGTTTGGCGCGATATGAAGATGTCAGCGCCAATGGGAACTGCGAATGCCTGGAGAATTACCTCCTTGCGTGGTGGCCAAATGTTTATTACAACCACCGCAAAAAAAGGGTACATAGCTATTTTTGGGAGTGATGGGAGCGCAGGAGCTTCGGGCTTGGCGGCGGGTTATCTGGAAAATGCTCTTGACCCGACTGACGGAATGCAATGGGCAATTGATGCAGACTTTTCAATCTGGAAGGTTAAAGCGAAATAGGTTGTCCCTTCCACAACTAGATCGGTTTGCAAAACGGTATCTGGTGTCAGTAGATGCGCGCCTACTGACACGGACACATTCCTGTATACGCAATTGAACATCGCTGGCTCAATCCGCAAACGTAAATTCATTCAGATTCAGCAGCGCGCGACACAGATTCGGCAGGCCATAGCTACGAGCAAAGGCGGCATATTTTTGCTGCTCCGTAGCGGTGGCCTTGCGCCCGAAAGCCAGCCAAATCGCGCGCTCAATTTGGGCAGTAAGGTCATTCGGCTTTTCCTGTTGCAACCGTTCTGCAAAATGCTGTGCCTGCGTGACCATAAAACCGTTGTTGAGCAGCGCGAGGGCTTGCAACGGCGAGAGGCTTTCGTTGCGTTTGTCCACGCGCATTGACGGATCAGCGCAATCCAGCGCCGTCATCCACGGCTGCGTTTGCGAGCGCACGATGAAACGATAAATCGAACGTCGCCACGTTTGCTTGTTATTCGGATCAGCTAGACCGTATTCGTAATGCGGCGAATGTTCGGGATGCTCAATGACGAAATCCTGCCAGCCCGGGCCGCCCATCGTCAGGTCGAGTTTGCCGCTCACTGACAGCACTGCATCGCGCACAGCTTCGGCTTCGAGCTTGCGACGGTTCTGCCGCCAGAGCAACGTGTTATCGGTGGTTGGTGGTTGGTTGCTGGTGGTCGGTTGACTCGTCTGCCGATAAGTCGCGCTCATCACGATCAGCTTATGTAATTTTTTGAGTGAGCCGCCGCTGTCGCGGAACTCGGCGGCGAGCCAATCAAGCAATTCGGGGTGCGAAGGCTTTGCGCCATTGCGCCCGAAATCATTGGGCGTCGTGACGAGGCCCGCACCAAAATGATATTGCCAGACGCGGTTCACTATGCTGCGCCAGGTCAGCGGATTATTCGGATCAGTAATCCAATGCGCGAGCGCGGCGCGGCGTTCGCCTTCGGGCGCGTTTTTGGGAATCGCAAAACGCGCCGCTTGAAACGACAGCATGGAAAGTGCGCCGGGACTAACCTCGCGCCCAGGCGTCGTCACTTGTCCGCGTGCCAGCACATGAATCGGGCGCGGCTTGCCGTCCTTCGCTCCTGTGCCGACAAACGTGCCAGTGCCGTAATGCACGGTGCCTGCAAACACGACTTCGGGTTTGGGAAAGGTGGTCAACTCTTGGCTGAGTTGTGCAAGTTCAAGGTTAAAGGCATCGCGTTCGGCGCGTGTTTCCGGCTTCATTGCGGCATCAACAATTAGCGCGCGCTTTGTTTTCAATTCAGTAACCTGGGCTTCGGTGTTTGGCTTTTTCGCGGCCTCAGCAATTTGCGCATCTATCTTAGTAACCGCTTCGCCTGCTTCCTTCGCGGCATCGCGTTCAATCACGCGTTTGCGTTCGGCGAGATCGCGTTGCCGACCATCCAGTTGATTAAACTTCTGCGTCATCACCGGATCAGCAAAGTATTTTTTATCCGCGCGATCCAGCGCCGCAAACACCGCTTGCAACGAGTAATAATCTTCCTGCGTGATCGGATCAAATTTATGGTTATGGCATTGCGCGCAATGCACGGTCACGCTGGTGAATGTGCCAATTGTGTTGGCGACCATATCGTCGCGGTCGAGGTGTCGCGCAATCTTGCCGTCAATTTTGCTTTCCGGCAATTCGGCATGACCGATGAAATCCCACGGCCCGGTGGCGATGAAGCCGAGTGCCTGCATGCCGTCGCGCGTGCCGGAATAGAGCACATCACCTGCGATTTGCTCTGCGACAAAGCGCGCGTACGGCTTGTCTTCATTGAAGGCACGGATCACGTAATCGCGATACGGCCACGCATTCGGACGCGGTTTGTCTTTGTCATACCCGTGCGTGTCGCCGTAATGCACCACATCCAACCAATGCCGCGCCCACCGCTCGCCATAACGCGGGCTGCTGAGCAATTCGTCTACCAGGTTTTCATAAGCGTTTGGATCACGGGTCTGTACAAATTGCTGCACGCGCTCCGGCGTGGGCGGCAAGCCGATCAAGTCGAAATATAAGCGACGAATTAAGGTGCGACGGTCAGCTTCCGGCGACAGCGTGAGGCCGGACTGGACCAGTCGGGCGGCGATGAAAGCGTCAATCGGATTTTGGATTTTAGCTTTTAGCTTTTGGATGGGTGGAACAGCAGGTTTCTTAATCGGCTGCCAAGCCCAATGCTGCAACCGATTATTCCCCGCGTCCCCGCGTCCCCCTTTCTCCCCTTCTTCCCCTCTCCCCTTCTCGTCTTCTCCGTCTGGCCACACCGCGCCCGCCTCAATCCACGCCTTGAGCAAGGCGACTTGCATTGCGCTCAGTCGTTCTTGCGTGGGCGGCATTTGTTCGCCATCTGGTGCCGTGACGCGTTGATACAGCAGGCTTGCGGAGGCGTTCCCCGGCAAAATCGCCGCGCCGCTTTGCCCGCCACGCAACGCCGCAGCTTTCGCATCCAGGCGCAGGCCACCGCTTTGTTTCTTTTCGCTGTGACAAGCGAAACAGCGCGCGGCAAGCAGAGGGCGAATGTCGCGGTCGAAGGAAACGGGTGTGGATTGCGCCGCCCGATACGGCCAGGGCAGCAAAGCAAAGCCGAGGCAGGCGACAAAGATCAGAAAAATGAGTTTCGTGCGTTGTGTTTTCATGCGGTTCCGACTCGAACTTTTTGTTGACGCTTCATCATAACGCGACGTTCGCGCGCGACCAATGCCTCGGCACAGGTTATACTCTCCTGTGCTGGATTATCTGAACTGGAGAGACAATTTATGAAGCACGCAACAACTGAAGCCACGAATGCCTATCGTCAACGTTTTGCCGGAACTGTCGCCGCCCATCATTTTCATGAAGCGCAAGGCTGCTGGATGTCCTCTGTCGGACTTGGCTCATACCTGGGCGAAGCGGATGCGCGCGCGGATGCAGGTTACCAAACAGCCGTCAAACGCGCGTTTGCTTTGGGCTGTAATGTCTTTGATACGGCGGCGAATTATCGCTTTGGTCGCAGCGAACAAAACTTTGGCGATGCCTTTGCCGAACTTCAAAGCGAAGGCAAATTGACGCGCGGCGAAATCATCGTCACGACCAAAGGCGGTTATTTGCCGTTTGAAAACGGGATGCCGCGCAGCCAAAGCGAGTTTCAGGAATATCTGGAAACAACCTTTATCAAACCGGGCATCTGCCGACGCGAAGACTTTGTGCAAGGCTCGCATTGTATGACGCCCGCCTATTTGCAACATCAACTCGCCAACAGTTTGCGCAAGCTGCAACTGGATTGCATTGACGGGTACTACCTGCACAATCCTGAATCGCAATTGGCAGAAGTCTCGCCGGATGAGTTTTATCTTCGGTTGCGGGCCGCGTTTGAATTTCTGGAATCTGCTGTCGCGGAGGGCAAGATTCAGTTCTATGGCACCGCGACGTGGAATGGGTATCGCGTGCCTGCGCACAGCCAGGAATATCTCTCGCTCGAAAAGGTCATTGCCACTGCGCGCGAAGTCGCAGGCGACCATCATCACTGCAAGATCGTGCAATTGCCCTTCAATTTGGCGATGCCGGAAGCCTTGACGCTCGGCAATCAAACCGTGAAGGGGCAAGCAATGTCGTTGCTGGAAGCGGCAAATGAGTTGGGCGTGACGGTGATGGCGAGCGCTTCGATGTTGCAAGCACGCTTGGCGTCCGGCTTGCCAGAGGTGATTGGCGCAACGTTTCCGGGTTTAGCAACCGATGCGCAACGCGCGATTCAATTCACGCGCTCGGCACCCGGCATCACGACGGCTTTAGTAGGCATGAGCCAGGTTGCCCACGTCGAAGAAAACCTAGCCGTAGCGAAACTCAATCCCGCATCGCAACAAGAGTTTCTACGTTTATTCGAGCAATAAAAACCGAGATTATGGAACAAATGGAAATAACGGAACAGACGGAAGAAGGCAAGAAAAGAAGCACTATTGGTTTCTATCCCGGACTTCCGCTGCTGCTTCATTTTCTTTTCTGTTATTTTCGTTTGTTCCGTTTTCTCTTCGTTGCCTTCCTTCACCACAACTTCCACCGCTTCTTTTCTGGCTTTGGTTTGTTCTCTTGGATCAGCGATTCCACGGGCGGCAACTCAACTTCAATCGGCGCAACCGGCTTGCGATACGTGAACTGGCTCGGCTGAAATCCATACTTGTCAATCAGCGCGTGAACCCGCTTTTGATAGTCCGCCGCCTTCGCCGGATCAACCATCTGCAAGTAATTCGTAAAGCCTTTCAGCGACGCAATTACGTCTGGCGATTTCCCCCAATGTTTGCCGTCGGGGCCGTCTTTTTCGACTTGAAACAAGACAGCGCGAAAGCGTTTCAGTTCCTTGCGATCCAGGCTCAGCTTTTCGTTGACGACAATGCCCGTGACTTCCTGTTGACGGCTTTTGCGCAGCACGCGCGTTTTCTCCGGGTGCAATTCCAGGCCTTCGTGCGCGACGACGGATTCCGAACGGCGCAGCACATTGCAGATGTTTTGTTTGCTCTTGCCCGAAGTCGAAAAGGTCAAATCGTCGGCATAGCGCGTGTACACAAAGCCGCATTCATCCGCGATCTTTTGCATCCGCCGATCCAACCGACGACATAAAATATTCGTAATCGCGGGACTCGTCGGCGCGCCTTGTGGCAAATGCCGCGCGCCTGTCGCAACATAATAAATCCTGCCATCAAGTTCGACTTTCTCAACCTCCGGTTCGGTGCAAAGCAAGCCAAAGATTGTAGCCGCTGCATCGGAATAGCCGAGCGATTTGAAGACGCCTTTGACGCGCCGATACGAAATCGAAGGAAAGAAATCTTTGAGGTCACGATTGATGATGACTTCTGCGCCGAGATGCGGTTTCGCGTTGCTGACAATCGAATGCGCCGCGCGAAAGCCATGTGCTGCGTCATGCAGGCCGACCTTCTCCAACAGGTTCGTCAAAATCCATTGCTGCGCTTGTTTCAGGCGCGGCATCGGAGCCGAGATCAATCGTTCGCCACCCGTTTTCTTCGGCAATTTGAAGCGCACGTAATGATTCACGTTTGAGGTCTTGCGCGAGAAACTGAGGAAGCGCAATTCGCTGACGGCAATGCCCATCGCCGCCGCAATTTGTTCCGCTGAATCGAAGCGCGGCAAGCCGTATTGTTGCAAGCGCACGTCATCGCATTCGGTAAAATTCAGCCCGCCGGAAACGCCTTGGCCCAGGTAGCCGATTTCTTTCGCCTTGCGCTGTTGCCATTGTTCGGCGCGTTCCTTGCGCGCTTGCTCGCGGCGTTCTTTGGTTTCCTTTTGCTTTTGTTTGGATTCCAGCAGCCGCTTTTTGCGCAGTTCTTTGAGCAGCGCCTGTTCGTTGTAGAGCTTGCGATTTTGCGCGCGCAATTCGTCGAGTTGGCGTTGCAATTCGCCGCGCCGTCGAATCTCGTCTGCCGGATCGTGCGGTAGCTCGCCCGCGGCAGGCCAGAAGCCAAGCCGGATCATATCGCCAAGAATGAATTCTTCGCGCGACGATTGGCGAATGCGTTCATAGAGTTCTTCGCGCGTTCGTGGTTGTGTCATATCAAATCTATGAAGTAGGAAGAGAACGAGGAGTGAAATCTATGAAGTAGGAACGAGGAACGATGAATAAGAAGCTGCCTTTTCCTCATTCCTCGTTCATCGTTCCTACTTCATCCTTCCTCCTAATGCTCCCACACAACGGTCAAGCGCAACGCCCCTTCGTAAACGTCCGAAGACTGGATTGCTCAACTCGAGCGGGACGTGACCAATTGTTGGCTTTTTCTTGGCGCAAAACACACCGTAAACCGACAATTGGTCGCAGTCCCGCATAGTCAAGAGCAAGCCAGTGATGCGTGCATCAACTAAGCGCAAGGACGGCGATCCACCGTCCGGGTTGCAAGGCTTGTGGTCACGCTTGACCGCTGTGCGCGAGCATTAGGATTGAGATTTCAAATAGCAATTACTTCCGCCGTTGCTGCATTCGCAATGCCAGCATGTGTTCGCACGGCCCTTTGTACAGCTTGTGCGTCAGATACCAATTGCACGAACATTCGGCGCGCGTCATTCGCTCATCCCGATCAATGGTCAGCGACGGCAGCAACAGTTTGTCTTTGTCGCGCACCGTGCCGCGCAATTGCAGTTGACCGAGCGCGTCTTGCGTTTGCTCCGACACCGCCACCGCGTTCGCCAACACAAACCGCGTCGCGCTTTCTTCGCGCGGATTCGCAAAGCGCAGTTTGTTCATCGGCAACGGCTCGCGGCTCAATTCGCGCACACGCCAAAGCTGTTTGTTCAAATCGTAAATCGCGCGTCCGGCTTGCGAGTAGCCGCCAAGCGCGCCCAGCACCAACGCACGATCCAGATTCAAGCGATCCGCCAACGCCTCCGCCGTGTCCGCCCAACGGTACTTGAGCGCATCGAACACGCGCCGCTTGGTGAAATCGTCTACGTCGGCGCGCGGAGCCATCAAATCGAAGTTGCCAGCACTGGCCCAATCGTTTGCCGTCCAACCCGACAGGCCGAGCGTGAACGACATGTTTCCCAAATCGGCGACGTAAAACGACGGCAGCCCCGTGCCCAGCAAATGCACGGTGAATTTGTGCGCGACGGGAATCAGGCGTTCCAGAATATGAAGGCGGCGGCGTCCCCACACGCGAATTTCGGCAGCGTCTTTGCCGTGATAAAACGAGCGCGCGCAAATCACTTCGGTTCCCCACGGCTCAAACACAACCTTGATCGGATGCCCCGGCGTCAGGTGATAGCGCATCCCGCGCGGCCCTTGTTTTTCTTTGTGACGACGCAACACGAAGCACAGGTTATGGACGTCCATCGGGTGCAAATCGAAGCTTGTCGCGGGCAACGACATCGCCGAAGAGACCTGCAAAAAGCCGCGCACCCAACTGTCGGGCAAATCAATCTTCACTTCTTTATAAGCGTCTTCGTTCGTCGTAGTTACTTCAAAGCCCGATGGATCAACCGCAAAGCGCGTCGTTTTGTAGCTGCGAATCTTTTGAAATTCGTCGTAGAGAGACGCCGAATAATCAATGTTTGTCGTGCCGCACGCGAATTCGCCGACATTTTGGAAGACTTCGTAACTCACGCCCAAACGGCCATAGCTCGATTCGTCCTGGCTGAAGCATTCAAAGAAAACTTCGTCCGGGTGTACCGTAATGACCGGATCAAGCACGAACCACACGTCGCGCTCTTTTTCGTAGAGGTATTTGAAATATTTGTTGCGCGCATCCCAGAACGGCTTCATCCGCGCGCTACTGTTCGCGTGCAAGGCATTCAATTCTTCTTGCAACGGTTTGATTTTCTCCGCGAGTTTCACGCGCTCAGCCGCAACGGCTTGCCAATCAATTTGCTCGCGCTGTGCCACCCATTCCTTGTACGCAGTTTTGTCCTTCGGCTTAAAGCGTTGATCGGACACGACGACATTGTGCAAGGCGCTGACGGCTTCGCGGAATTCGATAGCTTTGCCCAAATCGCCCGCAAAATACGTCGGTTCGCGTTTGGTGTCGGGCGCGAACGACAGGCCGGTTTGGCGCGCGTCGTGGTCTACGGCAGTGTTGCCGAAGTAGGCGTAATCAAACCGCATGGCGCACCTCCGCATGTTTGACTTGGAGCGGCAATTCAAGCGCCGGATATTGTTGATGCAAGCTCAGCATCGTTTCAATCGCGGTGGCTTTGTCGCCAATTGCCATCGTCACGGATTGCCGCGTCAGGATGTTCGCAACGATGGCTGCGGCAGCATCGCTCTTCATTGCTTCTGCCGCGAGGAAGTGCAGCACGCGATCTTTCGCCACACGCGCACGATTCACACGCGACAACACGCTGATGAAATACGGCGTTAACGCCTGCAAGCGCGCGGCATCGTTCGCGGCAAATCGCTCCAGGTAGTTCGTCGCAAACAACTGCAATTCGGGCGCAGGATGTTCGCTGAGCTTGAGCAAATATTCCGGCCCTGCGTCGGCGGCGAAGTATTTGGTAATGAGTTCGCGCCCGAAGCTTTGTACGTCGGCACGGACACTGTCGCACACGGCGACGAGCGCGGCGGGGGTGAGGTCATCTTGGGTGAAATGCGCGCGGAACGCCTGAAAATACAGGGCGCGCGCGTCGTCCCACTTTGTATCCAGCAATTGAATCGCCTGCATCATTTCGGCTTCGGCATTGGGTGAGCCAGCTTTGAAGCGAGAGATGACGGCAAGGAAAATATGATGCGAAGCCTCACGCACTGCCGCGATTTCGTGGCGTGAAAGTTTGACGATGTCTTTGGTCGTGAAGTCGTTGGCGAATACGGCGTCCGCTTTGACTTTCGCCGCGATCAACCAACCGCCCAACTCCTGCGCCGCTGCCGAACGCACTTGCAGCAAACGCAGCGCGGTTTCGGCTGTGATTTCTGCTTGCCACTCGCTGCCCAAATCGGCTTTCAGCAAAGACGCGAGATGTTCGTGAACGCCTTCGTGCGATTCGCGTTGCAACAGCAATTCGACGAAGAGCGCGGTCATTAACTTTGTGAATTCAGGATGGCGATTATTGCTGCACAGCTTTTGCAGCACAGGCCGCGATGCGTGGCGTACGTCGCTTAATTCGTGCGTCGAAAAATCAATCAGCAGCTTTTCCTGTTGCAGCAATTTTTCTTCGGGCAAATTGCCAAACAACCGAATGCCAATGCTGCGAATTTCGGCGAACTCCGAAGCGATTAACGAACTGATGATGCCTGGTGGCAGCGCGTCCGCAGGCGTTTCATGATGCAGCAAAATGTTGCCGCCGAGTTCCTGCGCCGCCAGCAACGGATGCCGCAGCAAATCCAACACGACTTGTAATCCGATCACGCGCAGTTGTGGCGCGAACGCTTTCAGCACTGTGTCTGCGGCATCGCGGAGGATGTCGGTTTGCAATTCATCACGCATGGCAAAGACAGCAGCAATCAATTGCGCGATCAAGGCTTTGGCTTGTTCGTCAGGCAACGCAGACGAAACCAACAAGTTGCGCGCGAAAGCTCGCGTGTCGTCGTGCGGACTTATGATGAGCGCGAGCAGGAATTGATTGTCGTTGAGGAAGTGAGTTTGCCCAGCCTCAATCCAACGCTGTGCTTGCCCCCGCGCTTCGGCGAATGCGGAGTTCGCTACCGCCAAGACCAATTCCCCATTCGGGTTGGCGGCATCGTAGCGCGCTTTCGCCAGTTCAAATCCAAACTGCGCCGTGATTTCATAAGGCCGCGCAAGCAGCATCACGACGGTTTCGACATCCAACTGTTCGCAGAATTCTTTGCACTCCGCCAGCGCCTTGACCGCGAATTCATGCACGGGCAGGCAGTTGCTCTCGGACAACAAATGCAGCAAGCCGACGGGCTGAGCTTCCCACAATTTCGGATAGGCTTCTTCGCGCGCGACAGGTGTGGGATCGCCGGGATGATAAGTCGGCTTGCAACGCGCGCCCATCGAATTCGGCTTGCATTCATAGCGCGGGCTGTTCAGATACAACACGCGATTGAAGCTGTAATAGCCTGCGAAGCTATCCCAATTGGTCGTGACCGTTCGATAATTCCAACGGTTGCGCGGTTGCGGATCGTGAACAGAACGCTCGCTTTGTCGAACAGCTTGCGCGTCACTATCGCTGAACGGCAACAACACGCCGACCGCCATTTTCACGTAGTCATTCGCTTCGCCCAGTTCCCCCAATCGTCGCAGCGTGCGCCATACGCGCTTGCGCAAATAGCGCCGCGTGTTTTCGCCGTAGGCATATTTGGCACCATCTTTCTTCAACTCTTCGCCAGCCTTGCGCGGGCTGTGAATCGTCGTGCCGAATTGCTGCGTTTGTTGCTGCCAGCTCGATTGATACCATTGGCTATACATCGCGCGCTCTTTTTCAAAGCGAAAAGCGATGAGTCCGAAAACTTCAGCATCGCGGCGATATTCAGCGGCTTTGAAAATGTGTCGCAATTGCTTGAAATAATTCGGCTTGAGCGGCGCGGTGCGCAGCACGTCCAACAACGCCGGACGCACGATGGTATTGTCAATCACATACAATGTTTTCAGCACGTCAAAGCGTTTTACATCGGTGCTGCTCAAATACGCATGCAATGCCTGCGCAAAAACTTCAGGCTTCCCGCGCGTTGCCAATTCGCGCAATTCATTGGGCAATTTTGCAAGGCAGTCATTCTTGAAATCCTGCCGATCTTTTTCGCTCAGCAATTTGAGCAAGGCTTCGACTGCAATGCGGCGCACGGCTTCGGTTGTCGTGTTGTCATTTAGCAATCGCCCCAATGCCGAAATTGCGCTTTTGTCGCCGCACCATCCCAAAGCCCACGCGATGCAATAATCCCGCAGCGCATCGCCGCTGCCGATCAAGCCAATCAAAATCGGCGCGGCTTCCGCGATCTTCAATTCGCCCGCGCGCCAGATCACGCGCGACAAAGGCCAACGAGGTTTTTTCTTAGAAGTTGCGGTCAAATGCGCGAGCACCGCTTGTTTGCGCACATCGGGATTGGCGTTTTTGGTGATCGTGACTTTGGGTTTGGGTGGCGGTGGAGGCGTGCCCGCAAGCACATAGCCTTTCTTGGTTTTTTCTGTGACTAATGCGTTGAAGAGTTTGTCAGCTTCAACGCGCGCAACGGGCGCAGTGGTTTTCGAGCCTTCATTTAGCGTCGTGCCGCGTCGCCCAAAACGGAAATTGACGACGTACTGATTCGCGCCCACTTCGCACAAATCTACTTCATAGACTTTGTCCGAACTGCCTTGCTGAAAATACAGAGACGTCTGCTGAATCAGTTTCATGACACGATGCCAATAGAGCGATAGGATTTGGAGGGGCGAAGCTATTGTTTGAAGGCTCGGACATCATACGGATTTCAATTTTTTTCTCAAGAACAAATTTTGGCGCGCGGTTATTTTTTGCCTGGGCGTCGGCGCGTCAAAAGCTGCGCCAGCAACAAAAATGCCGAGCCATTTCTCGCAACGATGACTCGGCACTCCCCCTTTGATGCTGTGGACAAACTCGTCGTTTATTTCACGCCAGCGGCTTTCACTTCGGCGGAAACGCCGTCGGCAAACTGCTCGAAATTCTTCTTGAATAACCCGGCCAAATGCTGCGCTTTTTCGTCGTAGGCGGCTGGCTGGCTCCACGTATTGCGCGGCATCAGGACTGCGTTCGGCACATCGGGACACGAAACCGGCACGTGAACACCAAAGACGGGATCAACTTCCGTGGCGATTTGCGCCAGACTGCCATTCAAGGCGGCGCGCACCATTGCGCGGGTGTAGGCGATCTTCATCCGCGTGCCTTCGCCGTACGGGCCGCCTGTCCAACCCGTGTTGACGAGCCAACAATCTGCGCCGTGTTCGGCCATCCGGTCGCGCAACAATTCGGCATACACATTCGGATGATGCACCATAAACGGTGCGCCGAAGCAGGTCGAGAACGTCGCTTGCGGTTCTTTCCCTAAGCCTTTTTCTGTACCTGCGACTTTCGCCGTGTAGCCGGAAATGAAGTGGTACATTGCCTGCTCCGGCGTGAGTTTGGAAATCGGCGGCAGCACGCCAAACGCGTCGGCGGTAAGCATAATGATGTTCTTCGGATGCCCGCCCATGCCTGATGGTTCGTGATTCGGAATGTAATCGAGCGGATAACCGGCACGCGTGTTTTCGGTGAGTGAGCCATCGTTCAAATCCAGGCTGCGCCGAATCGGGTCCATCACGACATTTTCCAGTACTGTCCCAAACATCCGTGTGCAAGCGTAAATTTCCGGCTCAGCGGTAGGCGACAGATTGATAACTTTGGCGTAGCATCCGCCTTCAAAATTGAAGACACCACGCTCACTCCAACCGTGCTCGTCATCGCCAATCAGTTTGCGTTCAGGGTCAGCCGACAGCGTCGTTTTGCCTGTACCGGATAAGCCAAAGAAAATCGCGGTGTCGCCATCTTGGCCGATGTTTGCCGAGCAGTGCATCGAAAGCACGCCTCTGAGTGGCAACAGATAATTCAGCAACGTGAAGATGGATTTCTTCGTTTCGCCAGCATAGGAAGTGCCGCCAATCAAAATCAGCTTCCTGCCGAAGTCAATCAGAATAAAGGTACCGGTATTCGTGCCGTCTTCTTCCGGGTTGGCGCTGAAGCCGGGCGTATTGATGACAGTGAATTCGGGTTGGTGGTGAGCGGCTTCGCTGTCCCAATCGGGACGCACAAACATATTGCGCGCAAACAAACTGTGCCACGCGTATTCCGTGATGACGCGAATCGGAATGCGGTAGGTGGGATCAGCGCCCGCGAAACAATCCTGCACATACAGTTCCTTGCCCTGCAAGTAGGTCAACACTTTTGCCAAGAGCCGATCAAAGTTTTCCTGCTTGAACTCTCGATTGCTCTTACCCCACCAAATGTGATTTTCGGAAGAGACTTCGCGGACGAAAAATTTATCGTTGGGGGAGCGTCCGGTGTGCTGACCGGTCGTGACGACTAACGAGCCGTGCTGGGCGATTTGTGCTTCACCGCGTCGGACGGCGTGTTCATAGAGTTCGGCTGTAGTGAGATTCCAGTAGGTTTGCCGAAGCTTCATAATGCCGTGGTGTTCCAGTCCAAACGAACTCGGATGCCAGCCGCTTTGTGCCATATTCTTCTCCTCTAGTGGCGCTGTTCGGAGCAATTAGTACAACGATTGTTGACGTGCAGGATTCAAGATTCATAAGCTTGCGTGTACAATAACGCAAAAGGCTGAACTCGTCCAGAGCACGATTTATAGCCCTATAAGCGATTTTTATACACATTTGGCTCACACGTTCTTTTAATGATAGGCTTGCGCAGTCCCCGGTCAGCAGCAACGCATCTGACTAGAGTACACGGGCTATCACTTACTCAATTCAGTTCGCCGAAACGATGCAGGTAACGGCGCACATTTTCCCAGGAGAGACTATGAAATTTTTTATTGACACAGCTAACCTTAGTGAAATCAAAGAAGCCGCCAGTCTAGGGATTCTCGATGGTGTTACCACGAACCCTTCGTTAGTGGCGAAAGAAAGTGGCGTTGATTTCCGGCAACATATCGCCACGATCTGCGAAATTCTCAACAACCCCAAGGCTTCTGTCAGTGCCGAAGTCGTCTCGACCGATTATGAAAGCATGATCGCTGAAGGCCGTGACCTGGCTAAAATCCATCCGTGCGTCTACGTCAAACTGCCGATGACCAAAGCCGGGCTGCAAGCCACGAACACGCTTTCCAACGAAGGCATCCGCATCAACCAAACCTTGATCTTCAATGCGACGCAAGCGTTGATGTCGGCCAAAGCAGGCTCATCTTTTGTCAGCCCGTTCATCGGGCGGCTGGATGACATTGGTCAAAACGGAATGGTGTTGATTGAGGAAA
The DNA here is from genome assembly GCA_963794955.1 of uncultured Acidobacteriota bacterium. GTDB lineage: Bacteria > Acidobacteriota > Blastocatellia > RBC074 > RBC074 > JAFDVL01. Next base: position 45,555 of record CAWCGF010000041.1, read on the forward strand.
TCCGTGAGATTTTTGATAACTACGAAATCAAGACCGAGATTTTAGCCGCCAGCATTCGCCACCCCTTGCACGTGATTGAATCCGCCCGCTTGGGAGCCGACATTGCGACAATGCCGCTGAAAGTGATCGAACAATTGCTCAAGCATCCGCTGACCGACATTGGCCTGGCGAATTTCCTGAAAGATTGGGAAAAGACCAAGAAATAGCCGCACAAAAAAGATGGTGTCAACCGCCCGGCGCAAGGCGAGCCAGCGTTCCGCTCGCCTTGCGCTTTTTACGTTCCCGCCTGCTTCCCTCCACCAGCATAAAATTTTGCCCGGCATGTGCTTTTGCCGTGCGGCACCCAGCGTGATTGTGATTTAATGAAACAGCCCTCTGGTGAAAACCAACATCAAACCAATCATTATGAAGCACCGCATCTTACTTTTACTTGTTTTCTTGTCTCTTAACTTCGGTACAACTTGTCAGGCACAAGTCCCCATCGCGGCACAACGCCATAGCCAACTGCGCGCGGCATTAGATCAGCACGACCTTGTTACCGCCGAGCAAATACTGCGCGAATGGCAAAGCAAAAGTTCGGCGGCCTTCGTCAAAAACAATTACGATTACCTGTTCGCGCGCGTGCTTGATCGGCGCGGCAATGCAAAAGAAGCAGCGACGGCCTATCAAAAAGTCGTGCGCCGCAATTCGATTTTCGCGGGCTATGCGCTCGGCCATTTAGCAGAATTGGCCCGATCTGCGGGCGATTTGCAAGGCGAGCAAACATACCTCTCGCAATTGCTCGCCAAGTTCCCTATGCAACTGAATGCTGAATCCGCGCGTAAGCGCTTAGGCGCGAGTTATTTCAAAGCTGGCAACTTCGCCCAGGCCATGGCTACCTTGCAGCCTATTAGCGGGTTATCCGGCGCACGCGCGCGTGAAAGCGCCGCGCGCATTGGCGAAGCACAATTGGCGATGCAGCAAAATGCGGCGGCCAAAACGACGTTTGAAACGCTGCTGAACGGCGGCAAAGACGATGCCAGCTTGCGCGCAGTGCTGGGGTTGGATCGGATTGATGCCGCAGCCAAAACGCCGCTCAGTGAAGTGGAACATTTGCGCCGCGCGCGCATCCTGCAATTCAATCGCGCGTTTGCCGAAGCGCGCCCGCATTGGCTCGCGGTGATCAACGACTATCCGACAAGCGCCAATCGCGCCGAAGCCGCCTACGAAACAGGGCGTGGCTTTCAATGGGAAGAGCAATTCCGCGCTGCCGCCAGGTATTTTCAAAAGGCGTACGATATTGCGCCGAAATCCGAAGAGGGCGAACAGGGATTTTATTATGTCGGACATTGCCATCAATATCTGAACGAAGCGGAGCAAGCCGTCGCGCGTTACAGCGAATTTATTCGGATGTTTCCGCGCAGCAAATTTTTCGGCTACGCGTATCTAAATGCCATTGATTCGTGGCGTGCCGTTGGCAAAACCGCCGAAGCTTTAGCCTGGGCGCAACGCGCACAAACCGAAAGCCGCGATCCTTTCATTCAAGTCACCGGATTATTCCAGCAAGCCCGCATTCACTTATCGCAGGAAGATTATCTTTCCGCCTTAGCCGACTTCACCGCGCTCAAATCCCGCCCGCTCGGCGCACGCGGTCTGGTCGCTGGCACGAACCTGAGCGAAGTTAACTTTATGCGCGCCTATTGTCTGGAAAAGCTCGGTCGCTTTGACGAAGCGATCACCGAATATCTGAGCTTTTCTGAAGGCCGCAACAATGCGCACGGTTATTACGGGCAACGCGCCACAGCACGTTTGCAAGGCCTGCGCGACAATCAACGTGCGACGCGCCTGCTCCAAACGAAGCTCAGCAATTTTCTGAGCGCCGCCCGTGAAGCCAATACGCAAGGCAATGCCGCCACAGCCAAATCTGCTGCTAATCAGGCGTTGCGGTTGGCGGTGGAGGAGACGACGCGCAAAGAGATGCTGGAGATTTTGCGCACAGCCTACGCCAAACTTCCCGGTTATGCGCGCATCCCAATGTATGCGCTGACGCCCGCCGGACGTGCGAATTTATTGGGCGAGCAAGAGCCAGCCGCCACGGGAACCGACGCGCGCACCTTAGCCAATGAACTTTTGTTTTTGGGTTTGTATGACGAAGGCGCACCCGCGCTGGCCGCGTCGGGAATGGTGACGGATGCGTATTCGCTCGCTGTGTATTTCGAGCGCGGAGACAATGCGGGACGCGGGCAGAACTTGATTGAGCCGCAATTCAATAGCATTCCCGATGATTATCGCCCGGAACTAATGCCCCGCGCGACTGCCGAATTGCTGTATCCGAATCCCTATCACGATGCGCTGCAAAACCATGCGGTAACGCGCAGGGTGAATCCGTTTTTTGTGCTTTCGATTGCACGGCAAGAAAGCCGCTTTGACGCGAAAGTGAAAAGCTTCGCGGCGGCGCGCGGACTGTTGCAATTCATCTCCTCGACTTCGACCGAAATCGCCCAACAATTGCACCTCAGCGACTTTGAGCAGGACGATTTATATAATCCCAATCAAGCAATCCTGATCGGTTCGCAGTACATGAAAAATCTCTTCGACGAACTCAAGCATCCCGCCAACGTTGCCGCTGCCTACAATGGCAGCGAACAATCCGTCCGGCGCTGGGTGGCTCGCTCCAAATCCAACGACGTAGACCGCCATGTCATCGAAGTCGGCAAACGCGAAACGAAAGATTACGTGTACAAAGTGATGAATAATTTGTGGGCCTACCAGGCATTATACGGGCAGTGAGGAAACCACCTGTTCTGAGCTGGAAAGGCGGGCTAGTCCGGCTGCCGGGCCGTACGGAGAGATCACAAGCTAGTAGCCGCGGAAAGAGAAGCTTTTTGTCCGAGGCTCCCCGTCCTCCTGCCGTCCGACAGGACGGCAGTTGTTATTGTTTCCAGCCCGGCAGCGATACGGTAGCACGGTAGTTCGAGTCGTTATAGAGCGGGTTGCGCGTCGGCTTGTATACCCGCTGCCCCGTAAACGGGCGATCCTGCGTGTAAATCCAGACGGACTCTGCATCCCACACAATGATTTCGTCTCGTTCGTCCCCCGTAACATTCAGGACTTGATAAGCAAGGTCGGGATGGCCGTCAGGGGGTAACATCACTACACGCCGCAACTGCCCATCAATCATCCCGCCTTCGCGCACATTCGCATTGAGTAGCGCAAACTCCTGCCCATCGCCACGCCAGTTCACCGGCTGCAAGTGGCTCGAACCTGGAATCAGCTCCTCTTGTGCAAGGATGTTCGCATCCGCGTCGAAGAGCGTCACGATGCCCGTGTTGCGCCAGAAATTCGCCGTCATAATTTGCAGACCCGATGCTTCAGGCCGATATTTGGCGACGCTTTGCGTTTGCGTGTGTCCGATGCGCACCTGTTTCAAGAGTTTTCCATCAGCCGCAATCATCACCAGCCCTTCGTCGCTGCCGCAGGAGTAAACACGCGGCTGTGCTTTTGCATCGCCCGTGTAGTTGCCAATTGAAATGCCGTCCGTATGATCCTTCATCACCGCGTCGTGCGACCAGAGGGGCTTGCCACTCGCGTTCCACAACGCAAACCCGATGACGAACTCGTCCCTGCCGTCACCATCGAAATCGTAAGGAAAAGGATAATGCCCCGTCTGCCCCATGCCGCTCCAAAGTAGCTTCAGCGCGTTGTCGAAGACCCAGAAGCTGTTGTAGCGATCCTTCAGCAACAATTCCTGTCGCGCTTGCTTGCCAGATAGATTGAGGAAGATCATCGAATCGCCGCTGTTCAGTTCATAAGGCCGCTCTTTATTTGTTGCAGGCGCAGGCGGCATCCATTCGCGCCTCAGCACTTTTCCGGTTGCGCCTTCCAGCACTTGAAGCTGGAAATCCTTGACCATCACGACTTCGTTCTTGCCATCGCCATCAAAGTCGTGAATCTGGAATGGCGTGTCGTTCGTCAGCAGCGTGTTGCGCACATCAGGCCGCCCGATTTGCCAGAGCACTTTGCCGTCCAGGTTTACGGCAGTTATACAACTGATATGATCGAACGCATCGCCGCGCACTTTTGGAATGTTCTGCGCGATCAACATGTCCAGACGACCATCGCCATCCAAATCGCCGAAGCGCACGTTGCGCCCCGCGCCCCATTTCGGCGTCGAAAACTTCTTCCACAACTTCGGCTGCGGATTGGCGGCGCGTAATGCAAGGTTAACTCTTTTTCACGGGCGGCAATATTGCTTTGAATCTGCTGTGCGAGAGGCCCCGGCGCGGACACAACGAAATCGGTGAAGCGGGCGGGAATGTTCGCCGTAATGCCCGCACGACCGCGCAGAATTTCACTGTCGCGCGCTTCGATCACCAACTTGCCGTCGAAGTAGGCGCGTATCTGCGGCCCGTCGTTTTCAACCTTCAATTCGTGATATTGCCTGACATCGTAACTGATGTCTGCTGTGCCCAATTCTTTCCAATCCACGACACGGATCTTCTGCTCAATGGGCAGCTTCAAGGCCAGCCGTGCTTTGTTGCCGCCCGTGATTGAAAACACATAGTAATGCCGGTTTGTGTGGTACCGAAAAACAATGCCGGCTGATTCGACGAGCGATAATGGCCGCACCTTCGCTGACACGGCGTAACTCGTCCACAATGGATCGCCCGTAACAAAGAGCGGTTGCCAACGCTCCGGCTGATCGTGCAGCAGGTGTTGTTCCAGATAAGTCTTGCCGTCCTCATCGCCCGCGACCCACGAATCGTTATGCGTGATCGGGTTGTACCAGGGATGCGTCGCTACGCCTCGGTGCGGCAAATAGTGATATTCCTGAATCGCTCCGTTCAGTAGGCCAACGGGCTTCGACAGCCAGCCCGGCGGGAATTTCGAGAAGTCATCGCGAAATAGTTCAATATGGGGCGGCGCAGCGATTGAGAACGCGAAGGAGAAGGCAAACAGTAAAATCAGGCGCATAGGGTAACGTCCAAACAGAATCCGAGGTGTATTATTTCCAAGTGCGAAGGAGTCACAACTTGAACAACTGTTTTACCGCAAAGGGCCAAAGGGCTTGGTTGAGCTGCTATTCTTTGATTCTTTGTCGCTTTGTAATGAAATAGATTTCCGTCCTCAGAACGCCCTCTTCAAATCGAACTGAATTTCGCGCGGGGTCAGTACTGTTCCGCTGATCCTGCCGAAATTGCTCGCGTCCTGAGTCGTATTCGGATTGGCAAAATGCGGGTTATCGTGCTCATATCACGATCAGGGACACAAAGAAAAAATAGGCGAGGCCAAATCACGCAGCTCGCCTGTTCTAGTTTTAGCTTAACGCGTGACGCGACTATTTGCCTTCCTTTGCAGCAACCAACTTTTTAACCATTACAACGGTTGGAGTGGCTTCATCTGCGCTCCCTTCCACAGTCACTTTAACGCCCTTATCCAGCGTGCTTTTTTCCAAAAATGCTTTGGCCATGGTTTTGCCTTTTTCATCCAGTTCGTAGAATTTGCCATCGGCAAACACGCCCAACCCGCTGGCGACGCATTTTTCCATCAAGGCGCATTTCTTGGTGTGATTGCCTGCGGCTTCCGTTGGGTTCTCCTTCTTGGCAACGCCGCCAGAGCAGGCCTTGTCAATTAAAAAACCTGTCACTTTGGTCTTCTTCGGCTTCGCTATGGTGGTGGCACCAAGACAGAGCAAAACAACCAAGGTAAGAACAAGATTCTTCTTCATAAGCCGGGTGTCCTTTCAGTTTTGTTTTGTAGAGAGAAGTTGAATTGCCAGAGTGGACTCTGACACCTTAAAAACGAGGGGATAATAGCAAAAAGAAATAGCGGCTACAACCTCACCTGTTGTAACCGCTATTCAGAATCTTTAGGCTTTTTCGAGATATTTATTAAAGCGCGCGAGGGCTGCGATATTGCTCGTAACGGCGCGTTGGCTCGTATTTACTGGTGACCATTGGTTCTGGCTGGGGCGGCCCTTCCAGACGGATAATTTCGATGGCTTCCTGATAAACGCGCTCCAGGTTTTCAGGCTGAAAGCCGTTCAGTAAACAAGCGCGGATGTGCGCTTGTACGATTTGTTCGACAGCTTGACGTCCCACCTCGTCCATTTGTTGGAGAGAACGCAGTGCATGTGCAGAAAGTTTCATGACCAATCCTTTCAGTTTTTAATTGGAATCTGACCGCTAAAAACTACTTAAATATGCCTATGTGAGGGAAGAACAAACCGGAGAATACCACAATTTCTTTTGCTGTCTACAATTTTTTTCAGAAAAGTTGTGAACTATTGCAAGGGCAGGATTTAAGGCGGGAAAAGGCAATCAACGGTCAGTTTGCCGATGCCGCTGTTACTAGCTAAACATCGGCAAACCATATACTTATCAAATGCTAGGCCATTTGTTACGAAGGTCTGCTGTTAATCAAATCGGCAGTGCGTCGCTTCAAGGCAAATTCAAAAACGCGGGCCTGTTCAATACTCAAACTGAGCTTCCGAAGCTGGAGATTGACACGATTGCAATAATCGCTGATCAAGGAATCTGAGACCCCTAATTCCTTGGCCAATTGCACATTCGACATATGTCCCGGCTCCAGGTAGCAATGCCACAAGATGTGTAAGATTCGCTCCGACTGCTTAGGCTTGCGCCGCACCACTTCGGAAAGCTGATCAAGGAAGTTATTGGCCAGATGGATCGCCCGTTGTGAAAATTCGTGACTCAGAAATCTGTCTTCCGGGTTCTCACGTTCGTCAGCAATATCAAATTCAATCGTTGAACTGGAATTGTCGTCCTCCGGCTTACTAATGGGAACCATCTGGATATTGATGACAGGCAGCCGCGACATCACTAAATTGCGTAACGTTTTGATGTCGGCCAGTGAATCTATCGCCTGAAAAACATCGACAATCAACGTCAATAAATCGGCATTGGAAATCACGATCTGGGCATCCGCAGTGCAGCCCGCTTCACGCGTGTTGCGCACGCGGGTAGGAACCTGCTGAATCAATTCTTCCAGCCGCGCGCGTTCTTTGATTGCTTTGCTATCTGGCCATTCGTCCAAGCCATAAACTTTTTCCGTCAGCCCGCGCCGCCGGGCATTGGCAACATCACGCACCTGCAACATGTCAAAGCGCCGGAAACGAGCATTCGCTTGAATCAACGTACTAATGCGGCGCGCTAAGCGATAGGATTCAGGATGCTGACGCCGCAGATGAGCCACCAGCATATTGGTAAGTTCAATTTGCGAAATTTCGTGCTCAACCTCGCGGTCAGTCATTTTCGTTTCGACATAATGCTCAAAGCGTCCTTTTTGAAATAAGGTGAGGAAAAGTTCTTGTGTGAGGTCGGTGTAAGAGTGGCCCCCATATTGATTATTGCCTAACATCCCGGAATTGCGGGCGGATTGCACCAGCGGATGCAGATAAACCATGCGATACAATTCATTCCAAATCTTGGTTACGTCTTCGTCAAGTAGTGCCTGTCTCCAGCCGAAACGTTTGTTACTCATTAATGCTTCCCCTCGGTAGTAGTCTTGTTTTTGGTAGAAGCGGGGCGATTATGCTTTAATCTCATTTGTTTTATTGGGGCAATGTATGCAACTGAATCCACGCTTTGAAAAATCGTCTTGCTGTCCGACCAATGAATCGTTGTTGGCCTTGCTACAAGCGCCGCTCAACCTTGCGCCCGATGAAGCAACCCAACAAATTGCCGAACATCTGGCGGGCTGTGAATTTTGCGAACTTACCCTGGAGCTGTTACGCGCCCATCCTGAATATCCCACGGTGGAGTTACCACCAATTCCCCCTGCCCCAGTGTCGCTCTTGCGTTTATTCACAGCCAAGCGTGAAACCAAATAACTCATCGGACAGGTTGTATTCTATGGAATCAATTAACAGAAACATTGCACTGCTCTGATAAAACGTAAGCGGCAGGGTAGGATTTCAAATCGCAAAGTTGCAGGCGTGGTTACTTGATGGGCAATTTCTCGCCGAGGACGACTGAAGGGGGAAACAGATGGACATTAAAGAAAGCTTTGAGCGATGCCCCCACTTCACGGATTTGTTGATACGAGGTTTCCCCCCCATAATTTTGCTGGTCGGCAATGACGCCAAGGCTGTCTAGTCCGAGTTCATTGGCGAGGTATAGCGCGCGGGAGATATGAGTTTTTTGGGTAATCAGAACGGCCTTTTGCACCGCGAAGATTTCTTTGGCCCGGAGGCAGGTTTCATACGTCGAGCGACCGGCATAATCAATGACGATGTCACGCTGATCTACGGCGTGGCTGACCAGATAATCCGCCATCGCTTTGGGTTCGTTGTACTCCGGGGTGCGATTATCGCCGGAAACCAAAATGCGATCCACTTGTCCGGCTTTGTAAAGCACGATGGCCGTTTTGACGCGATCCTCTAGAACGTTGGAAAGGTTGTCTTGATAAACCGCTGCCCCGAAAACAATGGCGACACGGGGGCGAACCCAGGTTTCGGTGTTGACTTCCGCAGGCTTGAGAATGCGGTGATCATAGCGGTGAATGCTGACACGGACGAACCAAAATCCGACCAGCAAAACCAGTGAAAAAGTGACCAGAGTAGTTACAGCTATCCGACGTTTCGACATCTCAATGGCAAAGAAATTATTGTTATCACAGACAAACACAGATATAACATTATTCCTTGAAAAGTAAATCCAGTATGAGTCGGTTTTATCAGATAAAGTGGGTTCCAATTTTACTCTTATGTTTGCTGACCTGCGCCTGCCCGATTCTACAGTCCGGCAAGCCCAATTTACCGCGCATTTATAATGGCATCGCTACCCCACGCCCCATCGGCAAGAATCCCATCATTGTTGTCCCCGGTGTGCTTGGCTCGCGGCTCGTCAATAGCCAAACGGGCGAGGTGGCGTGGCCGAAATTCACCGGCACGTCGCATGAATTACTGGCTTTGCCGATTCTTTCGACGAACGTGACCGCAAATCGCGATGATCTGATTGCGACAGAAATCATTGACCGCGCCAAATTTTTTCGACTTTCGCCCGAAATCAGCTTTTACGACTCGTTGCTGACGGCGCTGGAACAAGCCGGCGGGTACAAGCGCGGTAGCCTGGACAATCCGGCGAGCGATGGCGATCACGATACCTACTACGTTTTCGCTTATGACTGGCGGCGCGACACGGTTGAATCTGCCCAGTTGCTGTGGCGCAAAATCGCCCAACTCAAACAAAAGCTCAACCGTCCCGATTTGCGTTTTGACATTGTGGCCCACTCGATGGGGGGACTGATTGCCCGTTATGCAGCAATGTATGGCGAACAGGATGTATTGGAGTCCAATCAGCCCCAACCCACCTGGTCGGGCGCGCAACATATCGCCCGCCTGATTATGTTTGGTACACCGAATTCCGGTTCGATGGATGCCCTGAGCACAATGCTGAATGGCTATTCCGTGCTCGGCACGAATTGGCCGCAATTGCGCTTACTGGAGGCCTTAGATGAGGAGGCCGTTTTTACCTTCTCGGCGAGTTATCAGTTGCTGCCGCATCCTGGTTATGCGCGGTTTTATGATGAAAAACTGACCCCCTTAGCACTCGACATTTTCGATCCGGCAATGTGGCAGAAATACGGCTGGTCGGTCGCCTTTAATGCCAAGTTCAAAGCGAAAGAACTAGCGGCCTTTGAAAAAAAACGCCAAAAGCTGAAAAAGAAAAAGACAGCCGAAGCCGAAACACAATTGGCCGAGTTGGAGACGCTACGCGAGCGAGTCCTGGCGGCACGGGAACCGTTCTTACATGCCATGCTGGCGCGTGCGGCCAAGCTTCATCGCGCCTTGGATGTCGTGAGTCCCCCCCCGGCACACTTGCGTTTCTACCTCTTCGGTGGCGATTGCGAACCAACGCTGGATGCGGCTATTGTCGGTAACATCAAAGGCCAGATGACTACGCTGTTCCGCGTCAGCCGGGCCTTAGGCAAAGGCGAGGTACGGCGTCGCGCGGCGGAGTTAATGTTTGCGCCAGGCGACAGCCGGGTCACCCGTCGCAGCCTTTTCGGGCTACAACTCAATGGCCACACCAACAGTCTGATTTCGGTTTTGCCCCGCCCAGAACAAGCGACGTTTCATTGCGAGGCACACGGCGATTTGCCCCTCAACCCAACGATGCAAAATAATTTATTGACGGTGCTGATGGGAAATAGTTTTTAGAATAGCCACTGGTCATTAGTCATTCGCACAGTTGCCTGTTGACTTATTGGCAGCTAACAAATGACAAATGACAAATGATAGGAGGCCCCTTTATGAATTCGCGCAAACTGATTTTCTGCTTACTCTGCTTGTCTATTTTCCTTGTGGTGTTCCTCTCTCCCACGCAACAGGACGCCAAGGAAGAAAAGCATTATCTCTATATCGCCTCGCCCGGCATTCGGAATTACACTGAATTCGGCGGCGTCGGCATTCTCGTTTATGACATCAACAACGGGCATAAATTCGTGAAACGGATTCCAACCTGGGACTGGAAGCCCGGCGACACGGCGGAAAACGTCAAAGGCATTGAGGCCAGCGCCCAGACGGCGAAGATTTATGTCAGCACGCCGAAACGTGTTGCGTGCTTTGATCTGCTCACGGAAAAGAAAGTTTGGGATAAGGAATACGAAGGCGGAGCGGATCGGATGTCGCTCTCACCCGATGGCAAAATTTTGTACGTGCCGTCATTTGAAAAAGAGCATTGGCATGCCGTAAACGCGTTGACAGGCGAAGTCCTAAAAAAGATCGTCACCAATTCCGGCGCGCACAACACGATCTACGGCGCGAATGGCAAAGAAGTCTATTTGGCCGGCCTGAAATCGCCATTGCTTTACGTCGCCGATCCGAAAACCCATACAGCCCCAAAAACGGTTGGCCCTTTCGGCAATATGATTCGCCCCTTCACCGTTAACGGCAAACAGTCGCTCGTGTACGTGAATATCAATGAATTGCTGGGGTTTGAGATTGGCGATTTACAGACGGGCAAGATGCTGCAACGCGTCGAAGTAACCGGCTATCAAAAAGGCCCGGTCAAACGCCACGGTTGCCCCAGCCACGGCATCGGATTGACGCCAGATGAAACCGAAATCTGGATCGCGGATGGGCACAACGAAAGCATGCATATTTTCGACAACACAGTGATGCCGCCGAAGCAAATCAAAAGCCTGAAGTTACGCGAACAACCGGGCTGGATCACATTCAGCATTGATGGCAAATACGCCTACCCGTCTACCGGCGAAATCTACGAGACCAAGTCCAAGAAGCTTGTTGTCGCGCTCAGCGATGAGGAAGGCCGTCAGGTTCACAGCGAAAAGTTGCTGGAAATTGATTTCGCCAACGGCAAACCCATTCGCGTCGGCGATCAGTTTGGAATAGGCCAAAAGAAATAGACCGACACCCAGCTTGACGAAGCAGTAATAGCAAAGCTACCATCGCGGCGGTGGTCAAGGTAGAGCTAACTTTCTAGTTGGCTCCTGTTTCCCAAATCGCTAACCCCTTATGACAGGAGCCAACTAGAAAGTTAGCTCTACATTTTCAAGACAGTAAATTACGAATTAGCATCTCCCTAAATTAAGCCTGGCTGTCGCCTCATCTTTTTGAAGCGTGGTTTCCAGCTTTCCCCCAGTGACATTTTTGTTGTGGACGAAGCATTAACCCAACAGCTCGCAACTGCTCCCAAACAGCAACGCTGGACTCCCACAGCCAACGCATTTGCACGCCTGCTCAAATGGCTGGACGGCGGCCCCGCCAATGAGGACTCGCAAGGTCAAAAATACGAAGAGATGCGGCAGCGGCTCGTGACCTTTTTCGACCGCAAGAATTGCCCATACCCCGATGACCTGGCCGATGAAACGCTGAATCGCGTGATGAAATGGGTCGAAGAGCATGACCGCGAGCAGGACGAAGAGCCAGCTAAGATTTGCTACAACACCGCCCGCTTTGTCTTTCACGAATCGTTGCGCAAGCCGACTTACGAAACCGAAGATGTGAGTGATTTGTCCACGCCGCCCGCCGTAGACCCGCAAAAAGTTGCCCTGCTGGAAGAAGAAGGGCAAGGCAAAGAAAAACGCTTGTCCTGCCTGGAAGGATGTTCGCAAAAGCTAATCTCGGATGACCGCGATTTGATCGTGCGTTATTACTACGGCGAACAGCGCGTGAAGCTGGATAATCGCAAGAGACTGGCCGCCGAACGCGGGATGACAGCCAACGCCTTAAGCATCAAAGCTTGTCGCATTCGCGACAAACTTCGAGATTGCGTGACGAAATGCGTTTGTGAGTGAAAGGTTTTTGCCAACCTGTCTTATTGAGGCAGGGAGGAGACTATGAATATACGGATGGATGATAACAATTTGCTAACCCAGTATCTGCTGGGCACGTTGGCGGAAGCACAGACGGAAGAATGCGATGAACGCAGTTTCATTGATGACGACTTTGCCGCACGCCTGGAAGCTGCGGAGAACGACTTGGTTGATGCGTATGTGCGCGGAGAAATTACGGGCGGCAACCTCAAAGCATTTGAATCGCATTATCTGGCGTCGCCGCGTCGCCGTGAAAAAGTAGCATTTGCCAAATCATTTCAGACGTTCACCGAACAGGAAGTGGCGACGCAGGCAGTCCAAGCGGTTGTCCCGGTAGAAGGACCCGCCGAGGAAGAAACACAAACCGAGCGTCAAATAACTTCGGAGTCGTGGTGGCGCTCGGTTCTGAACCTCTTCACGATTCCGAATTTGACGATGCAATGGGGCATGGCGGCGGCGGCGCTGCTGATGTTTGTGGCGGGCGGGTGGTTCGTTTGGGAGACGATGCGGCTGCGCGGACAAATCAATTCGACCCAGACCGAATACGCTTCCCTACAACAACGCGAAAAGGAATTGCAGGCACAGATCGAACAACAGCGCACGACAAACTTCAAGAACACCGAACAACTTAATCAAGAACTCGCGCGCACACAACAACAACTCGCACAGCTTCAGCAACAACAGGAACTCGCGCGGCAACAGGCGAAATTGCAACCGCCAACCGGTGGGGAACCAAGCTTGCTGCATTTGGAATTAGCGCCGCAAACACGAGGTGTCGGACAAACCATCACACTGACCGTCCCATCTGGCACCGACTATGCTGTCCTGCAATTGGTGACCGAAGACGATGATTATCAAACGTATCAAGCGGAAGTGAGCCTGCAAAGCAACAATCAACTCATCTGGAAAAGCGGAAAACTCAAAGGCAGAAGCAGGGGCAATGCCAAGATCATTGATCTCAATTTGCGCTCGAAGCTGTTAGCGCCAAACGACTACGCCATCAAACTCAAGGGCGTTACCGCCAATGGGCAGGTAGAAGATATTCATCGGTATTCATTCAAGGTTGTGAAGTGATTACGGCATTTCACCGCAGCGGCAGCGCAAAGATTGTTAAGGCAGTGAGAAGGAGGCAATTAAATTTATACTCTCCATCTCTCTTTCCCTCTGTCGCCTTTTCCTCTGCGAAACTCGGCGTGCCCTTTGCGCCGCTGCGGTAAAAACACCTTCCCCAAGGAGTCCTTTATGTTCCGTCTCGCTACTCCAAATTTCCTTGTCATCGCTTTTTGCTGCCTTACAATTTCCATCGCCCAGGCACAAGACCCCACGCCACTGGAATTAGCCAAACCCATCCAGCGCGAAATAACTGGTGGCCAAACGCATGCTTATCCAGTCAATCTGGGGGCCGATCAATTCCTCGACGTAGTCGTAGAACAAACCGGCATTGATGTAGCCATTATTTTGCTGGGGGCGGACAAAAAGCCAGTGCTAGTAGTCAATAACTTTTTAGTTAAGGCGATGGAACAGCTTTTGTTTGTCAGCGAAAAGGACGAGCAATACCGCATCATTGTCCAACCCGTTAATGCGAAAGCGCCGCCCGGGCGCTATGAGATCAAACTCAATGGTCTTCGTTTACCGAGTGCAATAGACCGGGCCGATGCGAATTCGGTTAAAGCCAAATACAGCTTTTACTATCAGAAAAAATACGCCGAGGCGCTAAACTTACAAGCGTTGGCGCTGGAAACCCTCACGAAGGAATATGGACCGGAGAGTCCGCGCATCGGGGTGGCACTGAAAAATCTGGCGGATATGTACTATGGCAACAATCAATATGAAAAAGCGAAACCCCTCAATCAACAGCTCACCGCCATCCGAGAAAAAGAACTCGGCAACCTGCACCCGGACTTGGCGAACCTGCTCCATTGGCATGCCTCAATGGCACATACGAAGGGGGATTATGCGGAAGCGGAACGCTTGTATCAACGCGTGATTACCACTCTGGGAAACAAATTCGGCCAGGAGTCCCTGAGAGACCCTGCTCCCGATTAACAATTTTGCAGCGCTCCAGTTGGACAAAGGAGAATATGCCAAAGCGGAGGGATTGTTTCGGCAGGCGCTTGCCGTGCAGCAAAAGCTCCTGCCCGCCGATAGCCCCATCCTTGCCGGGTCGCTCGCGAATTTAGCGGCGACACTGTACAAAGAGGGGGAGTATCTCAAGGCCGAGCCTCTCTACTTGCAGGCCAAAATGATTTGGGAAAAACAAAAGCATCCCGATGTTTTTCAAGCTATTAACGGGGTGGCGATCATTCAGTTTGAGCGGGGCGATTACGAACAGGCCGAACTGCTCTGGCAGCAAGCGTTAGAATTGGCCATGCAAACCTCCAAGCAGGAAAGCGAACCGCAAGCGGTGATTCTTGGCAGTTTGGGCCTTTTGTATTTCCGCAAAGGCGAGTTGGAAAAAGCCGAATCATTTCAGTTCAGAGCGTTGGAGGCCGCCAAAAAGGTGTATGGCGCAGAGCATCAGCAAGTGGCCATCACACTGAATTTTTTAGGCGATCTTTACAGTCGGAAAGGCGAAACAACCAAAGCCCAAGAGTATTATCAGCAGGCGCTGGAGATGTTGAAGAAAACCGTGGGACCGGACAATCCGAATGTGTCTTACTCGCTGCATCACATGGGGCAGCTATCGCTGTACCAGCAGGAGTATGGCAAGGCAGCAACACTCTTTCAGGAAGCCCTTCAATTACGAGAAAAGCTCCTGGGAAACCATCACCCCGACGTGGCCGAAACCCTGGGCGAGATGGCCCAGTTATCGCAAATCCGGGGAGAGGGAAAGCGCGCGTTGGAATATCAAACCCGGGCCAACGAAATCAACGAAACGAATTTGCGGCAAAATATCGTGGTCGGTTCAGAGCGGCAAAAACAATCCTATCTCGCACTCTTCACCAAGTCCGTCAACGCTACGCTGAATTTGCAGACACAGCTTTTACCACAGTCGCCTGAGGCCACTGCGCTCGCCTTGCAAATCACGCTGCGCCATAAAGGCCGCAGCCTGGATGCCATGTCCGATACGATGGCGATCACACGGCGTCACGCGACAAGTGAGCAACAAAAGCTATTTGATCGCTTGCTGGTGGCTAAGTCGCAATTGGCAAATCTGACCTTTCGGGGATTAAAAGCAGAATCTCCCACCATCTATCGTTCCCATCTCAAACAGCTTGAAGATGAAATAGATCAGCTTGAAGCCGACCTGAGTCGGCGCAGTTCTGAATTCGCTACCGAAGCACAACCAATCACGTTGCAAGCCATCCAGTCCGCGCTGCCCGCCCAAACCAGCCTGCTTGAGTTTGTGACATACCAACCTTATCAAGCCGCCACCAAGACCGTTGCGCCCTCACATTATCTGGCCTATGTGCTGACCCCGGATGGCGCAATTCGCTGGAAAGAATTAGGAGAAGCCAAGCTGATTGATCAGGCCGTAGTGGATTTGCGTCTGGCGCTGCGTGACCCAAAACGTACCGATGCCGCTTCCCTTGCCCGCCAACTGGATGAGAAAGTGATGCAGCCCGTGCGCTCCCTGCTCGGCGAGACCAGGCACTTACTTATCTCGCCGGATGGAATGCTGAACCTGCTGCCGTTTGCCGCGCTCGTGGATGAGCAAAAACGCTATCTGATTGAACGCTACAACGTGAGTTATGTCACCAGTGGGCGCGATCTCTTGCGTATGCAAATTGCCCGCGCGCCCAAGAACGCACCGCTCATTGTGGCCGATCCTGATTTTGATTTGGGGCAGACCATCGCGCTAGCGCAACCCAAAACAAAGAGCAGGCGGGCGACCTTGCGCGGCTTTAAGTCCGGTAGTGAGAGCTTCAATGAATGGACTGCGGATCGCCTGTCCGAGACCAGCATCGAAGCCAACGAAATCAAAGCATTGCTGCCGCAAGCAACCGTACTCGCCCGCGCCAAAGCCACGAAAGCTGCGCTCCAACAAATTGCCGCGCCCAGCATTTTGCATATTGCCACGCACGGCTTTTTCCTCGAAGATACCGCGCCAGCAGCGGACAACACTCGCAAGCTGGGCAGCACCGCAGAAGCAACCGCCTTCTCACCGCTCAAAGACCCGCTGCTGCGCTCCGGGTTAATCTTTGCTGGCTTCAATCAACACAAGAGCGACACCGACAATGGTGTCCTGACCGCCAAAGAAGCCGCCGGGCTTGATCTGTGGGGCACGAAACTGGTCGTGCTCTCCGCCTGTGACACGGGCGTCGGCGACGTAAAAAATGGGGATGGCGTGTACGGCCTGCGTCGTGCATTAGTCTTGGCTGGTGCGGAAACCCAGGTGATGAGTTTATGGCCCGTGGATGAAGTGGCCTCACGCGAATGGATGACGACCTATTACACCGGACTGAAGCAAGGACTGGGGCGCGGAGAAGCGTTGCGCCAAGTACAATTGAAGATGCTTCAGAAAAAGAATCGTCAGCATCCCTTCTATTGGGCCGGTTTCATTCAATCGGGCGAATGGGCCAATCTCGAAGGCAAACGATAGTACGCTGAAAATGTAGAGCAAACTTTCCAGTTTGCTCAGCCTCTTCTAAGCGATACCTCGTTGTGACCAGAGCAAACTGGAAAGTTTTCGCTACATCAACAACATCCAAAAGAACTAAACCTTGTACGGCTGCAATCTGCAGCCTTTTTTTCTGTCTGCAAAAAAATCTGTCGCAGCAGGTGAAAGGTTTTTCCCGAATCATCTTACCTAAGTGGAAGCAGTAAAAAACACAAAGGAACAGAAACGAAGCAACAAAAAAACGAACAAACTTGATTGAGATAAGGGAGAACACTAGCGCATACAATCTCACGCCGAACGATAGATGAGATTGACCCAAGAGCTTGAGATTGTGTGCGGAACTTTTTATCGCTGTGAGGCACTTATGACGAATACCGAAATACAAATTCTCGATTTTTCCAACTGCTGGATTTTTGATCGCTACACGGCCAACGACGCGTTGACCGTAGTGAAACCGCAGGAAATGGCCTTCGACTGGATTGGCGGCTTCGGCATTTACCAAGACTTTGAGTCATTGAATCAACAGATTCCCGGCTACGCCGCCAGATCATTTCATTATGTCGCCCAGCGCATCAGCATTGATTGCTAACGAGTTTCCCAATTCGATCCGCTTGCAAGGGGAGTAAAAGCGGAACTCGAACGTCGGTCGGTGAGCATTGGCCCCGGCTACTTGCCTGACCGACCGACGCTACCATTTTCCACCTAAGTTTTTTCACCTAACAGTGAATTCCCGGCTGCGGCGCAAGACCTCGTCCTCGGCCATTCCCAACAAAAGCCTAAAAGAGGTTCTGGGTCGTAGCCTGGGAATTCGCCGTTCCTTGCACAAACACTAACTTATTCACGAAACCGTCAACCATTACGTTGGAGGAGGTTATGAAAATCTCAACACGCAACTTTCGCAACTTTGCTTTGGTTTCCATCGCTGGTTGGAGCCTGGCCTTGATGCTACAAACCCAAACCTCCGATTATCAAAAGCCCTGGTCAACGGCTGGCGCAGCAAGCATCACAGGCGAGGCTATTACCAGCACCCGCGAGTTTGATACACCGCTGTACTTTGCGGGTTTCCGCTCGCTCAAAAAGCCGAACGTTACGAAATATTGCTAAATAAGACATTGACCAAAACCAGCCTCCTGCCAACTTCCCGCCCGCTTGACCGCAGCTTGTGAGCAAAACGACTGGCCAGCCGTCAGGTACCCATTTTCAAACGAACCATCAGCAATGGAGCAGCGCCATCTTAGTGAGGCAAAGCCAACTGACCGCCCCCCTACTCCCTTTCTTTTGGCGAAGGTCCTGGTAATTGCTTCTCCCATGGACCATGCTACCGTACACGCCGTCTCTAGCTGGCACTAATTTCTAATTACAACCATAACTTCTACCGAGTCCAATGGAGGTTGCCCCGATGTCACTCCGCTCCCAACTCTACGATGTTGTAGCGCCGCCGTTGCGCAAATTTCCCAAGCTGAAACAAGTCGCGATTGAAGCAGACAAGCGTATTGAATTGCTGCGTCACACCGCCGCCGATTATTTCCCGCAGGTTATTCAACCCAACACGCGCAGCTTAACTGTAGCGATCACGGCGTATTGCAATTTGCGCTGCATCGGTTGTCGCTATGGCCGCGACTTCATGCCCAATGCGCAACTGCCGTGGGAACTGGCACGCGATATGTTCGATGACGCGAAAGCGGCGGGCGTCGAGTACGTGCGACTCTACGGCGGCGAGCCATTGCTGCATCCTGATTTACCGAAAATGGTAGCCCATTGTGTCAAAGTCGGCCTACGCGTGTATGTCACGACCAACGGCATTTTGCTGCAAGACAAAGTGGATGAGTTATACGAGGCGGGCTTGCGCGATTTCACGCTTGGCTTTTACGGCGTGAAGGATCATTACGACAATTACGTGCAACGTCAACATCGCTTCGCCCAACTCGAAGCGGGATTAGCCTATGTACGTGCGAAATACGGAATGAAAATCGGCCTGCGAATGAACTGGCTGTTGATGCGCCCCTCATGCACGGTCGAAGCCTTACACGAAGCATTTCAATATGTTGAGAAATATAACTTCCCGATGCGCGTTGACTTGATCCATTATTCGCTGCCGTACTTTACGGAAGGGCCGGAGAAGATGCTGCAATTTCGCGCGGAAGACTTGCCCGCCATTCGGGAAGTAACGAAAGAGCTGATGCGCCTAAAGCTCGCCAAGCCGGACTTAATTGACCAATCGGCTTTGAGCTTAGCGTCCATTCCCGATTGGCTATTGCAAGGCGAAGCCATGCGCGTGCCGTGCGACAAGTATCAAATGTTGTGGATTGGAGCGGATGGAACTGTGCAGCTTTGCTATGTGACCTTCAAGTTGGGCAACTTGCATGAAACGCGCTTGCGTGATTTGCTTTTCACCTCGTTGCATCAGCAAGCCGCGCGCGATGCGTTCGCGGTCAATTGCCCGAATTGCCATTGTGGCTACGATTCACGCGTGCATAAACATTTACCAAGCTTGCGCAAATATTCAGCAGAGTTAGTCCAAATCAGCCGGTCGTAAAGTAAAGGTAGAGCAACCTTTCTAGGTTGCTTCTATCTGCACAAAGGATGGCGTGGGGAAACAAAAACAAACTGGAAAGGTTGCTCTACATTTGAGAGAGGAATTCAATGCCAACAGAAAATCTCAAAATCGGAGACAGGGCACCCGCTTTTAGCCTGCCAAATACCGCAGGCGAAACGGTGAAGTTGTCAGATTTCAAAGGAAAAAAAGTCGTACTGTATTTTTATCCCAAAGACGATACGCCCGGCTGTACAAAAGAGGCATGTGGCTTCCGCGATGACTATACGGTGTTGCAACAACGCGGCATTGAAGTCATCGGCGTGAGCGCGGATGGGCAAGCCGCACATCAGAAATTTACGGCGAAGTATTCATTGCCGTTTCCGTTGCTATCCGATACGGATCATGTAGTGATGGAAAAATACGGCGCGTGGGGCGAGAAGAATATGTACGGGAAGATCGTGCAAGGCGTGCTGCGCTCGACTTTCGTGATTGACGAGCAAGGCAAAATCGCGCACATCTTTCGCAAAGTCAAAACTGACACGCATAGTCAGGATGTACTGAAGGTGATTGAGGCCTTGTGAGTGGTCAGTTGTCATTGGTCATTAGTCCGATGACTCCTATCTGTCCCATTGCCAATGACCCTTGCGCTACTCCGCTAACACCACGCGACTTTCGGAAGCTAAGGGAAGCACCTCCTCAGATCGCTCATTCACCGGATCAGGGCCGCCCAGTTCGTTCATCAAATTTTTGAGGAATTCATCTTGGACAATGCGTAAATGCGTGACATTACGGCCCTCGGCCATGTCGTAAATCACAAACAACACTGCGCCTTTGTCTTTCGTATACGCAATGCCAGCCAGGTTGGCCGCGCCATTATCCGTTTCGTGTAAGGTGCCAGTTTTGGCAACCACACTGCCTGCAAAACCCGGTTCAGTGAAACGCCCGCCTACGGTACTGGAATCAATACCCGCAATCGGCATTAAGTCTTCCGGTTTGTAACCGTTCGTCTGCAGCCAGGCAAAGACGCCTCGCAGCATTTTGGCGGTGCCCCACGGTGTCAGACGGTTGGTCTCCAAGCCAGACGTGCGCGAAATGAAAACTTCTTCAGCCTTGAGTCCGACGCGGTCAATCAGAAATTTTTTGACGGCTTCGGCCCCGCCGATAAATTCGCCCACCGCATCGGCCATTGAGTTGATGCTGTGCGCGTTTTGCTCCTGCAAAATATGAAGCAGCGTATCGGATTCGACCGTCAAGAGGGCGCGTCCATGTCGGCGGTTCGGTTCCGAGTTTTCCAGGTTGGTAGCGCCTCGAATCGTGAGGCCGAGGTGACGCCGCAAGACACCTGCGGAAATGTCGGTCTGGCTATTTTCGTTGCAGGTAAACGAACCGGAAACTATCAAATTCCCTGTCACGCGATTGATGCCCAGCTTGCGCAACGCCACGCCCGCACTGACCGCATCGCGAATGGAAAACGCCGGATCGCCGCCGCTC
Source organism: uncultured Acidobacteriota bacterium (assembly GCA_963794955.1). Taxonomy (GTDB): domain Bacteria; phylum Acidobacteriota; class Blastocatellia; order RBC074; family RBC074; genus JAFDVL01. The sequence continues at coordinate 66,422 of CAWCGF010000041.1, forward strand.
ACGACAATCAGATCCCCCTTCAGTTCACCCGCCTTGGCATTGATTTCGCCATAGGCGCGGAATTCGGTTTTGAAGCGGTAATCAACCCCCAGCTTATCCAGTGCGGCAATCGAAGTAACGATCTTCATGACCGAAGCCGGATTGAATAAGGCCTCTTCGTTGAAAGCAACTATCGGCTCACGCGTCTCCAGCGTTTCGACATAGACGCCGTGCATTTTTAAATCCCGGCCTTCTGTCGTAAGCTTCTGTTTGAATTTCGTCAGCGAAGGTAATTCGCTGGGTTTGTGGCTTGCAGGATCAATGGCTTTGATTTGTGACCACCAATCAGCCTTGCGATCAAGAGCAAAAAGACCGTGTCCTTCGACACTAAGACCGGTCGGCCACAGCATGGGAATCAGGCAGATAAGCAAAACACAGGTAAGCGAAACGAGTTTTTTCAGCCCGAGTTGAGAAACTTGCATGACTTTCTTGGGGGACGCATTTGACAGGATTTCCAGTTCACAGAAATAATCTCACGACTTTGTCCTCTCTCGTATGGACTAGCCGTTGGGACTCTTGGACATCGCCATGATAAAAAATATGAGGGGGTCACGGCGGACGAAGTCTAATCATTTTCACTTTCCGAAGCAAGCTTCTTTTCTCAAGCAGCTTGTAACCCTTGGAGTTACTATGAAATCTATGTTGCCTCGCAGGTTGTTGCCGGTGTTATTCTTTAGCCTTTTGTTCCATAGTTTGGCCTTGGCCCAGGCTGGGCGGAACCTGCAAACCACGACCCCGCTCAACCTTCCGGCCCCGGAAAATGACCTGGGCTTCAAAATCGGCACAGATCGCAAACTGGCTAAATGGGAACGGTTCGTCGCCTATTTCGAACACCTGGACGCCGCGAGTGAGCGCTTAGTGGTTGAGAATCTGGGCAAGACGACGCTCGGAAAACCATTCATCGTGGCCACTATCAGCGCCCCGGAAAACCTTCAGCGGCTGGAGGATTACAAACAAATCCAAGCCAATCTCGCCGATCCGCGCCGCTTCAAGCAAGACGACAAAATCGCGCAAGAACTGATTCAACGCGGCAAGACGATCATCGTTATCACGTGTAGCATTCATTCCACTGAAGTTGGTGGCACTTTTACGGCAACCGAACTGGCGTATCGGTTGACCTCAAGCAACGCGCCCGAAATCAAACAGATTCTGGAAAACACGATTATCCTGCTGGTGCCATCGCTCAATCCCGACGGCACAGACATCGTGGCCGACTGGTATCAGAAAACGCTGGGCACGCCCGCCGAAGGCACGTCGCCGCCGGAGTTGTATCATCACTACACGGGCCACGATAACAACCGGGATTGGTATGCGTTCACACAAGTGGAGACGCAGCTTACCGTAGACAAAATTCTCAACGCCTGGCATCCGAATATCCTGCACGACATTCACCAGCAAGGTTCCTACGGCTCGCGCCTATTCGTGCCGCCGTATGTCGAACCGTGGGAGCCGAATATTGACCCGGCCTTGATCGCAGGCGTGAATGCGCTGGGTTCTTCCATGGCCTGGGAAGTAACCGCACAAGGAAAAAGCGGCGTAAGCATCAACAGCAGCTATGACGCGTGGACGCCTGCCCGCGCTTATGCCCATTATCACGGCGCGCTCAGAATTTTGTCGGAAACCGCCAGCGCCAAATTAGCCACGCCGATTGAGGTTCCGTTCGACCGGCTGGGGCCTGGTATCGGCTATCACGCCAAAGTTTCGTCATGGAATTTCCCCAAGCCCTGGCTCGGCGGCAAATGGACTATCGCGGACATTGTGGATTATCAAACGTCCGCTGCCCTGGCCTTGCTCAACCATGCGGCGCGTTACCGCGAGCAGTATTTGCGCAGCTTTTACGACGTCAACAATCGTGCTGTCTCGGCCAAACCGGAACTGTACGCGTACCTCTTGCCTGAGCCGGAACTTCCCAAATCATTAGCGGACGATGCTGACAAGCTGGCCAACAGCAACAAAAACGAAGCGAACAAAACGGAGAAAGAGCACAAGGAAGATGATTCAGACCTTAAGAAAATCACCAACACGCCAGCCTCAACCGCCGAGGTGCTTTACTACTACCAAATCGAAGGGCTGGATCGTGTGCTCGGCATTCTCAAACGCGGCGGCGTGGAAGTCCTGAATGCAGCCAAAGAATTCACAGCGGATGGTAAATCCTATCCGAAAGGTACACACATCATCCTCATGCAGCAACCCTATGCGAGCTTTGCTAAAACGATGCTCGAACGCCAGCAATATCCCGACCTGCGTGAATATCCCGGTGGCCCGCCCAAACGCCCGTACGATGTCACAGCCCACACGCTGCCCTTGCTGATGGATGTAAAAGCCATTCCGGTCAAAAGCGCCTTTGCGGTTGATGGCAGGCGTGAACCGCTTGCGCTTGTGCTGCAAGCGCGCGTTCGCTCCAATTCAGGCGTGCGACTTGGACTGTACCAAAACTATGCGGCGGCGATGGATGAAGGCTGGACGCGCTGGATGTTCGATCAATACAAATTCCCCTACACGCGCCTCAAGCGAGAAGAAATCCGCAGCGGCTTCCTGCACGCAAAATTCGATGCGATCATTCTGCCCGATCAAGCGGCGCGCCTCATTGCCGACGGAATTCCGGCAGGTAGGCAAAACGGCGAGGAAGGCGGGGCATACCCGGCAGAATTCACGGGCGGTTTAGGCGAGGCAGGGATCAGAGCCTTGCGCGATTTCGTCGAAGCGGGCGGCACCTTGATCACCTTCAATAACGCCTCGAACTTTGCGATTGAAAAACTCGGTGTGCCGGTGCGCAACGTCTTGCAAGGCGTGCCATCGCGCGAATTTTATTGCCCTGGCTCAATCCTGCGCACGCAGCTTGATGCGTCCAGCAACTTAACATTCGGGATGGAAAAAGATTCCATCGCATGGTTTGAGCAAAGCCCTGCGTTTGAAGTGTTGGACGAAAAATCGGTGCGTGTGATTGCGCGTTACCCTGCCGATGCGAATCCGTTATTGAGCGGCTGGATTCTGGGCGATCAACTCATTCGGGGCAAAGCAGCGCTCGTTGAAGCCAAACTGGGCAAAGGCCGCGTGATCCTGTTCGGCTTTCGTCCGCAATATCGCGGTCAAAGCCTGGCGACCTTCCCGCTGTTATTCAATGCAATTCTGACGAGTAAAGCAGAATAGAGAAAGCAAAAGGCAAAAGGCAAACCTCAAAAGGCAAAAGTCTAGGCCGACCTTTTGCCCTTTGCCTTTCGAGATTTGCCTTTTGATTTTTATGAGCTATACATTCGATCCCCGTTTAGCCTTTGCCGCAACGATTCCAGCCTCGTGGTATTTCGATCCAGCAGTGCTCGCGCGCGAACAGGAAACCGTCTTCGCGCGCTCCTGGCAACTGGTTGGACGCAGTGAGCAAGTGGCGGCGTCCGGCGCTTATTTCACCACTACAATTGCAGACGAACCGGTCATCGTTGTGCGAGGTGCGGACGCAAAATTGCGGGCGCTGTCGAACGTATGTCGCCATCGTGCCGGCCCTGTGGCAGAAGGCGCAGGCCAGCGCAAAGTCTTGCAGTGCAGCTATCATGGCTGGACGTACACGTTGGACGGACGGCTGCACGGTACGCCGGAATTTGAAGGCGTCGAAGGCTTCAACAAAGCCGAAAACTGCTTGCCTGAATTCAGCGTAGCCGAATGGGCGGGGCTGGTGTTCGTCAACCTCGACAAGGCTTGCGCGCCATTGACAGAAACGCTCGAAGATTTGCCGACGCGGTTGCTACATCAGGATTTGACCGCGCTGCAATTTGCCTTACGCAAGGATTGGTATGTGGACTGCAACTGGAAAACGTACGTGGACAACTATCTCGAAGGCTATCACATTCCGCTCGTGCATCCGGGCTTGAATCGTGAATTGGATTACGCGAATTATCGCACCGAAACGAAGCGATATTATTCGCTGCAGCACGCGCCGATCAAGCCGACGGACAACAGGCGAATACGCCTGAGCGAAGACCCAGCCACCAACGAAACACAGTTCTTCTGGCTGTTTCCCAACTTGATGCTGAACGTTTACCCGGACAATTACTCGACGAATTTGATTGTGCCACTGGGGCCGGAACGCACACTCACGATTTTCGAGTGGTTCTTTCGTGATCCTGCCTCCGAAGAGGGGCAAGAGAAGATTCGCCGCACAGTTGAATTCAGCGATGAAATCCAAATTGAAGACATCGGCATTTGCGAAGCCGTGCAGCGCAATTTGAAATCGCGGACTTACACAACAGGACGCTATTCGGTCAAGCGCGAAAACGGCGTCCATCACTTTCATGCTTTACTCAATGAGTTCCTGCATTTGGAACGCCCACAACCCTGAGCTTTTTTCATGCCATTATCACACCGCCTCCGCCAGATACTTGGCCTCGGCTTCGGTCTCGCTGTCATCATCGGCAACACGATTGGCGCGGGCATTTTACGCACGCCGGGCGAAGTCGCCGGATAGGTGCCAACCATTGAGGGATTCCTTATGAGTTGGATCATCGGCGGTTTGTATGTGCTGTTCGGCGCGTTCGCTACCGCAGCATTGGGCGCGATGCTGCCGTAATCCAGCGGGCAAAGCGTCAGCTCAGAGCCTAGCCGAACAATTCACACTCTACAATTTCACACAAAATATGGCCGATAAGGATATGCGATTCCTGGATGCGGGCGGTGTCACGCGACGGGACGCAGATGCAATGCTCGGCTTCGGCTTTGGTCTTGCCGCCAGCTTCGCCTGTCAATCCGATGGTGATCATTCCAAGTTCTTTGGCGGTTTGCAAAGCGTGCAGGACATTCGGCGAATTGCCGCTGGTGGAAATGCCGATAAGAACATCGCCCACTTTGCCGAACGCTTCGAGTTGACGCGAAAAGACGATTGAATATTCGTAATCGTTGCCGAGCGCGGTCAAGGCAGAAGTATTGGTCGTCAACGCCACGGCGGGCAAAGCGCGGCGTTCTTTGGTAAAGCGTCCGACTAATTCAGCCGCGATATGTTGCGCGTCTCCAGCACTGCCGCCATTGCCGCAGAGGTAGAGCGTTTTGCCGTTGCGCATCGCTTCGACTAATTTGGCGCTGACCGCGGCAATTGTGTCGGCTTGCGTTTCCAGCAAAGCCTGCTTTACCGCAATGCTCTCTGCGGTGCGTTGTTCGATGAGTTGTAAATACTTAGTCATTGGCGACTCTCCACGTCTGCAAGCCAAATGGCTCAAAAGCGAATTCCGTGATTGTGCAGCCCATTTCCTTGAGCCGTTCTGCCACCTTGTGTTTTTTGTCAAAGCGGCAATAAAGCAACATAAAGCCGCCGCCACCCGCGCCCGTGATCTTGCCGCCGAGTGCTCCGTGCTTACGCGCTTCGGCATACATCTCATCCAGAATCGGAGCAGAGATTTTATGCGACATGCGTTTTTTTTGTTCCCATTCGTGATGCAACAAATCGCCGAAATCATCCAGCTTACTGCGCAGCAAGGCGTTCTTCATTTCGATGGTCATGGCCTTCAATTGCCGCAACGCATCAAGGCTATCCTGTTCGCCGCTTTCGTAGCGTTTGACCTGGTCTTCGATAATGTTCGAGGACAGGCGCGATGAGCCGGTGTAGCACAGCAGCAAATTATATTGCAGTTCGTTGACGATGGCCGGACGAATCTTGAGCGGATTCACGATCACATGATCGGGCAGAAATTCGATGTAATTGAAGCCGCCGAAGGCTGCGGCATATTGATCCTGCAAGCCGCCTCTGATCGCCAGGTCTTCGCGTTCGATCACGTAGGCCAATTCGGCCACGTCATAATCGGTCAGCGGCAAGCCTTTGAATTCTTTCAGCAACCCCACGAGCGCAACCATCATTGCCGAGGACGAGCCTAAGCCAGAGCCGGGCGGCGCGTCGCTGTGAATGAAGACATCGAAGCCGATCTCGCCGCGCCCATCCATTTTGACGATAGCAGCCTTCACCAAATCCAGTTTGCCATCAAAGGTCATCAAATCTTCCGGGTTGTAGTTTACCGATAAACCGTAATCCAGTGATTCGATGTTGATGGCTTGATCGTCGCGTGTACGCAGCGTGCCGTAGGCATAGCGATTGATCGTCGAGCTTAAGACACAACCGCCTTCCTGTTGCGGAAAGGGCGGAACGTCCGTGCCGCCCCCGGCAAAACTGATTCTTAAAGGTGCTTTTGTTCTGACAATCATAGTCTAGCTGTTAGCTGTTAGCTGTTAGCTGTTAGCCAACGCCTCATTCTGGCTAAAAGCTAATGGCTAACGGCTCATTGCTTCTCCTTTTTCTTCCCAACCGCTTCCACCAAAGCGGCAAAGCGTTCCATCAGCGGTTTCCAACTGCATTCGCGTTCGACAAACGCGCGCGCGGATTTTTCCAGACGCGTTCGTAAGGCGTTGTCACTTAATACTTGTAGTACGGCTGCGGCAAATTCTCTTTCATCGCGCGCCATCAGCAAATGTTCGGGCGCAATCGCGCCAACGCCAGTAATCACGTCGGGCGTGGCAATCACCGCACGACCGGAAGCCATTGCTTCCAACGCCTTGTTTTGCACGCCGCGCGCGATCCGCAGCGGAATCACACAAACTGTTGCTGCCGCCAAATAAGGCCGCACATCATCCACAAAGCCTGTGACGACTACACCGGGCAAGGCATGCAACGCGATGACTTGTGGTGTTGGCTTGCTGCCGACAATCAAAAATTGTGCGTTAGGATATTGCGCGCGAATTGCCGGGAAAATCTGATTCGCAAACCAGACGCAGGCTTCCGCGTTCGGGTAATAATCCATCGCCCCGGTAAACACGATGCGCGGTGCCTCAGGTTGAGTGAAAAACTGACGCTCGTTTTCCGGCAATCGTTCCAATGCGAAAGCCGGCACAGCATCCGGTCGGAACTTCTCTAAATCCACGCCGTTCGTAATCGGAATCAGGCGCTTGTGCTCTTCTGCCGTCAGTTCCGTCAGCACATTGATTTCGCGTTGCGTGTGCAAGGAACTGTAGCCAAAATTGCGCACAATCCAATATTCGTATTGCCGGAGCCGCTTGCCCTCGATTTGGTAAATCCACGACATCGGCGGCATTTTCTCCTGCGCGTAATCCAGCCATTTTTCCGAATCGGTATCCGCCATATCTACCACGGTGTGCTTGATGAAATCGGCGGGCACGTATTGGCACATCGTAGAGGAATACACGACCATCGCTTCGATGCCGTGCGCAGCAACGATGCGCGCGACTTCGCGGTGCAGCGCGGGCGAATTGAAATAGGCCACCGAGGGCGGCGTGTTGGTTGCTAAGCTCAACAAAGCACGAACTTTTCCGCTCAAGTGATTGAGCGGAATCAACGTGGCGGAAGCGCAGTATTCTTCCAGCTTCAATTTGGTGTTCAATTCTTCTGCGCCATCGGCAAAGGCAAGCAAATGCACTTCATGACCGCGCGCCACCAGCGAGGTCAACACATTGAATGGCCGAATTTGATTCCCTTTGTAAGGGGGGTAGGGAGTGCGGTGTGAGAACAGCAGGATTTTCATCCCAGACCAACTCCTTGCAGTACGCGGCGGGCGTTTTCCGTCCAGAAATAGCGGCCTTGTTGAATGGTCTCAATCGCGCCGCAACTGATCTTTTGCTGCAACGCGGGATTCGTGGCCAAAGCAGTCACGGCTTTGGCAAAGCCATTTGGATCATCTTTGGGAATAAACATTCCGTTCTGGCCTTCGATAATCACCTCGCGCAGATTCGGCTGGTCAGGCATTAGCACGGCTTTGCCCATCGCCATATATTCGAACAACTTCATGGGCGAAGCGTACACGGGAATGCTCGGCAGGACGGCAATATCCATCGCGGCAATGTGATTTGGAATTTGGTGATGATCCAAGCCACCCGAAAAATGAACCGCGTCCGCCACGCCCAAGTCTTTGGCTTGTTCGCGCAGCCCCGGAATCGCCGGGCCATCACCGCAAATCAACACGGCAAAGCGGTCGCGATTGGGCAATTTGGCATATGCATCAACCATCAAATCCAGCCGATGCCATTGTCGTGCCCAGCCGACAAAGCCGATGACGCAACGGTTGTCCAAATTGTACCGTTGGCGCACCGGTCGAGCATCTACCTCCGGGTGAAATAACTGGGGATCAATGCCATTGTGAATCACCTGGAACTTGCTGGTATCGAAGCCTTGCGCCTCGTAATGCTGGCGCAGCACGTCGGTCACGACCACTACGCGCGTCGCGCGATCCAGCACCAGCTTTTCGCAGTGTTCGGCGACGTTGCGTCCAATCAGCCCGCTTTCCTTCGCCATTTCCTCGACCAGCGGCGAGTTCACTTCGAGCACAAACGGAATTTTGTGTTTCCTGGCGGCGAGCGAGCCAGCGGTTAAATTCAGACAATAGCGTTCATAAATGAGCGCGGGGTGATGTTCTTTGATGGCTTTTTGCAAATTGTGCATGCCATAAACGTTATAGCCCAGCGATAGCCCTTCATAAATTAGGCTGCCCAGAGTGCCGCGTCCTTCAGAATGTTTCTGCTGGCCATTGGTCGGTTGCGCTTTGCCACTTTGGGCGCGCCCCAAGCTAACTTCGTGAACCTCGTGTCCAAGTTGAGACCACGCATCCTGTAAAGATTGGATGTGAATTCCCTGCGCATCCTCGCCGCGTGTTCTGTGGTGATAAATGATTTTCATTGGGGTTATTTTTTATTTTTAATTGCCAATTGAAGTACAACTTCAACTTCTTTTGCTACGGTTGCCCAGTTACGCTGACTGCCGTATTGAGTAATCTCCTGGCGTTTCCATGCGTGGTCAAGTGCTTGCAAAATTGCCGCTTGCAAGGCCTCGGCATCTTCGGGAGGAAACAGAAAACCTTGTTTGCCTGCTTGGATTACCAGTGCGTTCCGCCCTGCGCGGCTCGCCACCACAGGAGTACCGCAGGCTAAGGCTTCGAGGACAACATTCGGGGAGCCTTCCCGGCGGCTAGCCAATATCTTAACCTCAGCCGCGTTATACCAGGTACAAATTTTTTCAGGACTCAGTTGCCCCGCGAAATAAACGATGTCAGTAAGTCCGAACGAGTGTGCCAATGACGCAAGTTTTTCGCGGTCTTCGCCATCACCAATCAAGGCCAACTTGATTCGACGCCGCTGCAATTCCGCCAGTCCAATTTTATTTAGCGCGTCGAGAATCAGCCATTGCCCTTTGTTGTGATCCAACCGCCCTACAGAAATCAGCCAGCAATCATCTGAGTTAAGCCTTAACTCTTGGCAGGCAGCCGCGCGCGACAGTAGGTGAAAACAGGCCGTATCAATGCCGTTGGGAATCACATGAACTTTTTCCGGCGCTGCGCCCAAGGCAATAAAGTCATCGCGCAACTCTTCGGAAACGGCGATCAGTTGTGCCGCAGCGCGCATCACTTTGCTGAGCAAGGGTCTGATGTGAGGGAGATGTTTGTTACGTGTGACATCCGAGCCACGCGCTGTCACAACTACCGGGCGATTCAGCTTCCGTCCAATTTGAATGGCCGCGAAACCATCGGGGTAAACAAAGTGTGCGTCTATCACGTCAAACGAAAACCCATTGTGCAACCGCGATGTGACCGTAGAAAGGCTGCCGCTTGCCATCCACTGCCCATAATGCGACATGCCGATTTTCGGAGGATTGAAATAGCGGGGATGATAAATCTTCAGCCCGTCGCGCTCTTCGATTTTGGGCACAAGCTGTAATTTCTTCCAATCCCCAAGGGCAGGAAGAAATCTCGGAAAGTACGGCACCGGCGCGACAATTTCGATTTCGTGTCCACAATCCCGCGCCAAAGCAGTCACGCGCCGCGCCACAAAAATCCCGTGCAACGGCAGTTGGGCATTCGGATACAGATTGGTAAAAGTCAGCACCCTCATAACTAACTCAAACGGCAAATATCAAAAGTAGGATTCGGAAGCAGAGCTTTTTCTGAATTTCTTAAATCAAGTGCTGACCTTTTGCCTTTTGATTTCTTTCAGAGAAACTTCCGTTGCCACAGCCGGAACATCAGAATCGTCCAAAGCGGCGTGCCAAAATCGCGTAGCCCGCTTTGATGGCGCTCCCACAAGCCTTTGACTGTTGCCTGATTCAGCAGGTCATCTTTCGTATCAAATAGCAAGCTGTGCGCCAGATCGCGCAATTCGCCGCGCAGCCAGTCTGCCAACGGAATTGAAAAGCCCATCTTCGGTCGCGTCAGTACGTCTTCCGGCACAATCTTGCGAATCGCTTGCTTGAAAATATATTTGCCGATGCCACCACGCAGCTTCAAATCCGAAGGCATGCGTGCGGCCAGTTCCATAAACTTGTGATCAAGCAATGGGCAACGAACTTCCAAGGATACCGCCATACTCGCGCGGTCTACTTTCGTCAGAATGTCGTCCACCAGATACGTTTTCATGTCCACGTACTGCGCGCGGGAAAGCGCATCATCGGTGTTGGCACGATTGTAGTGGTAGCGGAACAAATCAAACGGGTTATAACCATTAAGTCGCGTACTCAGATCGGCGCTGAACAAACCATCGCGTTCGCGGGCCACTGCGCCATAAACCGATTGAAAATACGCTTCCGCCGGGTCAAGCGATAAGTTTCTCAGCGTGGCTTTGGCGCGCAACGGACGCGGCAGCCAATCCAATTGCGGATACACCGCCGCCATCGCGCCAAACGCTGGCTTGCGCAGCGACGCCGGCAGCATATCGCGCACGCGATTTTCCGCCACATCAAATTTGTAGCGACGATAACCGGCAAAATTCTCGTCCCCGCCATCGCCCGACAAGGCTACGGTGACAAACTCGCGCGCGACTTGCGAGACGTAAAAGGTCGGCACGGCGGACGAATCGGCAAACGGTTCGTCGTAGTGATAGGCCAGTTTCTCGACGACCGAAACCGCATCAGGATTCACAATGCGTTCGTGATGTTCGGCCTTGACGTATGCAGCAAATTGCTTGGCAGCCGCCGCTTCGCTGAATTCCTCGGACGTGAAGCCGATGGACGCTGTCACCACCGGGCGATTCGTAATCGCTGTCATCATTGCCACGACCGCAGACGAATCTACGCCGCCGGACAAAAACGCACCAAGCGGGACTTCGCTCATCAGCCGTACACCTACGGCTTCGCGCAAAGCCTCCAGCAATTGCTCCTGCCACTCTTCTTCGCTGCGAATTTCGGTTTGGCTGAAATCAATGTCCCAATATTCCTGTTCGCGCACGCCTCCAGGCGTAACGACCAGGTAATGCGCCGGGCGAAGTTTACGCACGTGCTTGAAGATGGATTTCGGTGCGGGAATTGCCAGGAAGGAAAAGTAATCGGCCAGCGCTTCGGGATCAATGTCGCGGGGAATTTCAGGATCGGCGATGATGCTTTTGACTTCGGAGCCGAACAGTAAGCGGCCTCGGTAATCGGCGTAGTACAGCGGCTTTTTCCCCAGCCGATCCCGCGCCAGCAGCATCGTTTGCTGGCGTCCGTCCCAAATCGCCAAGGCAAACATGCCGCGTAACATCGCTACCGCATTTTCCCCAAATTCTTCATAAAGATGAACAATGGTTTCGGTATCAGAGCGAGTTTGTAATTTGTGGCCGCGTGCTTCGACGAGTTGAGCCAGTTCTTGGTAATTGTAAATCTCGCCGTTGAAGACAATCGCAACCGTTCCATCTTCGTTGAAGATCGGCTGATGACCACCCGCAACGTCAATGATCGAAAGGCGGCGATGTCCTAAGCCAACGCGTCCCTGCAGCAAGAACCCATCGTCATCCGGGCCACGATGCGCGATCACATCGGTCATCCGCTTGAGCATGGCTCGGGTCTACCAGACGCTCAGTCGAATAATTATAAACTCCTGCAATTCCACACATCCGAACATCACTCGCTTGAGGGCTTGGTTTGCAAATAGGGTAATGGTTTCCGCTCTAAGCCAGAATACAATAATTGTGAGGACGTAAGAGCCGATTCCGCGGAGATGCTACCATTTGCTTCCCGTTTAGTCACGACCCAGGCAAGCATTTCAGGAAAGAGGATCAGGGCAACAGCAATGAGCTTCAATTTCCAACTCGGACGATTGGCGATGACATCGGTAATGTCTCTGACGGCGCTCAAAAAATCGCGCGCCAGAATCTTCTGTTTCAGTGTGACTAAGCCAATTTCAGCTTCGACTTTGCTGATCGTCGCCATCATCAACTGCGTCTGCTCCGGCGTGGTCTGCGATGCGGATAAGGCTTTGCACAAGGCGCGCAAGACGTTTTGATAATAGCGTGTCGAACTGCTGGAAAGCGAATCATCACGTTTGCGATAACGTGCCAGGGGCGTGCGGAGAAAGGCAAAGTGATAGTTGTGTTGTAACATCCGCAACCATAAATCAAAGTCTTCTGACCCGCGCAAACTTTCGTCAAACCAACCGACTTCGTCCAGAATTTCGCGCTTGAATAGAGCCGAGATGAAGACGTTACACTCTCTGGTGAGAAACTTTTCCAATGTCACCGGCGCAGTCGAAGGACATATATCCTGAAACAACTTCCCTTCCCACTGCGGCGTCCCAAACAAAATGGCATTCGGATAGAGCACATCAATTTCGGGCGCAGCGTGCATTTGTGCCAGCATGGTTTCCAAATAGTTCGGGAGCCATTGGTCATCGCTGTCGAGCAAGGCGATATAACGGCCCTGCGCGTAGTTGAAAGCTGCATTGCGTGCAGCCCCTGGCCCGCTGTTTGGCTGCTTGAGATAGGTGATGCGATCCAGATACGGCGCGACCACCTCGTCCGTCTGATCGGTCGAGCCATCGTTGACGACCAGAATTTCGTAATGCTGGCAGGTTTGCGCGAAAACGGATTCCAACGTTTCCGCAATAAATGACGCGGCGTTATACGCACAAATCACCACACTGACTTCCGGTGTAGTTTCCTGATTTCCCAGTTTCATTACAGCTCTCACTTCCTCGGTAAAGTTGTCGGGGCGTGGCGCTGCTCAGGAAACACTAAAATTGTCGCAAAGTCCTTGCGGCTGGCCGAACTTTTTATGGCTAGGGGATCAGGTCACTTTTTATCTTCTCTGAGGGCGATCTCGAAATTCTCGATGACGTGGGCTGCGACGCGGTGCCAGGTGTGCGATGACGCATAGGCCAGCATCGCCTGGCGATCCCACTGTTTTGCCAAGGCTCTTTGCAATCCCGCAGCAAGGTCTTCTGCTGATCTTTCGACCAGCAAACCGTACGCATCAGCGCAAATAATTTCGGGCGTGCCCCATGTGTTCGTGGCGACGACGGGCGTGCCGCAGGCAAGCGATTCCAACAACACATTCGGCCAGCCCTCGGTTGCGCTCGCCAGGCAATACACATCGGCAGCGCTGTACCAATCGCGTAAGGTTTCATTGGCTTGCGGGCCTGTCAGCAAAACATCCTTTTCCATTCCGAGTTGCGCAATGGTCGCGCGCAGTTTGGCCGGATATATCGCTTCGTCGGCGGCACCGCCAACGATCAAGAGATAGGGGAGTTCCTGGCCAGCCTGCTGGAGCAAGTGCAATGCTTCGACAATCAAGTGGTAGCCTTTATTTTCGACGATCCGGCCTACAGAGAGCACGATGCGGCGGTTTGTTGGCAAGCCTAATCGCGCGCGCGCCTCCACTTGAGAGACGGGAAAGAATTTTTCCAAATCTACGCCATTGGAAATCGTCACGGCTTTGCGCGGATCAGCCCCGAGCGCAACGGCAGCACGTCGCAGTGCGTCCGCTACGCCAATCACCCGATCCGCGTGCCGGAGCGCGAATTGAATTTGCCGCTTGCGCACGGGATAGTTCGGCAACACATTGACATCGTGTCCGCGCACGGTGATCGCGAGTTTTTTGCCCCAGAGCCAGGCCAGAAACACGCCCGCAAAACCATCGGGAAAGGCCAAATGCGCGTCAATCAAATCAAAATCAAACTCACGTCGCAGCTTGCGCGCAGCCCCCCACACGGCGAGCAAAACAAAGAAGCCATCGAGGGGTTTCAGGATGGCGGGAATGGAAAAGTACCGCGGGTAAACGATGGCCAAATCCCCTATTTGATCGTAGCGCGGAATTTGCTGGCGGTTGGCATATTTGGGAATGAAGCGATCCAACGGAAAGGAGGGAATCGGCGCGATCACGCGGATTTCTCCTTGATCTTTAAGCAACGCGGCCATGTATTTGAGGCGATTGTGAACGAAAACGGCATGAACAGGTTGCGCGCGGCTGGGAAAGAGCGTCGTGACGGAGAGAATTTTCATCAATTCGGGTGCAGTTTGAAAGCGGCGAGCAGGAGTGAGTTTGCCGGGAAGGGCGATTTCACCCTCCGACGTGCAATTGTGCAGCCAGGCAAGCCACCTGGCAGATACGCAGGAAAATATCGGCTTTTCGTGTCCAACTTTCCCCGGCCAGCATTTGCTTTATGGCAGCAAGATCAGGTTTCCATTGCCCACTAACTGCATCATCAATCGCCGCCCGCCAACCAGCAATATTGCGCTCATCTATCACGCGCAAATATTGGCTCAACTCTTGCACATCCGGCAATGGCGTTGCGACCACGGGCTTGCCGCACGCCAGGTATTCTTTGAGCTTCAGTGGATTGATATTCACGGTCAGCGCATTATTGTGATAGGGCAACAAACAAGCCTCCCAGCCTTTGACGACGGCGGGTAACTCTTCATACGGCACCGCCCCGGTAAAGTAGACGTTCGGTAATTTTTTGAGCGTCGAAATATTATTTTGCACGGGGCCGGTGAACACGAACGAAACATCCGGCATGGCTTTGGCCAGAGCGGTGATGTGTTCCTGATTGTTGCGCCGATCAAAATTACCAAAATATCCCACGCGGGGTTTGGGAATCCCCGCCAGGCATGGATGTTCTTGCGGCGGAATCTCGGAAAATAATTTCAGGTCTACGCCATGCCGGAGCAAGTGCGTGGGATATTTGTCCTGAAACTTTTCAAACAAGGGCTGTGACGAACAAATGACCGTATCCACGTGTTGCAGCAACTTTTGCTCCAATCCTAGAATCAACTCTTTTTCCATGCCGGGCCATTCGCTGAAATCATCGACACAATAATAAATAACTTTGCTGGCTTGCAGCTTATCCACCACATCGCAAACGGTCGGTGTGGTGGTGACAATGGTGAAATCCTGGAAATCTTTTCTCTGTAGTTCGTGTGCAACGTGACGCAGCAAAGAACGCTGATTCCAGTCCGCTAACCATTTGGGACGATGGAATGGTGTCATCAGCGGAACGCAAACATGCGGTGAATGCCCGTTGTAGCCATTGTGCCCGTTATATCCGTTGTGGCGGCTGTGCCCGTTATGCCCGTTATGCCCATTCAACGTGTTGAGTTGGCGCAATCCAAGCATGGCCGACAGCTTGCGCACGCCTTTGACCGTGTCCTGGACGGTCAATTGAGGAAGCCGTAAACCAACCGTATTGACCCAAATGGTTGGATGCTGATGCGTGAGAATTTGGAATAGATGTTGGCAGCTTGAAGGATGCTCGCCCCAATCATCTGAAAAGACTAGAAATTTCACAGCTACACCCTGCAAGAAGAGCACGCCGGCTACCCCACTCCCACCAAGGCATTTGCGAAGAATGTCCTGGCGCTGGCGCGCGCTAGTAGTCAATCCGAAAAAGCAACACTGAACCTTATGGTTTTAGCTCGTAAAGATTTTCGTAATTTCGGTACATTACACTTTTGTCGAACAAGGCCTTACATCGCTCGTGATTTTGCTGCCCTAAGGAGGCACGCAAAGCGGGATCAAGGAGCAACTGCTGAAGGTTCTTCGCAAAAAGGGTCTCGTCAGTGGTGGAGCAAAGAAATGCTTCATTAGCTGGAGCAAGCATCTCTTTAATATCGCCCACGTCTGTTCCAACAACAGGGCAACCTGCTGCCATCGCTTCAAGCACGGAAATGGGCATTTGCTCCGTATCGGAGGAAATCGCAAAGACATCAAACCGTTTGACGATTTCCGCCGGATCATCTTTGTGACCGAGTAAAATCACTTTTTCGGATAAGTTATTGTTTTGAACTAATTGCCATAACGCTTGATATTCTGGCCCATCTCCCACAATCACTAATTTGGCATTATTGTGTCTCGTTGCCTGTGCAAAAACGCGAATCAAACGGGGAATGTTTTTTTCCGGGCGAAGCGTCGCAACCGTTCCGACGAGCAAACTATTGGGAAACTTCGCCAATTCTGGAATGAGCGTCAAATTGTGTTCGTGAGAAAAAGAGTTCGAATACCTCTCTACGTCAACTCCGTTCGGGAGATAACTTACACGAGTCGCGGGAAATTTCCAAACCTGCTGTGCAATTCTCTCCAATACGCGCGAGGGAACAATAATTTTCTGCACGTTCGATAAGAACAGTCTGCGCGCATAAATGCGACGTTTTTTTTGGCGCACGACTTCTTCGGGCGCAAAGCCCTCCTCCCAATGAAAATGCGGGCACGCACGACTGAAGGCATGGGCCAGGCCCCATTCAATCGAACCCCAGTTATACGTGAGCAACACATCGGGTTGGAGTTGTTTGAGCAAGCGGGAAAACTGCTGCACATTTTTGAGCAGATTTTGCCGGAAGTTTTGGACTTCGAGATAGGTAACCGGAACATCAGGCTGCAATTTGGCGCGGCAATCATACCGACCATCCATCGCAATGATCGTATGCCGATACCGGTCGCCAAAATGATTGATCAGATCGCATGTGCGCACTTCTGGCCCACCCACCGCGAAGGTCGAAAATGCGTGCAACAAATGTCGTGGCTTAGTCATGCTTGCGGTGAATTGCGATGCCTCGTTGAATAAACGCCTGTGTGTCCTGGATCGGCAGCCACCCCAAATCACGCTTGACGTCCGTCGTGTCGAAGGACGCGACCAGCCCTCTTGATTTCAAATCTCGATAACTGGGGAAGGGCGCATCTCGACGGCCTGTCGCGCGTTTGATGATCCATTTGCCAATTTCAATCAGTTGCAACTTCAGCACCGATTGCGGGTAAAATCGCACGGGCCGGCCAAGCGCCGCAGACAATTCTTGCATGTACTGGCGGGCGGATGGTCGCTGATCGCCAACCAGGTTATAAGACTTGCCGTCAATGCCTGGAGCTTTCATCGCGCCCACAATGGCGCTGGCGCAATCCTCTACTAGAATGAAGGGCAAGGGGTTGCTGCCGTCATTCCAGCCAATCACGTGGCCTTCCTGATTGGCAAAGCCTACGCCGGAGTGAAACGGCAGCCCGCCTTCGCCGATAACAACGCCCGGACGTAAAATCACCACCGGCAGTTTTTGCTCGTAATGCAGCTTGTTCAGAATGTCTTCGCACATCGCTTTGCCACGCGAATATAAAGCGCGCGTTTCCGCCTGAGGATCATTCGGCGTGCTGCCGGTAATGCTTTCCGAACCATCGCCAAGATAAAGCGAGGCAATCGTCCCGAGGTAAATCAGCCGTTTGGATTTATGTCGCAAACAAGCTTCGGCGATGACGCGCGTGCCGTCTACCATCGAACGTTTGATGTCTTCCCACGTTTCGCCGCCGCCGCCGTGGGCTAAATGAATCACAACGGGCGCATCAGCTACAGCAGCGTCAATCACTTTTTCGTTGGAGATGTCGCCGGAAACTACTTTGATATTGGGATGGTGAAAAATCTTGGGCAGCGTACGAGTATTACGGGCGATGACCTTGACGCGTTGGTTGGCAGCAATTAGTTGTTTGATTAAATGGGAGCCGATGAATCCTGTACCGCCAATCACGACCGCATCGAAATTTGCGGGTGATGCAGCCACTGAAGCGGCAACGGAAGCGGCGGCAGGCTGGGCAACAGTGGCGACGACTTGCTCGCACATTTTGATGACATCCGCTCCCGCTTTCCCGTCCACAAAGCTTCCCTGATTATCAATGCCATTGTAAAAGGCGGCGACGGCTTCGTTGATGCTGACGATGAACGGGTCGTTTTTCGGAACAAGCTTGAGTTGCGAGAGAATGTATCCGGCGGCTCCGCTGAGGCTTTGTTTCGCTAATTGGCCGGTAATGCGCGCGCCGGTGCGCAACGAGTTATAAAAATCCATTTCCTTCGTGCGCGTTTGCACCAGACAACGCTCGTGCAAAAAGTCCGCGTGAATCGTGCCGTCTTCACAAATCGCTGTGATTTGCCACGAAGGGAAATCCTGTCCGACCGAAAGAAAGAGTTGTGCGGTCGCGCGGTCGCCTACTAACGAAACCTGCCATGTATCGTAAATCTCTACGCCGGGTGCTAATTCCTGATGGCCGGAGGTGAGCGTTGTGACTTGCGCGGCGTTGCCAATTAAATCGTAAATTTGCGAGAGCGGATGCACGCCTTGTTCGAGGAAAAGATTTTGCGGAAGCTGAAACATCCAATGACTAAATTGCTTAGCTCCGAGTTGGCGCAGCGGCACATTCAAATGGCAAAGCACGTGAT
The DNA here is from genome assembly GCA_963794955.1 of uncultured Acidobacteriota bacterium. Classification (GTDB taxonomy): domain Bacteria; phylum Acidobacteriota; class Blastocatellia; order RBC074; family RBC074; genus JAFDVL01. The sequence goes on from CAWCGF010000041.1 coordinate 84,865, forward strand.
GTAAATGCCCGACTTCGTTCGAGCGGATGATTTCTTTGAGCCTGGTAAAGCTGGGGCGAAAGGTCGAGTTGTGATTGATGCCAAGCTTGACGTTCTTCGCCTGCGCGGCTTGCAGCAAGGCTTCGCAATCGGCGGAAGAAACAGCCAACGGCTTCTCAACCATCACGTGCAGCCCGGCGCGCAGCAGTGGTTCCGCGACTTGGCGATGCAAATCCGGCGGGACGAGGACGTGTGCCACATCACAGCTTTGGCTGGCAATAAGGTCATCAATGGTAGAGAAGATTTGTGGAATGCCCCATTTCTGGGCGAGTGCCGCAGCACGTTGCGCATTGGAATCACAGACGGCTGCGATCTTAATATTGGGGAGTAACTTTAAAGCCTCGATATGAAAGAGCGAAATATATCCTGCACCGACAATGCAGACATTATGCACCTTTGACATTCTGATTACTTTTGCCTTTCGTCATTGATTTGGAGAAAAGATATTCTATAAAGGTAGCGATTATAGGGTGTGCCTATACGCTTGCAAAGTCTTTCCTTTCCTTTTACTTTTGACTTCCTCTTTTGCGGTCATTAAATACTTGGCGACGAATTAGGAGGAAGCTATTATACTTGGGCGGCCATTTTTTGCCCCTCGGTGCCCAGTACAGCAGATAGTTATGACTTTGTCTTACAAGGAGCAAATATGCGAATTACCAAGGTTTATACGAAGACGGGAGATGCCGGAGAAACGTCGCTGGTGGGTGGCAAGCGAGTCAGTAAAGCCGACTTGCGGGTTGCGGCCTTTGGCGATGTGGATGAATTAAATTCCTGGCTTGGTGTGGCGCGAACTTTTCTGGCTGACAAGGAAATAACCGCCGTGCTCGGAAGGCTCCAGAATGAGTTATTCATCCTCGGCGCGGATTTGGCCAGCCCGATGGATGTTCCTTTGCGGCGGGTGGACGATGGCTTGGTCAGCGAGTTGGAGCAGTTGATTGACAAGTTTCTGGCGGAGCTAGAGCCACTGCAAGAATTCATTTTGCCAAGCGGCAGCCAGGCAGGAGCCTTCTTGCATTTGGCGCGTACCGTGGCACGGCGCGCGGAGCGAAGCGTTGTGGCGTTGGCCGCCGCAGAGGCCATCAATCCACAGGCGTTGATTTATCTGAACCGCATGTCAGATTTTCTTTTTGTGCTGGCGCGCGCCGTCAATCGGCGCACGGGCATTCCAGAGACACTAGCCAACTTTAGTGCGCGGAAAAAGTAGTGAGCGAGTTGTAGTATGAAAGCGCTTTTATTATTGGGGATCATGGTCATTGCGGTACCGCTGGCGTTTTTGTCACCGTATATCGGGGTCCTCACCTTCATTTCCATGGCGATTACGCGCCCGCACGAATGGGCTTATGTGCAATCGGCACAGTATTCATTGATGGTCGGTGTGGCCACTTTCCTGGGCTACCTCGTTTTCGAGCTGATCAAGCGCCCGCCCAAACTTGGCGCGAACCTGTTTATGGTGCTGGTTTGGCTGCAAACGCTGATGGGCACCTATTTCGGTTACAACGTGCCAAATGCGGAAATCAAATTCATCGAATTCACCAAAGTCATCGTCATCGGTTTGTTGATTTCTGCCTTAGTGGATAGCGAACAGAAAGTCCGCTGGTTTTTGTTGGTGGTACTGGTCTCAGTCGGGTTGGTAACTTTCAAAGACTTCGCTGGTGCCATCATCCACTTGGGCAATGTCAAACTCACTGGCCCAGGCGGTTCATTTGAAGACAACAACGATTATGCGCTGTTGCTGGTAATGACCACGCCACTCGCCTATTACTTTGCTAAAAGTGAAGGAAAGCGGATTCTGCGTTGGGGCTTTTATGGCCTCAGTGCGATGGCGGCCATTACCATCCTTTTCACCTATTCGCGCGGTGGTTTTCTGGGACTGTGCGTTGTCGCGTTGCTGATGGCGCTCAAGACCAAATACAAAGTCACAGGCCTCGCCGCGCTAACGCTCGCAGCAGTGTTGTTCATTAGCTTTGGGCCGGAAAAAGTAAAAGAACGCCTCAGCACCATTAAAGACGCACAGGAGCAAGACAGCTCGGCGCAGCAACGATTACGCGCCTGGGAAGTGAGTTGGAATATCATCAAGGACTATCCCTGGGCTGGCATCGGGATGAAAAATATCCTGTTGATTTACGGAAAATATGGCGATCCAACAGATGCCCGTGTAGCGCATAATTCCTATTTGCAATGTGCAGTGGATGCGGGTGTTCCCGCGCTGCTTTTCTTTTTGGCGATGCTGGCGTTGACTTACTTCAGACTGAAATTCGTGCGGCGTATTTTGAAAGCGCGGTCGCCTGATAATTTAATGCTCAACTACACGCATGGCCTGGAAACGGCGCTCGTCGGCTATTGCGTGTCGTCATTTTTTCTCAGTCAATACACGTTTGAGATTTTGTATATGATTGTACCGCTGGCTACTGCGCTCAAAGCAATGGCGCGCAATTATGAGAAAGAAGCAGAAGTCCAGCAACTGGTTAAGGCGGCATCGCACAACCTGACCGATGACGCGTTGCTGCCTGCTTAGTTGAAAGCTGACCAGCTTGCTGGCGCACCCTTTGCCCCGTATGACAATTCAATTCCTCCGCGCCAAAGACGCCTGGGTTTGGCTGCAAGACAAGGCCCACGGGCAACGTTGGGATACGCTTTCCCAGTGCTGCCCGTGGGCGACCTCGTTTCAAAGCCGCGCCTTTGCCACCACCTGGTATGAAGTCTATGCCGAACGCTATGAGCCGCTGCTGATTTGCGCGCAAGCAGCGGATGGCCAATTGACAGGCTTGCTCCTCTTAGCCATTGAAAAAAAATCCGGCGAGCTAGTGTGGGCGGGAACGCATCACGCTGAGTATCAGGTTTGGTTGTCGCGTCCTGAACAGAGCGATGAATTCATGCTGGCGGCACTGGAACACCTGCGACGCGCGTTTCCCACCCAATCGCTCTTCTGCAAATATCTGCCCCCCGCCACGCCGCTGGCCTGGGTGAAATCAGCGCGCCTGCGCGGAAGTGCGGTGGAACTCCTGTCGTCCCCACGCCCGCTCTTGCAAATTGGAGATGGCAGCGTGATTGCCGCCTCGCTCAAAAAGAAAAGCAACAAGAGCCGCCTCAATCGGCTTCGACAGGTGGGCGAAATCAAATTCGAGCAAATCACCGATCCCGTCGTGTTGGCGGCAATGTTTGCTGACATCAGCGCCTACACCGACTTGCGGCAAGGCGCGGTGCATGACGTACTGCCATTTCGTCTTGATCCGCTGAAGCAGCCGTTTCATCTGGCGTTGCTGCGACATTCTGACTTGGTACACGTCACCGTGATGAAAGTCGGCGAGCAGGTGGTGGCCGCGCATTTCGGCATTCGCAACAGCCATGACGTGACGTTGTGGTTGTTTGCTCATTCCCCTTTTTTCGCGCTCCACTCGCCGGGGAAATTTCACCTGTTACTGTTGGGTGAAATGTTAGCCAAACAAGGCATCACGACATTTGATTTGACGCCGGGCGGCGATCCTTGGAAGGAACGATTTGCAACCGAGCACGATCAGGTGCATACTTTGCGCGTCATTTTTGACAGCGGTAATAACCAGCTCAAAAAAAGAAAAGCTCAACAACGATTTGAAGCCATCGCCAAACGCGGATTTCAACTTGTTGGACTCTCGCCTCACCAAGTTAGGTCTTTGATTGGTAAGTTGCGTCGGGTGAATCCTGCAAACATTCCTAAGAAGTTACTGCGAAAAGTTTGGGATAAAACCGAGTTTCGGGTTTACGCCTATGCTCCGCAAGAAGTGTGGAAGCTGCCGCGCCCGCAGGTGATGACCAGAGATGATGTGCGCGCCCTGCTGACCTTTGCGCCGATGGCAGATCATCAAACGCAACAGGGCTTTTTTGAGCGAGCGTTGCAGCAACTCGAAACCGAGCAACATTGCTACACGCTCGTCGAAAACGATTGCCTGGTGCATTACGGCTGGTTGGGTTTGCGCCAGCAGAAAGCCAAGCTTTCAGAAGTCGGACAAGAGTTTATCTTCGATGAGCCTGACAACGCCGTGTTGTATGACTTTTTCACGCACCCGCAAGCACGCGGGCGCGGCTTATATCAACAAGCTCTTTACCAAATTTTGCACGACGTCGCGGAGCTGCCAGACATCCAGAAAATTTACATCATGGTGCTGGCCGATAACGCCCCTTCGCGGCACGTAATTGAAAAAGTCGGATTCACTTACGAATGCAGTTTATTCCGACAAAAAAGACTGGGGAAAACTATCACCTGGTCCACGCAGCGCCTATGATTGATGGGCAATTAAACCAGCCTCACTAACGGAAAAGCACAGAACGATTAACGATTAGGAAAAAGCTACGCCGAAAGGCAGGTTTAAGCCGGCAATGACAATCAAAGATATAGTTTTATTCATCGCACGATTTCTAGGTGTGTTTGCGCTGTTACGCAATACCCGCCTCAATGGACTCAGAATCCTGTGTTATCACGGGATCAGCGCCAGCGGCACGGACGAAAGCAAGTTCCGCTGCAAAGTCTTTACCAATACCGAGACCTTTGCGCGACGCCTCAATTGGCTGGCCAGGAAAGATTATCAAGTCCTGGATTTAAGCCATGCGCTGACGCTGTTGGAGAAAAAGAAGCTCCCGCGCCGGGCTGTCGTCATCACGTTTGACGAAGGGTTCTACAGCTTCTACCAAACGGCCTTTGGCCTGCTGCGCGAGCAATTATTTCCCGCCACAGTTTTTGTCACGTCTTATTACGTCACCAAGCAAAACCCGATTTTCCGCCTGGCCGTGCAATATATGCTGTGGAAAACTTCCCGTCAGCATTTTGATTTGGCCGCCGTGGATGACCATCTGTCGGGGGAATACGACTGTCGGACGGAAAAGGACAAGGAAGAGGTGGCGTGGGAAATCTTTCGCTATGCCGAAACCCAGTTGGACGAAGAGCAACGCGTTGAGTTGTCACGCCGTCTGGGGGCGTACCTGCAAGTAGATTATGACAACATTATCCGCCGTCGGTTCTTGCATCTGATGACCCTGGAGCAAATCCGCGAAATGCATGAGGCAGGCGTAGACATTCAGATGCACACGCATCGGCATCAATTTCCGCTCAAAGAGGAGCGTGCCAAGCGCGAAATTATTGATAACCGTACCGCGCTGGGCGAAGTCGTCAGCCGCCCGATGGTGCATTTGGCCTATCCCAGCGGCCTCTGGTCGGAGCAAGCCTTTGAGTGGCTGAAATCCGTCGGTGTGCAAAGTGCCATGACCTGCGAAATGGGACTGAATACGGTGGAAACCTCGCGCCTGGCAATGCGCCGCTTCATTGATAGCGAAAATATTTCGCAACTGGAATTTGAGGCGGAAATGTCCGGCGCTGCCGATCTGTTACGGGAATGGCGCTCCAAAGTAAAACACTGGCTCGGACGGCCAGAAGAAACGATGGCGGATGTGCGCAGCCAGGTGACCTGAAAGGTAGAGCAATCTTTCGAGTTCGCTCTACCTTGCTTTGACTCAACCGTTCTTCTCGGCGAAATCGTGCATGAATTCGACGAGTCTGACGACGCCTTCGCGGGGGAAGGCGTTGTAAATCGAAGCTCGCATGCCGCCGACCGAACGATGGCCTTTCAACCCGTCCAAGCCAGCCGCCGTAGCTTCTTTGGCAAATTTCTTTTCGAGTTCTTCGCTTGGCAGGCGGAACGTGACGTTCATCAGGCTGCGGCACTGTGGCTCAGAGTGCCCGCGAAAATAGCCATCAGAAGCATCTATTGCGTCGTAGAGAATCTTGGCCTTCTCCTGATTCCGCGCGTAAATGTTCGCCAGCCCACCAATATCTTTCAGCAACCACTTGAAGACCAAACCGCTAATGTAAATCGGGAAGCACGGCGGCGTGTTGTACATGGATTCTTTTTCCGCGAGGTTGCGATAGTCGAGCAACGCGGGCAAACCTTTCGGTACGCGCTCCAACAAGTCTTCGCGTACGATCACGATCACGACGCCCGCCGGGCCGACATTCTTTTGCGCGCCGGCATAGATCAAACCGTACTTGCTCACATCAATGGGCTTGCTGATAAAGTCAGACGACATATCGCAGATGAGCGGAACCTCGCCAACTTCCGGTTCCGACTGAAATTCGACGCCGAAGATAGTTTCATTTGAAGTGAAGTGTGCATACGCGGCGTTGGGATCAAGACGCAATTCATCCTGCCGGGTCACCCGCGAGAAATTACCTTCCGCCGTCGAACCCGCTTCGCGCACCGTGCCAATTTTCCTGGCTTCTTTGAAAGCTCCTTGTCCCCAACTGCCAGTCAGGATGTAATCGGCGCTGCCGTCTTTGGGCAACAGATTCATCGGAATCATAGAAAATTGCAGACTCGCGCCGCCCTGCAAAAACATGACTTTGTAGTTCGTGGGGATGTTGAGCAATTGGCGCAAATCCGCTTCGGCATTGTGAATGATTTCTTCAAAGGCTGGCGAGCGATGGCTGACTTCCATCACGGACATACCGACACCGGGTAAGGCTAATAAATTACGCTGGGCTTCTTCCAAAACAGGCACTGGCAATACCGCAGGCCCAGCGCTGAAATTAAAAATTCTCTCGGTCATTAGGGACTCCTTGGGTTGATAGATGAAAAATTTGCGCCACGAATTTACACGAATTCCCACAAATTGGGAACGCCCGGCCTCTGGGTTGTGCGTCCCCAGACTTGCTATTCAGGTTTGGCATTTAAAGCGGCGGCGATGAGCTGAATCATTTTGCCAGGCAGGCAAGGTTTGGCCAGAAACCCGGTGGCTCCGAGGGCTGTGGCTTCAGCCAGTTTCTGCGGATCAGCTAAACCACTGGTCGTGATGATTTTAAGGCGGGGATTTAGTTTTTTGAGTTCCCGCATAGTTGCCACCCCATCCATGCGAGGCATCATCATATCCACTAACGCCAACGCAATCCGCGCTGGATTCTCGCGGCAATGTTGCACGGCCTCCGCCCCGCCTTGTGCCATCAAGGTTTGATAACCGTAGGCCGCCAACGTCTCGCTGGTCATCTTCAAAATTTCGACTTCATCATCCACAATCAAAATGATCTCGCCCTGGCCATGGGGCACTTCTTTCGCCTCCCACTCTATTTCGGGAGCAGCCTGATTCCTGACCGCAGGCAAATAGACTTTAAAGCGAGTTCCCTGTCTCACGTCCGATTCAAAATCAATAAAGCCGTCATGACTTTTGACAATCCCCAAAACTGTGGCTAACCCCAAACCGGAGCCTTGGCCTTGCACTTTAGTGGTAAAAAACGGCTCGAAGATTTTGCTGCGTATTTCTGGGGGGATTCCCATGCCCGTATCCGCTACTTGAATCAGCACAAAATCCCCCGGACGGGCCTCCAGATAAGCTCTGACCTGGGCTTCATTAAGGCTGACGTTTTCGGCTTTAATTCTGATCGTGCCGCCTTCTGGCATGGCATCGCGCGCGTTCACGCAAAGGTTCATCAGAACCTGATAAAGCTGCGTCGTGTCGCCGGACAACGCCCATAGATGCGCGGGCAAGGATTGTTTGATCGTAAGGTTTTTCGGCAATGTGTCCTGCAACATACGGGCGACTTCGTTAATAATATATTTTGGCTGCAACAACACCCGTTCGCCATCCGTGCCACGGGCATACATCAAGACCTGACGAACTAAATCAGCTCCGCGTTCTGCGCTACGGCGCAAGGTGCCTAGCAATTTCGTCGAATCTTCATCGGGGAATTTCAGATTCAGAATGCGGGTCGCCAACAGAATCGGCGAAAGCACGTTGTTCAGGTCGTGCGCGATGCCACCGGCCAACGTCCCGATACTTTCCATGCGTTGCGCACGCAGGAATTGCTCTTCGAGTTTTTTCTTTTCCGTAATGTCGGTATTGATGATGAGAATAGATTTGTTCTGCCCCTCGGCGTCATGCACGATAGTCCAATGGCAATGGTTAATAACCTCCTGTCTTTGCCTGGTTAGACAACGCATTTCGCCGCGCCAGCCCCCCTGGATGAGTAATTCCTGCCAGGCCTCATTTACTGCGGCTTGTGGGCCTAACAATTCGCTCAAATCACGTCCCAGCGCCGCCTGAACATCCCAGCCATACAAACGCTCTGCCCCTTTGTACCAATACACGATTTTTTGGTTGAGATCACAAACCATAATCGCGTCTGGCGCTTGATCCAACAGCGCCGCCTGTTCGCGCAGCCGTTCTTCGGCACGCTTGCGGTCACTAATGTCACGCGCAATTGTCGAGATGAATTCGACTTCGCCACTGGCGTTTTTGTGCGCAATCAATACCTGTGAAACCGGAATCTCGCGTCCGTCACGCGTCAACAACGCGGTTTCACTACTCCACACGCCTTCGCGCAAAGCCATTGGAATGCCCTCGCGCAAGACCAGATCACTGGCCCAGGTCGGATGGAAAGGAATTTTGACTTGTGAGATGTCTTCGTGCTCGGCGATGCCAATCATTTGCCGTCCGGCACGATTCAGGTAAGGCGGTTTGCCTTTCGGGTCAAAGATGCTGACAAAGTCGGTCGTAGCTTCCAGAATGGCACTGATCCGCAGTTGTTCATCTTTGGCCTGGCGCCGCGCTGAAATGTCCTGATAATACATGGCAGCGCCATTGCGACAGGGTTGAATGCGAGACTCAACCCAAATCTGAGCGTAAGGATAATGCTCTTCCAGCACCACGGTTTTACTTTCGGTGACAGCGCGATGGGCGGCTTCATAAAAGGCCGTTGCGGCCAGAAGCGGAAAGTCGCACCACAAGTTTTTGCCCAAGACATCGGCGGGAAGCTGAAGAAGTTGCCGACATTTAGGGCTAACAAAGGTAAAGCACCAACGCTCATCGAACGTGGAAAAGCCATCCGTCAAATCCTCTAACACTTGCATTACGGCTGGTTCTTCAAATAATTTCCGGTCGGGTTGCTCAATCCCGCCGAGGGCAAAATTGGCACTCATCGGCTTTCTATCCCACTTCTTAACTGCCTCGCCGCAGTTCTCCGCAGACAAGATCAAGAAAGTTATCACCTGTATCTGGAACGCTGGACGCCGCGCATTATACAAGTTTTCGCAAGAAAAGCACGCGCGCGATGAAGCGCAACGTACTCCGCCCTGGTTTGAAAAGCTTCCACAAAAGAGGCGGCGGCGGCGTTTAAGTCGTCCGCCTCAACAGACGCTAGTTTTCATTTTCTTCCGCTTTGACGATCAGCTCTTGTTCTTTGCGATCACGCACAAGCTTGACGCTGATTTTGCCGTTCGCTTTTGTGAACAGTTCATTGAAGAGGCGGTTCAAATCAGTACCGGCGGGGGCAGCATTGCCATTAAGCGTGAGCAAACAATCTCCGGCTTTGATTCCGGCGCGCTCTGCCAGCGTGCGTGGTTCGACTTCAGTAATCAGTGTACCGATATTGCTCGTAACCCCCAAAAATTCGGCGAGTTGTGGCGTCAGCGGTATGGCTCTGACCCCCAAGCGCCAGGTCTTTGTACGATGATACGGTTCCGGCGTGGGGGCGGTGGAATCTATTCCGCCTTGCCGTTCCCCGACAATCACCGTGACATCACGTTCGACCCCTTCGCGCACAATCTTGAGCATCACGCGACTGTCTGGCAGCGTTTCGTTGAGCAGGAGATAAATATTATTGGCCGTCTGGATGGCTTGGTCATCAAACGCCAGAATACAATCGTTTTCGCGCAATCCAGCTTTGGCGGCGGGGCTGTCTTCCAACACCTTACCAATCAAAGCGCCACGCGGTTCAGACAACCGTAAGTCGCGCGCTCTGGCTTCATTCACGTCCGCCAGATAAACGCCCAAAAAAGCGCCCGGCGTGGATTGCGCCCAAACGGATGACAGGCCGAAAAAAGCGAAAAGCGATAGGAACAACAAAGTTTTCATGAACCTCGATACCTCAATGATGATGAGCAGGCAGTAGAACACTGACAGCAGAAACTACGGATGCCTTCACGCCAGGCGAAAGGGGAAGTTCCTGAATGTACATCAACTTTCCAACACTTCATTTTTCGGATAGAGGGAATCTATCAAGTCGCGGTATTTATCCTCGACATGCTTGCGGCGGATTTTGAGCGTGGGGGTGAGTTCGCCACCGTCAATCGTGAATTCCTGTGTGAGGAGAGCAATCTTTTTGACCTTCTCGTGGGGGGCAAGTTCTCTGGTGGCGTCGTCTACTTTCTTCTTAAAAAATTCCACAATGCGCGGATGCTTGGTAAGCGTCGCACGGTCTTTGGTTTCCAGCGCCAGCGAACTCGCGTAGGTCTGCAAGGCGTCAAAATTCGGCACGATCAAGGCCGCTGGATATTTGCGCTGATTGCCGATGACAATGACTTGATCGACCAGCGGAATGCCGCCGATCATATTTTCAATTTGCTGCGGCGCGATGTATTTGCCGAGACTGGTTTTGATCAGGTCTTTTTTGCGATCCGTGATGCGAATAAATCCTTCCGCATCCATTTCGCCGATGTCGCCGGTATGTAACCATACACCATCTTCGTATTCTTTAATCATCTCCGCCGTCGCTTCAGGCAATTTGTAATAGCCCTTCATTACCAAATCGCCCTGCACCAACAATTCGCCATCGGCAGCAACTTTGACTTTGACGCCTTCAATCGGCTGGCCAATCGTGCCGAAGCGATTGTTGCCGGGTTTATTGCAAGCAACGACCGGCGAGGTTTCGGTCAAGCCATAGCCTTGCAAAATCGTGATGCCCGCTGCCGAGAAGATCAAGCCAAGCTCTTTCGGCAAAGCCGCGCCACCCGACACAAAAAAGCGAATGCGACCGCCCACAGCTTCGCGCCATTTGCTAAAAACCAAGCCGTCTAAAACCTTGTGTTGCATCGCCAATGTAAACGGCACGGGTTTGCGTTGATCTCTAAGTACCGCCACCTCGCGTCCGACTTTGATGGCACGCTGGAAAATTCGCTGCTTCAGCGGCGGCTGATCGGCGGCGCGCTTGTTGATCGTAGCGTAGATTTTCTCAAACAAACGCGGCACGCCCGTCACAATCGTCGGATGAATGTCCTTCATGTCTTCGGCCACTGTTTCAATACCCCGCGCAAAGCAAATCTGCACATCGCAGTGCATCAGCAAATACAGGACCGTGCGCTCGAAGACATGCGAAAGCGGCAGGAAGCTCAAAAACACATCGTTGCTGTCTGGCTCCAAATGCTTGCCAGAACTGATCGCATCGAAAACCAAATTGCGATGTGTGAGCATCACGCCTTTTGGCTCCCCGGTAGTGCCAGAGGTGTAAATAATCGTCGCCATATCGTCTGGCAGGGCTTGCGCTGTAAGTTGGTCAAACAGTTCGGGGCTGCGCGCCGCGACCTGTGCGCCTTGCGCGGCAAAGGCGTCTATTGTTTCATAGCTTTCGCCTTTGTCCTCAAATAACACCAACGGCGGCGCAGCGCTTTTGAGCGAATCCAAGGCGGGTTGCACGCGGCGGAGCAACTTTTGATTAGAGACAAACAACAACTTCGCTGCGCAATTTTTCAGAATGTAGCCAACTTGCTCCACCGCCTGCGTCGGGTAAATCGGCACAGTCACGCCGCCACAAGCCAGGATCGCATAATCCGTGATGCTCCAGTCAGGGCAGCTTTCCGCGAGGATTGCCACGCGGTCGCCCCGCCGTACACCGCGTTCGTGCAAAGCGACAGCAAGGTGGTGCAGACGTTCTCTCAATTGCGTGCCGGTAATATCCTGCCAGGCCTTCTCGCGTTTGTAGCGCATGACGACTTTATCCAGCCGACGCGCGGTGGCCTGCATGATAAGTTCGTTCAGCGTTCGAGGTTGCCCGTTCTGCATAGCGACGAGGTTAATGTTCTGGATTGTGTACAACGATTGCGAGGAACTATCAACTCATTTGTGGGATTTGTCAAAGTCTCAAAGCATTCATGGCGCAAGCCCAACGATGAAGGAGAGCGATAAGTGATAGACCGCTCTCCTTCACCGTCGGGCTTGCGCCTCAGCCGCCTTATCCCTGTCCGCGATTGGCCAGCATACGATCTAAGGCGACGCGCGCCCAATGTGCGGTGTCATCGTCCACAGTGATATGATTCACAACGTGACCATCAATCAGGTTTTCCAATGACCAGAGTAAGTTCTCCGGCGCAATGCGAAACATCGTAGCGCACATACAAAGGTCAGGCGACAGCAACGTCACCAACTTATCCTGGTGCAATTTCGCCATCCGATTGACCAGATTCACTTCTGTCCCCACCGCCCACTTGACTGCCCGCAGGCGCTTCGTTCAGCACGCGAATAATGAATTCGGTCGAGCCATTCAGGTCAGCTTTTTGCACAACTTCGTAGCGGCATTCGGGATGCACAAGGACTTTGATGCCCGGATATTCGGCGCGACGATCATCCACGTGACGCGGCAGGAAGCGTCCGTGAACCGAGCAGAACCCTTTCCACAAAATCACTTTGGCCGCGCGCAATTCTTCCGCCGTGTTGCCACCCAAATCCAAACGCGGGTCCCACACCACCATTTTGTCGAGGGGGATGCCGTGCTTGACGCCGGTATTACGTCCCAAATGTTCATCTGGGAAGAAGAACAATTTATCCGCTTCGCCCAGCGCCCAGTCAAATAACTTCACGGCATTCGACGAAGTGCAAACCGCACCGCCATTGCGCCCGCAAAACGCTTTCAGGCTCGCCGCGGAGTTCATATACGTGATGGGCATAATGTTGGCGATGCCCAATTCCTGCAGTTGTTCCCACGCGGTTTCCACTTGCTCAATGCTCGCCATATCTGCCATTGAGCAACCTGCCCCCAAATCGGGCAGAATGACCTTTTGCTGCGGCGCGCTCAGGATGTCCGCCGACTCCGCCATAAAATGCACGCCTGCGAAAACAATGTAATCGGCGTTGGGACGCGTTTGCGCCTGGAGTGCCAAATTGAACGAATCGCCCGTAAAATCCGCGTGACAAATCACATCGTCGCGCTGGTAGTGATGCCCAAGAATCACCACACGCTCACCGAGTTTGCGCTTGGCTTCCTGAATCCGATCATAGAGTTCAGCTTCGCTCAAATGCACATAGTTATCCAGCGGCTTGATAGCCTGCGGATCGTAATTAGTTACTGGCGGAACACTGCTAGTGGCGGTTGCATTTCTCATTATTAACTCCTTCTCTAAATACTTAGTGTATCTTTTACACTATCAAGACACGCCTAGTGTACCGGACGCAAAATCCGGGTGCAAGCGGAGAGGCTGAAAAATTCTGCGGGGCAAGGCTGACTCCGCCCGGCTTTTGCGCTACAGTGTCGCCCACTTTATGAGTGCAGCGTTACCTCTGAAAAAATCTTTTGAGTTTACGGCGCGTGAAATTGAAGACGACATTCGCGCGCAGGTGAGCCGCGCCTTTCACGAAGCTCGTTGGGTCATCGCGCAACTGATTTTGCCCGGCACAGAAATCAAAGCGCCCACCATTGAGCAGGCCGCCCATTCGCCTCTCGCGCAGATGATGCGAGAGATTTTTGAGCATGCGGCGGGCGTGAGCGAAACCCCGAATGTCGCGGGGCGCTGCATCCAATTACTGCGCTTGCTGTATGGGAAAGCACCAAGTCACGAACAAACCATTCCGCCGATCTTTTGGACTACCCCATTGGGCGCAGCGATTCACGAATGCTCCGGCGGCTTTGCTAATTTGAGTGATGAATACGAACTCAGCGAACCGGAAGCCGCACGATTTTTAGGCGTGGGGCAACTTACGATTTTGAGCTATTGCCAAAACGGTGACTTAAAAGTGAATCGAATGATTGGGCCAAGATGTTTATTTAAAGCCGGAGAATTGAAGGCGTTTCGGAAGCGGCGCTTTCAGGAAGAAAGCAGTTGTCATTAGTCCTTGGTCACTTGTCCCTTGCTCGTCGCATCTCAATACTTTGAGTTCCTAAATTCAACGCAAATGACCAAGGACCAAGGATAATTTTTATTGCTGTAATTCAATCAACGTAATTTCCGGTGTGCAGCCATAGCGCAAGGGCACAACAACGGTGCCGAAACCGCGATTGACATAAAGCTGTGTGTTGCCGAGCACGGCGTGCCCGCGCATAAATTTGCGGCTGGGACGATGCAGCCAACGCGACAAGGCCGTTTCCTTGCGCGGCACGAGTAGCTTCCAGTTGATTTGACCGCCATGCGTGTGACCGGAAAGCATCAGGTCGACACCAGCGCGAGCAGCTTCCCGAATCAACGCCGGATTATGCGCCAACAGAATGCGCGTTTCACTACGCGAAGTATCAGCCAGCGCAGCTTTCATGTCATCCAGCTTCACCATCATATCGTCTACTCCGGCTAAGCAGATGTGTGCGCCGTCCCGCTCAATGCGCAAATTCTCATTGCACAAAACGCGGATCCCCTGCGCTTCCAAGGCCGAACGCATCAACGCGCCATCCGTCCAATGATCGTGATTGCCCAGCACGGCAAAAACGCCGTGTTTGGCTTGCAAATGCCCTAAGGCCCGCGCACAACCGGGAATAAAATCCGGCGAATGCGAAACGTAATCGCCCGTCAACACAACCAAGTCCGGTTGCAATTCATTGACCCGCTGTGCGGCGGTGATGATTTCATTCTCACTGACAAAGGAACTGTGATGGACATCCGAAAGCTGGACGATTTTGAAGTGCTGAAACGCAGACGGAAGTTTGGCGAGCTGAATGGGCAGGTGAGTAATTTGAACTTGTGTAGTTTCCAGCAAGGCGGCGCGCAGAAAATTGAGAATTTTCCGCCGTCCTACCTGCTCTAAGGGGGAAGAATGTTGTGTTGACGCCCAATGCGTTTGCTGATCCGCACGGCTAATCACTCGCCGTTTCATCCGTGAGTTCAAATCCGCTATTACTTTTCTTTTTTTCATTTACGTTGACCGCTGCTGTAGGGAGCCAGGAACAGCCCTGAAAACTTTTTATAAACCACACGAATTATACTCATCCCAGGGCACAGAGGCAACCAAAACGCCTCGTTGTCACCCCAAGCCGCTCTTCCCCAACAAAACCTTCAACCAGCCACTGCGCTGCTTTTGGGGCGAGCCAGCGCAGGAATCTAAAGCAGGTTTTCTCATCTGGAAAGATACGGCGGACGCCCGCGCGCAAGACCGCCTTTACACCGCTCCTGTGCCTGTGGTACTTTCTCGCCTTCTTCGTACCCAGGTAAATGTAACTAGCTTAACTTTAGTAGGAGTAAGAATGGCATTAGTAAGAGAAGCCAAAGCAGGCATTGTAGAGACGTTTAGAACGCATGACACGGATACCGGTTCGCCGGAAGTCCAGGTCGCCTTGCTCACCAATCGCATCAACGATTTGATGGAGCATTTCCGCACGCATAAGAAAGATAATCATTCCCGGCGCGGATTGCTTAAAATGGTGAGCCAGCGGCGCAGCATGCTGGATTACCTGAAGCGTAAAGACATCGCGCGGTATCACCAGGTCATTGAGCGACTGGGGCTGCGTAAGTAAGAGAGGCACAGGCGACAGAGTCACAAACTCTGTCGCCTTCTGTTTGTGGCCGCACGTGACGGCCTGTCTTGCCAGCTCTCCAAGCCGGAACTTGTGGGCACGGCTGCTCGCGGCGAGCGCAAAGACGGTGAATGGCTCCACGTATTATCTGGTAAGGATTATCTGGAAGAACCCAATTCCTCAATTTCTTCAACCTCCTTCTCCGCCGATAATTTTTGTGAAGCCAGCTACGCCATAACCGTCCGGTCTTTGGTGGACAAGCGCGTGAACAATTTTCCCAAACCTAACTCCTAGTTGTTTCTGAGCCGCTCATTGTCTGAGGGGCTTTTGTTGTTTGTAATTGTTGTCAGTTGTCACTTGTCCTTTGTCATTTGTTCCAGGTCAACGTAGCCAAAAACTCATGACTAATGACCAATGACCGATTTGTTGTTGTTGAGGAGATATCTATGTTTTTGAAGCAAAGTGTAAATTTAGGCGATTCCGAGATTTCGATTGAAACCGGGCGGATTGCCAAACAGGCGGATGGCGCTGTGTTGATTCAGCAAGGTGAGACGATTGTATTAGTCACGGCTGTCTCGGCGCGAGAAGCAAAACCGGGGCAAAGCTTCTTTCCCCTGACCGTGGATTATCGTGAATACGGCTATGCTGCGGGACGCATTCCCGGCGGCTATTTCAAGCGTGAAGGCCGCCCCACGGAAAAGGAAATTTTGACTTGCCGCCTGACGGATCGCCCCTTGCGTCCGCTCTTCCCCGAAGGTTACCTGCACGAGACACAAGTCATTTCCATGGTCATTTCGGCGGATGATGATCACGATCCCGATGTACTGGCGATCACGGGCGCATCCGCTGCGCTGTATCTGTCAGACATCCCCTTTCATAATCCGATTGCTGGTGTGCGGGTAGGCTTAGTCGAAGATAAATATGTCGTGAATCCCACCTATGAGCAACTGCGCAATTCCAAGCTCAACCTGATTGTCGCGGGCAGCGAAGACGCAATTGTGATGGTCGAAGCGGGCGCGAAAGAAGTTAGCGAACAGGTGATGCTCGAAGCCTTGCTCTTTGGCCACGGCGAAATCCGCAAGCTGGTCGCGTTGCAAAAAGCGATGGCGGAGACGCTTGGCATCAAGAAGCGCGAATTCACTGCGCCCACGCTCAACGAAGAAATGCTCAAGGAGATCGAAGAAAAATTTGGCGCGGCCTTGCGCGAGGCAATCAATGTTGAGAACAAGTCGAAGATCGAAAGCTATGCAGCGATTGATGACCTGAAAAAACAGGTCAAAGAAA
This sequence comes from uncultured Acidobacteriota bacterium, assembly GCA_963794955.1. Classification (GTDB taxonomy): domain Bacteria; phylum Acidobacteriota; class Blastocatellia; order RBC074; family RBC074; genus JAFDVL01. The sequence goes on from CAWCGF010000041.1 coordinate 101,630, forward strand.
GCTATCCCGAAGACGACGAAGCCAAGCGCACCGAAGCGAAAGAATTGTTTGATACCTTGAAAGAGCGCATCTTCCGCGATGACATTTTGAATAACAAACGTCGTCCTGATGGTCGCCGCTTCTCGGAAATTCGTCCGATCAGCATCGAAGTCGGCTGGATTCCGCGCACGCACGGTTCTTCCCTGTTCACGCGTGGCGAAACACAGGCCATCGTCACCGCGACGCTCGGCACTTCGCAGGATGTGCAATATGTGGACAGTTTAGAGACGGGCGAATTCAAACGCCGCTTCATGCTCAACTACAACTTCCCGCCGTTTTCGGTCGGGGAAACCGGACGTACCGGCTCTCCTGGACGCCGCGAAATCGGACACGGCGCGCTCGCACATCGAGCGATTGACGCCGTGATGCCAGACGAAACTGAGTTCCCATATATCATTCGCATCGTGTCGGACATTACTGAATCCAACGGCTCGTCTTCGATGGCGACGGTTTGCGGTGGCATTCTGGCGATGATGGATGCGGGCGTACCGATCAAAGCGCCGGTCGCCGGCGTGGCGATGGGCTTGGTCAAAGAAGACAAGAAATTTGCGATCCTAACCGACATTGCCGGAGCCGAAGATCACTACGGCGATATGGACTTCAAAGTCGCGGGCACACGCAACGGCATTACGGCATTGCAGATGGACATCAAGATCACCGGCTTGAACACGACGATCATGTCCGAGGCATTGGAGCAAGCACGCAAAGGCCGGATGTTTATTCTGGACAAGATGGACGAGGCCATTGCCACACCGCGCGAGGACATCAGCAAATATGCACCACGCATCCTTACCATCCAGATTCCGGTGGACAAGATTCGTGACGTGATTGGACCAGGTGGCAAAATCATCAAATCCATCGTCGAGCGCACTGGCGCGAAGATTGATGTCGCCGACAATGGGCTGATTTCGATTGCGACGGCGAATGGCGAAGCGGGCGAACAGGCGTTGCAGATCATTCGTGATTTGACTGCCGAAGCCGAAATCGGAAAAACCTATCTCGGCACGGTCAATCGTATCGTGGACTTCGGCGCATTTGTCGAAATCTTCCCTGGCACAGATGGCTTGTTGCACGTGTCGGAAATTGCGGATTATCGCGTCCGCGACGTACGTGACGAATTGCACGAAGGCCAGCAAATTATGGTCAAGTGCATCGGCCTCGAAGGGAATAAGATTCGTCTCAGCCGCAAGTCAATCTTGATGGAAGAAAAGAAAGCCAAAAGCGGCGGAGACTAAAAACGGAAGTCGGTCATTCGTCACTTGCCCGTTGTCATTGGTTCACACAACCAGGGACAACGGGCAAAGAGCAAGTGACGAATGACCAATGACCCATGACTCAGAAAGTTATGAAAGCCCCATTGATTCTTCTCCTCGTTATTGGCGGGATTGTGGCCAGTCTTGTGGCCAATCCGCAAGCCCAAAATCAACCCAACTCCCCGCTCGCCGATCCACGCGAAAAGCACCTCAAAAACATCCGACAACTCACCAATGAAGGCGAAAATGCCGAAGCTTACTTCGCACAGGATGGCAAGAAGCTGATTTTTCAGCGGACGACAAAGCGCGATGGTTGTGATCAAATCTTTTCGATGAATATTGACGGCTCGGATTTGAAACGACTGTCGAATGGCGAAGGCAAAACGACTTGCGCTTACTTCACGCCGGACAAAAAGCATATCGTCTATGCTTCGACCTTCAAAGCTTCGCCTGTGTGTCCGCCGCCGCCGGATTACTCGCGCGGTTACGTCTGGTCGTTATTTGCAGGCTTCGATATTTTGCAGGCAGATTTGGAGGGCAAAAACATCAAGTCCTTGACGACGACGGCACGCTACGATGCCGAAGCGACGATTCGCAAGGACGGCACGATTGTGTTCACGAGTCTGCGTGACGGCGACCTCGATATTTACACAATGGACAAAAACGGCAAGAACGTCAAAAAGCTGACGAATGAAGTCGGCTACGACGGTGGGCCATTTTGGAGTGCGGATGGCAAGCAAATTGTCTATCGTGCCTTTCACCCGGAAAATGAAAAGGAAAAAGCCGATTACCTGGCCTTGCTCAAAGATGATTTGATTCGTCCGACCAAGCTGGACATCTGGGTGATGAATGCTGATGGCTCCAACCAACGCCGCGTGACAAACATCAACAAAGCCAGCTTTGCGCCATATTTTTTCCCCGATGGTAAGCGCATCATTTTCTCGTCGAACATGGATGATCCGCGCGGGCGCAATTTTGATTTGTATGTCGTGAACGTGGACGGTTCCGGCTTAGAACGCATTACGTACAACGAAGTGTTTGATGGTTTCCCGATGTTTTCGCCCGATGGCAAGAAGTTGGTGTTCTGCTCCAATCGCAATGCCGCGCAGCAGGGCGATACAAATATTTTCATTGCTGATTGGCAGCCATAATTTCCGCTTACGTCAGGAGAAAAACTGATCTGGTAAGAAGCGTCAAGAGTTCAAGCTTTAGCTTGTTTTGCAGTCGGTTCTTGCACGGAAACAAGCTAAAGCTTGAACTCTTGACACCTCCTCATAGCGGGCTTTCCTCTTTCTACTCGCTGCTTCCTTGTCTCACTTGTCAGCCGTTTTTATATAAATGGCTGGGACTTCCAGTTCGCGTACGGCTTTATTGAAGGCGGGCGCTTCCGCTTTCAAAACATCCTCCAGCTTCTTCAACTCCGCATCAATTCGCCCCGACAAATCAGCATATACCTGCAACGCCTGATCCGTTGGCGGATTGTCTGATCCGCCCACCGAACCGCTGAGCGCCGCCAGTTTGTTGTTCAGCCGAATCGGATAATTCAGCGGGTCTTGGTTGCTTTGGTTTTTCGTTTGATACAACGCTTCTTCAATCGCGGTGAGCTTGGCATTCAATGCCTTGCCGGAATCCACGACCGCTTTGGCATTGGCTTGCGAAGCGATGCGTTTAGACACGGCTTCAATTTGCTGGCGCACGTCACGAATCTTGAGAATCGCGTTGTGCGTTTCGTCAAGCTTGTTGCGAATCTTCCAGAGCAGGTCGAATTGTTTGGCAAAGTCTTCCTGTGTCGTAGCGAGGCGCGGGTCTTTTTTCAACTCAAATGCTTCAATCAGCGTCTTGCCGCCGACAGTGAGTTTGACTTGATAACTGCCCGGCACGGCGCGCGGGCCAGTCACGCTGCCCGCCCACATAATCAAGCCGGGAAAGCGCGCCGCATCGGCATAGCGCGTGTCCCACACAAAGCGATTCAAGCCCGCTTCGGTTGCGACTCTCGGCGTGCCGCCACCGCTACCTGGGCCACCGCCTTCGCCTGCTGCCGGAGTCGGCGCGCTTTCCTGCGCGGGCGCTTTGCTGGAAAACTTCTTGATGGATTTGCCTGTGCTGTCTAGAAATTCAAGCGTGACTTCGTCTTTCGGTTTGTCTTTCAGATGGTAATATACGACGACGCCCGCGGGCGGATTTTGTCCGGCGGTTGCATTCGGATTGGCAAAGCCACCGCCTCCCACGGTACGATAGGCGTCTTCCGGTTTGAAGAGATGAGCGTCAGCTTTCGCGATTTCATCTTTCATCTGATGCAAGACGCTCAAATCATCCAAAATCCAAAATGAACGCCCCTGCGTAGCGACAACCAAATCCTTGTCGCGTTTTTGAATCACCAGATCGGTGATCGGCACGACGGGCAAATTCAGTTGCAACGATTGCCAGTTTTCGCCGTCATCAAACGAAACATACAGGCCGGTTTCCGTACCCGTATACAGCAATCCTTTGCGCGCCGGGTCTTCGCGGATGACGCGTGTGAATGAATTGTCCGGTAAGCCTTTGACAATCTTCTTCCACGTCTTGCCGGAATCGCTGGTCTTATACAAATACGGACGATTGTCGTCGCTCTTGTACATGGTCGCGGCGATGTAGGCGGTCGCGGCATCGTGCGGCGAAGCATCGAGCGAATTGATTTGAATCCATTCCGGCATATCCTTGATGTTCTTCGTCACATTGCTCCAATTTTTGCCGCCGTCTTGTGTGACGTGAACCAAGCCATCATCCGAACCAGTCCAAATCACACCTGCTTTGACCGGCGATTCCATTCCGGAAAAAATCGTGCCGTAATATTCGACGCTGGTGTTGTCTTTGGTAATAGGCCCGCCGGACGGCCCCATTTTGGATTTGTCGTTGCGTGTGAGGTCAGGCGAAATGGCCGTCCAGGTTTGGCCTTCATTCGTGGTTTTGAAAAGCACGTTGCCGCCCGTATACAAAATGTTCGCATCGTGCGGCGAAAAGAAAATCGGGAAGTTCCATTGGAAGCGATACTTCATGCCTTCCGCGCCCCAACCCATCGGATTGTCAGGATACACGTTCACATCGCGTGATTGTCCAGTGCGATGATCCAAGCGTTCCAATAATCCGCCGTAATTGCCTCCGAACACGATGTTGGAATCTTTCGGATGCGCGACGACCCAGCCGGATTCCGCGCCGGCAGTTATTTCCCAATCCCGGATGCCAATGCTGCCGCTGCTTGAACGGCTCAGGATTCTCACCGTCGAATTGTCTTGTTGTGCGCCGTAAATGCGATAGGGGAAATCGTTGTCTACCGAGACGCGATAAAACTGCGCGGTTGCCTGATCCTGCTCCGTCCAATTCTTGCCGCCACTGAGGCTGACATTCGCCCCGCCGTCGTTGCTATTAATCATCCGTTGATTGTCATTCGGCGCGATCCACAAATCGTGATTGTCGCCGTGCGGTACGGAAATGGCCGTGTACGTGCGCCCGCCGTCCTGTGATTTGTAAAAGCCCGTGTTGAGCACATAGACCGTGTCAGCGTTTTGCGTGTCGGCATAGATGCGCGTGTAGTACCAGGCGCGTTGGCGCAGGTTGCGCGCTTCGTTGACCTTCGTCCAATTCTTGCCCCCGTTGTCCGAACGAAACACGCCACCGTCTTCAGCTTCAATGATCGCCCACACCCGCTCAGGATTGACGGGCGAAACGGTCACCCCGATCTTGCCGATGTTCTCGCCTTTGGGGCCGCCAGGATTACGCGTGAGTTCCGTCCACGTGTCGCCGCCGTCCGTAGATTTGAACAAGCCGCCGTTTTTGCCGCCGCTTTCCAGGCTGTACGGCGTGCGCTTAACCTCCCACATTCCGGCGTACATCACATTCGGATTCGACGGGTCCAGGATCAAATCAATCGCGCCTGTGCGGTTGTGCTTGTACAAAATGCGCTCCCACGTTTTGCCGCCGTCTTTGCTGCGATAGACGCCGCGCTGTTCGTGGGGGCCAAAGATGTGACCAAGCACGGCGGCATAGACGAGATCAGGATTTTTCGGATGCACCCGAATGCGCGCAATGTGGCGCGAATCTTCAAGGCCGGTGCGCTTCCACGTTTTGCCCGCGTCCATAGATTTGTACACGCCATCGCCGTGCGACACGTTGCCGCGAATGGGCGATTCGCCCATCCCGACATACAAAATATTCGGATCAGATTCGCTGACCGCTATCGCACCCACCGAGCCGGTGCCGAAAAAGTCATCCGACACATTCAGCCAATTCGTGCCGCCATCCGTCGTCTTCCAAACACCGCCGCCCGTGGCACCGAAGTAATAGACGTTCGGTTGTGACGTGATGCCTGCGACCGCCGTGACACGACCGCCGCGATACGGGCCAATGCTACGGAATTGCAGGCCTTTGAGCGGGCTTTGCGCGGTTGGTTGAGCAGGCTGCGCAAAGGTTGCAAGGGACAAAATGCCGCTGAGTAATAAGGCAAAGAAACGGCGTTGGGGATTCATAGATTGGGTTCTCCTGAAAGCATTATCGTACCGGCTTTGAAAAACCGGTCTAACATCAGACGTCGCTAACGCGACGGGAAAGCAAAACAGATTTGGACGAATGACGCGCTCAAAACACCGATCGCTTTTGCACTTTCTCTTTGGTGGCTAAGGTGAAACGCGGCTCGACTTCCCCGCCCTGCACAACTCGTGCGGCCACATATTCACCGAGCGCCGGGCCGTGTTTGAAGCCGTGTCCTGAGCCGCCACCGACCAACCAAACATTCGACAGTTCAGGGTGACGATCAATCAGGAAGTCGCCGTTCGACGTGTTTTCGTATTGGCAAATGCGCGCTTCAATCAATGGTGCATCTTGCAAACCGGGGAAGCGTTCTGCCAAATGCTTACGCACTTCAGCTAATAATGACGGAGTAATGACGCGCTCATTCGTGTCGGGATCAAGCGTCGGGCCATGCCGATCCAGCGCGACTTTGAAGCCGCGATTTTCCAAATCCGGGATGCCGTAAATCTCCGCACCAAAATCAATCCAGGTCGGCATCGCGGGCGGCTTCCAGCGATTGTCGCCAGCCGCAGCGCCGAAGAAATAAATCTCCTGTCGCGTAGGATGAATGCGGTCGGTCAGCAACGCCGGAAATACTTTCGGCAACCACGGGCCACAAGCAAACACAAACGCGCCCGCGCTGATGCTGGCATTATTACTGGTTTTGACCGCATCAAGCTTGCCCTTGCCTGACGGGGCAATGACGGCTTCCGTCAAATATTGCACGCCGCTTTTGACTGCATCCTGCACGACCGCTTGCACCCCACGCCGCGCTAGTAAGGCACCGCTATCGGGTTCATACAACGCCCACATGACCGGGCCAAACGAAATCTGCGGCCAACGTTTTTCAAGTTCGCCGCGTTGCAACTCTTCAAATTTCACGCCCAGTTTTTCAAGCGTCGCTTTTGTTGCCAACGTGTACGCATCCCGTTCCCGCGCCATCCATAGCATGCCGGTTTTATGAAACAGCGGTTGCTTGACCTGCTGAAAAAAACTCCTGCCACAGTTTGAGCGAGCGCATAGACCAGCGCGTGTAAATTTCGTCTGCGCCATAGCCCATCCGAATCACGCGCGATTCGCCGCCCGAACTGGCGCGGCTATGCGCTGCGCCATACGCATCAAGCAGCACAACTTTTTTGCCCGCTTTTTGCAAATGCCACGCCGTCCACGCGCCGAATACACCCGCGCCAATCACGGCTACGTCATAAGTTTTCGCAGTCATCTTCGCTTGCTTTCCTTGCGCGCCTGCCTGTTGGCCGGGAACCAAAGCCCCCGCCGCCAGCGCCGTCACAAATTCACGACGATCAATGTTCATGGGAGCGCGCATCATAGCACTTGTAGTTCGGAACAGTACGAGAGCGATAGCTACTTAGGTTCGGACAGTACAGAGAGCGGTAGCGACTTGGTGTATGATACGAACGCAGGAGGACTTCATGAAAATTCTAGCCCAAGGCTGTCGCGTCATTCAGACTCATGAAGGCGAATGGGTCACCGACGGCACACACCACTATCGCACGCCAATCAATCACGCCAATGGCGCACGCAACATCGCACAAACCATCAGTCAATATGAACGCGGTCTTGCTCCGATAGGAGACAATGCCACGAGCGAAGAAGTCCTGTATGTGTTTGCTGGTGCGGGCAGGTGTTGGATTGATGGCGCGGCCCACGATGTGCGGCAAGGTTCGGCGATATACATTCCGCCCCAAGCGCAATACCAAATCGAAAACCCAAATGACGACTTGCTCGAAATCGTCAGCGTTTGTTGCAGTAGCGACGGGGTTGAAACTTCCGACCCGCGCGGTACTGTACCGAAACCCGCACGCCGCTTAGCTATTCACGAATCCGAACGCGCCGCGATTCCCACCGGAGATCGTTCGTTTCACCTGCTGGTTCACCAAGACCTCGGCTGCGAACGCGTCACGCAATTTCTGGGGCTGATTCCGCCCAGCCGCGCGCCCCAGCACTACCACACCTACGAAGAAGCGATTTACATTTTGCAGGGCAGCGGCATCGTATGGGCGGATGAGGAACGCTGCGAATTTACGACAGGCACGAGCATTTACCTGCCGCCCGGACAACGCCATTGCCTCGAAAATCCAGGGCCGGACGAAGTGCGATTGCTCGGCGTGTTTTATCCTTCGGGCAGTCCGGCAGTGAATTACAAAGATTAACTATGCTTGCCCAACGGCGCTTTTAATTTGCCTTTATGGCTGGTCAATTATAATTACGATTGATCGTAGAAAGGATGTGCTATTTGATAGCTTTCATTATCTCGGCTGATAAGGAGTTAGCAAGGTCAGAATTAAGATTCTGAAGTTGATCAGACTACCTCTCTCGCCTTCTCGTTTTCTCCAGTTTTTACAAAAAGAAGTCCCAATTTATACCACGCCTTGTCAAATTCAGGGTTCAGCTTGAGGGCTTTTACATAATGATCGGCTGCTTCCTCGTAACGTTCTGCTTGAAATAGTGCTTCAGCTAATTGATAGACTGATTCAATATGTTTTGGAGCAAGTGATATTGCAACCGTCAATAGAGAGATTTGATTTCCCCTGTCGCCTTTGGCTGCGTAACAATTTGCCATGTTGCGATATGTGTCGGCGTACTTCGGGCGTAGGCTAATTGCTTTCTGATAAGCTGCTATCGCTTCGTCATAACGATTCAACCGAAAAAGAGCGTAGCCTAATTCATGATATGCCTCTGCGTGATCAGGGTTAGTAGAGATGGCTTGCTGATAAAGCTCTATTGCTCTTTCAAACTGTCTGGATTTCGTGTAGCCGACCCCTTGCTTATAAAGGTTGGCAGCAAGCTCGGTGTTCTTTTCGGCTGACGGCTGTTGGGGCTTCGAGGTAGATGTATCTGTTGATTGAATGGGCTTGCCTGAAGATGGTTGCGTATTCTGATTGATAGGCGTTGAAGAAGAAACGCTGAACCACCAGACCGCCATAACAATCAGCATCCCCCATAGCGGCACAAACAGTTTTTTGAGTTGGAGCAGGAACGCCCGTTTCTTATTCACTTCCTCGATGTCTTTGGAATTAAATTCAATGTCCTGTCTGATCTGTTCTTGAAGGTGTGTTACCCGTTCGGTGATTTGTCTCAATCTTATGGGACCATTACTCAATTCCGTTTCACCGGTTCGTTTTTTGAGCGTGATCTCCTGTTCGACAGCTTGTTTGTCTGCTGGATCAATGCCTTTATTCGGATCAAAAACAAAACAACTTTCCAGAGATTGCCTCCAAGCGACAAGATTGCTGGTATATACGGGCCCGAAACCGGGAACCCCATTGATCCTTGAGTAACTGACGTCGGCTGCCGTTTCAATACCATAAGAAATTAACGTAGCTTTGCGTTGCTCTCCAATTCCAGTAATACGGGCATCGTAAATGTCGAAAGAGTCAAGGAGCTTTTCAAGCTGTCGCTGTCTGCTGTTCTTCTCAAGATTGACAAGTTTCTGATGAAGTTCAGTTTCAAGGCTTTCATACTGCTGTTTGATTGTCGCCAACTCCGCAGCTTTTTGCTGGAATGCTTGCTTTTCGCTTTTCAATTGCACCGAAAGTTTGCCTTGATTGCTGCGCGCTTCCACGAGGCTCTTTTCAGTTTCGAGATTCTTTTTCTGCCGAGCGTAGTGTTGATAAGGTAGATAAAGGCAGAAGAAACCAATGACGTAACCAAGCAGTCCAGGACTCCCTAACCACCAGATTGAACCAACAAACCAAGCAATCATTACCAGATTGGCTATTAGTAGTATCCATCGTAGACCAAGGGTTTCAGCATCAACACCTAATGATTTCCCCGCACCAAACAGATTCAGCGTTTGATGTAATACGTTCGGTGCTGTGGAGAAAGTGTCAGGTGGTAGGGTGATGCCACTGATTTCTTGCCAAACTTTCGCCAGATCAAAACCTTTCAGACCGAGGTTTTGCAGGATAACTCCCAGAAAGAGCTTCATGCCGGTTTCTCTTTCAAGCTTACACCAGGGACATTGGAGAAGTCGGCCCCAATAATGATGCCCAGCGTTGACGCTACATTTGGTCAGATTTTGCGAAAGACTACTGAGGGCAGATGACCATTCAGCAGGGGAAGGGCGATTGATTGATGTGATGAAGGCTCTTTCAAATAGTTCTCCAAACGGAACTATTTCAAGAGGCGGGCTGCCGGGTGGCTGACCTACATTGCGATCCGCAGCCCTTGCGCCGTAAGCAAAGAGGTGTTCCTTTATTGATTCAGCTAAATCCTTGTCCTTATTGCCTTGCCCAAGATATTGTCCTGCGAAAGGATGCCTTCCCATGAACAGCAGATGAAATATCAGAACGGCAAGCCCAAAAACATCATGGTTTTGGTTTCGCACAATACCGTGAAGCGATCTACCTTGAAGCTCTGGCGGAGTGTATTCAGGAACTCCGACATTACAAGTGAGTCGTTCGCTACCTGCTGTAATCTGAAAGCTGTCGCAATCAATCAGTCGGACTGTTGCCTGCTTCGATACTAAAACGCTCCGCGCGTTAATGTCTCCAATGATATGTCCGCAATTGTGAATTACCTCAAAAACGCGAGCGGTGTTAATGGCAGTGTGAATCAGAAAACTCCATCTGGCGTCAGGGAAATCGCGGATTCTACTTTTGGGGCCATATAACAGATGAATCTCTTTATGCCCCTCAATCTTTTTCATGACGAAGCCTCTCAATTGCTTCGTCTTTATGTCATAGAGTACATCCTGCGGCCACGCCATATGGCTGAGAAGAAGTCCATCAGAGCGGGCAATCATCAACGGCAGTTTTTTCTCAAGTTCACTTTGTCTTTTCTGAAGAACTTGCGGGAGATATATTTTGGCGAGCAGATCGAGACTTGAACTGATCTCGTAGATTTCACCTTCGCCGCCACTTGCAAGTTTTTTAGCGAGACGGATTGATCTTCCTGTTTGGGTGAGGTATTCCTGCGTCATTCGACCTGTCAATCAACTGAGCAATTCAGCCTCTGAACCTTGTGGCAAAGATAAGCGTCTTATCATCGTCCGTTCTTTCTATTACGCGCGGAGACATCAGGTAATCTACCATGCCGTTTTGCAGAGCCTCGGCACGTCCCGCATCGGCTTTTCTGAGCGCGGCAAAAATTGGTCGAAAGAAAGGACTATGAGCAATCCGATTCTCTTCATTCAAAACCAAACTCTGCATACCATCCGTGAATACGGCTACTTCCTGAATATTTTGATTGATCGCCTCAAACATCAGGTTCGTTACAGCATTACTGTCTGTCAAAAAATTGGTCTGACCTGCAAATTCTCCCTGCTGCGGCCAGAAAACCGTCTGGTATGAATCATTGGTTTCAGCTTCCAGTGTGACGATGCCACCATCGCCGACCTGAGAGAAGACGCTTTGATTCTTCCCAATTATTGCCGCGACAAAAGTACAGGCATATTCACGAGCAGATGTTTCATTTTGTTCTGCAATGATTTTGATCTCACGTTGGAAAACCGCGATCCAATCTTTGACATAATCAGCCGTCAGAAATGACAGATTGCCTGCTTCATCCAATGATCCTCGAATCTGGGAGATGAAGTTGGCGCAAGCAGTCGCAGAGCCTGCCTGCGCATATTGCGCGCTTCCTGCCCCATCAGAAACAACTGCAATCAGAACTTCGCTGTCATCCTTCAAGCTCAATAGCTTACAGTCGCTCGCATCTTGACAAGGCAGTCCCACTTCGGAATGCTTGCTCCCAATGACGGATGAACTAATGTAGGCCCAGTCTGATTCTTTCATGCAACTGTTCCCCAGCCACCGGGAGCCACAGGATTCTGTAGAGTTACCATATGCTCTTCGCCCGGATTAGAATGTGAAACTGTCCCCAATGAACTAGAGAGCCATTGAAAAAATTCCCTGAACATCAATCCTTTAAGTTTGAGCGGCTCACGAGGAGTAATCTTGCTTAACACATTAATATCTGCCTTATCCACACCAATGGCACGAAAGACAAAGGATTTTTCTGCTTCTCCTTGATGCACTAATGAGGCAGCGTGCTGCCACTCATCTGTTGGTGCTCCATCAGTAATCAGAAAAATCCAAGGGCGATAATACTTGATGCCATTCTGCTTATAGGCAGTTTTACGGTCGTTGAGCATGCGAAGTCCGGTTTCAATCGCCAACCCCATTGGAGTGTCGCTGCCCGCTTTGAAAATGGGCAGACTGAAGCTATCAACAGTCTGGAATTCGGTTTCGATTTTGACTGGTCCGAACGTGATGATTCCCACCTCAGCACGCTTTACTGCAAGACTATCCGTGAGCAGGTCAGCCTTGAAAGCTGCCATGCCTTCGTTCAGTTGGCGTATCGGATTACCAGCCATCGAACCGGATGTGTCCAGCAAAAGAAGACAGGCAACTCTTGGCTCTGGATTCATCGCAAGTTCAGCATCTACGAATGGAGTTTGCACTATAAGCTCCTGCGACATATCTTTGTTTCCTCCTAACAGTCTCTACAATCAAATTTGAGTTGACGACAAAATAGAGAGTGGGGATCGGCTTCAGAACGGGGCTAATGATCTCAATCTATTGGTCAGGCAATATCATATTCCACAAAACTTGTTATTAAAAGATTTGAAGCTGGGTCTATACAAAGACAGATCAATTGTATGGGGTGAAGCTACTCAGCGGCATGGGTGTAACCAACGATGTGATTCTGAATGCGGTGCAATACGGTTAATCATGGAAATAATCATCGTTTACACACTTGCTTGCCACTTACTGGCGGGATAAGCTGAGAGCGAAGTTGCTTTGGGTAATGTGGAGGAACAATCGCAGTGATGAATCTTGCAACAGACGAAGAACATAGAGCAGTAACTGAAGAAACTGACGCCCTACACGCACAGGATTGGGACGATCACGGACTATTCAAAGATGACCCGGAAGCCTTGCAGTTGTTTGACGAAATCGAAGAGGAGCGCGACCGTTGGTGCAGAACGCACAGAACGCGCGAGCGTAAGCGACCTGAGCCTCGACAACCCGCACCCGCATGATAAACCAGCGCTTTCGTAATCTCTGGCGCGCTTCCCTCGCAACCTCAGGTCGCTTACGCTCGCGCGTACCGCACCGATAGCCAATGCCAAAAACACTACGCCACAACCAAACCACAATCACGGCTTCTGAAGTCGCCGAGTTTATGTTTTGCGCCAAAGCCTGGCAGCTCAAACGTGACGGCAACGAACCGGATAGCCCGCAGCTGGAGACGGGAACCGCGTTTCATCGCCAGCACGGCAAACAGCTTTCGTGGGCCAGCAAGTTGCGGCGAGCGGGTTGGGTCTTGGCCGGATTGGCGTTGTTGTTACTTGGACTGCTGCTGTGGAGTTTGCGATGAGTTCCGGCCAGTTGATTATCATCACGTTCGTCTTGTTGCTCATGGCGGTGGCGTGTTTGCTGTTCGCCAAGGCTTTGCGGCGACGGAGTGGTTTGCCCGCAGGCGAAATCGTTTACGAAGACACGAGCGGGGATGACAGCGAGGCGCTTTTCTCTCAGCATTATGGATTGCAGGGCAAGCCGGATTATCTTTTGGATGAAGAGGACGGCGATGGTCTTATCCCCGTTGAAGTGAAATCCAGCGCCGCGCCGCGCAATGGCAGGCCGTATCCATCGCATTTGATGCAGCTTGCGTGTTACTTCTTATTGGTCGAAGATGTGCTGGATTGCCCTGCGCCTTATGGATTGCTGCGCTATCGTGACCGCACATTGCGGGTGGAAAACACAAACGAATTGCGCGAGGAGTTGCTGGATGTGTTGGATGAAATGCGGGAGATATTGCAAGATGGCGAGGCACAACGCAGCCACAATCAAGCCCGTCGTTGCGCTGGATGTTCGGTCGCGTATGCTTGCGACGAACGATTGGCTTAATCGGGTAGGCCGCGAAAGGAGAGCGATGAGCAGCTTGCGGAGAGTTTCAATCATCCTGGCAACATTCGTTTTGATGTTGCTGCCACAAATTATGAACGCACAAACCAAACCACGCGCCCGTGATCTGGGCGTTCCCTTTGATGGGACGCCGGGCGCGCTCAATGCCATCACCGATGTCAAAGGCATCGAAATCGGCCACAGCACGATCATACGCGGCGCAGGCAAATTGCAAGTCGGCGTTGGCCCGGTGCGGACAGGCGTCACCGCCGTTTTACCACGCGGCAAACAATCCAACGTGCCGGTGTTTGCCGGATGGTTTTCGCTGAATGGCAACGGCGAAATGACGGGGACAACGTGGCTGGAAGAATCCGGCTTGCTCGAAGGCCCGGTGATGATTACGAATACGCACAGCGTCGGCGTCGTGCGTGATGCGGTCATCAAGTGGCAACTCAAGCAATACAGCCAGACCGCGCAGAGTTGGGGGTTGCCCGTCGTCGCCGAAACGTACGACGGTTATTTGAACGACATCAACGGCTTTCACGTCAAAGATGAACATGCATTTGAGGCGCTGAACAATGCGCGTTCCGGCGCAGTGGCGGAGGGCAATGTCGGCGGCGGCACGGGTATGATTTGCCACGAATTCAAAGGCGGCATCGGCACGTCATCGCGCAAGTTGAGCGAACAGCAAGGCGGTTTCACGGTCGGCGTGTTGGTACAAGCCAATTACGGGTTGCGCCAACAATTACGCATCGCGGGTGTGCCGGTGGGCGAAGAGATTACGGATGGCGCATTTCGCCCCCGCGAGACGGGTTCGATCATCATTGTCGTAGCGACAGATGCACCCTTGTTGCCGCATCAGCTCAAGCGTCTGGCGCGGCGTGCGGCGCTTGGGCTAGCCCGCAATGGCAGCGTGGCGGGCAATGGTTCCGGTGATATTTTCATCGCGTTCTCAACGGCGAATGAAGAAGCCGGAAAGCAGGCAACATCGCGCCTGCGATGATGCTGCCGAATGAGAAGATGAATCCGTTATTTACGGCTACGGTGCAGGCGACCGAAGAAGCGATCATTAATGCGCTGGTCGCGGCGGAAACGATGACCGGGATTGACGATCACAAAGTCATCGCGCTGCCGCACGACCGCTTGCAACAAGTGCTGAAGAAGTACAATCGCTGGGTGATGCCGGGAAAGAAATAATGAAAATCCATCAATTACATTCCTGGGATTTGCACCCTTCGGAAGCGGTGATATTGCAAAGTCAACTCCGCGAAAAAGTCATGCTTCAACCGCTGCCAGAGAACATCAATTTCGTGGCCGGCGCGGACATCTCCTTCAATAAATTTTCCGAGGTGATTTATGCGGGCATTGTCGTCTTGCGTTTGCCGGAACTTGAAGTTGTTACTACTTCCGGCATTGTAACAACGACGAAATTCCCCTATGTACCCGGTTTGCTTTCTTTCCGCGAAGCGCCCGCGTTGCTCGAAGCCTGGGAAAAGCTGACGGTGCGGCCTGATGTCCTGGTGTTGGATGGGCAAGGCATCGCCCACCCACGCCGTATGGGCATTGCCTCACATACGGGCTTGTGGCTGAACTTGCCCACGATTGGTTGCGCGAAATCGGTATTAGTGGGGAAATACGAAGAGCCTTTGCCAGAAGCAGGAAACTGGACACCGATGATGCACAAGGGCGACACGATAGGCGCGGCGTTGCGTACCAAGCATCGCGTCAGTCCGGTGTATATTTCGCCGGGGTATCTGGCGGATTTGGATGGCGCAATAGATTTGGCCTTGCGTTGCTGTAAAGGCTACGCGACAAACGGGACGAGCAAGTATCGGATTCCTGAACCCACCCGGCTGGCGCATTTGTTTGTGAATGCGTTGCGGCGAGGCGAAGAGTGGATACCTGCCAACAATAAACCTATGGCACAACTTCCTGATTACCATGCAATGCTGCAAGTCGCCATCGCCGAAGCGCGACAAGGCCTGGCCGAAGGCGGCATTCCGATTGGCGCGGCGCTCTTCGACAGCCAGGGCAATCGGCTCGGCAGTGGGCACAATCGTCGCGTGCAGGAAGACGATCCTTCAGTGCATGGCGAAACGGATGCGTTTCGCAAAGCCGGACGACAACGCAGTTACTGCGACAAGATTATGGTGACGACGCTCGCGCCGTGTTGGTATTGCAGCGGGTTGATTCGCCAATTCAAAATCGGCACGGTGGTAGTGGGCGAGTCGGTGAATTTTGCGGGCGGTGTGGAGTGGCTCAGGGAAAATGGGGTTACGGTGATTGATCTCGACTCTGCGGAATGTCGCCAATTATTGGCCACTTACATAACTGCTAATCCATTGATTTGGAACGAAGATATCGGAGAAGCGTAGCGCTCGGTGGACGAATTTTATAATTGACACTAAGAATCTCGAACCGTATAAAGGAACTCGTTTATGACAAATGACGATTGATCCCCGTGTACAAGCAACTTGTTGCTGCCCCTCAGCACCAACTATCGCCTGGTTGGTGTTGCCCTAATGCCCCCCTGCAAAGCTGCGAAGGATTATTCTTATGGCCCTCTCAACGTCTTTCCCGGCCTCACCAGAAGAGGCACTGCCCCCAGATCATTTTACGCAAATACTGAAGGTATGCGCGACACTCGTGCTAGCGGATACTCCCGCCTTAAAATTGGCACACCTGACTTCACTCAAGCTGGATTTACGCGCGATTCAGGAAGTGGAAGCGATGAAAGGCTGCGCGACGGATGCGGACTTTGATGAACTGCTGTTTATGCCCAAAGTGCAGGATTTTCTGGCGCAAATACACCACGATGAGCAGGCGATCAAATCCTTTTGGTTGCTGGCGCGCATGTGTTATCTGGCCTTGCTAGAGGACTCCCACCGCGCGCAGGTGATTCAATCCAATCATCAGGTTTCGTGCAGGCCAGCCTTGTTGCTGGCGGAGTTTTACAACCTGCCCAACCTGCAAGAGCGACTGCGGCTGTTGAGTCGTCTTGCCTATCGGGACTTTGCGGCGTTCATCGCCGAAACCGATCAGCGCGCATTGCCGCTGCGGGCCGAGGGCAGCGTGTTCCTGAGTTCAATTCCCCACGACCAACAAAACAGCAAAGCCTGGCACGCTATGCATGGCATGTTTCTCGCGCGCTAGATAGAGAGGAATGTATGGAGTTGCATAATTTACCTGCCACCAGCAAGGACCTTGAAGCTGAAGTGCTGGCGCAATATCGCCGCTGCACAAGCGACCAAATCGTCGAGCGGTGGTTGAGCGAGGAACTCACTCAGCTTGCGCACACCCCCTTGGAAACGTCCAGTTCATTCCAGCAGGAAGCCTGGCTTAAACGGTTGTTTGCGAGTCTCCGCCTGCATCATCTGGCGCAGGTCGGGGAAACAGCAATCATGGCGCAGTCGCACGCTGCCCCCTGCTCCGGTCAAGCGGGGCAAATCGAGGTGCTGGATATTCTAACCGAGCAGGGCGACTGGGCGCGTTTGTGTGTGCTGGGGACAGGAACGTATGAAATGCTGCTGCATCGTTTGCGCGCAATGGCGATGATGGGGACCATGTTGACCGCTTCTTCGGCTGAATATGTGACGCGATTTTGCACGGAACACGAGCGCTTCTGCGAGCCGCAAGCCGCTCTGAATATGGAGCGCAACTGGGTGCCGCTGTTGTTGTCCTTGCGTCAGGCGCTCATGGCCAGCCCCTTAATCGAAAAGCTCAAAAAGGTTGAAGCGCCTATCGCGCGTCAGTCGGAGCGGCGCGCACGTACTTCAGCTAAACATATCCAATACCCAGCCGTCTTCTCGTCCTGGCGGGAGCGCATTGTCACGTTTGGCTGTGGGTTCGGGTTAGTATTTATTTGTGTGGCAATTGTATTCGTTAGCCCGGCCTGGGTCCTGGTGCAGATCAAACATCGCACCAAAGTAGCGCCGGTTAGGGAAACATCTGCCGCTCCAGTCTTGCTGGCCAGTCCTGCGCCCGTGACGAAAGCCGTGCCGACGCCGATTCCAACAACAGAAATGGCGGCGACACCGGTTGCGGCACCAACGCCGGAGGTGGCAGTAACACCAGTTGCAACACCGACACCGGTCATCGCTCCGACCGAGCGCGCCGGGTTTTATGTGATCGGGCTGGCTACCCGCGAGGAAGCGAACGCGCAAGCCGAAGCACAACAGCATCGGCAGAAAGGCTTGCAGCCGCGCGTGATTTACTCCTCGAATTGGTCAGGGTTGACACCGAATTACTATCAGGTGGTCTATGGCATCTTTGCGCGTCGTGGCGATACCGCGGCCTTGCGCAAAGACCTGGAACAGCGCGGGATCAAAACCTACGTGATGCACTCCGGCCAGCGCGTGCGCCCCTAAGAGTTCTGCTACGCGCAAAATAGTGAAGGGCGGTCCCTGCTTCCGCAGACCGCCCTTTTACTGAAGGATAGAAGGAGCGCGAAGGAGGAGGCGAGTTGTGACAACCTGATGCCTCGCCCCCTGATGATTGTAGCCGACCGTCTTCAACCGCGCAGAGCTAATATGGCGTCATTGCATGGGACTGAGCGTCTG
This sequence comes from uncultured Acidobacteriota bacterium, assembly GCA_963794955.1. Taxonomy (GTDB): domain Bacteria; phylum Acidobacteriota; class Blastocatellia; order RBC074; family RBC074; genus JAFDVL01. Next base: position 119,897 of record CAWCGF010000041.1, read on the forward strand.
GGTGCCATTATTCGCTGCTGCTGCGCCTGCTGCTGCTCCCCCTACGATTGCTACGGTGGTTGTCACCAGCTCTTTAAACGGGACTGGAGCGGGAGTCGGAGTGGGAGTCGGAGTGGATGGAGAGCAGGGGGGTCTGTTGGGTCGGGTTGACCGTCTGGGTCGGGTGGACCGTCAATTTTGCCTTGAGTTTCATCAAGTCTATTTAAGTCTTCCCCAATACATTGTTGTGATTCTGCCAGGGAATTCTGAATCTTCTGCGAGACAATCTTGATAGGAGTCTTGCTGGTCGTCAATTGCGGCCTGATCCCCCTTCGACTTCGCTTGCTTTAAGTTCTTCCACCTCCCTTTCGAGGATTCTTGTCAGCTCTTTAATCTGAACTAGTTTGTCACTTACACAATTCAACTTTATGACATCTTTTGTCTCTACGTGCTTGATTCTGCATCTCTGTTACTTTCTCGAGAGCATTCTTGGCGTTCCCTAATTCTACCTTCTCATCTATTTTAGCCGACTGCGGGTTGCAGCGGGTCTTGTGCGAGGCTGCGGTTAGACTCAACTCTTGTCTTGCCCGTCGTCACATCCACTGTCAGTACGATGGCTTCACGGCCATCGGTCATAATCGGGCCATCCGCGGTCCTCATCTTGATCCTGACTCCTACAGGCACAACGATGGTCGCGCGTCCGGCGCGCAACTCTCCGCCAAGCGTCGCGCCTTCCACTGCCAGCGTGAAATCGCTCGCGCTTGTCAGTTCCACCTGCCCCATCTGGCCAAAACTGAGAATGGCGGTGCTGTTCTCGCCAGTCCGCACGCCGCCACCACTAAACACCGTGGTTCCATTGCTGGCGGACAAGACCATTAAGCGTCACCGCACCGTGGACGGACAGTTGGGCCGCCTGTGGTAATTTCACCGCACTCCGGGTGGGCGCAACGGTTCCCGCCCCGGACATATATCGCTGCAATTTCGACACGACCTGTGTCAGCGGGGTTCCAGTTACGAAACTTTGACAAAGCACTAAGGTGATCACTACCGTCAAGGCTGTTGCCTGTTTGAAGTGAGTCATCTTCTTGTTCATGAGGTACCTCCAAATAGAAAAGGAATCGTTGAGTTTCAGGTCTGAGTCCTGCCCGCCAGTCCTCAACAGGAGGTGAGGACTCTAAAGTTTGAATCAGGAGAGGATTTCAGCCAACAAGGACTTGCAGAGTCAAAATATAGCTGGATTTACGCAAGTCTTTCGAGTTTCTCTGGGGCAGTGAAGCGAGCGAAAACAAAATATGTGAGAAGAACTTTTTACTACGGGCACATCGGGGGCGGATTATTTCCGACTTTGTCAGAATTTGCAAGTTGGAAATAGTCTTATCTCCCAACTGGCAAAAATACGGAAACCGCGAGACATTCCCATCGCGGCGCATCCTGACGTTTGGCATGAAGACATCGGTGCAGAGTAACGGCGTTGCTTATTCCAGCGGACGCAGCTTCGGTTTGCGTTCCTTGAAGGTGACGTTTTCGTACAGCGCCCGCAGCGAGAGTTCGCAACCCACGGACACTAATTGCACATCGTCATTGAGATTGGTGTATTCGCGCTGCTGCCACAGGTTGTCTTCCTGTTTGACGTAGTGGGTAACATACGGGCGATCTTGCGTGATGAGCAAATATTCGCAAAAACTTGGAATGGATTTGTAGTGCGAAAACTTGAGGCCGCGATCATAGCTTTCGGTAGATTCGGACAGCACTTCGATGATGAGCGCGGGATTCGTCAAGGTATCTACGCCACCGATTTTCTCAAACTGTGCCTGCCCACAAAGCGCCGACGTGTCGCCATAACGATAAGGCGGAAAGCTGGGGACTTTGATTCGCAGGTTCGCAGGGAAGATACGGCAACCGCGTTGCCTGAGTTGGCTGCCAAGATGAATCGCCAGACTTACCTCAATCTCGGCGTGTTCTTCGTTCACGCCGCTCATATCGAAGATTTCGCCATCCCAATATTCCAACCGCGCCTCGGATTGGCGATCTATTTCCAGATATTCTTCCAATGAGTATTGGTGTTTTGGTTGCGCTGGCATGTTGTCTTCCTCCTCGTGCGAAAAAGCTTACTGCACCTTCAGCAAGACTCGCAATGCTTAATGACAGCGAATACGGCGGCGCGGCTTTCGTACGAGCGGTGCCGTGTTCGCCGCCGCTCGCATCGCCCCTTCCACTTCCCGACACCATTTGCGGCAGGCAATGCAATACACCATCGTTTCGGGCGTCACGCCTGCGAGAACGATAGCGCATTGCGGGCAACGAACGGTAAGCGGTTCACTGGGCTTTGTCATTTGTTTTCGCGTACGGTGGGATACTTGATGCCAAGCTGTTCCAAGTAGGTTTTGTATTTCGCCGGATCGTAATAATACTTCTTCAGTTCGGGCGCGAACTTTTCCATCTTTTCTTTGTTGAGTTCGATGGCCGGACGTCATTCGGGCCAATCAACGGCTGATATTTAATCTCTTTCGTTTGCACATCATTGAAATACTTCCACGCCTGTTTGACCAAATCCGGGCTGAGCAGAAAATCCAGCGCGGTCATCGCCTGCACTTTTGCGCCTGCCAGTGAGCCTTTGTGGGCAATCGGGGTCGCCATCGCAATCGCGTTTTCCCAACTGTGACCGGGCAGGCCGGGAATGTTCGCCGGATAGCGCAAATAGGTCATGGGCACGACCCACGAAATATCGCCCACATCATCGGAGCCACCACCTTGCGGTTCTTTCGGGGCTTCCAGTTTTTTGACTTCTGTTTTCAAGCCCTCGACTTTGGCTTTGATTTCTTTTTGCAACGCTTTGGCGAGCGTTTGATCTTTGTCGTCCCAGGTGGGCATGCCAACCGCTTCAATGTTTTTCTGCTGGATTTCAGCGATGGTTTGGTTGAAATGGTTCGGCCACGCAGAACCGACAACGCGCCAATCCACTGTTGTGTCCGTCATCATCGCGGCAGCCTGCGCCATTTTGTTGCCCAGGTCGAACAACTCTTTGATTCTTGGATATTCCAGTTCGCGGAAGTAATACCAGACGCTCGCTTCCGAAGGCACAACATTCGGCTGATCGCCGCCATTGACGACGACATAATGTGACCGCTGATTCAGGCGCAGATGCTCGCGCCGGAAGTTCCAGCCAATATTCATCAACTCGACGGCATCCAGCGCGCTGCGGCCTGACCAGGGTGCGCCCGCCGAATGCGCCGCCTTGCCGTGAAACGAATATTGCACCGAAACCAACCCGCTGTTGCTGACGGGCTGCCCGTAGTTCGTTCCGAAATCATTGCTGACGTGACAGCCGAGCATCACGTCCAGGTCTTTGAATAACCCGGTGCGCACGAAGAAGGCTTTGGTCGCCACGAGTTCTTCCGCGACACCCGGATACAAACGAATCGTGCCGGGCAGCTTGTTTTTCTCCATCAGCTTTTTCAGCGCCAATGCCGCAACGACATTCACGGCTTGCCCGGAATTGTGGCCTTCGCCGTGGCCGGGCGCGTCTTTGACAATCGGATCGTGATACGCCACGCCAGGTTTTTGCGACGCGCGCGGAATGCAATCAATGTCGGTCATAAAGCCAATGACAGGCTTGCCCGAACCATAGCTGGCTGTCCACGCCGTCGGCATTCCGGCGACGCCGCGCTCGATCTTGAAGCCGTTTTTTTCGAGGATACCGGTGATGTACTTACTGGTTTCGTATTCCTGAAACCCAAGCTCGGCAAAGCTGAAGATGCTGTCTACCATTTCCTGGGTGAGTTTTTGCATTTTCTCGACTTCAGTAATAGCCTCACGCTTGAGCGCACCAAGATCGGGGTCAGCCGCTTTGCGTGTTGGTAGGAGCGGTTGTGCCGGAACTGAAGCGTTGGTAACAAGTGATGTAATGAGCAGCAGCAAGGCAAGTCGTTTCATTGTGGGTCTCCGAAAAAAATGAGTTACTGAAAATTGATGACTACAACGATTAGGCAAGTAACCTTAACATCTGGTAATTTATTTCCGCAACATTACCACGAATATTCAACTACTGTTCAGGAGTTCATTCATGCGCAGACTAGACTTAAAGACGCCTCTCAGAATCTTTTGCACCACCTTTTCGCTTGTGCTGTTCACCACAGCACTATGCGCGCAAGCCCGTATTGGTACGGTGTTCGTGCGGGTTTCGCTCGATCACGCAGACTGGCTGTATAAGCCCGGCGAACCCGTCAAATTCAAGCTCGCCGTGATCCAGGATGGTCAGCCCGTGCCCAATGCCAAAGTGACCTACAGCTTCGGCCCCGAAATGATGCCGCCAACCACTGAAAAAACCGTCACCGTCCCGGCGGAAGGCTTGCTGATTGATGCCGGAACGATGAGAGAAGCGGGCTTCCTGCGCTGCATTGCGACAACCGAAATGCACGGGCGCAGGTATCGCGGGCTTGCCACAGCAGGCTTTGTGCCGGAACAGATCAAACCAACGACCACTGACCCGGCGGATTTTGATGCGTTCTGGAATGCGGGCAAAGAAGCGCTCGCCAAAATTCCAATGGATGCTCGACTCACCTTGTTGCCGGAACTTGGCACGGCGAAGGTGAACGTCTATCACGTTAGCCTGGCCAACGTCGGCGGCGATGGCGGCAATGCGCCCAGTCGGTTGTACGGTATTCTGGCCGAACCAAAAGCCGAAGGGAAATACCCGGCAGTGCTCGAAGTTCCCGGCGCAGGCATTCGGCCTTATCGCGGTCGCGTAGATTTGGCGGAGCGCGGCATTATCTCCCTGCAGATTGGTATTCACGGGCTGCCCGTCAATTTGCCACAGGAAGTTTATGATTCGCTGGGGCGTACCGCAGCGGCAAGCTATTGGGCCTTCAACCTCGACAACAAAGACCGCTATTACTATCGCCGGGTGTATCTGGGGTGTGTGCGCGCGAATGATTTTCTGGTGAGCCATCCTAAATTCGACGGCACGAATTTAGGCGTCATGGGCGGCTCGCAAGGCGGCGCGCTTTCCATTGTGACGGCAGGGCTGGATGCGCGCGTGAAGGCCTTGGCGGCATACTATCCGGCGCTCGCGGATGTGACAGGCTATCTCAACAATCGTGCCGGTGGCTGGCCGCACATGTTCCGTGCTTCTGGCGCGGGTTCGCATCGTACACCGGAGAAAATTGAAACGACGAAGTATTATGATGTCGTCAACTTCGCGCGCCGGGTGAAAGCGCCGGGGTTGTACACGTGGGGCTTCAATGACGAAACGTGTCCGCCGACTTCGATGTATTCCGCCTATAACGTCATCACGGCCAAGAAAGAGTTGATGCTGGCGCTCGAGACCGGACACAATCAGGTGCCGGAGCAAACCGAACGCGTGAACAATTGGGTAGTGAATTTCGTGAAAGGATTAGCCGCGAATTGAGCAGCCCGTAGTAGCGAATTAAATTTGCTACTATGTGCCGCGCCTTAACCATTGCGCGCACACTCGCGCGTACCGCAAAAACTATGACACCATTTATCCCAGTTCCGACACCGGACATTCAAGACATCCAATCGCAAGTGCGTGATTTGCGCTTTCATCCGAGCACCACGGAGAATCCGAGGCTGCTCACCCGCGATCAACTCACGACCTTCAACCGGGAAGGTTTCCTGACAGGCATCCGCATCTTCGATGAAGCAGAAGCAAGTGACATTCGCTTGTACTTCGATCAACTCCTGGCGCAGTATTTGGCCGAAGGCAAAGACAGCTATGCGATTTCGACGGCGCATCTGAAGCACGGCAAAGTCTACGACCTGCTCACGCATCCGCGCATTGTGGCTTATGTCAAAGACATCCTGGGCGAAAACGTGGTCGCCTGGGGTTCGCACTTCTTCTGCAAAATGCCGCACGATGGCAAGCGGGTTTCCTGGCATCAGGACGCGACCTATTGGCCGTTGTCGCCGTCCAAAGCGGTGACCGTGTGGCTGGCGATTGATGATGCCGAGGTCGAGAACGCCTGTATGCGTTTCATACCGGGATCACATCATCACGGCGAATTGACGGCGCGGATGCACGAAGACGATAAAGACGAAATCCTCTATCAATCGGTCGCCAATGCGGAACAATTCGGCGAGCCGTTCGACAATATTCTCAAAGCCGGGCAGGTTTCAATTCACTCTGATTTATTGTTGCACGGCTCAAATGCGAACGAGTCGGAGCGGCGGCGCTGTGGGTTAACGATGCGCTATTGCACGGCGGACGTGACGGCATATCTGGATTGGCAGGCCAAAGGCGTGCTGGTCAGCGGCGCAGACCCGCGCCATCATTGGGCGAATCCGGCGCGACCTCAGTTGGACTAAAGCAAATAGCAAATAGCAAATAGCAAAAGGCAAAAGGAAAGATGAAAACTTACTCTCTGAAACTAGCTGGCACATTCTGTGTAATTCTCTGCTTCGTTCTGATTTTACAGGCCCCGCTGCTTTCCCTCAGTGCGGCCAAAGTGCGCGAAGTCAAATTTCAAAAATTCACCCTCGACAAAGAATTCCGTTCCGAGGGTGTGGCCGTTGGCGATGTGAACGGCGATGGCAAAATGGATGTGATGGCGGGCAATCTCTGGTACGAAGCGCCCGATTGGAAGCCGCGCGAAATCGCGCCGCCGAAACAATTCGATGCGGCCAAAAGCTACAGCAATTCATTCGTCAACTACGCGATGGATGTGAATGGCGATGGTTGGGTAGATCAAATCCTGATTGGCTGGCCGGGTCAGGATGCGGTGGTGTGGCGCGAAAATCCGAAGACGGGTTCCGGGCCGTGGGCGACGCATCCGATTGCGCGCAACGCCTGCAACGAAAGCCCCGCGCTGGGTGACCTCTCATTCACGCCGGGATTTGGGCAGCGGCGGACTGCACGGGTTGCTGACAGGCATTTGGAGCAAGCGCTCCAAAGAAACCCGCCAGGCACAAGCAAAACCGAAGGACAAACCGGTGTTGATCTTTGCGGTGGACGATGCGCAGATGGGGTGGTTTGAGCCGGGCATTGATGTTAATTCTGAATTCAAAATGCATGCGATCAGCGGTAAATCAACCAAAGATTCGGCGAAGGCAGATGGCGTCTTCCGTTATTCGCATGGCCTCGGCGTTGGCGACATCAATGGCGACGGGCGCAACGATGTGCTGATCAACTCGGGCTATTGGGAAGCTCCGGTTGACCCGCGTTCGGCCACCACCTGGAAATTCGTCAAAACCAATCTGGGCGAGGATTGCGCCCAAATGCAGGTCTATGATGTGAACAAAGATGGACTGAACGATGTCATCACCAGTTCGGCGCACAAAATCGGTCTCTGGTGGTTTGAGCAGAAGCGCAGCCAGGAGGGACTGATCGAATTTATCAAACACGAAATTGACAGCAGCATTGCGCAAACGCATGCGCTGATGCTGGCGGATATCAACGGCGATGGCAAAATGGATTTGGTAACGGGCAAACGCTATTGGGCGCACGGCCCAACGGGCGATATGAATCCCGACGCGCCAGCCGTTGTCGTGTGGTTTGAACTGCAGCGCGAAAAAGGGGAAGTGAAATGGGTCAAGCACGAGATTGACAACGACTCCGGCGTCGGCACGCAATTCACAATTGCCGATATGAATGGCGACAAGCTGCCCGATGTGATTACGTCGAATAAGAAAGGCGTATACGTGTTTTTGCAGACGAAGTGAGGCACGCGTATAACTAAGAAGCCTTCCCCCCTCACAGCCGAAAGCTTAGCTAAGGGCAAGGGCGAGGAGGTAACGTTCGTGCTTATGAAGGTGAAGTAACATGAACTACCTCGCCCATTTATTTTTAGCCGACAACACACCGGAATCGCTGGTCGGCGCGATGCTGGGCGATTTTGTCAAAGGCGCAGCCAAAAACAATTACGCGCCCATCATTCAACGCAACATCGAACTGCATCGCCGGATTGATTCGTTCACAGACGCGCATCCGATTGTCTGCGCCGCCAAAGCGGTGATTGCGCCAGAACGCCGCCGCTTTGCGGGCATCCTGCTCGACATCTTCTACGATCATTATTTGGCGAAACATTGGGCGCAGTTCAGCCCCCTCGTATTGTCAGCTTTTACGCAAGAAGTGTATGCCGCCTTGCAAGCGCATCATGCCTTGTTGCCAGAGCGGTTGCAGAAAATGTTGCCGTATATGAAAGCGGAGGATTGGCTGGGATCGTACGCGCGGGTGGCCTGGATCGAAGTGACGCTCGAACGGCTGGCGCGTCGCTTACGTCCCGGCAATCCGCTGGCAAGTGGGATCGCAGAACTACAACAGCATTACGAGCGGTTTGAACTGGATTTCCTGACCTTCTTTCCTGATCTCCGCGCCCTGGCACAAGCGCAAAAATGAGCGCGCCGTGGGCGGCAATCTCAGTTCTTCGCTTTGCCAATTTTGGCAGAACATCGCACGCACTTGTGATCGCTTCGTAAAGCCTTTTCCGGCTCTTCCGCTATAAGTCAGTGGCGGGCAGACGCAAACTGGAAAGTTAGTTTCACACCAGTCTGGCTAACAATATGCGTCAGTTCCCTCTGACAATTAATGTACAGTTTAACGAACATTTCGTGGGTAACAGTCAGGGAGTACAAGCTAAATCAGGTCGAATTGCTTGAAATCACCCTTATCAGTTCACGGGATAAGTCTGGCATACCACTCGCTTATGAAGGTGCCTCCTTGTTTGTAGGTGGAGTTAATCTCCAGCAGCCTACTAAAATATTTCCGAACAACATACGCAAAGAAATCCGAGAGAAGCAAAACCGCATGGTACTAACTTTTGCCTTGCTCTCTCTGCGGTTGCCAAGTGAAGCCAAGAGGATTTCTTGTGCCGTAAAATTATGTCGACACGTGAGAAGGCCAACAATCCAGTGTCCCCCCAGCGGCTGCTCAAACCCTATATGTGGTTGGTGATCGTCCTTGGTGTGGCGGTGACGAGCTTCTCCCTCCGGCGTTTTCCCCTCTCGCAATTAACACCTGAATATCTGATCCTGTCGGTCATTGCGATTGCCATTGGTTCGCGGGTGAGTATTAAGCTACCTAATCTCAGGATTCCAGGGTTCAGTTCGGACATTTCGCTGTCGGACAGCTTTGTCTTTCTAAGCCTGCTCCTTTGTGGCGGCGAAGCCGGGGTGCTGCTCGGCGCGACGGAAGCATTTGTCTCATCCTTGCGGGTCACGAAAAAAAACCTGACCCGATTCTTCAACTCCGCTACGATGGCGATCTCGACGTTCCTCACCGTTTGGGCGTTGCGTTATCAATTTGGCTCTCTCGAAAGTCTGGGGCGGAATTCATCCGTTGCTAAATTGATTATGGCCATCTGCATGATGGCGATGTTGCAGTACATCTTCAATTCCGGTTTGGTTTCGACAGGGATGGCCTTGCGCTTTGGCATGGCGCTCTGGGACACCTGGGAAAAGTATTACCTCTGGACGTTAATTCCCTACCTGATTGGCGCTTGCACAGCAGTTGCCACGCTCAAACTGATTCATGAAATCGGCTTTTATGGCTTTCTTTTCGTCGCGCCGGTGTTGGTCATCCTCTATTTCATCTATACCACGTACCTGCGGGACATCGAGGCTTCCTCACGGAATGCGGAGGCGGCAGAGCAAAACGCGGCGGAGTTACAGGAGAGCGAAGAGCGCTTTCGGAGCGCCTTTGATAATGCTCCGATTGGCATGGCGTTGGTCGCGCCTGACGGGCGCTGGTTGCGGGTGAATCGCTCCCTTTGTGAGATTGGCGGCTACACGGAACAGGAACTGCTGGAAACGAATTTCCAGGCCATCACACACCCCAGCCATCTGGGCGCGATGATGTCGAGTATCAATGATATTCTGGCTGGCAAAATCACGACGTACCAATTGGAAAATCGCTATTACCACAAGCTTGGCCATGAAATCTGGGTACTGGTGGGAGTCTCGCTGGCACGCGAGGGACAAGAGGCGGATGCCCGCCTGATTTTTCAGCTTCAGGACATCACGGATCGCAAGCAGGCCGAGGAAAAACTACTGCATGAAGCTTTCCATGATGCGCTGACACAATTGCCGAATCGCGCGATGCTCCTGGATCACTTGAAACTCGCCTTGGAGCGAGCCAAACGTTCCACCGAGCGCCTGTTCGCCGTTCTCTTCATTGACCTGGATCGGTTCAAAATTATCAATGATAGTCTGGGGCATGCGCTGGGCGATCAATTGCTGATCGAAGTTTCCCAACGGCTCCAGCGTTGTTTGCGCCCCGGTGACACGGTCGCCCGGCTGGGCGGTGATGAATTCACGATTCTGCTGGAGGAAATCAAGGACATCAAAGAAGCGCTCTTCGTAGCCGAGCGTGTGCAATACGAAGTGTCACAGCCCTATCAGCTTGCGGGGCACGACACCTTTACTACCGCCAGTATTGGCATTGCGCTCTACAGCCCGCCTTATCAACAAGCGGCGGATTTATTGCGCGATGCCGACACCGCGATGTATCGCGCCAAAGCGGCGGGCAAGGCACAGCATGTAATCTTTGATAGTGAAATGCATGCCCAGGCGCTTAATCGCATGAAGCTGGAAGCCGACCTGCGCCACGGGATTGAGCGGCACGAGTTTTTCCTGGTCTATCAACCCATCATCTCTTTGGCGACCCAACGGCTCGCGGGGTTTGAGGCGCTGGTGCGCTGGCAGCATCCCGAACGCGGCTTGGTCTCTCCGGTGGAGTTTATTCCGCTCGCCGAAGAAACCGGGTTGATCGTACCGATTGGTCATTGGGTTATGCAGGAGGCGTGCGCCCAACTAAAAGAATGGCAACAAGCCTATGCTACCAGCTTTCCCTTACAAATGAGCGTGAACCTTTCCAGCCGCCAGTTCACCCAGCCCAATCTGATCGAACAAATCAAAAGCGTTTTGGAGGAAGCCGGGCTTGATCCCAGGTACTTGAAACTGGAACTGACGGAAAGCGCCGTCATGGATAATGTCGAAGCCGCCATCAAGCAATTACAGGAGATGCGGGACTTAGGAATTCAATTAAGCATTGATGATTTCGGCACCGGGTATTCCAGCTTGAGTTATTTGCATCGCTTTCCACTTAATACGTTAAAAGTAGATCGCTCGTTTGTTTCGCAAATGAATAAAAAGGAAAACCTGGAAATCGTTCGCACGATTATCGCACTGGCCAGAAGCTTAGAGCTAAAAGTAATTGCAGAAGGAGTCGAGACTTTCGCGCAACTACAACAGCTACAGAATCTGACCTGCGAATATGGACAAGGATATTATTTTGCGAAACCCCTGGACAAAGAAGCGGCAGCCGCATTCATGCGCGATACCCAACGCTTAACGAACCTCTTTTCCCCCTCGCCTGCAAACGACGTCCAGCGGCTTACCTCTGTCAGCAGCGCCTCTGTGATGTAGCTTCCTTTTCACCACCCACTGCCTCTTTGCTTCTTGGCGGTAAAACTTTTGCTCACGTTATTCCCTTTCACGGTATATCCACGCTGCCGCAACATTTTTTCTGCCTGAAGCCGAGCCTTGATCCGGGCTTTTTTTTTTGCTCAGCAGGCGCGCATTTCTGTGTTTCTGACGATGTGATATTGTGACCGCATGAAGGAAATCGCCAAATGAGTAACGCCTCTGAACCAGACAAGCAAGCACGCTCGGTGCGGCGCACGCGGCGAAAAACGAAGGCGGACGTGCAGGTCGTAGGCATTGGTGCCTCGGCGGGCGGCGTGCGCACGCTCGAACAGTTTTTTGAGCGCATGCCAGCGGATAGTGGCCTGGCCTTCGTCGTGATCCTGCATCTCTCGCCGGAGCATGCAAGCAATCTGGCCGAACTGTTGCAACGCCGCACGACGATGCCCGTCATTCAGGTCAGCAAGTCTGCCCAGGTTGAACCGAACTATGTCTACGTTATCCCGCCCGCCAAACATCTGATGATGTCCGATGGCATGGTTAAGCTCGCCGCGCCGAACGCGGAAAAAGGCAAGCGCGTACCGATAGATTTCTTCTTCCGTACTTTGGCGGATGTGTACCAGACGAACGCCATCGGCATTATCCTCTCCGGCACCGGGGCCGACGGCACGCTGGGACTGCGGCGCATCAAGGAGCACGGCGGCATCGCCATTGCGCAAGACCCCCAGGAAGCGGAATACGATGGCATGCCGCGCAGCGCGATTAATGCCGGCCTGGTAGACCTGATTCTGCCCGTGGCCGAAATGCCTGAAAGACTGATCGCGCTGCAACAGGGCGCGGCGCGCAGCAAATTGCTGCCGGGCAGCGACAAACCGCCTAACGAAGCGGAAGCCGAGGCCTTGCGCGAAGTCTTCACCCTGCTGCGCATACGCACTGGACACGACTTTAGCCACTATAAACGCTCGACCGTCTTGCGCCGCATCGCGCGCCGCCTGCAATTGCACGAACTGGAAAGCATCGCGGCTTATCGCAGCTATCTGCGCGAGCATCCCAACGAAGCGCAAGGGCTTTTTAGCGAACTGCTTATTAGCGTCACCAACTTCTTCCGTGATCCGCAGGCATTCGAGATGTTGGAGCATCTCATCATTCCGAAAATTTTGGCGAACAAAGCCGACGGCGAACAGGTGCGCGTCTGGGTGCCAGCTTGCGCTACGGGGGAAGAGGCTTATTCGCTGGCCATATTGTTGCAGGAGCAGTTGCTGCAACTAGGGCGGGAGCCGAACTTTCAAATCTTCGCCACCGATGTTTATGAGGAGTCTATCAACACCGCGCGCGAAGGGCTGTTTCCCGAAACGATTGTGGGTGATGTGTCGGCGGAGCGGCTGCAACATTTCTTTGTCAAAGAAGGGCAGCAATACCGCATCCGCAAAGAAATCCGCGAGAAGTTGCTGTTTGCCGTACACAATGTGTTGCGCGACCCGCCGTTTTCGCGGCTGGATTTGCTGAGTTGCCGCAATCTGTTCATCTACCTCAACCGCGAGACGCAGGAACACGTGCTGGAAATCTTTCACTTTGCGCTGCGTCCCAACGGGTATCTGTTTCTGGGTTCGTCGGAATCTGCCGACAGTTTGCCCGAACTCTTTACGGCAGTGGACAAGAAGGCACGCCTCTTCCAATGCCGTGCCGTGGGGCAGGCCGGACGTGCCATCCCCGCGATGCCGCTGGTGAGCAAGGGAGAACCACGCCCGCCGCAACTGCTGGCACCAGGAAGTAAGGCCATCTCATACGGCGAGTTGCACTGGATGTTGCTCGAAGAACATGCGCCGCCGAGCGTGCTGGTCAATGAAAATCGCGAAATCGTGCATGTAAGCGAAACTGCCGCGCGCTATCTGCGCTTCACCGCCGGCGAACCTTCGCACGATTTGCTCAAGGCCGTGCAGGCCGAACTCCGACTGGAACTGCGCGCCGCCCTGTACACCGCCGCGCAGGAAAACCAGACGAGCGAAACGCGGCCCGTGCGGCTGAAGCTGGAGGGCAAAACGCGAATGGTGCGCCTCACCGTTCATCCGGTCAAACGCCTCGCTGCAGCGCATGGCTTTTTGCTGGTGGTCTTTGACGAAATAGAGGCCGCCGCCAACCCCGTCGCGCGCGAAGAAACCGCCGAGACGCAGACCACAGGGCAGGTGGATCAGGTGGAACCCCTGGTGCGCCGCATGGAAGAGGAACTGCAACGTAACAAAGCGCAACTGCGCACGACCATCGAGCAGTACGAGACAGCGGCGGAAGAGCTGAAAGCCTCGAACGAAGAGTTGCAAGCGATCAACGAGGAACTGCGCTCGGCCTCGGAAGAGTTAGAGACAAGCAAGGAAGAACTGCAATCGGTCAATGAAGAACTGACGACTGTCAATCACGAATTGAAAGAGAAAGTGGATGAGGTCAGTCGTACCAACAGCGACCTGCAAAACCTGCTGGGTTCGACCGACATCGGAACGATTTTTCTCGACCGCGAACTGCGCATCAAACGCTTCACGCCCCGCGTCGAAGAAATCTTCAACATCATTCCTTCTGACTTGGAACGACCATTCGCCCATCTCACGCATAAGCTGGATTATCAACTGCTGCCCGCTGACGCCGAGCATGTGTTGCAAACCCTGGAACGGATTGAGTATGAAGTCTACAGCGCGGATCAACGCTGGTATCTCGTGCGCCTCTCGCCGTACCGCACAGTGGATGACCGCATTGACGGCGTGGTGGTGGCTTTCGTAGAAATCAGCGAACGCAAGGAGGCCGAGGAGCGCGTACGCGAAAGCCAAGAGCGATTGCGCATCGCGGTGGAAGCCGCCTCGTTGGGGACGTGGGATTGGGACCTCGATACTGGCCGCGCGACGATAGACGAACAGCTATGCCGCTTGTTGGAAATAATGCCGGTAAGCTCCTCACTATCTTTGGCGGAAGGCCTCTCGTTCATTCACCCCGATGATCGGGAGCAGATGCGCGAACAATGTGAACGCGCTACCGCTGATGGCAACGCAATCGAAATCGAATATCGCGTGTTGCTGCCGGAGGGTGGCACGCGGTGGATCACCAGCTACGGGCGCGTCGTGACGAAGGCCGCCGGGAACACAAAACGGATGATTGGCGTCAGTCTTGACAACACCTTGCGCCGAGAGGCAGAGGAAATCCTGCGCCTGTCGCGCGATGAGTCCGTGACGCTGGCCAAAGCGCGCACGCACGAGTTAGAAGCCACCAACCTGACGCTGCAAGCGGAAATCATCGAACGCCGCGCCGCCGAAGCGCAGGTCAAAGAATTGCTGCACCGCGTCATTGGCTTGCAGGAAAGCGAGCGCCAGCGGATTGCGCGCGAACTGCACGATCAGTTGGGGCAGCAGTTGACAGCACTGCTGCTCAACTTGAAAGCAGCGCAGGAGCAACAGGATTGCCCACCACCCATCGCCGCCACCCTCGAACAATTGAAAGCGTCCCTGACCGCGCTGGATCGGGATGTGGATCGGCTAACCTTTGAGTTGCATCCACCCATCCTGAACGACCACGGGCTGGCCGAGGCGTTACGCCAGTACGCGAAGGAATGGTCGGCGGTAAGCCGCGTTCCGGTGGATTTCCACGCCATCGGCCTGGATCACGAGCGCCTGCCAGTCGAGGTGGAAACGACCATTTACCGGATCGTACAGGAAGCGTTGACCAATACTCTCAAGCATGCCCAGGCCACGCAGGTGAGCCTGATTCTGGAGCACAAACACAACGAGCTATTCATCATTATCGAAGACAATGGCGTCGGGTTCGAGGTGGAGACTGTCGGGCAAGGCACCGAGCGGCAGTCGCTCGGACTGCGAGGTATGCGGGAACGCTTGACGTTGCTGAATGGCAGATTCAACCTCGAATCCAATCCAGGGGCGGGCACGACCGTCTACGCGCGGATTCCCATCCCGTCAAATAAAGGAGGGGACAAGTGAGCAGCTTACGGATTTTTCTGGTGGACGACCACGCCATCGTGCGCGAAGGCTTGCGGATGCTGATCAATGCTCAACCTGATATGGAAGTCGTGGGGCAAGCAAGCGATGGCGTAACGGCAGTGGAACAAGTGCAAAAACTCCGCCCGGAGGTGGTGGTGATGGATGTCTCGTTGCCCCAAATAGATGGTGCCACCGCCACGGAACGCATCAAACAAACCTGTCCTGAGGTGCGCGTGCTGGCCTTAACCCGTCACCAGGATGGCGCGCACCTGCGCCGCCTGCTGCAAGCGGGTGCAACGGGCTATACGCTGAAACGAATGGCCGCAGACGAATTGATTGGCGCGATTCGCAAGGTGGCGCGCGGAGAAACCTATCTGGCACCTCCCTTGCTGGAACACCTGCTGGAAAGCTATGCGGGGCGCGTCACTACTGCGGGCGACGTGCAACTGTTCCTGCACGACCTCACTGAACGTGAAAGGCAGGTCTTACAACGGGTTGCCTGGGGCGATAGTAATAAAGAGATTGCCGCGCTATTCGCTATCAGCGTCAAAACCGTCGAATATCATAAAGCGCGGGCGATGGAAAAACTGCAATTGCGCAGCCGGACAGAGGTCGTCCGTTATGCCCTGCTGCAAGGCTGGCTCCGCGCCGAGAACGTCGCCGAATAAGCCCTCCTCTGTCATCCGCAAGGGTTATCACCTACCATGTCTGCCCTAGGGAAATCCCTAGCCCCCCTCATCTCTCCCTAGTAGACAACCGCAACAATCTCGCTAAGATGTCGCACGGATCGGCGCTCTTTTAATTTTGCCGCTTTGTATCCTCCTGTACCGGCTCCCAAGGCTGGCACTGGAGGATGATGGTGTCGGTCGCTAAGCCTTGGGCAATAGTGGGTGCGCCTGGTGGTAAAGAAAAGAGAGCGCCCTCCCCCTCGCCATAAAGCGTCCCTTGAAAAATTCTACCAATAATCAGTCAGAGTGTTTGGTGGAGCGGTGTCCAAAGTATTTCCTTCTTCGGACTGTGACGTGCAAGGCACAGGCAGAAGAACCCTCGGTCACCGTTCCACCAAACACTCTGGCGCAAGCAAATAATCCGCGCACGGCGCGCTCTCTGCCCTCTCCATTTTTCTTCCCTGTGCCCGCTAACGCGGCGAAGAGGCTGGCTGTAGCTTTCAAGAACCTGATCTTCTGAATTGAGTCCCAACGGGACGCCCATACAATAGCCCAGGGTGCAACCCTGGGAAGTCAACCCAAGCCCTGAAAGCGAGATGACTTATGTCGCCCCTTCAGGGCTGGCATCGTTGTCCTCACCGTCCCCAGGGTTGCACCCTGGGCTATCGTATTCCGCTCCGTTGGAGCTTAGTTGGGCAACTTCTTTTTCTTAAAAGCTATAGCTGCCGTTTCCCGGAGATGAGAACGGGAGTTTTTGAAATTGTCTGGGTATATCGTTAGAGGCAGGAATGAGACACTCCAACTGACCCATACACGAGTCGGTGATCTCCCGCTGCTGATCGGTTTGCTGATCAACCTGGGCATCCCGGCAATCTACAGCGGTTTCGCCGTGAATGTTCAGGGGAGGGCATAACCACAATGTTTGAACCAATCCCGAATGTCGGAGAGGGTCACTTTGGCATAAGCCCGTTTCAGCGCCTGAGCAAGTTTGCGTTTCGTGTCAGCTCCAACACGACGCAGTTCGGTTTTGACTTTCGAGATGCACTCTTCTTTGGGATTCAAGTTGGGCGCGTAGGCGCGCCAAGCGTTCCAACCGGGCCCCGTGGCGGCGATCAACGCGACGACGGAGAGTTTCTTCTGGGTGGGGACATTATCCCAGATGACAATAGATGTTCCGACAAGGTTATTGGAGAAAACGAGTTGATTGAAAATATCTAGGAGGCATGAACTATACCAGTCTGAAACATACCTCCTCGTCAAGCGTCAAAGCCTTGTTTGGTCTTCATCCCACACGGTGCTGGCGGAAGTCCTCTTCACCGTCCTGCCCGAACGGGAGCGAGGGCGCACCCAGCGACTGGCCGCACGCCCGGAACGCAAACGCGCGCTCGTGGCGGGCGATGGACGTCCACGGGCAGTCACGCCTTTGCACAAGACGCTGATGACGTTGCTGTACGTGCGTCATAACGTCAGCCAGGCGGTAGTCGGGGCGTTCTTTGGCCACCGCGCCGATAGCTCGGAAAACGCCTTCCACGAACTGCTGCCGATCTTGCGCGACCTCTTCCCTAAAGAGAAATGGGCAGCCGAGAAACGCCATCGCACGCAACCCCAATGGACGCCGGACGAAGTCGAGCGCGTGCTCATTGATAGCTTTGAAACGCCCGTGGCACGCCCCAGTTTGCACCAACGACAAAAGCGGCTCGATGCGGGCAAGAAGAAACGCCACACGCTCAAGACCCAGATCATCACCGATCAAAACGGGGGGATGCTGGCTGTGAGTCGGGCGCAACGTGGGCCGACTGCCGAATATCAAACTGTTCGAGCAAACGCCCTTGCCCGCAGCGCTAAAGGACAAACCGCGCCTGGGTGATAAGGCCTATGTCGGGGCTGAACCGGTCATCCAAACACCAACGGCTTTCTCATAAAAATTGAAAACAAGGAAGCAACTCGTTATTTTTCCAATTTTGCGAAAGAGAAAGTAACGGAGTATGCAACCTAGTTTTGAGGATAGTAGAAGTTTGTTCGAGAAACTGCAACAAGCCGAAGGCTTGGATTTACGGGATAACCGGGGCAAACGTCACGAACTCGCGGAGGTGTTAGTGGGCGTCGTACTGGCCTGGTTAAGTAAGCGGGATGGCTGTTTGTCGAGTATTCATCGGTATGTGGTGAATCACTATGAGCGGCTGGTGGAAGTCTTGGGGGGAGTGCAAAACCGCGATCTCACAGGCGCAATTGCCGTGCGTCTTGGAAAAAGTGGCGGTCTCGGTCTGGACTAGTTGTTGTTGGCACACGGCAGGTACGCCTTGCAGGCAGCGGAAAAGAAATGGTTTGCCCTGGATGGCAAAGCGTTGAAAGGGAGCCGCAGCGAAGGCACCACCAGGAGGGAGGCGCTGGTGCGCGCGATTGCGCACGACGGGCAACGCTGTCTAGGGCAGGTCTATTACGACGGGCAACGCGAAAGCGAAATGGCCACCACGCAAGAGTTCCTGCGAGAGCGTGCCGTAGCGGGACAGAAAACCAGTTTTGATGCCTTGCATTGTCAGGTCAAAACGCTGGCAATCATCGTGCAAGCCAAGGGGAAATATCTGGTGGGTGTGAAGGGGAATCGACGGCATTACAGCGTCAAATGGAGCGCGTGAGTCAACATACGCCGTGCTTGTATGAGCGCCAGGAAGTCGAAAAAGGACACGGGCGGTTAGAGACGCGCAGGTATGAATGTCACGATTTGCTGGAGGTCGCCACCGCCGAGAAATGGCAAGCCAGTCAACGGCGCACGTGCGTGAAGGTCATCCGCACCCGAGAAGAATTGAAAACGCAAAAAAGCGGTCACGAAGAAAGTTATTAGGTGAGGAATGAAGGGGGGAATTATGAGGAACTGAGTGCCGCGATTCGCCAGCACTGGCGGATTGAAGCGGACAACCACGTGCGCGATGTGAGTTTGCAAGAAGCTGCGCTCCGTTCCCAGAGCCAGGGGGTCGAGCGGGTGTTAGCGGGAGCACAAACATTGGTCTTAGAAATCTTGAAGCAAATCCCGTGCGCCAATAAGAAAGCTCAGTTAGCGCATTGGGCCGATAATTTGGAGGATTTATTGAGAACGCTCCGCGCGCTCAACTTTTTATCAGAAAGCCGTTAACCTTTCCGCAACGGAGGTTTATCATTTTTCCCCTTGACAACGAGACCGTCTTTAGAGATGTCCGGCGGTATATCCCTGGTTCAATTTATGCCCGTTCACGGTATCTCGCAGCGGCTGGCCTGGCAAAACCAGCCGCTGTCGTGGTTTGATTTTACGCTTCTACTGGCACTGGCGGAGCGAGGAAGCGCGCTTGATAAGTGGCCGCAAAATGGAAGCCCACCTGTTCATACACGTGCTGGGCGGTTTGCTCTGTCTCATCCGTAAACAGACAGATCGTCTGATGGTCGCGTAACAAGTGGGAGACGAGTTCCGCCATACAGCTCTTGGCGATGCCGCGATTGCGATACTCCGGGTGTGTCCAGATGCCTTCCAGATAGACCGTATCAGGGGTGTCGCTGAGGTATCTCCCGCCTTGAAAATGACCTTGCCCTCTTCGATCTTGACCCAAATGCGTTTGCGTTCCAGCCGCTCGACAATGCGATGGCGGAAGCCCGCCAGGTCACTCTGACGGGGATCAATCCCACTGGCTTCCAGGGCCATTTCGGCTTGCGCATCGGTGACCACATCCAATTCGGCATAATTGGCCCGCAATAATTGCCGCCGCTCAGGAGTCGGGCCTGATTGTTGGCAAACATACGAACGTTGTGCGCTCGTGCGGCGGGTTTCGCGTCCAAACTGAGAGAGATACGCCCACAGCTTTTCAACCTGTTGCTCTGGTGCCAGTATCATATACAACCGGGCTTGCACTTCCACGGCTTTTTGGGCAAAAGACGCCAGCGCGTCATCCGCCGCAAAGACAATGAGTTGATGCCCGATCAGCGCAACACCTGTAAGCTGTTCGTCGGTAAAGTAACCGTAAAAGACGCCGCGCAGTTCCGGCGCACACATACCATAGTCCAGAATCAGGCCGCGCAGGATAACGCTGCGTACCGGGTCCTGCGCCAGCAGGGATAAGACCTGCTCGCGATCTGCTTCACGCAGTTCGCATACTGCTTGCAACTCCACTTTGGGTGGAGGGTGGGAGGCACGATAGATAGTCATAATAGTTCTCCGTCGTTCTAGTTAAATCCTCCTCACAGATCAAGGACAGCTTGCAAAGCGCCTCTCTTACTGTGAGCTAAGTGTAGTTAGGGAAGAGGTGGAATGGGGACTTCCCATATCTCGACCGGAGGATCATCCTCGGAGAACATGCCAATGGTGCCGTCGCCTTCGTTGCGGATAGATTGCGCCAGTTGTGCTAACGCGCCCGGCGGCAATGACAAAACAAACACGCTGTCACCCATCAACACACCGTCACCCATCAACACACCATCACCCATCAACACACCATCACCCATTAACACGCCTTGTTTGAAAAGCACGCCATTTGCTAAAGAAGTTCCATCAGAGGTCAGGACGCCATCGCCCATCAATACGCCGTCACCCATCAAGACACCATCACCCATCAATACGCCGTCGCCCATCAACACGCCATCGCCCATCAACACGCCGGTGCCATAAATGCCTTGATATTTTGTGATCAGGTTAACGCCGCTGATGCAGTTCCACTTTTGGACGAGTCCACCACTCCAGGAGAAGCTGACGCCCGCAATTGTGGTGGTCTGCACCGGTGCCGGGCCTATCAGCAAGGGGTCTCCGACCACTCGTCCTGTCAGGTCGGGGCGAATCAAGCTCGCCAGGCGCACTGCGCCTTCCACATTCAATAACCCCGCCCCCTGCTCCAGATTATTGAAGCCCGCCAGCGGTTGCGCCGTATATTCCAGGATGGCCTTGACCAGATTGGGCGTGAGCGTCGGTTTGCGTTGTAAGAGCAGGGCCACTGCACCCGCCACTGCCGGGGTGGCCATCGAAGTTCCGCTCATATACATCTCGTCATGCTCTTCGGCGTATATGCGGGGGACATCAAGCGCAGGATTGTTCGTCACCAAATAATTGCCGGGCGCTTTGGCGGAAATGATTTTATTCGCTGGGGCGACCAGATCAGGTTTGATCAGGTTGTCGTAATGCTTCACGCCCGCTGCATCTCTCCAATAGCCCCGTGTCGGGCCACGCGAACTAAAGGTGGCAATGCTGTCATCCCGGCGGCCATCCGTACCCAAAGTATTGGCCGCTCCCACGGTAATGGCGGACGGCTCAATGCCGGGCGAGTGAATCGCGCCATAAATCTTATTGCCGTTGGGGTCTTTGCCCAGATTGCCCGCCGCGACCACCACCACAATTCCGGCATTGACGGCGCGTCTGACCGCCAGGCACAAGGGATCATCACGATAGGAATCCACGGCAGTCGTGCCTAAGCTTAAATTCATGACGCGAATGTTATAGGTGGTCTTGTTGGCAATACACCAGTCAATGCCCGCGATGGCACCGGAAACCGAACCACGGCCCTGGGAATCCAATACCCGAACATTAAGCAGATTGGCTTTGGGAGCAATCCCCTCATAAGCTCCTCCAGCCACATGCTTATTGCCCGCCGCGATGCCGGCGACGTGCGTACCATGACCATAAGGATCATCGGTGCGGGCTTCACTGGTGAAATTCACATTGGCCACAATCCGAGAGTTTGAACCGTTGAGGCGAAACGAATGGTGATTGAAATCAATGCCAGAATCCAGGATGGCAATGCCAATGCCTGTCCCCTCAATTGACCCTGTGCTGGACGTGCCGTAATTTCTGACCAGCGATGCGCCTGTGGTTTTTTCCAGATGGCCGGTGGACTCAGTCGGACGGTCTACCGAAACGTATTCGACACCGGGAAGCTCTGACAGACGGGTAATTGCGTCTGGTTCCAGCAACACTGCCACGGCGTTAACCTTCTTATACCTTTTAGTGATGATGGCACCCGCCCGTCTGATGTCAGCCACCAGTTCCCTAAAAGAATTGGTCTCTGGATCGGGCGATAACTGAAGCAACGCAGGAATTAAACTCTTGCGGTCACGCCTCACTTTTTCACTTAGCTCATCGGAGATACGGAATTTTGCTCGTTGGCCCAACCTGGGACCAGCAAAAACACGGCCTTCAACTCGTTGTCCGAAGGGAATTCCCAACATAGACGAAAAGACCAGTAGAGCTACCATTGTTGCTACGATTATACGTTTGATTTTTGTGAACATACTGGTTTCCTGTTTTTTCGCGTGAGACCGGTGCAAAAGAAAAGGCCGGTCTCCGTTATGATAAGTCGAAGACCGGCCTGCTACTGGTCGTCTCTTCGGGGACTCCCGCTGCCGTAACTGGAAGGATGAAGTAGGAACGTTGAATGATGAATTTTTACTTCATCGCTCCTCGTTCTTCCTTCTCCTTCCCGCGTTAGGTCGGTGAGTACTTGCCCGCTCCGGCTTTCGCACGAAGAGGACTCTTATCGGTGACGTTGACAATGCAATGAAAAGATCGTGTCAGTTGGGGCAACTAAAATCGTAGTTCTCTGACCAGCGAGAATTTACCGGGAATCTTTCACAGCCATGTGATTGGTCAGTGATAAGTTCTGCTTTCGCTGGAATCGCAGCCCGATTCAGCCTGTCAGGGCTGATTTTGGATCAGGCTTCAATCGCCCACCATAATCCCGTCGGCGACCATAATCCCGTCGGCGACCATAATGCCATCGGCTAAGAGCAGTCCATCGGCTAAGAGCAGCCCGTCACCCAACAGCAGGCCGGTGCTGAAGAAGGGGATGCCATCGGCCAGAATCAAGCCGTTGCCCGTCATCACGTGATCGGCCATCATGATGCCATCGGCCATCATGATCCCGTCGGCCATCATGATCCCGTCGGCCATCATTGATCCCGTCGGCTAACATAATGCCCGTGTCATAAACCTTGTGATACTGCGTCATCAGGACTGGGCCATTGGCAATTGTGTAGCCCATATTCACGCCCTGTCCCCAGAGGAAGGTGTGATAGGCAATCGTGGTTTCCTGTGTGGGCAGCGCGCCTGTCAATAAGTTATCGCCCACCTTGGTGCCGTTACTCAGGTTTTGCCGTACGACTTGCGCCATCCGCACTGCGCCTTCGATATTCAATTGCCCGGTGCCTTGCTCGAAGTTGTTGAAGCCCACGAGCGGTTGCGCGGTATACATCAAAATCGCTTTGACCAGATTGGGCGTCAGATCGGGATTCGCCTGCAACATAATGGCTGCCGCGCCCGCGACTAGCGGCGTGGACATTGAAGTGCCGCTCATCCGCATCATTTTGACATCACCAACGGGCACATTGAGATGGGGATGGGTTCTGACCAGCCAGTTGTTGGCAGCTTGCGCGGCCACCAGTTTGTTGCCCGGCGCAACCAGGTCCGGTTTGATCTGATTGTCATAATGGCGCAGCCCGGCGTTATCTACCCAGTAGCCGCGTGTCGGCCCGCGTGAGCTATAGGTTGTGACGCCATCGTCCTGACGGTTATCTGTCGCAAACGAGTTCGTCGCGCCGACCGTAATCACCGAAGGTTCAATGCCGGGGGTATGAATCGTGCCATAAACTTTGTTGCCGTTCGCGTCTTTACCTTCATTCCCGGCGGCGGCCACCACGATAATGCCCGCATCCACCAGCTTGCGCGCGGCCACACACAGGGGATCATATTGATAAGAATCCGAAGCAATTGCCCCCAGGCTCAGGTTCACGATGCGAATATTATTGGTTCTGCGATTGCTCAGCACCCAATCGAACGCCGCCAGCAGGTGCCGCACTTCGCCTGTCCCGGAGGCGCTCAGCACGCGCAGGCTGACCAGTTCCGCACCCGTCGCCACGCCGGCATACGCGCCACCCGCGATGGTCTCGTTGCCGACAATCTCAGAGGCGACGAAGGTGCCGTGTCCATACAGATCATTGGTGGTCAAATCGCTGGCAAAGTTGACGCGGGCTTTGACCAACGCCTTGCCCCTGGCATCTTTGAGCGAAGCATGGGTTTCATCAATGCCCGAATCAATCACCGCGATGCCCACGCCATTGCCCGTGTAGTTATTGTTGTTTTGTAAAGCACGCGCCGCCACTGCACCCGTCGTTTCCGTGACGTGACCGAACTTTTTCAAATCCTTGCCCAGCGAAACATAGCGCACTTCATTCAATCTCACTAAAGCTGCCAGCGCATCCGAGCTAATCTTCATGGCATAGAAGGGGAAGTTGGTGTATTGCTTCTGCAGGCTAATGTCTTTGCGCGTAAGGAAGCTCTTGAATTCGGCTCCGGCGGGTCCGTTTAATTGAACGATTACCCGAATTTCGACCTTATCGGTGTAAGGAGCGTGGGCCAGCTCCTGCGAAATTTTGCGATAGGGCGACTCGGCGTTCTGCCGCTGTACCGCCGCCCCTGTAGTCGTGGGCGCAGGTGTTGGCGTGGGAGTCGTCGTGCTGGCGTCGGCGGCAGCTTTTTTCTTGCTCTCTGCATAGGCCTGGGGCTGGAAGCGTGTACCCAACACCAAGGGAGTGAGCGTGCCCCACACCAGCAAAATGGCTAACAGTTTGGCGACTGTCTGATTGATTTTTGCGGACATTTCCTATTCCTTTCCGACATGATGAAGATCGTCCAAATAAAAAAGGCCGATCTTCGCACCTGGTTTGTTGAAGATCGGCCTTGCTTTTCCGGCGTGTCTCTTCGGGGACTCCCGCTGCCCTAGCGCGCATGTGCCGTAGGCCGGTGAGTACTTGCCCGCTCCTGTTTTCACAAAGAGAAGGCTCTTATCGGTGACGTTGATATTTAAAATTAAAAGAGCGTTATTAGGGGCGACTAAAATCTTGGTTCTCTAACCACAGAGAAATTACCAGCGACTGTTCACGGCCTAATGATAGGAGCGTGATAAGTTCCCCTAAAGCTGGAAACTTCGCAGCAGCGGTTGGGGCAGTTGGCGTTTGCTTTTTAGAAAAAGAATTGCCGCAGAAAGTCCCGGCGGGACGGCCAGACATTAGCCCCGGATTGCATCCCTTGTCATTACCCAAATCTTTCCATGATCTTAGTCCGCGAAGGCGGACGATAGCATAAAGCCTGGGGTGAAGGCGTGAGCCGCAACCCCAGAAAGCTTCAAATGAAATTCCCAAGCCCACGCACGTGGGCGACAGATATTGGTTAGTTGGCTGCCGCCCGTCTTCGCGGGCTGCGATGTAAATGGTGCGTATTTCCTGGGGTTTTGCGCCTTCGCGCTACACCCCAGGCTGTATGCTGCCGCCCGCCTTCGCGGGCTGAAACGCAATGACGCATCTCGTGCAAAGATTTGGGTAATGACAAGGGATGCAATCCGGGGAAGAGGGCCAATAACCTCTCAAGCCCAGCGGAGCGACGGACGCAGATATTCTGAACGCTCGTCTGTCGCCCCGCTGAGGCTTGGTTGGCTTGCCGACTTACCCAGGGTTGCGGCTCACACCTTCACCCTTGGCTAATTTCCTGGCACCCCTCCGGGATTCTGAGCGGAACATTTTTACAGAGCTGACTTTTCCAACAGCCGCTACGCATTTGCTTCCTTAACCGGTTCTAGGTAAACAGCCTGATAGTCCTGGTGATAACGGAATCCAGCATATTCGTAAATATACTGTGCTGCCGCTTCGCCTGGCTCGATCACCAGACAAACCACCTGCTGTTTGCGCATGCGCCGATGCGTCAGTTCCACCACACTGGCCTTGGCAATGCCGCGGCCCCGATATGCTGGATCAGTCCAGATGCCTTCCAGATAGATGGCATCGGGTGTGATGCTTTGTAACTCGGCCTTGAAGATGACCTGCTCATCTTCAATTCTGACCCAGGTGCGCCCGCGTTTAATGCGTTCGAGGGCGCGCTCGCGAAAGCCTTCGGGGTCAGCTAAGCGCGGGTCCTTGCCCGTGGCTTCAATGAACATTGAAGCGTGGGCAGCCACGACCATTTCCAGGTGCTCTGGAGTGGCCTGCTCGAGGTGGAATTGCTGAATCGGTTGCGCGGGTTGTTCACAGACGTACCAACTGAAATCGCGCACCATTTTTTGTTCCCGCCCATACGCGGCCAGATGCTGCCAGAAGAGGTCAACCTGACGGCGTGCGCCGAAGATTAACGAATTGCGGGTCCCGGCTTCGACCGTGACTCTGGCAAAGTGGCTGAGGGCATCATCCGAAGCACAGAAGAGAATCTGATGTCCGATCAGCGCGACGCTGGTGAGTTGATTGTTTTCAAAGTAACCATAAAAGCTTCCCCGTAATGAGGGAGAGGTTAAGCCGTGATCCATAATCAGGCTTTCCAGATGAAGCCCCTGTTGTGGATGCTCTGAAAGCAGCGCCAGCACCATCCGGTAATCCAGCTCATCCAGCTTGCGGACCTCAATGGTCGGAACGGCGCAGAGGCTCTCAAAAGCCTGCCGTCCCCACGTCTCCCTTATTTGCACCTCTTCACCTGTTCCCGTGGTTACCGCTTGGTGTAACGTTTTGGTAAGAGTTATTGATTGCATGAAAAATTCCGGTGTCTTAAAAAGCAGTTCTTAGTTCTCGTCGTCAACCACAGGTGCCATACTGGGCGTGTTATCGCCTGTAATCAGCACATAGTTGGCAAAGGCTGTGGCGGAGGCATTGCTTGAGAATACGTGGTCAGAAAGCACCACGCCGTCACCAAGCACGACCCCATCGGCCAGTACCACGCCATCCGAGAGGACAACACCACGCGAAACTACCACTTGATTGCGATTGGCCCAGACGTTTCCATCACTGAGCACGACACCATCACTGAGCACGACACCATCACTGAGCACGACACCATCACTGAGCACGACACCATCACTGAGCACGACACCATCACTGAGCACGACACCATCACTGAGCACGACACCCAGGCCATACATCGCTTGATACTTCAAAATCAGGTTAATTCCGGTCAGGTAGTTATAGCGCTGGAGAATTGCGCCACCCCAGGAGAAAGAACCGCCCGCCACCACGCTGGTCTGTAAGGGAGCCACACAGAGAAAGCACAGCAGGGAATCGCCCGTAACCCGGTTGGTCAGATCACTGCGGATCACCCCCGCCAGGCGCACGGCACCTTCGGCGTTCAGCAGCCCCGCGCCTTGCTCAAGATTATTGGCATTGGCCAGTGGCTGCGCCGTGTATTGAAGAATGGCCTTGACCAGATTCGGGGTGAGGCTGGGATTGCGTTGAATAAGCAGGGCTGCGGCTCCCGCGACGACCGGCGTGGCCATCGAAGTCCCGCTCAAGTACATATGCTCTTTGTAGATATTATTGCTGACTTGAGCGTCTAAGGTTGGATTAGCGAGATACAAATTATTGTTGACCGCCATTGGCTCGATGATCTTGTTGCCGGGCGCGACAATGTCAGGCTTCACGAGATTGTCATAGTGCTTGACGCCCAGGCCATCGGTGTAAAAGCCGCGTGTCGGGCCACGTGAACTGTAGGTGGTTACCGTATCGTCAGCACGTGAATCCGTCCCTAAGGTGTTGACGGCTCCCACCGTAATCGCGGAAGGTTCAATGCCGGGCGAGTGAATCGCGCCATAGATTTTGTTGCCATTGTCATCTTTACCGGAGTTACCCGCCGCAGCGACAACGACGATGCCCGCATTCACGGCGCGCCGTACGGCGAGGCAAAGCGGATCGTACAAATAGGAATCCACGGCCACGACGCCAAGCGAAAGATTCATGACGCGGATGTTGTAGGTGGTCTTGTTGGCGATACACCAGTCAATGCCGGCGATTACGCTGGAAACAGAACCCTGACCGTTGGCATTGAGCACACGCACATTGATCAGGTTCGCGCCGGGAGCCGGACCGTTATAAGCGCCCTTGGCCACTTTCGGGCCGGCGGCGGCCATTCCCGCGACGTGCGTGCCGTGACCATAAATGTCAGAGTTTACGCCCGCGCCCGTGAAATCAACGTTGTGAATGACCCGGCTGCCACTGTTATCGTTTTGTGGATTCTTCAGGAACGAATAATGTGCCCCAAAAATGCCGGAGTCCAGAATCGCGATGCCGACGCCCTTGCCGTCAAGGGTGCCGGTGACGGGCGTGCCCAGCAAACGCGCGAGTGTTGCGCCGGTGGTCGTTTCCAGGTGGCCCATCGTATTGGCTACACGATCAGGCGTAACATATTTCACATCCGCGCGGGCGGCGATCTTTTCGATCTGCGCGAGCGAGAGTTCCGCCGTTAAGGATTTGGCGTGCTTGAATTTTTTCTTCAGCTTGCCGCCAGCCTTCGTCAGGGCCAGTTCCAAATCGGCAGTTTCGTCGTCAGACGGCTGAATAATGACAGTGATTTTCTCGGTTTTGCCCTTGGCCGCTTTTTTCTTTAGATCATCAGAAACTTTCGGCTTTGGCTGGGCACTGGCATAAATGGCCAGCAAGGAGAGGAGGAGCGTGACTATGAGAATTTGTGGAAGCTGCTTTTTCATATTATGTTTTATTTGATCTTGGTGATTTTTTATCACTAGTACCTCAGTGGTTGGTGCAATCACTTTAGGGGAAGGATGTTTTTCAGGTAGATTTTCTGTGAACATGGTGTCTTTGATTTCCTTCTTGATAAAAGATCAGGCCAAAAAAAAGGCCGATCTTCATTGGATAACACGAAGACCGGCCTTGATCTGGTCGTCTCTTCGGGGACTCCCGCTGCCGTAACTGGAAGGAGGAACGCTGAACGCTGAACGCTGAATCTTTCTTCCTCGTTCCTCGTTCCTCATTCCTCGTTCCAGCCGTAGGCCGGTGAGTACTTGCCCGCCCCTGTTTTCACAGAGAGAAGGCTATTATCGGTGACGTTGATAATTAAAATTAAAAGAGCGTATTCGCGGGGGCGACTAAAATCTTGTTTCTCTAACCAAATTGATTTTACAAGCGGTCATTCACAGACTAATGACAAGTATGTGACGACTTTGCCGTAGGTGGGAATTGATAGCGCATTCCGCCTGCGACAGGGCAAATGGGAGTAAGCGAACGGGTGGTGAAGACAGAAAAGAGGAAGACACGGAATGAACGGAACAGACAGAAACAAGCCTCAATGCTGGGCCAAACTTCCGTGTGTTTCGGTCTTTCCGTGTGTGCCGTACTCTCGCTTAGCTTAATCATCTTGTGTGACAGGTTGTGCCGGTTGCATACAGGCGGTATTGTCGCCGAGGATAGAAGCACCACTGGCGGATTTGAGCGTGCAGTCCGCCCGAGTACGTGCCATCACCCAGAATGATGCCATCCGACAGCACCACGCCATCGCCCAGAACGACCCCATCCGACAGCACTACGCCATCGCCCAAAACCGTGCCGCTGGCAAAGAGCGGATTGGCGCTATCGCCCAGAATAATGCCATTGCCGTTGATCGTAACGGCTCCTGACTTGAAGCTGACGCTGGCGGTTTTGCCTGAGACGAGGCTCAACGCCCCATTGGCATACGTTGTTGCGTCGCCGAGGATTTGGCCGGAGCCATAAACGCTCTGCCACTTGGTCATCAGGTTGCTGCCATAGAGGAACCCATAATTGGTGATGACCCCCTGTCCCCATTGGAAGGTTTCGCCCATTATCGTGGTATCGGGAATGGGCAGGGAAGCCGTGAGCAGCGCCGCGCCACTGCTCAACGTGGACACATTCGATTTCATTCGCGCTACCAGTTTTGCTGCGCCCTTCACATTGAACAGCCCTGCGCCCTGCTCCAACATATTGAAGCCGTTGAGCGGCTGGGCGGTGTACATCAGGATGGCTTTGACCAAACTTGGCGTCAGCGTCGGATTAGCTTCCAGCAACATCGCAACGCCCCCGGCCACTACGGGCGCAGACATTGAGGTGCCACTGAGATACATCACCTGCTCCGCTGCTGTCGCGGCGGTTCCGGCTTTTAATGACGGATACGATTCAATCAGACTTTGCGCTCTACCGCGTGATT
>CAWCGF010000042.1:0-118695 GCA_963794955.1 uncultured Acidobacteriota bacterium
CTTGGGTGGCTGGTGCGATGGAAAGTGGCTATGTTCACTGCTCCAGGCTGTTTCCTAAGGGATAAAACTGTTGAGGAATTAATCTATGAAAAAATTATTGCCCCCTCTCTGTGTACCCCTTTTGCTGGTGGGAATGGTGGCTTCATCTGTCCGGCTGTTTGCGGCACCCAAGCTGACTATCGGATCGCCGATGTCGCCGCCGACGTGGGCATTGTTGGAGCGTGAATTGATTCGCGCCAGTACGGTGGCTTGCGAAGAATTTTATCATCACTACTTCGATTCGCGTGGCTATTTGTTGTGCGTCACGCGGTGGGGCGGCGATGATGGACCGGATGATGCGATTGAGAATTTGGCAATGTGGCCGGAATTCACGCGCTGGGGTGCTCGTGTGATTCGGCAGATGTATCTGAAAGCGATTGAAGGCCATCTCCGGCAATATACCGAAGCCAAAACGGTGGAGGTGCCAATGGCGCGGGATGGGATGTATTACAAAGAATTTTCTGTGATGTTCGATTGGCAGCATAACGCCGAAGGCTTGCGCGTTTTCAATGCGATGGGATTGTCTGATCCGAATGATGCGAACTATCGGATGCGGGTGCGGCGCTACGCGGGCTTTTCTGAACGAAGACGCAGGTGCGCCGAACTACGATCCGAAGTTCAAGATCATTCGCAGCCTGCTCAACGGCAGTCGCGGCCCGATGCTACGCAAAGCGACGGCGCTGGACTGGACGGGTGATCCGATTGAAGTGACGAATCGCTTTCTGCACTTGGGCCACGGCGAACAGAGCTATGAGCAGATGCTGGCGCATTTCAAAGACTATGGCGATGTCGCGGGCGATCATCCATTGAACCTACTCAGCACGACGCAGGCTTTGAATGCGTATCTGGCGACAGGCGAGCAGAAGTATAAAGATTGGTTGTTGGAATATGTGGAGGCCTGGCGGGAGCGGATGATGGCCAATCACAACATCATTCCGTCAAACGTGGGGCTGAACGGGAAAATTGGCGGTGAGACCAATGGCAAATGGTATGGTGGCACGTACGGATGGGGCTTTTCGCCCATCGTGCCGCAGACGGGCGAGCGCCAGCACCGCAATCGCGTGCCGTGGAGTTTTATTGGGTTTATGAACGCGTACCTGTTAACGCGCGATGACAAATACGTCGAAGCGTGGCGCAAACAGTCCGATACGATCAATGCCAACGTGAAGGTCGAGAATGGGCGCAACGTCTATCCGCACATGTACGGCGACAAAGGCTAGTATGCCTATTCGCCAGAGAAATTCAATGCCTACGCGCTGGAAGCCTACTTCCTGACGATGAAGAAGAAGACCGTGAGCGGGTGCCGCGTGATGGTTGGCTGGAGTTTTTGGAAGGTCGCAACCCTGGCTTCCCAGAAGAAGTCTTGCGGCGCGATCTGGAGCGAGTGCGAACTCGCGTGCAAGCGATTCGCCAAGATGATACGACGCCAGACACGCGTCTGGCTGATGATCCGCTCAACTTGAACCCCGCGATGGTGGGGGCCTTGATGCAGTTGATGTGGGGCGGGCTGCCGCCTGATGTCCGCGCCCGCCACCTGTTCAGCAACTTGCGGTATTTCGATCCAGTCAACCGTCGCGCCGGGATTCCCGCAGATATTGCGGCATTGGTCGAACAGATGACCGATGAATCGTTGACAGTCACGCTTGTCAATGTTCATCAAACCGAGAGCAGGGAATTGCTTGTGCAAGCGGGTGGCTATGGCGAGCACCAGTTTGGTACAGTGGAATTAAACGGCAAGACAACGCCCGTCAATGCAGGTGAATTTCAAGTCCGGCTGGAACCGGGAACTGGGGCAAAGCTGATGCTCAAGCTGCGGCGATATGTGAATCAGCCGACCACAATGTTTCCCTGGGAACGGAATTAGCAATATGCGTAGGCTCCCTTACATACCTGCCGCTTTGATTCTTGGTTTATTTGTCCTAGTGGATCGCTTCAGAAGTGATCCACCCGGCTAAACCATCAGTGGTCGCCCTTTGTAAGTCCACTTGAACGGTTTCGCAAGGGTCTCGTTGAAGTAGGCGATGAACGCCAGAATGCGCTCGCGTAATTCCTCCGTGGAAGTAAACGAGGCGCGCTTGAGTAAGCGACGGACCAGAATACTGAACCACATTTCAATCTGGTTGAGCCACGAACAATGCTTGGGCGTGTAGACAAAACGAATCCGATGGGTGACGTCGGCCAAAAACTCGGCCCGGGTCGCCATGGATTGCAGAAGGCCGACTTTACCTTTTTCGCCCAAGTCGCCCAGGTACCCAATCGCCGTCGCCACCCAACGCACGAGCGACTCCGATTGATGCGTGTTGAGTTGATCCGTCAGGAAAATCCATTGGTCATCGGGGGCCGTCGCGACGGTCTGCGCGATATGCGCCACGAAGTCTTGTTCGGTGCGCGTGGCCCCAATCGTCGGCGCGATTTGCTGCCCCGTCGCCACTTCAAAATTGGCCGTCAGGCATTGGGTGCCGTGGCGAATGTACTCGTATTCCTGGCGCTCGACCCGGCCCGCTTGCCCCCCTACGGCGGGTTGCATGGGCTGGGTGGGAGCCGCCCGTTCCAGCGCCTGAATCCCCGTCTTTTCGTCGGTGCTCACCAAGTGAATGCCCGCCGCGTGCAGTGCCGGGGCTTGTTGGTACAACTCGCACACGGTTTTGACTTGCGCGTCAAACTCCGCGCTGTCACGCGCTGGGGCGTTCAGCCAATAGTCAATCCGATGCGGTTTGAGATCGGCCTGATTTTAAAAAACGCTCGACACTCGAGGCCGAGATGCTTTTGACAATCTGACGTTTGATGACTTCGTCCGCCAACTCCGCCGGTGACCAGTGACTGATCGGGCGCGCACTCTGGGCAGGCGCTTCGCACGCGACGGCGATGATTTGCACGATCTGTTCCGCCGTGAACGTCGGTGGCGTGCCGCTGCGCGGCAGATCGCGCAAGCCCTGTAAAACCAGGGCGCGCAAATCGTCATCGCTGCTGGCGGCGACCTCCGCGCGGGTCAGTTGCGGCGTCCATTCGAGCCAGCGCGTGCGCCAAGCACGGACGGTGCCGCGATCCAGCTTGTGGGTGCGGGTCAACTCGTGATTGCCAGTGCCGGCGGTCATGGCCAGCAGCAAGGACGCGCGGACGACCAGCCGATGTTCAGTGCTCCGTTGCCGGGCGATTTCTTCCAGCATCTGTCGCACGCGGGCGGAAAGTTCGAGCGGCGGGGCGGTTTTATACGGCATCTCTGGCTCCTCCTGTAAAGATGACTTCAGGCTGCCATTGTACCACCCTCATAATTGGGTGGAGAACTTTTAGGAGGCTCCACTAGCCAATATGGCCTATGCCCAGTCGAAAGCCAGACCAAGCGGTAAGACAATCTCTTGCCCTGACGATAGCCCTACGATTGGCTGGTATCGGAATTACTCGTACGGGTTTTCGATGACGATTCCTCGGCGTCTGAAAGGGTACTGGAATTCTGTACCGTGTATTAAAGAAACGGATGGATGCGTGTGTATGGGAGATCATGGCCGATTTATCCCCATAACAAAAGAAGCGTATCTAGATATAGAAGTCGGGCCGATGACTTCTGAAACCCGCAAAGAGACAATTAACGATGAGGTTCGATTTGCTTTAGAACATTACAAGGAAAAAGGCGAAGCGGTCGAAACCGTCAGGCAAACAACAACAAGGCTCGACAGCTTTAGGGCGACAAGATTAAAGTTGCGATTTACAGACGCCAAGACAAAAGCTCGGATGATTGAGGAACGCATTATCTGTATGCCAATTGACAAGGAACATGGGGGATGGGTTTACTCAATCTATCTGGTTACCCCAACATCCAGCTATCGCAAACACAAATTGCTGCATGCAAGAGTGAGTCAGTCTTGGCGGTTTAGGTCCCGACTGTAGCAGCCGTAATCTACTAAGAGAAACCAGCTTCATTATGACGAGAAAGAAATCTTAGAAGCTTCTATCCATTATTCTATTCGGGCTTTTCGGTTTGCTGAATGGCATTGTCCACGCACAAGAACCAAGCGCTACCTCTTGATTTGCCAAGCAACATAGTCCATTAAGTGCTCAACGCCTGTCGGCATCAAAGGAACAATCACATCCACGGCGCAGGTGGCGCGCAGCGGTGCTCAACGCCTGTCGGCACAAAGGAACAATCACCGGCAACGAGGCCGGACGTAGGAAGTATAGCGCGGTGCTCAACGCCTGTCGGCATCAAAGGAACAATCACTGGCGGTGAAACCGGCTTATTGTGGGGAAGACCAAGTGCTCAACGCCTGTCGGCATCAAAGGAACAATCACGTTTCTTCGGCGTCTTCCCGCGTAGATGCGCAGCGGTGCTCAACGCCTGTCGGCATCAAAGGAACAATCACGATCGCCGTCTGCGCCTTGCATCCTGAGCACAAGTGCTCAACGCCGTCGGCATCAAAGGAACAATCACGACCGGATTTTGCAGTAACGTGCGCACGGGTCTATTGCTCAACGCCTGTCGGCATCAAAGGAACAATCACCGTCTGGTATTATCTTTTGCGGTATGGAGCGAGGTGCTCAACGCCTGTCGGCATCAAAGGAACAATCACCTCGAAACCCAGCTGACGGTCACCAATTGGCACGAGCGTGCTCAACGCCTGTCGGCATCAAAGGAACAATCACGCGGCTGCGAGCGCAGCAGTGTCCTGACCGCATTCGGTGAGTGCTCAACGCCTGTCGGCATCAAAGGAACAATCACCGCGTCAGGGCACGTCCTGCATTTCTAAGGCGTATCGGGTGCTCAACGCCTGTCGGCATCAAAGGAACAATCACACTCCGAGCTTGCAGTCAGTAGTTCACCGCGCGAAAAGTGCTCAACGCCTGTCGGCATCAAAGGAACAATCACGGCCAGAAAAAATGCGCTTGGCTCAGTCGGAAAGCAAGCGGTGCTCAACGCCTGTCGGCATCAAAGGAACAATCACTGCTTCAGGCGTGCGCTGCGATCATCGGGCGCATTCGCGTGCTCAACGCCTGTCGGCATCAAAGGAACAATCACGTCAGGCGAGCGCGACGCTCTTGCGAACGGCATCTGGTGTGCTCAACGCCTGTCGGCATCAAAGGAACAATCACGCCGCCGGCTTTGACGTGCCTGATTGCTTGCGACATGGTGCTCAACGCCTGTCGGCATCAAAGGAACAATCACCGTTAATGTTTGGATCGGCACATCGTGAGGGCCTAGTGCTCAACGCCTGTCGGCATCAAAGGAACAATCACCGCGCTGCCACGCGTTGACCAACCAGTCACGGCGTGCTCAACGCCTGTCGGCATCAAAGGAACAATCACGCAGTCTGTCGTGCGCAGGCGCGAACCATTCTCCGTGGGTGCTCAACGCCTGTCGGCATCAAAGGAACAATCACGAATCACTGCCACGTCCAGTTCCGGGCGTGCCGTGCGCGGTGCTCAACGCCTGTCGGCATCAAAGGAACAATCACCGAAACGGATGAGAATGACCGAGCGGCAGCCACGGTGCTCAACGCCTGTCGGCATCAAAGGAACAATCACGTGCTCAACTGCCGTCCGAAATTCACGCATGAATGAGTCGTGCTCAACGCCTGTCGGCATCAAAGGAACAATCACATCTCTTGACCCTGAACAAATCTGATGTCCATTGCTCAACGTGCTCAACGCCTGTCGGCATCAAAGGAACAATCACGCCCGGCTGTACGGTGACGTTGCGCGGAATCTGACGGTGCTCAACGCCTGTCGGCATCAAAGGAACAATCACGCGTCGCGTTGATCGATGCAGTGCTTGGCTAGCTCAATGGGTGCTCAACGCCTGTCGGCATCAAAGGAACAATCACGCCAGGACGGCGGCTAGCGTCACGAGTTGTTAGCAAGGTGCTCAACGCCTGTCGGCATCAAAGGAACAATCACTCGCCCAGATCGTGACATACTGCGGACGCATCCACTTGGGTGCTCAACGCCTGTCGGCATCAAAGGAACAATCACCGACTCAGAGCGTGATGCTGCCCGTTCGGGATCGGGTGCTCAACGCCTGTCGGCATCAAAGGAACAATCACGACGGTCGAGCTGGTGAGCAAGTTGACGCCGATAGCGCGAAGTGCTCAACGCCTGTCGGCATCAAAGGAACAATCACCGATAATGTCGGTCTGTGCCTCGTGTGAGTCAAGTCGCGGTGCTCAACGCCTGTCGGCATCAAAGGAACAATCACCTGACCGCCGTACCACTGATCTGTCGATCGCTCGCACTGTGTGCTCAACGCCTGTCGGCATCAAAGGAACAATCACAACCGTCCAAGGTAGGTGGTGAATCGGCTGTGAGATTGTGTGCTCAACGCCTGTCGGCATCAAAGGAACAATCACGGATCAACGCTCTTGCCAATAACTTCGTTCTGACGTAGTGCTCAACGCCTGTCGGCATCAAAGGAACAATCACTCGCTGCGCTTCGATGTAAATTTACTGTTCGCGATAACGGTGCTCAACGCCTGTCGGCATCAAAGGAACAATCACCGTTTGCCGAATGCAGCCTAATGACGGCATGCGCGCATGTGCTCAACGCCTGTCGGCATCAAAGGAACAATCACTACGCGATAGCACTGTACTGGATTCATCAGAGTTCACGTGCTCAACGCCTGTCGGCATCAAAGGAACAATCACACACGCGA
The DNA here is from genome assembly GCA_963794955.1 of uncultured Acidobacteriota bacterium. GTDB lineage: Bacteria > Acidobacteriota > Blastocatellia > RBC074 > RBC074 > JAFDVL01. Next base: position 6,681 of record CAWCGF010000042.1, read on the forward strand.
GCAGGCTGCGTAATGCGCAGGAATGATGCGTGCTCAACGCCTGTCGGCATCAAAGGAACAATCACGTACGTCCAGATCGCAGTTCGCCAAGCCCGTATTCGGCAGTGCTCAACGCCTGTCGGCATCAAAGGAACAATCACATGCCTCAGCTACTCGGCAGCGTCACGGCACTTGAGTGTGCTCAACGCCTGTCGGCATCAAAGGAACAATCACCAAGCTCGACGCCGTGCAGCAGCTTTCGAAGTTACTCGTGCTCAACGCCTGTCGGCATCAAAGGAACAATCACAACAGCGACTGCGACCGCTTCCGACCCGATACGTTCTGAGTGCTCAACGCCTGTCGGCATCAAAGGAACAATCACCATGGCGATTGCTTCGAGTAATCATCGCCGACCTGTGCGTGCTCAACGCCTGTCGGCATCAAAGGAACAATCACGACGAGATAGCGCATAATCTGCATTTGCCATTCGCTGGTGCTCAACGCCTGTCGGCATCAAAGGAACAATCACCATGCGCAGCACGTGCCTGGACTTGCACGCGAGCGCGACTGTGCTCAACGCCTGTCGGCATCAAAGGAACAATCACACTGCCAGTGTGTTCCAATCGATCCGAGTCGCGACGAGTGCTCAACGCCTGTCGGCATCAAAGGAACAATCACACTGGCAGGTATGGCGTCATAGCTCGACGTGAGTCTGCAATTGTGCTCAACGCCTGTCGGCATCAAAGGAACAATCACTGCGGGGTATTTGCACGCATTGTCTGCAACAGCTTGGAATGGCCTTTGCGGGCATCTTGTCTTCCACGACTCTTTTGCCTTCCAAAGGGTACTTGGAAAGCGCTTCGCAGTGGGGCAACTGTCTGTCCCGGATACGCTTGCGCCTCTTTCAACCATCTGGCCATTCCTTGAATCCCGCTATCTCTTGCTTGTAGACGAACTTGCTTCAATTTTTCTCCTGATTAGCGGCAAACAACCTGGGGTGCTTGCGTGCCGCCTAAACGATCTCGAACGGTTTTGGTTGTTGCGTCCACGACTCTGGGCGATTGCAGGTGTGAATGCGTTTTTCGCAGCCCTCGCACAAGGGGATAATCAACAAACGATCTTCGTTCGTCAACAGGCTTTCTAATTCCCAGCGCATCTTTTCCATATCTCGCACCGTCAAGCGGCACCGAAAAATCGAATACTGCAACCGATAGCCATACCCATTCAGCTTTTTGTAAACCTTCCGCCAGCGCTTCGGTTCCGTGATGTCGTAGGCGAACAGGTACCAGTGTTTTGGTTCCATAGCGTCGTGGAAGATGCTGGATACTGGAGGTTGGATGTCAGGGAAAAGCGATAGCACTCATCCTAACATCCAGCATCCAACCTCCAACATCTTTATCTCAGCCTCCATTTCGCAAACAGCCCGCCTTCGTGCATCCATTCTTTTTCCAGCAAGCGCACTTCCAATTCCAGCATTCGCGCATACGTCAACGAATAGCCAATCACCGGATGTTTCCATTTGTCAGCCTTGCGCTGTTCATAGATGCCGATGAGTTTCTTGCGCCCGGTTTCTGACAACCAGACCTGCGGGCCGGAAATGGTGAAGTCTTCGTCCTCGTCCCACTGCCGCCGATTGATTGAGGCGATGACGGGCAAATCCACCAGCGGCACGCGAAACATCTCCATCAAATCCAGGGCGAGCGGATGCGCTTGCGTGCGTGGTTGATGATAAAAGCCCAAGCTGGGATCAAGCCCTGTCACGATAATCGCGTTCGTCACATCTTTCAGCAACAATCCGTAGCCATACGACAACAGCGCATTGCAACGATCCCGCGGAGGCCGCCGCGAACGTCCATCGGGTCGCATTACCGCACCGATGTCGGGCTTGACCAGATGCGGCAAGGCTTTGAAATATTGCGCGCCGATGTTGCCTTCATAACCACGCAAGCTGTCTATGTTTTCGGCGCGTTGTAAAGGCGCAAACAATCTGCGCATCGTCAGAATTGCGTCTTTCAATTCCTCTACGTCGCGCCCCGCATCACGCGAAGCCCTGAGCAAAAAACTCAATTGCCCACGTGCCCGCGCTTCGACCAAACGTTTCGCCAAAGTCAGACAAAACGCCTCATCGGTCAATGCCTTGTATTGCCGAATGCGCCGCTGCACGGAACCTGCGCCCGCCGACCACGAGCCAATATGCGTGCCCGCCGTAGTAATCCAATGCACGGCTACATTGTTTTCCGCACAGAGCCGCAGCGCCTGTGTCGTGATTTGCGCAAAGCCGTGCAACACGACTTGCCCGACTTCATGCACGGGACGCAACTGCTCGGGTTCATCGCGGGCGGAAACTTTTAAGCGATCCCCGCTGCGGCCTACGCTCGCGCCCTGCGTCAGCACGTGCAACGAAGCCCGATCATCGTCAGAAGGGAAAAGTCGGAGCGCGGAACGCGGAACGCTGAGCGCGGAATCAGGAACCTCTTTTGCGGCGTCTTCGTTGTCATTTCCTCGTTCAGCGTTCTGACTTCTGCCTTCTGCGAAGCGCGCTTCTTCCGGCAAGCACACCGGAGCCAGCGAACATTTGGCACAGAGCCGTTCATTCGTCGCCACCGGAGGCCGTTCAATCGTGGCCTGCAATTCCCTGGCGCGATCAATAGCACGTTGTAAATCGGCCAATGCCTGCTCATCAATCGGCACGCGCACCGTCACCTTGTCGGCGTGATAACGCACGCGTGCTTCGGGAATCATTTGCCCCGTATGTTCGGCCACGAGCGCGGCATACGCCGTGATTTGAAGGCGATCCGAAGCCCACGCTTGCGGCGTACCTTCGACCGACCGCGCCGAGCGACCGCGCTTATGCTCATACGGAATCAGCACGCCATCGCGCTTGCGCAAACAATCCACCTTACCGCGCAAGCCCCACGCCGCCGATTCGAGTTCGAGCGTATGCCAATCGCCCTCTTCGTCGCGTTCAATTTCGACGTGGAGCCTGCGCCCGGCGTACACACGAGCATCGGCGACACGCATTTCTTCGACTTCTTCGAGATAAAACAGCCGTTCACAATAGGCGAGCGCATGCAGCGACATCACGCGCAGCACAGCGTGAGAGTTCGTCATAAACAATCTCCGTTTGGTTAGAAAAAAAGTTGGCTGAAAAATTACAACGCCTGTGCGTCGCGTGTTCAGGCATCCTTGGATGCGTTGCCACTAGCTTCAGCTAGTGGGAGGCGAAAGGGTAGAATCGCGGCTTCAGCCGAATCTGCAAAATAATTCCCCTTCCAAACCGCTTTAGCTAAAGCCAGCGGAAGAATACCTTGGGCCAGAATTTGGGCTAAAGCCACTGAATATTTTGCTGCTCGCACCACTAGCTAAAGCCAGTGGCAATGCATAAACAACAATCTCACAATTCCGAAGGCGTCCACGTCCAGGCATTCTCAGGTGGCAGCCTTTATGGTCTTCGAATGACAGTCCAAGCATTGTTGGGAATACCATCGGAAAGGCTGGTCTGTTGTAAACGGTATTGCCCCCATCGCGTCCCTGACCCGACATGATCAGGCCAGATTAGTAATGAAAGATCACCATCATCCTCTGCAATGAGCAATTGCCCTTGTTTCTCCAATGGATTGAGGAGCGAGACTTCATCAACCAAATGCGTGCTTTCACCTAGCGACAAGCCACCGAAGCGAGCAATTGAAAAAGGGGTTTCGAGCGATGCACGGATGCGGTCAATCAAAGGCACCGCACTTATCTCGTTTTCACCTTTTCTTACCCAAACAGCCAAGCGAACGTCGGTCAGTAATTCCTGGAAGTCAGGACGACGATTAGTGCCTAAGCCTGGCCCTTCGTTGCGATCTTTGACACGCCATAGCGTTCGCAACACAACCGAATAATTAGGCTCGGACAATAGCGCAATCGCAATTTCTGCGCCTTCGTAAGCACGACGATTCAGTTCGCCAACCATCGAAAGCAGCATACCGTAAACAGAGTATGGTGGTGGACAAGGGAACGTCTCAAAGTACTCCCGCGCGCGCGGCACACGAAAGCAAGCAACAGGAACTGAAATGTAAAGACCTATAGTTTCCATCGCTTCACCTCACGAGATGCCAGGATCGGTTTTGATCCGCTCACAAAGTTTGGTGGTTGTAGCCTTCACTCCTGCGTTGATCATAGCGCCGTTCAATTTTTCCATCGTTTCCTTGTCTAGCGCCTCGACCACCTCACCCCCGATAAACAATTCTTTAGGATCAATGTCACCGCACTTCACTTTCTTCAAGATGGTATGAAAAGAAGATTACCTTCTGAATCCATATCGAAGCCGTAGAAGCATGCGCGGCGCAAAATCGTCAGTCCAACGGAAGACGACCGATGACGGGGAGAAGTCGAAGAGAAAACGGCTGTGATTGCCGCCGACCTCTCTCAAGCTGATGAGCGCATCCACGACTTTAAGGACTCTTGCACGATCACGCAAAGATTCTGGTGTGAGAGTCACACCGTATTGGTAACGGGTTGCGTGAACCTCTGTCCCGTAAAGACTCGTGTTGGCTTTTGGTCCCGCTTTTGGCGTTAAAGGTAATATCGCCTGCAAATGGAGAAAGCGAGATTGCACGTGTGACTTCCAACGCGCCACGTCGTTTGTCGCAAGTCCCTTCTGACATTACCTTGATTTGGTCGTTCAGGTCTTTGCCTCGTTGTTTCAAATCTTTTCCGTGATCGGATTTCTGATCGTCTTTGGAAAGAGCTTTGAATTGGTCATCAACAGCTTTCTTATCGTTTTTCAATTCGTCTAGCAGATCATTGCCATCCGTGTTGGCGGCTTCAGCGAGCATAAAACCCATCACGTCATCATCAATGAAGGTCGGCTGCTTTCGCACCTCTTCATTTTTGCTCGTCCACGGTGCCCAGGTTTGATCTTGCCAGTTGTGGTCATACTTCTCTTCATCCCACCGGCGGTTGACAGCATTTCCGGCTTTTTCCCAGAAATATCGCAAAGCCCATCGAATAGCTTCGGCGGAGACAGTTGTGTGAACTTCTCCTTTCCAGAGGAGCTTTTGAAGTGTCGTAATGTTTCCTTCGTTTTCGCCGCGGTTGTTGGCAGCGACTCCGTAGGGAGTCACGATCATTCCATGCAAATGTTTACTCATTGTTTTCTCCTTCATCAGTGGTACTTGCGGTTAGCGCGTCTTCTTCTTCCTTCGATTGGGGCTGATAGCTAATCAATGCGAGCAAGGCAAGGTCTCTGGCTTTCTTCCAGTTCTTTTCGTCAAAGAGCGGAAGCAACTTAGCTAGTCCTTCGCCCCGCAACGCTTCATTCGCGCCAGCGCGTGACCAGAAATCAACGACCGTTTCGCGTAAAGTTTCTGCATTCTTGCAGCGGGCAAGAGATGCTCTGGAGTTTTTCGGATTCCTTCTTGACCAACGCGGAGAAACTTGTATTTTCTGATGATCGCGCGTTGACCAAGTTTTCCTAATCGTCTGCGCCAGCTTTCGTGCGCAGACACGAATAAACAGGCGTTCGCTTTCGTCATCATACGTTGCAGCTTCAACCATTTCGTTAAGCTCCTTTCGTTCATATAAAAGTTGTTCGCGGGTTTCTTTGTTACTGAGATAAGTCGCAAGGTCGTAATACCAAGCTTTGTTTTCCGCAATGTTGTCTGCGATGAATTCGCGCTCAGAAAAAGTGGTCACAAAAAATCTTTCGGGTTCGGTCTGATTACCTTTTCGGTCTTGTTTGGCTGAAACTTTCTGCCAGCGATTTTTGAAGATTGCCGCTGCCTTGCGGTAATTCTCCAAGCCCGCAAGATGACCGGAAAATACCGAGCGGGTGTAAGTTCTACTCTTTTGTTTTTCGTTCCAGCTAACGATGCCGAAAGTGATGACGCGGCAAACAAACGAGCGACTAAAGGCTTCGGCAAACTGATGGCTGGTACGATTGGCTTCAATCGCAGTAAGCATTCGCAGTGCTGCATCGGATGCGCTACTGGCAATAAGATCATATGCGCCTTGTCTCGCAAGTATCTGACGGATTTCGGCGTTGAGTTCAAGGTCGGCAATTTCAGGTATAAGCAGTGCTAGCCTGGCTTTTCGTCCTTTTGCACGAGATTTTATTGTGTAATAGATCACACCAACCGGAGCAAAAAGTAAGGCTAAGGCTGCATCCACCGTTCCTTAAGGTTGTTGATTTAGTATGTTTCTCATGTCGCGTTATTCCCCCAGGATACATCCAGCTTTTAGTCACAACTTCGTGCTTAAACATGCCATCAGAATCAATGAAGTCTTGTGAGGCTTTTTGCTGACGGATTTTTAATATCGGCTTGAAATCTTGAATCCAATAAAAGCGATCATCTAATTCGTAGCTGAGAACTCGTGGGAGGCCAGTCGGGTTTTCAGGGCCAAATTGTAAAAAGCTATGTCTAAGAGCGTAATTAAGGAGTTCTTTTTGGTCAGGTGTGGGGGCGCGAGAAATTTCAAGCCCAGTCAACCTGATAAACCCTTCATCAAGCCAGAAAGATTTCGCTATCAGCTTTTCAAATGCAGCCTTGGGTGTTTCATCTTGCCAATGCAAGGAAACTTGCGTTGGCTCAAGTTTCCACGCCAGCCCGTTAACCTGTTCGCCCTTTTCTTCCAAGGCACGCAATGTCATATACAACCCCGCCAAACCAGCCTTGTGTAAACTCGTCATGCCTGGTGCGTTTAGTCTGATCGTCATCTTCATAACAATACCGCTCCTGTTTCTTTGCAGTAATCAATAGCTCCAGCCGGAGCCAGCAAATTCCCTTTGAACTCACGCCAGTGCTTCATCTCCTTCGTCATAATTCATCGGGATAGTGCACCTGATAATTTCGGCAGGGGTTTGCCGACAAGCCGTTTCATCTTCCGGCAAAATCACTGAGACCGAATAACTGATGTCACGGACTGGCTCAGGTATGGCAAACCAACCAGAATCAAGCCAAGCCGTGCGCACATCCAATCGCAACTCAGTTGCTGGTGAGAGCAGATTAAATTGCGCTGCCAGATCGGTCTGACGAAGGGCTTGCCCTGATTTCATCAACTCTGCAATCCATTGTTCGGCAAGCTGAAGCGTTGCTTCGTCTTTGTAGGGCGATGGCTTTTCCCAGTCGAGGAAGTAGGCTGGACGCGGACTGCCCTGATTTTCTGGCGTGATGCGCCGATTTAACCTGCCGAGTCGTTGAATCAATGCGGGCGTTGGGGCGATTTCGCTGATGAGAATGTCGGCATCGAGATCAAGCGACATCTCGGCGACTTGTGTGGTCACTGCCACAATGCCCCAGCGGCGCTTTTCTTGACCGAACCAGCGAACGACTTTGCGATGTTGTCGCACGCGGTCTTTGTATTTGAATCGGCTGTGATAGGTACGAACCGCCACATTCTCCAGTTTGCAACCTAGCAAGCATACTTTGCGCTCTAGCAACTGTGTTGCAAATCCAAAGTACACGTTTTTTCTCTGCTACTGCGGCTTTGGCTCGCTCAAATGCTTCCTCTTTGCTGATGCGTTGAAAGTTGTAACGCGGGATTTCCTCTAGCTCGACGGGCGGCGGCACTTCTGCAACTTTGAGAGGCTTCAGAGAAAATCCTTGCGCGCCTTTGGCAACGAAGCGGTCATCAACAAAAAGCTTGCACCGGGCAATGCCTTGATGAGCGCAATGACAGCCTCAAACATTCGATTGTCGTAGGCATGTAATTCGTCAAAGACGAATGAAGCCGTGAGAATCGCTGGCGAGTTGTACAAGCCGCGCCGATTGTTGCGAATCAAAGCCAGTACGGTGTCAGCCGTGCAGATCACGACTTGCGGACTCCAAGCCTTGAGTGATTCGATGCGCAAAAGATGATCGTTCTCATCGTCATCAGTGACTTCGGCAATACCCTCCAAATCAACAATCGCGCGTGAGTGAATCAAACTCGCCTCGACATCTGTTTCGTGAACATAACCGAGAAAACCTTCAGTGGCTGTGCCTGTTGTTGGATAACAGAAAAAGAGCTTCTTTTCGTGCGCGTGATGAGCCGCCCAAAGATAAGCTGCTGCCGTCTTGCCGCTGCCGCAACCGGCTTCCACCAAAGTAACACGCCCTTTTGACGCGCCAATTGCTGCTTGAAAATCACGTGGCTGATTTCCATTCAAGCGTGCAGCAACTACCTCTTTCATCTGTTCTGACGAAACTCGGTTACGCAACGTTTGCGGACCCAGTCCCTGATGACAACCTTACCTTTTTCCGGCAACATCGCACTTCCAGCAACGTCAGCAGCAGCGACTAACGCCTTCACTGCTGCTGCAAAACGCCACCATTCTGAATCTTCCTTGAGCTTATCTTTCCAACGCTTGCTGCCGAGTTTGAAGTGAACCTGCCTCAACCCAATAAAAGTTGGCTCGTCATCAACCAACGAAAAGTTGAGTTCGTGTTCGTAATCGGTTTGCGGAAAAGCGGCTTTAGGTCAGGATGCGTGAGCAGCATTTGTAGCGATGTACCGCATCCGCCTTGCAATGCCAGAGCCGCTTTTTTCCAGTCTTCATCCAACTTAAGATGATGTCCTCCGACCGCCCCAAAAACGCAATCCAAAAGCATTTCAGCTTCTTCCTGACCGAACGCTTTCAATAAATCTAACGCCCACTCACGTACAGGCTGGCTTTTATCCATTAGCAATAACGTACTCAAAAGTTCGTGACGCGCAGGTTGTAACTTTGGGTCAAGCTTGTGGCGCACCATTTTCTGAAAGCCGTCGTTTGCTTTGCCGATGTCGTGACAAAGACACGCGACTTTGACCGCTCGCTGTAATCTCGACAGCCAAGGATCAAGCGGTAGATTGAGTTGTTGCAAATCGGACCGGCCCACAATTTCAACAATGCTTTCGCCTGCTCGCTCAACGGCACGAACGTGCGGCACAAGCCGAGCGTAGGAGGGTGGGGCTTCACCAGAATTTTGGCGTCATAGCTTTTCTCCATTAAAAGATTAACTGCTCATTGTTGCCCCCTTTGCCAAAAGGGTAAATTTGAATTGCATAACTAACGCACCCATCTTGCGCCGTCCGCCCATCCCTGCTCTAGGAACGGCAATGAAGCATCATTACTTAGTTCGTGAATTGCCATGACAAATCCGAAATCGTATGCGCGCCTAATTTCAAGACACTACGCGGGCCATCAATGACTTCACCGCGAATGCCAAGTACATTCAATTGCCGCTACGCGGCAGGGCCGCTTTATTACCCGCGTGCCGATAAGGCCAGCATTGTGAGCGTGCGAATATCTTCGGTACGACTGAATAAATCTTTAGCCACTTTGAGATACGCTTGTTGATTCAGGTGTTGAGAAACCGAGCAAATCGTTGAGACGAAATACTCAATAAAGTCTTCTTTGTTAGAGCGGCTGCGAATAGCAAGGAAAGCATCACGGGCAAGGTTTTCTTTATTTTCGCGGTAGTCTTTTTCTCTTGGCGTTCCTTTGACTGTCGTCCAATCAAGGTCATATTTGCCCTTTAGCTTTTTATCTGAGGGCCAATCGAATTTGTCTTCCAACATCTGCAATTCACGAATCCGCCCACAATGAAAATCCAATGGCTTCTTTCGTCCGTGATCCCCCGCGATCAGATACCAATCACCCAAATGATTGCGCAGGTGCAGTGGGTTCACTGTGCGCCATTTCAGGTCACCGCTCGACGCCGTGAAGTAATACATCTTTATCTGCCGCCGCTCCCGCACCGCGCGCCCCAATTGCGCAAACCGTTTTGGATCAAGTTCGGAGGTGGCAGCGGCTTCAAACGAGTGCGCTTCGGCCAGGGCTTCCAGATCAAGCGTGATGGTGTTGGTCATCGCGTCCAGCACTTTGCTGAAGGCTTGCGTGACTTGTTGTCCGATGGCTGTGCCGCGATATTGCCGCGAGAGTTTTTCGGTCAGCAGGATGGCGACCAAATCGCCTTCGGTTAATTCAATCGCGGGCAAGGCCCAGACGGGTTCGGTGTAATACCAGCCGCGCTGTTCGGCGGAGTAAGCCACCGGAAATTTGATTCGGTCACGCAGGAAATCTATCGTCCGTTGCGCGTTTTTTTCGCTAATCTCAAAATGCGCGGCAATCTGGGGTTGTTGGGATATTTCCCCAGGCGGATTTCCCGATCAATCCAGAAAATTCGTTCCAGATGGCGTTGATGTTCGCGGGTTTTCGATTGATGTGTGGGCATAACTCTTTTCTCCGAGGTCAGGATACCGATCTGTTCGGACAAATAATGTCCAGGCAACAAATCTTCCGGGAAAACGCGAAAAAAACATGCGGGGCAGAGCGGCACAGTGACCAGAGTGGCCTGGCGCGCGCGGTATGATCGCAGGGCTGTGTACGTTGATCTGGCAAGAGATTACCTGTTTATGGGGCACAAATTGCTAAGCTGACAAATTCGGCTGCGAGGGGATTATAAAAGGTTCGCTGCGGTTCGTCACGGTGCTGCGGACAATAAAATGCGGTTCGCCTGCTTCTCCACAATGAACGGGCAGATCATAATGCGTTCAGCTATGACCATAATCGCATCCGCGACATTTATCAGCCTGTCATCACTGGTTGTCATCGCGTTTGCCTCACTCAGAAAACACGCTAAACGGTTTGCTAATCACTTCAAGCCAGGATAAGCGCGTCAGCGTCAGTCAGAATCCGCACAACACGACTTTTCTTTCTCAAAGGCCGCCTGTAAAGTAAGCGCCGCACTCAAACAAAGAAGCAGGAGTCCCCAATGCTATGGCCAGTGCAAGCCTTACTCGGTTTGATCATTACGAAATTCTCGCGCCGCTCGGCAAGGGTGGCATGGGCGAAGTCTATCGCGCGCGCGACACACGCCTGAACCGCGAGGTTGCGATCAAAGTTTTGCCCGCCGAATTCGCGCAGGATCCCGACCGGCTTGCAACGCTTTGAGCAGGAGGCGCGGGCGACTTCGGCGCTCAATCATCCCAACATTCTGACGGTCTATGACATCGGCACACACGAAGGCGCGCCGTACCTTGGTGCTGGAATTGCTGGAAGGAGAAGAACTGCGCGCGCAACTGGACGAAGGCGCGCTGCCCGTACGCAAGGCGATTGAGTACGCCCAACAGATCGCGGCGGGCTTCGCCGCCGCGCACGAGAAAGGCATCGTCCATCGTGACCTGAAACCGGAGAATTTATTCGTGACGAAAGATGGGCGCGTCAAGATTCTGGACTTCGGCTTGGCGAAGCTGAAGCCGCGGAAGGGGACGGGAACAGTGGAATGAGAAGCGGCTACGTTGCAGATGCGCCGGACTTCCCGTCATCGCTACGCGCTCACCGTTAACGATCCCCGGCACGGTGATGGGGACGGTCGGGTATATGTCGCCCGAGCAGGTGCGCGGGCAGGAGACTGGATCATCGGTCGGACATCTTTCAGCTTCGGGATGATTCTGTACGAGATGCTGGCCGGGCAACGCGCTTTCACGGGGCTTCAATGGCCGATCTGATGAGCGCGATTCTGAAAGAAGACCCGCCGGAGTTGAGCGAAACAAACGCCAAGATTTCGACCGCAGTTGGACAAGATCGTGCGGCATTGTCTGGAAAAGAAACCGGAAGTTGCGCTTTCAGATCGGCGCGTGATCTGGGCTTTGCGCTCGAGGCGTTGTCTGCGACGCCCGCGCCCTCGCGGGCAGGTCTGAGGAAGAGGCGGCATTGCGCTGCCAATGCGCGAGAGCTCGCCAAGTCAGCACGCGGGGGCGCGGGCGTACCCAGCGGGGCGCGAGCTGTGGATGACTACGGCGGTCAGTGCTGCTGGTCTCGTCTGATCTGTCGTTGCCCTTCGCCGTGAAGTATCTGCGCCAGTCGCCGCCCGCTGCGCCGGTGTCGCGTGCGCTTTACCATCGCCGCGCCGGAGAAGGCTACGTCCATCGAGGCGCCGGAGCTTTCACCCGATGGCCGCCAGCTGGTTTTCGTTGCGGTCGTGGAAGGCAAGACGCAGTCTCTGGCTGCGTCCGCTGGGTTCGCTCACGGCGCAACCGCTGCCCGGCACGGAGGGCGTTTTCGGCCTTCCTTTCTGGTCGCCGGACAGCCGCTCGCTTGGCTTCGCCGATGGCGGCGAACTCAGGAAGCTCGATCTGGCGGGCGGTGCGCCACAAACGCTGTGCAAGTTGCCGGCAGGCATCTCGATATTCGGCGGCACATGGAATCGCGATGGTGTCATTCTCTTTATGGCGGCGCAGGGATTTATCGCGTCCCGGCGACGGGCGGCGAGTCAACGCTGGCGTTGGGATCAGACCAGCACGGCGCGTTACCACTGGCCTGTCTTTTTACCTGACGGTCGCCATTTCCTCGTTCGCAGGACGACCACACAGGGGGCGGCGGAAATTCATCTCGCCGCGCTCGACCGCCAGGAGACCACGCGCCTGCTGGCGGCGGATTCACAGGCGCGCTATGCCAACGGTCATCTGCTTTTTGCGCGCGCCGGAGCCTTGCTCGCCGCCCCCTTCGATGCTGACAGCCTGAAACTCACGGGCGAGCCTTTCGTGGTCGCGGACAAAGTAAGAATCGTCAGTGGCAACTGCCCCAGCAGAGGGATCTTTTCCGTCTCCGACAACGGCAGCCTGGTCTACGATCCGAAACGCTCTCGCCGACAATCAGCAACTGACCTGGGTGGATCGCGCGGGCAAGCCGCTCGGCACGGTCGGGCCGGCGGGCGAGTATGAATTATCCCCGGCTGTCGCCCGACGGGAAGCGCCTCGCGGTGGCGCGGCGTGATCCGCAGAGCCGAACCTGGGACATTTACGTGATAGACCTCGCGCGTGGCGCCAGTTCGCGGCTGACCTTCGATCCGGGCGATGATCGCTTTCCCGTCTGGTCGCCCGATGGCAGCCACATCGCCTGGCGTGCGAATCGAGACGGGACTTTTCAGATTTATCAAAAGCTGGCGAGTGGCGTCGGGCCGGAAGAGTTGCTGCTCAAAGCAGATGTTTCCATCATCCCGACAGTTGGTCGGCGGATGGCCGCTTCCTCCTTTACACTCGGATTGATCCGAAAACGAGATATGATTTGTGGGTGCTGCCGCTCGCTGGAGACCGCCAGCCCGCGCTGTTTTTGCAGACGCCGTTCGGCGAGACCGCTGGGCGTTTCTCGCCCGACGGACGCTGGATCGCTTACACCTCAGACGATCAGGGAAGACTCGAGGTGTACGTGCAGACCTTTCCCGCTTCGGGTGGCAAGTGGCAGATTTCGACCGGTGGCGGCCAACAGCCGTGGTGGCGGAGCGATGGCAAGGAGTTGTACTACCTTTCCGCTGACGGGAAGCTGATGGCGGTGGAGGTGAAACCGGGCGGCAGCTTCGAGGCGAGCGCGCCCCGGGCGCTCTTCGATCTCGCGCCAGTGCGGGCGCTTGGTGGCACGAGCAGCTATGCGGTGACGGCGGCGGGAGATCGCTTCCTCTTCGTCACGGCGCGGGAGGAGGCCGCGAGTTTGCAATTCACCGTCGTGACGAACTGGACGGCGGAGGCGAAAACAAAATAGGAGTTCGACTGATGAATAGAGGCAGTATGTTTTTATTTGAAGCATCATCCGCTGCAAACACCTTCACCCGCGAAGACATTAGCAAAGCACAGCAAATGGTCGGGCAGGTCGCCGAAGAGTTTATGCGCCGCGAAGTTTTACCGCGCGAAGAACAAATCTACGCGAAAGACTGGCCGGTCACGCGCGAACTGTTACTGGCGGCAGGCGAATTGGATTTGCTGCGAATTGATATTCCCGAAGCGTATGGCGGCCTCGGTTTGGACAAAGTCAGTTCGGCCTACGTCGGCGAGCAAATCGCGTTGTTGCCTTCGTTCGGCGCAAGTCTCGGCGCGCATACGACGATTGGGACGTTGCCGATTGTGTACTTTGGCAACGAAGCACAGCGCGCGAAATATTTGCCCCGACTGGCGACCGGCGAATGGGTGGCGGCATATTGCTTGACAGAAACGGAATCCGGTTCGGATGCGCTCGCGGCGAAAACCAAAGCGACGCTTTCAGCGGATGGGAAATACTATGCGCTCAATGGGCGCAAGATGTGGATTACGAATGGCGGCATCGCGGATGTCTTTACGATCTTTGCCAAAGTGGATGGCGAGAAATTCACGGCGTTTATCGTCGAGCGAGATATGGGCGTCGTGAGCGCGCCAGAAGAAAAGAAGCTGGGCTTGGATGGCAGTTCGACGACGGCAATTATTTTAGATAACTGCCGCGTTCCGGTCGAAAACGTGCTCGGCGAAATCGGCAAAGGCCACGTCGTTGCGTTCAATATTCTCAACCTCGGTCGCTTGAAGCTCGGCACGCGCAATTTGGGACAGGCGAAAGCTTCACTAAATAACTCAATCTCGTATTCGCGTGATCGGCATCAGTTCGGGCGTCCCATCGCCAGCTTTGGCTTGATCCAACGCAAGCTCGCCGAAATGGCGATTCGTTGTTATGTCGGCGATGCGATGGTCTGGCGCACGCTGGGCATGGTGGATGAAACATTGGAAACCGTAGACCCAAACGATTCGATGCAGGTGCTCAAGGCCATTGAGCAATATGCGGTCGAATGCTCCATCATCAAAGTCTGGACGAGCGAGGCATTGGGCTATGTCGTAGATGAAACTGTACAAGTGTATGGCGGATATGGTTACTCGAAAGAATTTCCGGCGGAACGCGCTTACCGCGATGCGCGCATCACGCGCATTTACGAGGGCACCAATGAAATCAATCGCACCATCATTACCACGCGCTTGTTGAAAGCGGCAGCGAAGGGCGATTTGCCGCTCGCCGAAACTGCCGCGAAGTTGCTCGCCGAATTGCCAAATAAAGTTCCTGCAACTAAACTGCCGAGGCTCGCGTATGTCGAGTCGCAACTTGCTGTAACGAAGAACGCAGCTCTCCTTTGCCTCCAGGCTGCATCACTGAGCTACGGTGATCAGATTAACGAAGAACAAGAAGTGTTAGGCCTTTTGGCTGACACGCTGATAGATGTCTATGCCATCGAAAGCGTTTTGCTCCGCACGGAAAAGCTCATTCAGTCGCGCGGCGTAGAGCAATGCCAGGCGCAAATCGCCCTGGCAAACACCTACGCTTGCGATGCCGTCGAACGAGTCACAACCAATACGCGCTTGCTGCAAGCAATATTGGCGGACGAAGGCGTGGCGAATGAGTTTACCGAAGCATTGTCGTGCTTGCATTGGTTGCCGCCGATCAACACGAAGGCTGCGCGCCGTTTGATTGCAGAGGCGTTGCTCGAGGCTGGACGCTATCACTGGTAAGGGAAAAGAGGTAAAGGAAAAGGAGTTCTGTTTTCAAGTCCCAAGGGGACGAAAGTAATAGCCCCGGATGGAGTGAAGCGAAAGCGAAACGCAAGCCTGGGTCAGGGAAGTAATAGCCAGTCAGCCCTGAGAGGGCGCGATAAACTTATGTCGCCCTTGCAAGGCTAGGGGACTCCTCCCGCAGTTCCTGGGGGTACGCGTTCGCTTCACCCCAGGCTGTCATATTTCGTCCCGTTGGGACTTGAACCTATCACCTTTTTTTCTTGCCAGCTTTATCTCTCACAAAGGAACCTGCATGAGTAATTTGCAAGAAGACGCCATCGGCTTGGCCGCAAGCCAGGCCGAATCTCACCCCAACCACGGCCTCTGGGCTACTATTCTGGAAGCCCTGCGCGGCTCACAACAGAATTTCACAGAAGGCAGCATCGGGCGCGCAATCTTTTTGCTCGCGGTACCGATGGTTTTGGAACTGACGTTGGAATCTTTGTTTGCCGTCGTCAATATTTTCTACATCTCGCACATGAACAACAACATCACCGAAGCCCTGGCCATTGTCGGGTTGACGGAATCGTTGTTGACGCTGGTGTTCACGATTGGGATGGGACTGGCGATGGCCGTGACGGCGACTGTCGCGCGGCGTGTGGGTGAGCAAAATATGCCGGGCGCGGGGTTGGCTGGCGCGCAAGGTATCTGGCTCGGTATCCTCTGTTCGTTGCCGCTGGCTATCGTGGGTTTGTTTTTTATGCCCTACGTTTTTCAGTTGATGGGCGCGCATACCGAAGTCATTGCCATCGGACTAGGCTACGGGCAAATCATTTTCGCGGGCAACGTGACGGTAATGTTGCTGTTCATCAACAACGCGATTTTTCGGGGCGCGGGCGACGCTTCGATTGCGATGCGGTCGTTGTGGACAGCCAATATCGTGAACTTCATTCTTGACCCGTGCTTCATCTTTGGCTTAGGGCCGTTTCCCGAATGGGGCGTGACGGGTTCCGCCGTCGCGACGACGATTGGGCGCGGCGTTGGGATTGCCTATCAATTCTGGTTGCTGTTTGGCGACAAAGGGCGCGTCAAAATTGAATGGCAGCAATGCAAGCCGGATTGGGCGATGATGGGGAAGATGCTGAAACTTTCGTTCGGCGTGATGATGCAAAACTTTCTGGCGACTTCAAGCTGGATTGCGATGATGCGGCTGGTTTCCACCTTTGGCAGCGGCGCGATTGCGGGCTACACGGTTGCGATTCGCATCATCATCTTTGCGATCTTGCCGGCGTGGGGCATGAGCAATGCGGCGGCAACGTTGGTGGGGCAAAACCTGGGCGCAAAAAAGCCGGAGCGCGCTGAAAAGTCGGTGTGGATGACGGGCGCGGCAAACATGGCGTTCATGCTGATTGTGACATTGGTTTTTGTGCTCGGCGCGGAGTTCATGATTAGCTTATTCACGACCGAAACGACGGTTGTCGCGTACGGCGTGGCGGCGCTGCGCATCCTCAGTTACGGCTATGTGTTTTATGCCTGGGGGATGGTGATTACGGCGTCTTTCAACGGCGCGGGCGACACCTACACACCGACGCTCATTAATGTGGTCTGTTTCTGGTTGATGCAAATACCGCTGGCCTATTGGTTGGCCACGCACACCAGCTTGCAAGTCAATGGCGTGTTTTGGTCAGTCACGATTTGTGATGGGATGATGGCGGTCATTGCGATGATCTTATTCAAGCGCGGCAAGTGGAAAACGGTTAAGGTGTAGTTCCGTAAACCGCAAAGGATCACAATCGGAGCCTTATTCATCACAAAGGGGCAAAGGTTCAAAGGAGCAGAGAACCTCAAACACTGAAAGCTCTTTGCCCCTTTGTTCCTTTGCCTCTTTGTGGTAAAGCCTTTGTTTGAGTTGTTCTTGTCCATAGTATATGAAACCACAGGCAGGCATTTACCTTCACATTCCGTTTTGCGCGTCGCGCTGTCAGTACTGCAATTTTGCCACCGGCGGGTACGAATCCGAGGTGGCAAAACGATATGTCGCCGCCTTGCTGCATGAAATCGAAAGCGCAGAGATGAATGAGGCAATGCGAGCCGTAGACACGATTTACTTCGGTGGCGGCACGCCTACCACGTTGAGTGTCGAACAACTCGCAAGCATTTTGGCGTTATGCCGCCAGAAGTTTGCCGTTGCTCCTGATGCTGAAATCACCGCCGAAGCCAATCCCGGCACAATTTCGCTGGAATATTTTCAAGGCTTGCGCCGCCTTGGGATTAATCGCCTGAGCTTTGGTGTGCAATCGTTTGCTGATGAAGAGTTGCAGATGATTGGACGCGTGCATAATGCCGATGAAGCACGCGCGGCGGTGAAGTTGGCGCGCCAGGCAGGCTTTGAAAATATCAGTATTGATTTGATCGCGGGCTTGCCGGAACAGCAGATGGCAACATGGGAAAATAATCTGACAGAAGCCTTCGCGCTGGAAACCAACCACATTTCCGTCTACCTGCTGGAACTGTACAAAGATGCGCCGCTTTTGCATCGCATTGAACGCGGCGAGTTGCGCGCCATTGACGAAGACGTGACAGTTGCGATGTACTACGCGCTGCTTGATGAAGCCGCCCGACATGGATTTGCGCATTATGAGCTTTCCAACTGGGCGCAGCCGGGCTTTGCGTCGCGGCATAATTTGAAATATTGGACAGGCGCGCCGTATTGGGCGTTTGGCGTTTCGGCGGCGGGCTATGATGGCCAATCGCGGTGGTCGAACACGCGGAACATTCACGAGTATTTGCAGCGGATTGAAAAGGGTGAATCGCCTATCGCCGAATGTGAGAAGTTAGATGAAGACGACCAGCAAAGCGAGGCGCTCTTCCTCCAACTTCGGTTGCAAGACGGCGTGGATTTACGTGGGCATCAATCCCGGTTTGGCGTTGATGTGCAAGCCCGGTATCAGGTTGAACTCGCGCGGTTAGGTGAAGCTGGCCTGATTGAAATTGAAGATAACATGCTAAAAATTTCCCGGGCCGGTAAAGTTTTTGCGAATGAAGTTTTTGCTGCTTTTGTATGAGTAAACATATTGACCTCAGAAGTGACACTGTCACCAAACCCACTGCTGCAATGCGCCGCGCGATGGCTGAGGCGGAAGTGGGCGACGATGTGTATGGCGAAGACCCGACGGTGAATCGGTTGCAGGAACGCGCCGCTGAACTCTTTGAGAAAGAAGCGGCGTTGTTCGTGCCGACGGGTTCGATGGGCAATCAGCTTTGTGTGAAGCTGCATACGCGTCCCGGCACCGAAGTCGTGCTGGAAGAGCGCAGTCACATTTACAACTACGAAATGGGCGGCTCGGCAGTATTTTCCGGGGTGACGTTTCGTCCCGTGCGTGGTGAGAATGGCTTGCTCAATCGGGATTTGGTGGCTGGAGCGATCCACCATCAGGGGCCATATTATGTGACACCGACTTCGCTTATAGCGCTGGAGAATACACATAACATGGCAGGCGGTTCGATCATGCCGCTCACGGCAGCGCAGAGCATTTGCGATTATGCGCATTCGCTGGGCTTGCCGGTGCATCTGGATGGCGCGCGCATCTTCAATGCCGCGATTGCACTGGATGTCAGCGTCGCCGCAATCGCGCGTCCGTTTGACTCCGTGATGTTCTGTCTGTCGAAAGGACTCGGCGCGCCCATCGGTTCGTTGATCGTAGGCAAAAGCGAGTTCATTACCGAAGCCAAATCGTGGCGCAAACGGCTGGGCGGCGGGATGCGCCAAGTCGGTATTCTGGCGGCAGCGGGGATGATCGCGCTGGAAGACTCGCCGCAGGTTTTGCACGACGATCACGCGAATGCCAAACGTCTGGCCGAAGCGGTCGCCGAGCTGCCCGGTATCCAGATTGATCCCGAAGTCGTGCAGACCAACATCATAATCTTTGATGTGGCAGGAACAGGCAAAACGACAGCCCAAATCGCGGAAGGACTCAAAGCCCACGGCGTGCTGGCCAACGGCATCAACGCGCGTGAAATGCGGATGGTGACGCATTTCGATGTGAATCGTGACGACATCGAAACGGCGCTTACCGCTCTCAAAACTGTGATTGGTGGTTAGGCGTTGATTTGCCAATGACTAATGACTAATGACCAAGAACAATGATTATCGCCATTGATGGCCCTGCCGGAGCAGGGAAAAGCACCGTCGCCAAAGCGCTCGCCCGCAGGCTGAATTACCTCTACATTGACACGGGCGCGATGTATCGCGCCGTGGCCTGGCAAGTTTTGCAGGACGAGATTGAATTTGAAGATGTGACGCGAATCGGTCAACTGGCGGCGGACGCCGTCATTGAACTTGCCGGGAGCGTAGACGACTTGCGCGTGAGTCTGGCTGGCCGCGACATCACCGGAGAAATTCGCGCGCCGGAAATTAGCCAGGCTGCTTCCATCGTTTCCACGATTCCGGCAGTACGTCGCGCGTTGGTCATGCGGCAACAGGAAATGGGCAGCGTGGGCAATGTCGTGATGGAAGGCCGCGACATCGGCACCGTGGTGTTTCCCCAGGCAGAAGTAAAAATCTTCCTTGATGCTTCGGCTACAGCGCGCACCAAGCGGCGCTTTACCGAGGACTTGCAAAGAGGCGCGGCGGCTTCGCTAGAAGAAACGCGCGCGGCGATTGAAACACGGGATCAGCGGGACAGCGCCCGCGCTGACTCGCCGCTTGTGATGGCTGAAGATGCTGTTTACATTGATTCTTCCAGCTTCACGATTGAGGGAGTGATTGAGCAGGTGATGAAGATTATTGAGGCAAAGCAGTTATGAAGAAGCGTGAACAAATATTGTCATTCCATAAAAGACCTTCGGAAACGGTCACGGTAGAAATTCCACTGGATACGTTGGCTTCCTTGAAACAAGTTGCTGAGACCAGGGATATGAATGAGCAAGCCTTGCTGAAGTTATATATTGGGAATGGTTTGCGACAAGATTTGTCGAGACTGTTTTCTGATCGCGTGCTTGAGATGACGCAAAAAGTCTTATCCAAACACCTCAAATCAGAAGAGGAAGTGCGCCGCATTATGCAGGAAATTCGTGGCGCAGAGGCAGCCTGACAATGTTTACGGGAATCATTGAAGAACTTGGCACGATCCAAACGCTCAGGTCAGCGCACGACGGCGCAAGGATTGTCGTGCAAGCGCCGACAATTCTGTCCGACGCCAGGATTGGCGACAGCATCGCGGTTAATGGCGTTTGCTTAACGGTGGTTGAGAAAACGACGACTACCTTTGCCGCGGACATTTCCGCTGAAACCTTGCGCCGCACCAGTCTCAAACAAATCCAGACGGGCAGCAAAATCAATCTGGAACGTCCAATGACGCCGAGCGCTCGCTTTGGTGGGCATATCGTGCAAGGTCACGTGGACGGGATGGGCGAATTACTGTCGGCGAAAGCGGAAGGTGACGGCTGGAATGTTCGCATCGGCTTTCCGCCTGAGCTTGGCAAATACATCGTCGAGAAAGGTTCGATCACCGTGGATGGTATTAGCCTGACAGTGGCTGCGCTCGGCGACGATTGGTTTGAGATTGCGGTGATTCCGCACACGTGGAAAGTCACGAATCTGGCGAGCCTGAAACGCGGGCAGGCAGTCAATCTGGAAGTAGACATCATCGCCAAATACGTGGAACGAATGTTGACTCCGCACCTGGCCAAAGGCCCAGCACCTTGACGCTTGAGAAATTGCAGAAGCTTGGATACTGAACGTTGCCCATTATTTTGCGGAGTTTGCAAATGACAAGTGACAAATGACGCCTTATGCTTTCCTCCATCGAACAAGCCATTACTGATTTTCAGGCTGGCAAAATGGTCATCATTGTGGATGACGAAGACCGCGAAAACGAAGGCGATTTGGCCTGTGCTGCCGAATTGGTTACGCCCGAAATTATCAACTTTATGGCGCGCGAAGGCCGCGGCTTGATTTGCATGCCGATGAATGAAGAGCGCTGCGATGAACTTGAATTGCCGCTGCAAGTTTCCGAACGCGAAAACTCGTCGAGCTTTGGGACGGCCTTCACCATTTCGATTGAAGCTAAGTACGGCGTCACCACGGGAATTTCCGCCGCTGATCGGGCGCACACGATTCGCACGGCGGCGAGTTTGGATTGTACGGCACGCGACCTGGCACGTCCGGGGCATGTGTTTCCGCTGCGCGCGCGTATTGGCGGTGTGTTGATGCGTCCCGGTCAAACCGAAGCCAGCGTAGACCTCGCGCGTATTGCCGGCCTGACTCCGGCAGCAGTAATTTGTGAGGTGATGAATGATGACGGTACGATGGCGCGCTTTCCGCAGCTTGTGGAGTTCGCCGCCAAGCACGATCTAAAAATCATTTCGGTTGCGCAACTCGTCAGCTATCGGATGGAAAACGAGGTGCTGGTGCGTCAAATCAGCTCTGCCGTTGTGCCGACCATTCACGGTGAATTCAAAGCCATCGCTTTTGAGAATGTGCTCAATCAAGAAACACATTTAGCGATGGTCATGGGCGAGATCAGCGCCGACGTGCCTACGCTTGTGCGTGTGCATACGCAATCGGTGTTGAGCGATGTGTTTGGCAGTTTACGCGACGATCATGGCGCGCAGTTGCAGCAGGCGTTGCGCCTGATTGCGCAAACGGGTGGCGGCGTCGTGTTATATCTCAAGCAGGAAATGGCCGGCCTGGGATTAGCCGATCAATTGCTGGAATACCGCCGCCATCCCGATGAAACCCCCATTCTGACGCCACAGGAGAAAATGCATCGCGTGCGGGATTACGGCACAGGCGCGCAAATCCTGCACGAATTGGGTGTACGCAAAATTCGTTTGCTAACCAATCACCCGCCGCGCTTGCAAGCCCTGCCGGGGTTCGGCTTGGAAATTGTCGAGACGATTTCCCTGACTGTGGAATGACGGTACAATAAAAGTTCTCAACGCCGGTCTGTGGTTGCGGAAGAGGTGCTGCCACGCTTGCTACCGCGCGGTAGCAAGCGGGCATTTTCCTTCCTAGCTCATGGCAGAACAGGTCAAAAGAGTCCACGTAAGGCGATGTGGGTGGGAGCTTGCGCAGGCGAGCGTCTAACCACAACCATTGACGAGCATGGCTGTTCTTAGGTGTAAGTCCTGCCGGTTGTCCATCGCGACAAAATTTTACCGAGACGCGCCATACCCAAAGCGTGCAGCAGGCGAGTGTGGGGGCAAAGACCAGGTCAGCGGCGTTGAGATTCAACTACAATCGAACGAGGAGAAAAGATGATTCATTCCACTGAATTTGAGCAGATTTGTGAGGAGGCGAAAACCCGCGTCAAAGAAATCACTGTGCAGGAAACCAAAGCCAGGCTCGATGCAGGCGAGACGTTTCTTTTCGTGGACGTGCGCGAAGACAACGAATGGGCGAAAGGCCATGCCGCCGGCGCAACCCATATCGGACGTGGCATTCTCGAACGTGACATCCACAACTTTGCCGCTGCCAAAGATGCCGAGATTGTGTTGTATTGCGGCGGCGGCTACCGTTCGGCCCTGGCAGGGGATAACTTGCAAAGGATGGGCTACACGAATGTACTTTCGATGGCAGGCGGGATTAAAGCCTGGCGCGATGCCAATTATCCTGAAGAATAATTGCGAGCCTGAACAATATGAGTATAGGCAAGTGGCATGACTGCAACGGCTGCGAAGTTAAAGATAGCGGGCCTCAACTCGTCCCTGCACGATTGCTTTTGCTTCCGCTAAGGTGCAATAAAATTCGATTCGGAGCGCCCTATATTTGCCGTCCGAGGCTTTTCCGATCTTAACCTTTATCCTTCGTAATTGTTTCAGATGTGCTTGAATGGGCGCATAGGATTGCGACTCTCTGGCTCGAAAATTCTTTCTTAGAAGTTTATGCTGCTCTTTGATTGCAAGATATTCTTGGCGCAGGTTTTCCTTCCCAACAGAATCCTGCGCCCGGCGGAGTGCTTTCCGGCAATCCAATAAGGCAATCGTGCATTTTCTCCATTGATACCCCAACTCTTGCGTGTCTTCGTTCAGGCAATATTGCTTTAAATTCACAATCTCACCACTCAGCAAGAAGATGAGGTCGGCCAGCATCAACTTCATAGCACTAGCTGGTTTTGTGGCGGTCTCTTTTTTTCGCCAAGGAATGAAACGAGTAAACACGCTGCTGTCAACAACAGTAGTAGTTGTCCAGGTAGAAATAGAACGAATATTATTGTTCATATCCATGCAGAAACCCCGCTAGAAAAAATAATGGAAAAGTCCGACAATGCCTCATTACATTGCCGGACTTTTGGGTTGGTTATGATTTATCTAACAAGAGATTCTCTGACTGTAGTAACTGTTACCAGCTAGCTGCAATCTTCAAATCCTGGTATTTGCTCTTTGGCCTAACCATAGACTGAGCAAGTTTAATGCCATGAGAGTAGCGACTTAAATAAAGGGCTTAAGGCCCATCCGAGCAACAAAGGGGAAGCATTATTTACATTAGTGCCGGTAAATTTTACTTACGAAAGTGCGTTTATACTAAAACCGAGAGCGGGAAAGGGATAGTGGGAGATAAACCGGAACCAAATGGTATGATTTTAATCGGAACCATTGAGACATAATATGAACGCAGCTATTCGCCAACTCTTCCCCGTCACACAAAACTATAACTACCTCAATCACGCCGCCGTCGCACCCATTTCGTTGCCAGTTTATAAAGCCATGCAACGCTACACACGCGATTTGCTCGAATGCGGTCTCGTGCATTGGAACGAGTGGAGCAAGGAAGTGAACCAAGTCAGAGGCTTGGCCGCGCAACTCATTCAGTCCCAGCCGCACGAGGTTGCTTTTGCTGCCAACACGTCAACGGGATTGTGCTTTATTGCGAACGGCCTTGACTGGCGTGCGGGCGAGAATGTCGTCACGGCGGATTGTGAATTTCCCTCGAATCAACAACCCTGGCAACGCTTGCAGAAGGCTTATGGTGTAGAAATCCGACAGGCAAAGGAACGCGAGGGCAGGCTTGAGACCGAAGAGATTATTGGATTGATTGATGCGCGCACGCGGGTTGTCACGCTGAGTTTTGTCGAATTTGCCTCTGGCTTTCGCAACGATCTGGCAACGATAGGCAAGTATTGCCGCGAACGTGACGTACTGTTTGTCGTGGATGCGATACAGGGCCTTGGTGCCTTGCAGCTTGATGTCGAGCGGTGCTGTATTGATGCCTTGTCGGCGGATGCACATAAGTTTTTATTAGGCCCGGATGGCGTGGCGTTGTTTTACCTGTCTGCCCGTGTGATGGAGCTGATTCAACCGACAGTCGTAGGCTGGACTTCGGTCAAGCATCCGTTTGACTTCTCCCATGAACAGCAAGACTGGGCCGAGGGCGCGCGTCGCTTTGAACCCGGAGCCTTGAATACCGCAGGCATTGTCGGATTAGGCGCTTCCCTCGAAATGATGCTGAAGTTGGGAATGGCTTCCGTTGAAAGTTATGTGCTGTCACTTTCTGCATATCTGGCTGAGCGATTGCAAGAGCGGGGGTATCGAGTCCTCAGTTCACAGCGCGCGGGGGAAACATCTGCCGTTGTTTGCTGTACGCACGAGAAATATACGGCGGATGATTTGTATGCTTTGCTCAATGACAAGCAGATTATCACCACGCCGCGGATGGGACGGTTACGCATCTCGCCGCATTTCTATAACACGCACGAAGAGATAGATGCTTTGATCGCGGCTTTGCCTATTTAGCCGACAACGCATCCTCGCAATATCCCTTGAGCCATTGCGAACGCTGGTCGTCTGCGCTCCACAAAATCGGAAAGAAACTTTCATCCATCACTGTTTCCCCAATGCGTTTGTAGCGACCATAGATATACCCACCACCGGTTTCCTGAAAGTTGGTATGACTGGCGACAATGTGGACGCCCAGTGCCCGGCGGCTGCGCGTGGCATTGCTATTCGGGCCGGAGCCGTGCCAGATTCTGCCGTGATGGATAATGCAATCGCCCGCCTTCACTTTCATCTTGCGAATCTCTGGCTCAGCGATGCCCGCTTCCTGGGCAGCGACTTTCATTTGCCAGCGATAGTCATTGTCGGGGGCATGAAAATCTTCTGGGATCGGGGTTAATGGCCATTGATGTGAACCGCGTACATATTCAATCGTCCCCGCATCTGCACTGGTGTCGTCGAGCGCAATCCAACACGACATCATGTGCGGTGGATTCAAGTAGCTGATGAAACTGTCGTCCTGGTGCAAGGCGATTTCCTTCGTGCCCGGTGGCTTCCACCATAACGTATCTTGTCCTAAGCGGGCACCCGACCAGTCGGCTAACCGCGCAGTCACTGCGCCAATTTTGGCGGAGGTCACAACGCTGGCAATCGTTAAATCGCTTTTCCAGGCATTGGCCATGTGGCGCGTCACATTCGGCAGGCTCATTTCCTTGCGCCAATACCATTCGTCGGGATAAATGCCCGTCTCAAATTTACCCGCGAACACGCGCTCGAAGCGTTCGTGTAATTGCTCAATGAGCGCGACGGGGAGCAGCTTTTCGAGGACGAGGAAGCCATCGGTTTGGAATTGCTCAAGCTGGGTGGCGGATAAGTCAATCATTTGCTTTGATTCCTGTGGGTTTCTGGTAAAGTCGAAGCATAACAAAGGCCAATTATTTTTGCTAACCGACCGGTCAGTCTTGAGCTAACCAAAGTGATGATGGTATTTTGTGACCCCGATTTTCGGGGCCATCATCAATTCGTCTGAGCGTTACAGGAACCATCAATGAGCAAAGGGAAATACTTCGATGATTTCGTTGTCGGCGAGGAATCCATCAGCGCGGGGCGTACGATCACCGAAGCTGACATCGTGAATTTCGCTGGGCTGACAGGTGATTGGTACGAACTCCACACGAACAAAGAGTGGGCGGCGAACGGGCCGTTCGGACAACGCATTGCGCACGGCACGTTGATCTTTTCGATTGCTACTGCGTTGGCGCTGCGGGTTGAGCCTCCTTCCGATGGATTGATGGCATTTTATGGGTTGGATAAGCTGCGATTTGTGAGGCCGGTTTTTATTGGCGATACGATTCACGTCAGGCAAACTGTACTGGAAAAAACAGAGCGGAATGAAAGTAGCGGAGTCATTACGGCGCACAGCGAAGTGATCAAGCAAGATGAGCAGGTGGTTGTGAGCTATCTAGCGAAGGTGTTGTACAAGCGACGCAGGCAAGAAGAGGAATGATCGGATGAAATTATTGGAAGGGAAGTCAGCTATCGTTACCGGTTCAGGGCGGGGAATTGGCCGCGCGATTGCGATGTTGTTTGCCGAACACGGCGCGCATGTCGTCGTCAATGATCTGGATGGCGAAGTCGCTGAAAGTGTGGTCAATTCCATTAACGCTTCTGGTGGCGTGGCGACGGCTTGCGTTGGCAGCGTGACAGCCCCGGATTTTCCTGCACAGATTGTCCAAACCGCAGTGCAGGAATTCAAAAAGCTCGACATCCTCGTCAACAACGCGGGCTATACGTGGGACGGCGTGATTCAAAATGTCACAGATGAAATGTGGGACGCGATGATAGACGTGCATCTGAAAGCGCCGTTTCGCCTCATTCGCGCTGCTGTGCCGTATCTACGCGATGTTGCCAAGCAGGAAGTCGCCGCAGGCAAGCGTCGTGCATCGCAAGATCATCAACGTCTCTTCAACTTCGGGTATCGCGGGCAATCCCGGTCAGGTGAATTACTCGGCGGGCAAGATGGGGATTGTGGGTGTCACGAAGACAATGGCCAAAGAATGGGGACGCTTTAATGTGAACGTGAATGCGGTGGCGTATGGCTTTATCGAAACCCGCTTGACGCAGGCCAAAGAAGCGCAAAAACCTGTACACGTGGGGGAAAATGAAGTACAACTGGGCATCCCCGAACAGATGCGCCAAATGGCAATGAATTTTATCCCGCTCGGTCGCGCGGGCACACCGGAAGAAGCTGCGGGGCCAGTGTTGTTCCTGGCTTCACCGCTAGCCGATTATGTTACCGGTCATGTGTTGTTAGTTACTGGCGGTTCGTATCTGTAGGTACGACTTTACTGCACTTTATAGCAAGTAGAATTAACCGTTGCGCTTCATCATGAGGTGCATCTGACTTCCCTGAAAGGACATCTCCTATGGACACACAATACTTGGTCCCCACTCGTCGGAATTTCCTTCACAGCTTGGTTTTCGGAGCTTCTGTTTTGTCTGTGCCAGGCGTTTTTGCCCAGGAATTGGTGCGAACGCCGAGCCAAACCGAAGGCCCGTTTTATCCAAATCACCTGCCGCTCGACACAGATAATGATTTGCTCATAGTAAATGAAGGTATTACCCCTGCGGTAGGCGAGATCACTCATTTGAGTGGGCGCTTGCTCAATGCCAAAGGCCATCCGATTCGCAATGCTGTCGTCGAGATTTGGCAGTGTGACAATAATGGCGCGTACCTGCACACGGGCACTACCAACGCTGACAAGCGCGACAAGCATTTTCAGGGCTTTGGCCGCTTCCATACCAGTTCGACGGGCGAATATTACTTTCGCACCATCAAGCCCGTGCCGTATCCCGGTCGCACGCCGCATATTCATTATGCTGTCAAGATGAAAGGCCAGGAGAAGTTCACCACGCAATGCTATATCAAAGGACACCCCGGCAATGCGAAAGACGGGGTGCTAAAAGGCATAAAAGATGCGAAATCGCTTGCCTCTCTGATGGTGGAATTTGCGCCAATGAAAGGGTCAAAGATTGGCGAGCTTACCGCCCATTTTGATATTGTGCTGGGCTTTAATGCTGAAGTTGGCGGGTAATTGTTGATCTCATTATGTGTGTTTTTTCAGGTGACGTTAATTCGGTTGCCGAAACCGCTATCTTTGCGCGCTTGTCTGGGCAGGGAAGCCAATATCTTGTTTACAGCATGAGCTTTTCTGCCCAGGCGGATTTGGCGATGATTCTGCCCCTGCCGGTGCCCAAACAGGCGGCGAAGGATGCTGTCCAGTTCATCAATCTTGATTCCTATCCAGATTTTTTTACTGACCTTTATAAGGCTTTTCCTCGGCCTCGGACGGTGAGCAGGGGGTTGACCGCGTTGTTTTCCGAACCGCTTGAGGTGGTTTCAGTCGGAAGTTTTGAGGCCTCTTTTGTGCCTACGATTAGTGACTTCCAGCGACTGGATGCGCGCTTTCGTTTGCCCTCTAGCATTTGGCAATCGCTCCCGGCCTATCAAAACTATGGGTTTGCTGTTTTTAAGCTGAAGCGTGGCGATTTGACGGTTCACCCAATGGCGTTTGAGTTTCCTACCATCGAACCGACGCGGTTGTTTTTCCCAACGCTGCATATTCACGACGGGAAAGTTCACCCCTCAGCCGAGTACAATCACCTCCTGTATTGCCAAATTACCGAGGAGCAAAATCCTTTCTTCAGTGTGTGGGATTGCTCGCGTGACATTGCTTCCCGTCACCTCAAAATGGAAGCGACACAAGGCATCGTTGATCCTGATCGTCATTGCTACAAAGTGCAAATTGACGGAGTCTATCGCAATCAAGATTGTTGGATGTAAATGGAGCTTGCATGAGTGAGACCTGCCAGAACTGCCATCAATCGAACGCACGCCGCTATGAACAATATTCTTTTTCAGTAGTTGGCGAGGCGGCACAGCGGGAGGAATTCTGGTTCTGTGCAAAATGTGCGAGACAGCGGCGAACGTCTCTCCAGCCAGCCCCGAACCAAATTAGCCGTGCGGAATTGATTGCAGAGTTGGATCGCTTTTGGAGTGAAAGTGGCGCGGGCGAAATTTGTCGCCGTTGCCACGAACAGGGCACGGGTTGTTGTCCGCCCATGTGCCGTCACCTGAGCGCACAGGGGTGCGGG
The DNA here is from genome assembly GCA_963794955.1 of uncultured Acidobacteriota bacterium. Taxonomy (GTDB): domain Bacteria; phylum Acidobacteriota; class Blastocatellia; order RBC074; family RBC074; genus JAFDVL01. The sequence continues at coordinate 35,754 of CAWCGF010000042.1, forward strand.
CAAAAGAATGTGTTTTGTACCGGCTTTGTTTGTAGCGCGCTGCTCAATGGGATTGCGGAGTACGATGCTGAAACCGGGCGGGTTCTGAAATGGGCTAAACGCAATGTTGCCGCCGCTGAGTTTCGGGTGTACGAAATGGTGACGCGGGTGGCCGCCATAGATCGGGAACCCGTTCGTCCGCTGGCGGTGCCTGAGGCGTATCCGGGGCCGCTCAAATTAGCGGGACAACCGCTCAAAGCTGCTCTGCTACAACTCGCAGATGAAATCTTGGAAATCCGTCGTCGCTGGCACGGGGAAGAATTGCAGCAGGTGCAGGACATAAAGCCCCGCTAAAATCAAGCCACATTACAAAAATGTTTTGGATAACCTAACTGTCGGTAACAGTTAGGTTTAATCAAGGTTTTCCCTCTCTGGGACGCCGCCGAAAATAATTTTTGACAGCCCTGAACCAATCTGTTAAATTCCCAGCCTTGTTTCCTGCAAATCGCGGCAAATAAACCTCTAACGGAAGCCTTGCGAAATGCCCCAAAGAAAATCGTGGGTTCGTTAGTAACTCAACCTGCGTATTACAAGCGAACGGCTTTACCCTGCCTACGGAGGAACAGAACAGAAAAGATGAAATCGGCGATTGCTGAGATTGCGCAAACATATGGCATCGAAAACTGGGGCGCTGGGTACTTCAGTGTTAATGCTAAAGGCCACTTGGTTATCCATCCTTCCGAAAAAGCCAAGCATGGTGTAGATGTCAAACTCCTTGTTGATGAACTCGTCAAACGACGAGTTCACATGCCCGTTCTGATACGGTTCCCACAAATTTTCGCTAACCAGGTGCGCTTGATGAATCATTCCTTCACCTCGGCGATGAAGGAATTCGATTACAAAGGGGCGCACCGCGCGGTCTTCCCGATGAAGGTGAATCAACGCCGTCAGGTAATTGAAGCCTACATTGAAGAAGGCGCGAAGCACGACTACGGCCTGGAATGCGGCAGCAAAGCCGAGCTTTATGCCGGGATCGCGTTGGAACAATCCGAAAACTCCCTGCTGGTTTGCAACGGCTTCAAAGATGACAGTTTTATTGACCTGGCGTATGTCGGCACACAGGTCGGCAAAAACGTCGTCATCGTCATCGAGAAGCTGAATGAATTGCCGAAAGTCATTGAGCGCACCCAAAAATCCGGTGTGAAACCCATGCTGGGCGTGCGCGTGCGGCTTTACTCTCGTGGCTCCGGGCGCTGGGAAAAATCCGGCGGCGAACAGTCCAAGTTTGGGCTGACGACCTCGGAGCTTTTGCAGGCGATCAAAGCCTTGCGTGATGCGGGAATGCTGGATCAATTGCGGGTGTTGCATTTCCACATTGGCTCGCAAATAACCCAAATCAAACGCGTCAAGGCGGGCGTCAAAGAAGCGGCCCGCGTCTATTCCAAAATCCGCAAGATGGGCATAGACGTTGACCATCTGAATGTGGGCGGTGGCGCAGGCGTGGATTACGATGGCAGCAAAACGAGCTTTGAGTCATCGGCGAATTACACCTTGCAGGAATTTGCGAATGACGTGGTCTATACAATCAAGTCCGTGTGCCAGGAAGAAAGTGTTCCCGAACCGAATATCATCACGGAATCAGGCCGGGTGCTGGTGGCTTATCACGCGATCTTGGTGACGAACATCGTTGACGAAATTGAGACGGTGCAGGGCATCCGCAATATCAATCTCACGGATAACGAACCCCAGGTGGTGAACGAGTTACATGATTTGTACAAGACCATGAACGCGAAAAACTTCCTAGAGTATTACCACGACGCGCTTGAGCACAAAGAAGAGTTGTTCACGTTATTTGATTTGGGGTACATCAATCTCGAACAACGCGCCAAGGGGGAAGTGCTCTTTTGGGAAGTGTGCGATAAGGCGAACACCTTTGCTAAGGTGGCGGGGTATAAATCCGAAGAGTTTGATGATTTACGCAAATTGCTGTCGGCCAAGTATCTCTGCAACTTTTCCGTGTTTCGTTCGCTGCCGGATCACTGGGCGATAGATCAGCTTTTCCCTATCGTCCCCATTCATCGTTTGAACGAGATGCCCACCGATTCGGCAACGCTCGTGGACATTACGTGTGATTCCGATGGCGTGGTAGACAAGTTTGTTGATTTGCACGACGTCAAAGAAGTATTAGAGGTGCATGATCTCAAAAATGGCGAGCCGTATTATTTAGGTGTGATGCTGATCGGCGCTTACCAGGAAGTAATGGGCAATTTCCATAACCTGTTTGGTACGACGAACGAAGCGCATGTCCTGATAGATAATAACGGCGAGTACCATATTAGCCGCATCCTCCCTGGCTCCCCGCTTGGCGAAATGCTGTCCTTCGCCAAATACGAACGAGACTTTTTACAAGAGGGGTTCAGCAAATTGCTGGATCGCCAGATTAAGAAAGGAAAGCTGACTGAAGAGGAGGCGCAGCAGTTGACGCAATCATACGATTACTTTTACAACAGCTACACCTATCTCGACGCAAATGGGGTTAAGTAGGTCTAGCGAGTCGAGAAAGTCTAGCGAGTCAATAGCGTCTAGTGAGTCACTTAAGTTCAAGACTCCCAAGACTCCCAAGACTCCTAAGACTCCCAAGACTCTCCCAACTTCCATTTCAGCAATTGACCAAATGATAAGAAGAATCAAAGGCGCAAAATACCTGACGAAACCTACCCAGCCTCTCAATGTTGACCGCGACCGCAGCGTGCCTGGCTTGCTCGAAAAAATGGAGCAAATTTCCTTTCAAGGCCGCAATCTTGCTATCGCCCATCAACTTTGGTTGCAGATGTTATCGGAAAACTCTGTTGTGATGATGGGCATGAGCGGGGCATTGATTCCTGCTGGCATGCGCAGATTGGTTTCCTACCTCATTAAGAACCGCTTTGTGGATGTGTTAGTAACGACTGGGGCCACGCTCTTTCACGATTTGCATGAAACGTTGGGGCGGCATCACTATATTGGCGATCCGCACGCGGATGGGATGCAATTGCAGGAGCAATCCGTTGATCGTATTTACGACACGTATGCCTCCGAAGAAGAATTCCGGGAAGCTAACGAATGGATTGGTGGCTTTGCCCAGCAGCTTGAAAATTCGCACGCGTACTCGACCCGCGAATTCATTCATTTGCTGGGTCGGGAACTGAGCGAAATCGCTACGGAAGATGGAATTTTGACTTCGGCCTTCAAATCACGCGTGCCGATTTTCTGCCCGGCGATTGCCGACAGCGCGTTCGGCGTTTCGATTGGCATCAGCCGCGTGGAGAAGCGCAATCCGTTCCAGTTCGATGTGATTCAGGATGTCGTAGATATGGCGCAAATCGTCTCGAAATCGCGCTCGACCGGTGTGATCTTCTTTGGCGGAGGCACGCCGAAGAGTTTTATTCAGCAAAGTGAAGCGGCAGCCGGAGTATTGAATTCATCCGTGCGCGGTCATAAATTCGCTGTCCAGGTCACAACCGAGACCGAACACTACGGCAGCTATTCCGGCGCGGGGTTCGATCACGCCAGTACCTTTGGCCAGATTGCCAAATCGGCGCGGCACGTTACTGTGCATTGCGATGCGACAATTGCGATGCCCATCTTAGTAACTTCGCTTTCGCAAACCGCCGCCAAAGCTTTGCGCACGCGAAAACGCATTCAATTCACCTTCAATAACAAAGACCTGGGCATCAATATGCCTTAGTGGTCATTGGTCATTGGTCACTTGTCACTTGTCATTTGAGGCGAATCCGGGGTTCGTCCTAACACCAATGACGAAGGACAAGTAACCAATGACTACTGACTACTCCTCCACCCGCTTCCATCCCTGCCAATCGTATTTTTCCAGCCCGTGAAAACGTTTTTTGTAATCGTACACCGAAGGCTCTTCATACGCGTAGCCCGGATAGTAAAGGTGCTTTCCGTTTTGTTGCGAATAGGCAATAGACAGCAGGATGAGGTAGATGCCCAGGCTTCGTTTTGTTTCGGTCGGCTCGAAGATCGCATAAATGCTCGATGTTGCCACCGCGCCTACGTCCAGAAAGCTGACTGCCAGCAATTGTTTCTGCTGAAACAGGCAAATTTCTTTCGTCTGGCAAGGGATGTAGGCTGGTTCGGGCGAGAGGAAATCGTAGATTGAATTCGGTACATTTTCCGTGAAGCGCGCTTTATGCCGATCAAACAAACCCTCTTTCGTTTCGTCCAGGAACGCATCCCGGATTTTTACCGTTAGGTCTTCATTTTTTTTTAGTACACGTTTTAGGCTGGTGGAGAGTGTGAAGCGGGCTAACTCGATGCGCAAAGGTGTGACGTGAAACAAGCCGCCAGTTTTGCGCAGGGTAGCATAGCGAAAGAAAAACTCGCCGAAATGACGCCACCCGTTGGCCCACAAATAATCCATTTGTTCGGGCGTAAGTTGTGGGGCAAAGAAATATTCGTCAAGCTTGGAAATATCTGACATCAACTACGCTCGCAGTCCTGGTATTTTTTTCATCACTGCCTGGATTCTCGCCTATGGCAATGGCGCGCGCAATTCCGGTTTGAGTAACTCGCCCCATTTGGCATCGAATGGATGTACTTGTGATACCTGCTGCTCGCCTTTATACACAGGATGTCCTTCGTTCGCCCATTGGAAGATTGAGCCTTCCAAGTTGACTACGTTCGTGAAACCCTGCTGCTTGAGCTTTTCGGCCAACGCCGAGGAACGATACCCGACGGCACAATAGGCGACGATGGGTTTGTCTTTCGAGTAGCTTTTGAGGGCTTCCGTTGCCGCACTTGCCAACGAGGCTCCGCGTAAATGACTGATCTCATATTCATCTTTGGAGCGGGCGTCCAACAAGAGCGGTTGCGCGCGGTTTGTGTCCCGCAACCAGGCGTCTAATTCGTTGGTCGCAAGCTGGGGCACGGTCGGGAATTTAGTGCGTACCGTTTGCTTGATACTGTGCAAAGGGTCAGTTGATTGAGTGATGTGTGTCTCTGGCACCGGCTGGGCGCAAGCCCCAACGAAAAGGGCGACGATGAGCAAAGTTGAAATTTTCATATTTTTATCAAACTGTCACATCTGCTTCCGTGGCCTGATGTTCGTCATGAGCCAGATCGTGTGCTTTGCCACCTGGCAAGAGGAAAGCAATTAGCGCCGCGATAAGCACGGCCACCAACCCGGTGAAAAACGCATGGCGCAAAGATGTAGCCAGTGCATTCTGCAAGAACTGTGCGGTCTCAGGTGACATCGCTGTACGAGTAGTTTGGCGGATTAAGGAAGCCACATCCGCGTGTTGCAGAGAAAGCGAAGCCAGTTCATTGCCGCCGCGCTCCAACTCGCGTCGCAGGCTCCACGACAAGACCGCGCCCATCGTGCCAATGCCCAGGGCGGCACCGATGCTGCGTGCGAATTGCACCGTTGAGGTCACGACGCCGAGTTGCTTGCTGGCGACGGCGTGTTGCGCGCCAATCATCAACGTGGCCATCGTCAAGCCCGCGCCCAGGCCCAGGAAAATTACCGCTACCGCTAATTGCGTGCGCGTCGTTGCCGACGAAACAGACGCCAACATCAGCGCGCCCAGCACCGTCAATGCCATCCCCGTAATTGCCACCCAGCGATAACCAAGCCGTAGAATCAAACGGCTGCCAATAATCGAACTCAAGACCCACGCGAGAATAAATGGCGTCAGAATTTGCCCTGCTTCAGTAGGGGAGCGCCCCAGCACAGCTTGTACAAAAAGTGGCAGGTAAATCATGGCACCAAATAGCATCATGCCCGCAAATAGTCCGTGCAACGTTGTGACTGTCACCATTCGATGCCGGAACAGATTCAACGGAATCAACGGTTCAGGGCTGCGATGTTCGATGCGCACAAAAAGCAGTGCCAGTGTAATCACCACCAGCGCGCCGAGGCCGACCACAGGGAGACTGGATAAACTGCCGCGCTCCACCAATAGCAGCAGCACCAGCATTGCCAAGGCCAAGATGATCGTGCCGGCATAATCCAGTTTGATATTCGTGCGCCGGGCGTGTTTTTCGGTGTAGGCGAACCAAATCAGCCCCCCGGCCAACAGGCCAAACGGCAGGTTGATGTAAAAGACCCAGCGCCACGACCAATGCTCAGTCAAGAAGCCTCCCGCTAGAGGGCCAAATAAAGACGCGACGCCCCACATCCCGCTAAAGACTCCAATCATTTTCGTCCGTCGTTCCAACGACAATAAATCCGCCACGATGGTAAGGCCGACCGGAAAGAGTGCGCCCGCGCCCAATCCTTGCAACGCCCGAAATGCAATCAACTGCCCCATTGAATGCGCGGCTCCTGAGAGCGCCGAACCGAGAATGAATAGCGCCAGTCCGCCGAACATCGCCGGTCGTCGCCCAATCAAATCCGCCATTTTGCCCCAGATTGGCGTGCTTACAGTGGAGGTCAGCATGTAGGCCACGGCGACCCAACTATAGATTTCAATCCCGCCCAGCGTCGCAATCACCGTCGGCATCGCAGTTCCGATGATCGTGCTTTCCAGCGCGCCCATAAAAACGCCGAGCGCCACGCCCATCAAGGTAAGGGTCGTAGCGAGATTGATTTCTGCGGGAGCGTCCGTTTTGAATTGTCCGCTTATGTTGTTGCTGTTGCCTTGATTTTTCATTGCCTACTTGCGCGCTTCGCCCGTTTGCGAATTACCCAGGTCGTCATACAGCGCAGGTTTTGCACGTTGGTTGTTTTGAGTGGCTCGAGCCACTCCCCTTGCAATGTCTCGGTACAGTTGAGCAGGAACTCCTCGTCCACCAGCAATCTTTCACTACCATCCGGTAACAGAAATCTGCGGCCCGCAATTGGTTTGATCAACGTCTCAATCCCGATGGAAGAAGCCAGGCGCGCAAAAAATATCCCGCCCGGTTGTAACTGACGCCACATCGCCTGGAGCATCTGCTGAAAATGGTCTTCATCGTGCGCGAAGTGCAACACGGCGCTGGCTAAGACGACGTCAAATCGCTCCGCCCCAAAATCAACCGCTTCAATCAGATTACATTGAAAGTTCTCGGTTGGTAACTCCGGGGCCAGTGAGGCCGCCAGTCGTCGCACATACGCAATCGCATCGGGGTTTGCATCAATGCCAAACACTTCATAACCTGCGCGTAAAAAATAGACCAGATTCCGCCCGCCGCCACAACCCGCATCAAGGATTTTCATGCCGGGGGCAAATCGTTCTTTCAGAATTTGATCGAACAGATAAATATCAATGTCGCCGAAAAACTCTCGCGGCTGAAGCATAAAAATACTCACTAATGTACAGCAAACTTTCGAGTTTACTGCTGACTTCCAGAGCAGAGCGCAGGGAAACACCGCAGCAAACTCGAAAGTTTGCTGTACATTTCTACGGACGACTTACCCGCCTGCGGCCACACTTGCTTCCTGCAGACAAGCAAAAACCTCACGATAAAATTCAGGATGGGATTGCCAGGTTTGTCCCGTAACGATTTTGCCATCGCGCACCGCCTGTAGTTCGCTGACATAAATCGCGCCCGTCGCCTCAGCTTCTGAGCGGCAGTGTTCATAACAGGTTACGCGCATTCCTGCCTGCAACACGCCCGCCGTAATCAATACTTGAATGCCATGACAGATGGCCCACACCCATTTCCCGCTGGCGGCAAACTCGCGCACAATGGATTTTACCGTTTCGTTGTGCCGCAGAAATTCGGGTGCGCGTCCTCCGGGAATCATGACTGCTTCATACTCGGCCACATTTACTTCACTCAACGCCAGATGCGCTTCCACCTGATAGCCGGGGCGTTCGATGTAGGTATCCCAGCCATCCTCAAAGTCGTGAATAACAAGGTGCATTCGCTTGCGTCGAGTGGAGGCGATCACGGCCTCGTAGCCTGCTTCTAAAAAGCGATGATAAGCAAACAAGGTTTCAAAGCCTTCGCCGCCATCGCCGGTGATGATAAGAATCTTTTTCATTGTGACTCCTCGCGTCAATAATCTTCGGCCTTTGAAGCCGCGTATTGTAACCCTCTTCGGCGTTGTACAAAACAGCCAGGCCCGAGAAAATTACGCAACCGACGAAAGGATTTAAGATGAGCGCACTACCGCTTCATGGGCTAACCGCGTACATTGAACCCGACAAAAACGCCAAGGAAGGCTATGCATATTCCCCTGGCGAAAGTTTTGCGATAGTGCAAATGATCGGGTTCCATCACGAGAAGCGAACGTAGTGATTTGAGGTCATGATTTTCCCTGCCTGCTGACCACGGCATTGTGCAGAAGAACTTTCTGGCCTAACATACCCCCCTCACCAACGGACGACCACGCGCAATCGGGCAGAATTTGGCGCGGAAAGCTAACAATACGGCTTAGCTCGCAGTACTATACGGGCGAGAATGAAATGCCTACACTAATCTGCGGAGACTCTTTGTTTGAGCGAATACACCCAGGCAAATCGGTTAATTCAAGTCTTCACTCCGCTCGGCGAAGATGTGCTATTGCTACAAAGTTTTCGTGGTACTGAAAGTCTGTCTCGGCTCTTTCAGTTCGACCTGAAGATGTACTCCGAAAATCGTAGCCTCAGTTTCGAGAGTGTCGTCGGGAAAAACGCTACCATCAAAGTGATCCTGCCTGATCTCAGCGAACGCTACATCAACGGCATCATCAATTCGTTTTCGCAAGGTGGTTCCGCGCCGCTTGAAGGTAGCGCCACGCCGAAAATCTTTGCGAGCTATCGCGCGACGTTGGTGCCCTGGCTGTGGTTTTTAACCCAGACGAGCGATTGTCGTATCTTTCAGAATCAGACTGTGCCTGAAATCCTGGAAGCGGTTTTCCGCGCGTTGGGATTCACCGATTATGCGCTGCGAGTGCAAGGCACCTTTGCCCCGCGTGAATATTGTGTGCAATACCGCGAATCCGCCTTTGCTTTTGCCTCGCGGTTGATGGAAGAGGAAGGCATCTTTTATTTCTTCGAGCATCAGCAAGACAAGCACATTCTGGTGCTGGCGAATCATCCGAACGAATTCAAACCCTGCCCGCATCTCTCTGACATCAGTTATGAATCGCTTATTGGCGAAGAACGCGAAGATGATGTCATTATCGAATGGAACTCGTCGCAGGTCGTCCGTCCGGGTCAGGTTACATTGGCCGATTTCAACTTTGAAACCCCAAACCTTGATCTCACCGCGAGCATCACAGGGCAAGATACGCGTAAGTTAGAGGTTTACGATTACCCCGGTGAATACAAGACGAAAGGTGATGGCGATCACCTTGCTGACATTCGTTTGCAAGAAGCGGAAACGCCGCGTGTTGTGACGGCGGCGGTCAGCACCTGTCGCGGCTTGTTGCCCGGCTATCGGTTCCGTTTACAGGATCACTATCGCCGAGATTTTAACCGCGAATATGTGGTCACGACGGTCACTCACGAATCAGACCAGGGCACGAATTATCGTAGCGGTGAAGGCGAGGCCGATGCTGCGTTGCAATATCAGAATCGGTTTGAATGCCTGCCGCATCCGACCCATTTTCGTCCGCCGCGTCAAACGCCTGCGCCGACGATCAAGGGGTCACAAACCGCCATTGTCGTAGGCCCGGCAGGCGAGGAGATTTACGTTGACCAGTATGGTCGGGTGAAAGTGCAATTCCATTGGGATCGCCTCGGCAGCTACAACGAAAAGAGTTCGTGCTGGGTGCGCGTCGCACAGCATTGGGCAGGCAAACGCTGGGGAGCGATGTTTTTACCGCGCATCGGCCAGGAGGTGATCGTCGACTTTCTGGAAGGCGATCCCGATCAGCCGATCATCACCGGGCGCGTGTATAACGGCCTGGCGCTGCCACCCTACAAGCTGCCGGATGAGATGACGAAAAGTACGATCAAAAGCAATTCATCCAAAGGCGGTGACGGCTTCAACGAAATTCGCATGGAGGACAAAAAAGGCAGTGAGCAGCTTTTTATTCACGCGGAAAAAGACGCAGACTTGCGCATTAAAAATGACCGCAAAGAATTCATTGGCAATGACACTCACCTGATCGTCAAACACGATCAGTCCGAAGCCGTGGATGGTGACAAACACCTGACCGTCAAAGGCGCACAGAATGAAAAAGTAGACGGCACGGTCTCGCTCAAAGCCGGGATGGATTTGCAGCGCAAGGTCGGGATGAAATATGGGCTGGATGCCGGGATGGAAATTCACTTGAAGTCGGGCATGAATCTGGTGGTTGAATCCGGTACGACCCTGACGCTGAAAGTCGGTGGGAATTTTATCAATCTCAATCCGGCTGGTGTTTTTATTCAGGGTACAATGGTGATGATCAATAGCGGCGGCGCAGCCGGAGCCGGAGCCGGAGCTTCACCGCAACCGCCCAAGGCACCGAAAGAAGCCGATGAAGCTGAACCGGGTGCCCCAATCATATTGCCTCCTAAAAAGAAACCGCCCGCGCCGACGCAATATAGCCCGGCGGCTCTGGTGCTGAAAGCTGCCGCATACAATGGCTTGCCGTTCTGCGATATATGACCGGACGAATAAACAGCCCGTGCGGCTGAAACGATGGCTAATGAAAATCTCAACTTGATGCTGGAAAATCTGCTCTTTGCGGAGGAAGACATGCGTGTTTATGCCGTGCTGGACGGCGCTTCGATGCCAAACCTCCTCGGCAGTCTGTATGTCCACGAGCCAGAGTATGTCTGCCTGTATCGTGGCGAATTGCAGCCCGATATGGCCGAAGTTGCGCCCTACCTGGTATGGCTTGACCCCGATACGGATTTCCCCTGGTGGCTGTTTGCAAAGGGCTGGGGCAAGCATTGGGGCATCATGGTACAGAGCCGCGCCGACATTCGCACATTACGACGGCATTTCCGCACGTTCCTGATCGTATATGACAGCACGGGCAAGCCGATGTATTTTCGCTGGTACGATCCGCGTGTACTGAGCGTTTATTTGCCAACCTGTGATGCCGCAGAATTAGCTCGTGTATTTGGGCCAGTCGAGGCGTATGTGATTGAATCAGGCGAGACGCCGCAACCGCTCCGCTTGCGCCATTCTGCGGGCACCTTGCAAACGGAGTTGTTGTCCTAATTGTCCTCTCGCCAGCGTGGGAGAAAGGCACGAGATGCTGAAAATACGCGCTGAACAAATGCAGGCTTTCCAAGCCGCCGCCGATCAAGCTTTTGTCAAAAAGCTCGTCGCCTATTTACGCGAAAAACACGGCGATACGGGTGTGCAATTGCCGACTGGCACCTTCCTCGTGTTTGAGCTTCCGGCGGAGACGTTGGAAGCAATGGTGCAGACAGGCCTGGCACGAGCGCGTAACTATGGATTTGTGAGCGAAGCAGATTTGGCAGGCTTTGTCACAGTGATGCTTGAGACCGCGCCGAACTTCGATGATCACCCGCTCCTGCAACGCGGGCTGCGAGATGAGCGGATCAAGTTGGAAGACCGTTTGGGCGCTTTGCTGCAAAGCGCGACCGACGCCAATTGGAAGGTCGCTAAAGAAGACTATGGTGACCCTGGCGCGTGGAACCTGAAAGTTGAAGACTAGCTATGGGCGGACTGGCAGACAAAGTGAAACAGGCGCAAGCAGCATTTGGGTCGGCGGAGCCGCAGCCTGTCGCTGGAAGCCCGTGTCCGCCACCGCAAGTAGTCAAGCAAGCCGTTCCCCCACCCGTTGCTCAGGCTCCCGCGCCTGTCGCGTTAGCGCCTGCGCCAACGAGGCAGGAAGAAAAGAAGCAAGAGAAACCCTGGGTAGAGATTATCCTGGTGGACATGGAGGGCAAACCGATGCCCGGCGTCAAATACCGCCTCACACCGCCCGGCGGCACACCCGTCGAAGGCATACTCAACCAGTACGGACAGGCGGGGCTTTATCAAATCGACCCAGGCAACTGTAAAATCACCTTTCCCGATTTGGATCAGGATGCCTGGGAGTGATATTTATGACCATCAATTATCAAGTGAAACAAGGCGATTGTATTTCGAGCATTGCGTATGAGCATGGGTTGCTCCCAAATGTCATCTGGGACCATGCAAACAATGCCGAGTTAAAATTGAAACGAAAAAACCCAAATATTTTGCTGCCTGGAGATATTGTCTTTGTCCCCGGTAAACGACTCAAAGAGGTCAGCGAACCAACGAGTCAAGTCCATAAATTCAAGTTTCAGGGAGCGCCAGCAAAGCTGAACCTTAGATTACTTGATGATGGCGAACCGATTAGCAATGAGCCGTTTGTTCTCGACATCAACGGCAAAATTACCGAAGGAATGACCGATCATGAGGGAAGAATCCGTGTCTCAATCATGCCGAATGCCGAGAGGGGCGAATTAATTGTCGGAACTGGCGCGAACCGTTATGAATATAGCCTCGATCTGGGGTGGCTTGACCCGATTGAACAGATCAGCGGAGTAAAAAAGCGGCTGCATAATCTCGGATATGAGGTCGGGATTTTTGATGAACGAATAACTGATGAACTAACCGACGCGCTCAAGGAATTCGAATTTGACCACAAGCTTGAACAAACAGGTCAAATCTCAGAGAAAAACCGCACGAAACTAAAAGAAGTTTATGGGTGCTGACAGTAGGTGCTGCAAGCTGTACATCAGGGTTCAATACAGACAGGTTTTACCAAGCGGGCGGGAATCAACTTATGGACAACCAAAGCAACAAAAAAGAAGGGCGAGCCCAACAACAAATCGTTACCAAAAAGAAAATTTGGTATGTCAACGTAGACCAGGATATGAATGGCTTTAATGCCGGAACCGTACCGTTTCCCGCGATCAATCAACAGGATGGTTATGGACCGAAGATGCCAATCGAAGCCATTCTTGTCTCCAATAACTCTAAGAAACACTTTGAATCCAAATGGGCCTTACAATCGGATGGTAACAATACCGATGTTAAAATCACCGGACCAGCAGTGCAGGTGGCAGCACTCGAATATGACAAAAGAAAAGAAGAGCGCGACACGAACAAGCGATTCTTTACGAATTCATTAAAGTTGCCGGATATTGGGGGGGACAACCATACGGTTATTTGCACCAAGATAAATCCCACCAGAGCCAATCGAGAAATTTTGCAAGTCGAGATCGAGACTTGGCGCAAACTTTGGTTTACCCTTTACTGGACTGACGATTCTCAACAAAATCTTATTAATGACATCGTCAGTATCATTAAAAGCACCTTCGGAAAAGCACAGATTGATTTTGTTCATGTACCCGCGCAAGCAAAATTAAACTGGGATCACCACCTGTTTTCCATTACCAGTTCGACCAATTTGCAGGAGGATTTTGTGAAAGCCATGCACGGAGGAGCTTGGCCGGCCCTGCCAAGAAAGCCGTTTCATTTGCAAATTGTATTGGTGAAGTCCTGCGTCAGACTCAAAGAGATGACGCTGAAGTTTAAGGTCATGCCAACCGTGTCTGAGGAGGCTGGTTACAAACTCGAAGGAACTACCTTAACGATGAAATTGCCGCAGGAAATGAAATTTCTGCTCTATGACAATTTGCTTGCGCAAATCGTCAAGGTCCGGCCAAATTATCAATTCTTCAATTCCATCAAAGCGATAAAATACACGCCGGATAAGCAACCGGAAGCGACCCTCGTCCCTACGGCAAGTAACGTCAATTTTGTAGGTATGCAGAGCTTTAGTGTAGATACGACGGGAGCCATTGAGCAGGCACTCAAAGCTGGTGCCGTTGATTTTGAATTTACGGTGGAAGTCGTTGATAAGTGTATTGCCGGGGAGAACAAAGGAAACAAAATCGTCATTGAAACGCATGAACTTCAAAAAGGGAACTTGGCTTTTATTGCAAAGGAAGCCATTGCCAAGGTGATTATTCACGAGATTGGGCATGCCCTGGATTTAGTCCCTGATTCCAATGCCTTTTGGACGCATAAGGATCAATATCGAGACCATGGAGGAACCGGACCACATTGCAAATCTAATGCTGTCCTAGACCTGAGGAACGTCTATCGGTATGGAGGTCAGGGCAAAATGTGCATTATGTATCATCAGATTCATGATCAGGCCGGCCCTGATTTTTGTGACAACTGTCTTAAATATCTAAAGTTCACACCCCTAAGGCTGGCGAAGCTTAATATTTCAGGGCTATTGGGTGGTTGGACATTTTCTGCCTAATGACTTGGCAGATCCGTACGCAAAAATATTAGCGAGCAAACAAATGCTGCGAGTTTATCAAATAGCAAGGGCCATTAGCGGTCGGCAGGAATTAAACACGCTGGATATCAAAGCATATTGGGAATTGATCGAAATCTCCGCCCCCGAGGGCGATCCCGAACCCGAAGAGCATGGATTGATGACGGAACCGTTGAAGAGGAAGATGATTGGGAACTGGTCGAAATCTTTATTCCCGAGGGCGAGCCTGAACCCGACGTCTGAAATGAAGCGGGCTTGTCATCCATAACCCTGAATCAAAATGAGCAAAATGAAAACAATCGAATGTGAAATCAAGGGGACTGTATCTTCGGACAGTTCCTGGGATTCATTGAAACTTGATGGGTTTCGCAGTGGGATTAAAATTGATGTGCGGGACATCGTGTTGCATGACGACGGCTTTTCGTTTGATTTAGTTGTCGGCTATCAGGTTCCTTACGAATTTGGTAAGGTTTTTCAAAATATCACCAATGGGATGGTACTGTCTTTGGAAGAATCCGTTTCCGGTGCAGTCGGCGTCTTGCGCTTGGGCGATCCTGACGTGCGCCCCGCCATCCCCAATTTTTCTGGTGAATTGCCAGAGGAAGAATCTTCGACAGCCTGTTTTGGGGAGTGTTTCGGCTTGCAAATTTCCGCCAGAACGACCTTAGACAAAACGGCTCTGATTTATTTACGGGTTTGTATGCAGACGATTTTGTCAAACTGTGTCTCCCTCAATCCTGCGACGGGGGCCTTGATCAATTATGGGAACAGGTAATGCGAAATAATATTCCAATCCTGAAATTTAGCAGTTATCTGCCGAAATATAATGGCGTCGGGATTTATCTTGATGCTTCGCTCTTTCATGGAGGGGCAGAGACGAGTGCGGTATGGCTGCATGGAATTTTGGTACTTCATCCAAATGAAGATGAGCAAAGTTGGCTGAGTGCCTTAAATATTACCGTCATTAGCGAAGCCAATCAGCTTCCGCAAATCGCGAATGTTGTTTCAGGCCGCATTACCGTGCAGGAGCATTTCAGTGATATGGTTTTAGATGGTAGCAGTAAGGTTCGGGTTTTACCCTTTAGTTTTAACCTCAGAGATGTTTTGGGACACGGATTATACGATGACAATTTTTTCGTTCACATCTCGGCACGGCAGTATTGTTCCAGGCCTGTTCGGATTGTCAGTGCAGAAAAATCGCTCCCGAGTTATCTCACAATTATTGAAACTGAAGACTTCCGATTTAAGGAGGTAGACCAGTTGATAAGAGCCTACGATGCAGGTAGTGCAAATCGGTTTTCAGACGCGGTGGGATTTTTCACAGAAGCCTTCAAAAATGCTGATTTGCGCGGCGATATTGACCGCCCGAATCTTTATAACGCGGCATATTGCGCCAGTCAGGCGGCACTTGAAACCGAATCTATAATGGCTGAGCAGTTGTTTGATAAAACAACGCAATGGATGCAGGAAGATTTGCAGCTTAGAAATAATCTGCTGCTTCAGGTTCAGAAATTGCTGACTTCACAAAACGAGGAGAAACGAAAAAATGAGCTTCAGGAAAAACGTGCTCAACTATTGCATGACTTAGGGCTTGATAGGGCTTTATCGTAATAAGAATCATAGCTGTTTAGGTACAAGATATGGATTTTACTTGAAAAAAATACAATATCTTGTGGTTGAGCAGGCATTTTTGCTGCCTAAAACTCACGAGATTTAAATCTCTATCGGATGTCAAAACGCTTGAATCCCAAGCTGATGTATTTTTGATTTTGTCGAACCACCATTAGTTGATGGTAAACAGCGACTAAGAATCTTAAATGTGAATCAGGGTTTCAACTAAGCTGTTGGGCACCAACGGCTTACCGGTACGAAAAATCATAGGTAACGAAACATTAAAGCTGTAAGCCCTTTGTTTTCAATACTCATTTTGGTTGAACCCCTGATTCACATTTAATAAGATAAGAGTATTTTGTGCAGACAATTGATAGTTACAATCTAATCGGCAAAACCCCAGTGCTTGGCTTGTGAGAGTTACCTGGTGACGTCTTTTAATTGAAGAAAACGCTCTTGCGCATAGCCTTTTTCTGCACAATGAAACCCGAGCGAAACTCAATGCCAACTATGAAAAGAAGCATTGACAAATCGCCACGCATAGCACAAAATCCGCCCGTCTTTTTGAAGCAGTAATTGATAACAAATAAACTGTAAAGATAACAGCCACCGAGAGATGCACTCTTGAGTCCGAACTTGAAGGTTTTTCGCCTGGTTTCGCTTTCCTGCCCCGCCTCTTCGGCTCGCAGACTCAACCGCACTTTTCTTTGCTGATTGAATTTTTATGAGCCGTTACCGTCGCGTGGTGTGGAACGAAGGCATGCTTCTCACGCCGCATCACTTTCAGCAATCCGATAATTACCACGAAGACTTACTCAATTCGCGGCTTGCTTCTCTCGCGCCACATGAATGGGGCATCCTGGATTTACAAATTAATCGAGATGCGATTGCCAATGGCTTTGTCGAGATTTTGAGTTGTAGCGGTGTTCTGCCCGATGGCCTGTCTTTTAGCATTCCACAATTAGGACCTGCTCCCGATCCGCGTCCCGTCGAAGAGCATTTCAATCCCTCTGCGACTCGCCTGGATGTTTTTCTGGCGATTCCTGCGAAACGTGTCGGCACGGCGAACTTTCAGGCGAATGGCCGCGAGGCGAGTTCGACCATTCGTTACCTGCAAGCCTCCGGCACTGTGATTGACGAAACGACCGGGGAAAACGAACAGCAGTTGGCTTTTGCGCAAGGCAATTTCAAGATTCTCTTTGCCGATGAGTTGCGCGAGGGCTATAGCGCGATTAAGGTAGCCCAGTTGGAACGAACGGCCACCGGGCAATTGACGTTCTCTGACCAGTATGTGCCCCCTGCCTTACACGTCGGCGCTTCGGCCTGGCTCGGAAATCTGTTGCGGCAATTAGTGGAGTTGTTAATTGCCAAGAGTCGCTCGTTAGGGGACAAGGTCAAGCAGAGCAATACAGGACAAGCGTCTTTCACTGCCCACGATACGACGGTGTTCTGGATGCTGCACACGATCAATTCGTCCATCCCGATCATGACGCATCTGTTTCGCACGCGAATTGTTCATCCCGAACGGTTGTACCGCGAGATGATCGCCATCGCCGGTGGCTTGATGACCTTTGCGCCGGATCGTCATCCGAAAGATATTGTGAAGTACGATCATCTGGATTTGTACGGCACCTTTCGTCAGTTGGAAGCTGACATCCGCGACCTCTTGAATCTGGGTGTGCCGGAGCGTTGCGTGCCAATCAAGCTCGAAAAAATCCGCGAGTCGTTGTATGTTGGGCGCGTCAATGATGATCAGTTGCTGAAGACCGCAGAATTTATTTTAGGCGTCGGAGCAAATACGCCGGAAGATCGGTTGATCTCTCGCATCCCGATTGTTTTCAAAATTGCCGATGGCGATGGCATTGATGCTGTGATCAATAATGCTTTGATGGGCGTCACGCTGAAGCATGCTTCGCCGCCGCCCGGGCCGATTCCCACACGGGTCGGAATGCATTATTTTCGCTTGGATCGCAATGCCCAGGATTTAGCCTTGACGCGGTTTTGGGATCGTATCATCGGTCTCAAGACGATTGCAGTGTATGTGCCGCACGGCGTGCCCGACGAATTCCCGGAAGCCAAATTGGAAATGTACGCGATTAAACCCTAGCCTCGGATGCCTTAGGTTTTATATCGAGTGCCGCTGGTCAAAAATAAATAATGAAAGCCAGTCAACAAAGTTCTGAGAAAGATTTAGTGAGCCTCGCCACGCCAATATTGGAAATGGTGATGCGCATTCGTGCCGGGCAACTTGTACCATCGGGCGCAATGCGCCAAACCGTGGCTGCCTGGCTGAAGGAGTTGGAAGCACGGGGCGCGCAATTGGGCTATAAAGAGCAGCAATTGCAGAATACCAAATTCGCGTTAGCCTCCTTCGTGGATGAGACCGTGTTGGCAGGCGGTTTTGCAGTGCGAAATGAATGGGAACGTTCTCCTTTGCAGCTTGAGTATTTCCAAGAACAGTTTGCCGGCGTAAAATTCTTCGAGCGGTTAGATGTCTTATTGAAAAATGCCGAGCAGGAAGCCGATGTCATTGAGGTCTATTATCTTTGCTTGCTCCTGGGCTTCAAGGGCAAATATCATATTTACCTGGAAGACCAATTGCCCGGCGTCTTGAACAATGTGGCGGAGCACCTGCGTCGTGTGGGACGGCTCAGAGAAAGCGTGCTTTCCCCGCATTGGAAACAAAATGACCAACCAGCGCCCCCCCAGGAAACCAAAGTGCCCGTGTTGCCTGCGTGGGTCAAAATGGTCGCAGCGATTTCCCTGGGAATCGTTGCCTTGAGTTATCTGTTATTTCAATTTTTGCTGACCAATCAGGCCAACGGCGTCAAGCAGCTTCTCTTGAAATAAGCTTCAACTGCCCCCTCTCCCCCTTGTTGTTTTGCTGCCCCTCTGCGAATTTGCAGTGTGCGAATTCGTTCTCTAACAATCAGCAAGCTAGTCCGGCTTGCTGTACTTTGAGTCTCACCTCGCTCGCCCCTGAATTGGATTAGGAACATACGATGCCCGCGCTTAGTCTGAAAAAGCTGATTTTGATTTGTGCCCTCGTCACGCTCACTGGGATCGCCATCTTGTTGGTGTTGTTTTTGAGTGAAGAAATCGGCATCCTGCAAATCGCCCTGATTGCCTTGCTCTTGCTTTGTTGGCCAGTAGGGATTCTGATCAACCACTTGCTCAAAAATCGTCAGCCGAAAGCGGATGGGGAGGCCGCCATCGAGGCACCTAAAACCAGTGGGCAACTGTCTCCCTCGCGCGATTACGAAGAATTATCACGAAGTGCAGAAGAAGCTGCGCAATTTTTACGTAGCAGTAATCTGGGAAATCGAGAGGTCAGCGATGCGCTCTATGGCTTACCCTGGTATGTCTTAGCCGGCCCGCCGAACAGCGGCAAAACCTCGCTTGCGCTTTCTGCTGGGCTGAACTTCAATGCATTATCAAGCCAACGTCGTGCCGATCAAAATTTGGTACGGGCGACGCGTGATTGCGAATGGCGCGTGACGGATAACGGCGTTTTGATAGATACGGCGGGTCGTTATTGCACTGAAGGACAAGACCGCGACGAATGGCTTGGGTTGATAGATGTGCTCAAGAAAACGCGGCGCAATCGGGCGTTGGATGGCTTCGTCCTGACGGTGAATGCCGCGCATCTGCTGGGCGCAAAAGAAGCAGAAATCGAACAGCAAGCTCAAGTTCTGCGCGCACGCCTGGATGAAATGATTAAGAGCACGGGCGCACGCTTTCCTGTGTATTTGGTGTTTACGCACGCGGATTCGATTCCGGGCTTTAAGGAATTCTACGCGGCCTTGCCTCCTGTCGAGCGCGCGCAGGTTTGGGGCGCAACCATTCCGTTGGAACAGGCCAACACTGCCCACGCGCTCTTCGATGTCGAATTTGATTACTTGCTGGATGCGTTGATGCGGCGGCGCTTGCTGCGACTCAGCGGCGCGACCACGCCCACGGAACAGCACGGGGTTTTCAATTTTCCGCTGCGCTTTGCCGAAACACGTCGGAAGCTCGGCTTATTCACGCTGGCGCTCTTTCGTCCGAATCCCTTCAACGAATTGCCCTTGTTGCGGGGCTTTTATTTCACCAGCAATCCGATGGGGCAGGATGGGCGCATCAACGACATCGGCACTTTCAGCGAAGATTTCTTCAAGCAGATTGTCTTCCGCGACCGAGACATTGCCGCTTCGTTCCAATCGCAACGCGCTGCGCCGAATCAACTCGCCAAAGTCAAACTCGGTGTCGGCGTCTTAGCTGCCTTGTGCTTCTTCTGGTTCGTCGGTTCGGCCCTCTCTTACTTCAACAACAGTTCGCTGTTGCAGGAGGCGCAGATGAATGCCAAGACGGTTTTGGAATTCTACGAAGCTGGGCGTGGCAAACCTTCGGTCGAGACGAGTCCTAGTGAAATGGAAGCGCTCGACAAATTGCGCGGCACTTTGCAAAAGATTGAAGAAAGCGACCAAAGTTACTTCGGCTCGCTCTCGCAGCGATTTGGCTTGTATTCCGGCGGGAAGATTCGAGAACGGGCACGACAAGTCTACTTCGATTTTGTTTCGCAGCGGTTTTTGATTCCTGCGGTGGCGGCCTTGGAAAGCGATTTGGGCAACATCACGCCGGCGGGCGAAGGCGAAAAGCTGGAAGCGATCCAGGATGATTATTACTACAAGCTGCAAGCCTACCTGATGACGGAAAAGCAGGAGCGCGTAGATCCGAAGTTTTTAGAAGAGCGACTTGCTCAATATTGGAAGGAAAAACCCTCGGAGCGCGGGCGCATTGAGAACCTCGCGTTTTATGCGGAACAGGCCGCATTGCACGAAGACGCTGACACCACGGTTCCTCGACCGATTGGCGCTGATGCCGCTGTGAAAAGCGCCCGCGACAAGCTCAAGAGCTACTCGCCGACCAAGCGTGTCTACAACGAAGTGATGCGCAAGATCAATAAACTCGGTGCGGCAGTGGATTTGGCTAAGGTCTTGGAAGGGCAGGAGGGAACTGAGTTGTTGGAAGAGTCCGATCCGCATCCGGTGCCGTATGCCTTCACGAAAAATGCCTACTACAAGCACGTCACAGGCGACGCCATGGCGTCGGTCAAAGAGGACCTGAGCGGCAAAGATGATTGGGTGATGGGCGAGAAATCCGCCGCGCAAGGTGTCAATGTGGATCAATTGCGCGAACGGTATTCGACTGAATATGCCGCGCATTGGCAGAAGTTTCTGAACGGCGTGCGCGTCCGCCCCTTCAAGGATAAGAACGCCGCGATTGATGCGCTCGGCACTTTGGGGCAGGAAAACTCCCCGCTCAAGAAAGTCGTGGCGTATGTCGCTAGTGAAACCAAACTGTCGGTTCCACCCAAAGATAGCGGTGCGCTGGCTTGGCTGAAAGGCTTGTTAGCCAGTAAGGTCGGCATCAATGATCCCAAGATCGAAGCGTCGTTTGCGTCGCTGCATAAATTCGTGGAAGGCGACCAGCCGCCAATTTCGCGTTACTTAGCCAAGCTTGGCGAAGTCCGGGAACAACTGCGCACAGCGCAAGGAACGACGTGGGATGATATTGCCAAAGTGCCTAAAGAAAACCGCAATTGGGATAAGCCTGCCAATGAAATCAGCGATATGGTGAAGCAGATCGAATTGACGCCGGGTAGCAAAGCGGCAGGCGAGTTCTTGGCGCGTCCGTTGCAAAACATTGGCGCGGGGCAAAAAGCCGGCGAGGCGAAAAACCTGGAAGAGGCGTGGCGCAATTTGGCGCGTAGCGCCCATCAGCTAGAGAGCCGCTATCCCTTCAGCAACAGCACGACGGATGTGCAACTCAATGAGTTTGTGCAGTTTTATAATCCTGCGGACGGCGAACTAACGAAGCTCTACAAGAACTTTCTGAGTGATAAGGTCGAAGGAGAGCCAGGACAGTTGAAATCCAAAAACCCGTCGGAATTCAACGATGGCGCAGTTGCGTATTTGAATCAAGCCTTCAAATTGCAACAGGCGTTTTTCCCCGGCGGACAGCAGCCCAAGATTAGTTATTCCCTGGCGGTGACTCCGCCACCCAACAAGAAAGTTGAACTCAAGGTTGATGGTACGAACGCGACTGCCGAAGGCTCAGGTTCGGTGTATCAACTCTCCTGGCCATCGTCTGGCGTTGAAGCCGGTATCAAGGTTGTAGTGTCGGATAAAGCCCTGGCGCAAGCCGTTGGGCAAACTACTCCGCCCGCGGCAACAGGTGGTGAGGCGGCCAATCATCCGGGCTTGTGGGGCGTGTTTCGAATGACGGCGGGCAATAAAGTTCAATTCTCCTGGAACGGCGCGGTAGCCAAGTTGACGCCGCCCACAAATAACCCGTTTGCGATCAATTTTAGTGCGTTGCGCGCACCGGATACCTTTAAATAAAAATTTTCGTAATCGAGCGACATGAATTGTTAAGTGTTGTCAGTAGGAAGTGTAAGGCGAGTGAAAGAAAATTTTATTTTGCGCTTACATCTTTGACCGGGAAAAATCGCTTTACTCAGTAAGAGCAAAAAGGAAAGTTATGGCCACTGCGAAAGAACTTCTTCATCAAGGCGAACTCAATGCGGCGATCAATCAGGTCATCAGCGAGGTCAAAGCGCGGCCAACGGATACCTCCGCTCGCACGTTTCTCTTCGAGCTTCTTTGCTTTGCCGGAGAATTAGAGCGCGCAGAAAAGCAATTGGACGTGATTGCCACCCAGAGCGTGCAAACCGAAATAGGCGTGATGGCCTATCGCAACTGCCTCAAGGCGGAACGTGAACGGCGCAGCCTTTGGAGCCATGGCGCACAGCCACATTTTCTGGCCGAACCCCCGGCCTACGTGGATTTGCATTTGGATGCGATCAATTGCGTGCGTGCGGGCAAGCTGTCTGAAGCGCGTGTCTTGCTGGACAAGGCAGAAGAGCAACGTCCGGCAATGCCGGGTGTCTGCGATGACCTTCCGTATTTTGACTGGCGCGATGCGGATGATTTTGTCGCTCCCGTACTCGAAGCCATCGTGAAAGATCAATATGTTTGGATTCCCTACGAACAGATTCGCAGCATCCAAATCGGCAAGCCGGAGCATTTACGCGATTTGCTTTACACGCCAGCGCGGATTGAAACCACGCACGATACGCGCGGTCAGTTTTTTCTGCTGTCCTTATATGCCGGTTCGAGCGAAGACCCGAATGGCCAAACTCGCTTAGGACGGATGACGGATTGGCATGCGTACAACGACGAATTGGCACGCGGCATCGGGACGCGGATGTTTATGGTTGGGGATGATGACAAAGTGATTTATGACGTGCAGAGCATTGAATTCGATTTGCGCGGCGAGACGGCTGAAAGCGAAGCAGCAACCGAAGTAGACGGCGAAAATTAAAGGGAGCGATTGATGTCTGAAGTTTCATCCGTAATTGATTTTGAGGCATTGTTAGCGCCGATTAGTGACGACAATCCGGTCGGCGAAAGCCTGCGCTACGAAGGCACGTTCGATCAAATAAAAGAAGCGCGGCGTGAAGACGAAGTGTTATCACAGGGCGACTGGTCGCGTGATTTGAAAGTGGCTGATTGGCCGAAAGTGATTCAATTGGCGACGACTGCGCTCACGCAGAAGACCAAAGATTTACAACTCGCCGCCTGGCTGGTCGAAGGAATTACAAACATGATCGGCTGGATCGTTGGGCGGGGTTGCGCGATGGCTTGCATTTGATGCGTGCGCTACAGGAAATCTTTTGGGAGAACCTGTATCCCGAAATTGATCCTGAAGATGACGAAGGGCCGTTGACAGCGCGGGCGAACGTGCTGGCTGCGCTAGATGAACGCTTAGCTGTAATCGTGAATGAATTGCCGCTGACGGCGGGCGCGAAGTATTCTTACAATCAGTACCAGGAAGCTAAGCAATTCGACATCCCGGAAAATTTAGCGGCGCTTGAGTTCGACCAACAGGAAAAATTCAACGCGCTGCGCGCCCAGGCGGAGACAGAACGAAAAGTCACGGGTGAAGATTGGCGCAAAGCCAAAACAGCAACAAGTTACGAATTTATCGCAGCGCATTCAGAATTGATCGCCGCCTGCTGGGATCAGATGCAGGCGCTGGATGCCGTGATGGACGAGAAGTATGCACGGGCGACACCGGGCTTGGGCGGGCTGAAAAAATCGCTCAATGAAATCCGTACGTTGATGGAAATTATCGGCAAAGAAAAGCGACCGTTGGAGGCGGGCGGAGACAACCAGGTTTCCGAGGCAGGCGAAGATGGAGGCGAGGGCGCGCCGAGCGGAGGCGGCGGATTTTCAATCTCGGCTGGCTCCGTGCGATCACGACAGGATGCCCTGCGACAAATTGAAAAAATCGCCGAATTCTTTCGGCAGACCGAGCCGCACAGCCCCGTTTCCTTTCTGCTCATGCGCGCTGTGAAATGGGGGAATATGCCCTTTGAATTGGTCTGGGCTGATCTGATCAAAGAGGGCGTGGCACTGGAAACAATGCGCGAAACATTAGGATTTAATACCGGCAACAGTAGTGAATAGTTCCGGCATCAAGCAGGCACAGCAAACTTTCTAGTTTGCTGATGACTCGACAAGCATCCGTTATGGAGGCAGCAAACAGACAAGTTTGCTGTACATTTTCAGAGGAGAATCGTTATGGCCAAAAGAGAAAGTGTCCAACAGAAAATCAGTCGCATTCGCCCTCCCCGCGTTCATATCAGTTATGAAGTCGAAACGGGCGGTGCCATCGAATTAAAAGAACTTCCTTTCGTCGTCGGCGTGCTGGGAGATTTTTCCGGCAAACCGGTAGACCCGCTGCCGCGTGTGCGGGATCGTAAGTTCGTCGAAATTGATCGCGACAACTTCGACAACGTGCTCGCTGGTATGAAGCCGCGCTTGACCATGAGCGTGGATAACAAGCTCAGCAATGATGGTAGCAAACTCGGCGTCGAATTGAACTTCCGCAGTATGGATGACTTCACGCCCGATGAAGTCGTGAAACAAGTCGAACCATTGCGTCGGTTGGTCGAAGCCCGCCAGAATTTGTCTGATCTGCTGGCCAAAATGGATGGCAATGACAAGCTCGGCGATTTGTTGCAAGACATCCTGGGGAATGCCGACGCGCAGAAACAGCTTGGCGATGCGCTGGGGCTGAAGAAGGAAGAATAACTCGAAATCCAGGGCTAGAAAGATGTAGAGCAAACTTTCCAGTTTGCTCATGACTTCGCAGTCGTACATTTGCCAGCCGGAGCAAACTGGAAAGTTTGCTCTACATTTTCTGAAGGAGAAACCATGAGCGAGCAAGTAGAAAAACAAGCCCAAACCGTGACCCAGGAAGCTGCCGGAGATTTACTCGGCCAAATCCTGGAGAAGGGGATGAAGCCCAAAAATGAAATCCAGTCCGCCCGCGCCAAAGACATTATCACCGAATTTGTTTCACAGGTGATGGACGGGCAATTGGTGATGTCCAAAGATATGGAAACCACCATCAATGCCCGCATCGCGGCGATTGATAAACTGATTTCCAGTCAACTCAACGAAGTCATGCATCACGAAGATTTCCAGAAGCTGGAGGGTTCCTGGCGCGGTTTACGTCACCTGGTATTTGAGAGCGAAACCGGCACGCAACTCAAAGTCAAAGTGATGAATGTGAACAAAAAAGATTTGCTGAAAGACTTGGAAAAAGCGCCGGAGTTCGATCAATCCGCGCTCTTCAAGAAAGTCTACGAAGAAGAATACGGCACCTTTGGCGGCGCTCCGTTTGGCGCATTGCTGGGCGATTACGAATTCGGCAACCATCCGCAAGACATGATGTTGCTCGAAAAAATTTCGCAGGTGGCGGCGGCGGCGCATGCGCCCTTCGTCTCGGCTGCCGCGCCGGGATTGTTTGGTTGGGATGACTTCGCACAGCTTTCGGAAGTACGCGATTTGGCGAAAATCTTCGATCAAGTCGAGTATGCCAAATGGCGTTCTTTCCGCGAATCCGAAGATTCGCGTTATGTCGGTCTGACCTTGCCACACACGCTGATGCGGTTGCCTTACGGCAGCAATACGGTTCCGACCGAAAGCTTCAATTTTGAAGAAGACGTGGACGGCACTGATCACAAGAAGTACTTGTGGGGCAATGCGGCGTATTCCTTCGGGACGCGACTGACAGAGGCATTTGCAATGTACAACTGGTGCGTGGCGATTCGTGGTGTCGAAGGCGGCGGTCTTGTCCAAGGATTGCCCACCCACACTTTCGCCACGGATGAAGGCGAAGTCGCGCTCAAATGCCCGACCGAAATTGCTATCACGGATCGTCGGGAAAAAGAATTTTCCGATCTCGGCTTTATCCCGCTCGTGCATTGCAAGGGCACTGATTATGCCGCGTTCTTTGGCGCGCAATCCGCCAACAAATCGGCGAAGTACGATAGCGAAGCCGCTAATGCCAATGCCCGGCTTTCGACGCAGTTGCAATATATCTTTGCCGTCTCGCGCTTTGCTCACTACTTGAAAGCGATGATGCGCGACAAGATCGGCAGCTTTATGTCGCGTGACGATTGTTCGCGCTTCCTCAATAAATGGATTATGAATTACGTGACAGAGGACGACACCGCCGCTCCCTCGGTCAAAGCGCAATATCCGTTGCGCGAAGCCCGTGTGGATGTGGTCGAAGTTCCTGGCAAACCCGGCGTCTACAAAGCCGTCGCGTTTATGAGGCCGCACTTCCAGCTTGATGAACTATCAGTGTCGTTGCGGCTAGTCGCAGAACTCCCCAAACCCGCCAAGTAATTGGCGCGGCTTTTATCCAGCAAACGGAGCCGTTTGCTGCTGGTTATCTTCACACTATCGAACCACAGCAAACGCGAAACTTTGCTGTAACCAATGACAAGGAGAAATACTATGGCAGCAGTTGATTATTATCTGAAGATTGATGGCATCGCCGGCGAAAGCACCGATTCCAAGCATAAAGGCGAAATTGATATTGAATCGTTTTCCTGGGGCGTAACGCAATCCGGGGCGCACGCGGCAGGCGGCGGCGGCGGCGCTGGCAAGGCGTCCTTCCAGGATTTTCACTTCGTGATGAAGATCAATAAAGCCTCACCGAAACTGATGCTGGCTTGCGCCAACGGTGAACACATCAAGAAGGCCACGTTGGTTTGTCGCAAAGCGGGGAAAGAACAACAAGAGTTCATGACGGTTACCATGTCCGACTTGTTAATTTCCTCCTTCCAAACGGGCGGCTCCGGGCATGGGGATATTTTGCCCACGGATCAAATCTCCCTCAACTTCGCCAAGATTGAGTTTGAGTACAAGGAGCAAAAGGCCGATGGCACGCTCGGCGGTGCGGTGAAGGCCGGTTACGATTTGAAAGCGAACAAGGCCGTCTAGTAACCTGGTTTGATAGACTGAGCTTGTCGGTGGGCAGGCTCAGTCACACTTTCTCTTAACTGACGAGGTAGCGTATGGCCGCTCAGATCAATGGCGTCGCACGAGTTTTGCAATGGACTGATTTTCGCCAACGGACAATGGAGCCACCTGCAGAAGGCGAAGAAGCACAAGCCGCCTATACCAATGCCGGATTTCAATTCCAGCGCAACGCCCAAATTTCCTGGGTGCCGCGCTCCAGTCCTGAGCGGTATCAGATTCAAGATAATTTTATTATGTCTGTGGTTCTTGTGACCCAGGATCGAGATTCTGAGCAAAACAGTTGGGTAGCAAGTTGGGTCAGTGCGCAACCCACAGCAGAGCGTGATGCGTTGCTCACGCATGAGCGGGGCCATTATGGTTTGGTCGCCTTGCTGGCGCGCGATTGCTTCAATGAACTGCGCGCCCTGATTCCTAATCAGTATGAAAGTGTGAACGCGGCGCAGGATGCCTGGAATGAAATTGTCGGCAGATTCCAAACCAAAACACAGCCGATTCAGAATACCTACGATAGCGATCTGCAAACCCGGCATGGATTCAATCGCAGCGTCCAAACTCTCTGGGATGGGTATATTGCCCAGGCCCGCAGCCGTAGCACTCCGATCCTGACCGTCCTGAGCAGTGCCGGGATTTCCGTGTAACTAATATTTTTATGGCACGTTTTGATAATGAAATCAGAATCACTCCTTCGGTGCTGGATCGTCTCATTGACGAAGAGCCGAACATTTCTTCCGAAGCGCCGACTTCACGGCAGAAGAGTTTGCGGCAGCTTAAACTCGCCGTTCGACGCGATTTGGAATGGTTGCTCAACACACGCCAAATCGTCGGCGGCATTTCCAATGACTTGAAGGAAACTACACACTCGGTCGCCAACTACGGGCTGCCGGATTTCACTTCGTACAGCCTCAAAAGCCCGTCCGAACGCAACAAAGTGCGGCGCGCTTTAGAGAATGCGATTAGTACCTTTGAACCACGGCTGGATGACGTGACGGTCAGCATTGATCCCATCCGAGAGACCGAACGAGTGATTAAGTTTCGCGTGGAT
The DNA here is from genome assembly GCA_963794955.1 of uncultured Acidobacteriota bacterium. Classification (GTDB taxonomy): domain Bacteria; phylum Acidobacteriota; class Blastocatellia; order RBC074; family RBC074; genus JAFDVL01. The sequence goes on from CAWCGF010000042.1 coordinate 63,910, forward strand.
GCACGATTGAAGGTTGATCCCGTTCCCGAACCGATTACGTTTGATACGGTGCTCCAGCTTGGCAGTGGGCAATACCTTGTACAGGGAGACTAACGATGGGCAGTGATATTGTGAGAGCGCCTTTGAATGGCATGACACCTAGAGCACAAAATCGCTCCACTCTCTGCTGGCTAACGTGCTTTGAGATGCTGTTTATTTGGAAAGGGCGGAAAGTTGAAGACATCGTTCCGCTGCTCCAAGCCGGTGGGATTGATACCGCTGAGGCTTTTAACTCGGGTCTCAAACTCAATCAGAATCTTAAAGCAGCAAAGGCGTTGGGGATGGGAGCAACGGGCTTAGGTCAATCGGTTTCCGCGTTCGATCTCAAAGAGCGATTGAAGCAGTCGCCGATTTGGACGTGCGGCAAATGGGCGGCGGCAAATAATACGCATATTGTCGTGGTCACAGGGGCGAGCGAAAGCACGGTGGAATATTACGATCCGTGGTACGACGTTGGCCCGTGGGAAGTGAGCGACAAGAAAACGCGGAACTTTGACTGGTTCGTCCACGGCAATGGCAAAGATATTAAAGGCACAGATTATGCAACCGGCTGGTATCAGTTGATTTACTGGAAAGCCTAGTTTGTGCATCGTTAGCAATGGAAAATTTTTCCTACGATCAGGTTCCATATTTCGGTTATCCCTTCGCCCAAACGCATCCCGACCGGTTGGCGACGATAGCCTCATTGCTTGGCTTGCCGACAGCACCCGTGCAGCATTGTCGCGTGTTGGAATTGGGCTGTGGGGATGGCGGCAATCTGGTGCCGCTGGCAATGCAGTTTCCTGAAAGCCAATTCGTGGGCATTGATCTTTCGACCGAAGCCATCGCGCGTGGGCAAGCAGCAGTCGCGCAATTCGATTTGCGCAATCTGGATTTGCAACAAGGTGATTTGCTGGAAGCTGGTGATGGATTGGGCGAGTTTGATTACATCCTGGCACACGGGGTGTATACCTGGGTTCCGCCTGCAGTGAAAGACCGGGTTCTGCAATTAAGCCATAATCATCTGGCACCACACGGCATTGCTTACATCAGCTATAACACGTATCCGGGTTATCACATTCGGCAAATGACGCGCGAGATGATGCTCTTTCACACGCGGGATATGCACGAGCCAGGCGAGAAAATCCAACAAGGGGTATCGTTGCTGAAATTCCTGTTGCAAAAGTTCCCAACGCCCGAAGAAGCGCGTACGGATTTGTTTGGTGCCTTGCTCACTGAGCAGCTTGATTTATTACTCAGTCATCGCCATAACGAACAAATCTTTCACGACGATTTGGCTCCTATCAACACGCCGGTTTACTTCTATCAATTCGCCCGGCACGCTGCACAATTCGGCTTGCAATATTTGGCCGAAGCCGATTTCCACGAAACGCAACATCACACCTTCCCGCCCAAAGTACGCGAGATGCTGGATCAGTTCGGTGACGAGAACGTATTGTTGCGCGAGCAGTATCTGGATTTTCTTAAATGCCGCATGTTCCGGCAGACCCTTTTGTGTAAACAAGGCGTCACCATTGAGCGGAATCTAAGTGCGCATCAACTCAACAATTATCTGCTCGCTTCGAGCGCGGAGGCCGTATCTGCTCCCCCAGACTTGCGCGCCGAGGTGATCGAAGAATTTGCCTACGACAAACATGCCCGCCTCTCGACCGATTTTCCACTCGCCAAAGCCGCGTTGCTCGTCTTGCAACAATCTTTCCCGCGCCGTTTTACCTTTGCCGAAGTGGCCCCGGCGGCGCGCCTTCGCCTCGAACTGGATGCACAGGAGAAGCACTATGCACTCGGCGAAATAGATGAGGAAGACGTTCAGGTGCTGCAAGAGATTTTATTTGCGGCGTATCGTTCAGGGCTGATCAAATTGCATACCTATCAACCTGCGATGGCGACAGCAATCAGTTCCCACCCCAAAGTTTTTCCGCTCGCCCGCTGGCAGGCTACGCAGGAACCGGTCGTCACTAACCTGATTCATCAATCCATCGAAATTGAAGACGAGATCAGCTTGCACCTGTTACAACTGCTGGATGGCACTCGCACCCGCGCGGAAATCCTAACGGCGCTGACTGCCTTTGCTGTTTCGCATGGATTGCAGACGGCAGAGGGGCAGGAGGTCTCTGACGAGACGCAAATCCAAACGCTGCTTGATCAACGCCTGGATGATCGGTTGCAGCAACTGCTTCGATCCGGCTTGATCGTAGCTTGAGATATTGATTCGATAACTTTATGCGTGATGAGTTGCTTGGATATTACGAACGCGAATTGATCTTCCTACGACAGATGGGGGCGGAGTTTGCCGAGAAGTACCCAAAGGTCGCCGGAAGATTATTGCTCGAACCCGACAAGTGCGAAGACCCGCACGTCGAGCGGATGATCGAAGCCTTTGCCTTTCTGACCAGCCGCGTCCATCTGAAGATTGATGACGAGTTCCCGGAAGTCACTGAATCCCTCCTGAACGTTCTTTATCCGCATTACCTCGCGCCGACGCCTTCGATGTCCATCGCGCAATTTGCGCTTGATCCGCAACAGGGAAAGTTGACGACCGGGTACGCCATTGACCGCGAAACGACGTTGTATTCACGCCCTGTGCAAGGCACGCCTTGTCGGTTTCGGACGTGTTATCCCGTCACGCTCTGGCCGTTGGAAGTGGCGTCGGCGGCGCTGGAATCATTAGACCCAGTGGGCGCGCGGGGCAAATGGTCAGATGCTGTGTTGCGCATCAGTCTGAAATGCTTGCACAACACCAAGCTCTCAGACTTAAAAGTTGGGATGGGTGAAAAAGAGCGGTGCATTGCATCCTTGCGCTTTTATCTGAACGGCGAGGCGCAATTGATTTACCCGCTGTATGAACTGCTTTTTAATGAACAACTCCACCTTAAAGGTATTGAGTTGCAAGATAAAAAAACGCGCCGTTCGCTTAAGCTTCCTGTGGATGCGCTGCGGCCTGTCGGCTTTGCGGCGGACGAGGGGATGTTGGGATACACCCCCCGTTCGTTCTCAGGCTATCGCTTATTGACGGAGTATTTTGCGTTTCCTGATAAGTTTTTGTTTTTTGACGTGGTAGGCTTGGACGAGGCCGCCCGCGCTGGCTTTGGCGAGCAGGTAGACATTTTGATTTACTTGAAGGACGTGACTCCGCCTCGTGCGAAAGTGGATGCAGGCACCTTCCAACTCGGCTGCACGCCCATTATCAATTTGTTCCGCAAAGTCGCTGAGCCGATTCAACTCACGCAACAGCAGAACGAGTATCACGTCATCCCTGATATTCATCGCCAGACTGCGACAGAAGTTTACTCAATAGATTCCGTCACCACCGTTGACCCGTACTTGCAGCAATCGCGCGAATTCCATCCTTTTTATTCCTATCGCCACGCGTATGAGCGAGACCAGCAAGGCGCGTTTTGGTATGCCACGCGACGGCCTTCGCAGCGGATGGAGGATGAGGGAACCGAAGTTTTCATGTCGCTGGTGGATTTGAATTTTAGCCCGAACGTCCCGCCTGTCGAAACAATCACCTGTCACGTGACCTGCACCAATCGGGATTTGCCTGCGCGCTTGCCTTTCGGCGGACGCGAGGGCGATTTTGAGGTGGAAAATGCCGGGCCGCTTTCACGTGTCAAATGTCTGCGCAAGCCGACAGAAACGCTGCGTCCGCCGATGCGACGGGGCGCACATTGGCGCTTGATTTCGCATCTGTCACTTAATCATCTGTCGTTGGTGGAAGGCCAGCGGAATGGCGACCCGGAAGCCTTGCGCGAGATTTTGATGCTGTACGACTTTATGGATTCCGCTGCGACACGTAAACAAATCCTCGGTTTGAACAAGATCACGAGCCGCCGCGTCGTGCGACAAACCGGTTCCCGTATCGGCACCGGCTTTGTGCGCGGGATTGAAACCACCATAACATTTGATGAAACGCAGTACGTCGGCAGCGGCGTGTTTCTGTTTGCCTCCGTGCTGGAACGGTTTTTGGGGTTATACGCGTCCCTCAATTCCTTCAATCAACTCATCGCCAAAACCGAACAGCGCGAAGGCGAATTGAAACGGTGGAAGCCGCGGGTGGGAGAGCAGATACTTCTATGAAGTTACTCGTCACTGGTCATGGGTTTTAGAAAACGCAAATGACCAATGACCAATGACCAATGACCAATGAACCGACCAAACAAGCCTTTACGCTCGAAGAAATTCTCTTCGCCGAACCCTACCGCTTTGATTTCTTTCAGGCGGTGCGTTTGCTCGAACGGATTTATTCGATGCGTCGTCCGATTGGACATGCGGCAGAACCTGAAAGCGAAGTGGTGCGGTTTCGCACGCCGGTGACACTAACGTTTCCGGCCAGTGAAATTCATGCGCTCAAGCCGGAAGAGAAGGATACAGACAATCCATCTCCACCGCAGATGACCGTAGCTTTCATGGGACTGACCGGGCCGTTGGGGGTGTTGCCGCACGCGTATACCGAGTTGTTGATGGAGCGGCTACGCAATAAGGATCGGACGTTATATGAATTCCTTGACCTCTTTAATCATCGCGTCCTTTCATTGTTCTATCGGGCCTGGGAAAAGTACCGCTTTCCGGTCGCGTTTGAGCGCGGGTTGGATGATCGCTTCACGGAATTCCTGTTTGACATCGTAGGTTTGGGCACGCGCGGGCTGCGTCATCGCTTCAGTTTTTCCGATCAAGGGTTGTTGAGCTACGGCGGTCTGATTGCTAACAAACCGCATTCGGCCAGCGCGCTGGCTGGCATCTTGAGCGATTACTTCGACGCACCTGTTACAATGGAGCAGTTCCAAGGGCAATGGCTCAAGCTGGAACCGGAAAGCTATTCGACGCTGGGTCGGGCGAATCATCAGTTGGGCCAGAGCACGCTGGCAGGCACGCGCGTGTGGGATACGCAATCAAAATTCCGGGTGCGATTTGGCCCGCTCAGGTTTGCGCAATTCAGCGCCTTGCTGCCGAATGGTACTGCCTGCAAACCGGCTTCTGAGTTGATCCGTTTTCTGGCCGGACAGGAGTTTGATTTTGATCTACAGTTGGTACTGCAAAAGGCGGAAGTGCCAGCTTGCCAATTATCGAGCCAGGCCAAACCCATGCTTGGGTGGACAACCTGGCTGAAAACAAAACCGTTCACCACGGACGATGAACAAGTCGTCCTAACTTCTGGTCACTTGAATTAAATTAGCGGCATGTTTTGCGAAGCAATGCCAGTTAGAGATGAACAGAGATCATTCGCACAATTTAGAAAGATGTACAGCAAATTTTCGAGTTTGCTGCTGACTCCCAAAGTAGATCGCAGGTGAGCACCGACGCAAACTCGAAAATTTGCTGTACATCTTCAGAAGGAGCACGAGATATGTTAAGAAAAACCACTGCATCAATCATTACCCTCATTTTATTGGCTGGAATTACCTTTAGCACTCAAGCCCAGCAAAAGAAACGCATCGCCATTTTGGATTTCGATTATGCCACCGTGTATAGCGATGTCGGTTACATCTTTGGCTCTAACGTAGATGTCGGCAAAGGCATTGCTGACCTGCTCGTGACCAAGTTGGTACAGGGCGGGCAATACAGTGTCATCGAACGCAAACAACTCGACAAGATCATGGCTGAACAAAACCTCGGTGCCAGCGGTCGTGTAGACGAAGCCACTGCCGCCCGCATCGGCAAAATTCTCGGTGTGGATGCGTTGATTATGGGCAGCATTCACACCTTCGGACGCGATGACAAAAACCGTGGTGGCGGCGCAGGCGTCAGCGTTCCCGTGCCTGTGTTTGGCGGCCTCAAGCTTGGCTCGAAAAAGGCGAAGGCGACGGTTGGCATCAATTACCGAATGGTTGCGACCGATACCGCCGAAATCTTTTCCGCTGGTGATGCACGTGGCGAATCCAAACGCGAAGGCGCGAGCATCCAAGCCACGGGCGGCGTCAAGGGCGTCTACACCGATGGCGCGCTCGGAATGAATGCAAGTAATTTTGCAGAAACCATTATCGGCGAAGCCGTCTACGATTGCGTGAACAAATTGGCCGCACAATTGGATGAGAAAGCCGGAAGCCTGCCTGCTCGCGCTGCTGCCGCTCCCGTAAAAGCCGAAGGTACGATTGCCGATGTCTCCGGCTCTACGGTCATCATCAACATTGGCCGCAATGCAGGCTTGAAGAAAGGCGACCGTTTGGAAGTGAAACGCGTAAGCCGTGAAGTCAAAGACCCGGACACGGGCAAAGTCATTCGCGTGGTGGCAGAGAAAGTCGGGGAAGTCGTCGTGACGGATGTGGACGATACGAGTGCGGAAGGGAAGTTTTCTGGTAATGGTGCAGCGAAGGTAAAGGATAAGGTTGTGCCGATTCAGTGAGGGGAAAAAGCATTCTACTAGAGCCTGTTATTAACTTTCAGACCGAAAAATCGATCATTTCCCAAGTTTTCTCTCTCAAAGCGCGTCCCCTCAATGGTCTGTATTTTCAAATTAGAGGGTGCGCCCAGTGAACTTTTTGTTAGAAAGAAAAAAGTAATGAGTGAAAGCGAGTATCAACAACTTGTCGCGCGGATGCTGGAAAACGCTGCCAGCCCGATGATTTCCAGTGATACAGGCGTCGAAGCCGCGCAGCAAATGGGTCAACTCGCAGCGCAGGAAGAGATTGGCTGGGCCGTAGTCGGTGGGTTGGCGATGTATTTTTATGGCAGCCCGCGCATGACGAAAGATGTGGATATTATTGCTTCAAACAACCTGTCGCTGGCGTCCAACCAGCGGCTGAGCTTTGGTGGCAGCCGTTATACGCTGCATGTTGGTAAGTATGCGGTTCCGATTGATTGGATTGTCCGTAGCGACGGCTATCAGAAGTATTACCGGGCGGCATTGCAAGAGGCGATCAACTTGCCGAACGGGTTACGCATCGTGACGCCGGAATGGTTGCTGATACTGAAGCTCAATGCCGGACGGCAAAAAGACTATGACGATATTGTCTTCTTACTCAAGCAACCGACCTTAGTAGATCGTCCGACCGTGAAGCAGAAGGTTGTGGCGACGGTTGGCGAGGATGTCTGGCTGGCGATGCTGCCGAGTTTTCGACGCTTATGTGATTTGGCGGATAGTAAGACGACGGAGCCGAGCAAGTATTACGACCAGGATTGAAGACCGAGAGGTAATTATGAAAGTGACACTAAAAGATAATAATCTACAGAAAAATTACAGACAGAAACCCAGATACACCCGCTCTTTCTGTCTGACATTTTCCTGTCTGTTTATCTTAGCCGTCGCTTCGAGCAAGGCTCAACCAAGCAGCCGCGATAACCCGCTCCCCTTGCTCAATCAGGAATTGAAAGGCAACATCGCGCCAAACGTGCCGATCAGTCGTTTCTATTCCTTCACGGCGGGGCCGGGCGAGGTGAACTTTTCGCTTGAAGTCAAAACCAATGAGCAATGGTCGAACATCGCGGTCGAAGTGCTGGATGCCGATGCGCAACCGATGATCAAATTCGATGCCTCGTCGGGCGGCGATAAAAAAGACGCTAAATTAAGACTGGATACTCGACAGAATGTAATTTTGCGCGTCATTGGCCCGCGCAATAATCAGAGCGGGTTTTTCACTTTGAAAATCAAAGGGCCAGTGCTCATTAGTAAAAATGTTCCTCCCCCAAATCCGCCGCGCCGTGGGGACACTGTCCCAACTAACGTTCCGACACCGCCAGTTGAGAAGAAGCCTGAGGACACTGCTGCAACCAGCACCGCTGCACGCAGCGATAGCGGTTCGACCGTGCTTGCGAACTCAAGTGCATCCTCCAGTTCCGTCAATGAAATCACGGGTACGAACCGTCTCGCGCTCGTGATCGGCAACAGCAACTATCAAGTCGGCGCGCTCGCCAATCCCGCCAATGATGCCAAGGCGATGGCGCAATCGCTACGTGAGACGGGCTTTGAGGTGCTGCAATACACCAATCTGAACAAGCGCGAGTTGGAAGAAAGTCTGCGCGCGTTTGGCAATAAGATTCAACGCGGCAGCGTCGCGCTCTTTTACTTTGCCGGGCACGGCGTCCAGGTCAAAGGCGTGAATTACCTGGTGCCGATTGGTGCGCGCCTCGAAAAAGAAGGCGATGCGGAATACGAAGCCGTGGACGCCGGACGGATTATGAACGAATTGGAATCCGCAGGGAGCCGTCTGAATATCGTGATCCTGGATGCCTGCCGTAACAATCCATTTGTGCAGCGTGTGCGTTCGCTCTCGCGTGGGCTGGCCGTAATGAATGCGCCCAGTGGAACCGTGGTCGCGTATGCCACCGGGCCGGGCGAAGTCGCCAGCGATGGTGATGGAAAGAATGGGTTGTACACACAGGAATTACTCAGGTATATGCATGAGCCAAATTTGAAAATCGAAGAAGTGCTCAAACGCACACGCATCGCCGTCAAAGAAAAAACCAACGGACAACAAGTGCCCTGGGAAAATACTTCCCTGGATGGAGATTTTTACTTTTTGAAGAAATAAGGAGTCTCGAGGTTGAGACAGGCGGACTGCCTGTCTTTTACAATTTAGACCCAGTAAGACAAAAGACAGGCAGTCCGCCTGTCCTACATTTTGTAAGGAGCCATAAAAATGAAGAAGATGTACCTCTTGTCATTGCTAACCTCACTGCTGTTTTTAGCAATGCCAATCCTTGCCCAGGCGCAGCCAGCGGCGGGGACAACCTCACAATATTTGCAAATGGATGATAAGGCGCGCGCCGGTTTTATTTCTAACTATGCAGGCAATCTTGGCTGGATGCTGTCACCCGACAAGCCCTTAGTCATCTCTGGCGTGGGCATTCAACTCATCAAGAAATGGGTGGATGCCTATGCCCTGCGAGTCGGAGATACGAAAAACGGCGAAGACCTCCACAAAGTTTTTGAGCGCGGCGTGCAATATGCGCCGGTTATCAACGGCGAATTTGAAAAAGAGAAGGTCTTGGAAACTTTAGGCATCGCACTCGCCTTGCTTGAAACTGAATTTCAACCCTGCCCCACCACAAAGGCTAAAGGCAAAGGCATGTTTGCTGTTGTCCCAGCCGCGGCGGCAAAGGCTGACGATCTGTGCGAAGTGGATAAAGGCGCAGCCGCAGCAGCTAAGTTTTTGAAAGCGCGTCAGGCGGAGTTTGGCAAAGATGGGACTTCGGCAGCGTTGGCGATTCTTGCATATAAACGCGGCACGGCGCTGGTGAAGCGCGATTTCGCCGTGCTCATCAAAGAAAAAGATGCCGGAGGAGGCTTGTGGGAAGTGTTGGCCAAACCCGATTCCAAGAAATTCGACAAGGCATTTTTGGATGAAGCCGTTCATTATTTGCCGAGGTTTCTCGCCGCTGCCATCGTCGCGGAAAGCCCGGAAACGTTCGGCCTAAAGGCCTATCCCTTATCTACTTACGCGCCGCCTAAAAAATAAATGTACAGCAAACTTTCCAGTTTGCTGATCACTTAGCAGGCGTCACTTTGGGAAACAGCGGCAAATTGGAAAGTTTGCTGTACAAAAAAACGAGGTTGATCATGAACGTCAATTTAAAAGCACTGGTTGCCCGACTCAACGATACTTGCCGTAGCGCGCTGGAAGGCGCTGCCGGATTGTGTTTATCCCGCACGAATTATGATGTCGAAGTCGAGCATCTGTTCGTGAAATTGCTCGAATCCACCGATACCGATTTGAATAAAATTCTGCGGCATTATGAACTCAATGCCTCGCGGTTGGTCAAAGACATCACGGTGGCGCTGGATCGGCTGAAGACGGGCAATGCGCGCACGCCTTCGATTTCGCCCCATATTCCGACCCTGTTCCAGGACGCGTGGTTAGTGGCTTCGGTGGAATTTGGCGAAGCGAAAGTGCGCTCCGGGCATTTGCTCCTGGCATTCTTGACGAATGAGCAACTGGGGCGCATCGCCCGCGAGATTTCCAAAGACTTCACGAAGATCAAAGTGGATGAATTGAAAGAAAACTTCGCTGCTTTGACGAATGGTTCGAGCGAAGCTCGCGCGGCGGAAGGCTTCACTTCGCAACCGATGGATACGAGCGGCGATGCCACTGGCGGCGGAGCGGTAGGTGCCCCCGGCAAAACCAAAGCGCTGGATCAGTTCACGGTTGATCTGACCGCCAAGGCGCGCGCCGGCAAGATTGATCCGGTCTTGGGGCGTGAATTTGAAGTACGGCAAGTCGTAGACATTCTCACTCGTCGTCGCCAAAACAATCCGATTCTCACGGGCGAAGCGGGCGTTGGCAAAACTGCCGTCGTCGAAGGCTTCGCGTTGCGTATTGCTCAGGGCGATGTGCCTGATCCGCTCAAGAACGTTGCCATTCGCACGCTTGACATGGGCTTGTTGCAAGCCGGAGCCGGAATCAAAGGCGAGTTTGAGAATCGCTTGAAATCCGTGATGGATGAAGTCAAAGCGTCGCCGCAACCGATCATCATCTTCATTGACGAAGCGCACACGATGATTGGCGCAGGCGGGCAAGCCGGACAGAACGACGCGGCGAATTTGCTCAAGCCTGCCTTGGCGCGGGGCGAACTCCGAACGATTGCCGCGACGACTTGGGCGGAATACAAAAAATACTTCGAGAAGGATGCGGCGCTCGCGCGTCGGTTTCAGGTTGTCAAAGTCGAAGAGCCGGACGAAGAAAAAGGCATCGTGATGATGCGCGGCATTGTGAATGCACTCGAAAGCCATCACAACGTTCGCATCCTCGACGAAGCGGTCGAAGATTCAGTTCGTCTTTCGCATCGCTACATCACCGGTCGCCAGTTGCCGGACAAATCCGTCAGCGTGCTCGACACGGCCTGTGCGAAAGTAGCGATTGGACAAGGCGCAACGCCTTCTTCGGTTGAAGATGCCACACGCCGAGTTGTCAATCTGACGACGGAAATCAACGTGCTCGAACGCGAAGCGATTACGGGTGGGGCGCACGATGAACGCATTGGCGAACTCAAGGCGGATCGCGCAGCAACCGAAGAATCGTTAGCGAAGCTCAATACGCAATGGGAGCAAGAGCGCGACTTTATCAGCAAGATTCGTGACCTCCGCGAAAAGCTAGAAGCAATGGCGGCAGAAGGTAAAGCCGAGGGCGTAGCCGAACTGCGCGAGGAACTGAACAAGCTGAATGCCGAACTAAAAACCGTGCAAGGCGAAACGCCCTTGATGCAGCCGGTCGTGACTTCGCAAACCATCGCCGAAGTGATTTCCGGCTGGACGGGGATTCCGGTCGGCAAGATGGTTTCGGATGAAATTCAGGCGATCCTGAAATTACAGGAAACGCTCAAGGAGCGCGTGATTGGGCAAGATCACGCACTGGGCGCAATTGCCGAACGGATCAAAACATCACGGGCTGGATTGACTGATCCGAAGCGTCCCATCGGGGTGTTTTTATTGGTCGGAACCAGCGGTGTTGGCAAAACCGAAACGGCGCTGGCGTTGGCTGATACCTTGTACGGAGGCGAGCGCAATCTGGTCTCGATCAATATGAGCGAGTATCAGGAATCGCACACCGTTTCCAGCCTCAAAGGCTCGCCACCAGGCTATGTCGGTTATGGCGAAGGCGGTGTTTTGACGGAGGCGGTGCGGCGCAAACCCTATTCGGTCGTGCTGCTGGATGAAGTCGAAAAGGCACACCCGGACGTGATGGAACTTTTCTATCAGGTCTTCGATAAAGGCATGCTGGAAGACGGCGAAGGCCGCGAGATTGATTTCAAAAACACGGTCATCCTGCTTACCTCCAACGTGGCGACAGATACGATCATGAAACTCTGCGCTGATCCCGACACCAAGCCGGAACCGGAAGGCTTGATCGAAGCGATTCGCCCTGAACTGGTCAAAGCCTTCAAGCCTGCGCTACTCGGTCGTATGACCATCGCGCCGTTCTATCCGATTTCGGATGATATTTTGCGACTGATTATTCGCTTACAGCTTTCCAAGATTGCCGAGCGGATCGAAGCAAATCATGGCGCAGCCTTTTCGTATGACGAAGCAGTCGTCGAGGCGGTGGGAAACGTTGCACCGATGTGGACAGCGGCGCGCGCAATGTTCACAACATCCTGAATGGCACGTTACTGCCTGCGATGTCCGGTGAGTTTTTGGCGCGAATGGCGCTGGGCGAGCCGGTCACGAAGGCGTATGTGAGCGTTGGCGAGGATGGACAGTTCGTCTATCAGGTTTCCTAGACAGATTTGCCTGATGTCTGACTCCTGCGCCCAAAATGCTTTATCGGAAACAGGCACGGGGATTGGGCATCAGGCAGATGGAGATAGCGAGGAACGATGGCAATGGGGAAAATTAATAACCTATCGCTCTATCAGCAGGTCTATGACGCGGCGCTGAAGAAGGCGCAACGCGGCGAGATTCCGACCCGGCTTTTGCTCCAGAATGAGATTCTCTATCGTGGTGTTCCGCGCGAACGTTTACATCTCGTTGATGGCTTGGTCACGAGCGCCAGTGCGCAGGAGCAAATCTGGGTGCGCGACCAGCGGCAAGATTGGAATCGCTTTACTGGCACTTCACCCGATCCGAAGGTAGAAGTTCTGCGCGGTGGTTGTTATTTCTTTCAGCAAGAGGCTGCGGGCATTGCGGAAATGCGGCATTACGCCTTGCAGTCACCGCCCGGTCAACTCGAATTTGATTTGGGCAAGGTCCCTGAATCTATTCCGCATTTGCTGGCGAGCAAGTGTATTTTGAAAGTGAGCTTGACCGCACCAAAGTTGCTGGCGGATCTTTCGCTGTTTTCAAGTCAATGGGATGTGAGTGCGGTGTTGCGCAGCCTGGGGCTTCCGCCGCAGTCGGTGAGTTCGGATGATTATTCCGTGGCGCGGGCGTTGGGACACGCGCTGCAGGCAGTGCCCTACCTCCACGGCTTGATTGCGCAAACGGCGCGCGAAACCGAACGCGGCGGCGAGTCGGGCGATAACATCTGCTTGTTTGGCGCAGATCAGGCACCGGTTGCTGGGCTGCGCATTGAATCGGCTTATTTCTTTTTCCCGCCGGGGCTGATGCCATATCCCGGCAATTCTTCCGCGACGTATGAAATCGTCAAAGTCGGAATCAAACACGTCACGCGTGAGTCGGGGCAGCAGTTGGAGTTAGGCGTATAACCGTAGCTTATGTTGAATGTGACCGCACAATCTACCTTCCTCAACGGACGCGTCAGTGCGTTGCAGGGCGACATTACGACGCAAGCCGTGGACGCCATCGTCAACGCTGCGAACTGGACATTGCTCGGCGGCGGCGGGGTGGATGGGGCAATTCACGAGGAGGGCGGCCCGGCGATTCTGGCAGCGTGCCAGGAAATTCGGCGCATGCGGTATCCCGATGGCTTGCCAACAGGCGAAGCTGTGTTGACGACGGCGGGAGATTTGCCTGCGCGCTTTGTGATTCACACAGTGGGGCCGATCAAGGGCAAACACGGGGAAAAAGACGCCGAGTATTTAGCGGCTTGTTATCGCAACTCGCTACAACTCGCCGTTGAGAATGAATTGACCACCATTGCCTTTCCCGCGATTTCAACGGGTGTGTATGGCTATCCCAAAGAGGAAGCGGCGCAAGTCTCTTCCCAAGCGATTGCAGAATTTTTGGCGCAGGATGACAAGTTGAAAGAAGTCCGTCTCGTGTTTTATTCGACATCCGATCTGCGGGTGTTTTTGCACAATCATTGTTTTGAGAAGGTAGCGCAAACTAGCTAGTTTGCTCATATCTGACCAAGTTGTTGCTGGGGCAAGCTGGAGCAAACTGGAAAATTTGCTCTACATTTAGAGAAGAAAACGGAATGGGAAACTCACGCATCATTGGGGCTTGTGGACGCGACGGATTTACGCTCTCGCCGTTCACGCCAGGGCCGCTGGGGCATAACGATTTTGGCAGCCCCGACGCGCCGCGCTTTTTGCTCGGTGATACGCCTGGCTCAGTGGGGCTGAAAGATTTGGCCGATCCGAATTGGCGCTTTCGCCTGCGGTGGGAAAACCTGCCGTGCCCGGCTTCCGTGAATGAAGACCCCTTGACGCTGATGTTTTATCGCGCCTGGCGCATCGCGTTGGTGAAGGCGGCAGAGGAGGCGGAATTCAAGTTGCTCAAAGGCAAGATCAACCTCAAAAACGTGGATGAGTATATTGCCAAACGCAACGAATATTTTGGTTCGGCGGCAGAGTATGAAGACTACGCGGTTGAATCTGATGCCGAGTTAGAGGATACGAAAGGATTGCGCAAACGCATTGAAATGGGAGCGAACCCCGACGCGCAAAAAGTGTTTTATCGCTGGGTGCGCAAGGCTTATCAGAAAAGTGGCGTCAATGATGTCGCGGGCCTAGTCCTGCGCGGCAACTCCGAAGAATTGCAGGCTGCGTTGTCCAAAGTTCGTGTGGCGTATGACAAGCCGTTCAAAAGCGGTGGCTTTAATCCGCGTCCGATGAAAGACAGCGGCTACCGCTATCGGCTCGGCACCATCAGCGAACACGCGATGGGGAACGCGATTGATATTGAATCGCAAAGCAATCCGATTCTCTCAAAAAAGGAATGGGATTTTCTGGTCGAGTTTGTCGGCAAGACCAAAGTGGATTTGAGTTTGACGCGTTGGAAAGCCACTCCACAGGCGATGTGGCAGGACGTGAAAGACGTGAATGATCTATTCGTCAAGAAAGTCGGAACTGAAGTAAAACGCCTGCAAGATGAGCAGCAGAAAGAAGACGACAAACTGAAGGCGGAGGGGAAACCCGCGCTGACACGACCAGAGCCAATCAAGGCGCTATTGGAAAAAGCTCCGAAGTTGATCGAATGGCGACAGGGCTTTTTTACGCTTGAATGGAGTTTGCTGGAACAATTGCAGAAGCACAAATTTCGCTGGGGCGCGACGTTTTACCCGGCCAATGTGGATTTGCATCACTTTGAATTGATGAACTAGGAGGCAGCAATTGCCAGAATATAAGCAAGAAAACCGCATCATTCGTATCACCACGCCGCTCGGCGAGGACGAGTTGCTGTTGCAGGGATTTGATGGACAGGAAGGCATTTCCCGGCTCTTCCATTTTAGCCTGCGCCTGATGTCGGAAAATCGCAGCATTAAATTTGAAGATATTGTCGGCAAGCGCGCGACAGTGGTTATCGTGCTGCCGGATGGTTCGGAACGATTCATCAATGGTTTGATCAGTTCCTTCGCGCAAGGCGGCTCTTCAACTTTGGAGGGCGGCGAAAAACCAACGGTCTTTTCGCATTATTCAGCCTCGCTCGTGCCCTGGTTTTGGATGCTCACACGCACCAGCGATTGTCGAATTTTTCAGGAAATGACAGCCCCGGAAATCCTCGAAAAGATTTTCAAGGACAATGGCTTTTCGGATTACAAAAATAAACTGCAAGGGGGCTTTACGAAGCGCGAGTACTGCGTGCAATACCGCGAAACCGATTTCAATTTCGTCTCGCGCCTGATGGAAGAGGAGGGCATTTTTTACTTTTTCGAGCACGAGAAAGACAAGCACACACTGATCCTGGCCAACAATGCGAATGAATTCAAACCCTGCCCGTTGCAGGATATGGTCAGTTACAAAACGCTGATGGGGCAGGAGCGTGACGAAGATGTCATCACTGATTTCACGATGAGCCGTGAAGTGCGGCCTGGCCAATATACGATTCGGGATTTCAACTTTGAAAAGCCAGGGCTTGATCTTACTTCCAATCTTTCCGGCAAGGGCGAGAGCAAGCTGGAAATTTACGATTATCCCGGCGAATACAAAACCAAAGACGAAGGCGAGAAACTGGTCGGGATTCGCATTCAGGAAGAAGACCTGCCGCAAGTCGTGGTGAATGGCGCGGGCACATGTCGCGGCTTGGTTTCTGGCTACCGATTCGATCTGCGCGATCACTATCGCCGCGATTTTAATAAAGCGTACGTCCTGACCGCGATTCAACACTCCGCCGATTTGGGCGAAAGCTGGCGCAGTTCGGAAAGCGGCGAAAATACGGTGAGTTACTACAACTCCTTCCAATGCGTGCTGCATCCGACGCCGTTTCGTCCGCCGCGCATCACGCCGGTTCCGGTGGTACATGGAACGCAAACTGCTATCGTGACCGGGCCTGCGGGCGAAGAGATATACACCGACAAATACGGGCGCGTGAAAGTGCAATTTCACTGGGATCGGGAAGGGAAGTACAACGAAAATAGTTCGTGTTGGACACGCGTTTCCACCACCTGGGCGGGCAAAGGCTGGGGCCAGATTTCGCTGCCGCGCATCGGGCAGGAAGTAATCGTGGATTTTCTGGAAGGCGATCCTGATCGCCCGATCATCGTAGGGCGCGTGTATAACGCCGATTCGATGCCGCCGTATGCGCTGCCCGATGAAATGACGAAAAGCACCGTCAAAACCTATTCGTCGAAAGGTGGCGGTGGCTTCAACGAAATTCGGATGGAGGACAAAAAGGGCGAAGAGCAATTATTCTTCCACGCCGAAAAGGATTTGGACTTGCGCGTCAAGAATGATCGACGCGAATGGATTGGGCGCGATACACATTTGATCGTCAAGCGCGATCAGAAAGAATTGATCGAACGCGATGAGCAAGTCGTTATCAAACGCGACCGCGTGGAAGAAATTGGACGCGACCATCACTTGAAGATCAAAGGCAAAGAAGCCATTGAAATCACGGGCGCACAATCTATCGCTGTCAAAGGCAATGTGACCGAAGAGATTTCCGGCAATCACACGGAAAAAACAACGGGCAACATTTATTTGAAAGGTATGCAGGTGGTCATCGAAGCCAGCGTCGGTTTGACCATCAACGTAGGCGGCAATTTTATCACGATCAATCCGGCAGGCATTCAGATGAACGGTATGCCGATGCTGATGATCAATAGTGGCGGTGCTGCCTTGCCAGGCGTCCCTGGCATGCTGGTTTCGCCTACGGCCCCAGCCGAGGCCGACATCGCCGATAATGCTGATCCGGGCGATAAAGCAGCGACCTATAAACAGCAATGGCAAGCCAAGTCCGCTTCGGAACAAGCCGCTGCCAATGCGGCCTCGCACGATCCGAACTCGGAAGAGAACAAAGAAAAGAAGGCCAAGATTGAGATTGAAGTAGTCAATGAAGATGGTAAGCCAGTTCCGGGCCTCGGCTATCGCGTGACTCTCCCTGATGGTCAAACTCTGGCCGAAGGAACATTAGACGAAAAAGGGTATGCCAAGATTACCGGACTTGATCCGGGCAATTGCAAGGTAACGTTCCCGGATTTGGACAAAGAAGCCTGGACAAAGAGCTAGGAAGATATAGATGGCAAGAAAAACATTATGAACCACGAAGAACACCAAGAACACGAAGGGGAAAGAAGGAGACGGGGAGGAAGGGAGACCGGGAGATGGGGAGAGACCCGCCCCTGCTCCCCCACTCCCCCAGTCCCTTTCTCCCCCACTCTCTTCTGCCTTTCGTGCGCTTCGTGATCTTCGTGGTGAATTCTTCTTCTCGATGTCTATAAAATTGAATATGCCTGAAGATTACATTGTACAAACAGGAGATTGCATCAGCAGCATCGCCTTCGAGCGCGGCTTTTTCTGGGAAACGATTTGGAATCATCCTAAGAACGCCGAACTCAAACAAAAGCGCACCGATCCGAACATTTTGAAGGAAGGCGACGTCGTTCACGTTCCTGACAAAGAACTGAAAGAGGAATCCTGTGCGACCGATCAGAAACATAAGTTCAAAGTCAAAGGCGTTCCAGCCAAGCTCCGAATGCGTCTTATGGAAGAGCCGAAGCAGGAAGAAAAACCGGCAGAGGAAACGGCTGGCGGAGACGATTCTCACGTTGAAGACCCGGACTTCAACCCTGAACCGGTAGAAGATGTGCCAATCAAAAATGCTCCTTATCGGCTGGAAGTAGACGGCAAAGTAGCCGATGAAGGCTCGACTGATGGCGATGGCAGAGTCGAAATTGCATTGCCGCCGAATGCTCGGGAAGGGCGCTTGGTAATACGAGCAGGAACACCGGAAGAACGCGTGATGGTGCTTAATCTAGGCGGGATGGACCCCCTCTCAGAAATCTCTGGCGTGCGCAAGCGCCTGGCCAATTTGGGTTTCCCCTGTCAGGCCACAGGGGACGAGATAACAGATGATTTGGCCTCCGCGCTACGCCTGTTTCAGCAAGAGAATGGCCTGGATGTGACGGGGAAAATAGACTCCGCCACGAAAGATAAGATCAAACAATTGCATGGAAGTTAAGTCGTAATTTCAAGGGGAAAAAGATTCGATGCCAGTAACACGAATAAAAGTGACATTCAATAAAATCTATGCCAATAACAGCGGCGACATCTGTGGCGCAGGCGAATGGAAATTGACGGCTAAAGTGGATGGGAAAGCGGTCGGAAACCCCAATCAGGAATTTGAGGTGAAGGACAAAGAGACGATCAAGCTTCCTGAAGACAAATGGTCAATCGAATTAGACGTCCGGGAAAAGAAGCCAAACGATAAAATCGAAATCTCGTTGAGCGCGATTGATGTGGATGTTCTTGGTAAGGATGATTTAGGCGAAGCGAAAATGACGCTCAAGTATCCTTTTATGAAGGAATACGATAACCAACCTATTAGCTCGCCTGTGATTAAAGGCTGGTTGTTCTTCCCCGACCATCAGTATTTTCAGGTGTATGTTTCGGTCAAGATTTTAGAAGTCAAAGCGACAGCAAAGCCAGATAAAACCAAAGGAATGCTCGTCAGCCGCCAAAACAGTGGCAGCAGCACGTTCACAACTATTTCAGGGAATGCCGTCGAGCCGCGCGTGGAAGTTTGTCCTGTCGTTCCTGTCCCTGCGGCACCATCAAAATTGCCGCCGCGTCCAACCGCATTGGTTACTTATCAGGCCGAAATGGAACCTGGTGTATTAACAGAATGGGGGAAACCGCTGGTGCTGGCTCCGGGAAAGCCGCTGAATGATTTAGCGAATCCCGCTTTGATTCCCGTGCTGAAAGCTACTGATCCTGATTTAGACTCGAAAGCCGCCAAAATTGCTGTCACCTGGCATTGGCCAGGCGATCTGGAAGTGAGCAAATTAACCTGGCACGTCAAAGATGGCCCGATTGCTATCGTTGGTTCTAATGAAGGTGTTTGGGTAAAAGTACGCGGCACAAACGCTCCAACGGATCAAATGGCAACGCTGGAACTTCGCTGGGATGGCGACAAAGGGCCATTATTGGCGACGTATCGCGCCTGGGTGGGTGTGGTGAAAGAAGTTCTATATCGGGTCAATATCGTTGATGGCGTCAATAAGGCTGCGAATCCAGCCCTGAGTCCGCAACTCGCACCCGCCGATGTGAATGCGCATATGCAAATGGCGCGCATCCTGATGTGGCAATCGGGCATTGATTTTAAGCCTGATCCCGATAAAACCTGTTGGGATGGCGCGACGACAACCGCCTTCGATGGCGTCTTTAGTGTTACGGCCAAACAGAATAATTGGACGAACAATGTGAGCAGTCTGCAGTTCAATCCCATCGCCACGCGCCTGAACTTTAATCCTGGTGTTTTCAATATCGCTTACGTCACTTCGACGACAGGCGGCAATGCGGTGGCGACGGATGTGCCAGGATTGACAAAAACCAACGAGACCAATTCGGACACGCCGAGCGCCTCGTGGGTGCTGCCGACGGGCGTGGCCCCGGATGTTGCCTCAAAGCCGGTGAAGATGAAATCGCTGGAACCGCACGTGCGCGCCAATGCTTCAGATGCGGCATATGTGACAAACCGCAAGACGGTGCAACCCAGCTTCACGACGAACGATATTCGCAATCGCCTTTACGGCGTGATTTATCCATCCAACTGGGGGACTGCCTCGGGGAATCAACATCACGATTGGGCGCAAAATCTAGCGCATGAACTGGGACACGTTTTGGGGTTATTGCATCGCGGCAACGGTGGACACGTCAATGGCGGAACTGTTCCCGGCATTTTGTCTGATGATGGCGTAGATTCAAGCGATCTCGCCAACACGAAACGCGGTCACCCCTGGGCCGAGAATGTGATGGGATATGACACCACACGGGGCTTGGATTTGGATTTGATTCAAACGCCCGTCGTGCGGCGTCACCCCGGGGCGAAACCAAAAGTATAACGATTCTGGTCCGAATATGAGTGAACCGCTGATTTTACAAAATTTGACCGCTGGCCCGCAGGCGCTCATCAAACAGGCCGTGGCATTGGCTCGGAGTACAAATCCTGCGGATCAATCACAATTGCTCACGGCTATGAACTCGGAAGAGTTTCTGACCGCGCTGGATTCACGCGAAGACTATCTGCGCTATCAGGCCAAGCAGCTTCGCTTCGCCCGCATTTTCAAGGTGTTGCTCGTCAATGACTCACTGCCTGCACGACAAACCCTCGTGGCGTTAACGCAGGCTCCAACTTTCCAGGATGCTGATAAACGCGAAGAAATGTTGGTGAAGGCGCTGGCCGTTGTGCGTCCTGCTCCTTCCGTGGCGGTACAGTATTGGAAGGCGCATAGTACGCCGGATTCCATTCACTTGCATTTTACGGTGGATGCACTGTGCAATAACGGAAGCGAGCCAGCTATTAACCTGTTAGAGCAGATTCTGACCGATCCCGACCATGATTTCGATTTCAAGATTCTCTGGATGCGGGATTCGATTCTGAAACATCGCAATGATTTGCCCTTACTACAAGCTTGTTACCGTCTGCTGACAACCGGGCTTCCGGCTGATTTAAAACCGTATCTGGTGGAAGCGCTGTTCGATCATGACCGCGCCTGGTACGCTTCCTGTTCGCCGCCGTTTCCGCCGCCTCGAGCTTTGGCCTCAAAAGAAGCACGCCAGGTATTACGCCAGATTGGCGAATTTGCCTTGGAGCAGGTGGACCTGACTGCGGAGCAATCAGCCGCCGTCAAACGGACTTTAGTGGTCGAATTGGGGAGAGAAGATGAATAGGAATTGTTTGACTGAGACAATCCGAAAGCGATGGCACGTTATGCTGGCTTGTCTGTGCCTTGTTGTCTCCAGTCAGGGAGCTTGTGGTCATGACCTCAAACAATTTCAGCAAGCTGCATCACCCCCAGCTTCGGCTGCGATGAAGGATGTTTCTGTGAACGATCAGGAGATCATTACTACTTTACTTCAGCAGGCCCGCAGCACCGATTCAGCGGAGCAACAGAAGTTGGTTAAGGCCCTCAGTTCAGCAGCGACCTTAGATCAAGTGGATGCAAAGCAGGACAGAATGCGCCTGCAAGCCAGCAAACTCCGCCTGTCCGGCGTGTTTCAGGCGCTAATGGAAAATCAGTCTGCGCCCGCCAAGCAGACACTCATCGCGTTGACACAAGTTGCGAGCTTCAAGGACTGCACTCCCTGTGAGGAGTTGCTGATTAAAGCCTTATCCACTGTGCGTCCTGCTCCGCCTGAAGCCATAGGATATTGGGATGCGCACAGCACGCCGGATTCAATTCACACGTATTTTGTGATTGATGCACTTTGCCAAAATGGCAGTGCGTCGGCTATCACATTGCTGGAAAAAAAGCTGACTGATCCGCAGCACGATCAGGACATGAAAGTGACTTGGCTGCGGACTTCAGTCTTGCGGCATCGCTATGATGTGACTTTGCTACAAGGTGCTTTGCGAATGTTGACCACAACGTTGCCGAAGAATCTGCGCGGGAATTTAGTCGAGGCGCTGTTTGATTATCGGCGCGAGTGGTTTCCGCAGGATGCGAATTCGCTGCCCCCACCAGCCGTCACCACGGCGAGCCAGGCCGCAATAAAGTTGCTGAATCAAATTGGCAAAGCCGCTTTGGAGCGGGCGACACTGACGAAAACGCAAAAGAACGCCGTATCCAAATTCTTGCGCGAACACAAAGCTTGAACTAGAAAAGGAGAAACAATGCCACCAGCCGCTAGACTTACCGATATGCACGTTTGCCCGATGGTCACAGGCATTGTTCCGCACGTCGGAGGGCCAATCCTTCCGCCCTGTTGTCCGACGGTTTTGATCGGCATGTTGCCCGCCGCTCGTGTGGGAGATATGGCGACTTGTGTTGGCCCGCCGGATGTGATTGCGCTTGGCTCGTTCACCGTTTTGATTGGGGGGATGCCGGCGGCGCGCATGGGCGATATGACCGCACACGGCGGCAGTATTGTGATGGGCGAAATGACTGTGATGATCGGTTGATCGGGTTACGGCTCACAAATTCTCGCCGTGGCTCTTGGCTAAGGCGATTAATTGTTCTTTGAGTCCATCGCGTAAATTGGTAATGTCCGCGACATTAACGACTTCCTCAAACGCATCGAGGCCGGAAAATTCTGTGCTTTCAATCAGCACGTCATCCGGCGGTCGAATCGTCGTAATCGAAGCCGCCAGACACGTGATCGGCAATTCACCAAATTCGGGGAGGCGCATTGTCGTCAGAGGGAAGTGCAACGCTTCCAGCATCCGTGCCAGACCGGGCTGACGGGTGATGGTCACGTGCAACGCCAGATAATGCACGATGAATTCCTGCACCTTTTCCGGTTGGCGATAACGATCCGCCAATAGCTCTTTTAATTTCGTCGGCGCATAGCCCGTGTAGGTGAGGATGTTTTTGAGCGGGGAAGTGACGGTGAGGGCTTTATGTTGGTTTTCGGTTTGGGCCTCGTAGCGATATTCCATCGGCGTAATTTCGATGGTGGTGTTCATGACGTCGAGCGCCGCATCCAGTTCTTTGGCCAACAGAAAAGGTTTGTTCGTGGCCACCGTTTCGTATAGAGTCTGCACGTCTTTAAAGGCCAGATTCGCATTGGGAACCATTTCCCGCGCGTTACTTTTGATGTACTCGCCCAGCACATTTTTCGGGCGCAGCAACGGAGCAATCGTCGTTAGATGTTCTTTCATTTGCCCACGCAATATTTCCGTGACCGCGCGCGTCAGCTTTCGCAAGGTAAGTAGTCTGGGCAAATTATAATTTTCTTCCATGGTCAGGGCCTCCAGTTTATGAAGAAAAACGTCGCTATTGTTATTGAAACGCTAATTCGATGCAGCTTACCGCATCAGGCTGCATACTTGTCAACCGAGGGAAGGACACTGTGACAACTTCGATAGCCAGCACAAATATGAAACCACGAAGAAACGAAGAGCACGAAAGGGAGAGAGGGAGATGGGAAGATAGGGAGATGGGGAAAGCAATGCCCCATCTCTCAACCACCACCACTCCCTCGCTCTCCTGCTTGCTTTTTCCCCTTCGTGCTCTTCGTCGTGCAATTCTTTTCTCCGTTGCCTTAGTTGCGTTACTTGCTCTAGTGGGGTGCAAGAATTCCGCCCCGGAATCGGGCGAAAAGTCCGGCGGCGGATTGCTCTCCGGGATCACCTCAAAGGGCGGGTGCTACAACGCCTATTATCCCGCGACGGCGACGTTGAAGAAGACTTACAAGACAACATTTGCCGGGAACAATATGCCGCCTTCAACGCACACCGAAACCTTTTCCAATGTGACGGCGGACGGCTTTACACAAAAGATGGAATTCACGCCGAGTGAGGTGAAAGGCCAGACCGACACCGGGCCAATGACGGTCGAGCATCGTTTCAAATGTCAGCCGGACGGCCTGGCCGCGGTGGAATTTGTGAATATGGCGCTGGGGCATCAAATGAACCTCAAGTTCAAAACGCTGAACGTAAATGGCCTCTCGTTTCCTAAAGAAAGCGAGTGGAAAGTGGGGAAGAAATGGCAGATTGCTTTTCAAATCGAAAGCGAAACTGCGATGGGGGCGATGAAGGACGCGATGAAAATGCTGAGCAAAGGCACGATCACAATGGATTGCGAAATCGTTGGGCAGGAATCCGTCACGGTGCCAGCCGGAACGTTCGACGCCTTTAAGGTCAACATCAATATTGGCAACAAACTTAGCGCGAATATTGCCGGGCGCGAGATGCCGATGAATACCGACATCAAGACTGTCTCCTGGTTTGCCAAAGACGTAGGTGTCGTCAAATCCAGTTTTGAAGGCTTGGGCGGGGCCGGAACCGAATTGATTTCGTTAGTAAAATAATTCCGCCGAGTCATAATCACCCGGTGCAAGGCGGAACAACTGCTACCAGCTTTGCGCCCAAACAATATTTCAGCCCCACGAGATACAAGGAGCAACCCATGTCCGCCAGCTTGATTCAGAAGCTCACCACGAAAGCAATTTTCATCCTCGGAACCTCGCTTGCCATCGTGGCCGGCGGCTTTGCTACGCTGATGAGCACCTCTGCTTCGCTCAGTTCCTTCAAACCCATTTCGCCACGCATTCCCTTACAAACGACGAGCAAGTCTCTCCACCTCAGCGATGCCCAGATGATTGCAGCGACCGGGGCAGAACTCGTGGCGACTAGTCCGTTGGCTTTGGCCTCGGCTGATTTCGATGAAGACGGAACTCCCGATTTAATTGGCGGTTATTCGAATGGCGGCGTAGGCTTCGTCAGTTTCTATCGCGGCAATGTCGAAGCCCTCTATCCCAATCGCAACACGGAAGCAAGCACGCTCCCTTTTGCGCCCGCGAGTCGCAGCGTCAATCTTCCTGCCGCGCCTGACTTCATTGTTACAGGAGATTTCAATGCCGATGGGCATTTCGATTTAATTACGGCGGCACGCGGCGGCGCGGCGCTGACATTATTGGCTGGGGATGGCAAGGGCGGCTTTGCGGAACCGCAAACGCTCGAAGCGGGCGGCAGCATCACCGCACTGGAAGCTGGTGAAATCAACCGTGTGGACGGGTTAGCCGACCTCGCTGTAGCAGTTAAGACAAGGGACGGCGCGCAAGTAATGGTATATGCGTCGGCGGCTGGGGCCTGGCAAGCGCCAGCGCAAACCTACAGGCTGGCACGCACCGCTACCTCATTGGCGTTTGCCCATTTGACGCGCGATGCTTATTCCGATTTAGCCATTGCTGCCGGAAATGAATTGGATATTCTCGTCGGCGACAAGCACGCGCCGACAATGATGCGCCAGGCGCTTGCTTTTCAGGCTGAGTCATTGGCTATCGGTCGCTTTACGGATACTACAAAAGAACAAATTGCCTTGCTCGCGCGGGATGGTTCGATTGCCATTGCCAGCAGTCTGCGCGCCAGTAATCCCCGCGCAAGGCAATCAATACGAACGCGTAACACGGAGCAATGGCAAGTGAAATCATTGCTTTCCGCGACAGCAAGTACGGCCAAACTAGAAAGTGCATCAGCACGCCAACTCTTGCGCGCCCGTGTGTCTGGGAATAACGGCGATGATTTGCTGATACTGCAAGCCCATCAATTGCAATTCATCACGAACAAGGCTATGCCGGAAGTCGCTTCCGCCGCGCTCGCCAATACGGGAGCTTTGGTGGCCGCCTTGCCGCTGCGCCTGACGGCCAGCGCCTTGCAGGGGTTGGTAGTAATGAGCAGCGAGCGGGCTGCGCCGATGGTGATTCGCGCGGTGCCGGAAGCGGCTTTTGCGGTGAATTCGCTGGGTGATCTGCCAGACGTAAGTCCGGGCGATGGCATTTGCGATAGTGCGCGCGTGGGTGCGCCTGTTTGTACGTTGCGCGCGGCTATGCAGGAAGCGAATGCGACAGCAGCGGCGGACACGATTACGTTCAATCTTGGCAGTGGCGCACAGACTATCTTGTTGGACTTGCCGTTGCCCGACATCACGAATCCTTTGGTTATAGATGGCACACCGCAAGGCGGCGCGCCCGCTTCGCAATCCATCGTCATCAGCCCTGGCCCGAATTTTACGGGCGGCTCTTCCGCGCTCGTGATAACTGGCAGCAATAATACGATTCGCGGCGTCACGATTACCGGATTTAGCTTTGCCAACGCGATTAGCATCAGTTTGGGCAGCAACAACGTGATCGAAGGAAACACTTTACGTAATAATGGCGGAGCCGGGATTGTGATTGACCAATCGGCCAATAACCTTATTGGTGGTACGACAGCGGCAGCGCGCAATGTGATTTCCGCTAATTCAAACGGGGGCCTTTCCTTAACCCTGAGCACTGCGACTGGCAATCGCATTCTCGGCAATTACATTGGCACCAATAGCACCGGAACCACAGCCGATGGGAATAGCAACGGGATTAGTTTATTTCTCGCTACCAATAACATTATTGGTGGCACCGCTGCGGGTGCCCGCAATGTGATTTCGGGCAATTTTCTTGCCGGAGTGAACCTGAGTAGTTCTGGCGGGTTTTTCTTTGCGGGCACGGAAGCGACGGATGGAAATGTGATCCAGGGCAATTATATCGGCGTAGATGCCACGGGTATGGGCGCGCTCGGTAATGGCTTTATCATTGACTCCTCGTTTACTGAAAGCGGGATTCTGATCTCCGGTGCCAGCAACACAACCATCGGCGGCACGTCGCCTACGGCGAGTAATGTGATTGCCAATAATGGATCGAGAGGCATTAACATTCCAACTCCAACGTTTACCCCAGCGCCAGCCCCGGCTGTCAATAACTCGATTCTTAATAATTCGATTTATAACAATGGAGCGTTGGGCATTGATTTAGGCGCGACAGGCGTGACGCCGAACGATCCCGGCGATGCCGATCCCGGCTCCAATAATCTACAGAATTTCCCCGTCCTCACTTCCGCCTTAACACGTACCACTGGAACCACGATTGCCGGAACCTTAAATAGTGTGGCGAATACCACCTACACCGTGGAGCTTTTTAGCAATACCGCCTGCGATTCTTCTGGCAATGGCGAAGGCGAAACGTTTGTGGGTCGCACGAATGTAACCACGAATGCCGGTGGTCTTGCGACTTTCTCGCTCGCGCTTACCACGCCGATTCCCGTGGGTCGCGTCGTGACAGCAACCGCGACGGATGCGGCGGGGAATACCTCAGAGTTTTCTGCCTGTGTACCGGTTCAGAATGCGGTAGCGGATTTGGGCGTGACCGTCACCGCCAGCCCTGCCACATTATTCGTAGGGAATAACCTGACCTACGACCTTATCGTGACAAACAGCGGCCCGGATGATGCAACAGGCGTTAACTTGGTTGATACGATTTCGATTCCGGGCGGACAGTTTACGCTCGTCTCGGTGACACCCTCTACCGGAACCTGTACTGGTGCGGGGCCAATCACCTGTAATTTAGGTACGATTGCGCCCAACGGAAACGCTACGGTGCGGGTAATAATTACGCCGACGATTCCTCTCACACCACCTGCCTCTGGCGTGCCGCCATTGCTTTCAGTCACCGCGACAAATATCGCTGCTGTTACGAGTAATGAGCAGGATGGTAACACGACCAACAATACGGCCAGTGCCAGTGCGACCGTAAATGCGCTGGCGGATTTATCTGTGGCGCAAACCATCAATCCTCCGTCACCGGCAAGTGGTGCGGCGGTCACTTATACCATCACGCTGACTAATAACGGGCCAAGTACGGCAGCCAATGTCTCGGCGCGCATTGATCCGCCTGTACAATTACTCAATGCGACCTGTACGGCTCCGGCGGGTTGGTCGTGTAACCGCGATGGCAATCCGTTTTTTGCGTTTAGTACCAGTCTGACGCCCGGCTCGGCAGTGATTACCGTGCGCGGCACGCTAGCCTGCCTGGCGCAAAATACAACGCTGACCAGTACCGCCTTGGTTAATAGCTCTACTACTGACCCCAGCGCGGCGAACAATTCTTCTACACTGACCAGCGTCGGCCAGGCTGGGGCTGCCGTTCCGACCATCACGTATGATGCGGGCGGCACGGCTTTGGCGCTTGGCCCGGTCGTCGCGGGCAGCACGGCGACGCCGCCTTCGGGAACGTTTACTTTAACGAATACCGGATGCTTGCCACTGAATTTGACCACTGCCTTATTTGCACGCGTCACCAATGCGGCAAATTTGAGCGGGGTAGATGACAGTCGGTATTTCTCCCTGCGCTTGATTCCTGCGACGGGCGCAGAGATTCCCTTAAATCCCACGCCTAACCCAGATCGCAATGCGCCGCAACCGATTACCATCAATCGCACCTTGTTCAGCGGCCAGCAGCTTCGCTTCCGCATTGTCTTCGCACCACCGCTGCCTGGTTTCGCGGGCACGTTTGTGGCGCGGGGTGTGGGCGTTTTTGCCACGCAGGTCTTGCCTGATCTCTTCGATTCACAACTCCGGTTCAATTTTGTGACGGTAGATTTCCCGCCGTCCGCTCCAGAAGCAGTGGGGGATACGGGGACCATTGCGGCCAACATCACGGCGCGTGTCGCTCCGGCGGTGCAAATCATCCCGCGGGAAGGGAATGCTGTGGGCAATTCAGCCACCACACCGCTCGTGCAAATGACCGTGATCCAGAACGATTTTCGCGTCGGTGTTTCCTTGTACGATGCCAACAAAAATGTGACGAAGATTGCCTATCAATTCTTCGACACGTACCGCCAACCGGCTAGTAGTGTGATCGAAGTGCCGCTGAGCGCGAGTCTGAATGCCCTGCTGTTGCCAGGGCAACCCTATACTTTGCAGCAGGATTTTAGCGGCGCCTCCGGGCGTCCTGATATTACCTACGTGCGGGTGACTGTGACGGATGGTGATGCGGCGACGGTTTCCGCTTCTTCCAGTCCTTTTATCCCTGCCCTCAACGCGGCGGGGCAGGGATTTACTACTGAATCGCTGTTCACGGACATGCTAAAATTACCGGCGATCAAGCTGGAACCGAGAACCATCATAAATGCCACAAGGGAGAACTAATCAGCTAGGAACACTATATGCGAAAATTACCAATCACAATCTTTCTCTTAGCCCTGTCACTGGCGTTTGCGCCGGTGGCTTCGCTGGCGCGTTTGGTGCCAGTCCGGGCGGGTTCTTCTTCTTCCCTTATTACTGCTCCTATCGGCTCGGTGGCGTCACTGGAAACGGTTGCTATCAATGGCAATCAGGCCGGACGCCAGGGCTTGCTTTGGAACGGTGACATTGTCCAGGCAGCTCCAGGCGCAAGCGTGCAGGTCTTGCTGGCTTCGATTGGGAACATCACCTTGCGTGGTGGTTCTGCCGTGAAGCTGGCCGCCAATGGCGCAACTCACGATTTGTTGGCCACCGTGCTGAATGGGGAAATTCAGGTGGCGCTGAAGCCCGATTCCGCCGCCCAGCTCGAAATCGCTGGCACGGGATACGTCACGACGAAAGGGGCGCAATTTCGTGCCAGCCTGCGCGATGGTCAGCCCCTGGTTCGTACTACCTCCGGTCAGGCGTTACCGATTGGCAATTTCGCGCTGGGGCTGTATGACAAGGACGTTGCTGCTGCTGTTGCGGAACAACAACAAACTGCACCGCGCAAATATCTAATTAAGCCCCTCAATCTGGGGACGAATACAGAAATCCGTGCTCGCTCCACCCGTAACTTGCAGGTGCGCGTGACGGATGAAAATGATCGTCCGGTGCCGGATGCGCCTGTGCTGTTCCTATTCGGCGCGGGCGGCGCGAATCCCGGTGGGGCTGGTTCTTTCGCTGGACAAAGCTTGCAGGCCACCACCAATGCGCAGGGCGTGGCGCAAGTGAACTATACGGCAGGTGATCAGGCCGGCAGTAACACCCGCATCCGCGTGCAGGTGCAAGGCAGTGATGCCTTTTGGGAAGGCACGCTCAACATCATCGCCGCGAAGGCGGGATTCTGGTCAGCGCAAAACGCCGTGCCGATCTTTAGCGTGCTTGGAGCCGCCGTTGGTCTGGGCGTTTACAAAGCGGCAACCCGCGACCCCGCACGTTTGCCAACGCAAGTGGAGACACGGACAGGCGGCACGGTGGTCTTGCCGTAGCGAAGTGTAGTGGGGGAGTGGGAGAGAAGGGGAGAAGGGGACGTATTCTTGTCTTAGCTCCCCTACTCCCCCACTCCCATTCTCCCTCTCTGCGTCGCTCAATTGTTTTCTCAAAACTGGAAGGGTTTGTTCTATGAATCACATTACTCGCGTTTTGTTGTCTTTCTTTCTCTTTACATTTGCCCTCATCGCATTTGCTCAAACACGTGAACGCGGCTTAGCTATCAAAGTCGGTACGACGAAAGAAGATGTGGCGGCCAAACGCGAGGTGAATTTGTGGGCGGTGGTGATCGGTGTTTCGCGGTACAAGTTCGGCGATCAAAATGTGGATGGGAACCAAATCTCCAACCTCAAGAATGCCGCCGAAGATGCTACCGAAATCTACAAATTTCTCCGCAGTAATGAAGGCGGCAACTTCCCCGAATCGAATATCTCTTTGTTAGTAGACGAGCAAGCTTCCAAAGCCAATATCGAAGCCGCACTCGAAAAACTCAAACAATCCAAGCCCGATGATTACTTCGTCGTGTTCATTGCTGCACATGGGGTGATTTGGCAAGAACCCGGCACCACGGGGCGCACCGAAGAGCATCCCTATTTTGTTCTCTACGACACCGATCCGCGCACGATTTCCAAAACCGGCTTGCGGATGGAGGCCTTCAAGCGCACGGTGAACAGCATCCCCGCCAAGAAAGGCTTGGTGATTTCCGACACCTGCCATAGCGCAGGCGTGATGCTCGACAGCGGTTCGCGTGGGTTGGCCGTGACGCAACGCGCCAATAATCAATGGCTGGATACGTTGAAGGACATTCCGCGTGGCATCGGCTACTTGTCGGCTGCCGATCAAAACGAATCTTCGATGGAGAAAGATGAACTGGGCCACGGCGTCTTTACCTACTGCCTGCTCGAAGCCGTGCAGGGCAATGCCGATTTCGATGCCGATGGCAAAGTGACGTTTGAAGAACTCCGCACCTACGTCCGCGATGAGGTGCCGAAGATGACAAATAATCGCCAGCATCCGCAATACGCCACGACGATGCTGAGCGCCAATCAACTGCCGCTCTCGGTGGTCAGCTATCCCGAAGTCGGCAAATGCAGCAGTGCGGCTCCCTGCGGCACGTTGCGCATTACGAATCCTGAAATTGATGGCGTCACGGTTGCTGTAGATGGCAAACCTGTTGGCACGCTCACAAGCGGCAGTCAGCGCACCATTCGCGTGCCCGTCGGGACCCGGAATTTGACCCTGGCCAAAGGCGGGAAGCAGCAAACGCAAGCCGCCGAAGTGAAGCCGAACCAAACGACCTCATACGAGATCAATGCCGCCTTCACGCAAAGCGATCAAGAGTCGGTAGTGGAGACTACGAACCAACAAAATCAAATCTACCTTGATGAAGAAAAGACGCCGAACAAGGATGCTGAAAAGAAATTGCAGGAAGGTGTAGACCTCTTCAACAAGCAAAAATATCGCGAGGCGATTGCGGTTTTCAACGAAGCCGTGCGGCTCAACGGCGGCGGTTATCATCAAGCCTTCACCTATCGCGGACGCGCGGAACAATCGCTCGGCTTGAAAGAAGACGCGATCAAAAGTTTTACTGAAGCGACGCGCGTGAGACCGACGGATTATCAAACCAAAACCTTGCTCGCCGAAGCCAAGTTCAATGCCGGACGCAACACTGAAGAAGTTGTCAACGACCTGCGCGCCATCAACAAGCGTTACCCGTTGTACGATTTCGCGTATGTCGTTCTCGGCGATGTGCTGTTCGCGCGCGGCGATAAAATCGGCGCGGAAAAAGCCCTACGCAAAGCCATCGGCATCAATCCGAAATTTCCGCCTGGCCCGGATGATTCTGGCGCACGTACTGATGTCGAAAGACCCGGCAGCAAAGTTTATTGATATGGGCAAAGAAGTGGACGCGATCCCGTTCAAAGAAGCCGTAGAGCAGGCCGAAACCGCGTTGCAACTCTTCAATGAAGTGGCCAAGAAAAAAGTGTCGCTCGCCAAAGCCGCGCGGTATATGTCCATCTCGCACGTGATTTTCGGCGGCGCGCGCTATTCTGACGATGCGGCGTTGGCCGAATCGAATTACATTCTCGGCAAAGCCTACACGCGTTACGCTGGATGGGAAGAAAGCAAGCTGCCGGATTCCGTACGCATGAAGTTATCTGGATAAAGCGCGCGTCAATATCACCCAGTCGTTGCAATTGGCACAGAACCTGCCGGACAAGATGCGGTTGTTTCTGTCGCTCTGGATCAGCGCCGACAACGCATTTCTGAAGGGTGACAATGCCCGCGCACTCAAAGATGCGGATGCTGCCTTGAAGCTGGCCGACGCGATGCCGAATGCGGAATTGACGGGCGACAGGTTTGAACTGTACACGATCCTCTACCAGGCCAATTACGTGAATCAGGAATACACCAAAGCCGCCGAAGCCTTGCGCAAAGGCTTAGCGATTTACGGCCCGCGTCTGCCCGCCGATGAACGCCAACGCATCGCCGATATGTTGCGCGAATGCGAAGAACGCGGGAAAGCGAACCGTAAGAAGAAATAGTTTTGAGGGACAAGGAGACGGAGAGAAGGGGAGAAGGGGAGTGGGGGAAGCGGCATTTCTCTCCTCCTACTCCTCTTCTCCCCTTCTTTCTGTCCTCGCTCCCGCGTAACTTCCCCCACTACCTGCCATAGCCTCTCGCCCAATTTCATTTGTTTATGCTGACTGACTTTTGCCTTAGGTGTCCGAAATGAGGAGGCAGCAGATGGAGAGTCTTTGAAAAATACCTGCCCCTTGGAAAGGCGACATCAAGAGTTCAAATTTCCACTTGTTGCAAATCATCGGCATCTGGGAAAACAAGGCCAGCAATGCGATTGGCGAAACCTCGACGAGGTTGACGCAGCAATACACCTAAGTAGGCAGGCCGAATCATTCTGGTATAAAGATTCACGATTCCCCCATAAAAACGGGGCAACCAAATTTCAAATACCAGAATGAATATGCTCAGGTACTTACCTATGAAACCCGAATAGATTTTGGAGACTTCAAGCAATTGAGTGGAGACAAGGAAGCCAGGAAAGCTTTTACAATAGGGATTACGCTTATTCATGAGTTCGAGCATGGTTTACACGAAGGATCTCCAGTAGGTACAGATCTCCCTGATCTTCGTGGCTTTCCGGGCTGGCTTGAAGCGATCAACATCAACCCAATACGCAGTGAACTTGGCTTAGCTAGACGATTAGATTATTCAGCCGTAAACTATGGTAAAAATAACGAAGTGAGATTTAGGACTAATAAGGGGACGATAAAGATATTGCGGTGGCAGGATTCTATTGTAGGGGGTAAACATAAATGACAAATTTAGTTAAGCATCTTGCTCTGGTTTTTATCCTGAGCTTTTTTATCATTCCTCTCTCAACCGCGAGCCAGTCTAAGAGGACTTATCAAGATATCCGCAAACTGTTGGCAGAGCGATCAATTATTGAGGAGCAGAGTTTGGTATTGCTCTTTAATATTGGGGACGAGCAAATCCAAGACCTTTTGCGTGCATTGAGTGAGCCGCACAAGGCCGTAAGACGAAACGCTCAGACTGTTATTCGCTATCTGGGTAATAATGCGGGGATGAAAGCCGTGGATGAGGGCTACAAAAATTCTCAGGTTTACTTGCTTGCAGGGCCAGTTCCCTTGCCACTGCGAAAAGGAGATTACGAGTACATCAAAGCGCAATATCTCAAATCGTCAGGTGAATGGGATCAACGCGCGGCTTCATATCTTTACGCCCTTGCTCTTGATGAGTCACAAGACGCAGTTGCTTTGTTAAGCGAGTTGAGTGCGAGGATG
This sequence comes from uncultured Acidobacteriota bacterium, assembly GCA_963794955.1. Lineage (GTDB taxonomy): Bacteria > Acidobacteriota > Blastocatellia > RBC074 > RBC074 > JAFDVL01. The sequence goes on from CAWCGF010000042.1 coordinate 97,445, forward strand.
GAGAAAGGCATTATCCCGTATCATTATGCACTACATCAGGTAAAGGCAATTCAGTCTAGAGAGTTACCGCGTAAGGAAACAGATTTGGCAAAGCTAGTTATTGATAATGCCTTTTTCATTAGTTCAGATCGCCGCGAACAGGCTACGGGAAGAGTGCTGGGCTTTAATCACGCGAAAGACAAAGTCTTGATCAAGGTTAATGTTGGTGGTGTCCCTTTAGCTGAAGAGAGTTATCACATCGTATTGGAAAGACATGGGGAAGATTGGAAGTTTTTTTCGGTAACTCGAATCGCTGTGTCTTAAACGATTGTAGCTGCGCTTTCATTGAGGCTGCTATACCCGCCCAAGCATTCAGTCCTGCGAATCCATTGGGCGCTTTTCCAGGCATTTAACGGCGGGGGCAGCAGGCGCACGGGGCCGCCGTGTTCACTGGAAATTGATTGCCCGTCGTGCGTGTGCGTGAGCAAGGAATCTTCAGCGAGGAAATATTCGAGCGGCAGCTTCGTTGTCCAGCCCTTGTCCTCCGGGCAAGCTCAGACAAACTGTGTTGCGGGTTGGTTCTTGTGTTGTCGAAGATGCTGCCACTGTGACAGGTTACGGTCCATTTTTTGCCAGTCTCCCCGCACCTCAGGCAGCCCCCCGCTATTCCTTCTTCTCTTGAGACATTGATTATCAGCACGCCTGCGTTACAATGACGTTCTTCCTGTAATCACAACAAAGAGGAGCCAAGATGAACGTTTTGAAACTCGTTGGGTGTGTTCTGCCACTGGCGCTGTTGCTGCTGGTCGCACGGGCGAAAACGCCAGCGCCGGAGCCACGCGACACGCGCGCTGCTTTTCTCAAAATGATTGATCGCCCACGCGTTCCGCTTGCGCCTGAACTGAAAAAGATGGCGGCGAATGCGGGACTGGAGCAATGGCATTTCACGTATGCTAGCGAGGCTAACCAACGCGTGCCTGCACTGTTGGTCAAGGCGGTAAATGCTTCCGTCCGTCGCCCCGTAGTGATTTCGTTGCACGGCACGGGCGGCACGAAAGAAGGCCAGTTGGAGTTGCTGAAGGAACTGGCGCAGCTTGGCTTCATCGGTGTGGCGATTGATGGGCGGTATCACGGCGAGCGCACGAAAGCGGGCAAAGGGGCCGCCGAATATGGCGATGCGATGCTGCGCACCTATCGTACGGGCAAGGAGTTGCCGTTTCTCTACGATACGGTTTGGGATGTGATGCGACTCCTGGATTATCTGGAAACGCGCGAAGATGTGGACGCGCGACGCATTGCCTTGATCGGCTTTTCCAAAGGCGGGATGGAAACCTATTTGACGGCGGCGGTTGATGCGCGCGTGGCGGTGGCGGTTCCGTTCATTGGCGTGCAAAGTTTCCGCTGGGCGTTGGAACACGATTCCTGGCAATCGCGCGTCGGGACGTTTCAATCTGCTATCAATGCGGCGGCGCAAGATGAGGGCAAAGATGTCAACGCCGCGTTTGTGAGCAAGTTTTATGATCGTGTCATGCCGGGGATTGCGGATCGTTTTGATGGTCCGCAGATGTTGCCGCTGATTGCGCCGCGTCCGTTACTGGCAATCAATGGCGAGGTTGATCCGCGCACGCCAATGCCGGGGCTGATGGAATGTGTCGAGAAGGCGCGTGCGGCGTATAAGCAGGCCAAGGCCGAAGACAAATTCGCACTCAAAATTCAGGAAAAGACGGGACATGCGGTTACATCCGAAGGGCGGCAAGCGGCGCTGGCCTGGCTGCAAAAATGGTTGCAGCCACAGCTTTAAGTAACCATTGCCTTACAGTTTCCGTTTTTACTTTTTCACTGGTTTGAAGTTGAAACCGCTCCCCACATTTGATTGCTAACAGAACGACAAAACTTTAATGACAAAACTTTTGCTCCTCTTGATCTTCGCTTTTCCGTTGCTGGCCCAACAGCCGCAACGTCAGATTTCCAATGACGGCGAAGCACATGGTGATGCGCCGTACTTAGTCGAAAGCGGCTGGACGCGGTTATTGAATGGCAAAGATATGACGGGCTGGCGCGGGCAAAATCCGTCCGCCAAGAACGAATGGTTTGCCACGAATGGTATCTCTTGGGAACGGTTATTAGGGCCAACGCGACTCAGCGGCAATCCTATACCGGGAGATCGCATTCTAAATGGCCCGACCGGGCGCACTATAAATTTGACGACCGAACAAAAGTTTGGTGACATGGAACTCTATTTGGAGTTTATGATTGCCAAAGGTTCAAATTCTGGCGTCTATCTGCACGGGCTATACGAAGTGCAGATTTTTGATAGCTGGGGGGCGACCGAAGAGATGTCTACGTCGGATTGTGGCGCGATTTATCATCGGTGGATTGATAATCAGGGGATTGGCGGTTCGGCTCCGAGTCGCAATGCGACACGGCGTCCAGGTGAATGGCAGTCGTATCACATTTGGTTCCGTGCGCCACGCTTTGATGCGAGCGGCAAGAAAATTGAAAATGCGAAATTCCTGCGGGTAGTGCATAATGGCCTTTCCGTGCAGAAAGTAGTAGAAGTAGAAGGGCCAACACGTGCGGCGATGGAGATACCCGAAGCCGCGACGAATCCGATTATGCTGCAAGGCGATCACGGCCCGGTCGCATTTCGTAATATTTACTGGCGGCCTTTACGGGAAATGATTAAGCGGTAATGAAACAGAAAACCTACTTACGATTATTGATTTTGGCGGGGTTCTTGTTCGGTTTGGCGCTCCTGCTGCCGATCCAACGAACGCCACAAGCGCAGACGGCGGTTTCGTATGAAAAAACGATCTTGCCGTTCCTGACTGATAATTGCGTGTATTGTCACAATGCCAAAAAACAATCGGGCGGGCTGAATCTGGAATCTTTTACCACCGCCGACACTTTCTCTTCCCAGCGAGATTCATGGGATCATATCCTGCAAAAAATCCAAACGGGTGAAATGCCGCCCAAAGGTGCGCCGAAGCCTGATCCAGCCGAAGTGAAAAGAGTTATTGATTTTCTCGAAAGCGAATTTACGCGCCTTGATAAACTCGTCAAACCTGATCCAGGACGGGTTACGGCGCGTCGCTTAAATCGGGCTGAGTACAACAATACTGTGCGTGATTTGCTGGGTATAGACATTCGTCCGGCAGATGCTTTTCCGCAGGATGATTCCGGTTATGGGTTTGACAACATTGGTGATGTGCTTTCGCTCTCGCCCGTGTTGATGGAAAAGTATTTGACGGCAGCGGAAAACGTCGCACGAACGGCAGTGTTTGGCGTGCCTGCGATGAAGCCCTCCGTAACCGAGTTGCGGTCGCAAGGCCGCAAGATTGAACCGAAGTTTACGGCTTTGCTTGATTACGACACGACAGGTTTAAGCTTGCCCAATGCGTTGCACGTGGCGCATCGGTTTCCAGTAGCGGCGGAATATACTTTTCGTCTGTTTTTGAATGGCGCACGTCCACCGGCATCAGATGGGTTGAAATTTGCGGTTTGGATTGACGGGCAGCAAGTGCAGGTGCGCGAGCTTGACCCGGAAGGCGGCGCGGCATTCGATGAGAACAAACAGGTCTTTGATTCATTCACGCTGGACTTTCGCACCAAGGTTGCTGCCGGAGAGCATTGGGTAGCGGCCTCGATCTTGAATATGTACGATGGTTTGCCGGTCAGTTACAACGCTGCGAATCCGTCCAAGAAACCCCAACCGAAAGCGCCGGAATTCAAGGATCGCCCGGACCTGTCGCCTGAAATCAATCAACGACGCAAAGCTGCTTTTGAAGCCAAGCTGAAAGAAAAGGTGCCTGTAAATACGGTTCGCATAGGCCGGGTGGATATAGGCGGGCCATATAACCAGGTGATGGGCGCAACGCTGGAAAGCAAGAAGAAGATTTTCACTTGCGGGCATTTGGAGGGCAAACATCAAACTGGTTGTGCCGCGAAAATCCTGACGAATCTCGCGCATCGTGCCTATCGCCGTCCGGTCGCTTCAGCAGAATTACGACCGCTCGTGAATTTGGTGGCGATGGCGCAGCAGAACGGGGACTCCTTTGAGGAAGGACTTAGCGTGGCGATTCAGGCGATGCTGGTTTCTCCGCATTTCCTGTTTCGTTTGGAACAGGATCGCCCTGTGGCGGGCAGTGAAATCTCGTCCTATCGAATCAATCAACACGAATTGGCCACCCGCCTCTCTTATTTTTTGTGGAGCAGTATGCCGGACGATGAACTGCTCCGCGTTGCTGACCAGGGAACACTGCGTAAGCCCATCGTGCTGAAATCCCAAATTCAACGCATGCTGAAAGACGAGAAGGCCAAAGCATTGGTCGAGAATTTTGGCGGACAATGGTTAGAGTTGCGCAAGCTGGAATCGCAGAAGCCCGACCGGGAACGCTTCCCGGAATTTGATGATTATTTGCGCATGTCTATTCGGCGCGAAACGGAGATGTTTATTGAAAGCATCGTGCGCGAAGACAAAAGCATTTTGGATTTTATTGACGGGAAGTATTCGTACCTGAATCAACGCCTGGCAGAACTGTATAAAATTCCCGGCGTCAAAGGCCCGGAGTTTCGCAAAGTTTCACTGGCAAATAACCCGCAACGTAGTGGCATCATCACGCAGGCCAGCGTTTTGACCGTCTCTTCGTACACGACGCGCACCTCGCCTGTGCTGCGCGGTAAATGGATCTTAGAAAACATCCTGAATGCGCCGCCGCCGCCGCCGCCGCCGGATGTGCCAAATCTGGATGAATCAAAAATTGGCTCGACCTTAACGGTGCGGCAGCAATTGGAGGAGCATCGCAAGAATCCAACCTGTGCGTCCTGTCATGCGCGATTAGACCCCCTCGGCTTTGGGTTGGAGAAATTCAACGCGATTGGCGAGTGGCGCACAATGGATGGCAAACTTCCGATAGATGATTCAGGCGAATTGCCGGATGGTCGAAAATTCAACGGGCCAGAAGAACTGCGGAAAATTCTCCTGACAGACCGCAATGCTTTTGCTCAATGTTTGACCGAAAAGCTGCTAACATACGGCCTGGGGCGCGGGCTGGAGCGATACGACAAGCCCACAGTCAAGAGTATTGCTGCTGCTGTGGCCGCTAATGAGTACCGCTTTTCCAGTCTGGTGCTGGAAATCGTCAACAGTTTGCCGTTTCAAATGCGAAGAGGCCGCACCGGATAAATCAAAAGTCGAAGGGCAAAAGTGGGATGCGGAAGCAATACCTACTCTGAGTTTCTAAAATAACCTTCCGACCTTTTGCCTTTTAACTTTTGAGTTTTGATTGAGAAAGGAAATTATGTTTATTACTCGCAAACATCTCCATCGTCGTACTTTCCTAAAAGGACTCGGAACCGCCATTGCTTTGCCGATGCTGGATGCAATGACGCCTGCGCTGACCGCGCCAGCGAAAGCACCTGCCCGATTAGCCTTTATCTATGTGCCGAATGGCGTCGTCAATATCAATTGGTGGAAGCCCAAAGAAACAGGTGCAAATTATGAGTTCACGCGTCTGCTGAAACCGCTGGAATCCTTGCGCGAAGACATCTTTGTGCTGTCGGGCCTGGATGATCATAACGGCAATGCGCTCGGCGATGGGCCGGGTGATCACGGACGCGCGGGCGCGGCGTATTTGTCGGGTGTGCATTGCAAGAAGACCGCCGGCGCAGATATTCTCGCGGGTATTTCCGCCGATCAAGTCGCCGCCCAATTGATCGGGAGTCGTACGCGCTTTGCTTCACTGGAATTAGGTTGCGAAGATGCGCGCACGGTCGGCAATTGCGATTCGGGCTACAGTTGCGCTTACACAAACAGTATTTCATGGCGCACGCCAACGACGCCGAATCCGCCTGAAGTGAATCCTCGCAACGTTTTTGAGCGATTGTTCGGTACCGCCGATTTGAGCCTTTCGCCCGAAGTGCGCGCGCGCCGTGCAGAATATCGCAAGAGCATTCTTGACCTCGTCCGAACCGACACGAAAAAACTTGCCAGCACGCTTGGCGCAAATGACCGTCGCAAGATTGACGAATACTTATTTGCGATTCGTGAAATCGAACAGCGTATCGCGGCAGCCGAAAAAGACAATCGCCAGATTGAACCTGGCATCGAAAAACCGGCAGGTATTCCGCCAACGTTTATCGAATACTCCAAGCTGATGTGCGATCTTCAGTTGCTTGCGTTCCAGACCGATTTGACGCGCATCTCGACGCTGATGTTTGCGCGCGAAGGCAGTATGCGCGTCTATCCTGAAATCGGCATTTCCGATCCGCATCATCCGCTTACGCATCACCGCAACAATCAGGAGTGGATTGAAAAGGTCGCGCAGATCAATACCTTCCATGTGAAGTTATTGGCTGAATATTTGCAGAAGCTCAAAGCCACTAAAGATGGGGATGGCACATTGTTGGATCATTCCATGATCGTCTACGGCGCAGGCATTAGTGATGGCAATCGCCATAATCACGAAGACTTGCCTACGATCCTCGCGGGACGCGGCGACGGCAGTTTGAAGCCCGGTCGTCATATCGCGTATAAGCCAGGCAAACCAATGACGAATCTTTATCTTTCGTTGTTAGATTTAATGGGCGCGCACCCTGAAAAAATTGGCGATAGCACTGGGAAACTCGAATACTTAACCGGGTTACAAGCCTAACGGCAAGCGGTACTATATTTTTTATCACCAGCTTGAGCGGTAGCGTCACCACGTGTGAGGCTACCGCTTTTACCTTTTTGCCTCAGCTTGACCAGCGGATGAACGCTAGAGAGCACGCCTGGTACCAGCCCCAATGATGGCGTGATAGATAACCAAAAACAGCACAGCCCCGATCACCGCGACCAGTACACTCCAAAGATTAAATCCCGTCACGCCCGCCATTCCGAACGTGTTGAAAAGCCAGCCGCCAATTACAGCCCCCACGATTCCTAAGACGATATCCAGCAGCACTCCTTCACCGCTTTTGTTGACTAATTTACTGGCAATAAAACCAGCAATGAGACCTAACACAATCCATGCAAGTACAGACATAACTTTCTCCTTCTCTCTGGGGTTTCAGCGAGAGCATTACTTCTCGCTATATTCAGTACAGCTTTTGTACGCTTGTACGCTATCTGTACAGTTAAGATGCCTTAATTCTAACTAATGCAAAGGCTCCCACAGAGAATGCAAACCCTACGCCACTCACAGCAGTTATTTCTTTAGCGCCTGCTAAAGACGGAATAGCGATTGCTCTACACTGAATTTACCGGCGTTAACACCAACACAAGCTGTTATCCAAGGGACAGTTATTTTATGGCAAAGTTTGGAAAGGAGCAGTCTGGCATGACGGCTCAAACTAAAAATAATACACCCCCGACCACCGAGCTACGTTCTCCATTTTGGTGGTTGCGTTGGGTGCCGATGATCATTCTTCTCTTTGTATTACTGAAATTTCTTCAGGTATTTTTCAGCCTAGCGCTCATCCCGATTTTAGCTTCGTTATTCTTAGCTTACATGCTGAATCCGCTCGTCGTTATATTAACGAAGCGTGGCCTCTCGCGCTCGCTGGCTACGATTGGCACACTGCTACTGGTGACGCTGGCGAGTTTTGCCTTACTCAAATTTGTTATTCCCGATCTGCTGGAACAAGGGAGCATAGCCAGTCAAAATCTGCTGCGAACCTTGACCCCGGAAAATGCTGCACAACAACGATTAGTATTGCGACGATACTCGCCTGTGCTTGACCACTTAATTGGAAGCCGCGTAGAGCAACTCTTGGGGAATCCGGTCGAAGCGATAGGTTCGCCAACTCTGTGGGCGGGCGGGCTATCCAGTTTCCTGGCGACTGCCGTGGCCTCGCTTGATCTCCTGCTGGTTCCTTTTTTTGTTTACTACATTTTGATTGATTTCGCCGCGTGGCGCGCCCAACTGGAGGATTTGATTCCGCCCCGTTTTCGCAGCACGTTTAGCCGCCTGTTTGATGAAGTCGGCAGAATTTTGGAAACATATATCCGCGGACAATTGTTAATCTCGCTGCTTATGGTTGGGCTATATGGGGTGGGCTTTTTACTCTTTGATGTTCCGGCTTGGGCGGGGATTGCGGTACTTGCCGGGTTATTGAATATCGTGCCCTATGTCGGAACCGGACTGGGGGTGATCCTTGCGTTGGCCTTTACTTTATCAGATAGCGGATTGAGTTGGCAGCTTGCGGGCGTGGGTGGCGTTTTCGCTGTGGTGCAGATAATTGAAGGTTACTTTCTTACGCCACGCATTATTGGCGCTCGGCTCAGCTTACACCCGTTGGCAGTTTTTCTTGGTCTGTTGATTGGCGGCAAACTGTTTGGCTTGCTGGGCATTATCCTGGCAGTGCCAACGATTGCCGTTGCAAAGGTTTTCGTTCTTTTCTTGCGTGAGCTTTATCAAGGCTCGTACTTTTATCACGCTGGAGAGATTCATCCGGCCCAGGCGTCCCGCGATGTTTTAGAAGATCGCTTAGCCGATGCGGCTGATTCCGTCTTGGCGGAGCAAACCAGCCGCCAACCGAAAGTCGCATTATTGAATCCGAAGGAAACGCTTTCTTAATGGGAGGACGCATATCTGTTTTAAAGAAGAACAGATGTATCTAATTGGCGCTTAATTATGAATGAATTTTTACTTTTCTTTTCCATATTGAATCTGAAATACTCCAACTACAGCCTTTATTTCAGGAACAACAATTGCACTCAGATTTATGCGACCTCATTTGGTAGGTTCATAGCTATTCGCTCGACATAAACTGGAAAAACGTTATTTTGCTGTTCTTCCTTGATGTCAGTGGATCAACAATAAAAAGGAGATACTTATGGCAAACGCAACTAGACAATATAATGATCAGAATACTACTTCATCTTCGGACCGCAGTTGGCTGACAGGCACCTTCAGAGATCGGGAAAGCGCCGAGACTGCCTATAATTCATTAGCCAGCCGTGGTTATTCGAAGGATGACGTAAATCTACTCATGTCAGATGATACGCGTAAAAAATATTTTGCCGATGATGATACAGAGTTGGGCAGCAAAGCCATGGAAGGTGCCGGAACAGGTGGTGCTATTGGTGGCACAGTGGGCGCTATTGTTGCCGCCATCGCCGCCATCGGGACTAGCGTGGCAATTCCGGGTCTCGGCTTGGTTGTCGCGGGGCCGCTGGCAGCAGCCTTGGCGGGCGCTGGAGCCGGTGGTTTGACGGGGGGAATTATTGGGGCTTTGGTGGGCGCAGGTATTCCAGAAGAGCGCGCCAAAGTGTACGACGAAGACATTAGAAATGGCGGCATTGTTATGGGGGTCAATCCCCGGAATGACGAGGATGCCACGTACTTTGAGCAGGAATGGAAGAAGAATCGCGGTCAAAATATTTACCGCTAAAGAAAGCTTTCAGCTAGAAAAGATAAAAGGGGAAGCGCACAGCAATATGGCTTCCCCTTTTGCTTCAACAACGACTTTATGAAAACTTATCACCAACTGATTTTATTCGTTTTGCTCACGGCCTTTTCCTCTGGTTGTGTGGTCGCGGGATGGTCAAGTACTGGCGGCGGATTTATCTGGCCGGGAGGGCTTTTCTTGTTGCTTGTCGTAGTCGGACTTTTCTTTTTGCTGCGCCGCCGCTAGCTCGCTTTGTAATTGTTTCTGCAAGAACTTTCCCGTATACGAACCCGCAACGTTTATCACCTCTTCCGGCGTCCCAACGGCAACAATATAGCCGCCCTGATCGCCTCCTTCCGGGCCTAGATCAATAATCCAATCCGCCGTTTTGATAACATCGAGATTATGTTCGATGACGACGAGCGAACCACCCGCTTCAATCAAGCGACGAAAGGCATGGAGCAGTTTGTTGATGTCATCGAAGTGCAAGCCTGTCGTCGGCTCATCGAAAATATATAAGGATTGATCACCGGTTTTTTTAGCTAAATATGAAGCCAATTTTACACGCTGTGCCTCACCGCCTGACAACGTAGTCGCCGATTGCCCCAAGCGCAGATAGCCTAGTCCAACCTCATCCAACACTTTCAATTTGCTGGCGATGCGTGGGATATGAGAAAAAAAGCTCATTGCTTCGCGCACCGTCAGTTGCAGAACTTCGTGAATGTTTTTGCCGCGATATTTGATGTCCAGAAGCGAGCTCTTGAACCGCGTACCTTTGCATTCCTCACAAATCAATTCGACATCCGCCAAAAACTGCATTTCGACTGTTACCGTGCCATCCCCTTCGCACGCATCGCAGCGACCGCCGGGCACATTGAAGGAAAAATGGCTCGGCGTATAGCCGCGCTTCTGGGCTTCGGTCGTGTCAGCAAAAGCTTCCCGAATGGCATCGTACACTTTGATATAGGTGACAGGGTTGGAGCGTGGCGTGCGGCCAATAGGCGATTGATCTACGAGGATGATGTCGTCCAGCGTGTGTCCGCCATCAAGTTTGCTGAACTCACCTACCGGCCCGCGCCAATCACCGCGCTCGTGCTTGATGCCGGCATATAAGCAATCGTGAACCAGGGTGGATTTGCCAGAGCCGCTCACGCCCGTGATGCAAACCATCATGCCGAGCGGAATTGTGACAGCAATGTTCTTGAGGTTATGTTGGCGCAGGCCATGCAATTCGATTTGTTTTTTACCGCCAGGCCGATGACCGTTGGCCGCTTTGATTTGTAATTCGCCGCGCAAATACTTACCTGTCAACGAGCCGGAATGTGCGAGCAAGCCGTCGAATTCGCCTTGATAGACGACCTGCCCGCCTAGTTCGCCTGCGCCGGGGCCAATATCAATCACGTGATCCGCCGCGCGCATCATCTCGGCTTCGTGTTCGACAACGAGCACCGTATTACCGATGTCGCGCAGGTTTTTGAGTAAGCGAATCAACCGTTCCGAATCACGCGGATGCAAGCCGATGCTTGGCTCATCCAGGACATATAATGCGCCCACTAACGAAGCGCCCAGGTTGGTTGCCAATTGAATGCGTTGCGCTTCGCCACCGGACAAGGTGGAAGCCAGCCGATCCAACGCTAAATAATCCAACCCCACATCCACCAGGAATTTCAGTCGTTGCTTGATTTCGTGCAGCACGCGATCCGCAATTGCCTGTTGCTCTTGATTCAGTTGTAAGTCGGCAAAGAAGACGGTGGCATCTTTGATCGCAAGCGAGCAGAGTGCGGGCAAGGATTGACCGCCAATTTTGACGCATTGGGCTTCTTTGCGCAGGCGTCCGCCGTGGCAATCCGGGCAGCGTGTGTAGCCGCGATATTTCGCCAAAAAAACGCGCACGTGCATCTTGTACTTTTTCTCTTCGAGCCACGCAAAGACTTTATGGATACCCGGAAAATCACCTTTCCCATGTACGATCCAACGTTGCTGTTGCTCGGTCAGCTTCCAATACGGCACGTCTAGCGGCAGCCCTTCGCGCTTGGCAAATGTTTGCAATTTCGGCATCCACCACTCGAATTGCGGTTTCGTTAGTGCTTCTACCGCGCCTTCTGCTAACGATAGTTCTTTGTTCGGAATGACTAGATCAAGATCAAGCCCGACTGTATTGCCAAAGCCCTGACAAGTTGGACACGCGCCGAAGGGATTGTTGAAGCTGAAAAGCTGGGGTTCAGGGAGAATGTAATCAATACCACAGGTTTTACAGGCGAACTTTTCGGAAAAGCGGAGTAGTTGATTGCCTTCGGGCTTGAGCAATAGCATGACGGCTTGCCCGTGCCCTTCGAGGTAGCAAGTTTCCAGCGAATCCACCAACCGTGAACGCACAGCTTCATCCGCGTGCTTCACTACCATCCGATCCACCAAAACATAAATGTCTTCAAAGCTGGTGTTTGTAAAACTGTCGGGTGTTTGTAATTCGATGATCTCATTTTTCGTGGCATCGTACAGCCGAATCAGGCCACGTTGCATCAGGCTCATCAAATGGGCTTTGAGACTCAGCTTGACGTGTTCGGATACTTTTCGTTTGGGGGCTTTTTTGCCCGGCTCCGCGAGCTTTTCCACCATTCCCGCTTCAGCCGGGAAGAGGACATAAAAGCGTGTCCCTTCCGGTTCTTGCAGGATGCGCTCGGCAATTGCTTGCGGGGTATCTCGCTTTACTTCCTGGTGACAGTTATAACAAATGGTAGTGCCTGCCCGCGCAAATAACAGGCGCAAGTAATCATAGATTTCGGTTTGTGTGCCCACGGTCGAACGCGGATTGCGCGTGGAATTTTTTTGCCCAATCGCAACCGCCGGACAAATGCCGAGAACTTCATCCACATCCGGCTTTTCCATCCGTTCGAGGAATTGTCGAGCGTAGGCAGAGAGCGATTCGACATAACGGCGCTGGCCTTCGGCATATACGGTATCGAAGGCGAGCGAGCTTTTTCCTGACCCACTTACGCCTGTGACAACCGTAAGTGAATTTAAGGGAATCTCAAAATCAATTTGTTTCAGATTGTTGACGCGTGCGCCACGGACAATGATTGCTTCTTCGTTAGACATGGTTACCCATAGACAAGATTTATTCCTAAAGACGAATTAACGATTCTACCTGAACGAAACAGGCTTTTACAATCGGGGTTTTTGCCGTACATTACAGGAGCGTAAACTGTCAGTTTGCAGTGCCTGATTGCTGCTCCTGCAAAAGACAACAGAAACCTTCGCACGGGCAACTACCCACCACCAAAACGATAGCGAACGCAGCGCAAACTAACAGTTTACGCTACCTTATGATGAGGATGGTCTGGCGCATGACAGCAGGTACAACACAAATTTCGCAACAGCATAGTCCGGTGACTGTGCATAATAATTACTGTGTCTACGAACCCATCGTACCGGAAATCAATGCGATTCGCGTGCTGACGATTGACTCCCTGGTTGGTGCCGAAGACCATTATTCCGAGGTTGCGCGCAGTGCGCCGGATTTCGATGCTGCCAAATGGCTTAAGCTGGAGCGTAAAATCGCAGGAATGGCGCTTGCGAATATCGAAAGCAATCTTGAGCGGTTGGTCATCAACCCAATTATTAAACGCATACATTTTACGGAGTTGAATCATGCGCTAACGAATGAATTTCAGGCGGAAGCGATTATCCTGAGCGGGACGCTCCGTGACTTTGATTTTTATGAGGCGCACCTTTTTGAGAACCTCAATGAATTCCTTCGTACAACTTCTGTTCCTATCTTAGCGATTTGTGGCGGACATCAAATGGTCGGCCAGGCCTTTGGCGCGAATGTCGTCACTTTAGACGCAAAGCTGCCGAGCGAACGGCGCACGAATCGGCTAGTAGAATATCAATATCGTTTCGTGCGCATTGCGAATGAGGATGACCCGATTTTCGAGCGATTGTTAGGCCATCCCGGTTATGAACGGCAGCATAAGAACACCAAAGTCATGCGCGTGTGGCAAAATCACGGCTTGCAATTGGATCGGTTGCCCCCAGGTTTTACGAATTTGGCGCGTGGCTATTTATCCGAGCAGCAAATGATGGTGCGCCGGACGGAACAACAATTGATTTATGGCGTGCAGTTTCATATTGAGAAATCATTCCAGGATTGGAACTGGGATAACTATTGGAACCATCGCGTAGAGAGTCGGGATGGGCGATTGATCTTCGAGAACTTCTTGATTGAAGCCTTGCGATTCGTTGGGAAAAGCGACGAAGAAATCTTTGCTTTTGAAACTGAATCCTTAGAGAAGTTAAGGCAATTATCCACGAAAGCAGATAAGGAAGCGCCTGAGGTACTCAATGAGTCTGGCTGGTAAGAAGCGCATGAACATCAATGTATTATTTTTCGGTTCCTGTCGTGAAGCTCTCAACACGAGCGAATGGTCGCTGGCGCTTGATCCCCCCGCCAATGTCGCCAGCGCATTTATGGCCTTGTGCCAAACTTTTCCCACGCTGAAAAACTTCGGCAACAGCCTGTTATTTGCCGTCAATGAAGAGCATTCTCGTCAGGACGATCCGATCCAGGACGGCGACACATTAGCCATCTTTCCGCCTGTGTCGGGCGGGTAAATCCTCGGTGCAGTACCGCGAGCAGTAGCGAGCGGGTTCACACTGTCAAGCCAGCTCGCTACCGCTTGCCATACCGTACCTCATTTCCACGGAGGCCCTTATGATGAAGCGAGCATTTCTGTTTCTCCCGCTGATCTTTTCCATTGCCCTAGCCCAAACCCGGCGCGTGCCCACGATTGACGATCTCCTCAATGTCAAATCCGCTGGCGGCGCACAAATTTCGCCCGACGGCAATCGTATCGCCTACACCGTTTCGGAAACCGATTGGAAGCAAGACGCGTTCGTTACACACATCTGGGTTGCCGATGTGAAAAGCGGTCGCACCTATCAACTCACACGCGGCGAAAAATCTGCTGGCAATGCGCAGTGGTCGCCCGATGGCGAGTGGCTGACGTTTACGAGTGATCGCGTAGGTGGCAAGAATCAACTCTTTGCCCTTCATCCCGATGGCGGCGAAGCATTGCAATTGACCAAAACGGAAAACGGAGTCGGCGGCTACGCGTGGTCACTTGATGGCAAACAAATCGCCTTCACGACTAGTGATGCCAATGCGAAAGCAACGAAGGAACGCAAAGATCATCTCGGCGATTTTGAAGTCGTGCGTAAGGAATATAATTTCAATCACCTCTGGACATTCGCGGTCGCCGATGCGCTGAAGGAGCCTGTCACTGGCACGCAACGCACGAAAGGCAAAGACTATACGGTTGGTGGCGCTTCGTGGTCGCCGGATGGTTCGCGTATTGCCTTCAGTGCTACGATCAATCCTGACCTGATCAACGGCGGCACGTCTGATTTGTATGTGTTGACGCTGGCGGACAATGGCGTCAAGAAAATCGTGTCGCAGGCCGGGCCAGACAACAATCCGCGCTGGTCGCCGGATGGCAAACAGCTCGTCTTTTCGTCTGCAATGGGCAACGCCAGGTATTTCCACGCCAACGCAAAACTCGCCGTCGTCTCAGCCGAAGGAGGCACACCGCGTTCAATTACCGACAGCTTCGACGAGCAGCCCGGTCTGATTGATTGGCGCGAGGATGGCATTTATTTCAGCGGGTCACAGCAAACCACTTCCCACCTCTTCCGCCTTGATCCGGCGACAGCCAAAATCACACGCGTGACCAATCCCGATAACTTAATGGCAGGCGGTTTTACCTTCACGCGCGATGGCAAACGCCTCGCCTTTTCTGCGCCGTCGCCCACTTCGCTGAATGAAATCTATGTGACAGATGTAGGCACTTTTGCCCCGCGCAAACTCACCACAATGTCTGAGCAAGTCAAGGACTTTAACCTCGCCACGCGCGAAGTGATTGCGTGGAAGAGTCAGGACGGCGCAACCATTGAAGGCATCCTCATCAAACCCGCTGACTTCAATCCTGCTAAAAAATACCCGCTGCTTTGCGTCATTCACGGCGGCCCGACGGGCATTGATCGCCCGACGCTGCTGGATGCGCGTTACTATCCGAGTGATATTTGGACGGCGCGCGGCGCGTTGGTGCTGAAAGTGAACTATCGGGGCAGCGCAGGCTACGGCGAGAAGTTCCGGCAACTGAATGTTCGCAATCTCGGCGTCGGCGATGCGTGGGATGTGCTTTCCGGCGTGGATCATTTGATTGGCAAAGGCTGGGTAGATGCGAGCAAAGTAGGTTGCATGGGGTGGAGTCAGGGCGGGTATATCTCAGCGTTCCTGACCACTTCAACGACGCGCTTTGCCGCGATTTCCG
This sequence comes from uncultured Acidobacteriota bacterium, assembly GCA_963794955.1. Taxonomy (GTDB): domain Bacteria; phylum Acidobacteriota; class Blastocatellia; order RBC074; family RBC074; genus JAFDVL01. Next base: position 113,125 of record CAWCGF010000042.1, read on the forward strand.
TCGGTGCAGGCATTTCCAATTGGGCCACGTATTATTACAACACTGACATCACGCCGTTCACAATTCAATACCTCAACGAAGACCCCGCCGACGATCCTGAGATTTACGCGAAGACTTCGCCGATGACCCACATCAAAAAAGCCAAAACCCCCACGCTGATTCAGCACGGCGAATTCGACAAACGCGTGCCGATTGCAAACGCCTACGAATTGCGCCAAGGCCTGGAAGATCGCGGCGTCCCCGTTGAACTGATCGTGTACAAAGGCTACGGCCACGGCATCACGAAACCGAAATCCATGCGTGCCGTGATGCAACATAATCTGGCGTGGTTCAATCACTACATTTTCGGCGATGCCAAGCCGGAGTTTGCGAAGCCGGAGTTGCCGAAGAAAGAAAGCAAGGACGAGAAAGCAGCAGGGAATTGAATACTATTGAAGTCCCAACGGGACGGGATGAAAGAGCCTGGGGTGGAGCGAAAGCGAAGCCCTAGGAACCGTGCATAGGAATCCCCAAGCCCTGCAAGGGCGAGATAAGTTATGCCTTCCTTTCAGAATTTTCTTTTGTTACCTAGCCTTCCCAGGATTGCGCTGCGCATTCGCTCCACTTCATCCTGGGCTATTCCATTTCGTCCCGTTGGGACTGGTCGGGAGGGCTTCTAACAATTTGGTGCTTGTAAGGACTGTGAATTGCCCCAAGGTTTGGTGATATGAACAACCCCACCATTTTTATCAGCTACAGCCATAAAGACGAAAAGTGGAAAGACCAGCTTGTCAGTCATCTGGGCGTCTTGCAAAACGATGGACAACTCGACGTTTGGGATGATCGCCGCATCGCTGCGGGCAGCAATTGGGAGCCGGAGATTGAAACCGCGCTCCAACAAGCCAGTGTGGCTGTGCTGCTGATCTCCGCCAACTTTCTCAACTCAAAGTTTATTCTCGGCAAAGAAGTGCCAATGCTTTTGCAGCGACGCGAAGCAGAAGGGCTGCCAGTCATTCCCGTTATCATCAGTTCCTCTCCCTGGCCAAAAGTTTCGTGGCTGAATGTTATTCAATGCCGCCCGAAAGATGGCAAACCACTCGCCTCATTCACGGGCGACAAACGGAATCAGGAGCTTTCCAAAATCGCTATCGAGATCAGCGATTTGCTCAATAAACAAAGCAACACAACTTCTTCCACCGCCACTTCGCATTTCGTACTCCGCACCCCGCAATTAAAAGTCCCGACTGATACAGCGGTTTTATTCTGAATGTTCAGGGGCATTAGTAATTTCCTACGAGGTATGAAACCTTGTCCTCTTGAACTACGTGAACGAATCGTGGGAGCCGTGGACCAACAGACCCACACGATTGCGGAGCTGGCGGAACTCTTTCAGGTCACCGAACGCTATATTTACAAGCTGCTCAAGTTACGCCGGGACTACGGGCGATCTGGCGCCCTTGCCACACAGTGGGGGGATTGATCCCCTGTTTGATGACGCCAAATTGTTGCAGTTGGCGCAATGCGTGGCCGCGTACCCAGACGCGACCCTGCAAGAACTGCAAACCCTCGTGCGGCGGCAATGTCGCCTCAAAGTCTGTCTGACCACCATCTGGTCGGCGCTGCGTAAACTCGACCTGACCGTCAAAAAAAACACGGCGCGCCGCCGAAGCCGACGCCCAGCAGCGCGCTGCCTTCCAAGCCTTACAACCCACGCTCCCGGCACGCCGCCTCTGGTTCCTTGACGAGTTCGGCATCCATCTGAATATGACCCGCACGCCGCACGCGCCCCGCGCGCCCAACGCGCTGTCGTCTACGAACGCTTTGAAAAGGGTCGCTGCAACATCACGGTCATCGGCGCCATCACCCTGCGCGGCGTACAAGCCCCGATGATGATTGAAGAAGCCTTGGAGGGTGCCGCGCTCGAAGCTTATGTCGAGCATTTCCTCGCGCGCGCAGTTGCGCCCCGGCGACATCGTCATCTGGGATAATGTCCCAACCCATAAAAAACTCTCGGTCGTCGCTTTGATTCAAGCCACGGGGGCCCGCTTGGAACGCTTGGCGCGCCTACTCGCCTGATTTGAATCCCAAAGAAGAGTGCATCTCGAAAGTCAAAGCCGAACTGCGTCGTGTCGGAGCCAACACGAAACGCAAACTCGCTCAGGCGCTGAAACGGGCTTATGCCAAAGTCTCCCTTTCCGATATTCGGGGTTGGTTCAACCATTGTGGCTATGCTGTCCCCTGAACAGTCACGGCGAAACCGCTATAAGTTGTTTGTTTTCTCACGGTTCATTGTGGCTTCCAGCGAAGTATTAGCACCCAGATGGGCCGTTGCCGCTTGTCCTACCGAGTTCGTCTCAGGGAGCAAGAATCCATGCGTTGTTGAAAATAAACGGGTTATGAGAAGCGCTAAAAACTCCCTCAACGTAATTCAAAAACTCCCGTTCTCGTCTCTGGGAAAAAGCAGCTATAGCATGTTGCCAAGTTGAGTTCGCTTCCTTGTAGCTAAGCATGAAAAGTAATTGCCAAGGTCGCAAGGCGATGCAGAAAAAGTCTTCTTTGCCTCAGTTTCCGCCCATGGCTGCAAAATGCCATAGGCAAAAACACCAATTGCTTAAAGTCAGCATACGCTCTAACAGCATTGGCAAAGAGGGATTAGGCGGGGCGCAAGGCCTTGCATCGCTTCCTCTGCCATGCTCCGGTTACTGGATTTGTCGGGCACAATATTTTGGTTACAGGCTGAACCGCCGATGGCAAAGATTCGCAATTAGTGTAATTAACTCAGCCGGCTCTACGGGCTTTGGCACATGCATCTGAAACCCTGCGGAGAGCGCCCGCATTCGGTCCGAAAATCGTGCCTGCGCTGTCAGCGCGATAGCAGGAGTGGATCGCACCTCTGCCAGTTCCAAGCTCCGTACCGTACGAATTAGGGAATAGCCATCTTCACCTGGCATCTCAATATCGCTCACCAACACATCTGGTTTTATTAACTGTAGCTTTTCTACGGCCTCAGCAACACTCCCGACCGCTGTTACCTTCGCTCCGGTTCCTGTAAGCACCGTCGTTAATAGTTCACGCGCATCCTGCTCATCGTCTACGATGAGCAAATGCAGCCCATTAAGTTTCGGTAACCCCACAAGCTGCTCATAGCCGTCCGCCAGCGTTTCTTGCTCTGGCGCGGTTGGCAACATTGGTTCCAAATTGTGAAGAACCGCCAACGGCAATTCTATCGTGAAGGCCGCCCCGTTCCCTTCGCCAGCACTATCCGCCCGAATCGTTCCTCCATGCAGTTCTACAATATGGCGGGTAATTGCCATCCCTAAGCCTAAACCTCCATGCCGTCTGGTCGTATTCTCAGCCTTGTGGAATCGCTCAAAAACATAAGGCAGGAACTCTGGGGTAATGCCCTGACCAGTGTCGCTCACCACTATTTCCACGTGGGAATTAACGCGCCCAAGGCGAGTCTGCACGCGGCCTCCCTTGGGAGTAAATTTAATGGCATTGGATAACAAGTTCCACATGACCTGTTGCAGGCGATCAGGATCACCTGATATGGGACCGACTTTCGGATCAAGAATGGATTGTAGCCGAACGCCTTTGGCATCGGCGGCAGGACGGACTACATCAAGGGCTGCCTCAATCACCTCTGCCGGTTCTACCCGCCGCACTTCAAGGCGGAGCTTGCCGGAAATGATTCGGGAAGAATCTAAGATGTCTTCAATAAGCTGTCCTTGCGACTTCACACTCCGCTCAATAACTTCCAGCGCGCGTTTGATTCCCACTTCATCCAGTCCTCTTGTACCCAGAATCCGCGTCCACCCTAGGATGGCGTTGAGCGGTGCGCGAAGATCATGGGAAACCAGCGCCAGGAAATTGTCCTTAGCTCGGGTTGCTTCCTCCGCCGCTTTCTTTGCTCGGAGGATTTCCTCCTCATACTGATTGCGCTGACGAATGGGGATGAACACGCAATCGTTGACCGCCCCTCCCTCGCGCTCGCGGCGCGCCGCATTCAGGAGTATCGGCACCTCGCCCCCACTGCGGGACCGCAGCGAAAGATAGATTTCTTCGGCCTCAGCGTGCAGTCTTAGCAGTGGAAAGAAATGCGTCTGGTAGAAGATGCGGCCAGCAAGGGAAAGAATTGATTGAATGCGCCGCCCCTCCAACTCGCCGGGTTTGTACCCGAGCAGTTCGAGCACCGTCAGATTGGCCAGCAGGATTGTGCCATCGTCGGCGAATTGCAGAAATCCACAGGGCGCTCTATTCAGCAAATCATCCATATAAGGGCGGCATAAGGACGGCAAACAGACAAGCGATTCAGCCTGTTCGACCAGCGGTCAGGTACTCCTTCATCATTCGTATGGTTTCATCTGGGTGGCTCATGTGGGGGCAATGACCATTGGCCTCCATTACGCGCAGCGTGCTGCTCGGCAAGTGATGGTTAAGGTAGTCACCCACTGCAAGCGGGGCGATGGCATCGTCGGAACATTGGAGGATCAGCGACGGCACCGACACCTTTGGCAGATCGCTACGGTTATCGGAGTAAAATGTTGCCTCGGCGAAGCGGCGCGCAATCTTCGGGTCGGTCGAGCAGAAACTTTCCTGCAATTCGTGTGTCAATTCAGGCCGACCAGGATTCTTCATGATGACGGGGGCAAGAAAGCTTGCCCAGCCGATGTAATTTTTATCCATCATGTCGAGCAATCCTTCAATATCCGCGCGCTCGAAGCCTCCAACGTAATCGGGCGGATCATTGATGTAACAGGGGGAGGGGCCGATGAGGATCAGGCGCGCAAACCGCTCCGATTCACGAAGGGATGCAAGCATTCCAATCACACTACTCACTGAGTGTCCAACAAAGATGATGTTTGTTAGGTCGAGGGCCGCACAGATATCGAGTACATCCAGAGCATAGCCATCGAGGCTGCTATAGCGTGAGGGGCTGTACGCCTGCAGGTCAGACTTCCCCGAACCAACATAATCGAACAGGATAATGCGGTAATCCTCCGCAAAAGCCTGTGGTCACAAGACGCCACATATTCTGGTCGCAACCGAACCCATTAGCGAAGAGCATCGGCTGTGTGCCATTGCCAAAAACTCTCACATTATTCCTAACGAGAATTTCCTGATTCAATATAGTTTCCTCCATCAAAACTTTGGCCCAGATTAAGAAATGCCGGTACAGTGATGACAGCAGCGGCACTGAGAAGGTATCTCACTCGGATGTATTGAGCAAATCTTGAAAATGCTGTACTGAGCAAATCTTGAAAATAATGATGATCTTCGGTTGGAAAGGCCAATAGAACAAATTGAAGCCGTTGTTAGCGCCTTAAGGAAAGGACGATAGCCAGATCGAGAATTAAATTGCCAGTGGCAAAAATGGCCAAGCGCACGAGGATGTCCCCCTTGACTCGCTGTCGGATGAAGGCTGTTGTTAGGTACGGTTATCTCTGAAACCACTCCTCTGGATATGGTTGCATGTCCCATGTCTCATCTGTCGAGTATTCACCCCAGTCCATGAATTTGTAATACTCCGTCATCGCCTCATAGTGACTCCCAGCTTCAACAGTCCAGATTAGTTTGGCATCAGGGCTAAGG
>CAWCGF010000043.1:0-104545 GCA_963794955.1 uncultured Acidobacteriota bacterium
AAGAAGCTGCTCGTTTTCGCTTAACTGATCCTTCAATGCGTACGCTTTTTTGGCATATTCGCCAGCAGCCTCTGGACGGGCGGTGGCGTTATAAAAGACAGCGAGTTGGAAGTAAGCATTGGCGAAGTTCGGATCAATCTCCACGGCGCGCTTCATAAAAGGGATTGCCTCGGTGATCCTTCCGTTAATTGCTTGTTGATTACCCAAGGTGAAGTCCCGTAACGCTTCCAATTGAGAGCCGTAATCAGTCGCAGCGGCCCCTCAAATTGCTGGATTAAGCTCAGCGACTCGCCCAGCTTTTCGCGTAACTGTATCGCCACTTGCGCGAGTGCCTGCCCTACTTGCTCCTTGCTTTCGGCTTCAATCTGCTGGACTGCGAGTGACTCACCGCTCTGCGCATTCAGCGCGTTGAGCGTGATAATGTAATGGCTACCGAGGGGAGCGATTGAACCGACGATTAAAGCCTTGAGATTCTGCCGTTCGCAAATCTCCCGACCGATTTCCGCCGTGATTCGTTCGTTGGGGGAGCGCCCCATCCGCCGCAGCGTCTGTCGCACTTGATCTTCAGGAAACAGACTGAGAAACCGTGATTGTTGCAACTGCATCATCAATCCCAGCTTGAGCGTCCCGTCAAAGATGTCGTCGCCGGTTTTGTTGTCAAAATCAGTCAGCAGGATCGTATCTTTACTGGCCAGAGCGGGTGCGCGATGAAAGTAAAACCAAGCGGCGAAAACGATGAGGATGACGCCCAAGGCGCAAAGCGCGAGCCACTTGCTACGGTTTAAGAGCGTTCGCTTTGCCTGTGTCAGTTTGTTGGTGCTGAGTGGCTGCGGCAGCGTGATGGCAGTTTCGCCGCTGGGCGGTTCGTTTACGACTAGTTGTGCCGCTTCAGCTTGCGCTCCATCTGCACGTTCTACTTGTCGCTGTAGTCGCTTGAGATCGGTTAGCAACTCCTGCGCCGTTTGATACCGTTCGTCCCGCTTTTTTTGCAACGAGCGGTGCAGCATCCGTTGTAATTCTGGCGGTGCGTCGGTGGTGAGCGGCAGAACTTCATCCCGCAAAATCGCGGCCATCACTTCGCTCGGCGTCGCACCTGGGAACGGCGCGTAGCCCGCAATCATTTCGTAGAGCACGACGCCAAGGCTAAATAAATCGGTGCGCGCATCCACTTTTTCACCACATGCCTGTTCGGGTGACATGTAGCGTGGCGTCCCCATTACAACGCCTGTTACGGTGCTTGCCACAGCGATCAAGGTCTTGTCTTCTTCGCCCAATCGTTCCTTCGCTCCTTCGCTCCTTCGCTCTGTTAACTTGGCCAGCCCAAAGTCCAGCACTTTGACGTAACCATCGCGTCGCACCATCACGTTTTCGGGTTTGATGTCACGGTGAATGATGCCTGCCTCGTGCGCCGCGACAAGTGCTTCTGTTATTTGCGCCGCGACCGTCAACGTCTCTGTCAGTGGCATCTGAGAAGCCTTCGTCATGCGCCGACGCAAGGTTTCCCCTTCCACGTACTCCGTCACGATGTAGTGGGTACCTTCTGTGGCACCAATTTCATAGATTGTCAGAATGTTCGGATGGTTGAGCACAGAAACCGCGCGGGCTTCCCGGTCGAAGCGGCGCACGCGTTCGGCATCGTGTGTGAAGGCGGCAGGCAATAGTTTGACCGCAACCTGACGGTGAAGCTGTGTGTCATCGGCCAGCCAGACTTCGCCCATCCCTCCTTTGCCCAACACTGAGAGCATCCGGTAGTGAGCCAGACTGCTTTGGAGGATCGCGCAATCGGCGACCTGCCAGCCTGCCGCGACATCATCCGGTGGCTGCTCAGATAAAGGTCCCGGCCTGCTCGTGCGCAGCAAGCAGGGAAGTAACTTCAAGGCACAGCGTTTCATCTGCGCCGCAAGCCTCGGCAAGAAAGGCAGCGCGCTCAATCGGCTCACGCTCCAGCGCGATATGGTAAAGCTGGCCGATTTGTTCATAGCGTTCGGGCGTCATATTTCTAATTGTGCTTGAGCGCGCGATATCAGCCAAGCCTTGGCCGATTCCAATCACGTGTCACCGTGTCCGTCGAAACCTGCAAGACCGCTGCCGTCTCCGCTCCGCTCGAGCCCGCCGAAGTAGCGGAGTTCGACTGTACGCGGCTTTGTCGGGGCGAAAGCTGGGGCAGCTCGGCGAGCACGTCGTCCAATGCCACCAACTCCGCCGCGCGTTCATCCGAAACGACGGCGGCCTCTTCCAGCGAGACGCCGCGCGCCGCGCCCCCACGCTTGGCCGTGTGCCGCGCGCGCGCGTAATCCACCAGGATGTGGCGCATGGCCTGCGCCGCGACCCCAAAGAAATGCGCGCGGTTCTCCCAGTGTTTTTCTTCCTGTCCGACCAGGCGCAGGTAAGCCTCGTGGATCAAAGCGGTCGTTTGCAGCGTGTGCGCGGCGGCTTGCTGCCCCATGTGGCGCCGTGCCATCCGGCGCAATTCGTCGTAAACCAGCGGCAGCAGTTGGTCGAACGCCCCGCTCTCGCCCGCGCTCCAGCGTTGCAATAGGTGACTGACCGATTGCGATGAGGCCTCCATGTTTTTTGACCAGCCTTGCGGTTTTTCGCCGCGGCTTCTCGTTTTTGTAGATGAGAGCAAAAGCTGTTCGACCCAATGGCGCTCTCGGTAGCACTCAGCAAACGTATGTGCAAGTGGCAAGGCTAGTGTACCGCATGCGCCCAACTTAAAGGAGAGTCAATGAAGAAACAACCATTCCTGACCGCCAAGAGTATCCTTCTCGCCTCTACCCTGATCGCCGTCTGCGCCTTCTCGACCTTGTTACTGCGCGCGCAGACAAGCCAGGAAACCAATGACAAGTTGACCGAGCAAACTGAGGCTCAGTCTGAGTCCCAAGTCTCGCACGGACGCTGGCACGAGTTACAAGCACAGCGCCTGGAAGGCTCATGGGCGCTCACCGTCACCCCAGTGGTTCCGCCCGGTGTGCCTCAGCCTCCATCCTCCCGTGCTTACGCAACCTATGCTCGCGGTGGTGGACTTACCAGCTACGTCCGCAGTGCGCCCAGCGGCCCGCATTACGGTACACAGCACGGCGTATGGGAACACCTGGGCGGCAATAAATTTGCCCTCGCCGCCATTCGGGACGAATTTGATGCGCAAGGGAATTTCCTGGGCACGGGCAAAATCATTACGAGAATCACGCTGACAGGGAAGGATGGATTTGTCGGCGTGGGGAGTCGTGAATTCCGCGACGCCGCCGGAAGCATAGCGGACATCATTCGGTGTTCGACGATCAAGGCCGAACGCATCAAGATTGAGCCGCTCGCGCTACAGTGCCAGAACCTCACGCCACCGCGCTAATTCGAAACAACTTCTCTTAGCACATAGAGTGAGCTTGGGCGCAGGGCTACTCAGTCAATGGCGAAACACACCCCATTCCATCGTACCAGTGAACGGTTTTTGATACGCCGCCAGCAGTGCAATTGCTAACACCGTACGCGTGTCGCGCGGATCAATGATGCCGTCGTCCCACAAGCGCGCGGTCGCAAAATAAGGATCGGATTCTTTTGCAATTTGCGTTTCGAGCATTTGTTTGGCGAGCGCCTGCTTCGCTTCATCAATCGCCACGCCCGCCCGTGCGGCGGCATCGCGTTTGATGATGTCCATCACGCCTGCCAATTGTGGCCCGCCCATCACGGCGATGCGATGATTCGGCCATGTAAACACAAAGCGCGGGTCGTAGGCGCGCCCGCACATCGCGTAATTGCCTGCGCCGTAGCTGCTGCCAATCATGACCGTAATCGCAGGCACCGTCGAATTCGAGACGGCGTTGATAAGCTTCGCGCCATTGCGAATGATGCCTTGTTCTTCGTAGCTGCGCCCGACCATAAAGCCGGTGATGTTTTGCAAAAAGAGCAGCGGGATATTTTGTTGATTGCAGAGTTGAATGAACTGCGCCCCCTTGTTCGCCGATTCTGAAATCAGGACACCGTTGTTTGCCAGAATCCCCACGAGGAAGCCGTGAAGGTACGCCCAGCCAGTGACCAGCGTCGAGCCGTACTTCGCTTTGAATTCCTCAAAGCGCGAACCGTCCACAAGGCGGGCGATAATTTCGCGCACTTCAAACGGCACGCGGACATCGGCGGAGACGATGCCAAGCAATTCATCAGCGGGATAGAGCGGCGCTTCGACAGCGATGCGATGTGGCTGTGGTTTGGCTTCCAGATGCGCCACGATTTCGCGCGCAATGCGCAAGCCGTCCAGTTCGTTTTCGGCTAAATAATCCGACAGCCCGGAGAGCTTGGAGTGCATTTCTGCGCCGCCCAAACTCTCTTCGTCTACGATTTCGCCCGTCGCCATTTTCACGAGCGGCGGGCCGCCCAGAAACACTTGCGCCTGCTTCTTCACCATCACCACGTAGTCAGACATGCCCGGCAAATACGCCCCGCCCGCAGTTGAATTGCCAAAGACTACAGAAATCGAGGGGATGCGCGCTTTTGATCGTCGCGTGATTTCCTTGAAGCCTGCACCGCCTGGGACGAAGATTTTGTGCTGCACCGGCAAATCGGCTCCAGCGGATTCAACGAGCGAAATCGAAGTCAAATGATTCATTGCGACGATTTCGGCTAACCGCGCGTTTTTGCGCGAACCGATTTCACTGACCGCGCCGCCTTTGACTGTCGCTTCGTTGGCGATGATGAAACATTGCTTGCCCGACACAAGGCCGACGCCGCCGACCACGCCCGCGCCAATAAATTCGGCTTGCATATCGTGTCCGGCGAGCGGCGCAATTTCCAGAAAATATGAGCCTTCGTCAAGCAGCATTTCGATGCGTTCGCGCGGAAGCAACTTGCCGCGCTTGATGTGACGCTCGACATATTTTTCGCCGCCGCCGCGCGTTGACTGAGCCAGCTCTCGCTTGAGCCGCTCGACGCTGGCCAGATTCTCGGCATAGTTGTTTTGATAGCTTTCGGAATGGAAATCAACGACAGATTTGATCGCACGCATGTGATTTTGCCTTGAAATAATTGCGAGTTATTGACAGTCTTGCAGGACAATGGGACAGTAAGCAACGCCTTTAGGCTTGTCAAGGCAGCGTGGTTTCTACTTCGCGGGTAATTCCATTTCATCAATCGGAGCACATTCTATGAAAGTCACAGCCCGCCTTCTGGCGATTTTTATCCTCGCTACAGTTAGTGCGGCAGTCAAGGCTCAAGGACTGGTCACGCCCGAACAATTTCTCGGTCATCGTGTTGGCGCGGACAAAAAGCTCGCGCGCTGGGACAAGATTGTCGAATATGCCCAACTCGTCGCCAAAAAATCCGACCGTGTACGGTTTCGAGAACTCGGCAAATCAACGCTCAACAATCCATTCATCGCACTCGAAATCAGTGCGCCCGACACACTGAAAAATCTGGAACGCTACAAGCAATTGGAACGGAAGCTCTATTTTCAGGGTGGTGCGCCAATCGAGGCTGAGCGCGATGAGATTTTTAAATCCGGCAAAGCCGTGGTCGTCGTGACGTGTAGTGTACACGCGACTGAAATCGGCGCGACACAAATGGTGCTCGAATTGATGCATCAATTGGCGACCGACAATTCCGCGCCGACGAAAAAGATTCTCGACAATGTGATTTTTGTGCTTGTGCCTTCGCTCAATCCTGACGGGCAAATCATGATCACGGATTGGTATAACCAGAACGTCAACACCGAATACGAAGCCAGCCCGTTGCCGTGGCTGTATCATCCGTATGTCGGGCACGACAACAACCGCGATATGTATATGTTCACGCAGAAAGAGAGCCAGTTGACGGCGCGCTTGTTGTGGCACGATTGGTTCCCGTCGGTGTGGCTGGATGAGCATCAGCAGGGCAGCCAGGGCGCGCGCATCTTCGTGATGCCTGCGACTGATCCGATCAATCCGAATGTGCATCCGCTGGTCTATCGTTGGAACGGTATCTTTGGGCAGGCGCAAGCAGCGGCATTAGAGGCGGCAGGCAAAGACGGGATTATCTACAATTCGACGTACACGAACTTCTGGCAAGGCGCGATGGCGTGGAGCGGTTGGTGGCACAATCAAGTTGGGCTGTTGACTGAACTCGCCAGTGCCCGCATCGCATCGCCAATTGAACAACGCCGCGCACAGCTTGGTCAAGCGCAACCACAAGCCGCGCCTGAAGATTTTCAAGCGCAGGCACGACGCCAAATGGAAAACCCGAACGAGCCGTTGCCGCCGCCGCGTGATGTGACGCCGCGCACAGAATATCCGCGTCCGTGGCTGGGCGGACGTTGGACGTTGCGCGACATTGTGGATTACGAATTGATCGCCACGATGGCGCTGCTCGAAGCCGCTGCCGATCAGCGCGAAACCTTGCTGCGGCAAATCTACGCCATCAATAAAGCAACATACGAAGCCGGACAACAAGGCGGCATTCACGCGATCATCATAGACGTGCAAGCGCAGCACGATCCGCGCGAGGCGTGGCATTTGATCGAACGCTTGCAAATGGCGGGCGTTGAAGTGGCGCGCGCCGATAATGAATTTGAACTTGAAGGCAAAAAATATTCGGCAGGCGCGTTTGTCATTCCGATGAAGCAGGTCTTTGCGCGGTATGCGAAAGACCTGCTGGAAAAGCAAACCTACCCGGAAGTGCGCCGCACACCCAACGCGCCCGCCGAAGCGCCCTATGACGTGACGGCATGGTCGCTTGGAATGCAAATGGGCGTGAGTTCGGTGTTTGCGAAACAGCCGTTGCCTGCAAGCTTGCGTTTGGGGAAAGTGACGGCAGCGCCGCTGGAGAAGCGCGGCGAATCGTTCGCATACAAAGGCGCGGATGCGGCGTTGGCAGTGAACCGGTTATTGAAATCGGGACGGCCTGTGACATTCTCGATGCAACGCGACAATACGGTTATGGTCAATGACGCCGCGCGTGCGTCGCAAGCCAAGACGACAACATTGAGTGCCGCGCCGCGCATCGGTTTCTATCAACCGTGGACTTCAAACATGGACGAAGGCTGGACGCGGTGGGTGTTGGAGCAATACGAATTTCCCTATACCACGCTGCATAACGCGGACATCAAAGCGGGCAAGTTGCGCGAGAAGTTCGATGTTTTGCTGTTGGCCGATCAAGCGTCGAGCAGCATTCTGGAAGGCAACAATTCCCGCTTCGTGCGTGCCGAATATCGCGGCGGCATGGGCGCAGATGGTTTGGAAGCGATTCGCGCTTTTGTGCAAGCGGGCGGCACGTTGATTACGATGGGGGCGGCGTGTGATTTGGCGATTGAGAAATTCCCGATTCCGGTGCGCAATCTGAAACGGGGCCTGACGCGTGAGCAGCATTTTGCGCCCGGTACGATTGTTCGCCTGCAAGTGGATCAAACGCACCCGGTCGGTTTGGGGTTGCCTGCGGAAACCTTTGGCTTTTACAACAACAGCCCATTTTTTACGCTTGTCGAGGGCTTTGCTTCGCAACGTGCAACCGTCGTTGCGCGGTATCCAAACACCGACGTACTGGCATCTGGTTGGTTGCGCGGCGAAGATTTGATGGCGGGACGTGCGGCGGTCGTGTCGGTCGAAATGAATCCAGGACGCATCATTTTGTTTGGCCTGCGCCCGCAACATCGCGCGCAAACGCACGCGACATTTCCTTTGCTTTTTAATGCGTTCTATTGGGCAGCAGACAATCGTGCTGGACAATAGGCCTTATTCAGCCCGTGATTGTGGGCGAAAGCATAAAGCCCAGGGTGAAGCGGAGCAACCCCTGAGTGACGTATCAACAACGGTTGCGGAGCCTATGAAATAGGCGATAGACCATCGGCGATCGCCCGTTTCACGAGCTGAAGAATATACTGCTTGTCTTCCCAGGGTTCCGCCTTGCTCCACCCTGGGCTTTATTCTGTCACCCACTCCGTGGGTTAAGAGCTTGAGCCATGCGCAAGAACAGCATAGGATTAGCTGCGCATTTTGCATCTGTTCAATCACAAATTCGCAGTTGTAGTCCATTCAACTCATTCGTGCTTCTCGCAAGCGCGAATGAATCTTACTAACTTAAGTTCACCATCGAGGTCTGGAAAGAATGAAAAAGAAAGTTAACGTAGCAATGATCGGCTATCAATTTATGGGACGCGCACATAGCAACGCGTGGCGACAGGTGTCGCATTTCTTTGATGTGCCCGTCGAACCGGTCATGAAAGTCATCTGTGGTCGTAACGAAACTGCTGTCAAAGCCGCCGCCGCCAATCTCGGCTGGGAAGAAACCGAAACCGACTGGCGCAAGCTGATGGAGCGCAAAGATATTGACATCATTGACATCTGCTCGCCCGGTGACGCGCACACACCACAAGCCATCGCCGCCGCCAATGCCAAAAAAGTCGTCTTCTGCGAAAAGCCGTTGTCGAATACCGTCGCCGAAGCCGAAGAGGTTTTGAAAGCCGCGAAGAAAAACAAAGTCATTCACATGCTCTGTCACAACTATCGCCGCATCCCGGCGGTGTCGTTGGCCAAGCAAATGATTGACGCCGGCGAAATCGGCGAGATTTATCACTATCGCGGCACCTACCTGCAAGACTGGATCGTAGACCCAGCCTTCCCGCGCGTCTGGCGCTTGCAAAAAGCGGTGGCGGGTTCCGGCGCGCTCGGCGACATTGCTTCCCACTCGATTGATTTGGCGCGTTTCCTGGTTGGCGAAATCACCGAGGTTTCCGGCCTGCTGAAAACCTTCATCAAAGAACGCCCGATGCCCGACGATCCGAAAAAGCTGGGCAAAGTGGATGTGGATGATGCGGCGCTGTCTATCGTCAAGTTCCGCAACGGCGCGATTGGCACGATTGAAGGCTCGCGCTTTGCGCTAGGACGCAAGAACTATAACCGCTTCGAGATCAACGGCAGCAAGGGCAGCATCGTATTTGATCTGGAAAAGATGAACGAACTTGAGGTGTACAAGGAAGAAGGTGCGAACAGCGGCTTCAAGACAATTCTGGTCACGGACGCGAAACATCCCTTTGTCGCAGGTTGGTGGCCGCCGGGACATATCATCGGCTACGAGCATACGTTCACGCATACTGTGTTTGATTTGCTGAATGCGGTGCATACCGGCAAAGTGCCGACGCCGAATTTTGAAGACGGCGTGCGCAATAATCGCGTCCTGGATGCGATTGAGCGCTCTTCCAAATCAAAGCAATTTGAGAAAGTATAAATCCCCTGGGAGCGCCTGCGGAGGCGCGTGCTTGTTTGCAGGAGATGCAACATCACTAGCGGATTCGCAGGCGCTCCCCACGCTCGATCCCAATCTGTCTTCTCATCCCAAGGAGATTTATTATGAAACCAATGTTCTGCGCCCTCATCTTCGCGTGGCTGCTGCTTCCGGGCAGTGGATTGCTCGCCCAATCCACTCCTAACCTCACGGGGACCTGGCATGCCAAAGAACACGGCTTCACTATGATCCTCGTCCTCCGGCCTGATGGCACAGGCACATTTGATGACGAAGCGATAAAATACAAAATAATCGGCAATAAGTTGGCGATCACGGAAGACGGAGAGATAAATAATTACACCTTCACGCTGAAGGGCAATAGCCTGACCTTGTCGGGCGGCGATCTGGATCAACCGATGATCTTCGAGCGCCAGGGCGCCGCTCCTGCAACGGGGCTGGAAGCGAAACGAAATCAGGCGGCGGCCAGAGCATCCGCCGACACAGAGCCAGCGACCAACAGCCTGGTGGGACGCTGGCAAGGGCCGGAAAGTGTCGTGCAGATCAATGACAACGGGACGATCATCATCGGCGGCGAAACCTTTCGCTACGCCGTCGCGAGCAATGTGATTACGATCACAGGTTCCGATGGTTCCTTGCCGATTCCATTTGAGTTGAAAGGCGACACCCTCGCGGTTTCCGTCAATGGTCAACCGCAAACACTGAAGCGCATCAAGAATGACGTAGCGGATAAAGGTAGTGCAGGGAGCGTCACTGCTGAGTTGGCAGGCAAATGGTGTTATTTTTCCAACTTCAATGCGAATGCGGGTGGCGGCAGGATGACCAACGAGTGCTTCACGCTGAATGCCGATGGCACGTATGAGTATCGTCGCGAAAGCAGTTCCAGTGCCTCTGCACCGGGCATTTATGGCGGAACCGCTTCGCAAACCTCTGACAGCGGCAGGTGGACGGCCACGGCAACTTCGATAACAGCGCAATCACGCAATGGCCAGAGCAATACATATACACGCTCGATCAAGCGTAACAACAAGAACAATGATCCGATGCTCTGTCTGAATGGACAGTGTTTTGTCACCGGCCTACCAAAAAGCGCCATGGCAGTAACAACCCCGATTGACCTATGCTACTTGCCGCAACTACGTCTTTCGATCACTACGAAATCCTCGTGCCGCTTGGCAAAGGCGGCATGGGCGAAGTGTACCGTGCGCGTGATACGCGGCTGAACCGCGAAGTCGCCATTAAAGTCCTGCCTGCCGAATTCGCGCAAGATGCTGAGCGGTTGCGTCGTTTTGAAATCGAAGCTCGCGCCGTCGGGTCGCTCAATCATCCCAACATTCTCACCGTGCATGATTTTGGGTTGTACCAAGGCAATCCATATCTCGTAATGGAACTGCTGGAAGGCGAGGAATTGCGCGTTTCCTTAAAACAAGGTGCGTTGCCGGTGCACAAAGCCATTGGTTACGCCGAGCAAATCGCTGCGGGACTGGCTGCTGCACACGAGAGAGGCGTCGTGCATCGTGACCTGAAACCCGAGAACCTGTTCGTGACGAATGATAATCGCGTCAAGATTCTCGACTTTGGTTTGGCAAAGCTCCGACCGCCTCGTAATGCACCCGCCAGTTCGGATGTCGCTACGCAGAAGCAACACACCAGCCCCGGCACGGTGATGGGCACCGTCGCGTACATGTCGCCCGAACAAGTGCGCGGGCAAAATTTAGAACAGCGGTCAGACATCTTTAGTTTCGGCCTAATCCTGTATGAAATGCTGGCCGGACAACGCGCGTTTCAAGGTGAGTCATTCGCGGAAATCATGGCTGCGATTGCCAAAGAAGAACCGCGCGACCTCAGCGAGTTGAATCCCAAAGTGACGCCGCAGTTGGAAAAGATCGTGCGGCGTTGTTTAGCG
Source organism: uncultured Acidobacteriota bacterium (assembly GCA_963794955.1). Classification (GTDB taxonomy): domain Bacteria; phylum Acidobacteriota; class Blastocatellia; order RBC074; family RBC074; genus JAFDVL01. Next base: position 11,105 of record CAWCGF010000043.1, read on the forward strand.
AAGAAACCAGAGCGACGGTTTCAATCAACAAGCGATCTCGGCTTTGCACTCGAAGCCTTGGCATCATCTGGGTACGCCCGCGCCCTCGCGGGCAGGTCTGGGGAAGAGGCCACTTTGCTGCCAATGGGTGACTCGCCGCAAGGGCCGCACGCGGGGGCGCGGGCGTACCCAAGCTGGCGTAATCGGATGTGGATGATCGTGGCGGGGGTACTGGCGGTGGCGGTAATTGCGCTGGCCGTGGCATACTTCCGCCGCGCGCCTGCCGAAAGTCAGCTCACCTACATGTATCTGCCGCTGCCGGAGAAGTCCACGGCAATCAACGGTGGTGGAATGGCCGTGTCACCGGATGGGCGGCGACTGGTGATGACGGTGGAAACGGAAGGCGTCAGACGGCTGTGGTTGTATTCCTTTGATCGTCCGTCGCCCGTGCTGCTTGCCGGGACGGAAGACGGGCGGTATCCGTTCTGGTCGCCGAATGGTCGGAGCATTGGCTTCTTTGCACAAAGCAAACTCAAACGCATCGAGGTCGCGGGTGGCGCGCCAGTCGTGCTCTGCAATGCGACGAATGGTTTTGGCGGCGCGTGGAGCAGCAGCGGCGAGATTCTTTTTGCCCCGAACGCCCTGGGCTACGGACTGTACCGTGTTGCGGAAACAGGTGGGGCGGCAACGCCAGTCACCAGCCTTGATCAGGCACGGACAGAAACCGGACATATTCATCCAACTTTCCTGCCCGATGGTCGCCATTTTTTGTTCCTGACAAACGCTGGTCAGCCAGACCATCGCGGGATTCGCGTTGGCTCACTTGACTCGCCCCAAACCAGCTTTCTCGTGAATACCCCCGCGAATGCCCAATACGCTGCCGCGGGCTACCTGCTATTTATGCAGGGGCGCAGGATTATGGCGCAACCGTTTGATACCACAAAGCTGGCGCTCAATGGAGAGCCGACGCCCGTGAGCGAACAGGTGCCGTACGCTTCGGGCTCTTCCTTTGTTGATTTTGCTGTCTTTAACGACCGCCTGCTGTGCTATCGCAACAGCGGCAATGCGAACACGCAACTCACCTGGGTTGATCGCAAGGGCGCACCGCTCACAACTGTCGGCCCGCTAGGTGAATTTCGTCAACTGAGCCTTTCACCCAACAAAGAGCAGGTGATATTGGAGCGCACTGATCCGCAAATAGATTTGAGAGACATCTGGCAATTTGATCTGCGGCGTGAAACCTTGACGCGCCTGACTTCTAACCCCAGTGGTGCTTTGGTACCGATTTGGGCGCCAGACGGAAACGGCGTGGTCTATTACGGCTTTCGAGATGGATTCGGCGGTCTCATTCGTCTGACTGGTGGTGGCACGGAAGAACCGTTGTTCAAATGGAATCTAAGCACAGTGTACGCCCTGGACTGGTCGAGTGATGGGAAGTTCATTGTCTACCGCAAAGTCGGTGAGAAGACTGGCAATGACATCGGCGTGCTGTCCCTGAGCGACCGCCAGACGCACGATTATCTGGCGACTCAATTCGACGAGTTCTGGGCGCAATTCTCGCCGGACGGACACTGGCTGGCGTATCAGTCCAATGAATCAGGCCGCTATGAAATCTACGTGCGATCCTTCCCAGAGCCGGGGCATAAAGTCACCGTCTCGCAAGGTGGCGGCACGTTTCCGCGCTGGCGTGCGGACGGCAAAGAACTGTATTACGTGAGAGCGGGTGACAAACTGATGGCCGTGCCGGTTGCGACGGGCGCGAACTTTACGGTCGGCGCGCCCGTGGCGCTCTTTGAGGTGGGAGCATACGGTCGCCGCGAAAACCGCTACGCCTACGACGTGAGCGCCGACGGGCAGAAGTTTCTGTTGCTGCGCCCGCTGGAAGACAATTCGCTGCGCCCGCTGACGGTAGTGCAGAACTGGACGGCGTTGCTAAAGAAGTAGCGCAACCTGTCAACGCTTTTGGGGATAGTTGCTCCCGTAGGAGCGGCCTGTTTATAGCTATGGCTTCACCATGATTGATAGCTCCAGCGGAGCGGCCTGTGCAGATGTCGCTCCGCTGGAGCTGAAAGAAAAGTTTACCCACAGTGCTATAAACAGGTCGCTCCTGCCTGAGCTATTGAGGCAAAGCATGGAGGCTATTTGTGAGAATTCGCTGGCTGATTTTGTTGTGCTTACTCGTTGCGGTTCCTGTTGCTGCACAAGAATGCGCTGACACCTGAACATCATCGTCAGATGGCTGAGAAAGGCATCTTGCTCGCCGGCACTGACACACACTTCACTAAATATCGCGACAGCGAAGCGGCATTCAAAAACACAGTTGCCAAGTTGCAGGATGCGTGGGAAAAGAAAGTGCCGTTGACGTTTTCGACAGATTTCGATTACTGGAACGAGCGAATGAAAAATGAGAAAACTGGCGAATGGCTGATGCGCGGCGATTTGACGATTGCGTTTCTGAAGACGTGGAAAGCGGCAAAGATTCGTGCCGCCGACATTCTCCGTGCGCTCACGATCAATAGCTACAAGGCTGCCGACATCATCAAAGAGCGTGGCCCGATCAAAGCGGGTTGCTTCGCGGATGTGATTGCCGTTGGGGGAGATCCGCTCAGCGACGTTGACACCTTGCGTAATATGCAATTCGTGATGAAGAATGGAATGGTCTTCAAACAAGACGGTGTGATGATGCCGGAAAAATTCTTCCATCCCGGCCCCGTCCGTATGCCCAATGGCAGATATACCCGCTGAGTAATAAGAGGAGCGCAAGATGTCAATCATTATCGAAAAATCCGGCCCTGTCACCACCATTATTTTGCAGCGTCCAGAAGTACGCAATGCTATAGATCGCGCGACCGCCGAAGCGTTGGCCGATGCGTTTCGTGCCTTCGACGCCGACGAATCTGCGTTGGTCGGCGTGCTCTATGGCGATCACGGCACGTTTTGCGCAGGCGCTGATTTGAAGGCGCTTTCCGACGGACACGGCAATCGCGTGGAAGTGGGCGGTGATGCGCCAATGGGGCCTTCGCGGATGCTGCTGAGCAAGCCGGTCATCGCGGCGATTTCCGGTTATGCTGTCGCGGGCGGGTTGGAATTGGCCTTATGGTGCGATTTGCGGGTAGCGGAAGAAGACGCGGTGCTGGGCGTGTTTTGTCGGCGTTGGGGCGTGCCGTTGATTGACGGGGGGACGGTGCGCTTACCCCGTTTGATTGGTTTAAGCCACGCGTTGGATTTGATTCTGACGGGCCGCCCCGTCAGCGCGCCGGAAGCCTTGCAGATGGGCTTGGTTAATCGTGTCGTGGCGAAAGGCACGGCACGCGAAGCCGCAGAATTGCTTGCCGAAGGACTTGCTAAGTTTCCGCAAGTTTGTCTACGCAATGATCGCATGTCAGCCTATCAACAATTCGACATGAATTTTAACGAAGCGTTAGCAAATGAATTTCAGTATGGGCTGCATTCGTTGCGCACCGGATCAGCCGATGGGGCGAAACAATTTGTCGAAGGCAAAGGCCGTCATGGGTCGTTCGAGTAGGATTTAGAATTTAGGATTGGTGGCAAGCCCCTCTTCTTGGACCTGACCGCTCCCAAACCTATCCTAAATCCCAAATCCTAATTCCTCTAGGAGCACATTATGGCGATCAAAGACAAGCTCGCACATTGGGAAGCCGAGGCGTTCGGCACCGAATTGATCGAACTTACACTCGGCGATTTGCTGGATCAGCGCGCGGCGGAAATGCCGGACAAAGAGGCGCTCGTCTATAACTATCCAGAATTTGGCCTCCTTCTACGACTGAATTACCGCGAGTACCGCGACACGGTGAATCAACTGGCAAAAGGCTTGATGGCGCTCGGCGTGCAAAAGGGCGAACACGTGGGGGTGTGGGCGACGAACGTGCCGGAATGGGTTTTCCTCGAATTGGCGCTGGCGAAAATCGGCGCGGTCATCGTCACGGTCAACACGAACTATCGCCAACACGAAATCGAATATGTGCTGCAACAAGGCGACATCTCAACGCTGTTTTTGATTGAAGAATTTCGTGGCAACGGCTATTTGCAATCGGTCTACAACGTTGCGCCGGAACTGCAAAGCATCAGTGATCCGGTGAATGAAACATTGCAATCCGAAGCGTTTCCGAAGCTCAAGCGCGTAGTGCTATTAGGCAACAATCCGAAGCCCGGTGTGATGTTGTTTGCGCAAGTGATGGCGCTTGCCGATCAAATATCGGACAAAGAATTGGCCGCGCGTCAGGCTTCTGTCAAACCGCAAGACGTAGCCATGATGCAGTACACGAGCGGCACGACTGGCTTTCCGAAAGGCGTGATGCTGACGCATTTCAGTCTGGTCAATCAAGGCCACGTTTCGACAGGACGTGGCGCGCTGGGCGATCACGAACGTTATGTGACCGCGATGCCGTTTTTTCACATCGCAGGCAGTTTGGGTGGCGTGATTTATTCCGTCTATCTGGGCGCGACGCTAATTCCGCTGATTTACTTTGATCCCGTAAAACATCTACAACTCTTCGCCGAAGAAAAAGGCACGTTCACGTTTGCTGTGCCGACGATGTTGCTTGCGATGCTGAATCATCCGCGCTTTGCCGAATTTGATTTGTCCTCGGTGCGGTCGCTGTTTACAGGCGCGACCCCAGTTCCGGTGGTCGTAATGGAACAGGTCAAACAAAAGATGGGCGCAGATTGCTCGATTGTGTTTGGAATGACCGAAACAACGGGCGCGGTCACGCAGAGTTTCCATACCGACAGCTTTGAGATGAAGGCCGCAACCGTGGGCTTGCCGCAGCCACACACGGCCATCAAAATCATTAACCCGGAAACCGGCGAAGCTGTGGTATGCGGACAATCGGGCGAGCTATGTTCCAAAGCGTTTTCGAATATGGTTGGCTACTACAATCTGCCGGAAAAGACGGCGGAAACGATTGATGCCGACGGCTGGTTGCATTCGGGCGATTTGGCAGTGATGCGGCCTGACGGCTACATCAATATCGTCGGGCGTGTGAAGGATATGATCATTCGCGGCGGCGAAAACGTTTATCCGGCGGAGATCGAAGCCTTCCTAATGCGCCATCCGAAAATCGCGGAAGCGCAAATTATTGGCGTGCCGGATGAACGGATGGGCGAAGAAGTTTGCGCGCTGATTCGCCGTGCGGATGACAGCCTAACCGAAGACGAATTGATCGCGCATTGCCGCGCGAATATGGCGCGCCACAAATTGCCGAAGCACATCCGCTTCGTCGCGGCGTATCCGTTAACCGCAAGCGGCAAGGTGCAAAAGTTCGTGCTGCGCGATCAGATGATTCAGGAATTGGGGTTGGAAGATGTGGCGAAGTTGAAGACAGCCTAAGGGCAGGTTTGTTATGATGTCGAAGAGGTAATTTATGGCAAACGCATTAACACTGACACCAACACAACAGGGCTGGATTCTGAAGATGCCTTCAGAAATGGCCGAAATTATGGGGGCGGCAGAAGGCTCTCTGCTGGTGCTTTATGCCAAACCGGAAGGGATTTCCACTGAAATTCTTCCCCCCGCATCCTCAGAGTTGAAAGCGAGTATAAGACGCATTTGTGAGAAGTATGAGGATGACTTTGAGGAGATGAAACGATTTGGCGATTGAAAGTATCCGTTACATTTCATACGTCGAAGCCGTTGTGCTCCATTTTGAGTTGATGGTTTACTTTGGCGAAGTGCGCTATGGCGTCATGGAGCCTACGCTGATTGACTCGGCGCTGGCACGCCCGCAACACGCGGCTGTTTACGAAAACGCAGACCTTATTCGCCAGGCGGCAACTTTGTGCTTCGGTCTTATCAAGAATCATCCCTGGGTTGGTGGTAATAAAAGAACCGCGACGGCCATTGTAGATGAATTCCTTTTTCGCAACGGGTTTGACGTGATGGTCAAACCGGGCGAAACCTACAAGATGGTTTTGGCCGTTGAATCTGACCAACGTGGCGTTGACGATATTGAGGCCTGGTATCGTCAACACGTCACAAAAATTCCTTGATCGCCTACTTGATATTGATCCGCACCGTATTAGCGACTTTGCCTTCAATCAAAATCTTTACGTCTACATCCCCCTTGCCTGCCAGCTTGCGCGAGAGTTTCAGATTAATCTGATCCACCCCCACAAAGTAGCCTTGTGTATCGGCGTACAGGACTTCGGTGTCTTCGTCGTTCACCGTGGCGCGCACGCTGATGAGGTCAATGCGGCTGCGCACGCCTGTACCGTATAAGACGAGATAAACCTCTTCGCCTGCTTCGCCCAGATCAATCGGGATGGGGACGATTTTGTTTTGTGCGCCATCCCATTGGGCGATGGGTTCAACGCTTTGCGAGCCATCCACACGGACGCGCTGAATATTCGCCGCCGCCAGGTCTTTGCCACTGGAGTTGGCGGAAAACAGCGCCGGAGCAATCGGCCCAATCTCAATCATTCCCCCGCCTGTAATGTTGTTACCTGCTTCCGTTTGGATCGTGACCAGGGCAGGGCCAATTGCAACATCAGCCGGAATTTGATAGTTGATTTGCAAAGGTGAAACATAGAATAGCGGGGCGAAATGCGCGACGCCGTTGCTGTCGGTGATCTTCACTTTGGTTTGCGCCAAGGTCGTGGGCAAGGGAATTGCTTGTGCGCTTTCGGTGGCCGTTGCCATGCTTTCGCCGAAGACGCTGACAATGGAATGGGCCGCAATGCTGCCGCCTTGAAAACTCGCGCCGGAAACGGAAGTCGTCGTTTTGGTTTGCACAATCGTTACGCGTTTGTCGGCGACGAAAATCGTACCGGTGCGCGAGGTGCCAGTGGTCAGCGGCGCGACGATGAAACTGGCCGCACCAACTTCGGGGCCGTAATCCGTGACAGTGATCCAATTTTCGGTGGTGTAGGCGTACCAGTAACAATACGAGGGCGTTTCGACGGTGATTTGCCCAAACCCTCCTTGGGGATTGACGGCCAGGCTTGTAGTCGAAAGATTCCAGATGCAAAGATTGCTGATCGTCTGTTTGAGCGGCGCGGATTGGTTGGTGGCGGATTTCTCATCGCCTTTGTACGCCGCCGTAATCGAACGCTCACCCGTGGCCAAAGTATCGGTGGTGAGCGCCGCCACGCCACCATTCAAGGTCGCGCTGCCTAGCAAAGTTGTCGCATCATAGAATTCCACGAGGCCAGTTGGTGTATCGCCTGTGCTGTACACGGCTGCGGTGAAAGAAAGCGGCTGCCCGGCAGTGGAGACCTTGGCGGAAGACGTGAGGCGAATCGTGGTTATGCCCTTGCCGATGGTGAGCGCCAACGCTGGCGACAGATTCGCCTCGTAATTGCCATCGCCATTGAATTCAGCGGTGATCGTATGCGCACCGCCCGATAACTGATTGGTAGAGATGCTAGCACGTCCCAAGCGATCAAGTGCGCTCGTTCCCAGCACAGTGCTGCCGTCCTTGAAGACCACCGAGCCAGTGGGCGCGCTCACACCGGGCAAATTGCTGTTGAGATTTACGGCCAAGGTGATGAATTGTTTCCAGGCTGCTGGATTGGCCGACGACGCCACATTCACCGCGGGCTTTGCTTTGTTGACCGTGAGCGAGAAGGTACGTGACGTGCCGCCTTCATTTTGCGCGTCGCCTTCGTAAATCGCTGTAAAGTTGTGCGTCGCTACGGGTAAGGAGTTAAGGGTTAGTGAAGCAGTATTGCCAGCCAAGGCCGCCGTGCCCAGCAACGTGCTGCCATTCATAAAACGTACCGTGCCGCTGGGCGTGGCACCCGTGCCGCTCACATTAGCCGTCAGGGTGAAAGGCTGGCCATAACTCACGCTTTCGAGCGAAGACGCTAAGGTGACGGTAGCGGCGGATTTCCCGACGCTTTGGGAAAAGGCTGGCGCAGCACTGGCATTGAAATTGGCTGTCCCTGCGTATGAAGCCGTAATCGAATGGGTGCCAATGGCTAATTGATTGGTGGAGAAACTTGCCTGCCCATTTGTGAGTTCTGTGGTGCCCAGCGTGGCAGCACCGTTTTTGAAGGTGATCGTCCCTGTTGGTGTGCCGGTGCCTGGCGCTACAGCAGCGAGAATGGCGGTGAAAATTACGTTTTGCCCTACGAGCGCCGACGGTGCATCCGAGACAAGCGTCAGCGTGGTATTCGCCGGATTGATCGTCAATGTGCCATTAGCAAAGATGAGGTCATAACTCTCCGCCGCAAGGGAGCCAGGGGCGAGCGTGATGGGATAGGTCCCGGCATTGCTGCTGGCCGTGGCAGTGGTGGTCACACTCGGCGTGCCCGTGACGACACTGGCCGTCTCGCCGTTGAGAAAGCCAGCATAGCTGAAGGTCAACTCCGGCAGCGCCGCGCCAAAGACTTTGCTTTTATTCTCGGCGGAGACGGTCAGCGTGGCTTTGCCAATGGTCAACGTGCCGGGGACGAACGTAAAGTCGTAGTTGGCGGCGCTGAGCGTGCCTGCTGTGACAGTGATGGGATAAGTGCCTGCCGCACTATTGCCTGTCGCGCTAGTCGTGAGGGCGGCGGCCCCGCTGACCACCGTGCTGGTGTCGCCATTGACAAAGCCGGTGATCGTGTTTGTGAAGACCGGATTGACGGTGCCGTAGGCTCGGTTTTTATGATCGGCGGCAACGGTGAGTATCGCTTTGCCCACGGTGAGGGTGCCATTGACGAAGGTGAAGTCATAGTTCGCCGCCGCCAGCGTGCCCTGTGCAACATTGATCGGATAGGCGCTTGCGCTACTCGCGGCGGTCGCGGTGGTTGTTAATGCTGCGGATCCGCTAATCAGGTTGTTGGTGTCGCCATTGACAAAGCCCGTGATTGTCGCAGTCAAGTCAGGATTGGCGGCGCCGTAAACGCGTGCTTTATGGTCAGCTGTGACGGTGAGTAAAGCTTTATTGACGGTCAAAGTGCCGTTGACAAAAGTGATGGTGTAGTTGGCGGAGGTGAGGCCGGTGAGGGCGATGGGATAGGTGCCTGCGGCGCTCGTGGCCTGCGCGGAGGTGCTTACCTGCAAAGTGCCGCCCAGGACGGCTGGGGTTTCGTTATTCACGAAGCCGGAGAAGGTGGCGGTCAAGTCAGGATTCGCCGCGCCATAACTGCGGGCTTTGTTGTCAGCCGTGACGGTCAGCGTGGCGGTAGCGATGGAAAGCGTGCCAGAAACGAAGGTGAAATGGTAATTGGCGGCGGCGAGGGTGCCGTGGGCAGCGGTGAGGGGATAGTCACCGACGCCACTGGTGGCCGTGGCGGTCGTGGTCAGGGCGGGGCTGCCGCTGACGACGCTGGCGGTATCGCCGTTAACGAAGCCTGTGATTGTTGCCGTTAAGTCAGGATTGGCTGCTCCGTACGCGCGTGCTTTGTGATCTGCGGTGACGGTTAGCAGTGCTTTATTGACAGTCAAAGTGCCGTTGACGAAGGCGATGGCATAATTTGACGAAGTCAGACCTGTAACGGTAATCGGATAATTACCCGTCGCACTGCCTGCATTGGCTTCCGTATTCAATTGCAAAGCGCCGCCAAGCGCCGCTTGCGTTTCGCCATTGACGAAGCCTGTGAAGGTCGCCGTGAGTTCGGGATTCACCACCCCATAACTGCGCGATTTATTTTCTGCTGTGATGGTTAAGGTCGCCTGGGTGATCGTGAGGATGCCATTCGCCAAGGTCACATCGTAGTTTCCCTGCTTGTTGTCAGGATCAATCAGCGTTGCCGTGATCGCGTGTGTTCCGACCGCTGTCGTGGCTGTTGCGGCAGTTGTGTACGAAGCCGTGATGTTGTCGTTGTTCTGAACGCCGGTCAGTGTCCCCGTCAAGGTTGGATTCGCCACGCCATAACTGCGCGTGGCATCGTTAGCGATGATGCTCAACGTTGCCTTGCCCACCGTGAGCATGCCATCAACGAAGACGAATTGATAATTCGCCGTGCTCAATATTCCCTGCCGCACGGTGATCGGGTAGGAGCCGATGGCACTGCTCGCCGTCGCGGTCGTTGTAACATCCGGCGCTCCAGTTAATACGCTTTCGTTGTCGTTGTTGACGAACCCTGCAAACTGAACAGTAAAGCTTGGATTGGCCGCGCCGTAAGTGCGACTCTTGCTATCTGCTGTGATGGTAAGCGTGGCCTGATTAATGATGAGCAGGCCGTTGACGAAGGTGAAATCGTAATTGGTGGCTGCAAGCGTGCCTGGCGCGGCAGCAATCGCATAACTTCCTACCGCAGTGCTGACAGTTGCCGTGGAACTCAGTGCTGCCTCGCCACTCACGACATTGGCCGAGTCGTTATTCACAAACCCACTCATCGTTGCCGTGAACGTCGGATTAGCAGTTCCATACGTTCGCGTTTTGTTGTCTGCTGTGACGGTCAACATCGCTTTGCTGACGGTTAATGTGCCATTGCTAAAAGTAAAGTCGTAGTTGCTTGCAGCTAACGTGCCAAGCGTTGCTGTAAGGGCATACGTCCCCACCGCACTGCTCGCTGTGGCCGTTGTGCTCAGGGCTGCTTCGCCTGTCACTACGTTCCCTGCCTCGCCATTCACAAAGCCAATGATCGTGGTTGTGAACGCTGGATTGGCCATGCCGTAGACTCGGTTTTTATTGTCTGCAATAACCGTTAGTGTAGCTTTGCCAATGGTCAACGTGCCGGGGACGAACGTGAAGTCGTAGTTGGCGGCGCTGAGCGTGCCTGCTGTGACAGTGATGGGATAAGTGCCTGCCGCACTATTGCCTGTCGCGCTAGTCGTGAGGGCGGCGGCCCCGCTGACCACCGTGCTGGTGTCGCCATTGACAAAGCCGGTGATCGTGTTCGTGAAGACCGGATTGACGGTGCCGTAGGCTCGGTTTTTGTGATCGGCGGCAACGGTGAGTATCGCTTTGCCCACGGTGAGGGTGCCATTGACGAAGGTGAAGTCATAGTTCGCCGCCGCCAGCGTGCCCTGTGCAACATTGATCGGATAGGCGCTTGCGCTACTCGCGGCGGTCGCGGTGGTTGTTAATGCTGCGGATCCGCTAATCAGGTTGCTGGTGTCGCCATTGACAAAGCCCGTGATTGTCGCAGTCAAGTCAGGATTGGCGGCGCCGTAAACGCGTGCTTTATGGTCAGCTGTGACGGTGAGTAAAGCTTTATTGACGGTCAAAGTGCCGTTGACAAAAGTGATGGTGTAGTTGGCGGAGGTGAGGCCGGTGAGGGCGATGGGATAGGTGCCTGCGGCGCTCGTGGCCTGCGCGGAGGTGCTTACCTGCAAAGTGCCGCCCAGGACGGCTGGGGTTTCGTTATTCACGAAGCCGGAGAAGGTGGCGGTCAAGTCAGGATTCGCCGCGCCATAACTGCGGGCTTTGTTGTCAGCCGTGACGGTCAGCGTGGCGGTAGCGATGGAAAGCGTGCCAGAAACGAAGGTGAAATGGTAATTGGCGGCGGCGAGGGTGCCGTGGGCAGCGGTGAGGGGATAGTCGCCGACGCCACTGGTGGCCGTGGCGGTCGTGGTCAGGGCGGGGCTGCCGCTGACGACGCTGGCGGTGTCGCCGTTAACGAAGCCTGTGATTGTTGCCGTTAAGTCAGGATTGGCTGCGGCATAAGCTTTGGTTTTGTTGTCTGCCGTGACGGTCAACGTTGCCTGGTTGATGGTTTGTGTGAGGGCGCTTGATGTATTGCTGACGTAATTGGTGTCGCCGCCGTATTCCGCTGTGATTGCATAGTTGCCCGCATTCAGCGTCGCTGTTGTGAGGCTTGCTTGCCCTCCACTGAGCGTGCCCGTGCCCAACGTTGTCGCGCCGTTTTTGAAGGTGATAATGCCGCTGGCTGCCACGGCTCCGCTCGCTGTCGCCGTGAACGTCACGCTTTGACCATATATTGTCGTTGACGAGGAAGAATTGAGGGCGACCGTCGGGGTCAATTTGCTGACGGTCAACGTGGCGGGATCGCTAGTGGCCGTGCCACAAGCGTTCGTGAAGACAGCTCGGTACTTATTGCCACTCATCGTGATCGTCAAGTTGGAGAGGGTCAGTGTGGTGGTTGTTTCACCATTCAGATTCGTCCAAAAGTTGCCGTTGTCTGTGCTGACTTGCCATTGCACGGTAGGTGGCGTGCCGCCTGCAGCCGCTGTAAAAGTTGCGCTTCCTGCGACCAAAGCCGTTTGATTTGTGGGTTGTGTCGTTACACTTGGCGGCGCACAAGAAGCGATGGTCATTGCATAAGCGCGCGTGCCCACGCACAGGTTGATGTCCGTGATTTTGATGGTGAAATTATAGCTGCCTGCTGCGGTTGGCGTGCCGGACAAAATGCCGCTCGCCGATAACGTGAGGCCGCTGGGCAACGTGCCGGAACTGACTTCATACGTGAACGGCGATGTGCCGCTCGAAGGCACAATGGAAGTCGAAGTATACGCCAAATTCTGGGTGCCGTTGGCCAGCGTGGTGGGGCTGAGTGTGATGCTCGGACAAGTCGGCGAGAACAAATACGCAGAGCCTTGATCGGTGTTGCTGCCGACATCATCGGACGGCGCGCCTGCCACGATTGTGTACCCGCTAATCGCCACAGCCCAACCCAGATTGTCATACGCTGCGCCGTTGCTGGCGAGCAGTTGTTGTTGCTGGCTCCAAGCTGTACCCGTGCGTGTGAAAACATACGCTGAACCCTGATCGGGGTTGGCGTTGACATCGTCATTAGGTGCGCCAACTACGGTCATCTCATTGCTAATGGCGACGGCATAGCCGAATTGATCCGCGCTCGCGCCATTGCTTGCCATCAGTTGTTGTTGCTGGCTCCAGGTCGTGTCGCTGCGCACAAAGATGTAAGCCGAACCTTGCTCGCTATTGGCTCCGACATCGTCCTGCGGCGCACCAATGATCGCGGTGTTGCCATTGAGAGCTACGCTGAAGCCGAATTGATCATTGCTCAAGCCATTGCTGGCTATGAGTTGTTGCTGCTGGCTCCAACTTGTTCCGCTGCGCACGAAGGTATAGGCCGCGCCTTGGTAAGAATTGCCACTGACCGAATGTGCCGGACTGCCAATGAGCGCGGTGGTGCCGCTGAGGGCGACGGCATAACCGTAGTTGTCGTTGCCCGCTGCATCACTGGCATTCAACTGCGCTTCCTGGCTCCAGCTTGAACCGTTACGCACAAAGATGTAGGCCGAGCCTTGATTGCTCAGGAAATTAGCGTCATTCAATGGCGCGCCAATCACGGCGAGGTCGCCGCTCACGCCTACACTGTAGCCAAACCAATCGTTCGTCGCGCCATTGCTGGAAGTCAGTTTCCCCTGCTGGCTCCAGGTCGAACCACTGCGCACAAAGACATAGGCCGATCCCTGGTCGCCGTTGCTGCCGATATCGTCGTTGTATGCGCCAATCACAGCGGTATCGCCGCTGATGGCGACTGACCAGCCAAAGGCATCATTGTTGGCTGCATCCTCGGCGACGAGTTGCGCTTGTTGGCTCCAGGTCGAACCGTTGCGCACAAAGACATAGGCTGCCCCCTGATTGAACGTTACGCCCGCATCATTGTTGGGGACGCCGACAATGGCTGTGTCACCACTGATAGCAACCGCCTCGCCAAGCTGATCGGAGGAGGCACCGTTACTGGCGATGAATTGTGTTTGTTGCGACAGCGTCGGATCAATCGTAATCGGCCACACCGCCCCGGCGTCATTCACGACGAGCGCGAGTTCCGTGCCCTTAAGTTCCATCCGCGAGGCCAATTCGCGACCAGTTGCATCGAACGTGTGCAACTGGTCATACCGCAATGAGGTGCTGTTATTTTGCAACGTCATTGCCTGTCCGTTGGCATCCAGTTTGGCTTTCCACCCACCCTGCATCTCCATCACAACGCGCAACGAATTTGCGGCGGTATCAGATGCCGGGCGCGCCGGGAAGGTAAAGCCTTGCTCAATGCCTTTGGGAGAGTTGGTATACCACTCAATAACTTGATTCGGGGTTTTATTGATCGCTCGCTTGATTTCGACGCGATTGGCTTTGGTCGTTACTACTCCTGCGCTAACAGCCTGCAATTGTGTGCCGTAGCCGTAACCTTTTAGCTTTAGCCTGAATTGCCAGGGTTGCTGACACGCGCTGGCCGATTGGATTTGCACCTCTTCCGGGGTGAAGTTGGCGCGCAGGCTCTGGGCGGGATTGCTGGCGCTCACAAGCTTGTCGCTGGCGCGAACGTTGTAGCGCGCGGACTGCACGGCTTCATCTAACGAGAGATATGTGCCCAGAGGCGGCGCTGATGCGTTGGCGCTCGTTGAAGCAAGGGCTGGTTTGAAAATAGGCCGATTACTCCAAAGTATTCCTATCAGGATGGTTGTGGTGAGCAAGCAAAGCGCAGCAATATACTTCTTTCGCGGTGTAATCATTTCCTTAGTACTCCAACTCAGTCTCAAAAATAGCGTTTTGGGAACACCCGCTGTTGGCCGACAACGCGGGCGGTGTGTGGGAACGGTAGTATTAGGTCGGGCTTTCAATATTTCGTGATAAGTTTGTGATAAGTTATGTGCGTTTCTGTTGCGCTGGCTCCAAGACGCGGGCGAAAAACTTTTGTCCCTCGTTCCCAGAACGCCAAATTGCGGTACAATCACAGTCGCAATACAGAGCGAAGGAGAAACAAACATGAGCGATGTATTAACGCCGCGACAAACAGAACAAGGATGGGTGGATGAGATGACGCCGGACGTGCTCAGTTCATTAGGCATTGTAGAAGGCGCTAAAATATTGCTGACTTCGCGGCAAGGTGGCCTTAGCCCGGAAACTCCACCGCCGCTTTCGCCTGAACTGAAAGAAATCTCGCAGTATTTACTCAAGCAAAATCAGAAAATCTATGAGGCGCTAAAGCAAGTTGGCGATTGAGGCAATTCGCAAGCTGAGCGTCGTCGAAATGATCTCTGCATAAAATCCAATTTGAAGGAAAGAATATGAAAACAATTCGCATTGCGAATGGACAAGGCTTTTGGGGCGACTCATTGGAAGCGCCTGTGCAACTGGTCGAACGTGGCCCGATTGATTATTTGACGCTGGATTACCTGGCCGAAATCACGATGTCTATTATGCAAAAGCAAAAATCGCGTGATCCGAATGCCGGTTATGCACGTGACTTTTTGCAGGTCGTCGCCCGTGTCTTGCCCAAATGTCTTGACCGTAATATCAAGATCATCGCCAATGCGGGCGGCGTGAATCCTGCTGCCTGTGTCGCGGGGTTGAGCGAAGTCGTGAAGAAACTCGGACTCGCTGGCAAAGTCAAAATTGGCGTGGTCACAGGGGATGACATTATGGGCAAGCTGGATGAACTCTTCGACAGCGGTATTGAGTTGAAGAATATGGAATCCGGCGAGCCATTAGCGGCTGTCCGCAATTTCGTGGCTAGCGCCAATGTCTATTTTGGTGCCGCGCCAATGGCGGAAGCGTTAGCACAGGGCGCGGACATCGTGGTTACGGGGCGCTGCACGGACACCGGCTTAGTCCTCGCGCCGATGATTCACGAATTCGGTTGGGCGATGGATGATTGGAACCGGATTTCGGCTGGGACAATTGCCGGGCACATTATCGAATGCGGCGCGCAGGCGACGGGGGGCAATTGTCAGGTGGATTGGCAGTCTATCCCGGATTTGTGGGACATCGGCTACCCGATTGTCGAAGCTAGTCCTGACGGCACCTTTGTCGTCACCAAACATGAGGGCACCGGTGGGCGCGTCAATGTTGCGGGAGTGAAGGAGCAATTGATGTACGAAATGGGTGATCCGCAAAATTACATTACGCCGGATTGCGTGGCGGATTTTACTTCTGTTCAGCTTGCACAGGAGGGTGAAAATCGCGTGCGCGTGAGCGGCATTACGGGTAAAGCGGCGACGGAGTTTTACAAGGTTTCGATCAGCTATTCATCGGGCTACAAAGCGGGTGGCGGATTGATTTATTCGTGGCCGGACGCGTACCAAAAAGCCAAAGCCGCCGATGCGATTTTGCGCAAACGGCTTGATGCGTTGGGGCTGAAGTTTGATGAAATCCTGACGAGTTTCATCGGCGTTAATGGCACGCACGAAGGCTTAGGCGGCGAACCCTCACCAGATTTGGCTGAAGTGATGATGCGCGTTGCCGTGCGTGGCAACGACAAAGCTGCCGTCGAACGGTTTGCCAAAGAGATTGCGCCGCTCGCCTTAAATGGCCCCCCGACCGTGACCTACTTTGCCAGCGGTCGCCCGAAGGCAGAAGAGATTATCGCCTACTGGCCGGCGCTGATTCCGAAGACGTCGGTGCAGCCGCAAGTGGAAGTAATTACGGTATGAAGTGGAAAGTTTTGCTGATCCTTTGTTTGCTTAGTGTCAGCGTGGCGGCACAACGCAAGATGGTCGTTACGATTGATGATCTGCCATACGTTGCGGCAGGGCACTCGCAGTATTTACCGAATGCACAACGCGCGACCAAGGCGATTTTGCAAGCTTTGCAAAAGCATCGCGTCCAGGCGGTTGGCTTTGTCAACGAAGACAAACTTCAGGTCTACGGCGAGGTAGATGCACGCATCGCATTGTTGCAGCAATGGGTGGAGGCTGGCATGCTTCTTGGCAATCACACCTACTCGCACGCGGATTTCAACGCGCTCACCAGCGAACAATTTCAAGACGAAATCATCAAGGGCGAAGTCATTACGCGCCGTTTGATGCAGGCGCGGCAACCCTCGCAACTTTACTTCCGCCATCCGATGACGCGGACGGGCAACACGCTAGCGAAGAAAGAAGCGGTGGAAGCGTTCCTCACTGCGCGGGGTTACCAAGTCACGCCGCATACGATTGAGAACGCAGACTTCATCTTCAACGTGCCCTATGCGCGGGCGCTACGCCAGAAAGATGTGGCGATGCTGAAGAACCTGCGCGATGCCTATTTGGCTTTCACGCTGGCGGCGACCGCTTTTGCAGAACAGCTTACGCCGCAAATTTTCGGGCGCGACATTCCGCAAACTTTGCTCATTCACACCAACGACATCACCGCCGATTGTTTGGACGAAATGCTGCAACGCTTCGTACAACGCGGCTATCAATTCAGCACGCTCGACGAGGCGATGAAGGATGCCGCGTATCAAACCAAAGTGACAGGCGTGTATGAGCGCGGGCCGACGTGGCTTTGGCGTTGGATGAAAAGCAAGGGGCTGAATGTGAGCTTCAAAGACGACCCTGAGCCACCCAACTGGGTGCTGGAGTTGTATCGGCAAAACTGATGTGGCACCAATGGCTCAGCCGAATCTGGCGACGCTTGCCGAAACGTGTGCGTCGCTGGGGCATTCTCCTCTCACAACCGCGTTTCACCGTGACGGCGGGCGCGGTAGTCCTAGACGATCAACAGCGTGTCTTGCTTTTACACCATCGCTTTCGCGGCGGCAGCGGATGGGGCATTCCAGGCGGGTTTTTGCATCCGCAGGAGAGTCCCGAAGACGCTCTTCGCCGGGAGTTGCGCGAGGAAATTAACTTAGAGTTGGAGAATGTAGAGCTTGCCTTCATCCACACCTTGCAAGAATACCAACAAATCGAAATCGTCTTTCGCGCCACACCTCGCAATGCTGTGCAGATTTGCAGTGCGGAGATTAGTCGTGCTGAGTGGTTTGCGTTGGATGCCTTGCCCGCCGAAGTCAGCGAATTCCAACGCTGGTTGTTGGAAAAAGCGCTGACTCCCAAGCGCCACGGCACGTCACACCCCGGCAAACACGAGACATAAGCTGGATTTTAGCGATTCAATTCGTGACAGTAATTGCAGGCGGTCGAAGCCTTGCGTTCCTGGTGGCAGTTCATGCAGGACGCCATTGAGGTTGATTTTTCTTTCCACAAAACCTCACGGGTTTGCACCTCGCCGTGACAGGTCGCGCAGGTGGTCTTAGCTCGCAAGTGAGATTGGTGACTGAAGAACACAAAGCTCGGCAGTTGGTAAATCCGCCTCCATGCGATTTCCTTATGCGCTGTTTCGTAAACAGCCAATGTTTTCAAGGTTGCACTGTCGGTTTGGAATTGGCGATGGCAGGTGATGCAATCTTTTGCGGTGGGGATTCCGGCTTGATCTTTGCTTTCAGCTTTGGTGTGACAGCGCGCGCATTGCAAGCCTGATTCTGCGTGTAATTTATGGCTGAAGGCGACGGGCTGTTGGACAGGCTTGGGGCTATCCTCCTGCGCGAAGGTCAGGCGCAGAAAGAGTGCGGCAAGCAATCCAATTAAACTCACTGAAAGAAGTCTGCGCATCATTTCGTTATGGCAGCGTGAATGCGACGAGCGTGTCGCTGTAGGTTTTGTTGTATTTGTTGCCGCCGCCCGCAGCGATCACGACAAATTGCTTGCCTGTTGTTTTGCCGCGAAACGTCATTGGCGTCGCGTGTCCACTGGCAGGTAATTTTGTCACCCACAGTGGCTTGCCCGTCTCTTTATCAAACGCGCGAAAGCGGCTGTCATTCGTCGCCGCAATGAACACCAGGCCGCCTGCCGTCACAATCGAACCGCCGAGATTCGGTGCGCCGGTGGGCGGAAGGCCGCGTTTCGCTAACTCTTCAACAATGCCGAGCGGAACCTGCCAGCGAATCTTGCCCGTCTGCAAATCTACGGACGTGAGCGTGCCCCACGGCGGCTTCTGACAGGGCCATTGATTTGCATCCCAGAAGCGGCCTTGCGGGATGCCGCGCGGACGATACGCCGCAGAACTGCCTTCGGGCGCGGGCACCATGCGAAGTACTTGCCCGGCATCCATCGAATTGACGAAGAGATGCTGAGTGCGCGGATCGTACGAAGCGCCGCCCCAATTCGGCCCGCCATTCGTGCCGGGAAAGATCACCGTCGTTTCCAAGCCTTGCGGTTGATACATTGCGCCGAGCGTCGCGCGTTCGATGATGCCCAAACATTCCTTGCGCGATTCGGGGGTAACGTTGGTGAGATCGTCCAGTGTGAACGTTTGCCGCGTCAGAGGCGGAATCGCAGGAAACGGTTGCGTCGGCCAGGCCGCTTCGCCCGGCACATTGCTCGGCGGCACGGGGCGCTCTTCGATGTCGAATAAGGGCTTGCCCGTGACGCGATCAAAGACAAAGAGCAATCCCATTTTGGTGATTTGCGCGACTGCCGGAATGCTGCGGCCATTGCGTCGCAGCGTGAACAGATTGGGCTGCGCGGGCAAATCCCAATCCCACAAGTCGTGATGAATGATTTGATAATGCCAGCGCCGCTTGCCTGTTTTTGCATCGAGCGCGACCAGCGAATTGCCAAAGAGGTTTTGCCCCTTGCGCTCGCCGCCGTAGCGATCCGGCGCGGGCGAAGTCGTCGGCAAATACACGATGCCGCGCGCTTCGTCCACGCTCATCATTGACCAGACATTCGTGCCGCCGCGCTCCTGCCACGAATCCTTTTCCCACGTGTCGTGGCCAAACTCGCCGGGGCGCGGGACGACGTGAAAGGTCCACACCAGCTTGCCGGTATTCACATCAAACGCGCGGACATCACCGCTCGGCCCGGTTGGTTCGCCATCCGGGACAAGCGAGCCACAAATCACCAGATTCTTGTAAACGACAGGCGGCGAGGTCATGCCGTATTGCCGATTCGGAAACTTGTCCGCGACACCGATACGCAAGTCAATGAAACCGCCATTGCCAAAGCTCTTCACTGGCTTTCCGTCGCGCGCATTGAGCGCAAACATCCTGCCATCAAGCGTGCCGAGAAAAAGTCGCTGTTCTTTGCCCACATGCGCAAACGCGACACCGCGATTGATGAAGAGGTTGTACGGTTTGGTTTTCTCCAGCTTTGGATCGAACGCCCAACGCTCCTTCCCCGTTTCGGCATTCGAGCGCTATGACGCGGCAGAACGGCGTCGTCAGGTACATCACGTTATCCACAACCAGCGGCGTGCATTCAAAGGCGGAGAGCATCGGATATTTCGTGCCATCGCTCAGGTCGCCCGTGTGATACGTCCAGGCAATCTGGAGTTGTTGCACGTTGCTGCGATTGATTTGCGTGAGCGGCGAATATTTCATTCCGCCCGCATCGCCGCCGTAATGCGGCCATTCCTGCGCGACTGTGCTTGTGGCCCAGAGCAAGCAAAGAAGTACAAGGATAGTTTTGTTACTCCACATCGTAATATTTGCTCGACTCGGTCGTCTCCTGATCCGCCAAATCACATAAACGGCGAAACCCCGCCAGCATCGTGAGCCAAGCATCCTCGCCTACGGTGGCAATCACTTTTTGCTTGACGGTCGGGCGCTTCACCAGCTTTTCCTCGCGCAGCAGAAAGACAATGTCGTCCAAATCTTTTTGCCGCCCGGCATTAAATTTGAGAATCACCAGCCACTCCGGTGTCACAATGCGCAACCCGTTCGGCAGCCGAATCGCATCTTGCAGTGCAGCGCGATAAAACTTCTGATAGCCATCGCTGCGCACAATCCAATCAATCGGCACCGCATATTTACCAACTTGCAACGTATAGCTGCTACCACCAAAGCTTAGTTGATGTTCAGGTGTCAGAGATAAGTTCTGAGACGCAATAATATCCACATCTTTTGTCAGACGCGGACTGCCATACAGGTGCATCGCCAGTCCACCCGCCAGCGCCCAGGCAATTTCTTCCTGTTCGGCCATTTTCCCGACTTGCTGCGCTGCTTCCACGCCCGTGTCAGTAGCAATCATCGGCTGCGCCACGCCTTGCAAGACGCGTTCGACGAGGCGCTGATATTCGCTTTCACTCATAAACTTTGGAACTTCTTCTCAGGATGTACCAGGATGTCATCAATCATTTGAGAAACGTCGAGAGTGTAATAACTCTCCCCGCAATTGTCGCAACTCCGCATCGGTACGTTTTCGATCACCATCGCCTTATCTCCCTTACCAAAGAGTTTCGTTTTGTAGACAGTTTTCGCCGCTAATATGCCGCAAAAACCACAACGCTCAGATGCTAAAGCTGGCTTCGTTATGATTCTCACCGTGTGCTCACCTGCGTTCCCAAACTCTGCGCCACGCGCGGTTGATCCAGCACCCAGCGGCGAATGATTTGATAGGGGCGTTCATTCGGCGTGTAACGGCGTCCGCCCTGATGCCCGTCTTCTTTGCCGGTTTGCACGTTCAGCGGTTTGCGCAGCAGCTTGCTCGTTTCAATGTCCGCCAGATTCACGCGCTGTTGCAGGAGCAAATAATTCTTCAGCATCTTGGTGACTGGCCAATAGCCATTGCCGTTGGGCGCTTCTAATTCCATCGAAGGCACACGTCCCGCCACCGAATGGCATTTCATACACGACATTGTATCCATGCGCTGATCGCGGTTCAGTTCCGGCGCAACGTGATCACTGAAATATCGGAAGCTGGCGAGGAATTGCGGCGTCAAGTTGGGTTGACCTTTCGCGTCTTTTAAGCTTGCTGCCAGCGGTTCGTTCTTGACCGCTTCCCGCAAATCGCTGAGCCACGCTTGCTCATCGGCGTAGCGCAAGGCACTGCGCGCGGCGTCTTCTTTCGCGGCGAGTTCGCGCAACGCTGCTTGCACGCGTTGGATTTTGTCGGAGTGCTGTTGTGTTTGCCAAACGCAGCGCAATGTTGCGGCTCATTACTGGGCGTATCGGGCTTGAGCATTTGCAAATACAACTCAACGGCTCGCGTGCGAGCGGCAGTTAATTCGGGTGAAAGTTGTGGTTGATGTCGTTGCGCCCACTTCGGGAATATCGTCATTGAACGACATCACCCAACTCACACTCGGCAGCCAGAAATGCGCTATCAATGGACTCTTGCTCGCGCCGGGAATGAAGCGCAGTAGGTTGTCTGTATGCAAATCAGTGTTGGTTGCCAGCATCGCGCCCATGCGATCCGCCACATACCAATCAGCATCAGGCAAGCCCATCGGACGTACCGCCGCCGCTGCTGCTTCCAGAATCTTAGTCATTTCTACTGGTGTTGGTTCCGGGCTGAATTTGGGAATCAGCAAACGATACAACAAGTCGCGCTGTTCATTCGTTTTCGGCACGGCCCATTTGGCGCGCGAGAAGAGTTTTAAGACCGGTTGTGCCAAAGTCTGGCGGCGGTCGTAATCCATTGCGCCACGCAAAATCTGTTCGACCAACGGTTCGACTTTTTCCTGCACCGCAGGCAGCGTCACGGCGCTTGGATCAGAGACGGCGGCGGCGGCAATCGTGCGCAACTCTTCGGGGCCTGCCGTCGAGTAATCAATGATCTTGTCTTGCAACGGTTGATACGCGACATTCGCTGCGCCTTCCAGCATCAACCGCAATTCGGGGATGTCGGCGGCCTTCGTCTTGCTCCACAAGTGCAGCGCCGCTTTGCCCATCAACTCCGTGCTGCCCTTTTGAATGTAGCCCATTTGACCGGGGCCGCCATCGCCGCCCGACGTGTTGTAGTACGTCGCCGCAATGCTGACGAGCCGACGCGCGAGCAGATCTTTCGTCGCGGTTGGAAGTGAAGCATCATCCAACTTTGCTTCGAGCGCATTAAAGAGCGGCGTCAATTCTTTGTACTGATGCTCTTCGCTGCCGTTCGCTTTGTGACCCGTAGCGATGAAGAGCGCGTGACTCTGATAGCGAAATGCGTTTTCGACCAGCGCGTTCGCTTCGGGCGCGAGCAGCTTCCTGATCCACGCTTGATTCAAAGCTGCGCGGACAGGCGGATTCCAAACCCACCATTGCCACGCCGCCTTCGTTGCCCACGCGCGCACGCCAGGAGCTGCGTCATCATTGAGAGCCTTGGTCAGCAATTGCGTCAGGCGTTGATGATTGAAGTTAGGCGTCGGCATCACCGTGTCGGCGCGCATTCCGAGGGCTTGCAAAACACTCGCGCGCGTAATGTCCGAGCCGGTATTGTAAGCGGCGAACACAGCATCAAACCCAACGTTATCCAGCAACGTTTGCTCCATCGCCCAGCTTGCCGCGTCGCGCACCATCTTAACTGGATCGCCCATCAACTTCACGAGCGAAGGCACACCGCGCGCACGATGCACGCCGCCGAGCGCCATCGCGCTCCAACGGCGGATGTGCGCGTTGGAATGCGATGCGGATTGAATCATCAAATCAATAAATGCCGCCTCGTCCGTGTGCGAAAGGTTGCGCACGCGGGCGATGCTCGCGGATAACGATTCGCCCGGTTTGGCCGCGAAATCTGTACGGGCAAATTTGACGGGCGTGTTCGGATACAATCGCGCCAACGCGTGCAGCGCATACGCCGTCGTTACAAAGCCTGTCAATGCGTTCTTGTTCCAACGACCGTGCGGGAATTGTTGTTTGAGCAAGGCCTGCACGCCGCGCGCAACTACCGGATCATTCGTGTCGCGCCCTATCGCCTGAAATGCAATCAAAGCCAACGCCGTCGGCGCAGGATCAAACTCGCCATTCGTCTTCCACGTCTTGCCGTCATCGGTTGTTTTGCCTGGATCGAAACCCCAACTGCCATCAGGATTTTGAATCGCGCGGAGCCGCGCTTCATCTTTCGGCAATTGTTCTTGAATGCGCTGCCACAACTTCGCGGCGTTTGCGGCGCTTTGCAATTTGTAGGCAGGGAAGCGCGCGGGCGGCGGCTCTTTTGGTTTCGTGTCTTTAAGCTCAGTTTTGGGGGGATCAGGTTTTACTTCCGGTGGCGGAGGCGGTTCGGCGGGCAAGGTTTTTTGCTTGTCGTGTGCGCGTTTGTTCTGCGCCAGATAATCCTGGGGGAAGAAGCGTTTGAAGAATTCGATGCGATGCGACATATCGTCGCTGTAACGCGGCACGACGGCCAGCATCTTCTCCGCTTTTTCTTCGAGCGCGGCCAAATAACGCGGATGTCCTGTGCGATTGTAGGCCGTGCGTAAAATCTCTCCGGCATAGTTGTAGACGACCGATTGCCCGACATTGGAACCCGGCCCCGCTGCATTGATACCGCTTGGATCAGCGGTTTGTAGCACATGATTGGCGGCGCGAATCGCTTGCGTCGAATGCAGCTTGCGCGCGGGCATCACCAGTTCGGCGGTGCAAACGTTATGGCCTGCCACGCGCGTTCCGGCGGGGCCGTCGCCTACATCAAGCGGCGCAAGGCTCGTGTTGTTCGCGGCGTCTTTCAAGTAATTTGTCGGGCGCAGCGATTCGTACATGATGTTGACCATACGGCGCAAATGCTGAATGTTTTCGACCGCGTAACCGTTTTGTATCGGAATGGCTGGCCCCCATACGCCCGATTGCGTGTGACAACTCATGCAGTGCGTGCCCATCAGATTGCCGGTGTCGCGGATGCGGCGTTCGACGCTTGCACCGCGCGGACGATTCGAGAGCCACGAATCCACTTGTCCGAGATGATCGTACATCGCCTGTCGCACGGCTAGGCGCGGATTGTCGTAGGGCGCAGGTTTGAGCAGCCGTAATTCGACTTCATAGCCGGGCGCGTTTGCTTCAGCACGCACGAAGTACGTTTTGCCGGGTTGTAGCAAACGAACAATCGCCGCACGATGATTTTCGTTTTGTTGATGCGTGCGTTCGTTTTCATTGCGGCCTTCGATGTATTCGACAAGCTGGCCGGAAGCCTCAAGTGCGTAAAACCGCAATTGCGCGGCGAGCGTATGATCGGGGATGGCTAAATCCGCCGTCAGCAATTTGGTTTCCGCGCCCGTGTAGGTGAACTTGAACCAATCATCGCCGGACTGTCCGACTTTGCCGTTGTCGAAATATTCGATGTCATCTGCGCTGCCGGAAATGCGCAGCACTTGCACGCCGTCGTTGTCTTGCTTGCCATTGAATTCAATTAGCTGCGCTTGTTCGGGCGTGTCGTTCGGCTCTTGCTCGACGAACATGCCGGTTTGCGTACTGTCGCGCAGATCAAGCGGGTTGATAGTGACAGAGAGCGCAACGGTTTTGCCTGCGGGCCACGGAGTTTCGCGCGGAAACTTTACTGCACTCGGCGCTGCGCCTTCTTCGCGCCAACGCGTGCCTTCAAAGATGGTTGGTTCGTTTTCGAGCGGCACGATTTCTAACGCATACGTGCCTGCGACCGGCGCGCGATAGACTTGATACAGGTCGGCGTCTAGCGCGTGCAACGTCTTTTGCCAATCCGCTGTCGGCTTCGTGTAAATGCCAAACGCATCCGCCGCCCGTTGCAGCGGCGTTGTGATCAGCGATCCGGTGGATTGCACCAGTCGCCAACGCACGCCCAGACGCGCCTGTGGCGGCAACGTAGAGGGCGCAGGCAAGCTCACTGCGACTTCAAAGGTATCGCCTTGCCTCAACTCTACGCGCTTTTCCCACGCTTGCGAAAATTGCAGTGTGGTTTTGAAGGGAACCAGGCGATTGGCTTTGGTTGTGGGTTGATAAACGGCTGCGCTGTGATGGCTCCAGAGCAGTGCTGCGATCAGCCCGAAACCAACCGCCACCAGCATGGTTCGCCAACGTTTGATGTGCAACTTCCGTGTAGGCATAATTCCTCGCTTGAGATTGAGTTATGATTGTCTTGCCAGTGCCGATGCGTTACTGAAACCAATCTTTCGGATAGCGCACGTATCCTAAAACAGATGGCGCACAATAGACAAGTTGCAGTCCGTCTGAGACACGGCTATCGCGCGGACAGTCCGCAGTACCTGAAGCACTTTGTTCCTTCGTTCCTTTGTGGTAAAGCCTTTGTGCAAGTATTTTCTGAACGGAAAACCCTATGATGAAAACGATTCACCCCGATTTTAGCAGGCTTTCGCTTGGCCTTGTGCTGGTTGCCTTGCTGGTTTATACGTGTTCCGTCGAAGCGCGCGTCACCCACCTGGTAATTGAGCAAAAACAATCACCCGCCTACGAGGGCAAAGTCTTCGGCAGCGTCGGGCAATACGAAATCCTGACGGGCAAAGCCTTCGGCGAACTTGATCCGAACGACCCGCACAATGCGATTATTACGGATATTCAATTCGCACCCCGCAATGCGCGTGGAATGGTGGAATACGTGGCTACGTTCACGCTGGTGAAGCCACTGGATTTGGCTAAAGCGACTGGCGTACTGCTATACGCAGTGCCGAATCGTAGCAATCGCATCACACCGACGGCGTTCAGTTTTGCAGGCGAAACGGGCGATGAGTTTTTCTTAAAGCGTGGCTATATCATTTTGCATAGTGGTTGGCAGGGCGATATTCCGCCCCGCCCTGGCGGCGAAACCATCAGCGTGCCGATAGCAAAAAATCCCGATGGTTCCAGCATCACGGGGTTGGCGCTTGCGCGCTTTAGCAATATGTCGGCGGGGACGAATACGCTCGCGCTGCCCGTCGCGCACGAAGCCGCGAGTCTGGATACGGCCAACGCCATGCTGACCAAACGAGCCTCCGAAGAGGGCGCGATTATTCCGCTTGCCAGTGCTGATTGGGCGTTTGCCGATTGCAGCAAAACGCCATTTCCCGGCACGCCGGATGCGAATAAGGTTTGTATAAAAAGTGGTTTTGATCCGACATATCTTTACGAACTAAGATACACAGCGAAAGACCCGCTGGTGTTGGGCATCGGCTTTGCGGCAACGCGCGACATCAACTCATACTTTCGCCGCGCCGCCAAAGACGACAACAACACCGCCAATCCCATTGCCGGACGCATCACGCACGCGATTGCCCAGGGCATTTCGCAATCCGGCAATTTCATCAAGACATTTATTCACCTCGGCTTCAATCAGGATGAAGCGAATCGCATCGTTTGGGATGGCGCAAACGCTCACATCGCCGGACGCCAACTGGCAATGAATATCCGCTTTGCCACGCCCGGTGGAGCCGTGAACCTGTACGAAGCCGGCAGCGAACCGCCGCTGTGGTGGGGTGATTACACCGACACTATGCGCGGCAAAAAAACGGCAAGCATGCTGGATCGTTGCCGGGCGACAAAAACTTGCCCAAAGATTTTTGAGACATTTGGCTCGGCTGAATTTTGGGGCTTGCGGATGTCGCCGAATTTACTTGGCCCAAATGCTGAGACCGATATTGCCTTGCCCGCAAACGTGCGCCGCTATTATTTTCCAGGCACGACACACGGCGGTGGGCGCGGCGGGTTCAGCACAGAAGTTCCGGCGGTGCAGGGCACTTGCGATTTGCCCGCGAATCCCAATCCACAAGCCGAATCTATGCGTGCTTTGATTGTCGCGTTGACCGCTTGGGTGACGAAAAATTTGGAGCCGCCCGCGAGCGTCTACCCGCGTCTGGATCGTCGCGAGTTGGTGCGTCCTGATCATCGTGCGATGGGCTTTCCGGCAATTCCCGGCGCGCCATTACCTGACAATCTGATCAATACCCTGCTGGATTATGATTACGGGGTAGAATTCAACTACTCTGATTTGTCAGGCGTGATGACGATGCAGCCGCCCATTATCAAGCGTCCGTTGCCGACGCTCGTCCCCAAGGTTAATGCCGACGGCAACGAAACCAGTGGCATTCCCTCGTCGTTGCTGCAAGCCCCGCTCGGAACATATTTGGGGTGGAATGTGACCCGCAGCGGCTTTTACAAAGGGCGTAGTTGTGGCTTTGCGGGCGGCTTTATCCCCTTTGCCAAAACGAAAGCCGAGCGATTGGCAGCAGGTGATCCGCGCTTATCACTCGAAGAACGCTACCGCGATCATGCGGGGTATGTGGCAGTAGTTAAGACAGCGGTAGATCATTTGAAACAACAGCATTTTCTCTTGTCTGAAGATGCCGAGCGCCTGATTCAACAGGCGGAGGCAAGCAACGTTTTACGTTGACATGAGGAAAAAGAATTTCACGACAAAGAGCACGAAGGTCACGAAGGGCAGGAAGACACTTGGAAAGAGATAAAGAAGGGGTAGCGGGAAAGAGCAATAGCATAGGTTGGTCCCCCCTCTTTTTTCTCTTTCTCTCTGTTTTCTTCTCTCACATTTTGATTAGGAGCACTTTCTATGACACACAAAATTCTCATTATTCTTTTCGCCGTAGCAGCCTTTACCGCTACGGTTTTCGCCCAAGATCACATTAAGCTTGCCAACGGCACGCTGGAAGGCGCGATAGACAACGGGGTTCGCAGCTTCAAAGGTATTCCCTTTGCCGCGCCTCCGGTTGGGGCTTTGCGCTGGAAGCCGCCGCAACCTGTGCAAAATTGGCAGGGTGTGCGCAAGGCCGACAAATTTGGGCCGCGTTGTATGCAGCGCAATGTTTTCGGCGATATGAATTTTCGCGCGAATGGCATGAGCGAAGATTGCTTGTCTTTGAACGTTTGGACACCTGCTAAACTGGGTCGGGAAAAGTTGCCTGTGCTGGTTTACTTTTACGGCGGCGGATTCATCGCGGGGGATGGGTCAGAACCGCGCTACGACGGCGCGAGTATGGCTGCCAGAGGCATTGTTGCGATCACGGTGAATTATCGTTTGGGCGTCTTTGGTTTCTTTGCGCATCCTGAATTGACGAAAGAATCGCCACAGCACGCATCGGGCAATTATGCGTTGTTCGATCAGTCCGCCGCGCTCAAATGGGTGCAGCAAAATATTGCGGCCTTTGGGGGCGACCCGAAGCGCGTGACGATTGCGGGCGAATCCGCCGGGTCAATTTCGGTCAGTGCGCAGATGGCTTCACCGCTCTCGAAAAACATGATCGCGGGTGCGATTGGCGAAAGCGGTTCCATTATGGGCACGCTTTCCGCCGTGCCACTGGCCGAAGCCGAGCAGACCGGCATGAAGTTTGCGACCGCCATTGGCGTCAATTCGCTGGCGGCGTTGCGCGCGCTGACTGCTGAGCAATTGCTTGAAACTACGGCTAAACCTGGACTGCCGCGTTTCTCGCCGACGGTTGATGGTTATTTCTTTCCCAAAGACCCGGCAGCGATTTTTGCCGCAAGTGAACAGGCGCACGTGCCTTTGCTGGTCGGATCGAATTCTGAAGAATCAGGCTCCGGTGGAGTTTTGGGGCGCGAAAAGCCAACAGTCGAAAATTACCGCAAGGCCCTACAACGGCTGTATCCCAACAAGGCGGACGAGGTCTTCAAGCTCTACCCGGCTGCGACCGAAAACGAAGTCCTGGATGCCGCGCGCGATTTGGCGGGCGACCGTTTCATCAGCTTCAGCACCTGGAAATGGGTGGAGTTGGCGACCAAAACCGGTGGCAAGCCAACATACTACTATCGCTATGACCGCCCACGTCCCGCGATGCGGCCAGAAATGGGCGATGCGCAGCCGGGGTTGGCCGGCGGTGTTGTGCGTGGGCAGTCATCCGCTCCGCCTCGTCCTCCGGCGCGCGGCGCGGTGCATTCCGCTGAGATCGAATATGCGATGGGCAACCTGAATTCCAATCAGGTCTATGCCTGGACGCCGGACGATCACAAGGTCTCGCAAGTGATGCAAGCGTATTTTGCCAACTTCATCAAGACCGGAAACCCGAATGGCAAAGGGCTACCAAACTGGCCTCTTTTTAAGACCAACCAGCGATTGATTATTGATGTGAACACACGCGCCGAAGCGGACAAGATGCGCGCGCGATATGAATTCCTCGACAGTCTGACAAAAAAAGTAGTTGGAGTTTCCCCCTGAAGCGGTAGAGCAAACTTTCCAGTTTGCTCTTGTCACAACGAGGTATCGCTGAAGGCCAATATGAGCAAACTTTCCAGTTTGCTCTACCGTTTCAGGGCAATTATTTCATGCTGCAAAACATCTTATCCATTGGTTGTGCAGCGGGATTTGGCGGAAATCGCACAGATGTCGCTGTGCCAATCTGATATTTCAAGAGAGACTCGCCAGCAGGCTTAGAAATTAAACGGCGTAATGGTATGCTCTGCCGCTCTATGTATATTTCTACCTTCTGAAGGATGCCCCTGAATTCGCAAGAACAAGAAGCCAACTGACGATTTTGATCACCGGGCGGCTTCTTGTGAATTCAGCGGCGGTTTTCTCTCTGATGACTGCTAAAAATAACGCTGATAAATTTCCCGCCCCGGTTTATGCTGCCACTGTTCTCACGCACAACTTCGCTGACGGACAACGGTACTTCTTCGAGGCGCTGATGCATATTCACTACGCGCATTGTTTGATGTTGGCGCAGCAGCGCATCCTCACCAACAAAGAAGCGAAGACCATTTTGCGCGGCCTCGACCAATTGGATCGCGGCAAAATCCTGGCCGCGCGCTTCGACGGCTCCGTCGAAGATTTGTACTTTTATGTCGAACGCGAACTAGCGACGACTATTGCTCCCGACATCGCAGGCAAGCTGCATATTGCGCGCAGCCGCAATGACATTGACGTGACCCTGTATCGCATGACATTGCGGAGCGAGATTTTGTTGACGATGGACGAATTAATGAAGCTGCGTGCGAGCCTGATTTCCCTGGCGATCAGGCATCTCAAGACCGTGATGCCCGCGCATACGCATACGCAACCCGCCCAACCGACGACGCTGGCACATTACCTTGCTGCTGCGATTGAATTTCTCTCCCGCGACATCACACGCTTCAAAGCCGCCTTTGCGACCGTCAATCGCAACCCTCTCGGCGCGTGTGCCATTACGACGACGGGATTTCCCATTGATCGGCAAGCGACGACAACGTTGCTCGGTTTTGAAGGCATCCAGGAAAATTCGTATGGCGCGATTGGCGGCATTGATTACTTGCTGGAAACGATTAGCGCGTTGGCGACTTCGATGATCTCCGTTGGCAAATTCGTGCAGGATCTGTTGCTCTGGGCGATGCAGGAGTTTTCTTACATTCGTTTGAGCGATGCGTACGTGCAAACATCTTCGATCATGCCGCAAAAACGCAACCCCGTCGCGCTCGAACACACACGCATCATTTGCAGCAAAGCCTACAGTCAAGCCGTCGCCGTGATGAGCAGCGTTCACAACACACCGTTTGGCGACATTGTGGATGTCGAAGACGACCTGCAACCGCTCGTCTTTAATACGTTCGCCGATGCCCGGCGCGCGCTGGCTTTGTTAACAGGTGCGATCAATTCCATCACGGTTGATGAAGCCAGCTTGCGGCGCAAGGCTGCGGGCAGTTTTCTGACGATGACGGAATTAGCCGACACGCTCGTGCGCGAAGAGAAATTGAGCTTCAAAGCTGCGCATCATTTAGTTGCTCAAACGGTCAACCTCCTGCCTGGAACTGATACTCCGCATCCGGTCATCATTGACACATTGCTGCAAACGGCGAAAGAATCGCTGGGACGTTCCTTAACAACCAAACGGACAACGTTGGAGGACGCATTGTGTCCGCTGCATTTTGTCGAGGTACGAGACATCATTGGCGGCCCGGCACCAAAAACGGTGGCGAAGTTTTTGCGCCAGCAGGAAAAGCTCGCGGCACAGGATCAGCAATGGCATCGGGCAAAAACCGAATTCCTCGCGGCTTTCCCTGCACGCATCAAAAGCGAAAAGGCGGCGCTGAGGTAAAAGCTGGTCTTTGATGTTTTGGCTATGAAAACGATCCACAAAGTCCTGATTGCCAATCGCGGCGAAATCGCGCTCCGTGTTATGCGAACGTGCCGTCAAATGGGCATTGCTACCGTCGCTGTTTATTCCGACGCGGACGTTACTGCGCTGCACACACGTTTTGCTGATGAAGCGGTATTTATCGGCGCAGCGGCGGCCAAAGACTCGTATCTGAACATCGCCCGCATCATCGCTGCTGCCCAGCAAACAAAGGCCGATGCGATTCATCCTGGCTACGGATTTTTGTCGGAGAACGCGGAGTTTGCGGTGGCATGCGCGAACGCAGGTATCACGTTCATCGGCCCATCTCCACAGGCGATTCGGCAGATGGGCTTGAAAATTGCCGGGCGCAAAATTGCAGAGAAAGCAGGCGTGCCAACCGTTCCCGGCTACCACGGCGAAAAGCAAAGCACGGCAGCGCTGCACGAGCAACTGCTTAACCTCGGCTGTCCAGTTCTCCTCAAAGCTTCGGCAGGCGGCGGCGGCAAAGGGATGCGGATCGTGCGGTCGGAAAGTGAAATTGACGAAGCGATTGCCAGCGCGCGGCGCGAAGCCGAGAAATCATTTGGCGACGGTTCGTTGCTACTCGAAAAATATCTTGAACAAGCCCGGCACGTCGAAATCCAAATCCTGGGCGATACGCACGGCAATTTAATACATCTGTTCGAGCGTGATTGCTCGCTGCAACGACGGCATCAAAAGATTATTGAGGAAAGCCCTTCGCCTGCGGTCAATGAAACGTTGCGCGAGCGGATGGGTGCGGCTGCGGTGAAACTTGGCCAGGTTTTGCAATACACGAACGCAGGCACGGTTGAGTTTATTCTGGCTCCAAATGGCGAGTTTTATTTCATCGAAGTCAACACGCGCTTGCAAGTTGAGCATCCGGTCACGGAAATGATTACGGGTTTGGATCTGGTCAAGCTGCAAATCGAAATCGCGGAAGGGAAGCCGCTGCCGTTTGCGCAAGCTGAACTGAATAATTCCGGCCACGCCATTGAAGCGCGGCTGTATGCCGAAGACCCAAACAATGATTTCCTGCCTGCGACGGGAACGATTCACGATTGGCATTGTCCTGCGAAAATGGACGGGTTGCGCATTGATGCGGGTATTGAAACAGGCATGGAAATCGGGATCAACTATGATCCGATGTTAGCGAAGTTGATTGCGTACGGTTCGACGCGCGACGAAGCGATTCGGAAATTGCGTTCTGCGCTCCGAAGCCTGTCAATCCAGGGTGTGACGACGAATCAGGAATTTCTCTCGCGGTTATTGGGGCAAACCGAATTCATCAACGGCAATGCGCACACTGGCTTCATCGCGGAACATTTGGCAGAACTGACGAACACGGAAGATGTCGCGTTGGATCGGGCTTCGGTCATCGCAGCGGTGGTGTATTGGCAGAAGTCGCGGCAATCAGCAGATGCGTTGATGACGAACCTGCCGCCGACATATCGTAACAATCCGTATCGCGATCCATCGCTCAAACTGCAACTTGATAACGCTGAATGCAATGTTTCGTGGCGGCATATCGCGGGCGAACAGTTTGAAGTGAATGCGCTCCAGACAACTGCGCAAGCGCAAGTGCTATCATTCGATGCGCGTCACATTCGCATCGCTATTGACGGCGTACAACGCAGCTTTCGCCTGACTGAAGTCGGCGATCAGTTGTATGTTCACTCTTCACTAGGTTCGCGCGCGCTCACCCGTTTGCCGCGTTACCCCGAAGTGCAAGCCGCTGCCGAACAAGGCTCAATGACTTCGCCAATGCCGGGGGTGGTCGCTAAAATTCTTGTCAGCGTCGGCCAAGCCGTCAAAGCAGGTGATCCGCTCTTGATTCTTGAAGCGATGAAAATGGAACAGACGATGCGTGCTGCTATGGACGGCATTATCGAGACGATTCGCGTCAAGGAAGGCGAAGTCGTCGGGCCGGGCGCAATGCTCATCACGCTTGCCGCAACGCAATCATAAATATTGGAGACTATTTTTGTGGAAGACACGCAACTGCAATTCCCGTATTTCACCGAAGAGCATCGCATGCTCCGCGACACTGTCAAACAATTCGCGCAACGCGAAATCGCGCCTTACGCCGAAGAATGGGACGCCGAAGGCATCTTCCCGCGCGAGCTTTTCAAGAAAGCAGGCGACTTGGGGTTATTCGGCATTCGCCTTGACCCGAAGTACGGCGGCAGCGGGTTGGATTGGTGGGCGACTGCCGCTTACGTCGAAGGGCTTTCGTATACGACCAGCGGCGCGGTGAATATGGCGATTATGGTGCAATCCGATATGACGCTGCCCTTCATTGATGACGTTGGGACGCCGGAGCAAAAGGAAGAATTCCTGGCTCCAGCGATTGCAGGCGACAAGATGGTCGCGCTGGGCATTAGTGAACCGGGCGGCGGCTCCGACGTGGCGGCAATCAAAACGCGCGCCAAAATGGATGGCGATGATCTGGTCATCTCCGGGCAAAAACTGTGGATCACGAATGGCACGCGCGCGGATTTTATTTTGCTCGCCGTGCGCACCGCCGAAGACCGCTACAAAGGCATCACGTTCGTGCTGTTCCCGACTGACGTGAAAGGTTTTTCCGTCGGCAAGAAGCTGAACAAAGTCGGCAATCTCGCGTCGGATACGGCAGAGCTTTTCTTCGACAATTGCCGCATCCCGAAGCGCTACGTGCTGGGCGAAATGAATCGCGGGTTCTATTACGTGATGGAAAATTTTCAGGGCGAGCGATTGGTCTCCGCGATTGGCGCGGTGTATGCGATGGAGCGCGCGATTGAGTTGGCCAAAGCCTATGGCAAAGAGCGTGAAGCGTTTGGGCAACCGCTCGGACAGTTCCAAGTCTGGCGGCATAAATTCGCAGAAATGGACACACAAGTCGAGGCTGCGAAATGGCTGACATTCCGCGCGATGGATTTATTCAATCGTAAGCTCAAAGCCATCCGCGAAATCACGATGTCAAAGCTGCACACGAGCGAATTGTCGCAACGCGTGATGTACGATTGCATGCAGATTTTCGGCGGGTTTGGTTACACGACCGAATATCCGATTTCGCGCTTCTGGCGCGATGTGCGCTTGCATACGATTGGGGCAGGTGCGTCGGAAGTGATGAAAGAAATTTTGGCGAAATTGGAAGAGCGGGGATGATTGAATTGGGGGGCAACGATGAATTCGTACAGATACTCATTTATTGACAGGACAGGAAAGACCATCATAAATGCCAGCAAATATGAAAGTATCTCTGGCTTCTCTGATGGTCTGGCATCCTTCTACTTAAAAGAGAAGAACTCACTTCTAAGAGGTTTTATTGATAAGTCGGGCAAAGAAGTTATTCCTCCTCAATTTCATAATTTCAGAAATTTTTCTGAGGGGCTGGCGGCTGTTGAGGTCGAAGGCAAATGGGGATTCATTGATAAGACAGGACGCATTGTGATCGAACCCGCTTACGACGTCGCCAAGAGGTTTTCTGAAGGCGTGGCGGTGGTAGCGATAGGTGAGGATATTTTACTGATAGACCGTAACGGGCGAACAATTTGGTCACGAAGTATGAACGTCTTCACCTTGAATATTTATGATGGCGCTGGCGCGGGATTTTCTGAAGGTGTGGTTGAGGCTTTTGATTGTGAGGAAGAAAAAAGCGGATTCATAGATAAATCAGGCCGCTTCGTGATTGAACCAACGTTTAATGCGGCTGGCCCTTTCTCAGCGGGACTGGCTAGGGTTACCGTGAGGGAAGGTGATGATGAAAAGCTCGGATTTATAGATCATTTAGGACGGTTTGTCATACCACCACGATTTAATACCGATTGGGATTTCCGCCGCAACTCGACTGATTTTTCTGAAGGATTGGCCAGTTTGACAGAGGGTCTTAGCCCATTGATCACGGAGGGGGAAAAGTTTGTATTCATTGATAAAACAGGGGCAGATCGTGCTTTTTACCGATTTCTTTTACGCTGGTCCTTTTCGAGAGGGGCGTGCGGTTGTTTATGATGCGGGAACAGGCAAATGGGGGTTTATTGATAAATTGGGAAACGTCGCCATTCCAATTCAGTATGATTACCCAGGCGATTTCTCTGAAGGCTTGGCTTGTGTTGCGACCAAGATAACATCATAGAACGAAAATTGAGTTTGATTGCGCCGAGGATGAGTAAAGAAAGCTACGGGGCAACCGCCAGCGCCGTTTCTGCGACTTCATTTGAACCTGTCGTAACAGGTGGGCGACCTTGCTCCGTGGCGTTAAAGTCTCGTACTATGACGAGCAGGTTTGCCAACAGATGTATGCGAAGGTCTCCCGACAAATGAATTAGGTTCAAAAAATATGTCGTAGATGACAAACGAAGCAGAAGCCCCGCAACGACAGCCATCTTAGAGCACGCCTCAGCCCCGGTCAAGCCACAAAATATGGTATTTTTTCGGGGCATTTCTCTGCTTGACCCCGTGCGTCGCATTCGCTATTCTGATGCACTTTTGCAGCTAGGCTTTCCGCCTGCATGCTGAGCAACCTGCAAGGTTGAACCGATTATTTTGATTTAGGAGTAATATTTCCCCATGGCTAGTATTCAAGCAACTCAAATCCGCAAAGGCATTGTGATTTTGCACAACGGCACGCCGCACCGCATTCTGGAATTTCATCACCACACGCCGGGCAACCTGCGCGCGATGGTGCAAACCCGCATGCGCAATCTGAAAACAGGCTCGACGACGGAACATCGCTTTCGCTCGACCGAGTCGGTGGAGCGCGCAATCTTTGAAGAACTCGAAATGACTTTCTTGTATAGTGATGGGGATGGCTATCACTTTATGAACGGGGAAACTTACGAGCAGGTAGCACTCAACGAAGAAGTGTTGGGCGATGCGGTTGGCTATCTATTGCCGGAGACGGTCATCAAGATTGAGTTTTTTGAAGGCAATCCCATCGGCATCACGATCCCACTGACGGTTGATTTGAAGGTGGTCGAAACCGAACCGGAAATCAAAGGCGCT
The DNA here is from genome assembly GCA_963794955.1 of uncultured Acidobacteriota bacterium. GTDB lineage: Bacteria > Acidobacteriota > Blastocatellia > RBC074 > RBC074 > JAFDVL01. The sequence continues at coordinate 47,377 of CAWCGF010000043.1, forward strand.
ACGGTCAGTAATGTCGGCAAGCCCGCCAAGCTGGAAACCGGCATTACGATCCAGGTTCCGGCGTTCATCAAAGAAGGCGAAAAGATTCGCGTGGATACGACAGAGGGTCGGTATATGGAGCGGGCAAAGTAGCCATTTGTCATTGGCCATTTGTCATTTGCCATTTGCCAGTCACCGATTCTTCTGCCAGCTACCAGAGACGAATGACAAGTGGCCACGACAAGTGACAACGATTATGTATTTCCTGTACAGCATTCTTCTTTCGTTAGTCTTCCTTGCGTTGCTTCCATACTTCTTCTATCAGTCATTCTTTCATAAAAAATACCTGAGCAATTTTCGAGAACGCCTCGGCGTATTGCCGGATTCATTAGAAGCGGACGCGCGCCCGACAATTTGGATTCACGCCGTATCCGTGGGAGAAACCTTGGCGGCACATCCACTGGTCAATGCCTTGCGGGCACGTTTTCCCGACCATCGCCTGATTTTCTCGACGACGACAGCCACGGGCCAAGCCATTGCGCGCTCACGCATCACTGCCGCTGACGGTTTTTGCTATTACCCGTTCGATTGGAAGTTTTCGGTGCGTCGGGCTTTGCGTACGATTCGCCCGACGGCTGTGGTGTTGATGGAATCAGAACTGTGGCCGAATTTTTTGCGCATCTGTCAGCGTCAGAAGATTCCAGTAATGGTCGCCAATGGCCGCGTCTCGGATCGTTCATTCCAGCGGTCGCAAAAGTTTGGTTTCTGGTTTCGCCGTGTGACCGCGCAGGTCACGCGCTTCTTAATGCAAAGCGAAGCGGACGCGGAACGCATTACGGCGTTGGGCGCAAAGCAAGTCAGCGTCACCGGGAATATCAAATACGATATTGGCGAGGACCTCAATGCCACTACGACAGCGGCAACCGCGCAATTTCTCAAGACCGAGTTGGCGCTCGCGCAACATCCTTTGATTGTGGCGGGCAGCACGTGTGATGGCGAGGAGGAATTGCTCCTGGAGGTTTTGGGTGAAGTGCGGAAAGCGACGGGATTGGAGAACACGCGCTTGTTACTTGCGCCGCGTCATCCAGAGCGGTTTGAGGCCGTAGCCAAATTGCTGGATTCATCCCGCTTCAAATCTGTGCGGCGTTCGGCGTTAGCACCGCAGGTCGAGACGGCAGGTTTGGGGAGTCTTGCGGCTTTGCCACCAACGAAATCTTCAGCCCAGAAAGCCGAGGTTGTGTTGCTGGATTCGCTGGGTGAATTGGCGGCGTTATATCGGTTTGCCAACGTCGTGTTTGTTGGGGGCAGCCTGGTTCCCAGAGGTGGACATAACATTCTCGAACCCGCGCGCGCAGCGAAGCCGATTGTTGTTGGCCCGTATATGGAGAACTTCCGCGAAATCGCCCAAGAATTCCAGCGTCACAATGCTTTACTGCAAGTGCAAGGCACGAATGATAAAGAACTGCGCGCGGCGTTGAGCGAAGCGCTGATTGCTTTGTTACGCGATGAGGCGCGATCCCAGACATTAGGCGTCAATGCACAAACGACTGTCGAAGCCAATCGCGGCGCGACTGCTAAAACGGTGGAAGCACTTGCTGATTTGATTTGATGTGTTCCGAGCTTTGCTGAAACTCCTTGCCTCTTCTCTGTATGCCGCTGGCGTTCGTTGGCGGCTCCGGCGGTATCGTTCTGGTCGTAGCAAAACCCACAAACTCAACGCGTCAGTAATTAGCGTTGGCAACCTTACTGTCGGTGGCACGGGGAAAACTCCTTGCACAGCCTTCATTGCCAATTTCCTCAAAGCCGATGGTTTGCAGGTGGCGATTTTAAGTCGCGGCTATAAGCGCCAAAGCAAAGGACTCATCGAAGTTTCCAATGGGCAAGCGATTTTGTGTGATGCGAAGCAAGCGGGCGATGAGCCATATTTGTTGGCGCAACTTTGTCCCGGTGTGCATGTCGTCGTCAACGCGAATCGCTATGAGGCAGGGAAGTGGCTGGAGGCAAAAACGAAAATAGACGTGTTCCTCTTGGACGACGGTTATCAGCATATTCAGTTGCACCGTGATTTGAATCTGTTGTTGCTGGATGGCGAAAACCCAGTGGGGGATGGGCGTCTTTTGCCGAGCGGAATTCTGCGCGAGCCATTGGAAGAGTTGTCGCGCGCTGAGGTTGTGATCGGAACGAGGATCACCAGCGCGATTCGGGATGATCTTCGCGTGCTGCTGCATTTCTTTGGCCCCTCGAAGCCGCCACTCTTTTTTGCACATCACGAAATCACCAATTTCAAATTGCTGAATGACGCGCCACCGCTCAAAACCCTTAAGCAAGCCAAGGTCGCAGCCTGCTCCGGCATTGCGCAGCCGGAGCGATTTTTCTCTGCCTTAGAGCGCAAGAATCTTCGACTCGTACATCAACAAGCCTTTCCCGACCATCACCGCTATTCGGCAGCAGAACTTGACACCTTCCGGCAACAAGCGCGCGCGCAGCAGGCTGCCGCAATTATCATTACGGAGAAGGACGCTGCGAATCTTTCCCCGGCAATGCTCGCGCAATTTACTTTGCCTGTTTACGCTGCCCAGCTTCAATTCAGAATCGAAAATGAATTGGATTTCAAACAACTGGTACGCCAGAAGATCAAACGATGAAGTACGTCGAAGCCCTCCACAAAAGCGGATTTGCACTGCTTCCAAATGTGCTTGATACAGGCACTACTGAGCGGTTGTGTGCTGTGCTTTCCACCGTTCAGTTGGATACGGCGGTGAAGCAACGTGCGGGGCGTGCTTTTGGCATCAGGCGCTTACTTGAGGTCGTTCCTGATATTCGCGAGTTGGCAGAGAGCGCCGCGATACGAGCTTTGATTGAGCCGGTGACGGGCGCGCAGGCGCGGGTGATTCGCGGCATTTTCTTTGACAAAACACCAGTCGCCAATTGGAAGGTTCCCTGGCATCAGGATGTGATGATTGCGGTGCGGGCAAGGAAGGATATTGAAGGTTTCAACGCCTGGTCAGTTAAGGCTGGCGTCATTCATGTGCAACCGCCTGTGGAAGTGCTGGATAGCATCATTGCGTTGCGCTTGCACCTGGACGATACCAGCGATGCTAATGGCGCTTTGCGCGTGATTCCCGGCTCGCATCAGCAAGGCATCCTGACTGACGAAGAAATTCAGCGATGGAAGGGAGTCGGGCCGATAGTAACTTGCGTGGCTCCGCGCGGCACGGCTTTGCTGTTGCGCCCACTTTTGTTGCACGCTTCATCGGTAGCTTTACAGCCAACACAGCGGCGTGTATTGCATCTGGAATACTCTGCAATGGAGTTGCCGAATGGGTTGGAGTGGTACGGCTCGTAGCACAGGTCGCAGAAAGAAAGAAGGAGAGAAAATGGGGGCTCGCGCTCCTTCTCTCCTTCTCTCTTTCTCTCCTTTTGTGGCCTTCGTCTTGTATCAAAAACACTGTTATCGCTTTTCCATGGGGATGAAATCACGTTCGTCGCTACCCAAATAAATTTGGCGCGGGCGAGCAATCTTTTGTTCCGTATCAAGCAGCATTTCTTCCCACTGCGCAATCCAGCCCGACGTGCGCGGAATCGCAAACAATACGGGAAACATTTCGACCGGGAAGCCCATCGCTTTGTAGATAATCCCGGAATAGAAATCTACGTTGGGATACAGCTTGCGTTTGACGAAGTATTCATCATCCAGCGCAATACGTTCGAGCTCAAGCGCCACATCAAGCAGCTTGTCTTTGCCCGTGACTTCAAAAACTTCATCAGCAACTTGTTTGATGATTCGGGCACGCGGATCGTAGTTTTTATACACGCGATGCCCGAAGCCCATCAGTTTAAAATCCCCCTCTTTGACGCGTTTGATATATTCGGGAATCCGATCCACCGTGCCGATTTCATTGAGCATGCGCAGTACCGCCTCGTTTGCGCCGCCGTGCAACGGGCCGTACAACGCAGCGGCGGCTCCGGCTAAGGCGGAGTATGGATCAACATGCGAGCTGCCAATGCTACGCATGGAATTCGTGCTGCAATTTTGTTCGTGATCCGCATGCAAAATGAACAGGACATCCAGCGCACGTTCCAGCACGGGATTCGGCTTGTATTTCAATTCGCTCGTCTTGAACATCATGTTAAGAAAGTTGCCAGGAAAGCTCAGTTCATTGTCAGGATAGGAGTACGGCAGGCCGATGCGATGGCGATAAGCGAAGGCCGCAATCGTTGCAACCTTAGCAATCAGGCGATAAATTTGTTTGCGGCGATTGTCCGCATCGAAAATGTTTTTAGCATCGGGATAGAATGTCGAAAGTGCGCTGACAGTACTGATGAAAATGCCCATCGGATGTGCATCGTAATGAAATCCATCCAAAACCTTTTTGATGTTTTCATTGATGAAGGTGTGATGCGTAATATTCCAAGTCCAATCTTTCAATTGTCCTTCATTCGGTAGCTCACCATGCAGAATTAAGTGCGCGACTTCCAGATAAGAGCATTTCTCCGCTAACTGTTCAATTGGGTAGCCCCGGTAACGCAAGATGCCAATATCCCCGTCAATAAACGTGATTTCACTCTTACAAGAAGCTGTGTTGGTGAAGGCGGGGTCATACGTCATCAAGCCGAAATCATCATCGGCGACTTTCATTTGCCGAAAATCCATCGCTTTGATCGTTCCATCTGTAATCGGTATTTCATACTGCTTGCCCGTTCGATTGTCTGTGATTGATAAACTGTTTGCACCCATTGTTTCCTCCTATAATTATTTGTGCAGATGGACAAATACTAAAGCAAGGCAGGGGAAATCCCCAACCATTTAGGGGTAAAAATAAAAATCATTGATTTCGCTGAAACCAAAGAAAGGAAAAGCGGTTAATCCCTTCCTGAGGGCTATCTTCTTTGCGACAGCTTTGGCCGGATTTTACAATCTCGCGTGGAGGTTGCTTCGTTCGCAATAACCTCAAGGGAAATTTGCGAACGACATGACAATTCTTGGCTTTTGCTTCCCCAAAATGTTATACGCGGGGCAGAAATGACAAAAAAAGAGAAAAAATACAAGCTAACTGACTGAATAAAATTAGGTTTAATAAAAAGTTGTCAATTTGAACATTTTTTACTTGCGCTAAACAGCGTTGAATGTATAATGGCCTTGCTTTCGCGGTAGTAGTCAAATTGAAAGCAACACAAATAGTAGGAGTCGTCGAAGAATAACGGGGCGTTCTTGGCGGCTCCTACTATTTTTTTCCGCAGCCATTTCTTTGTAAAAACAGCTTTCCCAAAGTAAAAGAACAAGAGACGCGCTCCTGGGGATTAGCGCAAATACTGCTTTTCAATCGCCATGATTTTCGAGACGCGCTTTCCGTGTCGGGGTTCGCCTTCATCTGTGTCCAGCCAGGCTTTGACAATCTCGCGCATCTTTTCCCAGGAAATCATTTTTGCGCCGAGCGTTAACACGTTGGCGTAATTATGTTCGCGGGAATTCTTGGCAGTGGCTTCGTCATAACACATCGCTGCTCGAATGCCGGGCACTTTATTGGCTGTTATGCATGAACCGATTCCCGCACCATCCAAAATAATTCCCAAGTCACAAACCCCATCCGCTACGACGCGCGCTACCGCATGCGCGAAGTCGGGATAATCCACCGCTTCTGCCGACGAAGTGCCGAAATCGCGGTGTTGATATCCTAGCTCTGCCAATAAGCCTTTGAGTTTTTCTTTCATTTCATACCCTCCGTGATCGGCTCCGAGCGCAATGATTCGTTGTTTATTCGCTCGCTGCATCCGCTTCCGATAATTGACGGTGAGCCGGAGTTCACGAATTAAATCCTGTGCGGAGGGAGTAATGATGGCATCCTCTCGCACCACCAAACTGCCTCCTGCCGGTACCGCCTGCACTTCAGCTTCTGTGATGACATCCTTGAGCGATTCATCCACCTGTAGAGGTAGCGTCGGAGAGGCTGGTAACGCCTCTTGCTTTTCCACGACCTCCCGGACTAATTCGCGGATGACATTGCGGTCAAGTGGATCACTCATACTTTGTAATTTTACTTCCAGTCGTATTCCATCCAACGTGCGGTTGCCTGTGCCTCTTCGCGTCCAAGTAAGCGCGCGACAATATGAAACGAAAGATCAATGCCAGCCGAAATGCCCGCAGAAGTTAAGATACGCCCATTATCTACGATACGTTGACCTGGGCAGACTTGGGTATTAGGCGCAACCTTCCGCAATTCATCCATTGCCTTAAAATGCGTTGTCGCAGATAGGCCATCCAGTAATCCCGCTTTGCCTAATAAGAGGGAACCCGTACAGACCGACATGATCATTTCTGCTTTGGCTGCTTGCCCATTTATCCAATTCAGCACGGTTTGATTTTGGAGCAAGGGGCGTGTGCCGTAACCGCCCGGAATTACCAGAATAGCGGCTTGTGGGCAATCGGCAAAAGAAAAATTCGGATTGACACTCAACCCATTGCGAGCCATTAATGGACTCGCTTTTTCTGCGACCGTAAAAACATCGAAGGGCTTGTCCTGGTTATACGCTCCCGTAACGGCAAAGACTTCAAACGGGCCGCAGAAGTCCAGGACTTCCACTTCATCAAAAATCAAGATAGCAACTTTTCTCATCTTCTTACCAATCCACCACACTGCCATCATCGGGATCGTAGGTTTCCTGATTCTGCCAGTCGTGTCCGTACATATCATTTTTCTTCATCAATTCTTCGTCCAACTCAATGCCTAACCCTGGTGCTGTGGGCAAATCAACATAGCCGTTTTTCACCTTGAATGGACTCTTGCTGTAGCCCTCACACCAAGCTGACTTGTTCCTGGCATAAGAAGTTCGGAATTGAAGCAGCGACTTGTAGTCCCGCTGCCAATGAAATCGGGCCGCCGCGATAAAATGCATGCCGATAAATAGCTGGCCAATGATGCGCGACATTGCGTGGGTCTTTGCCGACCTGCTTATCCGCCACTGTAGTTTTGAGTAATGAGCGACGGGAGGGGTGGTGCGGCATTCGAGTCTTTCATGGGGCAAGCTCCTGAAACGATGTCGAACAGACGATGCTGTCTGTTATGCTTTGCAAGCTATTGCGAGAGGGGTTTCGACAAGCAGGCGTTTGCCGCAATCACTTGGTGAAATCATTCATTGAAAAAAGACTTGATCCCTTGGATTGCCTGCCGCGTGCGTTCTTCATTTTCGATCAGCGCGAAGCGTACGTATTCATCGCCTTCTGATCCAAAGCCGATGCCGGGCGCGACGGCAACTTTAGCCTTAGCGATTAACTGCTTCGCAAATTCCAGCGAACCCATCGCCCGATATTTGGCCGGAATTTTCGCCCACGCAAACATTGTCGCCATCGGCGGCGTGATTTCCCAACCGGCTGCGTGCAGCCCTTTGCATAACACATCGCGTCGCTTTTGATAGACGTTCGCAATTTCAGGGACGACCGCATCGCAATCGCGTAAGGCAATAATCGAAGCGATTTGGATCGGCTGAAACATACCGTAATCAAGATAGCTTTTCAGGCGCGTCAAGGCGTACACGACTTGCGCATTGCCGCAGCAAAAGCCGACGCGCCAGCCCGCCATCGAATAGCTTTTGGTTAGCGAAAATGTTTCGACCGCGATTTCTTTTGCGCCTTCGACTTCAAAAATGCTCGGCGCTTTGTAACCGTCAAAAACCAGATCGGCATACGCGAAATCGTGAATGATGAGCCAACCGCGATCTCTGGCTAAGGCCACGACTTTCTCGAAAAATTCTTTCGTTACACAAACGGTCGTGGGGTTGTGCGGGAAGCACAGCACCAGAATCTTGGGCTGTTGTGAAGGCGGATATTCCAATTTGTACAATTGGTCGAGCATCGCTTCCGCGCCTTCGAGCACATTGATTTTGATGAGTTCGCAGCCGGCAATCGTCGCGGCAAAACTGTGAATGGGATAGCTTGGTGCAGGCACAATCACGCGGTCGCCGGGTTCCACCATCGCCATCACCAGATGTGAAAAACCTTCTTTGGAGCCAATCGTTGCAATGGCTTCAGTTTCGGGATCAATGTCTACATTGAAGCGGCGCTTGTACCATTTAGCGATTTCCAGGCGCAGATTCGGAATACCTTTGGATTGCGAGTAACGATGATTTTTCGGATTGCGCGAAGCTTCAATCAATTTTTCGACGATAGGTTCCGGCGTCGGCAAATCCGGGTTGCCCATCGAGAAATCAATAATGTCTTCGCCGCGATGGCGTGCATCCATTTTCAATTGGTGCGTAACCGCAAAAACATAGGGCGGAAGTTTTTCAATTAAGGGAAATCGGAAATTCATATTGCTGGTCAGTCGTCAGTTGTCAGTTGCAGAAAAAGCCGTTAGCTATTAGCCTTTAGCCCTTAGCCAGAAGATCGGCTAACAGCTAACCGCTAATTGCTAAGTCACAACTGACAATCACATGGAAAATAATCACGAATCAGAATTCAATAATTCACGCCTTGAAGTTCTCATTCCTGCCGAAGTTTTGCAAGCCCGCATTGGCGAAATGGGAGCGGAAATTGCCAAAGACTATGCCGGGAAAAAGCCCTTATTAATTTGCGTGCTGAAAGGCGCAATGGTGTTTATGGCGGACTTGATGCGCGCGATTGATTTGCCGCTGAACATTGATTTCATTGCCGTGTCCAGCTACGGTTCCGGCACGCGCTCGACCGGTGAGGTACGCATCGTCAAAGACCTTGACGGGCCGCTCGAAGGGCACGATATGATTTTCGTCGAAGACATTCTCGACACGGGGTTGACACTGAGTTACTTGCTCGAAACCTTTCGGGCGCGCGGGGCCGCCTCGATCAAAATCGCCGCGTTACTGAACAAACCAGAGCGGCGCAAAGCGAACGTGGAGTTAGACTATAAAGGCTTTGATATTCCCGACGAGTTTGTGGTCGGATACGGCTTGGACTTTGACGAACGGTATCGCAATTTGCCTTATATCGGTGTCGTCAAGCCGTGAGCCACGAGTGAGAAAGTCTCAGTTTTTCTTTTTTTCTCCCGGTGCTGGTTTCGTCACTGAGGCGGATTTCGACTTGGACTTTTCCTCGCCGATTGACTTGACGTCGAAAGTGATCACTCCCAGCACTTGCACTGGATGACCTTCAAACTTCGGTGGCGAGAACGTCCATTTTTTCGCCGCGTCTACCGACGGGCCAGTGGTGACAGGCGGGCCGTCCAGGATGCGCGCAAACACGACTTTGCCGGCGGTGGAAACTAAGACCTCCACTTTGGCTTTGCCCCCTTTTAATTGCATTGTTTCAGTTTTGGACGGACGTAACGCGCCTTGCCCTGGCCCTATCGAAACCGCGCTGCCACCTGGGCCAACGCCAGTGGGTGCAGATTGATCGCCTGTGTTTTTAGGTTTTCCCGGTCCGACTTTGATGATGGGCAAGACGGCCATTGTGCGTGTGAGCGGTCTGCCGCCATCAACTAAGGCTTGCATCGGGTCCGTGATTTGGCGTTGTTCTTCATCTTCCATGGCAAATTCACCAACCATTATTGTGGGCGCGCCAAAATCCTCATTGCCAGGTTTGTGCAGTTTAAGGGCTTGGCGCAAGGCGTGCAGCGAGGCTTTGCGCTCGGTTTCGGCGTGGCTTTCTTCCGCTGCCAACAACGCTGCTTCGGCATGCAATAGGTTTTGTAAATTATGGGCTTCTGCGTAATCGGATTTTGTTGCCAAGACTTTGGAAATGCTGGCAAGTCCCGCCGCAATACTTTGATTGGCTGTGGCGAGTTCTTTCTCGGGAAGATCGTAAATCGTTTTGGGCAACTTCAGGTCGCCGTGTTTCGCAATGATTTCGTGCGCCTCTCGCCACCAGGTTAAGGCGACCATGTAATTGCAAAACACACTGACTGAGCTTTTTTGATTGAGCAAATTGGCGCGGCGCTGAAACAAATCTCGCGCCTGTATTTGATTGCCGAGTTGATAAGCAATTAAGGAAGCATATCCGAGCGCCTCATCGTTATTCGGTTCCAATTTGAGCGCCGCCATAAATTGCTTGGCGGCTTGCTCAAATTTCCCCTTGCGATAGAGCTGATTTCCTTGTGCGATCAAGCCTTTTGCAGTCGCTGGTGTTTGCGTTGGTTTCGGTGTCGCTGTTGTTTGCGCTACGACAGTGGAGGTGGCCGCTGGCTTTGGCGGGGAAGGTGGGGATTGCGCTAAACTTATGCTAATGACAAAAGCAGGAAAACCAGCCGAACGAATGAACGACAAGAGGCAGCTAACGTATTTCATAATCATCCGTACAAAGAGATGGGGGAATATCAATTATTTTGCTACCACGCTAGAGAAAACTACGGTCAAATGGCGCAGGTAACAACTCATGAATGGGGATTGCTTCAATATCACCGTTAATATTAGCCATAATAACTTCGGTATCTTTAGGGAAAAGATCAGAAATTACTTGGCGACAGGCTCCGCAAGGGCGTACAGGCGTATGCGTATCTGCAATCACGGCAATTTGTTTGAACTCGTGGATACCTTCGGAAATTGCTTTGAAAATCGCCACGCGCTCCGCACACATACTCAAGCCATAGCTGGAATTTTCCACATTACATCCCGTGATAATTCGTCCGTCCTGACATTCGATGGCCGCGCCAACTTTGAAATTTGAATAAGGCGCATGCGCTCGCTCACGCACCTGACGGGCAATTTTCACTAATTCTTGTTTGGTCACTGGTCTCCTGTCACTTTAGCCAACTCAATATCAATCTGGGCGCGAATCTTGCCCGTGATTAAATCAATGCCGACCTCATTATACCCACCTTCGGGAATAATCACATCTGCGTAGCGTTTGGAGGGTTCCACAAATTGCTGGTGCATCGGGCGAACGGTTTCGAGATATTGGTTGATGACAGAATCCACGGATCGTCCACGTTCGGTAATATCGCGTTGCAAGCGCCGAATGAAGCGCAGGTCATCTGCCGTCTCCACAAAAATCTTCACGTCCATTGCCTCGCGCAAACGCGCATCATTAAAAATCAAAATGCCTTCGACGATCACAATTGGCTTGGCTGCCAAAGCCTTCGTTTCTGGTTTTCGCGCGTGTACCGTGTAATCGTAAATCGGCATCTCAATCGCCTCGCCCGCGCGCAAGGCACGCAGGTGATTCGCAAACAAATCATTGTCGAGCGCATCGGGATGATCGAAATTGATGTGATGTCGTAGCGTCAGCGGCATATCGCCTAAATTCCGGTAATAACTATCTTGCGGCAAATAGACGACAAACTCTTCATTGACGTTTTCCAGGATACGCCGAGCTACGGTTGTTTTGCCTGAGCCAGTGCCGCCACAGATGCCAATTATCATAAATGGTCATTGGTCATTAGTCGCTTGTCATTAGTCATTGGCAGGAGCGCCTCACCTCGCGGCAACAGACAACGGACTAATGACCAATGACTAACTTTAGATTTCCGCGATGATTTTATTTAGTAATGCGATGAACTGTTCGGCTACTAGCGCGCCGGTTTGCATGACTTCTTCGTGATTGATCGGTTGGTTATTGACGCCAGCCGCCGCATTGCTGATCAGGGAGATGCCCAGCACTTTCATCCCCATCTGCTTCGCCACAATTGCTTCCGGCACCGTAGACATTCCTACAGCATCGCCGCCCAGTACGCGCATCATACGGATTTCCGCTGGTGTTTCGTAATTTGGGCCTTGCAAAGCTAGGTAGACACCCGACTCCAATCGCATCCCCAATTCGCCCGCACATTTTTGGGCAATGCGCATATATTCGCGCGAATAGACTTCTGTCATATCGGGGAAACGTGCGCCTAACCGGTGGTCATGTTTGCCGCGCAAGGGACTCTTGAACATCAGGTTGATGTGATCCGCGATCAACATCAATGAGCCAGGCTGGAAATTGGGATTGATGCCACCTGCCGCATTGGTCAGGATCAGACTCTTGACGCCAAGCAGGCCAAAGGTGCGGACGGGTAAGGTAACTTCTTCGAGCGAGTAGCCTTCGTAATAATGAAAGCGCCCTTGCATGACCGCGACTGTTTTGTTGCCGAGCTTGCCAATTACAAGTCGTCCTTTGTGTCCTTCCACTGTCGAACGTGCGAAGTCAGGAATTTCTTCATACGTGACGATGATGGGAGCTATTAACGTATCCGCAAATGCACCTAACCCTGAACCCAGGACAATGGCGCATTCAATCGGTTCTTTGATTTGTTCTTGCAGGTAATGCGCGGAAAATAGGGCACGGTCGAAAATCGGAGTTGTCATTCGATTTTCCTCAATGAAGCATGTCAGTAAAGCACGGTTCTGAATTTTATCCAGCGTGGATCAGTATTTTCGTCTCGCGGCCAAACTTGACATCAATTTTGGTCGCCCTTACATCCGTGATGTAGCCCAAGCCGAAAGTGGGATGCGAGATTTGATCGCCAATTTGAAAACTTTGCTGTGGCGAATACATTTTCGCTGGTCCCGCTGGCATTGTGCTGCTGGCTTTTCCTGAACTGCTTGCCCGTGACCCGGTCGCCGAGACGCGTTTGGGTTCTTTTACCGGGTTGCGATAATTGTGCGTGCCCTGACAAGTCCGACACTGTACGCGTTCAATCTTTCCTTGTGAACTGACCGCAACAATCGCATGTGTTCTTACATCTTTGCATTTTCCGCAGGCTGCATCCACATCATCGCCAGGGCGCATTTGCTTTACGATACCAATCGCATTCATCATAGAAAATGATTCCTTGAGTCAAAAATAGTGATTTATGAAGGTTGTTAAGAGAGCCGAAACTCCGGGACAACTCGGAGCGGAGAGTGTACCCTAGCTCGCAAGAAATGATAAGTAGCAATTATGTAACAAGCACGAAGTAGCGGTGGGCTCTTAGCTTTGTGAAATCGGAATTTCACGATTGGCCGAGTCAATGATAGTTTGGGAGTCGCCCTCGAAAATTTTATATTCGACGTTGAGCGATTCGCGCACGTCTTTCGGGATGGGGATCGGAAATTCATGCGCGGGCAATTCGCCTTCTTTCTTTTCTTTCCGAATGTCGCGGAAAATAGTCTTACCGGTGCTATCTGTCACGACCAGTTCCACCCGAATACCGTTGGGGACATTGCCTAAATAACTGACCGTCAGTTTCGCCGTTTCGCCAGGTTTGTACTGCTGCTGGTCAAGGCGCATCCCGTTGATGGTGACCACATCTTCCGTCATCAAGGAAGCTAGATCAGATTCACCTTTGGCCAATATCTCGCCCCGCGAACCCGTGATGACGTAGCTGATTTTTTGCACTTCCAAATCTTCGGCCAACTTAAATTCCAGATTTGTCTTACCGACAAAGTTGACTGGTTTGCCGTCATCTAGTCCTTTAGCTTTGACGCTGAGCCGTGCATTGGTGATTTGGGTGGGAGAGGATAATTCAAAGGCCAGGAAGTACGGATCATTTTCGCCCGCCCCACCTGCCAAACGAATTTTGACTTTAATAGGAATCGGTTCTTCAGCAGCAATCGGAACCATACTTACAGGCTTGGGCGGAGGCGCCGTCAATACCGGATCGGTCGTGGCTCGAACTGGCGCAATCTTATGTACGACGATAGAACCGACAACGTCAGTGATTACCAGCGTGTATTGATCGCCTACGACTGGCATGGAGTAAAGCAAATGAATCGCTGTTTCCTGGGAAGCAATGGAAAGCTTCACTTTTCCCGCTTCTGCCTGTTGGTAGGACGTTCCCAGACTGATGACTGCCAGGCCTTGGAAGCTACGGACGGGGTCATCATTGGTAATTCTCAGCCGATATTCGCCGCTGACTTTTTCCACCTCAGCGATTAGTGCAGGCGGGCCAAACGGCAGCGCTTCTTCAGGTTGTCTGCGGGAACTCGCCGTAGCTTGCCCGTACACGCTTTGTAGCACTATGGTAAGCATTAAGATTAGGAAGATGAAACGGCGAATCAACATGGGTCACCCTCGTGGACGGTGCATAGCCTACCACAAGCCAGGTCTTTGGGCGAGAAAAAGCAGGTGGCACGCAAAACGAAGCTACGCTTTGATACCACCTGCCGATTGAGCAATCTAAACTTCAATAGCAGCAAAGTTGCTGAGCAATTACTGGCTCTCTTCGCCATTGATAATTTCGTTGATCTTGCGAATCGGCCCGCGACGGGGCAGCCCGTTATTGATCTGCCGGGCAATCGTACACATGTACAAAGTAATGGGGTGCGCTCCCTCTTTTACATCCAGCACGAAGCGGTTGAAGTGCAGATTGACGCCTTCGACCACTAAATCCATCGCCGGAAAATCTAAGTGGATAACAGGGCATTCCGTCAACTTTTGGAATTGCGCGACAACATCTTTTTGTGTCACGATGGTCGGTACTTTGGCTACGGCGATGCCTTTGATTTGCGCAATCTTATTTCGTGCGTCTTCTGACAACGTATATGTAATATTGCCAGCCAGCGAATCGTCGGAATTGGCGGCAGTCAGGGTATAGGTGGCTTTACCGCGTACCTCCAGTGTTTCACCTTCGCCAACCTTCAATTTCGTCACGACAAGTTTCGGCTCCGTGGTAATGGTCTCGCCTTTTTTCTTGCCCTGGGCTTGGACGGAAAGCCCTAGCACGACGAGGGTAAAACTGAGTAAGAATGCTTTGAGGGAAAAGATTTTCATGTTGGTAAACTCCTTAGTGTGTGATCGGTTCAAGAGACACGAAACAAGCGCGTAAATATCTGCACTGTTCCCGCTATTCACTGCCATTTGATGCGCGCCATTGTGACAAACTGCCGGCAGGCGCAAAATAACGACTTTCGTTCGCGTTTGATATCAGGGCATATCCGTAAAATTTCGCAAGACAACTTTCGAGTTTGTGAGGTCTTGGCGTGTTAATCGCTTTGCTTAATGAGGAAACAACTGTTATTTGCATACTATCAAACCGCTGATAGGGGCTAATGGTTTCTCCTCAGCGATCTAGCAAACGCGTTGTTTGCATTCAGGTTTCATTATTTTTTATGCGTCACACGCTCCATCAATTTCCGGCCACTCTGCGCATTGGCATTGATACCGGAGGCACGTTTACCGATTTTGTTGCTGTACACCGCCAGGAAGTGCTTTCCTTCAAAATTCCTTCGACACCTGATAATCCAGCACAAGCAATTCTGACAGGGTTAGAACGAGTTCGTCAGGAAATCAGCTTTGATCAAGTGAAGCTGGAAATCGTGCATGGCACGACAGTGGCGACGAATGCGTTGCTGGAGCGCAAAGGCGCGCGCACAGCCTTGGTGACCACCGCTGGATTTGAGGATGTCATTGAAATTGGTCGTCAGGCGCGACCTGATTTATACAACTTTGCCGTAGAGCGGCCTGCGCCGCTGATTCCTCGTAAACTGCGCTTGGGATTAGCTGAGCGAATCAGCGCTTCCGGTTCTATTCTCAAACAACTCGAGCCAAATGACCTCCATTTACTCGTCGAAAAATTACGGCAGCTTAACGTCGAATCCGTTGCGATCTCATTACTTTTTTCGTTCTCCAATCCTCGTCACGAGCAGGCTCTTGCCGCCGCTCTTGCCCCGCTGAATATTCCGCTCTCGATTTCGCATCAAATCCTCCCGGAGTACCGCGAATACGAACGAACCTCAACGGTTGTCATCAACGCTTACCTGGCCCCGAAAGTCAGCCGTTATTTGTCCGACCTTCAATTGGGATTGCGCAAGCTGCTTGCCGCGAAACCCCAGTCGCAACTGCGCATTATGCAATCTTCGGGTGGTTCCATTTCGGCGGATACGGCAGCGCGCGAACCCGTGCGGACGATTCTTTCCGGCCCGGCAGGCGGCGTAATTGCCGCGACCCGTGTTGCGACTTTGGCTGGGATGGGCGACATCATCACCTTCGATATGGGCGGCACTTCGACCGATGTTGCCTTGTGTCGCGGTACGGCCCACACCACCAATGAAGCCAGGGTTACAGGCTTACCCGTGGCTGTTCCGGTGTTGGATATTCACACGGTCGGGGCGGGCGGCGGGTCAATTGCTTCGGTGGATGCTGGCGGGGCTTTGCGTGTTGGCCCGGAATCGGCTGGCGCGAACCCAGGGCCTGCTTGTTATGGCATTGGCACACGAGCCACTGTCACGGACGCCAATATGGTATTGGGCCGATTTGGCGGCAGAGGGCTTTTAAACGGCACAATGGCTTTAGATGAAACCCGCGCGGCAAAGGCAGTGGCTGAAATCGCCGCGCAGATGGCTGCGGTATCAGGGAAGAAGGTTACGTGCATCGAAGCGGCTTTAGGCATCGTCAAAGTTGCGAATGCCAATATGGAGCGTGCTTTGCGCCTGGTTTCGGTCGAACGTGGGCAAGACCCGCGCTACTTTTCCCTGGTGAGTTTCGGTGGCGGCGGCGGATTGCACGCGGTGGCTTTGGCTGAAGCGTTGCGGATTCCGCGCATCTTGATTCCGGCTTTCCCGGGCGCATTTTCGGCGCTCGGCGTTCTCTTAGCGGATGTCCTTAAGGATTATTCCCGCACGGTGATGCTGGCGGTCACGGACACAGCTTCGGATGCACAGAAAATGTTGACAGCGCATTTTACGCAAATGGAAAAGGCGGCCAGACGGGATTTACAACGCGAAGGTTTTGCTGCCAGCCAAATTGAATTGCAACGGGGCCTGGCGATGCGGTATCGCGGGCAATCCTTTGAATTGGAAGTCGGCTTCTCTGGGCTATTGCCAGCGGCTTTATCGCAATTTCACCAACTGCATCACGAACGGTACGGGCATTCCGATCCAACCGCCGCTCTCGAAATTGTCAGCGCGCGTTTGCGTGGCATCGGTTGCACTGAAAAGCCAACAATCAAATCCGCACGTAAGCAAAACACGAAGCCGCAGCCGCTTGCTACCGTGTTGACTCGCCTTGATCGCAAACCCGAACGCTTGCCGGTCTTTGATCGTGCCACCCTGCCCGTAGGGTTTGTTTTCTCACAACCCGCCTTAATCGTGGAATATGGCTCGACGACGCTGCTTCCAAATGGTTGGCAAGTCGAAGTAGACAAATGGAAGAACTTAATCTTGCGCCCATAGAACTTTCTTGACAGCCCTTCCCGCCTTAGATTAAGTTCTCGTGCTTGTTCCCGACTCCTGAACATTTGGCGGCTTCCTCGCACTTGCCCCAATCGCTTGAAGCCAAACAGAAATACTAACTTCACACAAAGGCTACTCTCTATGTCTAAATCCATTTCTGGTCAGAGGGTGAACGATTTGTCAGCAAGAAGGAATTTCTTGCTGGGGCTACTGGCTGCGGGCGCAGCGGGTCTCACCGCTTGTGGTGAGCCTCAATCTGTGCAAGTCGCAACGGTTGCGACGCCCACGCCTTCGCCCACGCCCTCGGCACCCCTGCTCCCAACGCTGCCGCCTCTCGCTCCAAAAACATATCCGGCCAATCGCGCGAACGCGATGCTGGCGATGGATGAATTGATAGATCATTACGCCAAGGTCTTCGATACGCCTTCCAATTTGATACACGCGGTGCGCGGGTTCGGACGTAATTTTAAGCGCGCCGATGGCTCGAATACGGTGGATTATTTATGCTCAAAGTATGCCGAAGAGAAGGAAGTGAACGGCAAACGCTTTGTTCGCTTCACGCGCTCCAATGTCGAAGTCCACGATAACAGTTTTCTCAAAACCTTTATTGAAGCTGGCGTGAGTCCTGAGCAGCCGATTTTGGTGGGCGGCAAAAAATACACGTTGAAAGATGTGGGCGAACACGCGAAGAGTTTGTTCCGAATTGACCCCAACGATCTCGGCAAGTACGAGAAAATTTATACCCAGGAACATCTGCCGTGGGGCTTGATCGCGTTTTCCTACTTAATGCCGGGCGGCAAAGGAAGTTGGGAAAATGCCTATGGGGAAAAAATTGATCTGCTGGAAGTGATTGATAAATCGCTGTTGGAGTTTGAGACGATTTGTCGCGCCGTGCATACGGCGGCTGAGCAGAACGCGCCCATCCCGGAAGAGGCGTTTCGCAAGACGATCAAAGACTATACCTGCTACGGGGGGCATTCGCTTTATAGCTTTGTGGCTTGTGTGAAGAATGGTTATACCGAGCGCCGCATCAAAGAACGCGTCACGGAGCAGCTAAATTTAGCGGTGTATCGGTTGGCCAAAGAATCAGAGAATATTGAACACGAATATCTTGAAGCCGGGAAAGGCCCGATTTCGCCAAACCCGCAGGAAGAAGCGATGTATGAGCAGCAGATGAAGCGCACCGGCGTGACGAAGGCGCAGGTGATTGAAATGCTCTCGCTACGCGGTGTTTTCAAATTGACCGGACATTTGCTGGAAGCGATCAATTTTGCCCGCCTCAACAATCTTTACAGCCCCACGCCAGAGCAACAAAAACAGATGCAAGTGGGCGAACAAAAACTTTTTGAAGCGGTTGTCAAAATCCGAGCGTTAGACTGGGAGGCGCTGAAAAGCTTCAACGCCAAGCAAGTCGCCGATAATGTCATTGCCTTGGGGCATGCCTCGCGCGCAATGAAATTATTAACGCCCGAAAACCCGGACAAGAATCCAAAAACGATCTAACCCGCAAAGGACTTGGCATGAAAAGAAATTCACTCCTCACCCTCCTCGCTCTGCTTGCCCTCAGCATTTGCGTTTTCGCCCAGGAAAAAGCCGTTGATGAACAATACGCTATCAAGGCCAGACCGTTGATTCAGCAGTGCGAAGAATTGAAGGACGGGGAAGACGCCGCCGTTGCCAAAGCTACACAAGACTTAAGGGTGGCGGATGCTGCCGGGAAAATTCGTCTGGCCGGAGAATTAGGCAAATCGTGTCATAAGAAGAGCGCCGATCCACTGCAACTGCTTTTGCAGGATAAAGACCCGCTGGTGCGCATCGCTGCTGTTGAAGCGTTGGCACAGCTTGGCGACGAAGCGACGATTGAACCGTTAATTGAGTTAACGAAAGACCCGGATTGGCGCGTGCGATTTGCTGTTGGGCCAGCCTTGTGTGCATTTCAAAAACAAACATCCAGCTATGCCGCACTGAATTATCTTGGTGTGACAGGTAGCACCTTTCCGTTGAATGAAGAAGATGCCCGCGCGCGTTGCACTGCATTTCTTGCCCTCGAGCAAATGCACAATGTCAGCTTTTCGCGCAAACCGCTTTTTTACCTGTTCAGCCTGCAAGACCATCAAGACGAAAAGGTTCGTCAGGTTGCGCGGGAAACCATGCTGGCATTTAAGGACACCAGGAATGGCACACGGGAACTAATCGCGTTGCTCAAACAAGCCATCAATCCGATCCAACGACGCCATTGTGCGTATTGGTTAGGGCAGCAGAAAGCTGAAATCGGGCGGCATATTCTCACAGAAGTGGCCGCCAATGATGCTGATGAGACGGTGAAGAAAGCCGCCGCCGAAGCCCTGAAATTGCTCGGCCCCGGCGCGGTTGATGATACCGATCCTGTCACACCAAGCCCGAAAACAAAGGCGAGCGCGGCCCCAGGAAAAGTAAACAATGCCACCAAGGCCGCACCCAAATCGCTAACCAAAAAGCCTGCAAAAAAATAATTCCCTTTCATTTGCCATTGCTCATTGCCCATTTGTTATTTGGGTTGGAATCTTTTAGATTCAACCCCGATGGCAGATGACGAATAACCAATGACCCATGGCAAATCGAATGGATTCCATTACCCTCGAAATCTTCAAATCGCTCTACACCTCGGTTGCCGAAGAAATGGGCGCGAGCCTGCGTCGCACCGCGTTTTCGCCCAATATCAAAGAACGCCGCGACTACTCCTGTGCCGTCTTCAACCGACACGGCCAGATCATTGCCCAAGGCGATCACATGCCCGTGCATCTTGGCTCCATGCCAATGTCGGTACACGCGGCGATTGAGCATTGCCAACTCGCCCCCGGCGACGTGATTATCCTCAACGATCCATACGCGGGCGGCACGCATTTGCCGGATGTGACGTTGGTCGCGCCTGTTTACGACTCTGCCGAAAAGCGGCTTTGGTTTTACGTGGCGAATCGTGCGCACCACGCAGATATCGGTGGCGCAACGCCCGGTTCGATGGGCAGGGCGACGGAAATCTATCAGGAAGGGTTGCGCATTCCGCCGATTCATCTGGTCAATCGCGGCAAGCTGAATAAAGAACTCTTCCAACTCCTGCTGGCGAATGTGCGCGTGAATGAAGAGCGCAAAGGCGACTTGACGGCACAGCTTGGCGCGTTGCGCGTAGGCGCAGAGCGATTGCAGGAAATTGTCGCACGCTACGGCTTTAAGCAATGTGACGAATATGCGCGGCATTTGATTGAATATACGGCGCGAATGATGCGGCGCACGTTGGTTGATTTGCCGGATGGCGTTTATACGGCAGAAGATTGGCTGGATGACGATGGCGAATCTGACACGCCTGTCCGCATCGCCGTCACCATTAAAATCAAGGGCGACCGCGCAACCATTGATTTCACTGGCAGCGCCCCGCAGGTGCGCGGCCCAATCAATGCCGTCGAAGCGATTACCGTTTCCGCCGTGTACTACGTCTTTCGCTGTTTGATTCCGAGCGATGTGCCTGCGAGTGCCGGTGTCCTCGCGCCGCTCGAAATCATTACCCCAGCCGGCACGATCATCAACGCTTTGCCACCTTCGCCTGTCGCCGGCGGCAATGTCGAAACCTCCCAACGCATCGTAGACGTGTTGCTCAAAGCCTTGTCTCAAGCCGCGCCCAATTTAATCCCCGCTGCCTCGCAAGGAACGATGAATAATCTGACCATTGGCGGTTGGGACGCCGAACGAAACCGCGAGTTCGCCTACTATGAAACCGTTGCCGGCGGCATGGGCGCACGTCCGACCGCCGATGGTCTCAGCGCTATTCACACGCACATGACCAATTCGCTTAACACACCTGTAGAAGCGTTGGAATATGCGTATCCATTGCGGGTTTGGCGATATGCGATTCGGCAAAATTCTGGTGGGGCAGGGAAGCAGCGCGGGGGCGACGGCGTTGTGCGCGAAATCGAAGTGCTCACGGATGCGCAAGTTTCATTGCTTTCGGACCGCCGCCGCTTCGCTCCGTATGGATTGGATGGCGGGTTGCCGGGGCAATGTGGTGAGACGGAACTTTTACCCTTGTCCGGTCAAGATGAGCGATTGCCCGGGAAATTTACCTTGGCCGTGAAAGCGGGAGATCGTATCGTAATTAAAACCCCCGGTGGAGGTGGCTTTGGTAAGGCTGTCGAATGTACAAAAAAAACGATGAGTAGGCGCTAGGCGCGTCGAGTCTGCATCTGCTTGCGCTGATATTTTCCCATTAATTGTCCCTCCGCCAGAATATGACCTTCCATTGCGTGCAGCACTTCTTCTCGATTTGCACCTCCTTGTAAAGCTAGTTCTTTATCCAGCGCCAGGAGCCGGAAGAAGTAACGATGCTCTGTATCCTTGGGGGGACAAGGGCCACCATAGCCGATATTCTTGAAATCATTCCGGCCTTGCAAACTACTATTGGCAAGTTTCTCTGTTATAGGCAGATCTTCTGCTAACTCAGTTATGGTGGGCAAAATGTTATACACAAGCCAGTGTGTAAAGAGTCCTGATGGCGCATCCGGGTCTTCGCAGATTAGCGTTAGACTTCTCGCCTCTGGCGGAACGGCGCTCCACCTTAAATCTGGCGAGGCATTATTCCCATCACAACTATATTTGGTTGGGATGGGGTCGCCTTCCTGAAAAGCATTACTGGAGAGTTGAATTGTATTCATAGCCTTCACCTCGATAAATTGGTTATTCAGCTTGCCGCTTCACACAAAAACAGCAAGCTACAAACAACTTACAATACTTACAATATTGGTACGGCAAGCCGCGAGCCGTAAAAGCTGAGGGAAGCTGACCGAAGACAAGACTGAACCTGGCCTTATAGTTGCTGGTAGAAAGTTCGTGAGAGTGCAATTGGTCAATCATCTGTTTGTGTCCGTAAATTGAACTCAGTTGTATTCAAAAGATGCGACTGCTGTACTCGATTAGTGCGCAAGCCTGTCTGAAGGAGGAAGAAATGTTACGCAGTATTAGTAAGCTACAAGGTAAAAGCATTATTGCTGTCGATGGGGAAATTGGCAGCGTGGATCACTTTTTCTTTGACGACATTAAGTGGGCCGTTCGCTATTTTGTCGTTAATACCGGTAATTGGCTAATCGGGCGGCAAGTCTTAATCTCTCCACATTCGGTCAAGGAAGTAGATTGGGTAGACGGGGGAGTGATGGTTTCGCTGACCAAAGAGCAAGTCAAGCAGAGTCCTGAGATTGATGTGTTACGACCGATTTCCCGCCAACAGGAAATCGCGTTTATGAATTACTACGAATATCCCTATTACTGGGGTAATGAGGAGACGTGGGCGTTACTACATCCCGAAGCGCCTAAACAAACGCCGATGGGCGCAACTGCGGCGGCGCAGGGCATCTCTGAGGTTCCTTCGGATAGTCATTTGCGCAGTAGCCAAACGGTTTCTGGGTATCACATCGCGGCCTTAGATGGAGACCTTGGTCATGTCGAGGATTTTGTAGTAGATGATGAGAGTTGGGCCATTCGCTACATTGTTATCAACACTCGCAATTGGTGGCCGGGGAAAAATGTGATTGTCGCGCCACAATGGATCAACTCAGTCGATTGGCACGACTCAAAAGTACATGTAAATTTGACCCAGGAAGCGATCAAAGGCAGCCCTGAGTTCAGCGAATCAACGCTGATTTCACGCGAATACGAAAATCAGCTTTATCGCTATTACGGGCATCCGGGATATTGGCAGGATTAACAAACGGAAGCCTGATTATACAGTCAGGCTTCTACTCCAACTCTGGGTTGAACTACTATTGAAAAGGAGAGCGCCTATGCCTATGAATATTGATGTTGTCTGTGGCATGAAAGTTGACGAGGAGCAGGCCGCCGGAACCTCAGAATATCTCAATCGAACTTATTATTTTTGCTCGGAAGATTGTCAGCACAAGTTTGAGCAGAAACCCGAGCAATACATTGTCAAAACAGGTATCGGGACTTCTACGGCGACAGAAATTGATGAAACGATCTGACCATTAGCAGGTGCGTTATAAGGCCTAATGAATGTGGCGTGAACCGAACGCGCAATTGATCGTGCCGTGATCTTTACTTTCCTCTTCTCTACTGCGGGAGATACTGCTTCTAGGTCAGTCCGTCGGCAAATTTCCCATCCAGCAAAATAAACACCATCCGTGCCGTCTCGTTGGAGCGATTGCTCCAGGCGTGATTGGTGCCGCGTTGAATGACGACATCGCCGGGCATCAGTTTGGTTTCGCTGGCGTCCAGCACCAGCCACAATTCGCCCGCCACCAGCATACCGTAATCAACCGTTTCCGTGCGATGCATCAACTTGTGCGGCGAATCGGCTTTCAGTGTTGTGGCATTCGCTGCACCAATTTGCGCAAAGCCCACCGCGATGTCTTCATCAGAAAGGTTGTCTTTATCGGGGGGAATATCTACGATGCGGATGATACTGCCCTGTGGCGTGGGATGAAGCTGCAATGGCCTGAGCGTTGGATCATCGCTGTTATCAATGGGCGCGGGGCTGGCGTTGGTATTCCAGAGTTCATAGAACACTGTGCCGGGGACGGCTCTGAGTTCGATGATTTTCGGTGGTGCGCCATCGCTGGCAATGACGGCTTGGCCCTGTTCATTGTGGCCTGTGACGATGCGGCGGACAGTTGGAAGGTTCATTTCATAGCTCCTCTTGCTTTACTCCGCCACGCGCTTGTTCACCATAGCGAATCCATACAACGTATCGCCTGCGGCTACGACCAGATATTGTGTTCCGTCCAGTTCGTATGTCATTGGCCCATTGCTGACACCCGCGCCAAGATTGGCGTGCCACAACGCGTCGCCATTGCGGGCGTCGAGCGCAACAAAGTTATTCGCGGCATCCCCGGCAAAAACCAAATTGCCCGCCGTGCTCAACACACCGGAACGGCCTGCAACCCCTTCCCATTTGTGGCTCCAGCGGATTTTGCCCGTCTTGTAATCTATCGCCTGCAACATGGATTCTGCCCAGCCGCCGCGATCTGTGCCGCCCCAACCTTGCGGGTTATCGTCAGGATCGAAGATGTAATAAACACTGAAGGCCCGCGCGGCGCTAACATAAAACAATCCTGTTTGTGGGCTAAAACTCGGCGGCGGCCAGTTGGTCGCGCCGCCTTGATTCGGCGATACGAGCGCGCCATCAAGTTGCGGTTCTTTGGCGGGATTCGGAATTGGCTGGCCTTTCGCATCGAGTCCCTTAGCCCAATTCGTTTTGACGAATTCTGACGTGACAATGTTTTTGCCTGTCACGCGATCCAGCACAAAGAAATATCCATTGCGGCTCGCCTGTGCCAGCAGCTTACGCTTTTGTCCGTTGATCTCGCCATCAATCAACACCGCCACTTGCGTCGCATCCCAGTCGTGCGTGTCGTGCGGCGAAGGCTGGAAATACCAAACCATCTTCCCGGTGTCGGGATTGAGCGCGACGATGGATTCGGTGAAGAGGTTTGCACCCTCGCGGTTTTTGTGTGCGATGACGGGCTGCGGATTGCCTGTAGTAACATAAAGCAAATTCAGTTCCGGGTCGTATGTAAAAGGCTGCCACGTCATCCCGCCGCCGTGTTTCATGGCGTCTTCGTTCGGCCAGGTTTCCGAACCCGGCTCGCCCATTTTTTGCGGCACCACGTACCAGCGCCATTGCAATTCGCCCGTCACCGGATCGTGCGACTGAACGTAACCGGGACGGTCAAGATCGTCACCACTGACGCCTGCGATGAGATGGTTCCTGACGACCAGCGGTGGCGTTGAGCCGAAGTAAAACTGATCGAGATCGCAAATTGTTTTGCGCCAACGCTCTTTGCCGTCTTTCAAATTCAGCGCCACCAGATGGCAGTCCGGTGTTTCAAAATAGAGAGCATCGCCATACACGCTGACGCCGCGATTCCCGATGTGTTCGCCGCCTTTCGACGGCCAGACGTGATGCCAGAGTTCGCGTCCCGTGCGCGCGTCCACGGCCCACACGTGGTCGGGCAGCGTGAAATACAGCACGCCGTTGATCTGGAGCGGTGTTGACTTGATGCTGCCTCCGCCAGTATTCACCCGGTACACCCAGGCTAGACTCAGCGTATTGATGTTGGCGGCGTTGATTTTCGTCAGCGGGCTAAAACGACGCCCCGAATAATCGCCGTGATAGGTGGGCCAGGAATCCGTTGGTGGTTGTTGCAATTTGGCCAGATCAAGGCGGCCCTGTGCGTAAACCGCCGTTGCCAGAACCGTGACGAGTAGAAAGGGTTTGATGAGCTTCATTTCAATATCTCCTGATTAGCGATAATGTCTCACTCAGCCGCACGCTTGCTCAGCATGGCAAAGGCATAAAGGGTATCGCCTGCGGCTACGACCAAATATTGTGTCCCATCCAGTTCGTAAGTCATTGGGCCGTTACTCACGGCTGCTGCCAGATTGACGTGCCACAGTGGTTCACCGTTGCGGGCGTCGAGCGCAACAAAGTTGTTCAGGCCGTCATCTGTAAAAACCAGATTGCCCGCCGTACTTAACACGCCAGCGCGGCTGCCTGCCCCTTCCCATTTGTGGCTCCAGCGAATTTTGCCCGTCTTGTAATCTATCGCTTTCAACATCATTTCCGACCAGCCGCCGCGATCCGTGCCGCCCCAGCCTTGCGGATTGTCGTCAGGGTCGAAGATGTAAAAGACGCTGAAGGCCCGTGCGGCAGCGACATAAAACAATCCTGTTTGCGGACTAAAACTCGGCGGGTGCCAGTTGGTCGCGCCGCTCTGATTCGGCGACACGAGCGCACCATCAAGTTGTGGTTCCTTGGCAGGATTCGGGATTGGCTGGCCTTTCGCGTCAATCCCCTTCGCCCAGTTCGTCTTGACGAACTCCGTCGTGAGCAGGTTTTTGCCCGTCGCGCGGTCGAGCACAAAGAAATAACCGTTGCGACTGGCCTGTACCAGCAGCTTGCGCTTTTGCCCCTTGAACTCCCCGTCAATCAGCACCGGCACTTCGTTCGCGTCCCAGTCGTGCGTATCGTGTGGCGAGACCTGGAAGTACCAAACCATTTTGCCGGTATCGGGATTGAGCGCGATGATGGATTCAGTGAACAGATTTGCGCCCGCGCGATTCTTGTGCGCAATCACTGGGTGCGGATTGCCCGTGGTAACGTAAATCAGGTTCAGTTCCGGGTCGTAAGTGATCGGCTGCCACGTCATCGCCGCACCGTGTTTCATGGCGTCTTCGTTCGGCCATGTTCAGAACCGGGGTCGCCCATCTTTTGCGGTACGGTGTAAAAGCGCCATTGCACTTCACCCGTTTCCGGGTCGTGCGATTGGATGTAACCCGACCTGTCTAAATCGTCACCACTAATACCTGCGATGACATGGTTTTTGACGACCACTGGCGCGACCGAGCCATAATAAAACTGATCCAGGTCGGCAATCGTTTTGCGCCAACGCTCCTTGCCGTCTTTCAAATTCAGCGCCACCAGATGGCAATCCGGCGTCTCGAAAAACAGCAAATCACGATAGACACCGACGCCGCGATTGCCGAGATGGTTGCCGCCGATGGATTGCCAGGCGTGATGCCAGATTTCGCGCCCTGTTCGCGCATCCATCGCCCACACATGATCGGGCAGCGTGAAATACATGACTCCGTTGATGACAAGCGGGGTACTTTTGATCGCCCCCTGATTGACATTCGTGCGAAAGACCCAGGCCAGGCTCAGCGCATTTATGTTGCCGGTATTGATTTTCGTCAGCGGGCTAAACCGACGCCCCGAATAATCACCGTGATAGGTTGGCCAGGAATCGGTCGGTGGCTGTTGCAGCTTGACCGGATCAAGGCTACCCTGCGCGTAAAGCGTTGCCGCCAATAGCATGACGAGCACGGGCGATTTGAGGAGTTTCATTTGAGCGACTCCAGATAAGCGACAATGTCGTGCATGTTTTTGTCGGTATATTTGTCCAGCAATTCAATGTGCGCGGCGTATGGGTCGTTCTTGACGATCTTCAGCGCGGGCGTTCGTTTCCAGGAATAATACTCACCCGTCGCGTCGCGCAGCGAAACATTGAAATCGTCCAGATGAACCAGCACGCCAGAAACCGCCGCGCCATTACTCGGCGTGACTATCACGGTGACGGGTTTGCCCGCCGCACCGCCGCTGCGACCACGCTGTACCACGCGCGGAAAGAGGAAGCGCTGCTGAATGGTCGCCGGGTTGTACTTCTTGCCAATGCCAGCCAGGTCTCCCGTCGGCGAGTGGCAGGTACTACACTTACCTGCGCCGTTGAAGTATTCCGCGCCCGCCTTCGGATCGCCCGTGAGCACGTTTTGCACTTCAAAGATCGGCGAGCCACGCAGCGTGTCATATAACCGTTGATGGATGAAGTGCGCCAACTCTTCGACCTGTGATTTGGTGAAGCTGTTACTGGCAGTGCCACTTTGCGTGGGATGGCCTTTGGCCAGCAGCGCACCGATCTCATTGCCGTAACGGTCACGCCAGGCTAGCTCAGAACGCACAAGGTTGGACCCTTTCTCATTGCCTCTGGCATTGCCGCCGTGACACGCGATGCACTGGGCAGCCCAGACCTTACGGCCCCGCTCTACGGCGGCGCTATCCACGATATGTTTATCGTTCGCTCCCGCGGTGCCGCCCACGGGCCTGGCCTGTGGAGGACGCCCTGGCCCGCCGCCCACAGAAGGTGCGGGTACGTTGGGTGTCGCCGGGTTGTCGCGGCCATAGTTGCTGACCAGATACGTTAGCACCGTGGCAAATTCCTCACTGGTACCTTTTGCTCCCATCAAGGCCATCTTATCTATGACATCTTCCCATTGCGCGCGGCTGCGACGTGAGCTGGTCACCCGATCTAATGCGTGACAAGTGCCACAGACTTTTTGTAACACCGCTCGAGCGCCTTCCTGCGTCTCGATTTGCGCTGCCTGCATAGGCGGCGCGGGATACTGCCAGACTGCTAAAACGAAAACAAAACTGGCAACCAGTATGAGATGTTTGCTTCTCTTTATCATGATTTCACTCCTTGTGCGTTATGATACGCCGACCTTCTTCCCACATGCTAACGTCAAACTCACGTAACGCTCAGCCCTTTGCAAAAATGCGCTGATAGATTTGTTCGTCGCTGATTTGTTCGTCGCTGCAATAAATCGCTAGCCCGCGCCGCGCGCCGCCGCGCTAGGTTGGCATCAAGCAATGTGCTTGCGTTGTAGCGCTCCGGGAACGTCATTTCAGCAAGCCCTGCGAGGTTAGCCAATCGCCCAGGCGATCAATCCAGCGATCCACGGGCCAGCCACGGTTGGTCAGTCCGAAGCCATGTCCGCCTTTTGCATAGATGTGCAATTCGGCGGCGCGCTTGGCGGCTTTCCACTCCAGATATAGTTTGGCGCTGCTGGCGGAAAACATTTGGTCGTCGTCTGCGACCGCGATAAACAACGGCGGAGCGTCAGCCGCCACTGGCAAGCCGTTCGTGCTGCCGCCGTAAATCGGCGCGGCGAAATTCGGACGGCTGTCGGCGTCGTGTTGCATCACGACGCCCATTGTCAGAATTCCGCCTGCCGAAAAGCCCATCAGCCCGATGCGCTCCGGCGCGACGCCCCATTCTGCCGCCCGTTGCCGCACCAGTTTGAGCGCCTGCCTGCCATCCGCGATGGACTGCGCAATGACCTTCTGCCGTTCCGGGTTTTCAGTCGGTGCCGGAGTTGCCGTCGCCGGAGCCGGTTGCGGCGGACGAGCCAAGGCTGCGGCGCGTTTTTGGTATTCCTCTTCGGTGCCTGTGTTCATCAGCCGATATTTGAGCACGAAAGCAGCGACGCCACGTGTCTGTAACCAGCGGGCCACGTCGTTGCCTTCTTTCTCGATGGCGAGGTGCATAAAGCCGCCGCCGGGGGCAATGATGATCGCCGTGCCGTTGGCTTTGGCGCGGTCCGGCAGGAAGGCCGTCAAGGTCGGTTGCGTGACGTTACGGATGCGCGTTTGTTTGTCAGGATTGACGAACGAAACTTCTTTTTGTGTAGCGTTTTCGGAACCGGGTGCGACGCCGGAATACAGCGGAATCACAGGTTGCTGTGCGTGGGTGAGGGCAGACACGCACAGCAACAAGGCTGCGATCCCACCAGCGGTTTGATAGACATTAGCTCTTGCCATAAGCGCCTCTTAATGAAAATGTAGAGCAAACTTTCGAGTTTGCTGATGGTTCCCCCATCGCCCGCTTAGTTATGATAGGAGCAAACTTGAAAGTTTGCTCTACCTTAAAGCGAGGTCAGCTCAGTGTTCTATCGGGACTCCGAAGGCATAGATCGTGCCGTCGTGGGTGGTCAGATAAAGTTGCCCAATGCCGCCCGACAACGCGCCGCCGCGTGCGAACGAAGTAATCGTCGTGCCGCTATTCCACAGTTCTTTGCCGGTCGTGCCGTCGAGCGCATAGAGTACGGCTTTACCGGAACGCGCCGCCCGTTGTGCCGCCGTCACGTTGCCGTCATTCGTGCGGAATTCGCCGCTTGCTGTGGCGAACACTACGCCGTTGATTATTGTGGGCGTGAGCGGCGACACCAGATTGCGCGAAGCCCAGGCTGGTTGCAGTGTGGCTTTGCCGTTTGCTTCCACCAGCTTCCAGGCGAGGATCGCACCTTTCGTGACGGTCTCCCCTGCGGCGGTGAAGCCAGTAGGCAAGGGGCCTGTGTGCGCGGCAAGAATCCAGCGCGTGCCGTCGCGGTCTTGCCAGGAAGCGAGCGAGCCGGGCGCGGAACCCTTTGCCCCGGCTGGTGTGACACTCAACGCCGTGGACAGATGCGCCGCATCCAGCAAATGCACACTCCCTGTCACCGCCACGGCGGCAAGCAACGTCCTGCCCTTATATTCAAACACCACTGGCGTTGAGACAAATTCGCGGTCGCTGGCATAAGCGCCTTTGGTCTGTAACGTGTTCGGGTCAATCGCTACGACAGCATTCGCCGTGCCTTCGCCCGCTCCCGTCGCCACGTAAATCGTGCCATCACCGCCAAATGCTGCGCCTGAGGAACCAACCACATTGCCTTTCCATGTGGAAACTTTTGCGCCATCAAAATCGAGCGACCAGAGTCCATTTGCCGCGCCGCCACACCCTTGCGTCGTCACGGCATAAGCTCTGCCATTCACGATAATCAAGCCGTTAGCATTTGTGCCGGGCGGCAGGAATTTGATGGGAGTTTTGTAATCCGCGCCGTTCGACAGGTGCAGCGCGTGCAGCATGCCGTCGCTGGCGAGGGCGTAAATCAGGTTTGCGCTACCGCCAAAGCCTCCCCCCATTGGCGGAGCATTTGGACGAGGCGCAGGTTGGGTACCGGGCGGCGGCCCCGGCGGCGGGCCAGGCGGATTCGGGCGTACTGCGGAAAGCGTCGTGGCTCCGGCGAAGGGGTCGCCTACACTACTTTTCGCAGGCTGATTACGACCGGGGCCAAATCCGCCTCCGCCACCTGCCGCAATCACTGAAACAGTTGGCCGCACGACGCCCGTCGTCATTCCCCCAGGGCATGCCAACGTGTCAGCTTGCGCGGGCGCAGTGGTTTTCAATTGTTTCTCCCACTCCAGCCGACCCAGATCGGTGTCAATCGTGAAGAGGTTGTCATTGCTGCCTGCAACAAAGCCCAGCATCCGAAAGCCGCGATACCCGATCAGCCGTTCGAGTGTCGCAGGCGGCGTCAGGTTATTCATCTGGCGCGCCTGATTTTTCAGTTTTAGTTTCCAGAGCAATTGCAGGCTGCCGGGTTTGGCTACCGAATCTTTATTGATTTTGGCGTCGGATTTGATGTTTGCCGTACGCTGCGCGTCGGCGTTTTCAGTCACCCAATCGTTGTTCGCACCTCTTTGTGCTTGTGCCGTGATAATACACGCGAGGAAACAAATAAGGATCGAAAGAAATTCATGGCTTCATTGGTTTCATTGGCTTCATTAACGGGCTCCTTTCGCGGCTGATTGCACCGCTCCACTGGCAATGCCAAAGCAATATTGATAACCATCAAACGTGCTTATGTATACTTTGCCATTTGCTACCGACAGCCCGCCCCAGTGATTCCACGAAGCGATGGCGTCGCCGCTGTTCCATAGCTCTTTGCCCGTTTGCGCGTCGAGCGCATACAGCACGGCTTTGGTCGAATTCTTGATGCGATTTTCCTGCCGATTGTACGCGAGGCCGATGTCAAAGGCGGCTTGATCCGTGTCCTCGCCGCTGCCGTAGGCGAAGATCACGCCATTGACGATGACCGGCGGTTCGGCCCGATTCATATCGCGCGAAATCCACGCCGGGGTGAGCGTGAACTTGCCCGCTTTCTCTTCCACTTTGAATGCCAGAATCGCCCCATATTTCACCACGCCATTTTCAAGCGGCGCTTTGAATTTCGAATGCTTCGGCCCCCAGAACGGGGTCAATGCCCAGCGCGTGCCTTTCGCATCTTCCCACGTCGCCAGCGATCCCCAGACCCCTGCTGAGGCGAAATTCACTTCTTCATTGCAATAGAGCGGCGTGCGATGCAGCGGCGTGCGGTGATCGTCGCCCCCGATGGATTCGGTATCCATCAGATACATCACGCATTCCTTGCCCGCATCAATCATCAATTCTTTGCCTTTGTAGTTGAAAATCGCGGGCGTGACCTGCATATCCAGATCGCGCTTCCACAACCATTCGGCATTGGTGGGGCCGTAATAATCCACCAGTTCGGCAGCCTTGGTTTCCGGGTTCTGTCGCACGCCGATGATGCCGTTGCCATAGACACCGTTTTCAGGATTCCACGGGCCATCGCCTGTGCCTGTATAGAGCACGCCTTTGCTGCTGATCGCCGGGCCAGTGCGTCCCCACATGCCGCCCCCCGCTGGCCCCCACGCGCCAACACGCTCCGTGGCCAGATCGTAGATGTAGACCATGTTTGGGTTGCCGCCACAGCCCTGTGCGGTGTGCGTATAGATCACGTTGTTGCGCAGGCTCAGCGCGTAGGGCTTGCCGTTCGGCGGCATGAACTTCGCGGGCGGCACGATTTCTTTCCCGGTCGCCAAATCCACGCGACGCAACCGCCCGTCCCACGAAGCAGCGTAGACGATATATTCACCTTCCGCTTTGCCCGGCCCAATCACAGGCGTAGCCGTGACGCCGCCGGGACACAAAATCCCCGCGCCACGACCGCCGGTTGCGGGAGGTGCCCAATTACTCTCAAACCGCAGCTTCCAGATTTGCGCGCCTGTCTCGGCATCCAGCGCATACAGGTTGTCGGTCACACCCGTCGCCAACACAATCTGTTTGGGCCCGCTGGCGGTTTTGACATTGCTGGCAATCAACACCGGCAGCAGGTTGTGCATTTGGCGCGGCTCGTTGTCGAGCCTGGTTTTCCACAGCAGCTTCATGTTTTTGACGCTGGTGGTGGACAAGATGGTTTCGTTTTTTTGCCAACCGGTGCGTTCAATGTCGCCGCCATCGGTCAGCCAGTCGGCCAGTTTGCCGCCTTGCGCTTGTGCGGGCGGACTCCAATTTGTCAGGCAGGCCAGTATCGTCAATGTACCTGCCATCATCAGAAAGGTTCGTTGCCTCATTTGAAACTCCTCTTAAAATCCGTAGGGCAGGTTCCCCACCTGTCCGTCATGTAGAGTGCCCAGCGGTAGGACAGGGTAAGAACCTGCCCTACGGATCGCAGGCGTATCAGAAGATTAGCTTCATCCCCAATTGGACATTGCGCTGCTCATTGATTTGCGACAGTGTGACAACGCCGAACGCCGCCGAAGTTGCCGTTAAATTCGGCGCACCTTTGCGTAATTAGGTTGCTCAAAAAACTCTTGAGAAATCCCTGGCACAACCGAATACCCACACTCGTTCGGTTGGCAACATAGTGCGACTGGAACATCCGACCTAAGAAATAAATTGCTGCGGGGAAGATACCAGACGCCTCCTAACTTGTAAAATTATTCAGCCTCAACTCTGCTCTGAAGACACAGGGGGAGTCGTTGTCTGCTTGCCGCGCCATGTGTCGCCTGTCCTTTCGCTTGAAGCGGGTGCGGTTAACTGCTATTTTGTTCTTTCGACAACGTGATGGGTTGCATTGCGTTTTTTCAGAAGTGAATCATCCAGAGAATCCATGAAATTTCGACTATTGGCTCACGCGTTTATTCTAACCTTGGTTTTGGCTGCTGCTGCCGAAGCACAAATTGTGTTTGATAAGCCGAAGGACAAACCACCGCTCGATAATCCGTATACGATCAACGTGCCGCGCGAGCAGATTGCGCGTGAAATTCAGGAGGTGCTGCAAACCTGCAAGATTGTCTTGGACACGGAGAAAACCAAAGTGGAAAAGGGACGGTTTGTCACGAAGCCCTGGGTGTTTACACAAGGCGTGAATGTGAAAACCGATCTCGAACACGTGTCGCGTTTGCCCGCCAGCGATGCGCGCAGTTGGATCAAAGGACGCTATGCCCTGGAGATTAATATTCTGCCGTTGGATGAAAAGCGTTCGCAGTTGCAGGTCATTGCTTATATTCAGGGGCAAGTCGCGGATATGGCCGGCACGAAATGGGTCGAGAGTCAGTCGAACGGCGAGCTTGAAGATGATGCAATGCGGGGGTTGGCCGGGCGAATTTTAGGGCTGGATCTGAGCCGGAAAACGAATGGCAAACGGCGACTTATGAATTGTGAATTTTGAGTGGGGATGAAAAGCTTGACGTGGGCAATTTGGTTGATGTTGAGCGTGCTGCTGCTGGCAGTGATTGGTCCGGTGTCCACTTTTGCGCAGGCCGATAGGCAGGACGAAAAGAAGGAACCGCCCAGCGAAGGCTTTAGCGATACGCTCCGGCGCATGCAAATCAAACGCGCGGAAGAAGAGCACAAGAAACTCGTCAAAAGCGCCCGGCAAGCCGCCGAGATTGCCAGCACGCTGAACGAAAATTCCGACGGTGCCAAGCTGGATCAGAAGGCGGAAAAGAAGCTCAAGGAAATCGAGAAGGCCGCCAAACAAATTCGCAACAACATCGGTGGCTCAAATGACGACAAAGATTTTGTTGCGCCGAAAACGCTGGATGAAGCGATCAAACAGTTAGAGGAAACCAGCCAGACGCTCAGCCAGAAAATGGAAAAAACTTCCCGTCAAATGATCTCCGCCACGATCATTATTCCGGCCAGCGATATGATGCGGTTGGTCAAAATCCTGCGTGAATATCTCATGAAATGAGAATTGAATAGGCAGGTTTCAGTTCGTTGCTTGTGGGTGCAGTATGAATAACGCTTTCACTTCTTACATTCTTACTTCCGGTGGCAGGCAATTCTCACTCGTGGCAATGGCAATCATCTTGCTGCTTACCGTTTCCTTCGCGCAACCACCGGCCAAAAAGAAGAATCAGGAAACGCCGCCGCCAACCAAAGAACAGGCAGCACCCGAAGAAGAGCAAGTGCTCAAAGTAGACACGACGCAAATCGTCCTCAACGCGATTGTCACCGATGCCTTCGACCAGCATGTGACGGGTTTGAAAGCAGAGCATTTCAACTTGCTCGAAGACCTCGTACCCCAAAAAATCATCAGCTTCGGCTTGGAGCAGGTACCTTTCACAGCAGCGATTTTGTTAGACCTGAGCGGCAGTATGGGCAACAAGATGAGCCTGGCGCGTTCGGCTTGTGCGCGCTTTGCCTCCGGCATTCGCGTTGGCGATTCCATTGCGATATATGGCTTCAGCGGATTCAAGGTAAAGCTGATGCAGGATTTTAGCGAAGTCAGAGATGTTGATCCGATCATCTGGGACACCGACCCGAAAGACGAAACGCCACTGTACGATGCGGTCGTGATGGCTTCGGACGCGCTGGGCAAACGGGAGGAGCAGCGCCGCGCAATTCTCTTGATTTCCGATGGCGCGGATACTCGCAGCAAGGCCTCGTTTGATGACGCGATCCGCGCGGCGAGCCAGGCCAACGTTATGATTTACGCCGTTGATATGAGCGAAGCCGCCTTCGGACGTGGCCCGGCGAAGGACAGTGGCTCGCAAGTCCTGAAAGACTTTTCGCTGAAGACCGGCGGTCGGTTCTTTCCTTCTCCCGGCGGCAGCAAGTTGCGCGATGCGTTTGAAGAAGCGGTGGATGAACTGCGCAACCAATACACCCTCGTTTACGAACCGACCAACGACAAGCAAGACGGCAAATGGCGCGCGATTGAACTGACAACGAAAAATCCATCCCTCAAAGTGCGAACGCGTCAAGGCTATTACTCTGCCAAACCAGCCAAGAAGAAATGAGATGTCAACTTTAAGACGATGAAACCACAAAGAAAAAGATCAGAGGACAAGGGAACTTGGTGACAAGGAATAACCCATCTAAAAGAAACGCCTTGTCTCATTCCCTCCTCCTCTTGTTCGTGTTCTACATACGCTTCGAGATAAATAATCTTTTCTGGAAACTGGATTTGACGGAGTGGGGAGCGTAACTTACTATTTCAATCAATTGCGGAATAATTTTTTTATCAAAGGAAGTGTCTTATGCCTAATTTAGGAATGGCCGAAATCATGATTATTTTGGTGATTGCGCTCATTATTTTTGGCCCGCGCAAATTGCCCGACCTGGGAAAATCGCTCGGCAAAGCGATGGGCCAGTTCAAACGTGCGTCGGAAGACTTCAAGCGCACGTGGGAACAGGAAGTAGATTTAGAGAAAACACGCACTTCCATTGCCTCCACGTCAGACTCCAGTGGTAGCGATGCAAGCCACGACGCGAATCAGCATTCGTATGATGGTTCTTATGACCCATACAATTCGGATTACGCTTACAATTCGCCGAGTGAGAGCGAGGCTGCCTCCGAAACCGCTGCGACAGCGGAAGCTCCAACACCTGCGACGGCAGAAGCCTCGGTCTCCGCTACAAATAAGCCGCAACCCGGTCAGTGGATTTGAGCTGCCAATAGTTTGATTTGTTGGCACAGAACAACGAAAATCAGGTTAGCGTGAAGGCATCGCTTCCGCTAACCGATTTTTTTATCAGGATGTGTTTATGACGGACGAAATTGAAGACAAAGAGGAACACGAAGGCTTACAGATGTCATTTCTGGACCATCTGGACGAGTTGCGCAAACGGTTGATTCAAAGCGCGATTGCTATCGCCATCGCGTTTGCAATCGGCTTTGGTTTTTCAGATCGCATTTATGAGTTTCTGGCCGTGCCTGTCAAAACCGAAGCGCGTAAAGCTCGCCTCTCCCGCGAAGCCAAACTGCTTGGCCCAGACACACGCGAAGCCCTGACGCAAAACCTCAAAGAAGGCGGCACCGTGCAATACACCTTCGCGATGGATTCCGTGATTGAAAACGTCAAGGTTCCGGCTGGCACTTCCATCCAAGCCAAAATCGTCAACCAAAATGGGAAGCTCACCGCGCTCCTGGCGCAAACCTGGGTTCTTGGCAAAACCGTCATTGCCCAGGATCGTGAATTGGTCGAAGTCTTAGGCGAAGCCTCCGCGCTGCCCGGCTTTGACGTGCGCGATGATTTGGTGATTACCAAAGTTGGCGGCGCGTTCACGTTGTATATGACGGTTGCGCTGTACACCGCCATCGCCTTAGCTGTTCCGTTTCTGCTCTATCAAATTTGGGCGTTCGTCTCGCCGGGACTTTACCAACATGAAAAGAAATACATGTTTCCGGTGTTGACGATGGGCAGCCTCTTGTTTATTGCGGGTGCCACCTTTGCCTACAAAATCGCGTTTCCCGCCGCGTGTAACTTCTTGCTCGGCTGGCAGGAAGGATTTCAATCATTGCTCAACGCAGAAGATTATCTGGATTTGATTTTGATCATGATGCTGGGCTTGGGCGTGGTGTTTCAGATACCTACGCTTTCCTTCATCCTCGGTCGCCTCGGTTTGATTACGCCTAAATTATTACTGCGTTGGTGGCGACATGCTGTCGTCCTCATCGTGATTATTGCCGCAATCATTACTCCGACGCCTGACGCACAAACGCTGATGATCTTTGCCGTGCCGATGTGGGCGTTGTATTTTCTGAGTATCGGTATTGTGTGGCTGTTCGGCAAACCGCGTAAATCCGACGAAGAGGTGCGCGAATTGGCGACGAACGAATAAGCCGACAGAAAGGCCAAGAATATGGGCGCAGCACAACCAGTCGTAAAATATACGTTGGCGGAATATCTGGCGTTTGAAGAGCAAAGCGAAACAAAGCACGAATATTACGCGGGAGAAATTTATGCGATGGCAGGCGCAAGTCCAGCGCACAATCGGATTTGTTTCAAGCTGGCGGGATTACTTGACCGGCAATTGGAAGGCAGCGATTGTATTGGCTATAGCGCCGATCAAAAAATCTGGATCGAAACCGCGCAACTCAACACGTATGCCGATGTTACCATCGTCTGCGGACAAGCGCAGTATGATCCCGCCCATCCGATCTTGCTGACGAATCCGCGCGTGATCTTTGAAGTGTTGTCACCTTCGACAATGGCCTATGATCGCGGCGAAAAATGGGAGTTCTATCAGCAATTGCCGTCGTTGCAGGAATATTTGTTGGTCTGGCAGGATCGCCCGCAAATTGAACAGTACAGTCGGCAATCCGATGGTTCGTGGCGCTACCTTCGGATCGTTGGATTAGCAGAGACTGTAATGCTTTCATCTATCGAATGTCGCTTGTCTTTGGCTGAGATTTACAGCAGCATCGAATTCCCACCGTCCAAATCGCCGCGTCCAACGATTCAAATTGTTTCCGAATAGTCACCGGAGCAACTATGCACAGACCTTTCACCATTGGCTCGATGATTTAGAACCGGAGGCGTTCATTGGGCGCGTCGCAAAACTCAATCATAATCCTCACGCGGTTTCGCACGATGCAACGCTGTTCGGTCGTAGGCGAACGGCGCATCGGCAAATCGTCGCTGCTCTATCATCTGAGCCAAACGGGTGTGCAATCACTCGGCGATGAGAGCTTTCGGTTTTTGTACCTGGAACTGACCGATGCGTGTACAAACACCGTCGTAGATTTATGGTTTCGATGGAGCCGTAGCCAAGGCCGTCCAATAGCCCCACAATAAACGTTGGGGCGAGGTGTCGCAGGTGTGGCAGCAATCGCTTGTGCCTACTTCAGCAATGAAGGTTGTAAAAACGCTTTTCAAATCAATCTTGAACTTCGCTATAATTCGCTGGCCCTACCGTTTTCCCAAGGATCAAGCCATGAAAAAAGTCCTCACCACGATTGTCTTCTTTCTCCTCTTTGCTGGCACCACCTTAGCCCAGATTGCCACGGATTATGCCGCCCAGATGAACAAAGGCTATCAACTCCATCGGGCCGGAAAGTTGGATGAAGCTCTCGCGGTGTTTCGCCGCGCCAGTGAAATCAACCCGCA
The DNA here is from genome assembly GCA_963794955.1 of uncultured Acidobacteriota bacterium. GTDB lineage: Bacteria > Acidobacteriota > Blastocatellia > RBC074 > RBC074 > JAFDVL01. Next base: position 85,700 of record CAWCGF010000043.1, read on the forward strand.
GCACTCCGCTGCATATTCTCAGATAGGAGTCATCTTTTCCAGGCAAAAGAAATTCCCTGACGCAGTTGCGATGCTGGAAAAAGCCGTTGAGTTAAACCCCTGGGATGCGGTGACGCAAAACTCCCTGGGAACGCTTTATCTGGCGCAAAATAATCTCAATGCTGCCGTGAAACCGCTGGAAGAAGCCTACCAACTTGCGCCGCAAATCCCGCACCTTGGCGAAAATCTGGCGCAGCTTTATCGCATCTTGAATCAGTCCGAAAAGAGCGATCAGATAATGCGGGAAATAAAAGCGCCGCCCAAGCCGACGGCCAAGCGCCTGTACTATAGCGGCCTCATGGCGATGGATATGGGCAATGACAAGCAAGCGATTGAGCAGTTCACGCAAGCCTTGCAATTGGAACCACAGATGATGGAAGCGAAGCAGCGTTTAGCGCAAACTTATCTCAATCTGAGGCAATATGAAAAAGCTGCCGCATTGCTGCAAGAAATCGAAGCGGCCACTGCGCTTGACGCTGATGATTACCTTGCCTTGGGCCGCATCTATGAAACACTCAAACGTTGGGAGGACAGTTTGGCGGCCTGGCAAAAATTAGCGCAGCTTGTGCCGGATCACCTGGAAGCGCATGAAAGGCTGGGCAGCATCTACCTCAACCTCAAGCAACCAGATAAAGCCGTTGCCCCGTTACAAAAAGCCATCCAAATTGCACCGCGTAGCGCCCCGGCCTATCGGGAATTGGCCGTAGCCTATCGAGACCTCAAGCGCAACAAAGAATCTATCGAGATGCTGCAACAGGTCACGGTGCTTGCCCCGGAAGATGTGAGTAGTTTTCAGGTGTTGGGTTATTTGCTGCTAGCCGATAGCCGCTACGACGAAGGCATCGCCACGCTGCAACGGGCGCTGGCCCTGAAACCAGACGATCAGGATATAAAAAGCACGTTAGCGTCAGCCCTCAAAGCGGCCAATGCACGCCCCGATTTGGCGGAATTACAACGCGTGGTCGCGCAAAATCCCCGCAGCGCCGTAGCCCATTACCGCCTGGCCTCGGCCTATGATTACTACGGCAAACGCGAGGAGGCGTTACCCGAATTTCGCCGTGCGTATGAGCTTGAGCCGGAGAAATTAGAGGCCATGCGCGGGTACGCCTTCGCCCTGCAAAGCGCCAAACAATACGAAGAAGCCCTGGCCGTGTATCAGCGATATTATGAGAAAAAGCCGGATTCGCAGGAAAAGCACTTTTACCTCGGCAGCGTGCATTACGATCTCAACCATTATCCAGAAGCGATTCAGCACTTCACCAAAGTGCTGGCAATCAAGCCTGATGCCAACCATACCGCGTGGCTCTTATCGCAAGCTTATTCGGCCAATGGACAACCCGGGCAAGCCATTGCCACACTGGAGCAATTGCTCAAACTCACCCCCGATTATGCCAATGCGCTGCACAGCTTAGGCGTTCTCTACCTCAACCAGGGAAAGCCGCAATGGGCACGACAACAATATGAAAAGCTGCTGAAACTTAACCCCGGCTTGGCGGAAAGCCTGCGCCTCAAGCTGGAACGATAAGGCGCAGTTATGCTGTGGCAGGTGTATCGGGCGGCGGGAAGGGAACGGCTTGATAGATTTCGCTGAGTGGTAACGTCACGCCGAGCGATTTCAACTCCACCTCGCTATCCAGGCCGATGAAATCAGAGCGCAACCATTGATTGTCCGCCTGCCGCACATAGCGCGTGACGTGCGGGACATCCTGCGCAACCAGCAAATATTCCTGAAAACTTGCGATGGATTGATAGGCAAGGAAGCGTTCTCCGTTTTCGCTGCCTTTGGTGGTTGGCGAAGCAAGCTCAACAATCACGAGCGGATTGACGAGCATCTCTTGTCCGAGCAGATTCTCCACGACAACCTCGCCACGAACCACAGAAACATCAGGATAGCGATATGGAAATGCGGCTGGAATTTTGATGCGTAAGCCGCTCAAAAACACTTCGTACTCTTTCCTGTCCAGCTTGTTGCTGAGGGAGCGGAACACATTCATCATTAACCGGACATGCAGCATCGTATGCGGCGACCGCTCAACCACAACACCATCGAAATACTCGTATTTCGCTTCTTCGCGTAGCTCGAACGCGATGTAGTCCTCAATGGAGCATTCCCGGTTGATAATTACGCTCATCGCTTACCTGACATGCAAGACTGGCTGATCGGGATGCGCCGGATTCGGCAGCACTTTTTGATTGGCGCAATCCACCAACAAATCCAGCTTATCGAGCACGGTTTGCCCAATCAAGACATTATCGCCGCGCACCATGGCTTCGTCCGACGTGTCGCGTTCGAGGATGTCAATAATCAACGATTCCGTAACACCCACCGTATCCTTTTTGCCATCGGGTATGCAATTCCGCAACTGTATGTTTGCGAATGCCCAGACCAGTTTTTCGACCATGTGAATTGGAACGATCGTAGACACTGCGCCTATCAATCATCGCTGCGGCTTCGTAAGTGCCAATGTCTTCTTTTTCATCAGTCCGCGCCGAACTAACGTGTCATCGCCTGCATTGGTTAGTTTTACTTTGACAACGACTTCTCCTATAAATTTTTCTCCCAGTCCCATTATGCTGACTTCTGAGCATAGATGCGAATCGCTAGATGACGCGCTGCTTTCGTAAGAATTTGTACACCATGTTTTCTCGAATAGCAGGCTTGATATTTGATCTGATGCATCTTCTTTTTCTTCCGGCTTTTCAGCAGGACAATAGCGATCATAAAACTCCCAAGCCGCTTTTTCCTCTCCAACAATGCCAATGTTATCGTAGCGTCCATTACGTCCTCATCTTGTCAAGTAATGCCTTGGCATCTCGCTTTGCCTGGCTTTCAAGATTTAATTGCTTCAGCTATCTCTCAAGCAAATAAGATTTGAAACGCGGATTGGCAGGTTCATACTTTTGCAGCTTTGGGTTATACGCAAACACTATTGTAATGACAGGTGAATCGGCACTGCTAAAACTCAGCCCCTTCATAAACTCGTAATGCCAGTATTTCTGATATGCCAACCAACTCAAATTGCCCGTCTTGATCCAAATCCATCGCGCTGAAACCTTCCAATAAATAATCACGTGAATCCATTAGTATTTTTGGTCGTGATTCGAGGGAGACAACCCATTGCCGTGAACTCCGCCAGGCATCCTGCTGAACTAATAACTGTTTACTGTCAGATGATAAAAAGGGAAATAGTCCAAAGCGTGTTTCGTTTCCAAGGGGGTGCGCTACGCCATCAAAAGTCATCAAAACATTCCCGTTACGAAGAATTTGGGCATAAGACAATTCGGTTGGTTTTGAGGTTTCTTCGAGGAGAACCTTTTTCGTTTTTCTTCTGACTTGAAAACCTTTGTATTCTAATAGCGATGAATCTTTTGCCTCATCCGTTCTCCAGTCAAATAGCTCTAGCTCAGGATTCTGGCTAGGAATGGCTGGAAATTGCCTGATTTCCAGTGATTGAGGAGACTCAGTTGTCGTGCGAAATCTGTGAAGGACTGCCAGTGAAAAGATAGTCAACAAGGTGGAAAGTTATGGCTCGGCAATGCCCCTGTGGAGTTTTGAATCCTGTACTAAGAACTAAGATGATCCTATTACACTAACAACTATAAAAAGCTCAGGAAAAGCAGCGAAACCAATTTTTATTAACTCCATAATCGCAAAACGCAAAGCAGTCCGATGGGAAGAACCAAAATAATTGTTCAATTGGACAGATTTACAAAAATCTTGCGGCTTTAGTTATCACATTATTTTGCGGCTTGATTTGTGGTACAGGTTTAGGCGAGCCAGTGCCCTTGAGCGAGCTCTGATGGAACCGATGCTTTGCGACATCCGAACTGACCTGCTATTACAAGGCACGCATAGAAAAATAACTGACGATGAAGATTCATACTTCTGCGCAAGTTAAGACCCGTAATTCAAATTCGGCGCAAGCCAGCGTTCCGCTTCCGCCACATCCATTCCCTTCCGCTCAGCGTACTCTTCGACCTGATCGCGCTCAATCTTGCCCACCGCAAAATACTTCGCTTGCGGGTGCGCGAAATACCAGCCGCTGACCGAACTTGCCGGATACATTGCAAAGCTTTCGGTCAGATGCACGCCTGCGCGTTCTTCGGCCTGGAGCAGGTCAAAGAGCTTGCGCTTTTCGGTGTGGTCGGGACACGCGGGATAGCCGGGAGCGGGGCGGATGCCGCGATATTTTTCTTTGATGAGTTCTGGCACGCTGAGGCTTTCGGCTTGGCCATAGCCAAACACTTCGCGCGCTTTTTTGTGCAGCAATTCGGCGAAGGCTTCGGCTAAGCGATCTGCGAGCGCCTGCGTCATAATTGCGTTGTAATCGTCGTGATCGGTTTTGAATTTGGCGACCAATTCATCGGTGCCGATACCAGCGGTGACGGCGAAGGCTCCAATGTAATCGGCACGCCCGCTGTCTTTCGGCGCAATGAAATCAGACAAGGCCTGGTTATGTTGTCCGGCGCGTTTTTCCTGTTGCTGGCGCAACGTGCAAAGCGTCGTCATCACTTTCGAGCGCGATTCATCGGTGTAGAGTTCAATGTCGTCGCCCACCGAATTCGCCGGGAAGAAGCCATACACCGCACGCGCACGCAATGATTTGTCTTTGATGATTTGGGCGAGCAGTTTTTGCGCGTCTTCAAACAGCTTCGTTGCCTGTTCGCCGATAACTTCATCCTTGAGGATTTTCGGATAGCTGCCCGCGAGTTCCCACGTATTGAAAAATGGCGTCCAATCAATGTACGGCGCGATTTCTGCGAGTGGAAAATCATCGAACGATTTCACGCCCAGAAATTCCGGCTTCGCAATTTCGCTTGCCGCCCAATCAATCGGCGTTTTATTCGCCCGCGCTTCGGCCAACGGCGAAGCCTTTTTTCTGTTCGCGGTTGTTCAGATAAATTTCGCGGTCTTTGTTTTGCTGCGCCTGATTTTTCAGCGCGAAAGCGCCGCGCGTTTCAGGATTGATGAGCGCGCCGACTACAGGCACGGCCCGCGATGCGTCCAGCACGTGAATGACCGGCGGTTCGTAATGATGCGCGATTTTCACTGCCGTATGCACACGCGAGGTCGTCGCGCCGCCGATCAGCAACGGGAGCGTAAAGCCTTCGCGCTGCATCTCACGCGCGACGTGCTGCATTTCATCAAGCGACGGCGTGATCAAACCCGACAGGCCGATGATGTCTACGTTATGTTCGCGCGCGGCAGCTAGAATCTTGTCGCACGGAACCATTACGCCGAGGTCAATCACTTCATAGTTATTGCAGCCAAGCACTACACCGACAATATTTTTGCCAATGTCATGCACATCGCCCTTGACGGTCGCCATCAGGATTTTGCCCTGCGCCTGATGATTGCCGCTCGCCGCCTTCTCCGCTTCCATAAATGGTTGCAGATAGGCGACGGCTTTTTTCATCACACGTGCCGACTTAACGACTTGCGGAAGGAACATTTTGCCGGAGCCGAACAGATCACCGACAACGTTCATGCCATCCATCAACGGGCCTTCGATGACATTCAATGGCCTGCCATATTTTTGCCGCGCTTCTTCGGTGTCGGCTTCGATGTGATCTACTATACCTTTGACCAGCGCGTGCGAGAGCCGCGCTTCGACTGTGCCGCTGCGCCATTCGTCCGCAACAACTTCGGCCTTGCCTGCCTGCTTGACGGATTCAGCGAAGGTGATCAAGCGTTCGGTCGCATCAGGTCGGCGGTTGAGCAAGACATCTTCGACCAGTTCCAGCAGGTCTTTCGGGATTTCGTCGTACACGGCAAGCTGTCCCGCGTTGACGATGCCCATATCCAACCCGGCTTTGATCGCGTGATAGAGGAAGGCCGAGTGCATCGCTTCGCGCACCGCGTTATTGCCGCGAAACGAAAAGGAAATGTTGCTGACGCCGCCGCTCACCTTAGCGCCGGGCAGATTTTCCTTGATCCATTTCGTCGCGCGGATGAAATCTACGGCATAGTTATTGTGCTCTTCCATCCCCGTCGCCACGGTCAGGATGTTGGGGTCGAAGATGATGTCTTGCGGTGGGAAGCCGACTTCGTTCACTAACAAATTGTAAGCGCGCGAACAAATCTCCAGCCGCCGTTCGTAGTTGTCGGCCTGGCCTTTTTCATCAAACGCCATCACGATCACGGCTGCGCCGTATCTTCGTATGAGCTTCGCGCTTTCTAGGAATTTCTCTTCGCCCTCTTTCAGCGAAATCGAGTTGACAACGGCTTTGCCCTGCGTGCATTTCAAGCCCGCTTCGATGACCGACCATTTGGAGGAGTCAATCACGACGGGCACGCGCGCGATGTCAGGTTCAGACGCAATCAGATTCAGAAAATGCACCATCGCCTTTTCGGAATCGAGCATCCCTTCGTCCATGTTCACGTCAATCAATTGCGCGCCGTTTTCAACTTGCTGGCGTGCGACGGCTAAGGCTTCTTCATACTGATTATTCAAAATCAGCTTGGAAAACTTCGGCGAGCCAGTGACATTCGTGCGTTCGCCGATGTTGACGAAGTTGGTTTCCGGGCGAATGGTGATGGCTTCGAGTCCACTGAGGCGCAAGTATGGTTCAGGTGTAGCAGGTTGGCGCGGCGCGATTCCTTGCACCGCTTTAGCAATTTCCCGAATGTGATCCGGGGTCGTGCCACAGCATCCCCCGACAAAATTCAGCCAACCGTTGCTCGCCCATTCCGCCAACTGCGGAGCCAAGGTTTCCGGCGTTTCCGGGAATCCCGTTGGCAGCAAGGGGTTCGGCAATCCGGCGTTCGGATACGCGCTGACATAGATCGGCGCAATCGCGGACAGTTCATCAATGTAAGGCCGCATTTCCTTCGGCCCCAACGCGCAGTTGATGCCGATGCTCAGTAATGGCGCATTGATGGTCGCGTTCAAATAGGCTTCGACGGTTTGCCCACTCATTGTGCGCCCACTGAGATCAACAATCGTGAAGGAGAGCATCAATGGCAACGATTTGCCTGTACCAGCAAAGTATTTCTGCACGGCAAACAATGCCGCTCTTGAATTCAAAGAATCAAAGACTGTCTCGACAATCAAAATGTCTGCGCCGCCATCAACTAATCCTTTGGCTTGCTCGTAGTACGACTCGACTAGTATGTCGTAGGTCACATTGCGCGCCGCCGGATCATTCACATCCGGTGAGAGCGAGGCAGATTTCGTCGTAGGCCCCAGCGCCCCCGCAACGAACGCGATGCGCTCAGGATTTTCGGCCAGAAATTTGTCTACAGCAGTGCGTGCAACCTGGGCGGAAGCAACATTCATATCGTAGGCCAAATGCGACATGCCAAAATCATCCAGCGTCACGGATTGCGAATTGAACGTATTGGTCTCAATGATTTCCGCGCCCGCTTCGAGATATTGGCGATGAATGCCTTCGATGATGTGCGGCTGCGTGATCGAAAGCAGATCATTGTTATTCTTTAGATCGCTCGGCCAATCCTTAAATTGCTTGCCGCGATAATCTGCTTCTTCAAGCTTGTGCTGTTGAATCATCGTCCCCATCGCGCCGTCAATGATAACGATGCGTTCGGAGAGAAGCTTTTGGAGCGCTGCTAAGGTGGTTAAATTCTTGCTCACTATGATTTCTTGACCTTTCAAATCCTTATTCACCTGCCTGTTTTTTCAGCAAGTCAATTATGTTATCCGAAATCCAAAACCCAGCCTTGATCACTTCATTTAGTGCATCACTGACGGAAGGTATTAGCCCAAGTTGTTTTGCTTTTACAAGCAGCCACCTGTGCCAATGAATCGAATTCCTAAAGTCTTTGCACAAGCACGGGCAGCAGCGTCGTCCAGCATTACACGAGTACCAGGCAAAGAGGCCGCCAAATTACAACACAGCTGATTCACCTGCGCCTAGATTCCAGTCTGTCACAACTTGGTTTGTACTACTCACCGCTCTCTTATTAACCTATCCAAGAGTTGGGAGAAGTTGCGCGGCGCGGTCGGATTCCCCACCAATAAGAACTTCGTCCCATACGGGTACGGGAACAATCACACCTAGGTAAATCTGCGGCAACAAATCCTGAAACCCGCTTTTACATAAAAATATTAGCGGAGAGGCATTGATAATTAGGCGCATCAATTTTACCCCGCCAATTCTTCGGCTAATTCTTCGGCAGTATATTGCCAAGCGGAGACTTTAAAGCGTGCCAAAGCACTGATAAAATCGGCCCGCGATAAGCCTGCAATTTCTGCGGCTTTGCCTTGCGAGAGAATCCCTAATTCAAACCACTTTACCGCCGCCGCCAACCGCATCTCCGAAGCGAATCCATGCGGCGCTTTGCGCAATGCCGCAAAAGCGGTATCGGGTAATTCAATGGAAACTGTTTGCATTTCACTTTCTCCGTTTACTGCTTGGAATCCCTTACCTGATCCAATTCAAATTACGACTAATCAACAATTCGCTCATCTTCGCGTGATGCGTGTTTTTCATCGCAACAGTTTGCAGATCGAAGCTGTGTGAATGCGCCAACTGACGCACCTCTTCAGCCTCGTCATACGTCATCAAAAAATCTCCTGCCAGTAAATCGGCGGCATCGAATAAAAGTTCGTGATCAAGACTCGCATGTGAATAAAGCCGACTGCCTGCTTGCTTGCCAAAAGCGGTGTACGGTGGATCAATGAAGAATGCAGCATCATCACGTTCCGCATTTTCCCGTAGCACTTCCAGTCCCTCGCCGTGAATAAACGTTATCCGATCTCGAATCTTCACAATTTCCAGAATCCTGCGTTGCAGCGTTTCAGGATACCAGCGTGACAATAATCCTTTGCCGCTTTCTCCGACCTTAATCATACCTGCGCCAGGAGCCAGAATGCCGCCGCGATTGACTCTGTTTTTGAGAATTGTTTGAAACGCCCGCTCGCGTGTCGAACGAGGCGATTGGGCTAGCGCAGTTTTTGCTGATTCATGATGCAAATCGAATCCAATGATTTGGGCTGCTAACCATTCACCACCTCCCTCATCCTGTAAAATGGTTTGCCACACGGCAGCCACATTCTCATCCAATTCAACAAGAGTTATGTGGTCTGCCAACCCTTCCGCTGCTACTGTCAGTCCGACAATCGCGCCCCCGGCAAAAGGTTCGATAAATTCAGCAGGTTGATATGACAATGATGCCAGCCACTGTCGTATGCGCGGCACGAGCCACGTTTTGCCGCCTGGATAGCGAAACGGACTGCGTTGCGGCACGGAAGCCACATTCACGATTCTGGTTGTATCGCTCCACATAGCAGCCTGATACATAAACGGTATTCCTTATTCGGTGAATATTTCGGGAATAGGTTCGATTTCTGGTGAGACTTCTGATGATGGTGGCTGTCCCATCACTTGCCCTTTTCTAATGCGTCCCGATAAGTATTTTTCAAAATCGGCAACCTCTCCCGCGTGCGGCATCGTGATTGTATTCAACGCATCTTGGAAACGCGTATACTTCGTCTCACTATGCTTCAATTGATAACGCTGCGCCGCTTCGTCATAAACTAAATCATAAACTAACCAAGCGATTTCAGCCTGTGTAGGTTCAACCTGTGGCATTTCAGGCAAGGTGTCAAAGAAGCCGCGATGCACGGCAACAGCCATTTTCTTCTGCCAAGCATTAAGAATGCCACCTTTGTAAATCAATTGTGGAGCCAGCCTTTTTCGTGACGAGGAAAGATAATCTGGCTTGGGATAGTTCTTTGATGGCCAAGTCATTGAATGATTACTTGCCGCGTCTTCCATATACATTTTGAATGCCTTGCTGACATTGCCAGAGATGTAAACGGCTTGGACTTCCAATGCTCCGAAATCCTTCAATTCTCCTTGCACATCAAGTTCGGCAATCACAATATCAATATTGCCTGCGGATTTGCCGTGTTTATCATTCAGACGTACTTCTGTCAGCGCGAGGTAACGCTGTGCCTGCGGAAAGAAAAATTGTGCGGCATCTGAAACAATTCGTAAATCTTGTCGCAATCGAATAGGACAAGTAATCGCTAAATCATCCCCATCAAAAATAGTGCAAACTCCCAACGGATCAGTCGCACTATTTTTGGTGCAATTCAATCCTGATGAGTTATGAAAGGGACACAGTCTGCCTTGCCGATAATTAGCTGCCTCAGACGTCATATTACTTGCCGGATAACCAAAGACCTCGGCGAGAGGGTTTTTCAACATTCGACACCTTTCAAACTATACATTTGCATCCACATTCCAACACAACTTCCACTGGCGACATCTTTCGCTCCACGCCATCGCGTCGCACGTGCAGCACCAGCAATGTGTACGGATCAAACACCACCACATCTTTGACGCCCTGCGATAAATAAAAGTGCGGCCCGATTTCTAAGTCTTTTGCTTCGGTGCTTCCCAGATGGGCAGGCCACCGACGATTTCCAGCTTGATTCCTTATTCATCAGCACGTAAAAACTTTGCATCCATCTTCGCTCCTCAACCGCTAAACTCTCAACGCGACGCTCAATATGAGGCTTTAAGTGAAAATAAGAAAGATCGCCAGTTTATCATAACTGTGTATTCAGCTATGCCACGCTTCGTCACGAAAACCTTTGCTAAGACGGCTGAAAATAACAATTGCGCGATAGCAACGCTAGTCTGTGTTTGGTGCCTAAGGCTGGAACGGATTGGCGATGATTGGTTGAGCTGGCAGGTTTAACTTGGGAGGCAAAATTCAACGTTAGAGTTGAATGTGAGTCAGGAATTCAATTAAGCAGTTCCGCAGGAACAGCTTATCGGCGCGAACAATCATTCCAGTGCCGAGACTTCGAAGCAGTGCTTTAAATCAGAGGTACTGAAATTAGGCGAGCAACCCGTATTTGTACTGATGCCAGTCTCTTGGCAAATCTGCCAGTGGGAGCAGGGGGGCTCTTCAAGTAGCGCGCCTCCATTTTTCGTTGCACCCGTAGGTGCGGATGAGGGTAGCGTTCGATCAGGCTTGGACTTCCGCTATCGTAAATTCCAGCTTGAGCATTTGTATACCCACTGCTCAATTTATGATCGTGCTTGGTCTATCATCGCAAGCAATTAAGCGCAGCACTCAGCCGGGAATTTACCGGATGAATGCTGCGCTTTAAGTTTGGTTGCTATCGGGAAATTAGAACGTCACGCGCGCGCCAAAACGCACTAGTCGTTCTCCGCCAACGGTCGAGGTAACTTGCCCAAAGGCCGGGTTCCCCAACGTCGTGTTCGGGTTCGAAGAAGTTCGGGCTGTTTGTGACGTTCAGCGCGTCTATTCGCAATTCGCCGCCGATGCGTTCGGTGAAGCGAAACCGCTTGATGAGCGAGCTATCCAGATTCACATAGCCCGGCCCAGTCAGCCCGGAGCCGTTGCGCCCAATCGGACTGAACTCGTTCGCCGGCGGTGCGGTGAACGCAGTGGTATCGAAATACAGCTTGCCCGGCCCGATGTCGCCGAGGATTTTCGGCGTGCCGCTGATGATTGCACGTTGCGTATTGCCGGGCGCACGCAAGGTTGCCGCGTTCGCTTGAATATCCAACGGCGTGCCGGATTGCATCGAGAAGATGCCGGACAGTTGCCAGCCATCAAGGATAGCTTTGCCGAAGCGATTGAAGTTCTGGCAAACGGCAAATCCCACACAAACGTGTTGTTGAAGATATGCGTGCGATTAAATCCGGCAAGACCTCTGCTTAGTTCCGGTCGGGCAGGAGTGCTTACGCCGCCGTTGTCGTCGGAGAAGCGTGATGGCCCGTCCGAGCGTGTAGCTGGTCGTCAATAACCAGCCGCCTTTGAAGCGCCGATCCACTTTGACCTGCATGGAATTGTAGCTGGTATCGGTTGGATACCAGGTTTGTACCGACGCCGTTTTATTGAACTTCGTGAAGAACGGTCGGCCATTGTTGTCCTGTCCGTGGCACCATCCCCGCATTCAAATTGAAATCCGCGATGATGCCGCGCCCAGCGTTGCCGACATACGCGACTTCGCCCGTTAAGCCCCAGAACAATTCGCGTTGGAATGCCACGTTCCAGGAATGCAGTTTCGCTTCGCGCAAACCGGGGGGCACATAAAAGAAGCCCTGATTGCGAAGAATGGGCGTGTCGGCCACAATGATACCATTGTTCGGCACGCGAAGACTTGCGGCGCAGGCAAGCCCGCCGCCATCGAACCGGCAGTCGCAAAGTTGTTCGCCGGATTGAACTGGTTGTTTTGCTTTACGGGGAAGTTGAAGGCGTAACGATTATCCGGGAACGGAATGATGCTGGTGCCAAAGCCCGCGCGAATCACGGTTTTGTCATTCATTCGATAGGCCGCCCCCAGTCGTGGAGCAAAGTTCTTGAGTTTATTGGTCACGCCAACATTGTCAGGAATATTGCCAAAGCCGGTGACTTCGAGCGAATTAGTATTGATGTTGTAATTCGATAGGCCGCCTTTGATCTTGATACCTGTGTTCGGACGGTAAAATTCGTGCCGCAATCCCAAATCCACCGTCAGCTTTTTCGACACCTGCCATTTGTCATTCACGAAACTGAAGATGGCGCGATGGCGTGTGCCGGGTTCTTCGATCACGGTTAAATCACGTCCGATGCTGTTGGGCGCGTCCAATAGGAAAGCAGCGAAGGAATTTGCCAAGCCATTTTGCGCTGCCGTGTCCGCCGGAGTCGCCGTTTGCGCACCGCCGAAATTGTAACGCCCACGCGTGCCGCCGTTGTCTTGAACTTGCAGCAGGAAGTCGCGGTTGTGCCGGAATTCGCCACCGAATTTTATCGTGTGATTGCCCAGCATCTTCGTGACGGTCGTCGAATAGGTGCCCGTCGTTTCGCCGCGATCCCAGGGCAAGCTGGCCGAGAAACCAAGCACCGGGCCAGAGAATCCGCCGATGTTGATTTGCGTCAGGCCGCTGGAAGATTGGTCTACGTTCACGCCGGGAATGCCGACTTCTGTTGAGGTCTTGAGGCCATCAGCTTGGGTGACGGCAACGTTGTGATACCAACTGACGCCTCCACGCGCTTCTAAAATCAACGTCGGACTAAAGGTGCGAGTGTAGCTGATTGCGGAACTGATAACATCCTGCGAACCGCTGCCTGCAAACCCGCCATTCGCAGGGCCGCCATAAATGCCATACGAGCCTGGATCGAAGAGTTTCGGTTGTTGATAGCTGAAACGCACCGCAAAGGCATTCCTCTCAGTCGGGTTGTAATTCACTTTGGCATCGAATTGGTGAGTTGTGCGTTCGCGTACGGTATTGACCACGAAATTCGGCGTGCCAAGCGCTGCACCCGCGATGTTGGGGGCTGGCAGGAAGGCCAACAGCTTTTGTGTAATTGGGCTGATGCGATTGGTCGGGATAATTTTGTTCGCAAATGCAGTTCGTCCTGAGCCATCAGGATTGCCGGTCGTCGGATCATAAATGTTGGTTGTTGAATTGCTGAAATTGCCCGTGCGCCATTCCATAATCGGAATCACTGAGCGCGTCACTTTGCCCAACTTGTCTTTGGTGTACTGATAATCGCCAAAGTAGAACAGTTTGTTCTTGATGATCGGGCCGCCCACCGCAAAGCCGACCTGGCGATAGCGCGTCGGTGCTTTGTTGCCGGTAAAATAATCGCTGGCCCGCACGTTGTCATTGTTGCCAAAGAACCACGCGCTGCCATGAATTTGGTTCGTGCCGGATTTGAGCGTGACCGAACTGACCGCGCCGCCCGCGCGTCCCAGCTCAGCGTCGAAGTTGCTAGTCGAAATGCTGACGGTTTCAATCGCGTCGGCGGCAGGAATCAGCACTGTGAGCAAACCAGTTTTATGATTGTTGTCCACGCCCTCGATCATGAAATTGTTCGAGAGGCGCGATTGCCCGTTTACTTTGGATTCGAGGCTATCCTGCGGATTGAAAAATTCAGAGTGTGGACGACTGGGCCGGGTTGCGCCAGGTACGGTCACAAGCAAGCCTTGGAAGTTGCGGTTGAAGCCCAGCGGCAATTCGGCGACCTGCTTGGTTTCCAGCAAACGGCCTGTATCGGCGCGGTCGGTTTGCAGAATCGGCGCAGCGGTCGCTTCAATGGTGACGGTTTCGCTAAGTTCGCCGACGGGCAGTGCAAGGTCAGCGCGTACGGTCGTGTTCACGTCCACGACCACATTCTCGCGCACGACTTTCTTAAAGCCTTTCAAGGCGGCTTCGACGCGATAGAGGCCTTCCTTTACACTCGAAAACACATAATTGCCATCGGCATTGGTCGTCGTCGTACTGACCAGATTGGTGCGCGTTTCGGTAATGGTGACCGTAGCGCTCGCCGCGACTGCGCCAGATGAATCTGTGATCGTGCCTACGAGCGAACCTTTGACAGCTTGCGCGTTTGCCGTAAAGGCTAAGCTGAGTAATAGACTGGCGGCCAGATAAAAGCGGAATATGCAAATCTTCATTGAGCCTCCTAGAGCGAGAGTTTCCTAAATTGAGGGGATATGCGAAGGCAAAGAGAATTGCCTTCGTATTCGAATTCAGCAAAGCTAGTCAGTGATGAGCGATAATGCTCTTAATATTGGTAAGATCAATTCCGTTTATAGGCCAGTTAGGGTGGGGTGTCAATTCATAATGGTATCAGTTGAATAACTGTCGGAATAATTTAATGGCTTCGCCAAACGCCAGGTCGGCGCACTCAGGATCGTAAGCCGCGCGGTCATCACGCATGAAACCATGATCGGCAGAATACAAGCGCGTCTCGTAGCGTACTCCAGCTTGTCGCAAAGTGTCTTCAACCGTAACGCGCCCTTCGGCAGGGATCAGCGGATCAAGCGAACCGAAGATAATCAACAGGTCACCCTGAATCTCTGCCGCACGCGCTAATGAATCGGCCCGCTCGCCTTGCCCCACCTTTCCGTTGTGTAACCACGTCGGATAAAAACACACGGTCGCTTTGACTGCGGCATTGAATGCTGCGCGATAGGCCAGATGCCCGCCGATACAGAATCCGCCCGCGCCGATTTTGTCTGGCGCAACCAGCGGGTGCTGTTGCAGATAAGCAAGCGTGGCGCGGCAGTCTTCATCAAAGTGTGCCATCGGGGTGGCCAGTTGATTCCAGGAGCCGCGCGCACGGCCTTCGTCCGTTTGTGGCAGGATCGTGCCTGCGTCCTCCAGGCGGTGAAAGATTTCGTGCGTTGCTGCGACAAAGCCATAGCCCGCCAATCGCGCACAGGCACGTTGCATTGCTGCGCTGATTTGAAAGATGTCGGAAAAGTAAATAATGCCCGGATAGCTGCCTGTTTGTGCAGGATGAGCAAGAAATGTTCGCATCTGTTTGCCAGCTACGGGAATGTCAATATAATCCGTCTTGATTTGCATTCGCGTTCGACTCCGTTTTGAGATTAATAATGCAAGAGGTGATTCTGTATGAAACAAACTCTAACCGCCGTCATCATCGCTCTGTTCGCCGTTTCGACGCAAGCCACCAAGCGGCAAGCCAAGCCGCAAGCTGACTGATTTGCCGCGTTACGAAGTAAGTTCGACCAAAGAAAAAATCAACGTGGATGGCAAGCTGACAGAAAAGGCCTGGGCTAAAGCGAACGCCCTCACGCTGTTGTTTCCGTGGGAATCGCAAACCGGCCTCAAACAGAAAACGACTGTCAAGCTGTTGCGCGATGAGCAATATTTATATGTCGGGTACGAGTGCGAAGATGATGACATCACGGCAGTTTTAGAGAATCGCGATGATCCGACGTACAAGGATGATTGCGTAGAATTTTTTATTCGCCCCAACGAGTCTTCCAAGCAATACTTCGGGATGGAGATGAATGCGCGCGGCGTACTCTACGATTACTTCTACGACTTTCCCAAGCAGCACGACAAGACCCCTGATCTCGTAGGCGTGCAATTGCAAACCCACCTTCGCGGCACCTTGAATCAAGGCGCTGACCGCGATCAGGGCTGGTCATTGGAAGTGGCAATTCCGTGGGCGAGTCTGCAAAAATTAGCGCCACAACCGCCGCGCAAAAACGACCAATGGCGCGTGCAATTCAATCGCTGGGATGGGACGGAAGCCAAAGGGCGGCGCTTGAGTATGTGGTGTTCTTCGGGCTTAGAGCGACCCAGCCCGCATAACCCGGAACGATTCGGGGTGCTCGTTTTTAAGTAAATTGCTGCCAAAGATTATTACCCCCAAACATTAACCAACAACAAGAAAGGTTCCCCTTGCGACTCAATAAAACCAAAGCCAAACTCCAAGCTGGCGAAACCGTCTTCGGCTGTTTCGTCCGTTACCCAGAAGCGACGTTAGCAGAAATACTCGGCTATTACGGCTGGGATTATCTGTTGCTCGACGCCGAACACAGCTCGCTCACGCCACGCGATTGCGAGAATTTAGCGCGTGCCTGCGAATTGCAGGATGTCACGCCCATCGTGCGCGTAACGACGAATCAGCCGCCTGTGATTTTGCGCTTTATGGACACGGGCATGCAGGGCGCACAAATCCCCATGATCAATTCGCGCGACGAAGCCGATGCTGCTGTCCGGGCTGTGAAATATCATCCGCGCGGCAATCGCGGCTTAGCTGGTGTGCGCCCTGCAAACTTCGGACAGGTGCAGCCGTTTGCTTTTAAGGACTACATCGCTGAAGCGAATGCCGAGACAATGGTCATTGCCCAAGTCGAAACGGCGGCAGCCGTAGACGCCTTGCCCGAAATTGTGCAAGTCCCCGACATTGACGTGATCTTCATCGGCCCGTCCGATTTGTCGCATTCGATTGGTTTGCCCGGTGAGGTAAATCATCCGCAAGTGCAGGAACTCTTCGACCGGATTGTGGAAGTGGTCAAACCCACAGGCATTGCCATCGGCACACTCGTCCCCAATCTGGAAGCGGCGTTGAAGTGGCAGGAACGAGGCGCGCGGTATTTGATGATTACGATGGAAGCCTTGCTCGGTCCGGCTGTCGCAACTTCTTGCAAGCCGCCAGACCAAAGTAGCATGTTAATAGATAATCCGATGAAGTTCCGCCGGGATAGTCCTGCGGCGCAGTGCTCTTTGAGAAGTTGTCAACCGACGATCTGACTGAACTGTAGTAATCCGACTACTGCCGACACTACGGAGGAGAAGGAGACCTACAGGCCAAACGGTACTCATCGCGGGTAAGGCGGAAGCCTTTGACGCGCCGAATCCCCTGTTCAACGCGCATGCGTTGGGACGACAGTTGGCGATTCTTCTCTTTTTGTGCCTCCCGTTAACTCCCGCCTTGGGGTTTCTTGTGGGGCGTTTGAATGCCTGGGGTCGCACCGATTATGCCTTATCCCCAACCGCGGCCCCGCCGCCAACGCTTTCCGGCAGGGGCGTCTGTTCATCTACAATTTTGACATCGGCGGCGGGGCCGCGATGAGCGGGGCTGGCAGCCAGCCTCCCCGTTTTGATCCGTGATGATCTGGGTTTTGAGCGTGTGGCGTTTCTACTTGCCCGCATGGGGCTGCTTTTGTCGTTGGTGCAAACTGGGGCGTGCCACGGGCGTTTCAAAGCGATCAATGAGCACGCGCTCGACTTCGTCCGGCGTCCATTGGGGTTGCGTGCGATGACGTTTTTCGGCTGCCCATTTCTCTTTAGGAAAGAGGTCGCGCAAGATCGGCAGCAGTTCGTGGAAGGCGTTTTCCGAGCTATCGGCACGGTGGCCAAAGAGCACCCCGACCACCGCACATGACTGACATTATGACGCAAGTACAGCAACGTCATGAGCGTTTTGTGCAAGGGCGTCACTGCCCGTGGACGTCCATCGCCCGCCACGAGCGCGCGTTTGCGTTCCGGGCGTGCGGCCAGTCGCTGGGTGCGCCCTCGCTCCCGTTCGGGCAGGACGGTGAAGAGGACTTCCACAGCACGTGTGGGATGAAGACCAAAAAAGGCTTTGACGGTTGACGAGGAGATATGTTCGACTTGGTATAGTTCCATGCCTACTCAGATATTTTCAATCAACTCGTTTTCTCCAATAACTTTGTCGGAACATCTATTGGGTATTTGCTTTTTTCAATCGGGAGTTTTTCCAGGACGGGTTCAAGTTCTATTTGCTGCCGAGGCATGCGCAGTTTACGCTTACTGGTTTTCGCTGACAAGACTAATGTGATCAGTGCTCGGTTGCGGAAATTTCACTCCCGCTTTGCGACTTGAGGCAGATACTGTTCCAGCCAATGACGCAAACGAGTTTGGACTCCGGGTGAGAGGTTGAGCACGAGGTAGACGAAGCTCAACGTCTCGAAGATTTCAAAGTACCCAGCATAGACAATCACGTGGGTGCGACGGGTTTTCAATTGCTCAAACGCGATGGCCTGTCGTGTCTTGCCCGCGAAGTGCGATCCCGCCGCTGTATTCGCAAACAATTGATAGAGGCTGTAACTGAGCACGACCGTCAGCAGGTAAAAGACGATCTGGCTGTAGCGCAATGAAATTAAGTTAAGGAAAAAACATTAGGGGTAAAAAAACGGCGTGCACGTTAAATCCTTTTTTGACAATCACGGCGTTCTGTTTAACCGCGCTAACTTAATTTCATTGGGCTGTAGCGGGTGCTGCTCAGCTTCTGCAGCAACCAACCGCCGCTCTTGAGTTGTTCGTAATCCTGCTCGATCTCCAGACGCTGCTGATAATGTTTGACGATCCATTTTGCGTTCAGGCTCAAGTCGGTCGCCACTAACACGAGGTAATCCAGTGCCTTCTTCTTTTTATTGAAGAAGCGAATAACACAGGCGTTCAGCGGCATCTCGCATTCATCCCGAACATGCTCCACACCGCGCACAAAGGCGAGCTGTTGGTTCTCCCGCGTCGGATGCGGCTGCCACTGACCGGCCATCTGCGCCAGCTTGACCGCTTCTTTCATAT
>CAWCGF010000044.1:0-161849 GCA_963794955.1 uncultured Acidobacteriota bacterium
ATGGCATTGAATTAAGCCCTGACCTTTTTGCGGTACTTCAAGTAACGCACGGTCTTTGAATAATTTAACGGCCCCCGAATGAACTGCCGCCGGGTCGTTGCAAGGTCGGATTCTTGCGAAAGAGGTGGTGCAATTCGGCTATGACCTCGTCTTCGGAGCGCGGCGACAAGAGCAACCGCACGACGCGATCCAGCAACGCCACATAGCTTTCCGCCCGATTCACTTGCGGCACATCTTTGGTTTCGCGCGCGACACCTTGCTGCGCCAGCGCGGCTTGCTCTGGTTTCGTCAGGATGCTTTCCAACGTCATGGAGGAAGAGGCCGGCAATATCTTGCTCCACCACTGCCACGGTCGTGCCGTTGAAACGCTCGACTTCAAAGATGTTTTTGAAGCGGTCAAAAAACGTTTCTTCGCCCAGCGTTCGCCGTAGACCTCTTTGAATTCGCGGGCCGGATAGACTTGCACGTCGCACAAAGTCGTGAGCAGCACTTCGACTTCACCGCTCGCGAGTAACACGCGCACCAGGCGCACGCGGATCTTCGGGGGTAAGTGCTGCTGCGCCACAAAGGCGCGCGTCGAGGCGGTCTTGGGTAACGCCAGCGTCACGATTTGTTCCGGCAGTGGCTCTGCCAAAAGACTTCGCATTCGGCGAACCGCCCGCGCGGCAGGCGTACGATGAGGTGTCGCTGCTGCGCCTGGGCATAGGCGAGCAAGCTGTAATCGGCATAGGCGCGATCCAACACCACCACGTCTCCGGGTTGCGTCGCGCTCCACAAGTCGTCGCGCAAGACGCGCGTTTCGCTTTGCCGCGCACTTAAGTGCAGGCGCACACCGAGGTCGTTGCGCAGGTCGTACAAGACGCCGCACTGCGCTTGCACACAGTCCGCGCCCGCGGTTGATTGGTCTGCACCGTATATTGCGCGCGCGTCGCGGCGTGTCGGGCACGGTCAAATAAGTGCCGTCGGTCGCCAACAAGCGATGCCCGCGCCAGCGCTGGACTTGCTCGTCGGCCTCATAGAGTTGATAAAAGCCCGCGCACAAACTGCGCTGTAGATACGTAAACACTTCGGGTTTGAGCTTCTGCCGCGCGTGCGAGTAAGCGCTGGCGTCGGGACGCCAAAGACGTCACCGAGCGCGTGAAAGACTTTATTGAGCGCATTCTGGAAGGACAATTTATGACCTCGCAAGACGACCAAACAGAGCCGCCCAAACCAGAGCAGGCGTTGCCGGGTGAAATCCTGCGGACGTTGCCGACTCGCGGCAATCACAACCGGACATTGCAAGCTGGTGCGGATTTGCAACAAGAGCGTTTGTTCTTTTTTTGTGCCATAAATAGTTCTTTACAGGAACTTTACCGCTAATTCAATGCCATTGCCCTTTCAGGGCTTGCGGGTGGTGATGATTATTCCGGGGGTTCCGGCTTCGCCTTTACCCCCGGCTAATTTCCCATGTTCCCGCTGGGACAGCAAACCGTTCCAACCTGTGTAGAAAATAATGGGAGGACATCGCGCGCGCTCTCTCCCTCAGAGCCGTGAGCGTTACCATCGCCCAGGCCATCCTCATTTGATGGAAACCTTCACCGCATTCGCTGCTTTCCCTTCCACGTTTAGCACGACCTCCACCAACCCGCGCCCCATCAAATTACGCGGAATCAGCACATTGATCTGATCCAAGCCGACAAAATCATTCTGTGCGCCTGCATAGCTGACTGTCGCAGGCGTGCCGCCGATGGTCACCGTGACGTTGTTGAGGTTGCTGCGCAGGCGAATGCCCGTGCCGTAGAGGATTAAGTACACCTGCTCGCTCGCGGGGCCGAGATCAATCGGCAGCGCCACCCATTGCCCTTTATTGAAGTCGAACTTCACGACCTGCTCGAAGGTGAGTGCAGCCGGTACGTTGGGCGTGTGCCGCCGCCAGCCCTTTGCCGCTGGTGTCGGCCGAGAAAATGCTCGGCGCCACATTGGCGATTTCGACATTGGAGAGGAAGCTTGCGCCGTCCTGCGCGGTGATCGTGATGCGTTGCATTGCCATTGGCGGTGCCGGGTGGAATCTGGAAATTGATTTGCGTCGGGGAAGCAAAAAACAACGCCGCGTCACGCTCCGTGCCCGCACTATCTCTCACCTTGATTGTTGTGCCGCCTAAGGTTTTAGGTAGTGGAAGCGATGCTGCACTTTGTGTTGATGTGGCCAAGCCAGTGCCGAAGGCCGAGACAATCGCTTCACAGGCCAAGGGCGAGCCACTGTAATTCGCCGCTGATACTGTCACAGCAGACTTGGGGAGGCTGATCTTGGTCAGCGAAGTGCTATGAGGGTGTGTTGATTGATAGGCTCCTACGGTGGGTTGAAAAGAGGGGGAAGCTCCACCTTCAAGATAGACATTGCCAGATGTATCTACCGCAGCGTGTCTGGGTATTACGAAAGATATGATTTGCGAATATATGCAAAGCACTGCCAGTGGCATTCAGTTTGGTGACAAAGCCACCATAGGGCGATTTTGATCGAAAGATGCGGGCGGATTCGTTTGCGGAAAATTCAAGGAGTTAGTCTGGCCGATAATAATGGCATTCCCATCAGGGGCTAATCCAATGCCGATAGTGCTATCCCCAGAATTTCCACCAAGATATGTTGAGTAGACCAACCCACTGCCGGTCGCGTTGACCTTCGTGACATAGGAATTGAAACCCTGGTCGGGGGGCGTGGTTTGGAATGCGCCTGGTGTAACCGGGTAATCAAGGGATTGTGTATGCGCTGCAATGTGGGCATTCCCGTTGGCATCTACAGCCAAGCCAATGGGATCAGCGCTGCCTGGGCCATGCCCAATAATCGTCGAGTAAATCAGAGCAGTTCCTGTGGCATTGAATTTCGTTAGGAACAGTCCGCCGTATTTCACATTTTGACTTGACTGATACGCACCGGGCGTGACCGGAAAAGACGCTTTCGGTTTATTATCCAATGATCCGTTATAACCGTTGCCTGTCGCCCCTACCACATAGGCGTTGCCTGCTGCGTCTACTGCAATATTTTTCCCCTGATCACCGTTGTCTCCGCCCCCCAAAAATGTGGAATACACCAAATCCGAACCGCTTGGATTTAGTTTGGTGACGAACGTATCGCGCGAGGGTGCATTCGTGTCCGTGTTTAGTTTCGGCTGAAATGCACCGGGGGTAGTCGGGAAATTAGGGTCTGCTGTGTAGCCTGTAATGTAGGCATTGCCCTGTGCATCTATTGCGAGGCCTTGAGCTAACCGCCGCACCGATGAAAGTAGAATAGACAAGATTGCTCCCTGTTGGATTGATCTTCGTTACGAAAATATTCGGCACGCTGTACAAACATCCCCACTAATTGTCCGATAAGCCCCTGGCGTGGTGGGAAAGTAGACGAAGCGGCTCCGCCCGTCAGATAGCAATTGCCTTGCTCATCTGCTGCCATTCCAAACGCTCGGTCAAAGTCGCTCCCGCCCATCGTCACACAGTACAGCAGCGCAGTGCCTGTTTTATTGAATTTCAAGACAGCGAGTCCGTTCCCATTTGAATAGGCTCCAGGTGTCGCAGCCGGGCCATAGTTCATGGCAAAATAGACCTGCCCCTCTTTATCAGCGGTGAGAAATACGGCTCCGCCCAATTCACCGCCTACAAACGTGGCGTAAGCAATCACCGGATCAATCACGAGCGGCTGCGACGCATCATACGCGCCTACGGCAAAGCCGACCTCGCCATCCTTCATTACATAATTGCCTGCAATCTCTTGTCGCTTGCCATCCACTTCCTGATAGATCACAGGCTTGTGCTGTTTGACCTCGCCGGCTGTCGTCTGCAAAACCAGATCGCCCGCCTCATTCAAGGTCGATCTTCTTCTGCGCCTTCCAAGCGAAACCTGATCGTATTGGGATCAGCGCCGGGCTGCACGATGAAGTCATATTCAAGTTGTTGCTGATTGCCGTAATACACCAGATCAATCCCTTCGTAGACCTGGCTATACTTTACTTGTCGGTAGGTCGGAATATTCGTCTTCCACTGCGTTGCATCTTTCCCGCTGAAGTAACTGCTCTTGCCCGGCAATTCCTGTTGTCCCTGCAAGCGTGGTTGTTCTTTTGCGCCGAGCAGCTTCATCTTCACCAATGCGGTGGTCGGTGGCTGGTGGTCAGTGGTCGGTTGGCTGCTGCGCACTTCCAGCGCCGCTTCGTGCGGGGTCAAATACAACGTCGCATTCGTGCCGCGCGCCAGAAACTTGACGGGCTCGTTGGCTTGTCCGTGATTGGCTTCAAAGCTCAAGGGCACTTGTCCATAGTGGGCCGCGACCTGTGTTGCAGGGGTTGTGCTGGCGGGTTGCCCCTGTTGGCGGTTACAGCCGCAGAGCGCCAGCAAGCTGATGAGTACAGTAAAGAAAAGCAAACGTGTGGTGTGTGGCATAAATTGATCCTCGTGATCGTTTGGGGCCGGGGCGGGTTTTCCTCTTCCCGTCCCCAGTCGGTTTATAGCTGCCTGGTACAGAGGCAAAATCGTTTCGCTTAACAGCCCGGCACCTTAATCGGAATGCTGATGCGATAATCCATCGCGTAGCTGATCGCCCGCAAAGACGCACCGCTCACGTATTTGCCGCTCGTGAACTGCGCGCCCAGAATCGGATTGTTATCACTGGTGGTAATGCGCACCCAGCCGCTCTTGCCCACGGGCAAAAGGGTGGCGAGCGACGGATTGAAGCGCAGCGTACTCAGGCGCAAATCGCCGAAGCAGGAAATCGGTTGCGTAGTCGCCGTGGATTGTCCGCTTTCATTGAAGGCTGTAAAGGCAACGGTGGCACTCGCACTGCCACCCGCCAAATTCGCGGTGGGGCGATAGAGCGTCAGTTTCGTCGCCAGCGCATTGTTGCCTGTCCCGGCCTGGCTTGGCACATTGTCGGCGGCCAGTTGGTTGGGCAGCCGATCATAGGTTTCATCATCAAAGGCCATCTCCGCTTTGTTCTGACTCACCGTGAGTGAGCCGCTCGCGCGTTTGGCAACCGCCAGCGCGCTCAAGCTTGTGTCAAAGGGCTGCCCATTGAGCGGACTGGGCTGGCGCAGTTGTAGATTGCCAATCAGCCAATTGAACTGCGTCGGCGCGCCCGTCGCATCACACGCCACCGCGATGCAGTAGCCGGTCGTGAAGCGGATCGAATTCGCTCATCAGAAAGCGCACGCTCTGTTGCGGCCCCAGACACACGGCCTGCTCGATGGGCTGGCAATCGGCGGAGTTGATGAAAAACAAGCGCACCTTCGTGCTGTCGGTCGGTGACGTGTTGGTCAAACTGATCGTCGCGTCATTGTTGGTAGCGGGCAGGCTGGATTGGTAGCGTTGATAAAACAGCACCGAACCGGGTTTCTGATCGCTTTGGCGCAGGGCGGCGATAGCGGCATTGAACGCAAAATCCACAAATGTGACCGACGAAGTGCCGCCCGTGAAAATGGCTTGTCCCGGCGTGGCAATGGCTCCGGCAGAGATCGTCCAGAGGAATTCATATTGGTCAGGATTCGCGGCCACGGCGTTCAGATCGGCGACGCCTTCGGTCAGGGTCGCGCCGGGAATCGGCTCGCTCGAACTGGGCGCGGTGCCCGTTGGCACAAAGGCCGCGATGCGCATCGGAATGAAGGACGAATTTTGATAGGCCGTCGAGAAGGCCAGGCGGCTGGTGGTGATAAGTTGATGACCTTTGAGCAGGTGCAGCGCAAAAACGCTGCCCGCCGGGACATCCACAAAACTGGTTTGCAGCAACAGGCTGGAGGGCGAACCGCTGACGGGCGCGGCAGGCTTGAGCGCGTAATAGCCCGTCGCATCGGCCTGTACGAAAGTCGAACAAAAGGCCAGCAGCAAGAGCAATCCCAGTGCGCGCAGGCGCGTAGCAAGAATCAAAAACGGTAGAGGAAAGGATGAATAAAACATCGGCTGACTCCAAGCAAGTTATGAGCAAAGCTCAGGTGAAGACCGAAACCTCAGGGGAGAAAGGAGCAATCTGGGGCGATTGTCCGTGGCGAGGAAGGAGGCGAACGGTCTGAAAACCGGGGATGAGTTAAGATGCCAGACAAGAAATAGAATCAATACAGGCGTACTTCCACCTGTATTTGCTTCCACCAGTGATTGCAGAAGGGGTCGGCTGTGGGAAGAACGACGGGGGACGCGGCCTGCTTTGCCGGAGCGGGCACTTTATGCTGTCGTTGCAATGGAAGTCGTATCCCGCCAGGATCATGCCATACAGGAATAGCTTCGGGCAATCACGGAAAGATTAAAGGGCAGGGCACACGTTGCTTACGTTCTGGATGCGCCTAATGAATGCGCCCCGGCCCCAACACAATCGCGCTGTAGGCCACGGCGGTCTTGGCGCTGCGGTTGGCGTAGGAATGTTTTTGGTCGCCGCGAAAGACGATGACATCACCGGGTGTGAGCTTGAATTGCTCGCCTGATACCATCAACTCTACTTCGCCTGTTTCACACGCCAGATATTCTCTGGTGCCCAGGCGATGCGGCACGCCGACCATGTGTGCGCCGGACGGCAATTCCATTCGATCCAGTTCCAAGCCCTGCAATTGATCAGGCAACAAATGACGGATTTGCACGCCGCCGCGCTGCTTCTTCGGAAGGGAAGACGCCGGATACAGTTTCGCTAAGGCTTTTGGGGGGCTAATCAACTCTTCCAGCGGCACCTGCAGCGCTGCCGCAATGCGCGCCAGCACGGATACCGTGGGGTTCGCCGAACCGGATTCCAGGTTCGACCACGTTGGGCGCGGCACCCCGGAAATGCGCGCCAGTTGGTCTTGCGTAAGATTGCGGCTTTGGCGCAGTTGGCGGATGTTTTGGGCGATGTGCGCGGCGATGGATTCTTTCATTCTATTATCCTCTTGCTAATATATTAGCAATCGTGCCAACGACTCGGCAAGTTCATCGTATCCTCTGCGTGGCAGTAAAAGAGACATGGCAGGCGGCTCGCCTGTCACTAGACAAAAGAATGACAACCCGCGACAGGCGAGCCGCCTGTCGTACAGTTTTCGCAAGAGGACAAAAGCTATGTTTGATTTACGTGAGAAGTCAGTGCTTGTAACCGGCGCGAGCCAGGGGCTGGGACGATCCTTGGCGCTCCAGCTTGGGGCGCAAGGAGCAAAACTCGCGCTCGTCGCCCGGCATCAGGCCAAACTTGATCAGGTCGTGAAAGAGATTCGCGCCACGGGTGGCGTGGCGTATGGCATTGTGGCCGATGTTGGCGAAAAGGAAAGCATTTACCCCATTGTCGGACAAGCAACAGCGTTAGCCGGGCCGATTGATGTGCTGATCAATAATGCCAGCACGTTGGGGCCGACGCCGTTGCGCTTGTTATTGGATACGGAGTGCGAAGATTTTGAGCGCGTGCTGCAAGTCAACACGCTCGCGCCGTTTCGGCTGCTGAAAGCGGTGGCCGGTTCGATGATCCTGCGGCAAACCGGGGTGATCGTGAACATCTCTTCCGATGCGGCGGTCGAAGTCTATCCGACATGGGGAAGTTACAGCGCCTCCAAAGCTGCGCTTGATCATCTCACGCGCATTGCGGGGGCGGAGTTAGCTGACACCAGCGTTCGTTTCTTCAGCGTTGATCCCGGCGAGATGGATACACAAATGCACGCGGAGGCGATGCCCGACGCCGACCCCACCAGCTTGCAACGCCCACAAGCTGTCGCCGCCACCATCGTTACAATGATCCAGTATGCTCATCAGATCGAAAGCGGTGCCAGGCTGGTCGCACCGCTTTGGAAGGAGTCGTATGAAAGCAGCACGCACGCCTCGCGCGGATAAGCGTCAAGTCCGCTTGCTGATTGTTCAGCAAAACGAACTGATGGATCGCCGGATGGAATCGTTGCCCGATCAATTGCGGTCGGGTGACTTGCTGGTAGTGAATGACGCGGCAACGTTGCCCGCGTCGTTGCACGGGCACGATACGCAATCGGCAGCCGTTGGAAGTTCGCCTTGTTACGCCGGTGCGCGAGCACGTCTGGCAAGCCGTATTGTTCGGCGCGGGCGATTGGCATTCGCCGACTGAATTGCGACCGTTGCCGCCACCAATGTCGGCGGGCGAAGACATTTTCTTTGCCGAAGATTTTCGGGCGCGCATTGTGAACGGAAATCGGCTGTCGAAGCGACTCGTCCAACTGGAATTCAATCTCGGCAACGAAGCACTCTGGCGACATCTCTATCGGTACGGAAAACCCGTTCAGTATTCGTATCTGCAAGCAGCGCTGCCGCTGTGGTCAGTGCAAAATGTGTACAGCAGCCGCCCGTGGGCAGTGGAAATGCCGAGCGCCGGACATGGCGCTCAATTGGCAGTTGCTGTTACGGCTGCTGAAGAAAGGCGTACAGATTGTTGCGCTCACACACGCGGCGGGATTGTCGTCTACAGGCGATGAGACGATTGACCAAGCCTTACCACTGAGCGAGAAATTTGAGATTCCTGCGGCCACGATGGAAGCCATTCGGCAAACGAAAAGCCGAGGCGGACGCGTTATTGCTATCGGAACTTCCGTCGTGCGCGCACTGGAAAGCGCAAGCCAGGCGCTGTCGGGGTGGACGGAGTTGAAGATCGGCTGGAGCATCAATTGCAGTTGGTAGATGGTCTAGTGACGGGTACGCACGAGGTATCAGAAAGCCACTATCAATTGCTCCGCGCCTTTTTGCCGCGCGTGGTGATGGAAAACATGACGAGGCACTTGGAGCAACGGGAATATTTGACCCATGAGTTTGGCGATGCCTGTCTGATATTCCGAGGAAGGCGAATGGGGACGCGATGGTGAAGTAAAAATCTGGAGTACTAAGGCAATGACACGGTGCATCGCTGCCCTGTACCCAAGCGGTAAGTTATGGCGTTATGCGGGCCACGAAACAATCCGTCCCGCCTGCGAGGTCTTCCTGGTATGACGCCTCCTAACGTGATGGGGAAGTTGCCGTGTGACCTGGTAGAGTTGGTGAAGCCCACCATATAAATCTCGGTGCCAGCCAACGCAATGCCGCGCGCGCTATCGGTGGAGTCGAAAGCATCCCAGTCTCCGCCACCAAAATACGTGGAATAGGCTACGCTCAATGAAGTGGGTCCGAGCTTGACCAGAAAAGCATCCGTGCCAGGTTGATCAGCCCATTGGTGGGAAATCCGTCGAATCCGTATCCCCTACAATATAGACATTCGTACCATCAACACATTGGATGCCGTACGCTGTATCGTAGTCCGAACCGCCTAGTAAGGTTGAAGTACAGATATTGCCAGCCGCATTAAAACGAGTCACGAACACATCGCCAAACCCCGTTTGGTTGGTAGCGGTAGTTACTGGAAAGCTAGGAATTGCTGATAAGTTTAGATGCGTGGATAACTTCCTATGCTAACTCCCTGCGAATGGCTTCTGCCACAGATGTAGAAATTCCCATCTGGTTTTATTAACCGCAATTCCATAGCCATACTCACGCCCGTTGCCACCGATGACAGTGGAATACACCAACTCGCTCGCGGCTGGTAAAGATGGATCAATCTTCGCCACAAATGCATCCACTGGCGCAAAGCCTGTCAAAGTGTCGTCAAGAGCTCATAGTCAGGCACTTTTTGGTCGGGAAATTCAACGCAGGTACGGTACTAGCAGATTGTGTGTTGCCAACCACGTACATAATCCCCTGGTAAACATCAATGCCATTGCCGTAATCCATGTTGAATCCACCAATAAAAGTGGAATAGTTAAGCGTGCCTAAATTCGCACTCAGCCGACTGACAAACACATCGTACGCGCCATTATGAGATCTATCATAAGCGCCTGGCGTGGTAGGAAAGTCAGTGGCAGCAGTAGCAGTTTTATAGGTCTGCCCGGTTATGCATACTTGTGCATTCTGATCGTTAAAGGCAATGGCATTGGCTTGATCGTAGCCTGCGCCACCCAGGTAGGTGAAATTCACTAATTTGCCGTTTGCGTTGAGCCGCGCGACGAATGCGTCTTCATTGTTTGGGGCTGGATCAGTCGTCAGGCCCGTGACTCCAGCCGGAACCATATAATTTGACCCCATGATGCCAACAACATAACTTTGGCCTGCCGTGTTCACTTTGATGCCACGCCCATGTTCTTCACCCGTGCCACCGATGAAGGTGTACCAGTCGAGTATGGTTCCGGTCGCATTCAATTTGGCGACGAAGATATCTGTGCCACCGGTAGAACCTGAGGGTATGTCAGGTAGCGCAGGGGGGATATTGGTGTCGGGGAATGTCAACGACGTAACAGAACCCGTGATATAGGATTCGCATGCGCCTGTACAAGTACTGTTGACCGCGACAGCATACGCTTTTTCGTCGCCTTCAAAGCCTCCCAAATAGGTTGAGTAGGTCAAGGTCGGATCAATCACTAATTCTTTCGTCGTGTCATATTCACCCAGCGCAAAGCTGACTTGATTGCGATTGGCGATGACGAAGTGCCCGGCGATTTCTTCGCGCGCGCCGTTCAGCGTTTGGTAAATGATTGGCTTGTGATGTCGCAGTTCACCGCCCTTGATGCTGATAACAAGGTCACCATTGTCGGCCACGCGCAGTTTTCTGGCCCCGGCGAATTTCATCTTGATGACGTTCGGATCAGCGCCTGGCGCGACGATGAAGTCGTATTCCAACTGTTGTTGATTGCCGTAGTACACGACATCAATGCCCGGATACATTTGAGTGTATTTGACTTTGGCAAAGTGCGGTACGGCTTCTCGATATTGTTTCGGATCGTTGCCGACATAGTAATTGCTCACTGTTGGCAATTTGTCGAGGCCTGTGATTTCAGGATTGGGATTGGCTTGCAATAGCTGCATCCGCAACGCGGTGGCGCGCTTGGAATGCGCTTTGTTCAGCGCCATTACGGCTTCCGTCGGTGTCAAAAATAAACCGTAGCCGCGTCCCCGTGCCATGAATTTCACGCGAGCATCTGTTTGCCCTTCGTTCAGTGTGAAGTTCATCGGCATTTTCTTGAGCGCTTCGCCGACCTGTGGCTTGGCCCCTGGAGTTTCTGGGAGCAGGTTGGCGAGATAGGCGTTTTTCTGATTGAGATCAAAGGAAGCTGCCTGCACGGTTCTGGGAGCGAATCGGGCAGGGAGAAATTGTGGTGTGACCGCTTGGCCGAACAAGGCCAAGGCTATAATAACGCTGAGCGCCGCGCGGGCACATGAGCGCGAATTGACGGAGCCTAAAAGTACACGTAAAGTTTGCATAGTCATTTCGTCCTTCCAAGGAAAGAAGTGATTTCCCATACGGACTGGCCTGCGAGAGTCTGCCAACTGTTCAGCAGGCTGGTCCGTTTCTTCCAAGTGTGAAATTTCCGAGTTTTTTCCGCGCGAAGGCCCGACAATAAACGACGCCCCTCCTCACCAAAGTGGAAGCAAGCTGTCTAAGGCTGGTTTCGACGTAAAACTCAAGGGTAGTGATTCATCAACACTATCATCTGTACAGCATTCCCGACTCACCCACTCACGACCGCTTTGTGAGCAACGAGTCAGGACAGTAGCAGACGGTACCCGCATGGGTACGACACCCCCATTTTCAGGAGTGGTTGAGTTGTCAAATCAGGAGATACGCACGGGCTTTCATCTCGCAATTGAGAGCGCACCAGGACCTTTGTTCTCCTCCGGCAAATCAATTATCAAGTTGCGAACCGTGCCAGTGGTAAAGGATGGTGTGTGGCGAAGATATGTTCCGCTGGCGTTACTGTTACATGCGATATTCTTCGATTATTTTATTTGTTTCCGATAGAGGCTGTAACAGATTGGTGAGGCATGTTAAAGACCAAAGTTGACGGTAAACTAGCATGAGCCGAGAGGCACTGTCTACAGAAAATTTTTAGGCGGGAAAAGGAAAGTGTGGAGAAGTCTAAGGAAGTCTGGGGAAGTCTAACTTTTCCAGACTTCCCCAGACTTCCCTAGACTTTTTCAAGCGTTTGATTTTTAGTTTTCCGGCTGTTGCTGCAAAAAGAACTCAATCAATTCTTCAGCGGAATTTTGCATTTCAATTGCAAAGTTATTCACCCGATTCGTGAAGTAATTGAACATCCAAACGGCAGGGATTGCCACCACCAAACCAAACGCTGTGGTAATCAGCGCCTCGGCAATTGCCCCGGAAATCACCGCGATGCCTGCGCTTTGGGCTTCATTCATTTTCGTGAACGCATTAATAATGCCGACCACGGTGCCGAACAAGCCAACGAACGGAGCGGTCGAACCAACCGTCGCCAAACTGGACAAGCCGCGTTGCAAATCCGCTGTCTTCATGGCTGCTGCACGACGCAGCGCACGTTTCGCTTTGCGCAGCGGATTTTTCCCGTTCGTTGCGGTCAGTTCTTGTAAGCCGGAATTAACGACGATGGCCAGATGGCTTTTCTTGTACTCGCGCGAGAGTTGCAATGCCTCGCTCAGATGCGAGGTCTTGAGCATCTCCGACACCTTCGGTACGAATTCACGCGATTGCCTTGACGAGCTTTTGAAGGTCAGATACCGCTCGAACATCACGGCCATCGAATAAATAGACATCAACAGCAAGATGAGAATCACAGTCAGCCCCGCCGCACTCATATCTTCCCAAAGTTTGTGAAATGACCAGTTGAAAGCGGTCGCAGTTTCGGCTTGTAGCAAAAACGAAAGTGACGGTGTGATAGAGCCGTAGTTAAAGAGCGTCATAGTTGTGCCTCCTATAAGAAATTGATCCCAGCAGATTGTTAGTGGTGAAACGATTTCGCCAGCGCGGCGTAGCGAACCTGTTGAATTAGACTCCACTTTGCGCATAAAGTTCCATCGAGCAAAGCAAAAGGCAAATAGCAAAAGGGCGGCCCTTTTTTTATTCTGAAATTTTTGCTTTACTTCTGCTTCCCACTTTTGCCTTTTGCTATTTGCCTTTTGCTTTATGAACCTGATCTACGGCCTTTCTCCTGTCCTTGAAGCATTGCGTGCCCGGCGTCGCCCCCTCAGCAAATTGCTGTTGGCGGCAGGTATCC
This sequence comes from uncultured Acidobacteriota bacterium, assembly GCA_963794955.1. Classification (GTDB taxonomy): domain Bacteria; phylum Acidobacteriota; class Blastocatellia; order RBC074; family RBC074; genus JAFDVL01. The sequence goes on from CAWCGF010000044.1 coordinate 12,981, forward strand.
AACCGGCCCGCTTGCAAGAACTCATCAATCTGGCGAAGCAGGCGCGCGTGGGCATTGAACGACGCGAGCGGCGCGTGTTAGATGAAATGACACACGGCGCAAACCATCAGGGCATCGTCGCCTTGTTCGCCCCTAACGACACCTCCACCAAGAAAAACGCGGGCTACACCGACGCCGAAGAAGTTCTTGATTCGCTTAGCGCCCAGCCCTTGCTTGTGCTGCTCGATAACATTGAAGACCCGCACAACCTCGGTGCGATTCTGCGCACGTGCGAAGGTGCAGGCGTAGACGGCGTCTTCATCCCCGAACATCGCGCCGCTGGTTTGAATGAAACCGTCGCCAAAACATCAGCAGGCGCGGTCGAGTACGTCCGCGTCGCGCGTGTCACCAACTTAGTGCCATTAATTGCAGACCTGAAAGAACGCGGGATTTGGGTTGTCGGCATCGAAGGTGGAACCGCCGCCAGCTATACGGGGTTTGATTTGAATGTGCCGTTAGCATTGGTGATGGGCAGCGAAGGGCACGGCCTGCGACGGCTGGTGAAAGAGAGTTGCGATGCCTTGATTTCAATTCCGATGCACGGACAAATCAATTCGCTGAATGTCAGCGTAGCAACGGGCGTGGTGTTATTTGAAGTATTACGGCAAAGGCAGCGGTGAGAGATCGCCTCTTGGCAGGGCAGGCTTCGGAAAGCAGGAGTCTATTCAAAGCTCAGATTACGATACATTTCCTGTAATTTAAGGTTGCAGTTCAAGGCCTGCACAGTGAACTCAGCCGCCAGCCCACTAAACAGATATGAGAGCCAACCACCATCCGCCTGCCGAATAAACTGCTCAATCAGGGGCTGCTCCTGCGCGACGAGAAGGTAATCTGTGAGTGTCGGGTTCCATTGCCGATACCGATAAAATTTCTCTGTTCGGTCAGACGCGGCAGTCGAAGGGGAAAGCACTTCGATAATCACCAGCGGGTTCAGCAAGACATCTTTGTATTCGTCGTGATAGCTGCGGTGCCCGCAGACTACGACCAGATCGGGGTAGGAATAAAACCCGCGCAACTCGTATTTGTTTTTGGCGTGGGGCCGCTACGCACTTTCATATCTTTGCTGAACGGCAGGCAGGCGCTGTCGCGCAATCGCAGTCCGAGTTCCAACGACAGATTCATCGTAATGATGCCGTGTTCCTCGCTCTCGCCTGCCATTGCATAGATTTCCCCATCCAAATATTCGTGGCGTTCCTCGGCTTGTCGTTCCCACGCGAGATATTCCTCTTCGGTAAATCGCGGTTTTCTTAGTGCTAAACCCATAGCGTTGTTCCTCCCGTAAATTTAGCAGGGCGGGCAGCATTATAACGGCGACAAGACTGAGAAGTAAGGATGGACCAGAAAAAAGTGATAGTAGAAACCGCGCTACGCGCAAAGTCTAAGCACCGTCCGCGCCCGTTTTCGTTGACGCGATGCTGAATCCCTACAGCGTAAGTCGTCACTCGCACCTGACCTATGCGCGTAACACGTCAATGGAGATGTTGGAATACACGTATTCGCTGCGGGTCTGGCAAGATGCGCAGGAAAAAATGGCGGTAATTGCGGAGAGGTTAGCTAGCGTTGGCTTCGGCTTTGTAAAACAAAATGCGCCCGCAGTTTTCGCATTCGTAGATGCTCTCGCCGCGTCGGATGTTATTGAAAGCTTGGGGGCGAATCGTCATGCGACAGGCGGTGCAGGCATAATTGCGTGCTTCGGCGAGGGCGACGCCGGATTTCAGGCGGGCTACACGCTCGTACGTTGCACGGGTGCCGGGCGTAAGCTGAGCAATTAGTTTGTCGCGCTCGACCGTGAGCGAGGCAAAGTTTTGCTGGTCGGCGGCGGCGGAACTGGTGAGCGCAGCGATTTGATGATTGACTTCGCTGCGTTTGGCTTCGATGGCAGGGGAGCGTTCGTTGACTTGTACTTCGAGCTTTTCGATTTTTTCCATCAGCTTAAGGATTTCGGTTTCAAAGGTGCTGATGGTTTTTTTGGTGGCATCAATTTCGCGGACGGCGGTGGCGTATTGCTTCTCGTTGGTTGCCTTCATCAAGTCGGTTTTGAATTTCTCGTGCTTGGCTTGTTCTTCGACGACACTAGCTTCCAGGCTGCGACGTTCTGCGGTCGCTGTATCAAGCTCGTCCTTCAAAACCAGAAATTCTTTGACCGAGGCAGCAAAGCCTTGTTCGATAGTTTCTTTGCGCTCAGGCAAAGCCGCGATTTCGGCGGTGCAACGCTTGATTTCGATGTCAGTTTCTTGGAGTGAAATTAAGAGGCCTAATTCTGCGATCAAGGGCGTTCTCCTGAGAAAACTATGTGCCGCTCCCCGTGTTAGGGTTGCGACAGGGGATTATTACCAAGTAAGCTCATTCAGTTCGAGATGCGCAAAGACAAAGGAAATAATCACACAGGTACTTTCTTTTGTCCATTGTCCCTTGCCTCTTGTCCCTTGTTTGCGCCGGGCAAATGACTAATGACTAATGACCGATGACTAAACTTATGAGCAACTATCCTCTTTCATCGCAACTTTTTGAGCGGGCAAAACAGGTGATTCCTGGTGGCGTCAATAGCCCTGTCCGCGCGTTTCGTGGTGTCGGCGGCACGCCTTTGTTTATTACCTCAGCCCAGGGGTGTTTTCTGCGCGATGCCGACGGGCGGGAATATATTGATTATGTCGGTTCGTGGGGACCCATGATTTTAGGGCATGCACAGCCTGAGATTATTGCGGCAATTCAAGCTGCCGCCACGCGCGGCACGAGTTATGGTGCGCCGACGGAACTCGAAATTGAATTAGCTGAAGAAGTTATTGATGCCTTTCCTTCCATTGAAAAACTGCGCCTGACTTCGAGCGGTACTGAAGCAACGATGTCGGCTTTGCGTCTCGCGCGTGGCTACACGGGCCGCGCGAAGATCGTCAAATTTGAAGGTTGCTATCATGGGCATGGCGACAGTTTGCTGGTCAAAGCGGGTTCGGGTGTCGCAACACTCGGTTTGCCGGATTCGCCTGGCGTGTTGCCGGAAGTCGCACAGAACACCCTCACCGTTGCGTTCAATGATGTGGCGGCGCTGCAAGCGGTGTTCGATCAAGTCGGCTCGGAAATCGCTGCTGTTATCATTGAGCCTGTCGTCGGCAATATGGGTTGTGTGCCGCCGCAGGAAGGTTATTTGCAAGCCGTGCGCGACCTCACGGCCCAGCACGGTGCGGTGCTGATTTTTGATGAAGTAATGACGGGCTTTCGCGTGGCGCGCGGCGGGGCGCAGGAGCGCTACGGCATTACGGCAGATCTGACCACGCTCGGCAAAATTATTGGCGGCGGTTTGCCCGTCGGCGCTTTCGGTGGCAAGCGTGACATTATGGATTGCGTCGCGCCTGTTGGCCCGGTTTATCAGGCTGGCACGCTCTCCGGCAATCCGTTAGCCGTGACGGCTGGGCTGACGCAATTGCGCCTGCTGCGTAACCCGGCAATCTATGAACACTTGGAACGCGCCACGAAAAAATTAGTAGAGGGACTCACTGAGGCCGCAACAGAAGCGGGCGTGGCAACGATTAGCAATCGCGTGGGTTCGATGTGTACGGCGTTTTTCACGGCTGAACCAGTGACGGATTGGACGACAGCGGCCAAAAGTGATCGAGCAGCCTTCGGACGCTTCTTTCATGCGATGCTGGTAGAAGGCGTGTATCTCGCGCCTTCGCAATTTGAAGCGGCATTTGTTTCATTTGCGCATACGGATGAAATCATTGAGCGCACAATTGCGGCGGCACGAAAAGCCTTTGCGAAAGTGTGAATGAGGGCGAATAGCTGAGCCACAAGAAAATAGCGGCGTGCCGTTGAATTCCTAAATTAAACCTTGAGCAGCTTATGTGAAGTTGGACAGAAATTGTTTTGCGCCACACGATTCTTGTGGTAGTAAACGCGCGAGGAGGAAGTGTAATGCTGGCGGAGTCCGCACAAGAAATCAAACAGGTAGACGTTTTACTGGTAGACGATGATCGGACGGGCTTGATGATTTTGTCACGCAGTTTAGCACGGGCTAATTTTACGGTAGCGACGGCCAACAGCGCAGCCGCCGCATTGGAATTGCTCAATAACCTCCGCCCCGAAGTCATTCTGGCCGATGTCAGTATGCCGGGAATGGATGGCTTTGAATTTTTCCGCAAAGTGCGTGCGCAAGGCTTAGCTGATGTCCCGTTTATCTTTTGCTCAGGTCGTGATGGCGCGTCGGATCGTCTGGTAGGCTTGCGGATGGGCGCGGACGACTATCTGGTCAAGCCGGTTGTCCCGGAAGAAGTGATCCTCAAAGTCCGGTTGCAGGTGACCAAGATGCAATACCTCCGTGCGCTCAAAGTCGCGTTGGAAAATAAGGATTCTTCTTCCGTGATGAGTGGTTCATTTGGTGGGATTAGTGTGATGGATGTCTTACAGACGGCGCGCATGCTCGGCAATGGAGAATACGCCGTGCTCTTTGCCACCGAAGAAGATAGCGGCGCGGTGTATCTCGAACATGGACAGGTGTTGCATGCCGAGACGGGGTGGGCCACCGGACACAAAGCTTTTACGCAGCTTCTGACCTGGGAACGAGGAAAGTTTAATATCGAGAACAAAAGCTACGATGACGAGCCGACCTTGTCAGGTGCGTTGGAAGAAGTATTACTTGATCATCTCGCGCAAATTGATGAAGTGCAGGTGCTGCGGGGAAACATCGCCGCCCAGGGCCAACGATTTGTGGCGGAAGTCAATGGCGCATTCCTCACCGAAAATGAAATCCTGGTGTGCGATCTGTTGGCCGCGCATTCTTCGTTGGACGCAATTTTAGCGAACTCTCCGTTGCGCGACAAAGAAACCGCCACCACGTTTCTGCAACTCTTACACAAAGGCATTATCAAAGCCGCATAACCGCCGCTTTATCTCAGCCCTGGGGCGAAATTTCTCGTGAGCATCGCCTCCAAATCAGGAATCACGAACGGCGTTCCTTCCAACTCGAAAACCCCTTTGACTAAATCTGATGCAACCGCCAACGGCTCTTGCAAGGCTTGATAAGGAATGGGCAAGCGAAAGGTCTTAATCTGGGGAGTGACCAACACGCCTATCATTCCTGCGTGCTGGGACGCGCGGGTAATTAACAGGCGGCTTTGCGGGTCAATCATTTGCGGGTTGACGGGCGTTGTAGTAAGTCCCAGGCGGACTTTTAAATCAATGATGGGGATAGGGAGGTTACGCCAATTGATGAGTCCCAGCACATAAGGCGGGGACTGTGGCACCTCGATGATTTTCGTCAACCTGGTGACTTCCTGCAACTGCATAATGCTCAACCCAAAAACCAGCGGCATCTCTTCTTCATGGGGCGCTCCACTCGTCGCTGGTAAGAAGATCAGCACCTGAGGCGAGGCTTGGCGTGTCTTTCCCGCAGCAGGCGCAACTGGGCGAGGGGCCACGGGCGCTGCTCCAGTTACCGGCTGGGAAAATGCCGTGCGCGCAAATGCGCCAGGAGGATGCAGCCGATTGGCATCTGCGCAGAGCAACCATTTTTCGTCGAGTTGTGCGATGCCTTTGAAGAGCGGGTCTCGGCCTGCCATCACAATCGGCGGCAGGGCCATCATTTGCATTGCCGGAAGATCAATGTTTCCGGTGATGCGATCCACGCGCAAGGCATACAGTTGGTTCGTCTTCAGCACGACGACGAAACCGTCATGGGCCGCTTGGGGCGTAGGCTGAGGGGCTAACCGGAGCCGCTGCGCCAGATCATAAACCGGCAATTTGTCTTGTTGCGCGCGCACCCAACCAAGCGGCGCGGGCGCGGGCAAGCCGTTTTCCTGATCGGTATATGGCGCAATGTGCTTAGCCCGCGTGATGCTGCGCACGTCGGATAAATCAAAGCAATATTCTTCGTCCTGCACCGCACAGCAAATCAGCTTACGTGGTGGGATGGCGGTGGCAGTGGCGGTTGATGATTTCATGCTGGTTTCTCTTGCTGGCGCTTAGTAACCCTTCAGCAGTAGTTGCGCGATTTAATCCGGCGCTGCAATGCAATCGGCTACATCAGCTTCGATGATGCATTGAGGCCTGCCTTTGGTCGTACAAGTTTCTGGCGCTTGAACGGTTGGCAAAGCGGCGATAGCTGGCGCGTCTGGGGCCTGCGTCTGGCTGCTCAATCGCGGGAACTGAGCAGGAATTTTCACAGACAGTATTTCCTCCGGGGCTACGAATTGTCATTTTTCACCAAGCGTCGAATCAGACTCACCACATAATCTTCCTGATACGGCTTGACCAGGTATTCGGTCGCCCCCAGATCGAAGGCTTTTTGGCGATGTTTCTCACTGGAACGGGAAGACACGATGACGATGGGGAGCTGACGGAAGGACGACAGCGCGCGGAGTGAATTGAGCAATTGATACCCATCCATCCGCGGCATTTCAATGTCGAGCATGATCAAATCGGGCCTTACTTCACCCGTTTGCAATTTCTCCAAGGCCTCCAACCCGTCTTTGGCTTGCACCGGAATCCAGCCGATATTCTTAATCAGGTTAGCGCCAGCGCGCCGCACGCTGGGCGAGTCATCTACGATCATAATCGTCAGGGGGGGCGCCTCAGGTTTCAGCCGGCTCGTTGGTGGTATAGCGAGCCGCGAACTGGCCGAGGCGACCTCTGCCGCACTGGTTATCCTTGCGCCAATGGGCTCGCCCATTGGCGCAGCAATCGAAGGAGCAATGATGGCCTGACGACGTAGCGTCGTGCGTGTGGTGCCACGCAGCAGTTCGGCCAGATTCAAAATCAGCACAACCTCACCGTTACCCATTAAAGTTGCGCCCATCACGCCATGCACGTTACGCAAATGCGTGCCGAGCGACTTCACCAGAACTTCCCGTCCGCCCAGCAATTGATCCACGATCACCACCACTTCTTTGCCTTCGACGTTAATCAACAAGGCGGGCGGGCGTGGGGCGAGGTCGTCCGAATTTTGCCGCAGGTTGAGTAAGCGACTCAGCATCAGCAGCGGATAAATCTTCCCGCCGATGCGAATGATCGGTTCTTTGCCGAGGCGTTCCACCTTGTTCATATCCAGTCGCATGATTTGCGTCACCACATCCAACGGCACCGCAAAATGCTGGTCGTGCGCTTTGACCATCAGCGCGCGCGTAACGGCCAGAGTGAGGGGTAAGCGAATAGTAAAAGTCACTCCCGCCTGTGGACGTGAATCAATCGTGATCGTCCCTTTGAGCTTCTGAACGGTGTTTTGCACGACATCCAAGCCGATGCCGCGCCCGGAAATTTCGCTGACCTGACTGGCGGTGCTAAAGCCTGGCGTAAAGATCAGTGACCAGAGTTCTGCGGGCGACAAGGATTCCGCCTCGACCTGGCTCAGCAGCCTATACTGCAATGCTTTGGCGCGAATCTTTTCGTTGTCTAACCCTTTGCCATCATCGCTGAGTTGCAGAATAACCTGCGACCCTTCGTAAAAGGCGCGCAACGTAATTCGGCCTGTGGCAGGCTTACCTTGGGCCGTGCGCGCTTCAGGACTTTCGATCCCGTGATCTACGGCGTTTCTGAGCAAATGCACCAACGGGTCAACCAGGTCTTGCAAGGCCAGCGTGTCAATAGCGGTGGCTTCGCCTTCCAGGATTAACTCCACGAGCTTGTTTTCATGGGTGCTGACTTGCCGCACCGTGCGATGTAGCCGCTGACCGATGCTGGCCAAAGGCACCATGCGCAACCGCATCAGGCGATCCTGCAATTCGTTGTAGATACGGCTTTGGCGGTTCAAATAACCAAGGAAGTCACTGTTTAGATGGCCGAATTCCCGTCCGACTGTTTGAATGTCGCTGGAAGATTCGACCAATTCCCGCGAGACCAGATGGAATTCGGTATAGCGGTCGAATTCAAGATCATCAAATCCGTGCGTGTGATGCGTGACGAGTGCGTTGGCGCTCCTCTCCACCGGCAATTTGCCCGGCAGCCAGGAGCCTTTGCCGCCACCGAGCGTACTGGCTTCGTATTTCGATTCCAAGTCTGTTGACGCGCGTCGCAACCGTGATCCAGCGATTTGCAGTTCTTCTACCTGATGGGCGAAATCAGCTAACCGCTGCTCGAACGCCGTGCGGGTAATAATCATTTCGCCAATGAGTTTGACGACTTCATCCAGACGATCAATCGAAACCCGCAAGAAGGGGTTGGCGGCAGGGGGGAGTGGGTCCGGTTGCGCGGAGGTACTCAACTCTTCCTGGTTGGCCGTCGTGGTAGCAAGTTCGGCAGGTTCAGTTACCAAAAACGGCGTTGCCACTTCGCTAATAGGCAGCGAGGCTGGGAAGACCGGCGCGGTTAAAGTTGCCTGGCTCTCTTCCGTCGGTCGTTCAATCAACGTCATCTCGGTCGCCGTTTCAATTGCCTCTTTGGCTTCTTCTTCGGCTCCTGTTTCGGTGCGTTGCCGCGCCACTTCAATTGCTACTTCTGGCGCGGTTTCCAATTCGGTTACTGGCTCAGCGGGTAATTCACTAGCAAAAGAGGGGAAGGTCGGATGGTCGAAGACGGTTGCTCCCCCGCCGCTTTCTTCTTCCATCGGTTCATCGGACAACGCAATCTCGTCGGGCAAAATTGCTTCGTCGAGGATGATTTCTTGCGGCTCCAATTCTTCCGCCAAGTCTGGCAGCGCCAGGTCGGCGGCGGCAAATTCTTCCGCAACGAGAGGGAATGTTTGCTCCACCACCACAGGAGGCGGGTCAAAGATCGTCAGTTCGGCGATGATTTCCGCCGGGAGTTCTGGCTCGCTTAATGGCTCTTCCGCCCACACCGATGGACTTGACGCAGCAGGTTCCGGCAGCGCTCCACCTTCCGCGAGCATTAGATCGAATTCCGCATAAACATTTTGTAAAGCGGCTTCATCTATTTGCCCCGTAGACATGTCTTCGAGCAGGTCGGTCGCCCGCATCAATAACTGTGTGGCTTCTGACGTGAGCACGAACTTCTCTTCATAGACGAGGTCCAGCAAATCTTCCATGCGATGCGCCAGTTGCATGATATTGCGGAACCCAACGAGCGCTGCCGTACCTTTGAGGGAATGGGCACTGCGGCGCAGTCCTTGCAAGGACTCCAGGGCACTTGGCCTTTTTTCCAGCGCGCGCAATGCCGTCTGCATAATTTGCAGATGCTCTTCTGCTTCCAGCAGGAAAACCTCTAACAATTCTTCCGGCAAATCCAGGGGCGGAGGGCTGGTCGCGGTAGTAGGCGTCTCAACTATTGGCGCAGCGGGCAAAAAGTCGTCGAACTGGTAGGGCGACACCTCAGGACTTATTTCTGACACAGGTTCTGCGGGAAAAGATTCTATCTCCGGTTCCGCATAGGCTAACAGTTCAGGCAATTCAGGCAGAGGGAGTAATGCCGGTATTCCTGGTTCTTCCTCCACTGGTTGCGTTTCTTCCACGAGCGTCGGCTCTGAGGCTAAGAAGGTTGGCTCCGGCCAGGCAGTCAAGTCGGGCAACGCACGCAATTCTAGCAGCTCTGACGAGTCCTTTGCCGGGAATGCTTCTGTCATTAGCATCGGCGCGGGCAATGGGAAGGTTGGCGCTGGCGCTGAGAAGCCTGGTTCCGGTAATGGCGTGGGCAATTCAGATAAAAGGTTAGTGGCCAAATCGTCGGCCAAATTATCGTATGAAATATCCAGCGGGTAATTTTCGGCCACCTCCAGCAACTCGGTCTCGTCGGTCGTGGCTGGGGTGAAGGGCTGAAATTGAAAGTCAGGGAGCGCTGACATCAACTCATTGGGGAGCAAGAATTCCGGTTGCGGCGGGGGGAGCGTGTTGCCAAAGCTTTCTTTTAATTCGGCGGCTACCTGACTTAAATTCAGCTCACCGACCGTCGTCGTGTCAGCGGTTGCGGGCAGGGACACGGAAAAATCGGTGCCCAAAATGGAACTCATCTCTTCTTCTGGGACACTGGCCGCCGGCATTTTTTTAATGACTGATTTCGGAGCCTCCAAAAGCTGTGTTTTGCCTGTCTCTTCCGGCTTGTCTTTATACAGAGAGGTAAAGGAGAAATCGAAATCAGTGTTACCCAGCGCCGTTGTTGTGCTGGGGGGCGACAGTTTATGCGGCTGGTCGGGCAGCGGAAGTGCGGTGGAAGCGGGGTCTTCCAAGGCCGTGTCAAGTAAGTTAGCCAGGCTGTTGACATTTTGGCACAGGTCTTCCAACTTCTCCGACGTCAAGGTCATCTGCTGCTCGCAAAGCTTTTCTAACTGCACTTCCAATTCATACGCCAATTCACTGATCGCCTTGAACCCCAACATGGAAGCCGCGCCCTTGATAATATGCGCGTAACGAAAGGCTTCCTGGATATTCTCCTGCTGCTCTGGGGCGGCAGCAAAAGCTTCGAGTCCCAACATGATTTCGGGCAGATAGCCTTTGGCCTCGCTGATAAAACCGGCGACCACTTCCTGGTCGATAGGGTGTTTCATAACCGTGTCCTGTCTATTGTCATTAGTCGCTTGTCATTTACCAAGTACCAAAGACCAATGACGAATGACCAATGACTAACGTTTCTGTGGAACCTTAAAGGATGCCACTGAAGAACGCAGTTCATCCGCTACCATTGCCAAATCCTGGATAAAGGTATTGGACTGTTTGATACTGTCGGAAGTCCGCCTGGTAATGGCCGAAACCTGCGCCATGGCACTGGTGACAGCCACCGAGCTTTGACTTTGCTCGGTGGCGGCTCGTGAAATGGAAGCGATCAGATCGGCGAGTCGTCCTGATACCGACTCAATCTCTATTAACGCCTTGCCCGCCTGATTGGCTAAGTTCGATCCGTCCACTACTTCACGCGTGCTTTCTTCCATGGCCGAAATGGCTTCATTCGCGCCCATCTGAATGGTTTTGACAAGGGTGTTGATGCTCTTGGTTGCCGCTGCCGAACGTTTGGCGAGGCGCTCGATTTCTTCGGCCACTACTGAGAAGCCATGTCCGGCGGCACCCGCTTCCGCTGCTTGAATAGCGGCGTTCAGCGCCAGATACGAAGTACGCTTGGAAATGCCACCGATGATTTGCACGATTTCGCCGATTTCCTGCGAGCTTTCTCCCAACCGTTTGAGCTTTTTGGAGGTTTCTTGCACTTGCTCGCGGATGCGTTGCATTCCTTCGATGGTGTCTTGTACGGCTTCGGTGCCTTGCTTGGCATTGTTCAGTGATTGTTCGGCGACGGTGGCGGAGAGCGCCGCGTTTGCACCGACGCGCTGAATGGATTCGGCCATGTCGTTTACGGCCTCGGTGATTTGTCCGATTTTATCGGCTTGCACGGCGGCTTCCTGTACGAGCGCTATTGTTGTACTTTGCGTCGCATTAGAAGTTTGTGAGACTTGTTCCGAGATGGTTTGTAGCTGCCCGATCACGCGCCGCAGTTCGCCGATCATGTAATTAAACGAGTCGGCCAGAGTACCAGTGAAATTGCCTTCAACGATGATTTCGTGCGACAGATCACCTTGTGCTACCGAACTGACCTGTTCTAACAATTGAATGATGGATTCTTGCAGCTTGCTGCGTTTTTCCTCCGATTGCACCAAGCTCTTGGAGCTATCCAACATGTTATTCATCGCATTGATTAACTGTCCGATCTCATCCTTTGAGGTGGCTGTGACACGTTCGGTAGAAATGCCATTCGCCAGGTCTTCAGCGAAGCGAGTTGCCGCTTTGATCGGTCGTGCCAAAAGTCCAGAGACATACCATAAAATGCCGAGTGTCGCGCTGGAGAGCGCCAGAAACAGACCGCTTTGCTTCCACAGCAGGGGCGTAACGCCGCCAGACAAGAAGGCCGGATAGCCGAGCAAAATGCCGCCCATGACGACTAAACACAATCCTACCCAGAATGTAATTTTGACCTGGATTGACTTCAATTGCATAGCATCTTTCCTTTTCATGCGCCTTGCTGGGACTGCGACGCTGGGAGGGCAGTGAGAGCAAATATGGCGGTAGTTTCCTGATTAACTTTACGGAACTTCAGAGTATTAACTTCAATTCGTCCTTTTGCCTTTGCGCCGCTAGTAGCTAATACTCTGAACCTCGTTTGGATCTAGCCGGTATACTCAATCTTCTTGCCTGAGCCGTTGGCGCGTGCGACTAAACCATAGACGCCGGAGATCAGTTGCGGTGGGCTTACTTATCGAGCAGTTCACCACGCCAAGGGGAAAAAATCAGGCTCCTTTGGGCAGTTTGAAGGAGGAGACGGAAGCACGCAGGTCATCGGCCAAGGTGGACAAGTTTTTGACGGTGACAGCCGATTGCTGAATTCCTGTCGTCGTTTCTTGCACGATGTGCGAAATATCATTCATCGCTTGCGACAAGGTAGCCGAACTGGTGGTTTGTTTCTGGGAAGCTTGCGAAATGGATTGAATTAGCTCAGTCAGGCGCGCCGACACCTTTTCGATTTCGGTCAACGATTGACCCGCTTGCAATGCCAGCTTGGAGCCTTCGACCATGTCGCGCGTGTTGTCTTCCATTGCCGAGATAACTTCATTGGTACTAAGCTGAATCGTCCTGGCCAGACTGCCGATTTTCGCTGTTGCTTGCGAAGAGCGTTCAGCTAGCTGTTCGATTTCTTCCGCGACCACGGCGAACCCGCGCCCGGCATCTCCGGCAGTCGCCGCCTGGATAGAAGCGTTCAGTGCGAGAATTGAGGTTTGATCTGCGATTTCATCAATGAGCTGCACGATTTCGCCGATTTCCTGCGAGCTTTCCCCTAGTCGTTTAAGGTGAGTGGAGGTTTCCTGCACCTGCCCACGAATGCGGTTCATGCCCTTAATTGTATCTTGCACAGCCCTGGTGCCCTGGCGCGCATTCACGAGGGATTGTTGGGCCACAGTTGCGGACAACACCGCGCCGTGCGCAACTTCTTGAATCGAAGTTGTCATATCGGCCAATGCCGCCGCTGTAATTTGCATTTGCTGGGATTGTGCTTCTGCTCTGCCGACGAGTGTATTGGAACGGGCCTGGGTTGAAGTCGCTGCCGTCATGACTTGCCCGGATACTTCTTTGACCTGGCCGATAACGCGTCGCAATTCGGTGATCATAAAATTGAAGGAGTCAGCGATAGCACCCGTGATGTCTTCAGTCACTGCGGCCTCGCGGGTCAGATCGCCTTCTGCCACCGTGCTTACTTCTTCCAGCAATCGCATAATTGAGCGTTGAATCGCGTCGCGTTCAGCACGAGATTGCAACAGACCACAGGTGTTATCGAGCGTCGCGTTAAAGGTCGCAGCCACGGCGCCTAACTCGTCCGGCGAAATAACTTCTGCGCGCGCTTCTATGTTGCCGAGATCAATTTGCTTGACTAGTGCTGTCAACGCGTTCACCTGGCTTCCGATGTCGCGCAGAATCACTGTGGTGGTGACCAACGCCAGCGTTAAGACAGCCAACACGATGATGAGCACGAAATTCCGGTCGCCTTTGAGACCGTTGATACGAATATTCAGCAACTCGGTCAAACTGCTGAGCGAGAGGTCATAGACCTTGAAAATACGCTCAATGGATTTGGTGCCTTCGGCGAAGGTTGACTCGGCATTACCCGCCATGACACTAAAGCTTTCTGCTTTCTTCAGGAATCCGCGTGCGTCGCGTAACGCGTCAGACCAAACCTGCTGTTGCTTACTGCCCAGGTCGCCACCCGTGGCGGCATTAGCATCAAAGGCCTTGCGTAGACCGGTTTCGACGTTGGTCAGCGTGGTTTGTGCGCGTGCTATTTGGAGACTCAATTGCGCTTGTTCCTGCGCGGTGATCGCTTTGCTGTAAAGCGCGCCATCCATCAATGCGCGCACTTGGCCCAGCGCGTCCGTCGCGTGCGGTAACTGCACAATCACGGCGTCCATCAAATAATAAGTGTCGAGGTCAGGGTCGAGAATCAGGTTGGAGGTGTCACCGACGTGGATGATCAAATCATTAATGTTTGTCAGCAACCGATTGTGTTGGTCGAAAGCTTCCTGCGCACTACTGCCATTGAGCGATTTAGTGCGCACTGCATCCCACTCGCGCTTTAAGGCATTGGCTTTGTCCGAGCTTTCTAGTAAGAGTCCATACGTCGTGCCTTCGACGGTTTTGCTGTCAAGATCACTCATTACCACGAAAGCCGAGCCGATGGTTTGCTGCACAGCGGCAATTTGATCCTTGCTGCCATTGTCACTGTGGAGAAATTGGTTCACCAGCCCGCGATGTTTTGCTACCTGTTCATGGAGCTTGCGCAAGGCTGGCAAATAATCCGTCCCATAAACTTCCTTCTGACCGAAGTAGATGTCTTTGCTTTTGGCTTTGACCAATTGCCAGGTGATGAAAGGAACGGTCGAACCGGTTAAGACGATGATCAACGTCAACTTCTGCCAAAGTTTTAATTTCCCGAACAAGTTAAATAGCTTCAGGTGTTCCATATTATCTCCGTGATTCGTGAGGAGCTGTTCGCGCTCAATTCCCCTCCGCAACGCCAGCGAGTTGCAAAGTTTCGCAACGAGTTCTTGCGGGGTTCCAACCCAAGTTGCGGTGCCCGCCAGAGCCTTACTCCGGCGGAGCGATGAAAACGTTTTTCGAGGGCGTAGGCTTTCGGGTAGGAGTAAGGTGCGCGCCTGTCAACAGGCTACTGTAGGCTCAAGTCGTCAACTCCATTGAGGTCAGTAATCCTTCGAGATCGAGGATATTTAATAACTGCCCCTGGTGTTCATAGATACCTTGTAAATAGGGGATGACCTCGTCCTGCCAGATATTTTGCGGTACAGGCATCAGTGCGGCTGACAGATTCAGCATACCTTCAATGCGGTCTACCAGCAGACTGGTCGTCAGGTTGCGTTTTTTATTCCGCACGACACACATACTACTCATTTCCACGAGGCTCTTTTCGTGCAGGTTCAGAAAGGCACCACAATCAACGACCGAGACGATGTCACCCCGTAAATTAGTCACGCCTAACACCCAGCCCGGTGCATTCGGTACGGGCGTGATGTGTTGGATGTCACCCACTTCGACCACTTGAGTGATAGGCACTCCATAGCGCGCCTCGGCCAGAGAAAAGACGATATATTTTCCTTGTACCGTCAGTTTTGTCGGCCTCTCGGCGGCGGGCTGGATGACTGCAACTAAGGGCGTTGTTGGCCCCGGCTGCTGGTCCGCGAGCGTCAGGTCAATCCCTGTAATAATCTGTTCCAGGGAGTTGAGGGCCGGTTCCTGGCTGGCGCGGCTCCCGGTTCTCGGCGTAGTAAGTAGAGGGGGAAGGGTACTGATCGGTGTTTCATCAATCATAGCGCGTGCCGAAGTTATAAATGTTTTGCGATAGTAGCTGGTAAATCAGATTCTATGAAGGGCTTGGTTAAATAAGCGTTGGCACCTTGTTTCAGGCCCCAGAAGCGGTCGCTCTCCTGATTTTTGCTAGTGAGCATCCCGACGGGAATCCTTTGTGTCTCGGTGGAAGTCTTCAGCGTCCGGCATACCTTGAAGCCATTTTGCCCACGTAAAATTACGCCTGGAACGATCAGGTCGGGCTTTTCGGAAGCCGCTTTGCGCAAAGCTTCTTCGCCATCTATGGCGGTAAGCAAACGGTAGCCCTGTGTTTGTAGACAGTTGGTCGCTAGTTTCATTTGGGTCGGGCTATCCTCTACTACCAAAATAGTTGCTTGCGGCATACTACGGCCCCTTTATGTTAGTTCTCAATGTCCGCACCTTGGCGCGGCGGCTAAATTTGCTGTGCGATTTGTTGGCAGTGCATATCAATGAGTTGCAACAGGCTGTCAATTTCAAATGGCTTGGTAATATAAGCGGTGGCTCCCACCATGCGCCCGCGTAAATTATCGAAGATGCCATCTTTGCCAGAGAGCATAACAGATATTCAGACCAAATCATCTCTAGCAAGCATAGGGCAGAGAGTCCCCGGTAAGTGTAGGGCAATTTCTGTTCCAACTCTCCCGCCGCAGATTTGTTAGGGTTTTGCAGCATTTTCGGAAAAACTGGCGGCTAAGTGACACGCACTGGCAAGAAGAATGTACCGGGATTTGTCATTGTTGCCCGGAACCATTCTGCTCTGAAAAGGTAGCGCAAACGGGCCAGTCTGCGTTATCCCAAGCGGCGCGGCCCACCCACTTCCTAGCTTGCCAAGGAAATGTAAGAGCTTTATTAGAACTTACGAACAGCATACTTTGTTAGATTAGGAAGCCCGCAAGTCTGAGTCTCATTTCTGACTCAGGCAGGCAAATGCTCCAGCAAGATGCCATTTCTTCAATGGCTATAATTCAAGCCCTCAACCCAGCCTTTTGCCCCTGTTCCTTTGCGAGCAACCCAATGGTGAAAAAGCATGATGACTGTTGTACCCTTGCCAGCCAATGAAGACGCCCGTCTTGCCGCCTTGCACCAAGCCGATATCCTCGATACGGAACCGGAAGCCCGCTTTGATCGGCTTACGCAAATGGCGGCAGAGATTTGCGAAGTCACAAGAGCCAGGCTGAGCTTTGTAACGGCTGATTCCTGTTGGCCCAAGTCGCAAGTTGGTTGCGATTGGGGGGAAATCTCGCGTGACACAAGTCCTGCCGCCTGGGTGGTGGTGGGGACGGAGCCACTGATTATCTCGAATCTTACCCTGGATGAAAGATTTAGCGGGCATTCGCTGGTCACCGGGGACGCGGCTCTCCGCTTTTATGCTGGCATCCCTATCATCACGTCGAATCGGCATGTGATAGGGGTTTTGGCTGTGTTCGATAGTCAGGTTCGTACGCTTGCTCCCACGCAAATCTGCTTGCTCCAAGCCATTGCCAACCTGGTGATGGAGCAAATAGATTTGCATAACCTGGCCGCTGCTCTGGATGAGGTAACTGTGCATGGCGAGCAACTGGAACAACAATTGGCCAGCAACGAGAAATTACTGCAACGCCTGGAGCATCACTGCACTATGCAGGCCAAGACGATTACTAATCTCAAAACAGAATTAAACGAGCAAAAGTATCAGGGTGAAATGTATAGCCTGGTCGCCCGCAGTTCTAACGATGGGATTTGGGATTGGGACTTGAAAACCAATAAAGTCCATTTTGATGAGCGTTGGAAAGAACTGTTGGGGTATGGCACAGCGGATTTGTCTGATTCTATGGACGAATGGCTGGAGCGCATTCATCCTGATGACTTGGAATTATTCAATGCTGAGATCGAAGCCAATTTGGTTGGTTGGACCCTGAATCTCAACAATGAGCATCGTCTGCAGCATCAGGATGGCTCCTATCGCTGGGTTTTGATCCGCGGCATGGCCGCGAAAGGAGAGGACGGCACCGTCCATCGCCTTGCTGGCTCGATCCTCGACGTTACTGATAGCAAAGGCGCTGAACAACAGTTATTGCATAATGCTTTCCACGATGTCTTAACGGGGCTGCCGAATCGGGCCTTGTTTATGGATCGGCTGAAGCGTTCGCTTAATCGCACCAAATACCGCCCGGATTATTTATTTGGCGCGCTGTTCTTAGACTTGGATCGTTTCAAGGTTATCAACGACAGCTTAGGTCATCAGGTGGGCGATGAATTATTGGTAGGCATTGCGCGTCGGTTGGAAAAATGCCTGCGTCCCGGCGATATGATCGCGCGGTTGGGCGGGGATGAGTTTGCCATGATCATTGACAACCTCAAATGCCCGGAAGATGCGCTGCAAACGGCGGAGCGCTTGCATCAGGAAATGTCTGTTCCTCACTTACTTAGCGGACGCGAGGTTTATGCTTCTGCCAGCATTGGGGTCGCCTTAAGCCAGGCAGCTCACGAAACCGCCCAGGATTTTCTGCGTGCGGCGGACACGGCGATGTATCACGCCAAAAGCCGTGGGCGCGGTTGCGTTGAGTTGTTCGATACGGAAATGCACGCACGGGCACTGGGACAATTACAAATCGAAACCGATTTGCGCCGCGCACTGCAACGCGAGGAATTCCGCGTTTTCTATCAACCCATTGTTTCGACTGAATCGCGGCAGGTGCGCGGCTTTGAAGCTTTGGTGCGCTGGGAGCACCCGGAACAAGGCTTGCTCGCGCCCGTTCGCTTTATGCCGGTGGCCGAAGAAACCGGCTTGGTGATTCCGATAGATCAATGGGTGTTGCGCCAAGCTTGTGCGCAACTGCGTGAGTGGCAACAGGAATTTCCCATGAATCCATTGTTATCCATCAGTGTGAACCTCTCCGGCAAACAGTTCGCGCATCCTGATCTTTGTGACAAGGTGCGCGCCATCCTGGACGAGACGGGCGTGATTCCGTTGAGCGTCAAATTGGAAATCACCGAAAGTTCGCTGGTGGAGAATCCTGATGCGGCGGCCCAAATTCTGCGCCAACTCAAAGAACTCGGCGTCCGCATTTCGTTGGACGACTTTGGGACCGGTTATTCCAGCTTGAGTTATCTGCATCGCTTTCCCATTGATGTACTGAAAATAGATCGTTCCTTCGTCAATCGGATGAGCGTTTCCAAGAATTCGGAGATTGTGCGAACGATTATCACCCTGGCCATTAACCTTGGCATGGAAGTCATTGCAGAAGGTGTTGAGACAGAAGATCAGGTGGCACAATTGACGAGTATGCGCTGCGATTACGTGCAAGGGTATTTATTCTCGCAACCGATCCGAGACACTGCTATCCACGAATTGCTCACGATTACCTATCCCAAAAATCGGCGTCCGCAACTTGCCGCCGCCTAAGGTGACCGCGCTATTAGCGTGATTCTGTTTTGCCATGTTAAGATTCCGGCTCAATTGAGAAACACTCTTTGTAGGTCGAACAAATCTTATGGGCATTTCTATTCGTCAAGCCGTGCGCGTTGGCGCTTATATTTTCAAACAAAAACTCCAAGGCAATCAACGGTATCCTTTAGTGCTGATGTTAGAACCACTGTTCCGCTGTAACCTGGCGTGCGTTGGTTGCGGCAAGATTCAATATCCGGGCGACATCCTGAAAAAGAATTTGTCGCCGGAACAGGCCTTCCAAGCCGTTGAAGAATGCGGCGCGCCAATGGTCACAATTCCGGGTGGCGAACCGTTGCTGCACCCGGAAATTGATGTGATCGTCAAAGGATTAGTGGCGCGCAAAAAATTTGTCTACCTCTGCACCAATGCCATTTTGTTGGAAAAAAGTCTGCCGAAATTCACGCCGTCGCCGTACTTGACCTTCACTGTGCATCTGGATGGCACCCGCGAGGCGCACGACAAAGCCGTAGATCGGGACGGCATCTTCGACAAGGCCGTCGCCGCGATCAAAGCGGCCAAAGCTGCTGGCTTCCGCGTCAACACGAACACCACCGTCTTTGACGGCGAGTCGCCGGAGATGTATCACGAGATGTTCGACCTGCTCGCAGGACTCAACGTAGACGGGATGACGATTGCGCCCGGCTATCGCTACGAAAAAGCGCCTGACCAGGATCACTTCCTCGCACGCGAGCAAACCAAAGCCCTCTTCCGCCAAATCCTCGCGCCGATGAGTACCAAGCGCGGCAAGCATTGGGTCTTCAATCAATCGCCGTTCTATTTCAAATTTTTGATGGGCGAAATCGAATACGATTGCATGCCGTGGGGCATGCCAAGCTACAGCATCTTCGGTTGGCAGAAACCCTGTTATTTATTAGGCGAAGGCTATGCACCGACCTTCAAGGAATATCTGGAAACGACGCAATGGGAGAACTACGGCCATCGCAGCGGCAATCCGAAATGCCGCGATTGTATGGTGCATTGCGGGTATGAATCTCCAGCGGTGATTGATGCCACGAGCAGTGTGAAAAACATGTTGGTTTCGATTCGTGGGTTGAGTTAATTTAAGCGCAAAGGAGCAGAACTAGGGCAATAGACAACGAAAGCGTTCCAACAACACAATTTCTTGAAGAGGTCCCGCAAACAATTTCTGAGCTTTATTTGCGACGTTCGCCATCACGTCTCTCCTTGTTGTGGATGACCAGAAGTTACCCTGCCGGGCTGATGTTACTGCTCAAGATGTTGCTTTGCTTGTGACTACGCGGCGGATTGTGCGCCAAACCCCTTGGCATTGCAACGAAGCTGGAGTCGTGCAGAAGACAGCGTGTGTAGAGCAAACTTTCCAGTTTGCTCATGTTTTCCCAAACGCTACCTCGTTACGACCGCAGCAAACTGGAAAGTTTGCTGTACATTGTCAGAAGAGAGGCGAGTTGCCCCTAAAATGCCAATCACCGCAAGTCGTTCAGGTGAGGTGAACAAGTTGCGGTGATTAGAGGGGCACAGTAGAACGCTAGAACTTATTGTGTACGCTCTCAAAAAAGGCTTAATGGCGGCGCTTCTCCAGAATAAAATTTGTTTGTCTAGGCGGACGGTTTGGGAAGCTCCGGCGAGTTACCAATCGTCACTGGATTTGCCTTGCCTTCGAGAAATGGCGCGATCAAATCAGCCATCCGTTTTTCTTCAATTTCGCGGCGAATCGCAAATTCAACGGATTGTGTTTTGGCAGTGGTGATTTCCGCTTTCAGCGCATCCATCTCGGCTTGCTTGCGCTTTAGGTATTCTTCAACTTCTTTGGTGATTTGTTGGATTTTCCCCGCGTTGCGTTCTTCCGTCGAGACGACGCGCTCGGCCAGCATCGCTTGATACGCGTCGAGCGCACGGTCACGGCGTAGCGCGTCCGTTACAGGCGCTTCCGCTGTCAGTCCTTTGGCCGAAAGCGTGAGGCTGACGGCTACAACCTTGATGTTCATTGGTTGATTGGCAACCATCGGGTTTTCCAGCAGCTTGGCCAATTCGTCCACGCTGCATTGCGAGGCGGGAACGCCTGCTTCGCGGTAAATGTCCTCGAAGGATTTGTCGGCCAACTCCGCGCCTGATGGTGAAGCAGCCGTCGGTGGAGGCGTAAACTTTGGCGCAGGTTCATCCGCCGCCACCAGATCGCCCACGCGCGGCCCGACACGCGGCGTGGGTCTTGCTTGCGCTGGAGGTGGTGCAGACATTTTGACGGGCGGCGCTTCGTCTTCGTCAGGTACAACTTTGACAAAAAGGCCGAGCAGCGATTTCAGCGCGCCACCGCCAGAAGCGGATTCCGCTTTGGTTTCGTTGCCAGACATATCCTCCATTTCACGCAGGATGTCTTCGGTGGATTTGGGTTTGTTTGGTTGTTTCGGATTGGGCATAGGGTTTGCTCCTACTTCACTCGCCGCATTCGTTCGCGGGCGGGCGGTGGGGTAAACGGTTCGGCTTCGCTGTCCGCCTCTGGCTGCGCGCCATCAGTTTCTAATGTGGCTAGTCCATAAGCCGTATCTTCCGCATTCAAAACTTCCTCGTACGCAGTGCGGAACTCGTCGCTGATGCTCAAATTGGTGAGCAGATTATCTACTAACCCGGAGATGCCCGCGACATCAGTGAAGGTGTAGACTTCGTCCTGAATTAAGCCGAGCGAGTTGCGCACGACCTGGAGCCGCACTTCGAGTAAGCGGACAAGCTCATCCAGCTTGCTGACACGGGCTAAGCGTTGTTTCAGGATGTGCAGATTTTGCGCCAGCGCGTTTCTCACTTGCTGCGATTTCTCGCGTTCGACGGCAGTTTCCGCTCGTTTGATTTCACTCTCCAAGCCCGTTGTGATGTTGCGATAGTTGCGATTCGAGAGCAGATGATGGGCGCGCAGCATCCGCGCATAATCAAAGCGGAAAGCCGACAGTTTTTCCACAATGCCGGTCAACATCATGCTGTTGCCTTTGCCGCCCAGGTCTTGCCCGATTTCGCCTGTGCGTCGTTCGATCTCCTCGCACAATCGTTTCACCGAAGCGAAGTCGTTTTGATAGCTGGTGGGCAAAGCCTTGATGATCGTGTTTTCGGCATCTTCGACTTCAATCTTTTTGTCTTTGTTGAGTTGCGAGCGAATCAGCCGTTGGATGCGCGGCATTTGGGCGATGAATAACGCGCCGATTTCGCCTGCGATCAGCAGCGGCAGGAAGCCCAAGAAATTCACAGCAAGCATCAAAAATAGCATCACGCCGATGAAGATGAGATTGATGTTGCTCGACAGGACTTCTTTGGTGTAATTGATTTCGTCGTTAGCCATAAAGCGTCAAATTCTCTCACGCTTGATGCGTCATAAAAATCATCAGGAATTCATGCTCGGCAGTGACATACAGTTCGTGGCAGATGATGTTATTTTGTTGGGTGCTGGCTTCCTGCATTTTCTTTTCGAGTTCGGTAAAGTCATTACCCACCGCATCAATCTGGCCTAGTGAAACACAACTTAACTTGATTGGATAGCTCGGTTCGTCATTGCGATAGCCCAGTGTGATAATCAAGCGATCTGCCGCTTCCAGATACTCGACGCCAATGCTCTTCGCCGCAATACCTCCTTCTTGCGCAAATTGCGCAACCTCGTCTGCCAAGGTGCCAATCGAATTATTGGCGTCCAGATTTCCTGTGAAGACTTTGAAGTGGTTGTGAACTTGTTCCGCAATTTGACTCATTTTGTCTCCTTAAAGTTTCGGAAATTCGACCAGGCGAATTTCTTTTCGTATTTCAGCAAAGCGCGGCAAATCTTCAATGTCAGGATGATACGCCAAGCCTTCCGCAATTAAATCATAGGTTTTCATCACCTTCGACCCCGGTATCGGTGTACCGCTTGCCGCGCGCTCGCGCCCCAGTAAATACAGGTGATCGGAAATAATCAAGGCTGACGTGACGTCGTGCGTAATGATAAGAAAAGTGTTCAGCGTATGTTCGTTGGCGATACGCGAAATAAGCTTAATGACATTTATAATGTTCACTGGATCAAGGCCGGAAAAAGGCTCATCCAAAATGATAAAATGCCGGTCGAGCATCAATTGTTGCAAGATCGCCACGCGCTGTCGTTGCCCGCCCGAAAGCTGTAGCGGCCAAGCCAGCCCTTGCTTCACCAAATCGAATTCATCCAGCAGCCGCGCCGCTTTGTCCTGTGCCTTGTCTTTGCTCATCCCAGAGCGCACCGCCGGATCAATCAAATTGTGCAGCACGTTCAAGTCTTCAAATAACGGGTAGCGTTGGAAGACGACGCCAACATCGCCGACACGCACAGGCCGCAATTGTTGGTCTTTGCCATTGGAGATAAAAACGCAACCGCTGCTTGGTTTGTCCAGCCCGGCAATGATGCGCAGCGCCGTTGTTTTGCCCGATCCCGATGGCCCCAGCAAACTGACGATTTGCGGCTTGCCTTTGATGTCCTGAATTTCGAGCGTGAAATCTTTCAAGGCCACAAACGTCGAACCGTCGTTCATGTGAAATTCTTTGCCTACATTTTGGATGTGGAGCAAGCTTTCCAACCGCTCTGGCAATTGGTCAAGCGGGCCGGGAATGCAATCGGTGTTGTTCGGAATGTCTGCCATTACGCCCTTTCCGCTACGAGGCTATATGGGAACAGTACCCGTTTGATGAGTGACAGCAAGCCATCTTCCAGCACCGCAATCACGCCGATGATGAGCAAATAGGCGTAGACCTCCGCCAATTGATTGGTGGAAGTATAGGCATAAATCTGGCTGCCGATGCCGCCTTCGGTGCGATTGAAGGTTTCGATAGCCGTAATCATCACCCAACCCATCGCGGCGTTTTGCGCAATCATATCAATCATCGCAGGCAAGGTCGGACGCACGACAACGCTATAAAACACGTGCCAATCGTTGTAGCCCAGCACACGCGCTAGTTCGTATTTCATCTGTGGAATACCAGCAATCACGCCGGTCATACTCGTGACCAGAAAGAACGCCATCCCCGTCGTCAGCATCGCCACTTTCATTGGCCAGCCAATCGTGAACAGCGTCAGAAACACCAAATTGAAGCCGACAATCGGAATGTAGCGCAACCACTGAATGAATTTATTGAAGGGCTGAAATAGAGGAATGACGCTCAAGTAGGCAATGAGGAGCGACAAAAGCGAAGAAATCAGCACGCCCACGAGATTCAATTTGAGCGTGACGTAGACGTTGTAGACCAACCCCGAACTACCCGGTGCATTCCACATCCGTTGGAATGCACCCAGCACTTCGCTCGGATACGGCATCGCCTTGATCGGATTGAAAAACCAGACGAGCAGAAACAACACAACCCATCCGATGACGATATGCGACCGCGCAAACCCGCCGACCGCTCCATAAACGCGCACCATTTCGCGTAAGGGATAGCCGGAGCCGTTGTTGAGCGGTTGTGTTACCACTTTTTCCATGGGGAGAACCCTTAAAAAAACTATTACCAAACAATCGTAACCAATTGCGAGGTGACGATGGAAACATCTCTCGAAAGGACTGAGACCTGATGACCGAGGCTTTCCAACTACAACGCGGTGGCGACAATCAAGCGGTCGTGCCTTTCTGGTACGGCATTCGCAATCGGGCTTTGCTGCAAAACCTCGCAGGTGAAGGGGAGCAATTCAATTCGCGCATCTGTCGTCACATCAAGCAATAAATCCGCCACGCTGCTGATCGCCGTTCGCCGTTTGTTGCCAATGTCAATCGCTTCCGCCCGGGCAATCAGCGACAGAACCATCTCACTTCTAAAAAACCGATCAGGGCGTGCGTATCAATGACGTACTTATTCGCCATTCACATCCCTATCGCTCAAGTGCCATTCGGCAAGCTTGAAGTCTTCTTCAGTAGACATTGCGCCTGGTGCGTTGCGGTACTTGCCGTACCCTGATGGCGTTGCCGCCTTTGATTTTGTTAGCAGCCCCATCACACGCTGAATCAATTGTAACTGGTCACTCGGAGGCAATTGCTGCACCTGCGTCATAATTAAATCTATTTGATTGATTGCCATTGCTTCTCCTTTCTGCGACGTATTCTACTTCAAAATAATCACGACGCGACGGTTCGCCGCTTTCTCTGCATCATCCTTGTTTTGATTGCCAGGCAACGGGCGATGTGGGCCGTAAGGTTCAACCGACTCCAGCCGTTTGTCGTTGATGTTGACGCCGGAAGGATCGGACGCTTTCAGCCATTGCCAGACGGCCTGTGCGCGGTCGCGCGACAAGCGCATATTCGTATTTTCATCGCCGACATTGTCCGTGTGGCCTTCAACGGTAATTTTTGTGTCGGTCGCGCGAATCAGCAGGCTGCGAATATCTTGTAGCGTGTTGACTTCGGTCGGCTTCACTTTAGCAGAGCCGCTGTCGAATGAGATTTGATAATTCGCTTTCACGACGGTGCCCTGATTTTGTCCTAAATCCTTCGCCTGATACACGCCCGTGGTGCTTTGCTCATCCGTGATGTCTTTGATGAAGCTCAGATCAACCACCTGATTGACCGGTGTAATCGTCGGCAGGCGATCTGGCAACAGCTTCTGCAACCGTTTGCCGTGATCAGTGTAAGTGATGGCGAAGATGCTGCGCTCAAATGGTTCTTTAGAATCCAGCCCAAACAAATGCCGCACTTCGGCGATGTTGTTCACACGCGAACCGCCGAGCGGAACGCCGTTCTCGACCGTGCCTTTGAAATAGGTGTTCCAGAAACTCGGTCCCATCCCTTCCATATTGAAGACCAGCGCATTCAACGCTGAGACGCGATCCCGGAAGTAATTTTCGTCCGTCTTGATGCGTTCGTTCGAGCGCGCAATACAGCGCAGCAACGTCTTCACGTAATCACGATGCTTATTCAGCCAGTCTTCGTTGCCGAACAAAATGTTGGGCATCATATAGCTGTATTCTTTGGTCGAAACGATCTTCTGCACTTTTTCTGATTTGCCTTTGTAATCCACTGTACTGCGTGCTTTGACGGCCATCACGTCGCCCGGTGTCCACGTCGCTACGGCATCAAGCTGATGTTCTTCACTCTTACTCGTGGCACGATTGCGCAACGAGACTTTGGCATTCGCCGCGTATTTCTGTGCGGCTTCGATATGATCGGTGGCGTTGACGAAGTTGATGGCATTGGAATCGTACACCTGCTCGTCAGGATTGATCGGGATTTGATTGTCTACGGCCCAGTTGACCACGACGTTCCAATCGCAGTAGGGAACGGCGGTCACGACAACGGAGCCGCGCGCAAGTTGTGGATCACGCTTCCACGATTCGGGGCCGATTAAACAATCTTCGCCGAACGAATAGCCGCTTGACCAAATCGCTTTGGCCTTGTTGCCGCGCAGCAATTTATTCGCTCCAGTCATATCTACCGCAGCTTGATCACCTGTTGTCGTAACGAATTGCATGCGGTCAGCGGCGAGAGCTTCGACTTGTTTGGAGGTATCGTTTTCGACGACGAGTTTGGTATTGGTAATACCCGCTTGGCACAAACACCCGGTCGGATAATCGCCCGATTTACCGGGGCCGCCCACTGCGTCAATCAAGCCACTGACGGTTTGCCACGTCCAAATGCCAATGGTTACTTCAGGATTGTCTGAAGTCTTTTCGGGGGCTTTGACAGCGGATGCGGGCAGACTTGCCACGGAAATGTTCTCAAGCTTTTCGCGGCCTTCGAGCACGATAGAGCCTTTGCTGCCCGTATCGGGATTGAGCTTGGCGGTCAAGCTATCAAGCAATCCAAGTTGTTTGAGGCCAGCAAAAACCAAACCCGCCATTACTAACAGAATCAAAATGACGCCGCCGGGGCGAAGTTCTAAACGACCGATTCTCATAGCTTTCTCCTGTAATTCAAGACGCGCATCTGTGCGCTACGCCGCGTGCTTGTTCGCGACCTGGTTTTCTTCGTTCTCTACCTTCGGAATGACAATGTTCGATTGCGTTGATGAGATGGCTGCGCATACGACGTTGCAGCTTGCTTCTTTACGGGCAGGCGAAGCATACAGCGACGAGCGACGGGATTTCAATGGCGTAGTTCAAGTCGTAGCGAATTCACTCTGCATGCAGGTGGATGAATTCGCTACGACTTGAAAATTAAGGCCGATCTTTGAATTTATCGTAGAGGCGCGTGTGTCTGTTGGTCAATTCGGTTTGCTTGCCGTTGATGAACATGTATTTGAGTTTGGTGCGATATTCGAGCGGGTCGCCGTCGGTCACAATCAGGTTCGCGGCTTTGCCGACTTCGATGCTGCCGATGAGTTTGTCTACGCCGAAGATTTGCGCGGGATAAATCGTGACGGCTTTCAAGGCTTCGTCTTTCGGCAAGCCAAATGCAGCCGCCGTGCCAGCGTGATACGGCAACAACCGCAGATGCTGAATGTCGTCGCTGGACAGCGCGAATTTGACGCCCGCTTTGTGCAATTCCGCCGGGCGCGCGTAGGCTTCGTCGTATGGCGCGTCTTCGCTGCCGGGCAGATCAATCACGGGGCCGAGAATCACGGGTACGTTTTTCTCTTTCAGCAACGCCGCGACTTTGAGGGCTTCGTCGCCACCATTGATGATGACTTTGAGCTTGTATTGCGCTGCGAGTTCTACTGCTGCTTTGATGTCGTTCGCTTTGTTGGCCGTGATGCGTACCGGCACTTCGCCTTTGATGACGGGGATCATCGCTTCGAGGCCAAGATCAATCGGGCGCGCCGGAAGGCTTTTGTCTGCTGCAGCCGCCTCTTTGGCTTTCAAATAGGCTTGCGCATCTTCGATCTTCTTTTTCAACGCTTCGACCTGGCGGTCACGCTGTTGTCGTTGGGCCTCGCTCGGGCCGCCAACGCCACCGCCGCCGCCGAAGCCGCCGCGTCGCTCCACCAAATCCTAGACGTGGGGTAGTTAATCGCCATCGCCGCCGAAGCTTTCACTGCCATTTGTTGCGGCGTCCAGCCATCCACATTGATGAGCGCGCATTGCCCGGAAATGAGGCCGCCCTGCGGACAGGTCAGTACGGTTGTGACGCCATTCATTCGCACGACGGGAGATGTGTTCGCTATGCGGATTAACAGCGGTCAGGGCTTTCATATTCGCATTGAAGTCGCCAAGTTCGGTGGTGTCTACCGTACCCGCCGCACCTTGCCCCGACTTCGTTCAGGCCGAGAATCGTGTTGGAATTGATCAAGCCCGGATACACGGACAAGCCTGTCGCATCAATGACTTTGGCCTCGCTGGGAACACGGACATTTGCGCCGACTTCCGCGATTTTGCCGTCGCGGATCACAACCGTGCCTTTGTCAATCGTAGCTCCGGTGACGGTCACGATCTTGGCATTGCGAATCGCGTAGACGGCGGTCGTGTCTTTGGTTTGCGCCAAGAATGACGCAGTGCTGAGCGTGAGCGCCGCGAGAGTCAGGATAAAGTTGAATTGATGTTTGTTCATAATCGTTGCCTAATTTTGACTGCTACCATTGAGTCGCGCGCTGAGATAGCGATCCACCGTATCAGATATTTTGGACCGTCGCTTCCACTCGCGTCATTCTTTCATCAGAACGTGCCATTCTTTCATTGGCGCTGTTTTTCGTACCCGATATTCCTGACGATTTGCTGGATCGTTCGGTTAGTTTCATCCAGTACCTCAGAGATCGAGTCAAACTGCCGATCTGCGGAGGTACTTAGCCTTCACTTCCTGCATCTCTTCTTCAACTCCGTGACGTCATCGGTCAGTTCGGCCATCGCTCTTTGCATTTGTGCATTCGTCAATTTTCGCTTTCATCGTATTTTTCTTGGTTCCGTGCGGATGCCTGTCCCATTCGTCGTCCGTCGGAATGGTCGGCGGTTGCGGCAGCGTCGGCTGCGCTTGCTCCGGGCATTCTCTTTTCGCGCTCGATCAGGTCTTTCTTTTCTTGGGCGAGCTTCTCGCGCATGGCCAAATCCTGCTTGCGGTCAAAATAGATTTCGCCTTCGATCAACGTCATTTCGGGGCGCGAATAGACGCTGAACGGATGCCCATTGAAGAGCACGATGTCGGCGTCTTTGCCAACATCAATGCTGCCGACGCGATTTTCCAAGCGAAGTTGAATCGCGGGGTTGAGCGTGACCAAACGCAACGCTTCTTCTTCCGACAGATCGCCGTACTTCATCATCTTGCCGGCTTCCTGATAAAAGCGGCGCGCGACATCGTTGACTGTCGTAGAGTGAATCGAAACGACGATGCCGCGTCGGTGCATGATCGCGGCATTGAAAGGGATCGCGTCATAGGCTTCCATCTTGTACGCCCACCAATCCGGCAGGATCGAAGCGCTTGCGCCGTGCGCTTTAATTTCGGGCGCGACCTTGTAGCCTTCGAGCATGTGTTGGAGCGTGTGAACTTTGATGTCGAATTCTTCGCACAACCGCAGCAGCATCATGATTTCATCGGCGCGATAGCAATGCGAGTGAATGTCAATCTTGCCGCGCAAGCACGTCCGCCATCGCTTCGAGCTTGAGGTCTTTGCGCGGTGGCATCATGTCTTCGCCCCGTTTCTTGGCGGCTTCGTAGGCTTCCCATTTCTGAATGTATTCGCGGCCTTGCGTGAAGGCTTCACGAATGGTTTCCTCGACTCCCATCCGCGTGGCAGGGAAACGTCGCGTTCTGCCCGGAATGACGGGCAAATTGAGACCGCTTCGGGTTTTCACCCAGCGCAAATTTGACGGTGCGCGGCGCATCGCCGACATACATTTCTTCCACGGACTTGCCCCATTTCAACTTGATGATATTGTTCTGCCCACCAATCGCGTTCGCGCTGCCGTGCAATTGATGAATCATCGTCGTGCCGCCCGCCAGTTGTCGATAGATGTTGATGTCGGTGTTATTGACGACATCGCGCATCCGCACCATCGCCGTGACGGACAGCGAGCCTTCGTTCAGTGCCGTATCAAGCGCCGAGTGCGAGTGCGAATCCACAAAACCGGGCGTCACGTACATACCGGTCGCGTCAATCACTTTGGCGTTCGGCGACGCCGTGACTTTGTCGGCTTTGTCCAACGCTACGATTTTGCCGTTGCGAATCAGGATCGAACCGTTGGTGATCGTGCCGTGCGATGCGGTCATAATCGTCGCATTACGAATGAGCGTTTCATTGCTTTGGGCGAGTGCAATAAAACTTAACGTGCAGAGTAGAATGCTTAAGAAAATCAGGCGATAAGTTTTCATGGGTGCCTCCTATTTAGGGTTACGCGTGCCGCTGAAATCATAGCTGGTGCCATTGGTTTCCATCATCCCGGACAGGGAATTGCCTTCGACTTTGGCACGACCGCCAATGATCAGTTCGTTATCCTGGTATTTCATCGCGTACACAAATGACAATTCGTTGCCGCTCACTTTGCCGCCGCTAATCGGCACGGGGCCTGCGCTTGTGGTAATTTCTCCGGTCACTGTGTCGCCGGTTTGCTTGAGTGTAAGCGTACGATTGATCGCGCCGCCACCGGGTGGGTTGACAGTCAGCGTCCAAGTCCCGGAAACATCAATCGTGGTGACTGCGGCAACTGGATTGGTGGCTGCTCCATTCGGCGGACGTGCGCCGCCACGACCACCGCCTGGCCCACTTGGCCCGCTACCACCACGCGGTGTTGCTGGCGCTTCTTTGATGACGTATTGCTTGCCGTCCACAAAGGTGTGTTTGACTTTGGTATCTTTGTCGAAGAGGTCGCCGCTGGTGACAATAACATTCGCAATCTTGCCTTTTTCGATGCTGCCGAGTTGTTCGGCCAGCCCGAAGATTTGCGCCGGATAAATGGTCAGCGCCTTCAATGCTTCGTCTTTCGGCAAGCCCGCTTCGATAGCCTTGGCGGCATTGGTAATAAAATCTGCTGGACGCGTCAACGTGCCAGAAGTGAAGGCGAATTTGACTCTGGCTTGATACAGCGCCGCCGCTGCTTTTGGCGCTTCAGCACGCTCGCGCAAGACGCGTAGCGATTCTGACTCCGGGTCTTCCAATGCCGCCGGTTTTTGCGGATAACTCAAGCTCAGTAACACGGTCGCATTTTTCTGTTTCAAGTAATCGGCAATCTCATAGCTCTGTGTCGCGCCTGAAAGCAGATACTTGAGATTAAATTCTTCGGCCAGGCCAACGGCACGCTGGATTTCGCGTACGCTGCTAACATTGAAGATGACGGGCATTTTGCCATTCACGACAGGAATCAGCGCGGCGCTGGATTTGTTATGTGCCGGGCGCGTTTTGCCGCGCGGCGACTTGCTGTACCAATCCCATTCGTCGCGGTAATGCTGTGCATCCATTAGCGCCTGCCGCAAGAAGGCAAAGACGCCCATCCCGGAATTCGGATAGCCACCACCAAAACCAACGCCGCCACGACTGAAGCCGATGCTCAGCGAAAGAGGTGCTTTCAGCAACAGCTTTTCGGGAGCCTCGCTGCCCAGATTGATGAAGGCGCTTTGGCCGCGAAAGATGCCATCGCGGGGGGAAGTCAGTGCGGCAGTAATGCCTGCGCTGCGTTGTTGATCGAACGTGTCCGCCGTGACTTGCAGTTGCTCGGCGACTGTGACTTCGGGCAATAACCCTGCGCTGGAAGGCGCGGCGCTTAACGCCGCCAGAATCGCGGCTTGTGGATTCGCGGGTGCGCCGCCACCTCTGCCACCTCCGCCCTGCGGTTGTGCCGCTGGTTGCAGGCCATAGCTGGAATATGCATCAATTAGCCCCGGATACACCATCATCCCCGCTGCCTCAACGAGCCGCGCGTCAGCGGGAACCGCCACGTCCGCGCCCACTGCGGCAATAAGTCCATTACGGATGACGACCACGCCGTTCGGAATGGTCGCGCCTGTCCCTGTGACAATCGTCCCGCCTTTGATCGCATAAACTTCGGGATCAGGCGGCAAAGTGTTTAGCGCGGCGCGCCCAACGAGCGTAGAGCAGACGAGCGAAAAAATAACGAAGGTCGCCAGTGCGAGCCGAAATAAAATTACCTGTTTCATAATCGCGTCAACTCCTGTCAGTAGGAGGAAAATCCTAATTGTTTTACCTGCACGATGCGGGTTGCATCGTTTACCTTTATGTACAGCTTGATTTACTGTGTACTCTAGCCTAATCAATTTCGCAGTGCAATAAACTCGAAACTTATGCCCAGACAAGGGGAAATAAAAATGGTTTTTTTTGATGCGGCAGGCACGTTATTTGACGTGCGCGGCAGCGTTGGCGAAATCTATGCGCGCTATGCCCAGCGGTATGGCCAGCAAGTTGATCCGCAAGCTCTCCAACACGCCTTCGCCCACCAGTTTCGCCAGCAACCGCCCATGGCCTTTGCGCGCAGCTTGAGTGCAGGCGAACGACTTGTGCAGGAAAAGCAATGGTGGCGTGATTTAGTACAGGATGTGTTCACCGACTTTGGCGAGTTTCCACGGTTTGCGGATTACTTTGAGGAACTCTTTGAATTCTTTCGTACTGCCGACGCCTGGGAATTAGGTAGAGACACGAAGCCAACGCTTGTCGCCCTTAAGCAACGCGGCTTGCGTGTGGGCGTAATCTCGAATTTCGACGCGCGGCTTTATGATGTGCTGCGCGCCTTGGAATTGCTGGACTACTTCGATTCGATTCACATTTCGACTGAAGTCGGGGCTGCGAAACCAGAGGCCGCGATTTTTGCTGCTGCTTTGCACGACAATCAATTGATTGCCTCACAGGCCTTGCATGTTGGTGACAGTTTGCGCGCCGACGTGCAAGGCGCGCAGGCGGTTGGGCTGCAAGCGGTTTGGCTGAACCCGCAACCATCTCCTGTGCCAGCCGCAGGCATCGTACAAATTCAGCGCCTCACCGAAATTCTGACCTATTGCTGAACGCAGCGGAGCGTCTACTTTGCTGGAGCTATCGCCTTTCGTGCAATGAAGACGGCTGCCCCCGCGTCTTTATAGACCAACTCAAAGCGACTGTCGCAACTGAGCAGCGAGGAAAGCGGCATATTCACGTCGGCAATGACCAATCGCGCGGCGGCTAATTCCGCATCTTCTGCCCAATTGGCTGCCCCACCTCACGTTGCGACGGCGCGTTCAATTCTTTTGTCGCCGTGGAGAATGGCTTTAGCCATGAGATAAGGTGAAATAAAATCCTTCTGGTAGATCGTTGGCGTGACAAAAGATTCAGCCAGCCGTTTAATCCCGACCAGCAGATGAAGTGAAGCCAACAGCCAGAGCAGGCGCTTGAAGCCCGGTGAGAAAGTGCGGCTTTGGGTAGAAGACATAACAGCACGCCTTGTACCATCGGTTTTTTCTTTTGACAATCAAATTTTCTCTGGTTAGGGAGCGTAATGCCTGGCATTTTAGTTTTGGTAGAGGTCAGTTTTTTTCCTGGTTGTTTTTGGGTGTTTCGCAGAAATTTTGTCCGAACCCTTGAACGAAACGGGTTGAGTTGGCGTACAATCAATTGCGCTAGACGGCGGAAAAAAACCGCAAGTGAGCAACTTGTTTTACAAACTTTATGGAAAAGCAGAAAAAAAAGAGCACCACGAATTATTCTTCTTCCCCCGAAACCGGAAACAATCAGGTCACGAATTGGTTTCAGCAAGATGTGTCACGGCGTAGTGCCACCAAGCGCATCGGCAAAGGAATGGCCTGGGCAGCGGGACTGGGATTAGTGGGATTGACGGGATACAAACTTTTCAGTAGCGATGAGGCAGAAGTCTCGCAGGACTCGCTGGAATTGCAGAAGAAAGAAGGCTGGAACATCGGTTCGACGGATCGCAAACTCAACTTCGATCCGACTTTCACTTCGGCCACGGCGAGCGTGGCTGACTCCGATTGGAAACAATATCTTGACCCGAATAAATTGATCGCGGCGTATCAACCTGGCAACGCGACGTGGCAACCCTACTTTGTGCCCTCACTGATTCAATCGCTGGCACAAACGTCATTGCGCGAGCAAATGAAGCCCGTCAAAACACCGTTGATGGAACAGACTTATAATCAAGCGACCGCCTTGCGCGAATTGCTGTCACAATCGGCGAACGCGGGCGAAAGTTTGATCGTCGCCGAGTTAGAAGGCCCTCAATCTATCGCCTTTGGCGCGGCAATGGCGGACTTTGCGCACCTTGTTCCGGTAGTCGATAATTGGCCTCATCCGCTCGGCGTGGTTCGTTCCCACGAAACACTGGGCGCAATGATTTATTACGCCAAAGAAATCGAAGACAAAAAGGCCAAAGTGCAAGACAAAGCGCCTGCGGTCTTACTGCTTGACAGCCAACGGCTGAATGCCTACACCGACGAAGAAAATCAATTCGACAATCGCTATCTGGCCAAAATCCCTGCCGCCAACGACCTCAAGCAGCGCGGCATCACGAGCCTGATGTATGTAGTCAAAGATGAAAAGCGCAAAGAGGAAATGGATGACCTGAACGATGAATTCGTGGAATTGGAAAAGCAGGGTATCAGCATCCGGTTTTTACGCTTGTCTGAGTTCAAGCCCGCCGCCGATACAGTAGCAGCCGATACGACATCAACAA
Source organism: uncultured Acidobacteriota bacterium (assembly GCA_963794955.1). GTDB lineage: Bacteria > Acidobacteriota > Blastocatellia > RBC074 > RBC074 > JAFDVL01. Next base: position 47,173 of record CAWCGF010000044.1, read on the forward strand.
CCACAACTGGTACATCAACAGCGCGAAATCATTATTACTACGGCGGCTCACCAATGTATCACTGGTGGTTTTACAACCATTACTACTACAACCCGTACCCGTATGCGTACACGAATTTCGGCGGTACGCGTTACAATTATTCGCGTCCAACTACATCTTATCCGTCGCAAGTGCCTTCCTATCGCCCGGTTTCGCGCCCGACGATGTTCAGCGGCACGCGGGTTGGCGGAGCGAGCGGCATTGGGCGCAACCGCCCAAGCGGTTTTGGCCGAACGAGCGTGCGAATGTCCTCTGGTGGGCAGGTTACGGGCGTGCGGTCAGGGCGCTCCGGCTCGTACGGACGCAGTGGCGGCGGTTGGTTTGGCGGTTAATCACTTTCCATTTCCCCTTTTCCATTTGTTATAGGTCATTTTTCATTGTTCGTTGCCCAACGGACTTCCGAGCGATGACCAATAACAAATGACCAACGACAAATTCTATGGCCCTAATTTTTCTCGGCACCTTCGCGTACTTACTCTTGATGTTAATCCTCGGCGGCTTGTTTGTAGGCGGCATTTACATAGCCACGCGCAAAACGCCCGGGCAACTTGACGCAGGTCGCCGCTCGTTCATTGGGATGGGTGGCGAAGAAGACACGTCATATACCGTATTTCTGGGCGTGCAATTGGTAATTCAGGTTTTTGGCAGCGACGATTTGCGCGCGCGGCTCAAGCAATTGGTAGATCAAGAAGAGTCTGATGCACAAGGCAAACGGCGTTTTATTAAATCCGTTGCGTCCTTATTGCTGGAAAACCAATATGCCTGGGAATACGGCTACTGGGATTACCGCGCAGATGCCGAAGACGCGATCAAGAATTTCAACCAGTGGCATAACGAAATCGAAGCTTCGATGGCGACGGAAGAAAGCGAAATGGGTAGTGAGGTGGATCGCCTGCATCGCTTCTCTGACAGCAAAGAATACGTCGTCGTGAGCCTGATGATGATGATAGATAGTCGTGATGAAGCGGTTGAGGATGATGTCGGCAGTTATGAATTCCGTCCTACCTATCAGCAACTGGCGCAGCCGCTGCGGTCTTCTCTTGAAGAGATTACGGAAGCCTATTACTGGCGCACGACAACCTTTATCACGTTGCTGGAAGCCATTCGCGCGCTTGATCCACGTGCTATCGAACGCGACGCCTTTTATGTGTATCCAGGCACAGAAACCGATGGCATCTCTTCGATGGATTTGATTGGCGATGCTTCGTGGAAATATTTAACCGATCATCCACTGCGGTTCAATTAAGCCGATTAAGGCGCGCGCCTTTTCGTATGCAAATCCTACTTGCTCTGGTGAAGCGATTGGTGTTGGTGCTGCCGGTGATTTGGGCAGTCGTCACCCTCGTTTTCCTCCTCATTCACATTGTGCCAGGCGATCCGGTGCGCAATGCGCTTGGCGAAAATGCGACCGAACAACAGGTTTCTGAGTTGAAGCAAAAGCTTGGCCTCGATTTGCCGTTGTCGCAGCAATATGTCAACTACTGGAAGGGACTCTTGCGCGGTGATTTGGGCGTGAGCCTGGTGTCGAGCGAAGAGGTCTTTGAGAAAATCATGAGCCGTTATCCGGCGACGATTGAATTAGCTTTGGCCGGATTGGTGGTGGCGATTCTCCTTGCCCTTCCACTGGGCGTGACGGCGGGTGCAAATAAAGGCAGGTGGATAGATAACCTGGCTTCCGTTGTTTCCTTGCTCGGCATCAGCACGCCGGGCTTTGTCCTTGGGCCATTAATGATCTATCTGTTCGCCGTCAAATTAGATTTACTGCCGGTGGGCGGGCGCGATGGGGTTGAGTATTTGATTTTACCTGCGATTACAATGGGGGCCGCTTTAGCCGCCATACTGACGCGGATGGTGCGCTCCAGCGTGATTGAAGAATTGGGCGAAGATTATGTACGCACGGCACGCGCGAAAGGCTTGAATGAGGGGCAGGTGATTTACAAACACGTGCTGAAAAATGGTTTGATTCCCGTCGTCACCGTCCTGGGGTTGCAGTTTGGCGTGCTGCTCGCGGGTGCAATTATCACCGAAACTATTTTCAGTTGGCCAGGCATTGGTCGGCTCACGGTAGATGCCATCAATGCGCGCGACTATCCGATGGTGCAAGGCTGCATTCTGATGATTGCCTTGACATACATTGTGGCGAATGTGCTAACCGATTTTGCTTATCGCTTGCTTGATCCAAGGATCAGGATTGAATAAGACTGCGCTATGAATCGTCTCGGAAAATTCGGCCTCATTGTGATTACCCTCTTTTTTCTCGTCGCGTTGTTGGCACCGTTGCTGGCACCTTACGATCCGCGTGTGCAAACCGCTGCGAAGCCCGGTCAGAGTCGGGAAGAGCGGTATCAACCGTCGCGTGAACACCTATTGGGACAGGATGATTTAGGCCGCGATGTGTTGTCGCGCATCATTCACGGCGCGCAAGTTTCGATGCAAGTCGGCGTGCTGGTGGTCTTGATTTCTGCTTTGCTCGGCGTGCTGATCGGCGCGGTTTCGGGCTATTACGGCGGCTGGGTAGATCGCTTTTTCTCCGGCTTTCTCTTCAATGTGTTTATGTCGTTTCCCAGTTTGTTGCTGGCGATTGCGATGGTGGCATTTTTGGGGCCAAGCCTACGCAACTTGATTTTGGCGCTTTCAATTATTGGCTGGGTTGGCTATGCGCGGTTGATTCGCGGACAGGTGCTGAAAGTGCGGGAATACGATTATGTGACAGCGGCACGCGCGCTTGGCACGGGCGATGTTCGCATCGTCTTGCAGCACATTTTGCCCAATGCGATTCAGCCGCTGATTGTGCAGGCCAGCCTGGGAATGGCGGGGGCTGTTTTGTCAGAAGCGAGCTTGAGTTTTTTAGGGTTAGGTGTGCCGCCACCGACACCAAGTTGGGGATCAATGCTAAACGATGCGCGCCCGTTTTTACGTGATGCACCGCATTTATTGATCTTTCCTGGCATCGCCGTAATGCTGACTGTTTTGGCGTTTAATTTTGTCGGGGATGGGTTGCGTGAATGGCTTGATCCAAAGCAGCAGCGCTAACGCTTCCTCGCCTGCGTTTATTTCAACTGGGCAGCGATTTCCTGCATGCGCGTTTTCACGCTGCGATATTGCACATCAATCGCATACACCTCAGCGAACGTCTCATACGCATCCTTGAGTTCGCCCATCGCAGCATACGCATCCGCCAAATCATAACGTAAGGCTTGATAAACTTCCTCGCCTCGTCCCGGTGCTTCAAGGGCTTTCTTCAGCCACACCATGGCCAACCGGGGTAAGCCTTTTTGCGCGAAGCAAAATGCCAGCATGTTGCAGCAAGGAATATATTCCGGGTGCATTGGGTCAGCCATCACTGCTTTAAAGGCGGCCTGGAATTCTTCGATGGCTTCGTCGAACATCTCCATTTCTTTATACGCTAACCCCAAGTTGTACTGGGTCTCGAAATCATCCGCTGGTTTATGTTGCTCGGATTCCGCTTTGAACTCATCAAGGAAATCAAGCAAGTCGCCCATTTCGCTGCCTGCCAGAAGGTCGAAAGACGGCGCGGCAGGTGGCGTCGCAGGTGGCAATGGGGGCGCAGGTAGCCCGATTTCCGGTAGCCTAATTTCAAATGCGGCGGGTGTCGGCGCTAGTTGATGTACCTGCGGCGGGGCGGGGGAGGGCATCAGGAGAATCGTTGCCGCTTCCGTGTCCGGTGGTGAACTGAATTCCAGATCCAGATGATGACCGATAACTCCCATCTCAAGGTCGGCCTGGGAGGAAAAGCCTATGGTCGGAGGCTCTGGAGGAAGTGCGGAAAACATGCTCGGCACCTCAATACTCATCTTAGCCTGCTCTGCCGTCGGAACTGCGCTGACGCTCGTCTCCTGTTGGTTTCCCGCTCCACTAACCGTCCGGTCGGTTTTGGTTTCCGCCTCCGTCAGTTGCAAGAACTTGACTCTCACTTCAGGATGGTTGGGGAAGTTTTCTGCCACTGTTTCGAGCGTATAACGAGCGACATCCAGCATGCCCTGCGAAAGATAAAAATCCACACTTTCCAACTCATCAGACAAGTTGGAATGAGGGGCGTTGAGCGCCACTTCCATCGTTTCCGCGGCTCCGAAAGACGGTAAGGCTGTCTCAAAGAAATTGGTTTCCGCAGGAGCTTCCTCTTCCTGCCCAAAACCGAAATCCTGGGTTGACTCGTCAGCCGTACTGATGGACCAATTACTCCACTCACTACCCGACTTACTGGCCGCAAAGTCAGGCGACGAATCTTCTGTGACCTGGATCGAATACGCAGAAAAACCCGAAGCTTCCTCTGACGGTGTTGCGCCAACCCCGGCTTCCTGATTTTCGCTCCCGTTCGCTGTGTTGGGCATTGCCTCCGACCACATCGGATTCGTTCCTTCCAACTCCCGCAAGCGGCGGCGATATTGACTTTCGTCTGGCTCTAGTTCGAGCAATCGTTTGAGCGCGCTGATGGCGTCAGGCTTGCTATCTTTTTGAATGGCAACATCAGCTAGTGTGTTAAGCGTGTCGATCAGTAAGTGGTCATCATGCGTTTGTTCATAGACTGCGGCCAGACGCGTGAGCGTGCCCACATGTTGGGGCTCTATGGAGATAATTTCGCGCAGTAAAAGGGCGGCTTTTTCTTCTTCGCGGTGTTCATACAGGCTTTCGACAACGCGATCAAACAGCCGCAAAGCGCCAGCCACATCAGTGCGGCGGACATATAGCTGGGCCAGATCAAGCGCGTATTGATACCGCGAGGGCGCGTATGCTAACACCTTTTCAATCGCTGTTTCAGCCTCTGCCAGATTATCGGTGGACTGATAAGTCCGTGCCAGTAGCGTCAACAACTCGGCATCGTTAGGCCGATCTGTCAGTAAGCTGTCAATCAATTCAATAGCGGCCTGCGGTTCTTTGTGATCCAGATGCAGATTCACTGCCGCTGCCAGTGCGGCTTGCCCTTTCGGGTTAGCTTTGATCGCGCGCAGGTAAATTTGTAAGGCCTCGGCCTCTTTGTTTTGTCGTCGTAGCTCATTGGCCGTGAGGAGAAATGTATCGTACGCCTTGCCGACCTGTTCTTCGCGCAGATACGCTTCGGCCAGCTTCAGTTGAACCGCCGTATTCTCAGGGTCAAGGTCCGCAATTTTTTGATAAATCTCTAGTGCCTGCTGCGTTTGGCCTTCCCGGATGTAATGCTCCGCCACGCTCAAATACTGATGTCGTGCGTCTACAACTAACTTTTGCTGAGCATAAAGTCCCGCCAGTTTGAGCGAGACCGCAATATTACCCGCGTCAAGCTTGCTGACTTTCTTCAGCATGGCGATGGCTTTGAGATAAAAGCCACTGACGCAGTAGTGTTCGGCAATATGCAGGAAACTGACAATGGCTTCGCTCGTCTGCCCGACTTTTACATACAGATCACCCAGCGTGTTGAGCGTGGTGACGTCAGATGGTTCGGCTTGCGCCATCTGACGATATTCTTCAATCGCCGATTGATATTTCCCTTGCTGGACGTACTTGGAAGCGGTTTTGAGAGATTTGGCTTTATTGAACGACATCAGCTTCGCCTGCTTTAATTACGGTGTGACTTGGGCGGGTTGAAATTCAGTAGGGACGAGGCGCGGGACCAACCAGGCTCAAATTAGCACTAGCCTCAACGCATTGTCAATCTGAAGTTTCGGAAAGCGTGTTGCAGAGCTATGACAAATTTATCAATCAATCAGGTTGACTGAAAACCGCGGGAGGAGCGGGGTTATTTGGGCACGAGAGTCAGTGTTTTGAAGCCATCACCAGCTTTGAAATCTAACCGGGTCTGGGTGTTGCTCACTCTGACCAGCACTTGATTCACCTGGTCTGCAAATAAATCAAAAAACATCTGCTGCCGAAGCTGTCGGCCCGCCAATCCTTCCGGCAGGCTGACTTCGAGATACAACAACGCCACATCCACTTTCGGCTCCATCCCAATCCATGTCAGCTTGCGCAAGCGCCCATCGCGGCCTTTAATCTCGAGTTTGGCGCGCACGTACTCTGCGACGATGGGCGCTGCCTCTTTGTGCTCCAGCTTGATGGATTTCCCGCTCTGTTTGCTGAGGGCGGCTTCTAAATCATCCACAAACACCCGCAGCGTGATCTCCGCCGCTTTTTCTTTGGCGTTGTATTCAATTTGCGTAAAGCTGAAGTGGTATTTGTGCGCCGCTGTGAAGAAGGGGAGAGCGGGAGAAGGGAAGACAAAGAGACAAAGAGACAGAGAGCAGAGAAGCTGCAAGACGCTTTTATGTGCCGCGCCTCCGTGTCTCCCCGTCCCCCTTTCTCCCTCTCTCCCCCTCACTTCTTCTCTCCCTCTCTTCAATTGCCACTCCCCGCTGGCGGCACCTTCCCGCCATTCTTTTGTTCTTGCATCGGGTTCGGCGCTTGCTGCTCTTTGAAAAGCTGGAAGCGTGATTTGACGGGCTTGGACGGCCAATGGTTATTGGACAAATCCGTATCGGCAGTTTCCAGATGCGGATCAAGCGCGATGGATTTGATTTCCTTGGGCGTGACAATTAGCTTGGTGACTTGCACGTTGTTCCGCCGCCAGATTTCCGCCGGAATACGCATCTCTTCTTTGCTCCCGTCGGCATATTCGATGGCAAAAATCACGGGCATCACCAAGCCACCCAGGTTCTTCAATTCAACTGCGTAAAAGTTCAGGCCAGTATTGAATAACTCTTTTTCCTTGTCAGTGAGCGTGGCCAGAAACTTCTGAAACGTTTGCCGGTCGCGCTCGGTGACTTTCAGCGGATCATAGCTATTGTAAAAGTCGTTGAGCGCCGGATTTTGCGCGGTAAATTTGGGCAGCGTTTTATTGCGCTGTTGTGCCAGCGTTTCCGGCGCTGCTTCTTTCATCCGTCGTGCGACAGATTTTTCGACATCAGGATTGCGCGTATCAATGTTGTACCACTTCACACTTGCCAACTCGATGTCGCAATGTTCCGTCCCATAAAACCAGCCGCGCCAGAACCAATCCAAATCCACCCCGGACGCGTCTTCCATCGTGCGGAAGAAATCTGCCGGCATCGGGCGTTTGAACTTCCAGCGTTGTGCGTACGTCTTGAAAGCAAAATCGAATAGCTCGCGCCCCAGCACCGTTTCGCGCAGGATATTGAGCGCCGTCGCGGGCTTGTCATACGCATTCGAGCCGAGGTTCATCACGGATTCCGAGTTCGTCATAATCGGATCGTGAAAATCGGCCAGCATGTATTCGACAATTTGTTTCGGCTCACCTGCACTGGACGGGAAAGTTTGGCTCCCACTCCTGCTTCGGCCAGATATTGCAGGAACGAATTGAGGCCTTCGTCCATCCACGTCCATTGCCGTTCGTCGGAATTAACGATCATCGGAAAATAGTTGTGCCCGACTTCGTGAATGATGACGGTAATGAGGAAATATTTGGTGCGCGCCGAATACGTGCCATCGGCTTCGGGACGCGGGCCATTGAAGCACATCATCGGATATTCCATGCCGCCATTGATCGGGCCGTTGACCGAGTACGCGACCGGATACGGATAATCAAACGAATAGCGCGAATACACATTCAGAGTGTGAACGATGGACGCCGTCGAGTATTGCCCCCACAGCGGGTTGCCTTCTTTGGGATAGAGTGACATCGCTAGTACTTGGTTGCCATTCACGTTGTGGCCTTGCGCATCCCAAATGAACTTGCGGGACGACGCGAACGCGAAATCGCGGACGTTTTCGGCGTGGAAAATCCAGGTCTTTTTGCCTTTGGGTTTGCTCTCGGACTTGGTTGCTTCGTTCGCTTTGGCTTCATCAGGCGTGACGATCAACACGGGCTTGGTGGCGCTCTTCGCCTGTTCGAGACGGTCGCGCTGCTTTTGGCTGAGCACTTGTTCAGGGTTTTGCAGCACGCCTGTTGCGCCCACCACGTGATCGTCAGGTGCCGTGATACGCACTTTGTAATCGCCAAATTCCAACGTGAATTCGCCCATACCCAGGAACTGTTTGTGCTGCCATCCGGTCACGTCATTGTAGGCCACCATCCGCGGGAAGAACTGCGCCAAACCGTACAGATAATTTCCATCCTGGGCGAAATACTCCAGGCCGGAACGCGCGCCATTTCGCTTGGAGTCTACGATCTTGAAATTCCAATCAACCGAGAAGGTGACCGTTTGCCCGGCTTTCAGCGGCTCTTTCAGATCAATGCGCATCATCGTTTTGACGATAGTATGTGGCAGCGGTGCGCCCGCGGCATCCTTGACCGCCGTGATGTTGTAGCCAAACTCATTGTTCTGCTGAATCAACGCTTCGGCGATGACGAGCGGTACGTTTTCCATCTTGGGGGCTGTTTGCGTCAGCTTGGCATCGGAGTCTTTGCGGAAGTGATTTTGATCAAGTTGCAGCCAAAGGTAGGTCAACGCGTCCGGTGAGTTATTGTAATACTTAATCGTTTCGGAACCAATGATGCGCTGATTTTTGTCATCCAGTTCCACGTCCATCGTGTAGTCAGCTTTTTGTTGCCAGTATTTATTGCCAGGCGCGCCGGAGCCAGTGCGTTGTTCGTTCGGCGTCGGCAGAATTTCTTCGAGTTGTCGAAACTTATCCACAGGACTTTGCTTCGATTGGGCGACCGTGACAGTCGGCAAGCACACGGCGCTGCCGCAAAGGAGCAGGGCGGCGAGCATGATTTTCAGCAAATGCATAAACTCTCCTCTAACCACAGGGGTTAGCTTGTCCCGCTTGGCGTAAGCATACGCCAGGGGATGCGGTTGTTACGACACTCGGATAGGGAGGGAGATTATAAAGAATTTTTTTCGTTCCTGCGAGGCGCTGCGCGCTTGACTTAGAGGCGGGCAAAGCAAGTAAACTGGCATTCCTAACTTGTTCTCCCCAATTTGCAACTGAAGGTGCATTCACAGAAGACAGTTATGGTTGCCGAGCGCATACAATTAAGTCACTTGCCGCAGGCGTCATCGCAAACGTTGATGGCGGTTTTTGCGCAGGAAGCGGAAGCCGAAGTCTGGGTGACGCGTCTCGCTGAGTTGGAGATTGAGATGGCTCAGGTCAGTGTGATTCGGGTGGCGCTGGGTGATGTTCCGACGCGCCCTCATTTCCCCCTGCCGCCGGTGTCGTTGATTTCCTCGCGTGCTTCTACCATCGGGATTCTGCTCGGCTGCCTGATTGCGTTATTGATTGGCCTGATTTTGTACGCCACCGATTTTTTACAGCTTTCCCTCGTGGAAGCCTTGTTAGTCCACACGCTTGCCCTGGTTATCCTGGGCGGGGTGATGGGGGGCGCGGTAGGAGCGATTTGGGCGTCTGCCCAAGCGCAAAAGAAGGCGGCCACTTTATTACCGCAAAGCACGGATGGCTTTCTGGTGATCATAAAAACGCCGCCTCACTTAACTGCTCAATGTGAGGCATTGGCACGCGAATTAGGCGCGCGCAAGTTTTTCTCCTAATTTCATCTTCCCTTTGTCGTCGCGGTAGCAGCGGACTGCGTCTTGACCAATAACCAAATGATCAATGGAAACTGCTTATGAACCATCCTACTACTCGTCGTGAGCTATTCAAATTCTTCGCCAGCAGTATTGTCGCTGCCAATCTGCCCAACTTCATTGCTGCCGCGAAAACGCCCAACATTCGCTGGGCGCAAGGCTTTTTGCTGTGGCGCAATTTCAAAGAACCGCGCTCCTTGCAAGACGCGCTCAATGATCTGCGCAGCGTGGGGGCCGACGGCATCGAGTTTTCTCCGCTCAGCAACGAACTAGAAAAGTACGGCCTGACAAAAGAAACTTTCCAGCAACTGATGGCGGAAAAGAAGCTGGCGATTGCGGGCAATTACCTGAGCGCGCCGTTTTACGACCTTACCAAACGCGGCGAGATTTTACTGGAAGCCACCAAACGCTTTGCATTGCTCAAAGAATTCGGCGGCAAGAACGTCATCATCGGCCCACCCGGTGCGCCCGCCAGTGCTGACCGGGTGCAACTCATTAAACAACAAGCGCCATTGCTCAACGAAATCGGTCAACGCGCCCAAGCGCAAGGCCTGCAAATCGGTCTGCATCCCCATCTGAATACCCTCATCGAAACGCCCGCCGAAATTGACGTGGCGATGGAAACCACCGATCCGCGTTATGTGTTTATGTCAGCAGACACGGGGCATATCCATTTGGCTGGCGGGGATGTGGTAGCGATCCTGCGCAAATACAAAACGCGGCTGAATTATTTCCACTTCAAAGATGGCGTGCGCCCTTTCGTGCGACCTGACTTCAAACCAAACCTGCGCGAACTGGGCAAAGGCGAAGTGGATTTCACTGGTGTGATGCGCTTGCTCAAAGAAATTCGCTTTGCAGGGTGGATCAATATCGAGCAGGATGCGACGACGCTCACGCCCAAAGATTCCTGCCGCATCAGCATGGAATATGTGAACAAGGTGCTGAAACCCATCTATACATAACGTTGCGCAAACGGTCAGTTTGCGCCTGTTGTTTATCGAACGCATCAAAGACAACCAAACCTCCTGCCACGCCTTCGTTTTCTTGTGCGGGATGCGCAATCAGGCGATTCAAACTGACCGTTCGCGTTACTCAGAGTTTTATATGGATTTTACCGAACGCATTGATCTGGCCTCTGAACGTTTAGGCGGTGCGGTTCTCGCTGCCAATGACGAATTCTTTGCGCCCAAGGAAAACCTGCTTAAAGCCAGTGCGCCCGTTTTTATCGAAGGCAAATACACTGATCTCGGCAAGTGGATGGATGGCTGGGAATCACGGCGCAAGCGGGCACCAAACCTACACGAATTGTATGACTGGTGTATTATCCGGCTCGGCGTGCCGGGGTTGCTGCACGGCGTGCTCGTGGACACGAGCTACTTTCGCGGTAACTATCCCTCGCATTGTTCGTTAGAAGCCTGCGCGATTGAAGGCCATTCCGATGTTGAGCAACTACTGAATGACGCAACGCGCTGGACAGAAGTTTTGCCGAAGGTGGAGTTGCAAGGCGACGCGCGCAATTCGTTTGCGCTACAGCCGACGACGCGTGTCACACATTTGCGCTTCAAGATTTATCCTGACGGCGGCGTCGCGCGGTTGCGTGTGTACGGCGAAGTGCAACCCGATTGGGCGCGTTTGATTCGCCGTGACAGCGAAGTTGATCTCTCCGCAGTCGAAAACGGCGGTCTTGTCATTGCGTGCAGCGATATGTTTTTCGGGCATCGCCACAATTTGATTATGCCGGGGCGTGCGCTGAATATGAGCGACGGCTGGGAAACAAAACGACGACGCGGCCCCGGCTACGATTGGAGCGTTATCAAACTTGGCAGGGAAGGAACTATCAGACGCGTCGAAGTAGATACGGCTTGGTTCAAAGGGAACTTCCCCGAAAGCTGTTCCATCGAAGCCTGCAACTGTGCCGGGAAGCGAACTGGAGGATTTCTCTGGCTTGGAGTGGCAGGACGTTTTGCCGCGCACCCGATTACAGGCGCATACGCGCCATTTTTTTGAAGATGAAATTCAATCGGTAGGAGCAGCGACACACGTGCGCTTCAATATTTTCCCGGACGGCGGGGTCAGCCGCTTGCGGATTTATGGACGAATCAGTGAATAAAGAAACTACCGGCTTGCAACAACTGAATGCGGCCACGCGTGAAGAGGCGTTTGCCGCATTGCTTGCCTGTTGCGGTTCATTAAGCTGGGCGCAACGGATGGCTGCGGCACGCCCCTTTGCTAATCTAACTTCATTGCTTGCAACCGCTGGCCGCATCTGGTGGGAACTTCGTCCGTCCGACTGGCTCGAAGCTTTTGCCAGTCATCCGCGCATTGGTGAGCGTAAGGCTGCGACGCCGCAATCTTCACAATCCGCACAATGGTCTGAAGCTGAGCAGGCCGGAACCCAAGCATCGGCCAATGAAACGATGAACACACTGGCCGAGGCGAATCGCGCGTATGAAGAGCGGTTCGGCTACATTTACATCGTATGTGCGACGGGCAAGAGCAGCGAAGAGATGCTGGCACTTTGCCAACAGCGGCTCAGCAACGATTACGAAATCGAATTACAAATGGCTGCCGAAGAGCAGCGCAAAATTACCGCCATCAGATTACAAAAGCTGATCGGAGGAGTTGAATAAGATGAGCGCGATTACAACGCACATTCTGGATATTTCGCAAGGTCGCCCGGCACAAGGCGTCAACGTCGTGCTGGAATTTCAGACCGAGGTCTGGGAAGTGCTCGGTGCCGGTGTGACCGATGCCGATGGTCGGCTGAGCACATTGCTTCCTGCCGAATTTCATTTGCCGCCGGGCAAATATCGCATCACTTTTGCGACCGGCGCATATTTTGCCGAGGACCATATCGCCAGTTTTTATCCAGAAGTCTCGGTGATTTTTTTCATTCAAGACGCGGCGCAGCATTATCACGTTCCGCTACTGCTCAGCCCGTTCGGCTATTCAACGTATCGCGGGAGTTAATCGTATGGCAGTCGTTTTAGCCCAGAATAATTACGGCAAATCACAAGTGCGAATGATGAAAGTCGCGCGGCACGGCGACCGCCACGATTTGCAGGACATCACTGTCAACATTGCCTGCGAAGGCGATTTTGAGACGGCACATACGGTCGGCGACAATAGCCGCATCTTGCCGACGGATACGATGAAAAACACGGTCTACGCGCTGGCGAAACAAATTGGTGACTTGGAAGAAATTGAAAGTTTTGCCGAGCGGCTGACCCATCATTTTCTAACTAATAATCCGCAGCTTTCGCAGGTCACTGTAGACATCACCGAAAACCAATGGACGCGTATTCCCGTCGGCGGCAAACCGCACGCGCATTCCTTTACCAAAGGCTCAGAGGAAAAGCGCACAACGAAAGTAATCGCCACGCGTGAAGCGACAACTGTCGAGTCCGGCATCGAAGATTTGCTCGTGCTGAAAACAACAAAGTCGGGCTTTGTCAGCTACCTCAAAGACCCGTTCACAACCTTGAAGGAAGTGACAGATCGCATCTTTGCTACCGCCGTGAAAGCGACTTGGAAATACTCCGATCCCGAACTTGCCACCGCCACCACATGGCAAGGCGTGCGCCAACTGCTGCTCGAAACCTTCGCCCAGCACGACAGTATGAGCGTGCAGCAGACGTTGTACGCAATGGGCGAAGTCGTGTTGGAAAGTTACGAAGGGGTTACCGAAATCGCGCTGTCTTTGCCCAATAAACATTGCCTGCTCGTTGATCTCTCAAAGTTTGGGATGGAAAACAATAATGAAATCTTTGTGCCGACCGACGAGCCGCACGGATTGATTGAGGCGTGCTTGAAAAGAGGATGAAGCTTTGCTGCAAGGTGCGCTTGAGGGATATGATGAAGGTGGCAATACACTGGAAACCAGAGAGGTAATGATATGAGCTTGCAGACTGGAACGCTTGAAATTACGGGACTACGATTTGAGACGCTACAAGCTCTCAAAGAAAAGGCGCGAGAGGCGGGGAAAACCGTTGAAGAGTATTTGCGAACGGTGATCGAAGCCGATATTTTGGCCGATCAATCCTTCAGCGAAATTCTTGAGCCGATTCGCCGCAGCTTTGATGAGAGCGAAATGAGTGAAGACGAATTGGACACTCTCTTTGAAGAGGCTCGCGAGAAGGTGTATCAGGAGAGTAAGGGCAAAGATAAATGACCAAACGGGCCAAGCCGATAGAGGTTGTCTTTGATTGCATGATTTTTCTGCAAGCGACTGCCAACAGAAAAAGCCTCGCCGCCCACTTGCTTGATTTTCTCGACTCAGAAGACATTCGGCTTTTTGTCAGCCGACAGATTCTCAAAGAGGTACGCGACGTTTTGACCCGACCAGAAGTGCGCGAGAATTTGCCGGGGATCACGGATGAGAGTGTAGAAGCATTGTTTGCACGCTTGAGAAAGAAGGCCACATTGGTCAGAAAGGTTCCCAAAGTCTTTGACTACGCTCACCGTGACCCCAAAGATGAACCATATATCAATCTTGCTATTGCTGCGGGAGCGACTTACATCGTCAGCCGCGATACTGACCTGCTTGATCTTATGCGCTGGGATACAGAAGACGGACGAGATTTTCAACGGCGATTTCAGAGCTTGAAAATCCTCGACACGCTCAGCTTCATGAAGGAGATTGGCGGTTGAGAAGGGCAGTGAAGAGGACTTGAAGGCGTCGTGCCGACAGTTTCCTTTAATTCTGTTGACAACACCTGTACAATATTCCTGTCCAACTGAGGTAAGCTTATGCCGATTCAAACAACGTACAGTAACGCGCGGGAAAACCTGGCTTCGCTGCTGGAACAAGTCACTGCTGACCGGGAAATTGTCATCATCAGTCGTCGCGGCTTTGAGGATGTAGCGTTGGTTCCTGCTTCAGAACTCGCCAGTCTGCTTGAAACTGCCCATCTGCTGCGCTCGCCCAACAATGCCCAACGATTACTGAAGGCGCTCAATCGCGCCCAGGCCAAAACTTTGAAACCTTTGCCGCTGGAAAAGCTCCGACAGGAAGTCGGTCTCGATGAAAAAGACTAAATCCAAAAAGGAACGAGATGCCGTCTTCCATCCTGAATTTCGAGAGGATTTGCGCTATTGGGTAGAAACCGAGCGCAAAACGGCTTTGCGCGCTTTCGATCTGATTGCAAGCATTATGCTCGACCCGTTCACGGGCATTGGCAAGCCCGAACCACTGAAATATCTCGCGCCAAATACTTGGTCGAGGCGGCTCACACAAGAACATCGCATCGTGTATATGGTGAGCGATGATCGGATAGATTTCTTGCAGGCGCGTTATCATTATTGAAGCTGTGCCGCTTCACCCCTGCCGATTCTTCAAAATCTTCACGAACGATCCTGAGCGCAATTCTTCCAACGTCAGACTGGTCAACTCGGTTGCTTCCTGCTCGCTAATCGCGCCGCAGTTAATCGCGCGCAGGAAGTAATTCAACAGCCCTTGTCCCGTCGCTGCATCATCAAAGACATCGCCGACCAACGTGGCTTGTGCTGCTTTGGCGACAAAGTTGCGCAGCCGTTCTGACGCCGCATCCAGGCTTTCGAGGAAGAAGGAATAGACGGCGGTGTAGCGAATCGGCAGTTGCGCGGGATGCAAATCCCAGCCTTGATAAAACGCATTCGTTAAGGAATGGCGGGTGTGTTCGTAGTGCAAGCGCCATGCTTGATGAACAGTTGTTTGGTTTTCCTCAATTTGTTCTTCGGTTAAGGGATGAGCGATGGTGGGACGATGCGGGGCAACCGGCATGATGTTGGTGGCTCCATCGGACAGCCAGATGCCGGTTCCGGCAAACGCGACTTGCATCATGTTGCGGGCAAAATCGCAGGCGGGATGAAGCATGTGTTGATGTGCAGCGGTAATGCTGCAACTGGCGGTGTAATCGTACGTGCCGAAATGGGCGGCGACACAGCGACCGCGCGCGGCGTCGAGCAGGCGGGGCAAATTGATTTCGCCGCGTTCGTTGATGATGGATTGCGTGGTTTCAATCATCATCTCCATCTTGAGCGTGCCTGCTGGCAAGCCTGTTTGCTGCTCGAAGAGATCGAACAGGTCAACCAGCGCAGTGACTTGTTCCGGCATAACGACTTTCGGAAACATCACGACAAAGTTGGGCGGCAATTTCCCGCCAGTTTGTTCGAGCAGTGTCGTCAGAAACAGGTCGAATGTGCGAATGCTGCGCGCGCGCAACTCTTCGGTGAAAGGTTTGATACGGATGCCGATGAAAGGCGGCAGTGTGTTTTCACTCAGCCCTTTGGCGACTTCCATCGCCACAGATACCGCATGTCCATCTTCTTCGGCGTCAGCGCGGTTGCCGTAGCCATCCTCAAAATCAATACGAAAATCTTCGACCGGCTCGCGGTGCAATTTCTCTTTTACGCGTTCGTAGACTGTCCAGGCAAACCAGGTCGCGGGATATTTGGCTTTGATCGTTTCGGGCGACTCCTTCAATAGCGCTATCAAATCCGCATTATGTGCGATGGAGGTCGGCACTTCTTTCGCATTGGGCAACCCTACGGCGTGCGCTAACTGGGCGAAATCCGGCGCGTAGACTTCCAACGCTCGCCGCGCCATTTCGCCGAGCCGCATAGCGGTATCGAATTTGAAAAGATGCGCTCCCCCGTATACCGTGTGCACCGGTTGGCGCAGACCGGATTCGCCTGGGTATTGCTTGGCAAAATCGCGATTAGCTTGTTGTAAACGCGCTATGATAGATTGTGTGGATTCAGTCACCAGAGAAGTTTTCATATAGTTCTTTACCGTCATTAATTTGCTGCTTCCAGTCAAAAATGATGCTGTATCTTAACATGGCCCACAACTTTAATACTTGCGCTTCATCGCACAAAAGATAACAATTCTCTCAGGCGAAAATCAGGGATGCAAAAGGCCCGCGTGGTCATTTACTCTCATTGACGCAAAGCCCCTAGTACAGCAAGCAAATCATAAGGAGTGTGCCGATGCCTGAAGCATTACGACCCTCACTGACACCTGAACAAATCACGGAAAATTTTCACGAGATCGAACCGCCTCTGCCTGTCGCCGAAGCCCTTTTCGAAGCCAATCGTTGTTTGTACTGCTACGACGCGCCTTGCACGCAAGCCTGTCCGACGCACATTGACGTTCCTTCATTCATCAAGAAAATCGCGAGCGGCAATTTGACGGGATCAGCGCGCGTGATTTTGGACGCGAATCCGATTGGCTCAACTTGTTCACGTGTGTGTCCGGTGGCAGTGCTCTGCGAAGGTGCCTGTGTCGAGAAGACATTAATGAAACAGCCGATTCAGATCGCGCGCTTGCAACGCTACGCGATGGATCACGTTATCAGTAAACAAATCAATGTTTTTAAAGCCGGAGATGCGAACGGCAAATCGGTCGGCATCGTTGGTTCCGGCCCGGCGGGGCTTTCGTGCGCGACATATTTAGCGCGGCTCGGCTATGCAGTGACGATTTATGAACGGCGCGAAAAGGCGGGCGGGTTGGATACTTACGGTATGGCCGAATACAAAATGACGCAGCAGCATTCTGCCGATGAAGTAGCGATGGTCGAACAGCTTGGTGTGCAGTTTCGACTTAGCACAGCGGTTGGACGCGACATCGCCTTAGCGGACCTGGAGGCCGCACACGATGCAATTTTTATTGGGGTTGGCTTAGGGGCGACGAACTGGCTCAGCCTTCCGGGCGAAGAGTTGGCGGGCGTATATGACGCATTGGAATTCATCGAATGTGTCAAGACCCGCGATTGGGCAAGCGTGCCATTAGCGCGAACCGTTGCTGTGATTGGCGCAGGCAACACTGCGATTGATGCCGTGACACAGGCCAAACGTTTGGGCGCGGAAAAGGTGATGCTCCTCTATCGCCGCACGCAGGCCGAAATGTCGGCGTATGAATACGAGTATGAATTGGCGAAGCAAGACGCGGTCGAATTTCGCTGGCAAACCGCGCCCCTTGAAATTATCGCCGATGCTTCCGGTCAGCGCGTCGCCGCGTTGCGTTGCACGCGTACCGCTATATCCGATGGCGCCTTAGTCAACGTCGCTGGCTCCGAATTTGATTTGCCTGTTGAGATGGTCATCAAAGCCACGGGACAGCAAAAGCAGCGTGGCTTTCTCACAACTGTTCCAGGAATTGTTTTGGATCAAGGAGGCCGCGTCATTGTGAATTCCACAACCAGGCAGACCGAAAATCCAAAATACTTCGCAGGCGGCGATTGTGTGAATGGTGGCGCAGAAGCCGTAGACGCCGCGCAACACGGCAAACATGCGGCGATGGGCATTCATCAATTCTTAACGGGCGAAGCCGTGAGTTTTGCTGGCGCGTGATTTTTTTCTCTCACAAAGGCACACGAAGAGCCACGTGCTGCTTCATGTGCCTTTGTGGATGAAAATTTTGAGGATTTCTTATGGCAGACCTAAGCGTAAATTTTGCAGGTATTCAATCCCCGAATCCCTTTTGGCTGGCGTCTGCGCCGCCTACGAATATGGGATCGATGGTCGAACGAGCGTTTGATATGGGCTGGGGCGGCGCGGTTTGGAAAACGCTGGGCGAACCAATTGTGAACGTGTCTTCGCGGCTGGCGGCAATGGATTATGGCACGCAGCGAATGATGGGGCTAAACAATATCGAACTCATTACGGATCGCCCGCTCGATGTCAACCTCAAAGAAATCCGCGAGTGCAAACGCAAGTATCCGAAACACGCACTCATCATTTCGCTGATGGTCGAATCCAAACGCGAGGCTTGGCAGACCATCGCCAAACAAGTCGAAGACACAGGCGCAGACGGCTTTGAATTGAACTTCGGCTGTCCGCACGGCATGTCCGAACGCGGGATGGGCGCGGCGATGGGGCAAGTGCCGGAATATACTTGTATGGTGACGGAGTGGGTCAAAGAAGCGACGAAGCTACCCGTCATTGTCAAACTCACGCCGAACATTACGGCCATCAACTACCCGGCGCGCGCGGCGGTCAAAGGCAAAGCTGATGCGCTTTCACTTATTAACACGATCAATTCCGTGATCGGTGTAGACCTCGACACAATGATTCCGCATCCGAACGTGAATGGTCAGTCTGCGCACGGCGGATATTGCGGCCCGGCGGTCAAACCAATTGCGCTCAATATGGTGTCAGAACTCGCGCGTGACGCTGAAGTGAACATTCCCATCAGCGGCATCGGCGGCATCTCGACGTGGCGCGATGCGACAGAGTTTTTATTGCTCGGCGCGACGACCGTGCAGGTTTGCACCGCCGTGATGCACTACGGCTATCGCATCATCGAAGACATGATTGACGGCCTGTCGAATTACCTGGATGAAAAAGGCTATACGAGTGTCAACGAAATCATCGGCAAGAGCGTCCATCGCGTGACCGATTGGGGCAATCTGGATTTGCATTACAAAACGGTTGCGCGCATTGACCACAGCAAATGTATTCAGTGCAATCTCTGCCACATCGCCTGCGAAGACGGCGCGCATCAATGCATCCCGTTCACTGAAATCAACGGCAGTCGTTTTCCGATTGTGGATGAAGACGAATGCGTGGGCTGCAATCTCTGCCATCTGGTTTGCCCCGCGCCCGGCTGCATTTCGATGGTACGCGTGGATGACGGCAGCAGCAGCTTGAGTTGGCGTGAAATGACGGGGCAACAAGCGTAAACTACCGGAAAAGCGTTTTGAGGAGTCTGTTATGATTGCTACCAGTACAGATTATTGACGATGATGAAAGAGCTTGCCGGCAGCAGTCGTGATCTGAGGCTGTTAGACTGCCGAGCTCCTCATGACTTGCAGAATTGTTGAGCGCTCACCTCCGGCATGATCCCGAATTGTTAACTTCGATCGGATGGAAGACTGAAGATTGATCCGCCCGATTGGGCGGAAAAGCTCTCGGCTCGATCCCGAATTGGTTATTGGCTTCGGACGCGGATATTTCGGTCGAAGCGGCGATCCACGATTGGTCCGCCTGACAAGCCGATAGAAAGAATACTGTGGCTCATCCCAGATGAAGGGCGATGCCGTTGAATTGTCCGCGCAATCAACGTCACTGCTTGATGCGCTGAGGATATACGTGCGCGTGAGAGGCTATCGAGCACATAGAACGGACTAAATTTGCTGGGTATCGACTACTCGATGCTTGGGATGGAAGATTTTGAATCTCATCTCCGTCATTGAAGTTGGAAACGACTTTTCTGGATTTGATCGCGAGGGAAAGATACAATCAGATGCGCAGTTCGACTGCATCTCATACCCGGTGTGCTCATAGATTCAACCTAACATTATCTCCCGCGCATTCGATGAATACAACTCAAACACAAATCGTCGGCCAATCCGTGCTACGCAAAGAAGGCCGCGACAAAGTTACGGGCACGACGCACTATGTGGATGACATCGTGTTTCCTGAGATGCTGTTCGGTGCGACGATGCGCTCGCCGATTGCGCGCGGTCGCATTCGCAACATCAAATTTACGGGCAATCTCCCCTGGCACGAATTCACGATTGTTACGGCCAAAGATATTCCGGGCAAGAATACCGTCGCGCTCATTCTTGAAGATCAGCCTTACCTTGCCGACGAGTTCGTCAATCACCCGGAAGAGCCAATCCTGTTGCTCGCACATCCCGATAAATACTTGCTCGAAGAAGCGCGCCGCGCGGTCAGGATTGACATTGAACCGTTGCCGGCAATCTTCACGATGGATGATGCGCTCAACCAAACCGAAATCATTTGGGGTGACGACAATGTTTTCAAGACGTTCCTCGTCGAAAAAGGCAACGTGGATGATGTGTGGGCGAACGCGGATTTTATTGTCGAAGGCGAGTACGAAACGGGCGCGCAGGAACAGCTTTATATCGAACCGAACGGAATGATTGCAATGGCGAACGCGGATAGCGGCGTAACAGTGTGGGGATCGCTGCAATGTCCGTACTACGTGCATAAGGCGTTGCTGAAGTTGTTTGCGCTGCCGCCCGAAAAGATTCGCGTGATTCAGGCGGCGACGGGCGGCGGCTTTGGTGGCAAGGAAGAATATCCTTCGATGATTGCGGGACACGCGGCGTTATTGGCTTGGAAAGCGGGCAAACCCGTCAAGCTGATTTACGACCGCGCCGAAGATATGGCGGCGACAACGAAGCGGCACCCTTCACGCACGCGCCATCGCACGGCGGTTAGCAAAGACGGCAAGTTGCTGGCGATGGATATTGAGTTTGTGATTGACGGCGGCGCGTATGCGACGTTGTCTTCGGTTGTGCTGTCGCGCGGCACGATTCACGCAGCAGGGCCGTATCTTTGCGACAACATGCGCATCCGCAGCAAAGCCGTCGCGACGAATCATCCACCGCATGGGGCGTTTCGCGGTTTCGGCGCGCCGCAAAGCATCTTTGCGCTGGAACGGCATCTGAACAAAGTCGCACGCACGGTCGGCCTGAGTCCTGAAGAACTGCGGCGGCGCAATTTTCTTCGTGCCGGGCAAACGACAGCCACGCAACAAGTCATTCTGGAAGACGTTGATCTTGATCAATTACTGACGCGCGCATTGGAACTCAGCGATTACCACGCGAAGAAAGAACGCTTCGCCGCACATAATGCAACCGACACGACGCAGAAAAAAGGCATCGGCTTTGCGACGTTTATGCACGGTGCAGGCTTCACTGGATCGGGCGAACGCTTCCTCGAATCCGTCGTTGGCATCGAAGCGACCGCGACCGGTAATGTACGTATCCTCGTTGCCAGCACGGAAATCGGACAAGGCACCAACACAATTCTTTCACAGATCGCGGCGGAGGCTTTGCAGCTTGATTACGAGATGATCGAACTTGCGCAACCTGATACGGCGAACGTGCCGAACAGCGGCCCGACCGTTGCTTCGCGCACGTGTATGATCGTTGGCAAGCTCGTCGAATCCGCCGCAGTAGGCTTAAAGCAAACGCTGCTGCAAAGCGGGTTACTGAAGGAAGACTACAGCCGAGAAGATTGGCGGCACGCCTGCGCGGCGTACATCGAACAACACGGCGTGCTGAAATCCTTTAGCAAATACGCCGCACCACCGGGCATTTTCTGGGACGACGAAAAATATCAGGGCGATGCGTATGGAGCGTTTGCCTGGGCGGTCTATGTCGCCGAAATCACGGTTGACCTCGTGACCTACGAAACGCGCGTAGACGATTTTCTGGCGTTGCAGGAGGTCGGCAAAGTCATTAATCCTGTTTTGGCTGCCGGGCAAATCGAAGGTGGCGTGGCGCAGGCCATCGGTTATGCGCTCTATGAAAAAGTCGTGTGGGACAAGGGCGCGATGAAGAACAATCAGATGACGAATTACATAATGCCCACGTCCGAAGACCTGCCGCCGATTCGCGTGTACTTTGAGGAAACCCCGTATGCGTATGGCCCATTGGGCGCGAAAGGCATTGGCGAATTGCCGATGGATGGCCCGGCTCCCGCGATTCTGAATGCAATTGAGGATGCTGTTGGCGCGAGCGTGAATCACATTCCGCTGTTGCCGGAAGATTTGATGAACGTGATGACAAAGTGAAGGAATGACTTTTGAGAAAAAGGGTTTTCGAATCTGTCCCGCAGGGACGCTCGATAATAGCCCCGCGATTCATCGCTGGGAAAAGGTGAGGCGCGATTCCAGTCCCGTTAGGGATGATTGAAAGATAGAGAAGCTTCAGCCGTCCTAACGGGACTCGCGTGATTATTGTTCTTTCCCGGCAATCAATTGCCGGGCTATTATCGAGCGTCCCTGCGGGACAAAATCGGAAAGATACGTTCTTGAATTTTTTATCAATGACCACCGAAAAAATCACCATTTCTTGCACCTTCAACAACACCGCGCATTCGCTGCGCGCCTATCCGATGGCGCGCCTGCTCGACGTGTTGCGCGAAGAGTTGCGGTTGACCGGTACGAAAGAAGGCTGCGGCGAAGGCGAATGCGGCGCGTGTTCGGTACTGCTGGATGGTGAACTCGTGAATAGTTGTCTGGTTCCGGTTGCGCAAGTGAATGGCGCAGCGATCACGACGATTGAAGGCGTTGCGTCAGACGATCAATTGCACGCGGTACAGCAAGCTTTCCTCACGCACGGCGGCGCGCAATGCGGCATCTGTACGCCGGGGATGGTGATGGCAGCAATTGGTTTGCTTGAACGCAACCCACAACCGACCGAAGCTGAGATACGCACTGGACTTGCAGGCAATCTCTGTCGTTGCACGGGCTATATGAAAATTTTTGAGGCTGTTGTTCACGCTTGTCAGAATTAATAGTTAAGTGAACTTATTTCGTAGAAGATACCAATGCAAAAGACACATTTATTGAATCTTTCGTTTATGCTGATGGTTCTTTTCATTGGATTAGCTTTAGGACAAGAGACCCAAAGCAAGCCATTTGCCAGATTTGGACGACCAAGTGAAAAGAGAACGAGGTGGTTGGGATGGCTCAAACCAACCTTTTGCGAAAACCTTCGATACAGATACGCCAAAGATTAGGTGCAAAATTTGAATCAGAATTGCTCAAATATCTTGGGACGGCCGTAAAAGCTTACTGGATTTCTACCTGAACACGATCTTATTTGCAGGGAGAAACCCCTCTTCCATATTTGTCCTACGCAGAAATTACAGGAACTCGCGATATATGCGGTAAGGGAGACCAGAGAATTTAACATTCACACTGGGGTAAGTGCACAGGCATATGAAGGTGGACGGCACTTGGTGAGCTCGCAAATGGTTAACTTTGGCGAGAGATTGATTTGTCACTTTTTAAGCTATTTCCGGCCGGAGATGAGACAAGTATCGAGAGAATGATTATCCAGAATCAGCCTCGAAAATAGAACGAATGAATCAGCAAAAGATATGCACGCCGATTATTGAATATGAGCGTGACTTGCTGTATGATTATGCGCGCATACCTTCCCGCTTACGATTTACAAACGCCCGCCAATCTCGCGGAAGCTTTGCGCTTGCTGGCCGATGCTCCAAATGAATGGAGGCCATTTGCGGGCGGCACAGATTTGATGGTGTTGCTTGAAGCGGGCAAGCTCATGCATAAACGGTTCTTCAGCCTGTGGCATTTGCCAGAACTGCGCGGCATCTCGATCACCGACGATTACGTCACGCTCGGCGCGATGACGACTTACACGCAAATGCAGGCGCATCCGATTTTGCAAGGTGAATTCCCGCTGCTCTGCCAGTCCGCGAGTTGGACAGGGAGTGTGGCGATTCAAAATCGTGGGACGATTGGCGGGAACATTGCGAACGCTTCGCCAGCGGCGGATTCGCTGCCCGCGTTGCTCGTGTATGAAGCGGAACTGGAACTCGTTTCCACACGCGGCTCGCGCTGGGTTGCATATCAAAATTTTCATACGGGCTACAAACAAATGGCGATGCAGGCGGACGAACTTATCAAAGCGATTCGTTTGCCACGCACAACCAACGATTGGGTTCAGCACACACGCAAAGTCGGCACGCGCAAAGCACAGGCAATTTCCAAAGTCTGTATCGCGGCGTTGGGGCAGTTTGAGGCGGGCGCGATCAAAGACATTCGCCTTGCGTATGGCAGCGTTGCGCCTGTGCCCATGCGCTGCCTACAAACCGAAACTGTCTTGCGAAGCCGAGTCATTGGTGCCGTGACAATCAAGATTGCGAGAGATGCGCTTGCCAGCGAACTCACCCCGATTGATGATATTCGCTCGACGGCGGAGTATCGTGCGCGCGTGGCGGGCAATCTGCTCGAAGAATTTTTGCTCACCAGGAAAACGTAATTGACTTTCACGCCTACCGATAAATTATTGCTTGCCGCCTTGTTGCCTACCGCTGCGAACCAGCAACGCCTGCAAGAAATCCTGTCAACCAGCGAAATTGATTGGACAGCAGCCGTGCAGAGAAGTCTGGCTGGCGGCACCGCAGCTTTACTGCGCTTTAATTTGGCTCGTGCCTCAGTGTTTGCGTTCGTGCCAAAAACAGAACAAGACTTGCTCGAAAAAGAAAGCCATTCGTGGGCGGCGCGACAGCAGATTTATACTGCCGACGCCAAACAGTTAATCGCAGCCTTTCATACCCAAGGCATTCAATCCCTGCCACTCAAAGGGGCGGCCCTGATGCTGGGCGAATATTATCCGCTGCCCGGCTTGCGTGCGGCGGTGGATGTGGATTTGCTGCTTGCTTCTGAGCAGGTTGATACAGCTTTTGCTATTGCCGAAGCGCGGGGGTTTGAGCAAGTCGAAAGCAAGAAACCAGTGCGCGTGGCGATTCCCCTGGCGCATGAACTGCGGCATCTGCCCCTGCTGCGCGGGCGCCGGGGCGTGTTGCTGGAACTGCACTATCGCGCCTTTCACGATTTGCGCCACCACCGTGATTTTGGCTGGGCGGAAATGATTGATCGCGCGGTTCTGCGCGATGGCGTTTGGCTGCCTGCGACGGAAGATCTGGCGTTGCATTTGATCCAACACAGCATCGTGGATTTGACGAGCGCCTACGCGATTTTACGCACGCTGGCAGACCTTCATTTTTTGTTGGTGGCGGAACCGCAAGCGCGCGCGCGACTGTTAGCGCGTGCGTCAGAATTTGCCTTGCACGGCGCGGTTGAATTGGCCCTCGCCACCTTGGATAGCGTGAGGGAGAGCGATTTCGAGCCAGTTGATGCACGGGTGAGATTGTTGCTGGAAACCGCTTTGAGGGGTGCGACACCGAGCTTCTTTGAAGCAGCGCGCTTGTTTGAGTATCTTGATTTGCGCCAGCAGCCATTGGCGCGTCTCAAGCATTTGTATGCACTCCTGAGAGCACCTAATCAACCGGACTCGCTTTCATCTCCTGTCGCGAACCGCTTCAGTCGGCTGGTAGTTTTGTGGCGGCGATTGCGCTGGAAGGGGACAGCCTGGGCGGATTTGCGGCGCGTCATGGCACTGAGAAAAATCACCTTGCGCAAGTAACGATTTGCTGCTGCCAACGATTTTCATCCGCTGATGCAAGGCTTGTCTGAACTTGTTGCTCGATCCTGGCGTACAGGAATCCGTCACGCGAAATTTCATCAATCAGGTAAACCAACAAGGAGAATTATGAAGCGAAAAATGAATCAATGCTTGTGCGCAATGTTTGTCTTTGCGCTGTTCTCAATGAGCGTCTTCGCCCAAACCGATGCCAGGAAACCAGCGGACGACAATCGCCCGCTATTGGTCAAAGAAACCGAATCTGTCTGGAAACGCGCGAAAAAATGGACGCTGGATTACATTGATGCGATGCCGGAAGCGGCGCTGAACTTCAAGCCCACGCCGGA
Source organism: uncultured Acidobacteriota bacterium (assembly GCA_963794955.1). Taxonomy (GTDB): domain Bacteria; phylum Acidobacteriota; class Blastocatellia; order RBC074; family RBC074; genus JAFDVL01. The sequence goes on from CAWCGF010000044.1 coordinate 72,949, forward strand.
AGTTCGCAGCTTTGCCGAGCAGATGCTGCACCTCTCATTTTGGAATTATGGCTTGATCGAGGCGGCGGGCAGCAAAGCCAATCCGTACGGTAAGAAACAGGAAGACCTCGAAAAACGTGACGACCTAAAAACCAAAGTTGCGCTGCGCAAGGTCGTGGCCGAAAGTTATGACGTCGTATTGGCGGAAATGACAGGGTTGACGGAAGCGAAGCTACTGGAACCGGTGTCGTTCTTTGGCAGGAAGTTCACGCGCATCACTGTGTTCAGTATTGCCTTGGATCATCAAACACATCATCGCGGGCAAACAACCATGTATCTGCGCTTGAAGGGCGTGACACCGCCGCCGGAACCGTAGAGGCCTGGTTAGGAAGAGAAAGCAAAAGGCAAAAAGCAAATTGCAAAAGTGGGATGCAGAAACAAAACCATTTCTGATTTCCTTTTGCTTTAGCGTCTTACTGCTTGCTGCCATCCGCTCCGGCGGCTTGGGAGGCAACGGCTTCGGGCTTTTGTTTTTGCAGCAGCTCGAGGCCATAGCGAATGGGCACGCCGAATTTTGCGGGCGAATTATCCAGGACGGCTTGATTGATGCCAATCACTTTGCCGTTTGCGCCGAAAATCGGACCGCCCGATCCGCCGTCAGTGGTGGCGGCGTCGTGGACAATCTTCCGCGTCAACAAATCGCTGACGTGACCTTGTGTGGTCAGCGGACGAATTAAGCCGCGCGTTGCCAATTCGTTCAGCACGGCTTTCAGCGAAGTGCGGCGATTGAGGGATAAGCCGCTCCGTTCCTTGTCATCCACTTTGGCCATCAGCCCATCCAAGCCTGCCGGATAGCCCATCAGCACCATCGGTTGCCCGCTTACGGCGCTACTGTCCTGGCTGTCATCCAGTGGCAAAATAGGCAGCAGTTTCGGATCGGTGTCGCCGCGTTGGAAGCTACCCAAGGCCACATCGTCTGTCAGTGAAGTTTCGAGTGTATGCAGGGCAAAGGGTTGATTGACCTTTGGAAAATAAACGTACAATTCTTTCAGCCGCGCGCGCAGCCCGTGATTGCGTAGAATGCCCGTTACCGGATCGTCATCCCAGGGTTGGACCACGTGCCGATTGGTCAACACCATTCCCGCTGCCACCTGGAAACCCGTACCGATAAATTCAATATCGCTTGGTGGCCCCACGCCATCCACGCTGATGTTGACTGCGCCATTTGGTCCCAGCAGATTATTCCTATCGCCGCCATCTTTATAGCGCGCTTCGCGCCCGGAGCGTGGGTCAATGTAAGTGTAAAGCCCATAAACCAAACAAACCCCCGCCCCGTATTGCCCGACGACATCCATCGGCAAGGCAATTTGCTTGCGCGCTTCATCCGCAGTTTCCTTCACAGTTTTAATGTCCGCTCCCATTTGTGCCAATTTCTCTTTCAGATCATTGACGTCTTTGTTGAGATTGGCTGTGCGATCCGTGTTGATCCGCGTCGCAATAAAATTGAGCACATTCATATAAATCCAGGCCCCCACCGCAAGCGCCACCAGGCTCAGGCCAATCACTAAATAACGGCGCGGGATTTCGGCGACCAGTTCGCGGAGCAGTTGCTTGACGAAAACAATGGCGACATCCGTGCGTGGTGCCGCAGGTTGACTGGCCGGCAGCGTTTTCGCCTCGGTGCGTGACCGCGACAACACGGCAGCGCCTAGGTGCAGGGATTCCGCCAGTTCGAATGACGGCGACAGCGAAAAGAAGCGTAAGCGCACGCCTGACGTGCCGAAACTGATTGTATCGCCATCCCGAATCGCCTCGCCGAGCACGACACTTTCGCCATCCCGAATGAGTTGCGCTTCCTCGTGCATTTCGGTCACCCGATACGGCCCTTCTTCCGCAGTTAAGTGCAGCAGTATGGCAGAAGGCGGCAAGAGAAAATGTTCCTCACGGAAGCTAAGGTCACAACTCGGCGCGGTACCAATGGTAATGGCTTTCTGATGGAAAACTCTGGTTTCTGGCTGCTCTACCCCCGCCAGTCGGATCACAATCCCGGTCATATAATTCTTACTAGCAGTCAACAGTCAACGTACTTAATTCTTTTGCAAACGATGTCTTTGAACTGGCAGTATACCGCAGTTGCAAACACCTGCACGTTAATTTTTACAGGGAGAAAAAATAGGGGAGCGCATTGTAATGGAGGACGCAATGGATGAACAGGGCAAGCGCGAAGAACCCCAAAATGCTGGGCAAAATTTGCAGCCTTGCCCCTCGACAAGCTTCGCCGATAATGGCTGAATGAGTCGGCAGAACAGAAGGATTGCATTTTTTTTCAGGATCGTTCATTCATGAAAAGGTCAACTGAATAATCCTTTTTCTCTCGATTACTCTCTTTCTCTTTCCTGTCGCAGGGCACACTTCTCCTTCCTTCGCCCCATGGGGCAAGCAAACTTGCTACCACGATTGCCACTAACATTGATTCATCAAGCTCAAGCGACAGCAGCCATCGGATGGCTTGATACTGGTGCAACAGTCAATGTCCTGCCTTATCAGGACTACATCAGGCGTGAAGCTTAATTCACGCCCGAAACGATTGCGCGGTTGTTCATGCGCCCTTCAAGAAAATGTTTTTCCGATTTCGTCCCAGCGGGACATTTAATATTAGCCCGGCAATTCATTGCCGGGTACAGGGGCTGAACCTCGCGTTCTATGGGACAGTTTCGGGAAATTCCTTTTTCTTGATCTTTATAGCAGTAACTCGCCACTCCTCCCTTTTCGCCCAACCGTGAAATGTTTTTTCGCCACTGCCATTAGAGGTTGTCGAGCGGAGGCTCGACCGATTTAGAATCTCTGCAAGAAACAGAGATTAAGTGTTATTCGACCTTCACTTTGGTAAAATGAGACTGGCTATGATTCCTCTCCGCATCATCAAATGGTTCGTCATCGCCGTGATTGTGGCTGCGGCCACGTTCCATCACATCGTCCAGGCACAGCAGCAATCCAGTCCTCCAGAACCAAAGAATCTCCAAGTTTTGCCAGGACTCGCGCGCTCGCAAGTCATGCAGGTCATGCGGGAGTGGTCAACGGCACTGGGCGTGGATTGTAGCTATTGTCATCAAGCTTCGTTCGAGGCGGAGACGCCGCGCAAACAAATCGCCCGCCAGATGCAACGCGACTATGTCGCCACGCTCAAGCATACAGACGGCAAGGCAATAAGCTGTCAGGATTGTCATCAGGGCCAACCGAACCTGCTGAGTGTCCGGGCCAGCGCCTACAGCAAACCATCGGCTGGCCCGCCCATACTGCGTACACTGCGCATCAAGCTCAAATCCACTGGGGTCGTGCTGTGGCGAGCTTCTACAAAAGTTCGGTTCTTACCGAAAAAGCATTTTATGGAAGGGATGCTGAGTTTCAATCAGGCGTTAGGCGTCAATTGTAGCTACTGCCACAAGCAAGGCGACTTTGAAGCGGAAACTCCACACAAACAAACGGCGCGCTTGATGATGAAAGAATTCAGCGCCCAATTGACCAAACCCGATAGCCAGCCCGTTAGTTGCAGCGACTGTCACCAGGGACGCGCGCGGCCACTCAATCGTTGAGATATTGAGTGTGGTTTGATATAAGCGTTAGGATGTTGTCGCCTCGCGCAAAATTGAGGAAGCCGTTGACCCTTACGCTCTCGGTGTGTGTATTACTACTGCTCTTTAATTGCATGAGCATTTGCTCCAGCCAGATTGAAGAGTCAACTTCATCCGATATGCAAACTGTAAGCGAGATTTGCACTGAAGAAGAGTGTCCCCTGACGGGAACGACAACCAGCACACTTCCTGAGCGCCCAATTGCCGCGCCTGCGGTGATCGGCAGCATTAGCGATATTGGCTGGTTTCAGTTGCCAACACTACCCGCTAACTTAAGGGGTCAGAGATTGCCGATTCGCCCCTCACACAGCCCGCCCTTTTTGCGACTTTCTGCCCTACGGATTTAATCGCCTTCACCAACCAAACCTTAATCCTGCCTTTTCCTGAAGGCTTCTATTCCTACGCTTATCCCTTTGGAGGTTTTGATTATGAAACATGTTCTCGTCATCCTTTGTTTGTTTGCCTTCGGCATCAGCAATGCAGTGGCACAGAGCGCTGCCACGAAACTCGAAGGCCAAATTGTTTGCTGTGAAGATTGTTGGAATCAGGCGGACAGAAAGAGCGTTCCGTATGGAACTCAAGCTGACTTGGTGAAATCAGCAGAATGTATCAGCAACGGCGATCCGACGCTGATTGCTGTCACCAACTCCGCAGGAGCCACGACATTCTATCAACTCGAAGAAGGCAAGTATAAAAAGCCCGGCAAAAACTGGCTCGAACTCGTCGGCAGCCGCGTTGCCATCAATGGTGCTACGCGCAAAAAGAAAGACAAGCATTTTGTGCGCGTTGATGAATTGAAAGTGCTGGCGACGCCGCAACAAATCGCTCCGCCGCCGAACGTCATTGGCGCGGAAGCGGAGTTGGTTTTGAAAGACCTGTTTGGCGTGGAGCAGAAGTTAAGCGCCTTGCGTGGTCGCGTTGTAGTGCTCAACTTTTGGGCGACGTGGTGCGGCCCTTGTGTCAAGGAGATGCCCGACCTGACAGCCATTCAGAACCAATATGCGGCGCTTGGCGTGCAGGTAGTAGGCGCTTCCGCCGACTCGCTGGCTGAGCAAAAAGAAGTGCGCAAGTTCATCACCAATTTGAAAATCAACTTTCCGGTTTGGCTGGAAGCTTCCACCGCAGATATGGCGCGCTTTGGACTTGGCCCCGCCCTGCCGGGAACCGCCATCATCGGGCGGGATGGCAAAATCGTAGCCGTTTTCCAAGGCGTCATTACAGTGGCCGAACTGAAAAAACGGTTGGAGACGCTCATCGCCCAATCGCAAAAAGAAGCCAAAGACCAAATCGCTTTAGCCAAAGGGAAAAAGCAGGACGTTGCGAGTGTGCCGAGTTGACCGCTCTGACCGGGCGAGGGCCGCGCCGTGAGCGGGGCTGGAAACGAAAATAATGAGAAATGGACGTGGAGTGCGCGTGTCATTCCCAACGTCATTCCGCGCGCGCAATTCCGCACCACGCTAACTTATCGGCTGCATCCGAAGCTGATTACCGGGGTGGAATTTAATCCGCGCGCCGCAACAGCAGGCGACCGCGTCAACCCGCTGGTGAATTGGGTCGCCGTCACCGAGACTGCGCACCGTCCGGCGTTGATTCTCGGCACCAGTTCAGATCGAATTGGGACACCACGCGGACAATCCTTTTATGCCACCTTCAGCAAAAATCTGAAGCGAGCGACAAAGCTCCCGATTGCTCCGTATGTGGGAGTTGCCTACGGCACCTACGAACACCGCTGGCTTCCACTGGCAGGTCTCACCGTAAGCTTCACGCGGAAGCTATCTTCCACTGTGATCTTCGATGGCGTTCGCGTGCATCCGTTGTTGAATTATACGCACGGGCGGCACGCGGTTTCCTTTGTGCTGGCGTTTGCCAATAAACCGGGCTTCAGTTACAGCGTTTCGTTTTAGGCATATAACCAATTGACCAAACCGGATGGACAGCCCATCACTTGCAGCGATTGTCACTAGGGACGCGCATGCCCACTAACCCGTTTATAATTGGATTAATGATGCAAAAGGAATTCATATATCTCAAGCTTTGCCCACTTTGGAGCCGAATAATACCAAAATTTGCTGATGACATTTAAAGATATAAAGGGAATGGTATGTCTATTGAGCGTGCAAGCCCATAACTCTTATTCCCTTTTAAAAGAGGGTGATCTCCAAGCGACGGTAGACAACTAAATGACCTTCTGGAAATTGCTGAGTTTTTTCCCAAACGAAAGCTGTCACATTCCCATCCTGAGATACGACAATGGCAACAGCTCTCTTTTGACAGGCGACAAACCGAGCGGCTGATTGATGCCGAGCGCCCTTAAAATCCTTCAAGGTGATATAAGTATTACTTTCGCTGTGGTCGAGAGGGTCAACGCTCAAGATTTTGAGATGCTCAGAGTCCTCAACATTACCCGCCAGCATTACGCCAAAAGCCAACACGTTCAAATCTGGGGTGAGAACTACTGCGCCGTCAATGGCAGTAAATTGCGCTAGCGATTTAGCAACCCTTTCCAGGTTATCCTCCCACATATAAGAATCGGTTCCTAACTTGTTCTCCAATTCATTAAGAAAGCTCAGGGCAGTTTGAGTGGGTGTATATTGTCCCCTTGCACCATAAACGAGAGGTTTTTGAACGTTGCTGTCCCACTCACAATCATTGGGCACAATAACAAGCGTCCCGCCGTGACCGAGCCGTCTCATTGCCCGCATAATATTTATGACAACCTCAACTCGTTGATCAGCCCACGTTGAATACCCATCAACATCTTCAGGTTTAAAAGCAGACCAAATTGACTCGCTACGAAAAAGCAGCCTATCTCTTATGAGTACAGCCTCAGAGCCAGAGATTACAGCTACATTGGACGAAGCGAAATGAACGATAAGCTGGCCAGGGTCAAGCACTTTAATTGTAAATGGAGATACATGGTTTTGGCCCACTCCCCACATTTTCAACTTTCTAGTACTGTCTGGTGCCACCATAACACTTGTTTTAGGTCTCCCAATTGCTGGGGCTAACTTGGTCAGGTTTTTAAGGTTGTAATCTAAAGTATCTTGAAGTGAAAAAGTATAATCGTCGCTTGAGTGCTGCTCTCCATATCCAACTGAAAAACTCAAACTCCGTCCTTCTTCTCGTTGGAGACTTGTCCAAAAGGCAGTTTCAATCAATTGTGTAAGATGCTCTTGACTCGGTACTGTTTCCCTCGGATAATCATCTTTAAAGCGCGGACGGAATATAAAATTGCTCATTGACTCATTCGCCTGCTCTCGCTCAACGTGAAGCCTATCAAATAAGTCACGATAAAATGACGCTGACAACTTAAAAACTTGATTACTCATAAGCGACCGATTGAAAACCTACGAAGCCTTGCGGCGCACTTTCAGCACCACAGTTTTTGTCGAGTGATTGAAGAGCGCGGGATCGGCCACAGTTGATGCAGCTTGCAGCGGAGCAATCGAGATTGATGAGCAGGCGCACTTTGCTAGTGCTCCCGAAACGTGAAATCCGCTTTTAGAATTTTTTCCGCTGCTTCTGCACCCATTCCCGCAACGCTTGCGCCGCTTTTCGTTCACCTTCTGCCAAGCCGAGCAATAAGAATCTATTGAGTGCCTCGACCGTCAGAAACGGGAAGGCCGCGCTCTGCCGGGACTCTTCATAAGCAACATCTGTCAGTCGCCAAATGTCTACGCGCCGATTGAAGACACGCCAGATTTCGGGTACGCCGAGTCCGGCATAAATCGCAAAGCGGTCGAGCGAAGAACTGGTCAGATCGCTTTCGATCACGATGTCGGGCGGCGGATCGTGTTGCAAATCCAGGTCGTCTTTGCCGATGATGCAGCGCGGCATTTTGCACATAAAAACAATCATCCGGCTCGGCTCCTTTGTCTTTCAATTCTTTCTTGAGCGTCGAGGAACCAAGCGATTCAATGTCTATGTCAAGCGCATCGCGCAAGGCAATCATCAGCGTATGCAACACCTTCACCGATTTTCGTGGTACTTGGTAAATCGTGAGACAAATTCCATCCTTCCTTGATCGTAGAAAACCCGCACTGCAGAGGACTCGCGCAAGTCATACATCAATTGTTCATAGTCTTCCCAGGCCACACCATCTACACGCAAGGACGCGCCAACCGGGATGTGAGCAATAGCTGCGAGATAATTTGTCGTAGTTGCAATTGGCATAACAAACTTAGCCTCCGTCAATGTGGATCGTACTACAGGTTCAGAACGGATGGGAAGATTGCGCTTTTGTCACGCTTTACGTCGCACGTTCAGCACGACGATTTTCGTCGAATGATTGAAGGGCGCGGGATCGGCTATGGCAGAAGCGATGGGCGGTATCGGGTTGCCAATGAAATCTGCGGGTACGGGAATCATCTCCGCAATCGTCAAATAGCCGTCCTCACATAACGCGTTGATTTCTTCCAAATAATCCGCCCCCGAATAAAAGAGCGCGTTGTTGATCGCTACCAGATGGCCGCCGTCGTTGATGAGCGGGCGCACTTTGTTGATGACGCGGGTGTAGCTGTCGGCCAAATTGACGACGCCTTTTTTCGTCGCGGAATAAATCGGTGGATCGAGAAAAACGCAATCGAAGCGTGCCTCTGCGGCTTTCATTCGATTGATCTGCGGCCAGAAATCTCCGGCCTGAAAATCCTGTTTGTTGATGGAAAAGCCGTTCAGCGTGTAGGACGTTTTGGCGACGTTCAGGAAGTTGCGGTTGAGGTCGAGATGTACGACGCGCGCGGCTCCACCGGCCAGGGCGGCAACGCCGAGGCTACCGGTGTAAGCGAAGGTATTGAGAATAGCTTTGCCCGCCAGATTTTCTTTGGCCCATTGCCGCACGTTGCGTGTATCCAGATAAAAGCTGGCGTCCCGATTCAGCATCGGGTCAAGCGCGTACCAAACACCGTGTTCGCGGATTTTGCGATCTGCCGCTTCGCCAAACACGAGGCTGCCACGCTTTTCTTCGGACGCGGGGCTGTTGCGCGTTTTGACGACGATAGCCTGAATCCAGGGCAGGCGCGTGGGCAGAAAGCTGAGCGCGGATTGCACGGCGGCTAAACCATTTGACGGTTGATCCGCGTAGTTGTGAAGGACGATGGTTTTGCCATAGAGGTCTACGACCAAATTAGGATGCCCTTCGGTGAAGCCATTGAAGAGGCGCAAGGCGGTTTCGTGGCGTTCATCAAAAAGTGATTGGCGCAAGGTGATGGCGTGTTCGAGTAAGAGTGCAATGGATTCTTTTTTCATGATGGTCGCCATCATAGTAGAGCGAATGACAAAGCGCACTCACTTCGGCAAAATTTTTATATTGGCAGTGAGCATTTTGCGATGGGAAATCCGCGTTAGTTGATGTGCAAGGAATATTCAAACAGCAAATAGGATTTTTACAACGAGGAGAACACTATGATCCATCACATCTCATTGGACGCAAAGAACCCGAAGCATGTCGCAACCGTGTTAGCAGAAATTATGGGCGGACAGGTCGTGCCTGCACCGCCGAACTTCCGACCGGATTCCTGGTTTATTCTGACCGGCGATCAACACGGTACGCTGGTCGAAGTGTTACCACTCGGCACGGAAATGTGGCCGGACGATGGGGAGGCAGGCTTTCATCAGGGCACCAGCTCGCCGTACCTTTCAACGCACGCGTATATTTCCGTCAATGTGAACGTGGAATCGTTGCTGCAAATCGGGGAACGCGAAGGCTGGTTGACGCGTGTCTGTGATCGCGGGCCGTTTGATTTGGTCGAATGCTGGGTCGAAAATCGCCAGTTGATTGAATTCGCTGCGCCGGAAATGAAGGAGAAATATTTGGCGATCCTGACGAACCCGCAGGCGACGCAGGCGGCGCTGGCGGATTTAGCGGAAGCGCAAGGGTAGGGGCGAGAATTTGAGGCAGCTTTTTTACGACGCGCTAACGCCGGAGGCGGATACTTTTACCGCCTCCTTGGTTGGTTCATCTGAATAGAGGGAGTGCGCTTTAATGACGCGCAACAACTCGGCAACGCTCCAGGCTTGTGCAATACAACCGCGCGGCGTGTGTGGTGATTCGGCATCGAAGATTTCTGCAACTTGTCCCAACCCGGCTTCGCGCAAATGCGTTGTGAAGCCTGTCAATAGCTGCTGTGCGCGTTCGCGGTCATTATGCACTTTCAAATGCGCCGTGATGAATGGCCCCATTAACCATGCCCAAACCGTACCTTGATGATAGGCTCCGTCACGTTCGAGGATGCCGCCAGCATAACGGGCGAGATAGTTCGAATCGCTCGGCGCAAGGCTGCGCAAGCCGACGGGCGTCAGTAAGTTACGTTCGACCACCGCGAGAACACGCTTGGCTTGTTCGCCCGACAGCAAGGCGTGCGGCAAGCTGAGCGCGAAAATTTGGTTCGGACGAATTGTGCTGTCGCGCTCGTCGCCTTGGACGACATCGTAAAGACAATCGGTGACTGGGTTCCAGAACCGTTGCTGGAAGCTTTCCTGCGCGCGCGTGGCCATTTCATCATATTGTCGCGCGTGTTCCGCCTCCCCAAACCGCTCGGCAAAATCTTTCATCACACACAGCGCGTTGTACCACAGGGCTTGAACTTCGACGGGTTTGCCAATGCGCGGCGTGACGACCCAATCACCAACTTTCGCATCCATCCACGTCAATTGCACACCGGGTTCACCCGCATTAAGTAAGCCGTCCTCCTCCACGCAAATGCCGTAGCGCGTGCCGCGCAGGTGCCAGTCAATGATGTCGTTCAGCACTGCATAAAAATTGGCTTTGACGAATTCATAATCGTTCGTGTGTTCCGCCCAAGCGCGAATCGCTTCAAAGAACCAGAGCGTGGCATCCACCGTGTTGTATTCGGGTGCTTCGCCCGCGTCGGGAAAACGATTCGGCAACATCCCATGATCCACGTGCGCGGCGAATTCCAGCAGGATGCTTTTGGCGATGGCGGCACGCCCTGTCGCCAGCGTCAAACCCGGCAGCGCAATCATCGTGTCGCGCCCCCAATCGCTGAACCAGTGATAGCCCGCGATAATCGTTTTCTGTTCGCTCCGCGCGACGATGAATTGATCGGCGGCAGCGGTGACGAGTTGGGTTGATAGCTCGTCTTTCGGTTTGGCCAGAGTAAGGACGGCTTTACGGCGGTTGAGTTCTTTGCGTTGCAGCTTGGCAATGTTAGCTGATGTCGTGCGGTTCTGTCGAAGCGATGAGAACGACGTGCACCGGGCCTTCAGTTCAAACTTCAGCGTCAGCGGATTGAATAAATCCTCATCGAAAATCCAGACCGCGCGCTTGTTCTTCCTGATATTCAAAGTTGCGATACCAATAGCCGGTGGGCGCAACTTCACAAGCGTTGTGCGCGAAATGCAATTGCGGCGCATCCGTATACGGCTGTACGGTTGCCTGTCCGTTGCCGAATTTCCACGTGTGAATTCAGCGCGTTATTCTCGTGCATCGTGCTGTGATAATCGCGACAGGCAATGAGTGGGCGAATTTCGAGCGAAATGGTTTTGCGTCCTATTTCTATGAGTCTTATATTGCAATCACCGTGCTGTTTTCGCCGTGCGGCATGAACACGGATTTCTCGATTTCGATATCATCCACCTCGTAGGTGAAAATCGGGAACGGATCAAGGCGAAAGCTTTTCAGATATTGATTCCCATGCGGATGAATCGCACCCGTAGTATTGATTGACGGAAAGATCATGGCGATTGCCATCAATTATTAACGTTTCTTCCAGCTTCGACAGCAACAACAAACGACCGACCGGTGGTTTCGTCGCGGCAACCAGCAAACCGTGATAGCGCCGTGTGTTCATCCCATAATCGTGGACGAAGCGAACCCTCCGAGGCCATTGGTTTCGAGCCATTCGCGTTGGCTGGCTTGGATAGATTGCGGCAAATTTCCGAGTGAATTCGATCATAAACGAACTCTCTTCACGCCGGGGGGGCAGTGGCTCTGCGGGAAACTCCTACGCTCCCAGGCGCTTCGCGTTCCCCGGTGCTTGGCCTTAGGGCTTCGTTCTCGCAACGTTTTTATTCCCCGCTTTGCTGAATCAATTTGGCGACCAGCCCTGTCCAGCCCGTTTGATGACTCGCCCCGACGCCGGAGCCGTTATCGCCATGAAAATATTCGTAGAACAAAAGCAGGTCGCGCCAATGCGGATCGGTCTGAAATTTTTCGCAGCTTCCATGCACCGGGCGCGTGCCATCGCTATTGCGCAGGAAGATATGCGTCAGACGGCGCGACAACTCACTTGCGGCATCCCAGAGCGAAAGATAATTGCCTGACCCGGTCGGACATTCGACCTTATATCCGCTGCTCAGGTAATGATGAAATTTTTGCAGCGATTCGATCAGCAAATAATTCACCGGCATCCAAATCGGGCCGCGCCAGTTCGAGTTGCCGCCGAACAAGCCCGACGTGGATTCGCCGGGTTCATAATCCACGCGATGCACTTCTCCCTGCACGTCCAACAGGTAGGGATTTTCGTAGTGGCAGCGCGATAGCGCGCGTACGCCGTAGGGCGAGAGAAACTCGCTCTCATTCAGCATCACTTTCAGCACGCGCCGCAATTGCTCCTGATTGACGATGGACAGCAACCGCCGCTCGCCTTTGCCGAGCAAACACATCGAAGCGACGTTATTCGTCAAATCCGGGCGATGCTCGATGAACCATTCCAGGCGTCGCTTAAAGTTCGGCAATTGATCCAGCACCTCTGGCTCTAACGTCTCGACTGCAAAAAGCGGAATCAGGCCGACCATCGAACGCACTTTCATGGGAAACAGCTTGCCATCCTGTGTGTGCAGCACGTCGTAAAAGAATCCATCTTCTTCATTCCACAATGAGACATCGCCGTGTCCGCGCTCATTCATCGCTTTGGCAATATAGAGAAAATGCTCCCAGAACTTGCTTGCTACGTCTTCGTATGCGGGATCGTGTTGCGCTAACTCCAGGGCAATCGCCATCAGGTTCAGCGCATACATTGCCATCCAACTGGTGCCGTCGGATTGCTCAATATGACCGCCCGTCGGCAATGGGCGCGAGCGATCAAACACCCCGATGTTATCCAGCCCCAAGAAACCGCCCTGAAAAATGTTATTGCCTTCGGTGTCCTTGCGATTCACCCACCAGTTGAAATTCAGCAGCAGCTTGTGAAAGACGCGTTGCAAAAATTTGATGTCGCCCACGCCGCGCCGCTTCTTTTCAATCTTGTAGACGCGCCACGCGGCCCACGCATGCACCGGCGGATTGACATCACCGAACGCCCATTCGTAGGCGGGCAATTGTCCGTTTGGGTGCATATACCATTCGCGTAGCATCAGGATCAGTTGCTCTTTGGCAAACTCGGAATCCACCAGTGCGAGCGGCAAACAATGAAACGCCAAATCCCACGCGGCATACCACGGATACTCCCACTTGTCGGGCATCGAAATTACATCGGAGTTGTAGAGATGCTTCCATTCGTTGTTGCGCCCGTTGTGTCGTTCACGCGGCGGTGACGGTTGGTTGGGATCACCTTGCAACCAGTCTTCAACGACGTAGTGATAGAACTGCTTCGACCACAACATTCCCGCCAAGGCTTGTCGCATCACATTGCGATTGTCGTCGCACACATCCGTTGGAATGACCGTGTCATAAAACTCATCCGCTTCGCGCAATCGCTCAGCAAAGATGGCCTCAAAATCAACAAAAGGATTTGGGTTTTCTTCGTGTGAGAGACGCAGGTGCATCGTTTTTGTTTCGCCTGCATTGAGCGTGAGAGCGTAATGCGCTGCTGCTTTTGTCCCGGTTTGTTCCGGGTTCACGGCTCCGGTTGCACCATTCACCACGTAGTCATTAATGCCATCTTTGTAATATCCATTGCCATTCTCATCGCCATACAAACGGCGCACGTTGGTTTCATTTTCCGTAAACAACCATTCCGGCTCGCCCTCACAATACAGATAGCGTTCGCCGAACACATGATGCAGGATTTCGACCCCGTCTTGTTTTGCCCGCAGGGAAGGCTTGGCCGCATTCCTCCCGCCGTTCTCGCCTTTGCCGTTGCCCCAACTCCAACGATTGCGAAACCACAAGGTCGGCAAGAGGTGAATGGTCGCCGCTTCGGGGCCGCGATTGGCTACCGTGATCTTGATCAAAATATCTTCGACATCGGCTTTGGCATATTCGACAAACACATCGAAGTAGCGATCTTCGGCAAAGACGCCTGTATCCATCAACTCGTACTCGCCTTGGTGCTTGCTGCGATTACGATTGCGTTCAATCAATTCAGCGTAGGGAAAGGCCGTGTGCGGATATTTGTACAGATATTTCATGTACGAATGCGTCGGCGTTGAATCGAGGTAAAAGTAATACTCCTTTACGTCTTCGCCATGATTGCCTTCACTACCGGTTAAGCCGAAGAGTCGCTCTTTCAAAATCGGATCGCGTCCATTCCACAACGCGACGGTGAAGCACAGGTTTTGCTTGCGATCGGAAATTCCCGCGAGGCCGTCTTCGTTCCAGCGATAGGCTTTGGAACGGGCGTGATCGTGCGGCAGGTAATCCCACGCGGAGCCATAGGCGCTGTAATCTTCGCGCACAGTACCCCAGGCACGTTCGCTGAGGTAGGGGCCCCAACGTTTCCAATGTTTTTTGCGGTCATTCGATTCTTGTAAGCGGATTTCTTCTGCGGTCATTTTTTTACCTGAAGGTTTTTCACCACAGAGACACGCAGGTGTCACAGGGATTCACAGAGAATTCTTTATCCAAAGCTCTCTGTACCTCTGTGCGGCCTACGTGTCTCCGTAGTGAAATCATTTTCAAAACAACTCAAGCGCAACCATCTGCTGCCAGGCAGTAGCGTTCATCGCCTGTTGCACAAACATCGCTTCATTGGGAATTGCGGTTCTGCCACATTCCGGGCAAGAGTAAAACTCGTCCAGAATACCACTAAGCAGGTCTTCTTCACTCAACAAATCTGCCCGTATCAGGGGGGAATCCGAGGTTACCGGATGAAACTGCATTTCGATGCTGCAGTCAGGACAATAAACTTTCTCACGCATACTCACCTCTCAATCAATTGCATTGCGTGTCCATCAGGATCACGGACTAACAAACTCTTTTTGAAACTCATCTCGCCTTCTGGCAGCGCAACCACACCGGACGAGACAGCCGAATATTTCCCCGCCAACAGGCCGCGCTCCGCCGCCGTCACATCGCGCATCACGAGTTTCGTTTGCCAATGCAGAAGGTCGTTTGAGCGGATGTGTACAGGCGTTGCGCGACCATCGCGCGGGGCGAGATATTCCAGAAATTCAATACCCGGTCCGTTCTCAGCGCGAATCCCCGTGATGCGCAAGCGCGCGCCAAACACGTTATTCAATCGTTCCTGCTCAATGCCGTAGTTCTCGCTTGCGCCCGCAACTTTCATTCCCAGGACATCGCGATAAAACTTCAGGCTCGCATCCGTATCGCCGACGACAATCGCCGTGTGATCTATGCCGAGAAACAACTTGTTTGGATTCGCAGCCGCGAGTTGGTGCCATTTCGGACTGCCTTTGTCGGCAGGAAATTGCAGGATTTCGAGTGCATGTCCATCGGGGTCTTTGAAATAAAACGCCTGGATGCCGCCTGCGTTTTTGTTCCAATCTGGCAAGCGTTGCGGCCCGGTCGAAGCGTGCGTGATCTTGTGTTTGCGCAGCCAGCGATACGCCTTGTCCATATCGCTGACGACGATGGCGACGTGCTGGAACGCGTGATCATTGCTGCGCACATCGGGTGGAATGGGTTTGCCTTTGGGCACGAGGTATTCGGTCAATTCAATGAACTCATCACCCAGCCGCATCCGCACAATACGCATTCGCACACCGAAAACGCCCTGCAAATGTTCGTATTCGGTGCCAGTCACTTCGCTGTCTGACACTTTCTCGAAGGACAAAACTTGCTGAAAGAATTCAATGGAACGATCTGCGTCCGATACGGTGAAACCCGGCGCGTCTACGGCCATAACCTGGGCCTGAATAATAGCGACGGACTGCAACAGGAGCGCCAGCCAAAGCCCGCAGCGGGCAATCATGTTGATTCGTATGGGTCTCCACTTGGATTGATTCATTAGTGTTGCCTCCAGACAGAAATTCACACAGGCATTGTCATCATCGTCAATGCGGCCCGGTTTGCTGTCGGTTACTTAATCCTTTAGGAAACACAGAAAATTCCCCTTGATGGAGTTTTCTTGCAAGCTGAGAAGGTACGGCTTGGAAATGGAGGCGCAAACTTTAGCCAAAGATGGGAGTCGGATGTCGGACTCCGAAGAGTCCCGCTCAGGAAGAGGGCAGGATTGCGGTCTTCAATGGAAATTTTCCATTAACATGATTTCATCGTAGGGGTGTTCTAATTGTGCGTAGAGTAGACGGCGCCCATCCGCCGACATCGCCAGCCCGGGCATCCACCAAAGCGGTGCCTGTGAAAGCGGAACCACTGGCATGATGCGACGCGTGGCAAAACTGAAAAAGCGAATCGCCCATTCTGATTCGCTCTTTTTGGCGGTGAAGTAAATGCCTTCATTTGCCATCGTCCACGAACGCCAGTACCCCGCATCCTTGAGTTCGGGCACCAGCTTCTCTTCTCCACCGTTAACGGGAACTGAATAAATGCCGTTAACGCCCCGCCCTTTAGAATAATAAAACAGTTTTTCGTCTGGCGATTCGAAGCCTTCGTAGCCGCCGTTGAAAGTGATTTGCCTGGCCTCACCGCCAGCCGCAGGTATTTTATAAATCTGCGAACTGCCATTGCGATTCGATCTGAAATATATCCATTGTCCGTCACGCGACCAGGCGGGCATGGTGTCTGACGATTTCTCAAACGTCAGCCTGCGCCAAGGGCCATCGCCAGTCGCACTCATCACATAGATATTGAGGTCTCCATCGGCAACCGAATCAAAGGCGATCCATTTGCCGTCGTAAGACCAGCGTGGCGAACCTGCATTACCAGCGCGTGTAAGCTGCCGCGCAGGTTTTTTTCCTTCGGCATCACACAGCCAGAGTTCCAGCAAGCCGGTGCGCTCCGAGACGAAGATAACCGTCTGTCCGTCAGGAGAAAACGCCGGGCTATGATCTTCATAAAGCGAAGAAGCGGGTAATTTCACCGGCGCACCGAACTTGCCCGGGTACTCTCGCCCCGTAAAGCTTGCGCCCTGATACAACCAGAGGCTTGAATCATTGGCATAATCCGTAAAAATGAGTTTGTTTCCCAGCCGCGAGATGTCTGGGTTGATCGGATTTCTCGCGTTGACGGTGACGTGAGTTAGCGTGCCACCTTCTGCTGAAATGCGCCAGAGTCCGCGCATCTCACGGCGATTGGCATTAAAAACGATTTCGCGGCTGTCAGTGGTCCAGGTCAGGCGGCCAAACACGTTGAATTGCTCAAAAGTCAATTGCCGCGGTGTGCCACCGCTGGCTGGCACGACAAAGATGTCTCCTACGTTCCCGCTTAACTGGCGTGTGAAGGCCACCATCTTCCCATCCGGCGAAAAACGTGGGATAGAATCTGACACGGTTGGCTCCGGTGTGGTCAGGCGGGTACGTTGGCCCGTTTCCGGGGTAACGAGAAAGATGCTTTTCCCGTTTGACGGCTCAGCCACTTCCCGCACAGCCAGCGTTTTGCCATCCGGCGACCAGGCTGCCCAAGTGAACGTTTCAGCCAGCTTTTGTTCCGGCCCGCCACTGGCTGGCACGCGCAGCACTTCGCCTTTGCCGTCGGACTTTTCGCGCACGAAGGTCACGTATTTGCCATCTGGCGTCCAAAACGGATTAGTGTCATTTTCGAGTGCAGTGGTCAGCCGTAGCGGCGGCCCGTCCGTGCCAATCACCTTGACGTAAATATCGGCAGGGCTAACTTCTGCGCCTTTGCCTCCGTCCCAGGCAAAGGCCACGCGGCTTTCATCAGGAGAAATAGCCGCGAGGTTCTTCCTTCCTGGTTCGCCGATCAGCGGCACGAATCTGGTTTCGCCTGCCGGTGGTTCCAAGGTGCTATTACGCGCGGCCAGCCAGCGATAACCCCAGAAATAACCGAAGCCGCCCAACACGCTTGCCAGCACCAGCGCAACAGCAAACAATTTCGACCAGTGCGCTCGCCTCACAGACAGCCCCGCGACAGGCGGTGCTGGATGCGCAAAAGCCCCTTGTGTTCCCTTTTTGCCAGTCTCCTGGCCCTTGCTCGGTAGTTCGCTGGCCCACATAGCAGCAGACTGCCTGACGGGCTGATCTTTACTGCCGCTCACTGTGGTCAAATCCAATTGTGCAAGATCAGTCAGGACTGCGCGAATGCTTGAATAGCGTTGTTCGCGCTCCTTGGCGAGCATGCGGCTGATGATTTCCTGTAGCCTGTCGGGTACTTCGCAAACAAGTTCGCGCAATGGTGGCGGTTCCTTGTCCAACAACGCGGCAAACACCTCGGCGGTGGACACACCCGCAAAAGCTGGTTCCCCCGTCACTATTTCATAAAACACGACGCCCAGGCTGAAGACATCGGTGCGCGCATCCACCTTCAGTCCGCGCGCTTGCTCCGGCGACATATAACGCGGCGTTCCCATCACCATTCCAGCAGCCGTAGATTGCGAATTGTGAAATTGCGCCTTTTCATTCCGCCATCCGCCATCCGCAACCCGCATTTCACTAAGTTTTGCCAGTCCGAAATCTAGTACTTTGACCAGGCCGTCAGGCCGTAGCATGACGTTTTCCGGTTTGATGTCGCGGTGAAAGATCCCTGCATTGTGCGCCGTGTCGAGCGCCACTGCGATCTGCCCGACAAGCGACAGCGCCTCCACCAACGGCAATCGCCCAGCCTCCAATCGCTGGCGGAGGGTGACGCCTGCAATATATTCCATCGCGATGTAATGGAGCTTGCCACTAGCCGTATCGGTCTGGCCAAAGTCGTAAATTGTCAGGATGTTCGGATGGTTGAGGGCGCTGGCGGCCTGGGCTTCTTGCTCGAAGCGGCGCACACGTTCAGCCTCTTGCGTGAAAGAGGCAGGCAGCAGTTTGAGCGCGACCTTGCGTTTCAGTCGCGTGTCTTCGGCTAAGTAAACTCGCCCCATGCCGCCCGTACCGAGCAGCGAAAGCATTTGATAGTGGCTGATCTTTTGGCCGAGCGCGAAGGGTTGCTGATCGTTGGCCAACAGTTCGGCGGCTACGTCCATCGCCGGGCGGAAGAGATAATCCGCAGCGGGTTCCATCCCGGCCAGGAATTTCTCCACCTCAGTGCGCAACGCAACATCAGCCCCACAGGCTTGTGCCAGGAAGGCGGCGCGCTCTGCAGGGGCAAGTTCCACCGCCTCATCAAAAAGTTGGCAGATGCGCTGATAACGTTCTGGAGTCATGCAGGAATTTAGGTAGTCAGTTGCTGATGTAACCAAATTTGCGCGACACGCCAATCACGCCGGACGGTGCTGACGGAAACCTTTAAGACTTCGGCGGCTTCCTCCAAACTCAAGCCACCAAAGAACCGCAATTCGACAATGCGGGATTGGCGCGCATCCAATTTTTCCAGGCGCAAAAGAGCATCATCCAAAGCGACTAAATCGGGACTGCGCTGTGTACTGATGACCGCAACTTCGGATAGCGAAATGTGAATCTCTTTGCCGCCCCGTTTTGCTCGCTGCTGGTCGCGCGCAAATTGCACCAGAATTTGCCGCATCAAATGCGCCGAGATACCGAAAAAATGCGTGCGGTTTTGCCATTCGACCTTCTGCGCGTCAATCAAGCGCAAGTAGGCTTCATTGACCAACGCCGTCGTTTGCAACAAATGTCCTTGCCGCTCGCCCGCCAGGTAATGATGCGCTAACCGATGTAGTTCCCGATGGACTAATGGGATCAGTTGCGTTAGTGCATCTTGATTTCCCTGGCTCCAGGCGACGAGCAATTGCGTGATGTTGGGAGGTAGGGGCGATTCCATAAAGCTTGTTGCGCGTGCCACATCGCTAATCTACCACAGCCCGTCCGACTTGGCCAAAAGACGCGTAGAGGAGCACGCAACGTACCGGCAACTGCCCCGTCTGCGATACGCCTCTCCGCTCCGAAATTATTAACCCCAAGAAATTTTTTCTTCGGCATGAACACTTTTTCGGATGAATGGCACATGTGAAGAGTGAACCGCAACCAAAGATGATCACGCATCGCAAATCGAATTAACCTTCGGCAGGGCGAAATGCCTGTCCAATATGACTTAAGGAGGATTATGAAACCACCTATTAAACTACTATTACTTTGTCTGAGTTTGTTGGCGGGTCTACCGGTGCTGGCATTGTATGCCCCACTCCGCAAGACCCTCAATGCACAAATCGGCTGGCCGTCCGCCGCCGCCGCCCACGCACAAGCACCCGCTTCATCGCGGCGCACCCCGACGTCTCGTATCGCTCAACCGACGGACGACGCACTATGGCAATCGCTTGACACGGCGGCGAGCGCAAATGCTGCCACCGAGCAGGCGCAAGAATCCAATCGCCCTCGCGTTATGCAATTGAACGAAAGTGCGCTGCACAATTTGTTGGCGACCGCGCCCCTGGAGTTTTCCGAACGCTCGCGCAATGCGCCGCTCGTCCTGACGCTGCCGTTGCCCGATGGTTCGTTGGCGCGCTTCAAAGTGATGGAATCGGCAGTCGCGTCGCCCGAACTAGCAGCCTGGTTGCCCGACATCAAAACCTATCAGGGACAAGGGCTGGATGATCCCACGCTGACGGCGCGCTTTGATTGGTGCCCCCAAGGATTGCACGGCATTGTTCTTTCCAGTCAACAAGCATTTTTCATTGAACCACAAACGGTTGGCGATACCAGTCATTATGTCACTTACGATGGTCGCACCAGCGAGCTGGGGACAGGCCGCGCCGCTTGTGTGCTTGGCGAAGCGGCGACGGCGTTGCCTCGCCAGCGGCAAGCAGCAACGGAATTCACGGGCCAGGCGACGCCAGAAGTAACGACAGGGGCGCAGCTTCGCACGTATCGGTTGGCGGTTGCTGTAACTGGGGAGTGGACACAGCAATACGGCGGCGGCAACGTGGCGAACGCGGCGACGGCGATTGTCTCGATGATCAATCAGATCAACGCGATTTTTGAGAAAGAAGTCACGACTCGCTTCATCCTCGTCAACAATCAGTCCATCATTTACACCAACGCCGCCACCGACCCGTATGCCAACACGGCTTCGGCTGCCGACCTGGCCGCCAATCAGCAGACCCTGGATCAGGCCATTGGCAATGCGAATTATGACCTCGGGCATGTGTTCGGTGGAATCGCTGGTGGGCTGCAATTTTCCGGCATTGCCGGGTTGGGGATTGTTTGCCAGGAGACCGACAAAGGACGCGGGATTTCCACGATGGGCGGCACGCTTACACATCCCATTAATGTGCTCGGCCTGGCCCACGAAATCGGGCATCAGTTCAATGCCAGCCATTCCTTCAATGGGACGACCAGCGGTTGTGCCGCGCGCTCAGAGGGGAGTGCCTGGGAGCCTGGCAGCGGCACTACGATCATGAGCTATGTCGGGTCTTGCGACGCTGAGAATTTGCAACGCGGCTCCGACCCCTTTTTCCACATCGGCAGTCTGGAATCCATGCAGGCTTATATTACCAACAGGACCTGCGCCAATCTGGTCGCCACCGGCAATACCCCGCCCACAATAAACGCCGGGCCGAATTACACGATCCCCAAAGAAACACCGTTCACGTTGACAGCCACCGGCAGTGACTCGGATGGCGATGCGCTCACATATTCCTGGGAGCAATTGGATTTGGGAGCCGCCGGACCGCCCAATTCGGATGACGGGCAAATGCGCCCACTGTTCCGCTCCTTTGCGCCAACCGCGAGTCCTTCTCGCACGTTTCCACAAATGCAATATGTGCTGGCAGGCAACCTCCCGCAAACCTATCAGAACGGACAGACGACTTACCTCGTGGGCGAATCGTATCCGACCACAACGCGCACGCTGAATTTTCGTGTGACCGCGCGTGACAATCGTGCCAATGGCAGCGGTGTCAATTCAGGTGCGATGCAAATCAATGTGCAGAGTGGGGCCGGACCTTTCACTGTGACGGCTCCGGCAGTCGGTGTGCGTTTGGCACCAGGGTCTGCCCAAACCGTAACATGGAACGTGGCAAACACCAGCACCGCGCCGATCAATGCGAGCAACGTGCGCATCACGCTTTCGACGGATGGCGGCCAATCGTTCCCACAAGTACTGGCCGAAAACGTACCGAACAACGGACAAGCACAAATCACGTTGCCGACTGTTGCCCCAACGGCGACGGCGCGCATCAAGGTGGAAGCGGTAGGCAACGTCTTCTTCAACGTTTCGCCGGGCTTTTCAATCGGCGGCGAATGTGCTGCGCTCACATTAGGCCCGGCAACTTTGCCGGCTGCCCCTGTCTTTTTTCCCTATGCGGAGCAAACCCTTACAACCACAGGCGGCACTGCGCCCTATAAGTACAAGGTCACCACAGGCGCACTGCCCGAAGGCATAGTGATGTCTGAGGACGGAAAGCTTTCCGGTGTGCCGCAAGCCGCCGGGACGTTCAATTTTACTATTACAGCGACGGATGCCGGGCAATGCACGGGCAGCCAAGTCTTCACCCTCAGAATCCTGCCAGAAGCCGCTGTCGCAGATACGGGCGTGACGACCGGGCAGACGCCTGGCCTGGCTGCTGGCCTGCGACACGCCAGCAGCGAAACGGCGGGTACTCCCGTTGAATTCTTCGTGACATTGTCAGCGCCGAGTAATGAAATGATTTCGATATTTTATGCGACCACTGATGGCAGTGCCCGCGCTGGAGAAAATTATCAGGCCAATTCCGGGACGCTGATTTTTGCGCCGGGCGAGACCCAGAAGCGCATCACGGTTCTCGTTTTCGGCACCAGCGGGAGCAAGATGAAAGATTTCTTTGTCAATCTTTCCGAACCGGTCAATACGTCGCTGTCGGACAAACACGGCGCTTGCGCCATTATCAAAGAAAACGATGATGAATGCCGCGCCATTGTGTTCAATACCCCATCATTGCCGGATGCCAGAGTGCATGAAGGCTATGAAATGACGCTCAAGGCGAGTGGGAGCGAAGGCCTTTATTTCGCTTTGGCAGAGGGCTATTTGCCTGCCGGGCTGAGTATGGATACGAACGGACGAATCACGGGACAACCCTTGCAACCGGGCAAGTTTAATTTCCGCGTCGCAGCCATAGACAAAGAAGGCTGTTTCGTAGCGCGTGTGGTAACGCTCAATATTGGTGAGCCTGCCGCGTGTATTGTTGGATTTTCTCCGACCGCCGGGCAAGTGGGCGACCAGGTCACAATGGTGGGCGTGCGGTTCACCAATGTGAAGGACGTTCGCTTTGGCAATCGTTCCGCGCAGTTCGTGGTCAAGTCTGCGAATGAGATCGTGGCGACAGTCCCTGCCGGAGCCAGTACGAGTTTGCTGAGCGTCGTAACCAACAACGGCGTCGGCAACAGCAACCAACGATTTACGTTGGTGAACAGTGCGCCGGTAGCAGCGAATCATCTGTATACGATCCGGCGCAATCAGCCTCTCAACGCGCGGTTGTCAGGCAGTGATACAGACGGCAATGCCCTGCGCTTTGAGATTGTCCAACTCGAAGCGTCTACGCGCGGCAGCGTCATCCTCACAAATCCCACAACCGGAGCCTTTACTTACACGCCACCGCCCGGCTATGTAGGAGAGGATCTGTTCTTCTATCGCGTGTTCGACGGGGCGCAGGTTTCCGGCTTAGGCAAGATCACGCTCAAAATCATCGGCACGCCACGCATTACCAAAGTCGGCGTACAGGGCGTCGGAGCGTTCGCACGTCAACTGATTGTGATTGGCGAATACTTCGACCCGGATGCCATCGTGCTGGTGAACGGGGAGAAGTTGGCGACACGCAATGACCGATATACACCGGATTCGCGCTTGCTTGCCTTCCTGGAACCTGGATTGATCAAGCCGGGGAATGTGAAGGTGCAGGTGCGCAACCCGGATGGTAGCACCGCGGCAGTGTTTCTCTTCCGGCTGCCGCGTCGGTAAGCGGCTGTTACTGTCTTGGGGTAGGCATCAATCCGATGCCTACCCCAGTTGTTTCCGCCTCACCCCAAACGTTCCAACAAATGCTCGCCCACGCGCAAAGCATTCGCCATAATCGTCAGCGCGGGGTTCACCGCCGCACTCGAACAGAAAAAGCTGCCATCCACGACATACAAATTGTCTATGTTATGCGCTTTGCATTGACGGTCTAAGGCCGATGTTTTCGGATCGTTGCCAAAGCGAATCGTGCCGTTTTGATGGGCGACGCCTGCCAGCGGAATTCGTTCAGCCAAAAATAGATTGCGTGCAAACAAGCCCTGATGACAATCATGTCCGTGCCTATCGCATTTCGTTTGTTGCTTCATCAGACTTTGCAATTTGGCCTGCAATCGTTTGTGGGCTTCGATGTTGTTCGGCGTGTACGCGAGCACGATGTTGCCATCGCGATCCAGCGTCACGCGATTGTTTGGCTCAGGCAAGTCTTCGGACGTAAGCCAGAAATCCAGCGAATGTTTCGCCATCAAATCCAGCGTAAAGCCAGGCGCAATCGCGGGCGCTCCAGCCGACAACGCAATGCCATCCAGTTTGCCCACAAATGAGATATGACCCATCGGATAATCCCATTCGGGCGAGCCAAAATAAAAATCATTGACTGCCAGCGTCTTCTGAAACACGGTTGGATTAGGGCATTTCGAGACGGCGAGCATCACGGAGTTGACGTGTCCCATGTAGTGCCGTCCGACCACATCGCTGGCATTCGCCAGGCCGTTCGGATGCCTGTCATTGGCAGATTTCAAGAGCAAGGCCGCGGAGTTAATCGCGCCCGCTGACACTACGACGACATTCGCGGAATAAACTTCATACGCGCCGTCGCGCTCGACACAAACTTTACTGATTTCACGCCCTGAGGCGCTGGTTTCCAACTTGACGACTTTCGCATTCGTGAAGAGCAAAACGTTTGGATATTCCAGCGCTGGTTCGACTGCGCAGGTGTGCGCATCAGATTTCGCATTGATCAGACACGGATAGCCATCGCACGTCGCACAACGAATGCAATGGCTACGCGGGTCTTTCTCTTTCAGCATAATGCCGAGCGGAACGTGAAACGGCTTGCAACCAAGACGCGCAAAATCTTCATGCAAATGTTGCATGCGCGGCTCGTGGCTGACAGCAGGGTGCGGATACGGCGCGCTGGCCCACGGCTCAGTCGGGTCTTCGCCGCGCGTGCCGTGAACGTGGTACATCTGCTCGGCCTGTGTGTAATACGGCTCCAAATCATGATACGAAATCGGCCACGCGGGCGACCTCCCGTCGTAATGTTTGAGCTCGCCGAAATCTTTTTCCCGAAAGCGAAACAGAGCCGCGCCGTAAAACTTCGTATTGCCGCCGACATAGTAATTCGTGTGCGGATGGAGTGGCTTGCCCTGCTTGTCGTGCCAGACTTCCTTGGTGTTGTATTTGCCTTCGACATTGACGGCGCGTGATTCCCAATTATCTTTTTCGCGTGGCAGAAAGCCGCCGCGTTCGAGCAACAAAATCTTTTTGCCCGACGGCGCGAGTTTGTGCGCGAGCGTGCCGCCGCCTGCACCCGTGCCGATGATGATGACGTCGTAGTGGTTTTGCATTGCGTGATCCTCAGAAAGAATTGGTACAGCGCCGCGTGCAGCATTGTACCCAACGTGACTCATAACAACTCTCGGCTGTATAATCCGTGTGTCTCTTGATTTATTCCCATAATGATTTTGGTTCTTTTCGCACCTGAGGAGTGCGGGGGAATAATTGCCTGCCTGATAGCGATTTATGCAGCGTAAAGGAGAAATGCATGACGCTGATTGAAACCCTCAAATTGCTGACGCCCACTACCGCTTCCCCTTCGCGCGCACCCAAGCTGGAACTGCGCGAAGGCCGTTATTTATTGCGGTTCGCACAAACTACGCTGGACTTGGATGCCGCGTTGAAGCTGCGCTTTGAGGTCTTCAATCTTGAGCTTGGAGAAGGATTGTCAGCGTCATTTCGCACGGGACGCGACCAGGACGAATTTGATGCGCAATGTCATCACTTGATCGTCGAAGAAGAGGAGACAGGCAGTGTCATTGGAACCTATCGCTTACAAACAAATGAAATGGCGGCTGCTGGCCATGGTTTTTACTCCGCAGGGGAGTTTGCGCTGGCGCATCTGCCAAATGATGTTGTGCTAAACTCAATTGAGTTGGGGCGCGCCTGCATCGCGCCCGCGCATCGGCATACGAACGTCTTGTATCTGCTGTGGAAGGGGATTGCGGCGTATGTGCTGCAAACGCGCAAACGCTACGTGTTTGGCTGTTGCTCATTGACCAGCCAGGACGCGCGCGCAGGCTGGGAGGTGATGGATCAATTGCGGCTCGGCGGGCATGTGCATCGGGAGTGGAGGGTGCCTGCGCAGCCAGGTTTTGTATGCGAAGTCGAAGACGATGACGCGTTGCTGGTGGAAGCGAAAATCCCGAAGCTTTTCCGTTCGTACCTGCGCTTCGGCGCGAAAGTTTGCTCGCTGCCAACGATAGATCGGCAATTCAAAACGATTGATTACCTTGTGCTCATGGATTGTCACCAACTCAGTCCGGCGGCCTATCAAATGTTCTTTAGCAGCCGGAATAGCTAGCCGTTTCTTTGTCGCGTAGCGACGCCTGAGTTTAGGCGGGGAGTTCAACGCACGTTGCGTGTGTCAGAATTCAGGCGTCGCTGACGCGACACGAGCCAATTTCTACGCGACAAAACATGCCGACACTCTCTGCCATCAATAAAGCCATTGCTTTTTCCCTCGCCACGATTGGTTTCTATTTACTTTGGTTGCTTGTCGCGCCGTTTGTCTTCCTCTTCGCCCAACCTCGACGGCGCTGGCGCAATTTCATCTTTCGCAACTGGGCACGAACAATTGTGACAGTTCTGGGAATAAAAATTCGCACCAACGCGATTGTACCCGTGACACCATTTTTCCTGGTATCGAATCATTTGAGTTACCTGGACATCGTCGTCCTTGCTTCTCAACTAGATTGTGTGTTCATTGCCAAACGTGAAGTCGGCGACTGGCCCGTGTTTGGGTGGCTGAGCCGCAGTATGAATACGATCTTCATTGATCGCCGACGTACCAGCGACATCCCGCGCGTTAATGTGCTGATCGCGGAAACCTTGCAGCGCGGGCAAAACATCGTGGTCTTTCCCGAAGGCACCAGCACGGCGGGCGCGGGCGTTCTGCCCTTTAAGCCAGGCTTGTTAGAACCGGCTGCGCGCGGGCATTTCCCGGTCGCCTATGCCAGTATCAGCTATCGCACGCCGCCCAACGAAACGCCCGCGCATTTGTCCGTCTGTTGGTGGGGCGCGATGACGTTGCTGCCGCATCTGTGCGGCGTGTTTCAGTTGTCCTGGATTGAAGCAACTTTGACGTTTGGCGGGGAAACGTTGCAAGGAAGGGATCGTAAGGAATTAGCAAACCGGCTACACGCTGCAGTCACCACAATTTTTACGCCATCAACTGTCACGGAGGTCGCATGCAATACTCAAACGCAACCATCAATCCTTCCACTGAAATCCTGATCGCCGAAAACATCAAAGTCCTGCGCGATGCGCAGAAGCTGCTCGAACGCATGGCTGATCGCAATTACACCGAAGTGGATGCACCAACGTTCAGCAGCAGTGTCGGTGGTCAGTTGCGCCATTGCCTCGACTTTTATCAATGCTTCCTCACGGGCGTCAAAAATGGCAAAGTGGATTATGACCTCCGCGAACGCGACGAGGTTACCGAAAACAGTCGCGCACACGCGCTTGAGCGCATCACGACGACCACCGAATTACTCTGGAAACTATCCTTCGTCGAAGATCACGCCGCATTGTGGGTCAAGCAGGATTCACCCTATTGGAGCACATCTTCGTTGCGGCGCGAACTGCAATTTTTGCTCAGCCATCTGGTACATCATCAAGCATTGATAGCCGTGATGTTACGGTTGCAGGGCTTTGTGCCGAACGACGAATATGGCGTTGCGCCCGCAACGCTGGAGCATCGTAGCTCGCGTAATATATTGGGGGAGCAGCGGCAGCGGCAACCGCGCTTGTCTATGGTGTTGTGAGCGAAATCCGTTATCATCCCTCGCCAATGGCAAATCCACTTACAGCCACAAGCAAACCACGCCGCCGTTGGTGGCTCTGGCTGCTTGTGGCATATCTGTTTTTGCTGTTGGCTTCTCATCTTGTGCGTGGAAGACAACAGCGGGGAATGTCCATCTCCCTCCCATATCAAGTGACGGTGCAAGCGGTCGAGGGAGAGCGGAGCCTTCCTCAGCCGGTCAGCATTGCGTATCAAACATTTCAATCTACCACCGACAACACGCGCCCGGTGCTGGTGCTCTTGCACGGCAGCCCTGGACAGGGCAACGATTTCGCGCGACTTGCACCCGCCTTGGCCGCGTACCATCGCCTGATCGCGCCTGATCTGCTGGGCTTTGGCGCTTCGACCCACGCTGTGCCGGATTATGCCATTCGGGCACAGGCGCGCTATGTGTTGCAGTGGCTGGATCAACTGCACCTCCAGCGCGCGCATTTCGTTGGCTTCAGTATGGGCGGCGGCGTGGCGCTGAATCTCGCCGACATCGCGCCGGAGCGTGTTGCTTCGCTCACGTTGCTGTCGGCGCTTGGTGTGCAGGAAATGGAACTGCTTGGCGAATATCATTTGAATCACGCGCTTCACGGTATCCAGCTTGCCGGGCTGTGGGGCTTGTCCGAACTGACGCCGCATTTCGGGGGCTTTGATGGCTCGATGTTGAGTCTCGCATACGCGCGCAACTTTTACGATTCCGATCAACGACCGTTGCGTGACATCCTGCAACGCTACAATGGCCCGTTGCAGATCATTCACGGGCAGCAGGATTTTTTAGTTCCTGCCGAAGCTGCGTGCGAACATCATCGCCTTGTGCCACAAAGTGAATTGCACTTGCTCGACAGCGATCATTTTATGGTTTTCCGCCCAGGCTCACCGGTTGCATCGTTGCTGCAGGATTTTATTGTGCGCGTTGAGCGAGGCGCAGCGAAAACCCGTGCTAAGGCAGAGCCTGCCCGCCTAGCGCAGGCCGCGCTACCTTTCGATCCTACGCATTTACCCAAAGCGATGGGCGTTACGGCACTCGTGTTATTGCTGCTTATCATCGTTGCTACCTTTGTGACGGAAGACCTGACCACGATTAGCGTCGGCGTGATGGTGGCGCAAGGCCGCATAGATTTTTTGTTCGGCACTCTCGCGTGCTTTCTCGGCATTTTCATTGGTGACATTTTGCTTTACCTCGCCGGGCGTTATCTGGGGCGTCCCGCCGTCGCACACGCGCCGCTCAAGTGGTTTGTGAGTGACAAAGCCGTTGCGAAAAGTTCCGGCTGGTTTGCACGGCAAGGTGTGAAAGTGATTTTGGCCAGTCGCTTTGTGCCCGGCGCACGCTTGCCGACATATTTCGCTGCCGGCTTGCTGCGCACAAAATTCTGGTGGTTCACATTTTACTTTGCGCTGGCCTGCGCGGTGTGGACGCCGTTGCTGGTCGGGCTGTCAGCGTGGCTCGGCGAAGAAGCCATCAAGCGAGTATACTTCGGGCCGCAGCATTTTTGGCTGCGCGGCGTGCTGCTTAGTATTGTGCTGCTGTTGCTTATCAAGCTGTTGCTACGCTTGTTCACGTGGCGCGGACGCCGAAGGTTATTGAGTCAATGGCGACGCTTGACGCGCTGGGAGTTCTGGCCGATGTGGGCCTTTTATCCGCCCGTCGTTTGCTACATCGCTTATCTCGCACTCAAATATCGCAGCCTGACTTTATTCACTGTCTGCAATCCCGCACTTCCGGCCAGCGGTTTTGTCGGCGAATCGAAGGCACAAATTTTGCACGGCTTACGCCACGCGGCGGAATTTATTCCGCGCTATCAACTCCTTCCAGCTTCAAGCAATTCTGACGAACGCGTTGCGCAAGCCAG
The DNA here is from genome assembly GCA_963794955.1 of uncultured Acidobacteriota bacterium. GTDB lineage: Bacteria > Acidobacteriota > Blastocatellia > RBC074 > RBC074 > JAFDVL01. The sequence goes on from CAWCGF010000044.1 coordinate 102,568, forward strand.
GCAGTTTCTCCACACGCAGCAACTCGCCTATCCAATCGTCCTCAAACCCGATGTCGGAGAGCGGGGCAACGGTGTACAGGTAATTCGCTCCGACGAACAACTCGCACAATATTTGCAAGCCTGCGCGCACGACACGATCCTCCAGGAATATGCGCCGGGCGCAGAGTTCGGCGTGTTTTATTACCGCTACCCGGAGGAAGCACGGGGGCATATCTTTTCCATCACTAAGAAGAAATTCCCCGTCATCACGGGCGATGGCAAAAGCACGCTGGAGCAATTGATTTGGGAGGACGAGCGCGCCGTTTGTATGGCGCAGTTTTATTGTGACAAGCAAGGCGACCGGTTATGGGATGTGCCGCAGGCCGGCGCGCAAATTCAACTCGTCGAAATTGGGGCACATTCCAAAGGCACGATTTTTTTGGATGGGATGCATTACAAAACCGCAGCTTTGGAAAGGGCGATTGACCGTCTCTGTCACAACTTTGCGGGCTTTTACTTTGGGCGTTTTGACCTGCGCGTACCTTCGGTGGAAGCTTTGCAACAAGGCCGGGATTTCAAAATCATCGAACTTAATGGGGTGACCTCGGAAGCAACCAGTATCTACGATCCGAAGAATAGCGTGTTTGCTGCCTATCGCGTGTTGTGCGAACAATGGCGTATCGCCTTTGCCATTGCTGCCAAAAACCGGGAACGGGGCAGCCAGCCCACCTCTTTTCGCGCTCTGCTCAGGCTCATCCGAGAATCTGTTTGGTGAGGCAATCTTGCGCCGCTCCGCGATGAAGGGAAAGAGCGCAAGCGTGACCGTACGGCTCTTCACGCTTGCGCTCTTTCCCACACCTTGGCCGCCCCTCCTGAATAATCTGACAATCAGTTTGACAGTATCCGAAACTATTGCTATTGTGCGCGCTGAGCGGATACCCCAAATAAATTGATTTTGCCAGAGCAACAAAGTTGCCAGATGTGGAAACTGCGGAGCCAGCGGTTTGGGTTTTTGATCGCGGCTGCGCAAATTGAGCAGAGTCAGGGTACCTGAGAATCTGTTACAAAATTGACAAGTGGTTAATTCATAAACTTTGAACCGAAAAAGCAGAGTAGTAGTGGTCAGCCTAAGACCCGATGGTAGCTTCCCCGTGCTATCAAAATTCCCATCTGAGGGAATTTGTGTCGTGTTGGGGCGGCAGCGACATCAGGAATAATTTCAACATTATTACCTGACAGCACATCCAATTTAGTACCATCCGGCGAGGGGTTAAAAATCTCTCCACTTCTCAAGAACGCCAGGACGAGAGCGGATTCGTTGCGTGGATAACGATTGAGCGCGCGTCCAGTGAACTTGTTCCTACCACCAACTGATACTTCATTGCGTTTCCGGTCTCAAAGTACATTAGATTTCGCGTTTATACCTTGAGGTAGGAGTCGCAATGCCGGTTGATAGACCCCACAATCAGGTTGAGCCAGTTCGTCCACTGGCCTTGCTTAGGCAATTGGGAACGATTGTCCGCGCACATAAGTGGTTGGCCTTGCTGTTACTGTTGGGGGTTGTCACGACAGGCCTGCTACTCACCATACAAAGTGCGCCGGTTTATGAATCCGCCATCAAAGTCCTGGTTTCGCGTGAGCGTGTAGACCCGCGTATTAGCGCCGGTTCAGTTAGCGGCGACTTACCTCGCCCGGAAATTGCCGAAGAAGAATTTAACTCGGAATTAGAAATTATTCGCAGCCGCGAAGTGATTGAGGCGGTTGTGGATGAACTAGGGCTGGACAAGCGCCCAGAACCTGGGGCTGGGCCGTTAGGGCCTGCGCGTAAGCTCTATCGGCAGATGTTTCGTCAGCCTGAAACGTCGCTGCGGGAACGTGTGGTCAGGGAGGTGTCCGAAAGTCTGGAAGCGGTCTCGGTCAGAAAATCGCGCATCATCATCGTCACCTATCACGATCAAGACCCGGAACGTGCCGCACGCCTGCTGAATACCCTCTATCAAAAATATGCCGAGCATCATTTGAGCCTGCATGGGACAGGGAAGGCGGCCACGGTTTTTGAGAGCGAGGCCGCCGCCTTTCGGGAAAAGCTGGAGGTGGCGACGGAGGCCGTCAAACGGTTTGATGGGAGGAATGGCATGGTGGACGCCACGGCGCAGAAAGACATCCTGCTCCGACAATATTACGAAGCGCAGAGCCTGTCGAATACTGCCCAGACCGAACGCATTGAGTTGGAGCAACGGTTAGCCGCACTCCAGCAGCAGTTAGCCGCGCAACCAGAGCGCATTGAAACCGGCACCATCACCCGCTATGCGGTGGCGCTGGATAAGATGAAGGAAGAACTGCTGTCGCTGGAGTTACAACGCACGCAACTGGTCCAGAAATACCAACCCGGGGCGCGCTACATCCGCGAAATCGAGCAGCGCATTGCCCAGGCCAAAGAGGCAGTCGCGCGTGAAGAAAAGAATCCGCCGCAAGAGCATTCCTTCGCTCTCAACGACATTCATCGTCGTTTGCAGAATGATGTTCTCAGTACGCAAGCAACGCTGGCGACGGTGCAGGAACGCGAAAAGCGACTGGGGGCGTTGGTGACGCAATATCGCACGCGGCTGCTGGAGGTGGATCGTCACGGCTTTGAAAAAGGGGAACTGGAACGAGAGCGAACCATTAACGAGGAAGCCTGGCTGCTGTATCAGAAAAAAGCGCAGGAAGCGGGCATTACCAAAGCGCTCAATAAGAACAAAGTCGTTAATGTCAGTTTGGCCGAAGCGGCGCATGCCTCGACCCGACCGATTAGCCCGAAACCCCTCGTTAACTTCGCCGTTCTTTTGGTGATCGGGGGGCTGGCGGGAGTCGCAGGTGCCTTGCTGGTAGAAAAAGCCAATCCACGTTTGCGCAGCGAGGCGCAAGTGCGACAACGCTACAAAAGTCGTATCCTGGCACGTCTTTCTGAGGTCGCCAGCACGCAGGTGGATCATTGAAAGGGGAAAGCGCGCGCAGGGTAGCAAGCTTATGTTGGAAGCATCTGAAAAATTGATCTCTTCACCGTTAGCCGCGCCAGCCTGCGAGCTGCGTGACTTTGATGTGGAGCAATGCGTGGAAGCGATGTTTCAGCCCTGGACGACTGCTGCCTCTGTCGCCGGGCACGAGCACCGGGCAGTGCAGGCGCGGTTCAATCCGATGATCTCCACCCGTCCTGCGGGCGCGCCCTGGTTGCCGCCGCTCCCACGCGAGTTGCAGCAGGAATTGCTCGAACTTTGTAGCGAGATCAGGCAAGCCACTAGGTTACAGCCCCTCCAGACGCTCCTGATTTGCGGGGTGGAAGCAGGTGTGGGAGCCAGTTTTGTGGCGCGGTGCCTCAGTGGTTCGCTCGCGGAATTCAGGCAGCTTCGCATTGCCTTGTTGACAGTTGTTAGTGCGCCCATCGCCAATGGCAGCAGCCAACGCGCGGCGGGGGGGCCGGGGGCTTTGCTGCGGCGCGATGTGGATTATTTGCTCTTTCGGACAGAACGTCCCAATTTAATGGAAATTGCCTCGGTGCAGGGGGACGTAACCCTGACGGATTTGCTGTGCGGTGCCCAAATGTCTGTTGCCCTGCAGCAATTGAAGCGGGAATTTGATTTTATTGTGATAGACACGCCAACAGTGACGCTGCACGCAGAAGTCGCTTTGCTGGCAGCGATGCTGGATGGCGTAATTTTGGTGGCGCAGCAACATGCGACGTCACTGCGACGAATGGATCAAGCCTATCATCGTCTGGGCAAGGTACAGGCGAATGTTTTAGGGATTGTACTTAATCGGCAGCAAAGAATTTGATGTCCCGGCAGCCACAAATTCACCACGAGATAGACCTCTTAACGATTAGCTAATTTTTGTAGACGAAGATTAATCATCAGCTTTGGTGTCTCTGGTCATAATCGCAGATTTTGATCCTCGGAGGATTGTTGTCTGTGATCCCCACTTGACCTTCCGGCAGGATGTCACAGCTTTTATTGATGGGGTATGGACAGGGAGGGAGACCCTTGTGACCCGTTCGGTCAGATCATCGCTCATCATTATGCATCGAGCGCTTGATCTGGCAGCACTGAGCATTGCTTTTGTGATGTCTGCAGCGCTGACCTCACCCGGATCAGTGCAAAGCGTCAGTCGGTCGGTGCTGGCGCGCGAATCGCACGTTTTTCTTTCATTAACCATCTTGCTCATTAGTTGGAGCGTCTGTCTTTCCTCACTTTGGCTTTATCGCTCCAAACGCCTCTCACATTGGCAAGATGAACTCTCTGAAGTTCTTAAGGCCGTCAGCCTTTGCACGCTCATTCTGGCGACCGCCGAACTCATTCTTGAATGGCAAACCGTCAATCGGTGGGTGCTGTTGAGTTTTTGGTTGTCGGCTTCGGTCTTGTTGTTTTTGGTGCGGCTGTCGAAGCACTCCGTGTTGCAGCAGTTTCGTTTGCACGGACGCAATCTGCGGCGGGTGGTCATCGTTGGCACAGGCCCGCGCGCCCAGCAACTAGCGGAGCGCCTACGGCATCACTCCGAATTGGGCTATATCCTGGTCGGCTTTATTGATGATATTGAGAAGCCCGGCGTCATCGGCACGCTGGCTCAGATGGCCGAGATTCTGCGCCACAACGTCGTAGACGAGATGATGATTGCGCTGCCCATCAAAACGTTTTACGAGGAGATGGAAACCATCGTGCAGGTGGCAGCAGAACAAGGCATCACCGTACGTTTGCATTCCGATTTGTTTTCAGGACAACTCACACGCGCCGTCGCTGAACAGCTTGACAATCAGCCCATACTCTCGCTCTACACCGGGCCAGAATATGGTTGGGGCTTTCGTCTCAAACAAATTATAGATGTGGCCAGCGCCTTCGTGTTGCTGCTTTTGCTGGCCCCGCTGCTCGTGTTGATTGCGGTGTTGGTCAAGCTCACCTCGCCCGGTCCAATTTTCTTTGCGCAGGAGCGGTTGGGGTACAACAAATACCCCTTCCGCATGTACAAATTCCGCACGATGGTCGCGGATGCGGATAAATTGCAAGCGCAACTCGAACACCAGAATGAAGCCATTGGCCCCGTCTTCAAAATCAAACACGATCCGCGGGTCACGCCCCTCGGTCAGTTCCTGCGCAAAACGAGCCTTGATGAATTGCCGCAACTCTTCAATGTTTTGCTGGGCGATATTTCGCTTGTCGGGCCGCGTCCGCTGCCCCGGCGTGATTTCGAGCGTTTCGATGAATATTGGTTCAATCGCCGCTTCAGTGTGAAACCGGGCATCACTTGCATCTGGCAAGTGTCAGGCCGCAGCAATACCAACTTCGATCAATGGATCAAGCAGGATTTGGAATACATAGACCAATGGTCACTCACGCTCGATCTGAAGATTTTGCTCAAAACGATTCCCGCTGTGCTGCGCGGGACAGGCGCTGTCTGAGTAAGTGAAGTGGAAGCGTAAATGAGGTTAGTGGCAGCATCTTATTTGCCTGATAAAAATGAATCTTGAGCAATCCGACAACCCTGGCTTGATGACTTCGCTACCACTGGGCAGGACGGCGTTATGGTGGAGCGGCGGCGCGTTTTGTGGGGCGCTGCTGGGGGCATTGCTAATACAGATTTTGAACCTGCCCAAGACATGGGCAGCGTTGCTCTGTCTGGCCCTTGGTGGTGGGTGTGTGACATTGATCTGGGTGGCGCTAAAGCTGCCAATAGTACCAATCTTGCGCATGGCTTTGCTGGCGAGCTTTTGGTTTCGCTTAGAGATCAATCTGTTTCCCCTCATCAAGGCAGGCCACGAAACACCAGTCGGGTTGGTTGTTTCGTTGAACTTGCTGCTGTGTGTGATGTTGCTGACGGCCTTCCTGTATGCGCGCTGGCAGAGCGCAGAACCGCGTCAGATTCTGCCGTCGGCGTATCTTTGGGCGGCCAGCGCGCTGGTGCTACTTAGTGTCTTATCGGTAGTGAATGGCGCAGAAACAGGACTCGGTCTCTATGCCCTGTGGGGGCTGTTATACCAGTTGCTGATCTGTTATGTCGTCGCCGCTCATTTCGGTGCGGTCGCCATCTTGCGGCAGGCGGTGATCTGCCTGGCCCTCGCCATTTTGCTGAATTCCTTGCTGGGCATCTTGCAATACTTCGATCTTTTCGCGGGCTGGGAATTGCTGGGTGCGACGACCAGTGATCGTCAGATGAAGCTGCCCGGCCTGGAGGTTTCCCGCGCCTCAGGTTTGGTTGAGTCGGCGAATAGCTTTGGCTGGGTGCTCGTCAGTTTTTGTCCCGTTATTATCACGCCGGTACTACTCGCACAGAACGCCCTGCGTGCCTGGGAGCGGCGGCTTTGTGGGCTTGCTTTTTTCTGCGGGGTTGCCGCACTACTCCTGACGTTTTCGCGCGGCAGTTGGATGGCGTTCGCCGCGAGTTGCCCTCTCTTAGCCATCTTCGTGTTGCGCGCGCTGCCGGCCAGAGAACGCTGGCGAATGATCTTCCGCTTGGCTGGGATGCTGGTCTTATTAGTGCTTTTGAGCCTGCCTTTTCTGGGACCTTTTTCTGCGCGGCTGTTTGGGGAAGACGATGGGGCTGCCGAATCGCGCTTTTCGTTGATGGAAGTCGCCGTCGAAATGATCCAGCAAAATCCTTGGCTGGGCGTAGGGCTGAGCAGTTATGAAGCTGTGATGCGACGTTATGATCACACCGCAGATTTTATCAGCGAGCATTTTCCCTATCCTGTCCACAACATGTTTTTACATATCGCAGCGGAGGCCGGTATCCCGGCGCTGCTTTGTTTGCTGCTGATGGTGCTCGCCCTGCTGGCCTGCGGATGGCAGACGTGGCAGCGCAAAGACGCGGCCAACGCACTGCCACGCGCGCTGGCGCTTGGACTCATGATGGGGGTGTTAGCCTACCTGATGACCGGGCTGAAAGAGCCGAGTTCCTTTGACTCAGGCCAGCTTCGCGCGCTGTTTTTGCTGGGCGGATTGCTTGTCGCTGCCGAACGCGCCAGTCGCCCTAGCACCAGGAGGACCGAAAAATGAAAGCCAAAGGGGAATCTTTCAAAACTACGCCCCCGCTTTCGGCCTCGCTCACCCGCAAAGCCGCCTGGTTGGTTTGGTCGGGGGTTGTCAATTTAGCTAATAGCGTTTTGCTGTGGATGGTGCTGGCGCGTTGGCGCGAGGCCGCTGAGGTGGGGCGCTTTACGATTGCCGTCAGCCTTTACCTGACCTTTGTTGCGCTCTGCTCGCTTGGACTGGGGCCATATTTAGTGAGCGAGATGACACGCCGCAAAGAAAGGGATGGCACGCATCTTTCTTTCATGGCCAGTGCCGCACTGTTTTTGCTGCTGGGTTCATTGGCTTTTGCCGTGCTGATGTGCGCGACAGGATGGGTGGTGAGTGATTCCGCTGAAGTGCGAATTACAACGGCGCTGCTGAGCTTGGCGCTGCTGCCAACCGGGCTGATCGTCACTGCCGAAGCTGTCTTCATTGCTAACGGGCAAACGCGTGTGATTGCGTTGGCCAATACCGTCGAGAACGTCTTTCGCACGCTGGTTCCGCTGGGGTTGGTGCTGGGGGGCTATCAGCTTCCTCTTATTGGCTTGTCCTTGGTGGGCGCGCGCTTGCTGGCGTGTTTCGTCTACGCGATGGCGGCCAAGAAGCACTGGTCATCGCTCAGGCTGGCACAACGAAACGAGATGGTTGCGCTAGCCAAAGTCACACCGACGTTTGCTGGCATTACGATTTTTTCCGCTATTCATTGGCAAGTGGCTGTGCTGCTGCTCGGTTGGCTCGGCAGCGAGGTAGCAGCCGCGCATTACGGGGTCGCCTCGCGTTTTCTGGTACCCGTTGCAGTGCTGCTTGCGAGTTATACGAGCATCATTCAACCCGAAGCAACAAAGCGGGCGCTTACCTCGCCGCTGGCCTTGGGAGCATTCCTTTCGCATGCCTTGCGGCTGGTGCTGGTGTTGGCCTTGCCCTTTGTCGCGGGCACATGGTTGCTGGCACGGCAGGCGCTGGCCTGGCTCTTTGGCGTGCAATATAGCGATGCGGCAAGCGCACTTGGCTTGTTAGCGGCAAGTGCGTTGCCCTTGAGCCTGGTGATGATCGTGGCCAGAGGATTAGTGGCGACCAACCATCAGCGCGTGGATTTGCTGGGCAACCTCACCGGTGTCATTAGCTGTTGCCTGTTCGGCTTGCTGTTGATTCCCAGCTATGGCGCAACGGGGGCCGCGGCGGCGCATCTACTTTCGATGACGGCACTGGCTTTGGTGGAAATTGGCTATGCCGTCCGCCATTTATTTCGCGTCGAAATCGGCAGAACGCTTGTGGTGTGTTTGGTGCCGCTGAGCTTGATGATGGTCGTTGTTTGGCAGGCGCGGGTGTGGGGCTTATGGAGCGCGGTGCTGCTGGGCGCGCTCGTGTATTTCGCCCTGTTTGGGTTATTCCAACTTCATTCTAAAACAGAAATCGGGTGAGAAAGAAATTATGCAACGCCTTCAGGGTCAAGGAATGACTGCTACCCGCCGCGAGCTTTCGCCCGCGCCGAAAGCATCGGCTGCGCGCGCGCGCTGGCCGCGCATCTTGATGGTCGGAGCGCATCCGACGCGCACGCTCGGCGGCATCAGCGCGGTCATCAATGAACTATTGCGTTCGTCGCTCACGACAGAATTTGACCTTCGCCATCTGGCCTCGCAGATAGATGAATATCGCCGATTCGGCAAGCTGGCGTTGGCGATGACGGCTTATGTGCGCTTCTTCCTGTGCTTACTTTGGTGGCGTCCGCAATTGATTTACGTGCATGTTGGCAGCAACGCCAGCCTGTATCGCAAAGCGGTATTCATCACGCTGGCACGCTGGTCACGACGCGCTGTTCTCACCCATTTTCATGCGGGGGATTTCGATCATTATTATGAACAGCAAAGCCGTCTCGGTCAGTGGCTAATCCGCGCTGGATTAGGCCAGAGTCACCGGCTCATTGCCGTCTCGAATGCTACGGCAGCGCGACTGCACGCGCTGTTGCCACAAGCCGAAATCACCATGATTCCCAATGGAGTCGAGACCACAGCGTTTACCCCGCCTGATCGCCCGCAAGATGGGTTGGTGCGGCTGTTGTTTGTGGGCGCGATGGGCAAGCTGAAAGGGGAGCGGGATTTGCTGGAAGCCGTACAGCGTGTTGTTGCTCGCGTGCCTAAGCTGCGGCTCTTACTGCTTGGGCACGGGGCGGAAGCGATAGCGGCGCTTTGCCAACAAGACAATTTGGCTTTGCTCCTTGAGCATTGTGGCCCGGTTCCACATCACGAGCGGCATGCGTTCTTCCGGCGCGCCGATTTTTTTGTCCTGCCGAGTTATGGCGAAGGCATGCCTATCGCTGTGTTGGAAGCTCTGGCGGCGGGATTGCCCATCATTGCCACCCGCGTCGGCGGCATTCCTGAATTGATTGAAAACGAAGTGGAAGGCTTTCTGCTTGCACCGGGAGATGTCGCTACGTTAGCAGCGCGGATTGAATGCCTGACCACTGATCCACGCCTGCGCGAGCAGATGGGGGAGCGTGGTCGAGAGAAAGCGCGCCAGTTCGATCAGCAAGTGATGATCACGCGATTGACGCAGGAAATCCGCCGCCTCCTGGACTGAAAAGGTAGAGCAAAGGGGCAAGGTTACTCTACAAAAAAAAGACGATGAATAAATTACACGGAATGATAATTTTTCTCTCTGCCCTGATGATTCGCCTCTTGACGGGATGGCCGGTGTTGCTGCACCCGGAGGCGGCTGGCAGCCCGGATGCCGTGGGCTACCATGAATTGGCCAGGGGGCTGTTGCATGGGCAGTTTCCCAGCCTCTTTCGCACGCCGGGCTATCCTTTGTTTCTGGTCTTGACAGGCGCTACTTCGAGCGAGCACATCGGTGCCGCACTGATTGTGCAAATGCTCCTGGATTCGTTGAGCGCGGTGTTGCTGGCCGCGCTTGCCTGGCGCTTATGGCAAGGCGCAATGACTTCCTTGCTGGCGGGATTGTTTTATGCTTTCTGTCCCGTAATGGCGCGGCTCTGCGCTTATATTCTCAGCGAGCAATTGGCGATCTTTCTGATTCTCGCGGCGCTTTATCTGGCGCTTGTCTATCCCTCACGGCGCGGCTTGGCGCTGCAAACTTGCTGCTGGTTTGCGGCGACGATGGTGCGGCCTTCGTTCGTGCCGTTGCCGTTGCTAGCGAGCGTCTTTTTGCTGCTACGTCCTCGGCTGAATGTCGCTTGGAAAAAACAACTCACGGTAATTGGAAGCTACTCGCTGCTGGTCATAAGTTGGATCGGATTCAATTACGCGCGGTCAGGCCTGGCGGTGCTGACGACGAATCCACAGGTTTCGTTTTACATCTACGAACCGCCGACCGTTCGGATGGTGGATCAACTTTCATGGCCGGGCTATCTTCGTTTGGCGGTGCTGAATCCGCCTGAATATGATCGGCTGTTTGCGGTTCATCAAACGGCTATCGCCCACGAATTACTGCCCACCCAAAATCCGCCGCCCGATAATTTATGGTTCACCAAAGATGACCCAGCGGCCATCCACGCCATCGGCGCACGGGCGCACGCGTTAGTAGTCGGGCGAACAGGAACGTTGATGGGAATTCATTTGGTGGGAATTCTTCAGTCGCTCCGACCGAAATGGAATTCGGCAGGCCTGCTGAATCGCTGGCTGGATGGGTTGCGTCTCGCTTTGTTGCCCCTTGCAGTTTGGTTGCTGCTAAAAAGAAGAGAATGGTGGTGGCTGGCGTTGCTGCTGGTATGGACGGCGTATGCGTTGTTGCCGCCGGGGCCTGTCTCTGCGTGGCGTTTTCGCTCTCTGGCCGAGCCGATTTTTAGTTTGACATTGGCCGCAGCACTAGCCCCGATGCTGGGGAATTTATGGGCGTTACGGCCACGCCAAAATGCAGCGGGTTTTCCGCTGACTGAAACAAAACCCTCGTAGCCCCGGGCAGGAGTTTTCGTCTTTCAACTCCCGCGAGGGGCTACCGCTTTCGAGGAGGCCCGAATTGTATCAAATGAATTTGTTTTGGAAGCGTTCGCTTAAATCCGTTGCCGCTCCGCTCGCGCGCGGCTGGACAGTAGCGAGAAATGTCATTGTCAATGGCGCTGACGGGAATGCGCAGGTGGTGATTCTGGCCTATCACCGGGTTGTGACCAGCGTGGCGCAAGCTGAGCAGGATTCTATTTATGGCCTGGTCATTTCTACCGAAAGCTTCGCACGCCATCTCGAAATCGTGCGCAAGCATTATGACGTATTGTCGTTGGATGAAGCCTTGCGGGCGCTCAGTGGTGAGCGACAGCTCAAACGAGCGGCAGCCGTCATCACTTTCGATGACGGTTATCGCGATGTATATGAAAACGCCTGGCCGGTACTAAAACGAATGAGGTTGCCCGCCGTTGTTTATGTGCCAACTGCATTTATTGGAAAGGATCGCCTCCTGGATCACGACCGCTTGTATTGGCTCGTGTTGCAGGCGCACCGCGCGGGCATTGATTTGAAACAGCCGCTGACAGCCGCTGGGATGGCACCGCAACAAGTTGCACGACTCTGTGCTTTGCGTCAGATCGCAGACGTGGCGGACACGCTGAATTACCACCCGTTTGTGGTACGACAAGCAATCTTACAACGCCTGGAAGTGGCGCTGCGAGACGTGATGCATGAATATCCATCCAGTTATGAATTGATGTCTTGGGAGATGATCCGAGAGATGGCGGACGGTGGCGTCACCTTTGGCGCGCATTCAGATCATCATCTCATTCTGACGCTGGAATCAGAGGCCACGGTCGAAGACGAAATTCGCCGCAGCAAGCGACGCTTGGAAGCGCAGCTCAACTGTTGCATCCGGCATTTCGCGTATCCCAACGGGTATTCCAACGCAACGATCAAAGCCATGCTGGTACGCGCAGGCTTTGCTTCCGCTGTCACGACCGAACGCACGATTGTCAAACGCAGCGATGATGCTCTGGCACTGGGACGTATCAGTCTGTGTGAAGAATCTACGCGCGGGATTACTGGAACTTATTCAGAGTCGGTGGCGCGCTTGCGACTCGCCGCGTAACGAATGCTCCGGGCAATGCACCCGGAGTTAACTGAACCCTAACTACCGAACAAGGAGTGGAATCCATGAGGACTGTTTTAATTACCGGCTCCGCCCGATTGAGCATGGCAAAAGCAACCCTGTTCTTTGCCAAACTTGAGTTTGATGTCATTGGTCGTTCGCACGGCTGTTCCGCCTTCTCACAGTTGGACGAGCGCTCCACACTCTCCCACCGACTCAACCCAAGGAATAGTTTTATGATGAGATTCAAAGCACTCATGGCGGTTTTCTCACTGCTTGGTTGCTTGCTATACAGCCAAGGCCTGGCCCAAACCTTTACAGACACGGGCTTCACTGCTGAGGTCGTCACCACCTTACCGGCTTATCAGCCCGTCGGTCTGACCTGGGCGGCGGATGGGCGGATGTTCATTTGGCAGGAGCAGGGCGTGGTGCGCATCTATAAAAACGGGGCACTGCTGCCGACACCTTTTCTGGACATTTCTGCGCGTGTCAACCAGGTCAATGATCGCGGACTGCTGGGGCTGGCGCTGGACCCAAACTTTGCCACGAATGGGTATGTTTATTTGCTCTACACCTACGAGCCAAATGGGAACCCCAATGATGCGGCTCCGAAAACCGCACGACTTACACGGATGACCGCTAATCCGAACAATCCTGATGTCACGCTGGCGAACAGCGAAATCGTGCTGCTGGGCAGTCTCGGCACAGCGCCTTGCAGCCAATACCCCGCAGGCGCAGATTGCATCGGCAACGATTCGGATGCGCATTCCGTTGACACACTCCGGTTCGGGCCGGATGGGAAACTATACGTCAGCATTGGCGATGGGGCTGGGTATAGCTCCGCCGATTCCCTGGCATTGCGCGCCCAGGACCTGAATTCTTACAACGGCAAGGTGCTGCGCATTAACTCTGATGGCACAGCGCCCCCAGACAATCCGTTCTTTAATGGGAATCCCAATGCGGTGCGCTCTAAGGTCTATGCGTATGGGTTGCGCAATCCGTACCGGTTCGGCATTCATCCGACCACCGGGGAAGTGATCATCGGCGATGTCGGTTGGGAAGACTGGGAAGAACTCAATCGCGGGCGCGGCGCGAATTTCGGCTGGCCGTGTTACGAAGGCAACAACCCGCAGACCAAATATCAAAATAAATTTGCGCAATGTCGGGCCTTGGCGGCCAGCGCTGTGATGGCACCGCTCTATGTGTATGACCACAGCGTGGGCGGTGGGGCGGCAATTGGCGGCGCGTTCTATACGGCAACGAAGTTTCCAAAAAAATATCGCGGCAATTTTTTCTATGGCGAATATGTGGGGCAGTACATCAACCGCATTGTTTTTGACGCGAATAACAATTTGTCGAGTGTCGTGCGCTTTGCCTCCAATGTGGGGGAAATCGTTTCGTTGGAGCAAGGGCCGGATGGCGCGCTTTATTACAGCGAACTGGCTTCGGGGCAAGTGCGGCGACTGCGCTACACGAGTGCTTCCAGTACGCCGATTGCTGTTGCCTCGGCCACGCCGACGGCGGGCGCATCACCGCTGACAGTGAACTTTTCAAGCACTGGCTCGAACGACCCCGGCGGTTCCACCCTTACTTACAAATGGGAATTCGGTGACGGCACGACTTCTACCGCCGCCAACCCACCCCATACCTACACTTCCAGCACAACAAAGACGTTCACGGCCAAACTAACCGTCACCAATGCGCAGGGCAATAGTGCCGCTGCAACGGTGGCAATTTCTGTCGGCGCGCAGCCGCCAGTCGCAACCATTACGATTCCCGACAATGGGCAGAAGTTCCAGGTCGGTACTACGGTGGCGTATACAGGAACTGCCTTCGATCCTGATGGCGTGCTTACCGCCAGCAGTTTTGCCTGGCAGGTGCTCTTGCATCACAACGAGCACACTCATCCCTACATCACCAGCGCGGGCACCACAGGCAGTTTTGTGATCGAGGCGCACGGCACGCCGAACGATATTATTTTCTACGAAATCGTTCTGACCGTGACGGATAGCAGCGGGCTGAAAGATACAAAAAGCGTGCAAGTCTATCCCTTGCCGCCCACCGCCACGCTGCCATCGCCCTGGGTCGGGCAGGAAGTCGGTAATGTCGCGCTCCCCGGTAGTGCCGAGTATACCAACGGAACTTTCACCGTGAGGGGTTCCGGCTCTGACATCGGCGGTTCCAGCGATGGCTTCTATTTCGTTTATCAGCCTTTCAGCGGGAATGGCGAAATCAAAGCACGCGTTGCCACCGTGCAAAACCTGGGGACTGATGCCAAGGCCGGGGTGATGATTCGCGCCAGCCTGGATGCCAATTCAGCGTATACACTGATGAGTCTTTCGCCGACGAAAGGCTCATCATTTAAGCGCCGCCTGTCCACCGGATTTGGCACCACTTCCAGTACTGGCGGCTCTATTCAGGCTCCTTATTGGGTACGCTTAACGAGAAGCGGCGATACATTTACGGCCTATCAATCACCAGATGGAATCACGTGGACGCAAGTTGGCCCCGCTGTGACCAGCAGCATGCCCGCATCTGTTTTTGTGGGCCTGGCGGTGACCAGCAATGACAACGCGGCCTTGTGTACTGCCGCACTTGATAATGTGGCAATCACCACCGCCCCAACTGGGAATCTGCCACCAACCGTCGCCATCACCACCCCGCTTAATGGAGCCTCGTTCGCCGCTCCTGCACGCATCAGCCTGGAAGCCATCGCGCAGGATAGCGATGGCGCAGTGCGCAAAGTTGAGTTCTTTTCAGGCTCCCAACTGCTGCACACCGAAAATTATGCCCCCTGGACATTCACCTGGAGCAATGTGCCCGCCGGAAATTACACCCTGACGGCCAAAGCGACTGACAATGCCGGAGCCAGCACGACTTCGGCTCCGATCAACCTCACGGTCGGTTCCGGCAATGGGGTAAAGGGCGAATATTTCGATTTGCAAAACCTGACTGACGCTCAAGCTCACGCGCACTGATGCAAATGTGAATTTCGATTGGGGCACAGGCACGCCTGTGACGGCCATTGGCACGGGAGAGTTTTCGATTCGCTGGACGGGACAAGTGCAGCCGCGTTTTGCTGAGACGTACACCTTTCATACGGTAGCCGAAGGGGGTGTGCGATTGTGGGTGAACAATCAACTGCTGATTGACGATTGGAGCGATCCCGATGCGCCGCCGCGCGAACGCAGTGGCACACTCACGCTGGTAGCCAATCAGAACTACAGCCTCAAACTGGAATATCGAGAAACCAAGGCGCTGGCTTCGATCAAGCTTTTTTGGTCAAGCGCACGGCAAGCCAGAGAAATCATTCCGACTAGCCGATTGTTTGTGCCTTAGACGGGGAGTCACAAGCAAAGCACCAATGAAGCTGCTTTGCATAACGCCGGGCAAAGCACCAGGTAACTTTCTTGCAGATAACTACTGAAGGAGCAAAAGTATGAGTACTGTTTTAATTACCGGTTCTGCCGGTTTGATCGGGTCAGAAGCAACGCTGTTCTTTGCTAATCTTGGCTTTGATGTCATTGGGATTGATAACAACATGCGCGAGGTGTTTTTCGGCGCGGAGGCTTCGACTGATTGGCAACGGCAATTCTTAAAGCAGAAGCTGGGCCAACATTACCGTCATTACGCTCTGGATATTCGTAATGCTGCGGCGATGGAAGAAGTGGTCAAGAAATACGCTTCAGATTTGCAATTAGTTATTCACACGGCGGCGCAGCCATCGCACGATTGGGCGGCGCGTGACCCGCACACGGATTTTGGCGTGAATGCGGAAGGCACGCTCAACTTGCTCGAAGCAGTGCGTAAACATGCCCCAGAAACAGCCTTCATCTTTACCTCAACCAATAAAGTTTACGGCGATACGCCGAATCGCTTGCCGCTGATTGAACAGGCGACGCGTTGGGAAATTGATTCCGCTCACACGTATGCCAATGGCATCCGCGAAGACATGTCCATTGACCAGACGCTGCATAGTTTGTTTGGCGCGTCGAAGGTGGCGGCGGATGTGTTGGTGCAGGAATACGGGCGCTACTTCGGGATGAAGACCGCTTGTTTTCGGGGCGGTTGCTTGACGGGGCCAAATCATTCCGGGACGCAATTGCACGGCTTTCTAGCCTATCTGATGCGCTGCGCCGCGACGGGCACGCCGTATCAAGTGTTTGGCTACGGCGGCAAACAAGTGCGCGACAACATCCACAGCGCCGATCTGATTGCTGCGTTCTATGAATTCTTTCAGGCTCCTCGCAGTGGCGTTGTTTACAACATGGGGGGCAGCCGCTTCAGCAATTGCTCCATGCTCGAAGCCATCAAGCTGTGCGAGGAAATCACGAGTCGCGCAATGCAATGGCGTTACCAGGAGCAAAACCGCACGGGCGATCACATCTGGTGGGTGAGCGATGTCAGCAAATTCCGCGCGGATTATCCCAATTGGCAACTCCGATATGACGTGCCCGCCATCTTGCGGGAAATTTACGAAGCCGGTCTTGAGCGGTGGCAACCTCGCGCGCAAGCGGCTCACCGGTACAGCACTGCAAGCGGGAGGGAGCTTGCACAAATCTCAAATAACTACTACCGAAACGAGAGCAAGTTCGCTCCCGCTTGCAGTGCTGTACCGGAGTTCAATGAATCGCCTCCGCTCTCAACCAAGAAAAACGTGCTGGGCATTGGCGTAGACGCGGTGGATTACGCCGAAACGACCCGGCAGATTATCGCCGCCGCGAAAAATAAAACGCCCTTTTCGCTCTCCGCGCTCGCTGTGCATGGCGTGATGACGGGCGTGTTGGATCGCACGCAACGGTATCGGCTGAATCATCTCGACTTAATTGTGCCCGATGGCCAACCGGTGCGCTGGGCTTTGAACTTACTGCACAAAACAGCCCTCCGCGACCGCGTTTACGGCCCGAAGTTAATGCTCAACGTGTGCGAGCAAGCGGCAACGGAAGGATTACCGATTTATCTGTATGGCAGTCAGGCAGACGTGCTGGAGCGGTTGGCGGCAATGTTGCAAACTCGTTTTCCAACATTGATTATTGCGGGCAAACAGCCCTCTCGCTTCCGGCAACTGACCGCAGAAGAAAAGCAGCGGGTGGCCGCAGATATCAACGCCAGCGGAGCTGCCATCACATTTGTGGGCCTGGGTTGCCCACGCCAGGAGGTTTGGGTGTATGAGTATCGCGAGATGTTGCAGATGCCTTTGTTAGCGGTCGGTGCCGCGTTTGACTTTCACGCCGGAACGCAGTCACAAGCACCCACCTCAATGCAACAGTACGGGCTGGAATGGTTCTTTCGTTTGTTGCACGAACCGCGCCGTTTGTGGCGTCGCTATGTCTTGCTCAATCCTGTCTATGTCAGTCTGTTGCTGTTGCAACTGACACGGCTGAAAAAGTTTAAGTTGACCGAAGGCGTCGCGCCTACGCAGGAACTCCGTTTTGGATGAGGTGACAATGCTACTGGAATCCACCGCAAAAATTCGTGTTATGCCGTCGGTGCTGGTGCTGGAAACGCTCATCGGCGGCGTAGAAGTGATTGAGCAGTTGGCCGACGAATGGCGCGCATTGTGCAGCGAAGGGCCGTGCGATCAACCTTTCTTTCGGCCTGAATTTATCGCTGCTTATGTGAAAGCGTTTGCTGCACACAAAACGCTACTTGTCCTCACTGCCCGGTCTGCCGGTCGTTTGCGCGCGGTGCTGCCACTGATTGCCGAGCGTACCTGGTTGCATGGGATGCCAGTCAGAAAACTGCGCAGCGCGTCAAACGTACATTGCGCGCGCTTCGATCTCATCCACGGCAGGAGTGATGGCGCTGCAGCGACGCAGGCAATTTGGCAAACCCTTCGTCAACGTCGTGACTGGGATGTCATTGAACTCACGGAAATCGCCGAGGGGAGCGCCTGTGAAACCTTGCTGGAACGGGCAGTGGCAGATCACTATCCAGTCGGCGTGTGGGAATTGCCGCCCGGCCCATATTTGCCGCTGGATGTAACAGGCCGCTCTCTCCCCCAGCGCGAGGCAATCACTCTTGCGGCAGTTAGCCCCAAATCTCTTTCATCTCTCCGACGCAAACGGCGCAGGCTGGAAGAGCGCGGCCCCTTACGCTTTTTCAGCCTTGACAAAGCGGCCCCGGAAGACCTCGAACGGTTCTACGCGCTCGAACGCGCTGGATGGAAAGGTCAACAAGGCACGGCCATCGCGTGTGATGCTAACGTGCGCCAATTTTATGATGGCGTGGCGCAAGCTACCGCGCAATCTGGCGGCTTTGCTCTTTACCTCCTGGAATGCGATGGTAAGGCGATAGCGATGCAATACTGCGTCCTGGATAAGCAGCGTTGCTATCTGCTCAAACCGACCTACGACGAAAGTTTCAGTGCCTATTCTCCTGGCCAATTACTTGTTCATGAAGTCTTGCGTGATGTGCTGACACGCGGGTTGTGTGAATACGATTTCATGTCGCCACAATCAGAATGGAAAAGCCATTGGTCAAAGGCTGCACGCACACAATCGCATGGTTATATTTTTCGCTGCGGCTTGTTGGGGCGCGCGCTGCACGCGTGGAAGTTTCGTTTGCTGAAAACGGCGCGGCAGATAAAACGCCGCTGGGGGAATGATTTTTAATGAAAGGAGCATGTCGCCTAAACTCCCGATTTATCATCGCCTCATTGACAATGCTCCATACCCGTAACGACCGAAGAACGGAGAAGTATTATTTAGATGCGCTTGCAACAATCAGAGGCGTCAATAACGGCAGTCCACATAAGAAGTCTGTTAATAAAAATCAAGCAATCTTTTCAGCGCAGAGGGCTGGGCGGAACGCTGGAACTCGTATCGTGGAAAATCGGGAATCCGATAGTCAACTGGCTGTTGCCCTCGCGCTGGCAGGCGCGGCACAGGGATTATGAATTCGACAAGAAATTTGGCGTTGACACGCGCGGCATTATTGAACTTAAGGAACTAACAATTGCCAGCCATAACGTGGCGCATGGCGTGCATTATGAGCAAACCAAACCTGACGCTTTTGCCACTCTGATGAAGCACCTGGTTGTCAGGTTTGAAGATTTCATCTTTGTTGATTTTGGCTCAGGAAAAGGGCGGGTGCTGCTGATGGCTTCAGATTATCCGTTTCGCAAGATCATTGGCATTGAGTTTGCCCACGAACTGCTCGAAGTCGCACAGGAGAACCTCCACAATTATCGCAGCGGGCGGCAACAGTGTCATAACTTTGAGTTGTGTTATCTGGATGCCACGCTGTATCAGATTCCCCCAGAGAAGACGGTGTTCTATTTTTATAACCCATTCGATGAGGTCGTGATGAAACAAGTACTCACCAATATTCATCAATCCCTGTTGGCGCAGCCGCGCGAAGCATTCATCCTCTATTGCAATTCGCAGTGGCGCGCTTTGATCCCACAATTCGGCTTCGTCGAAATCGGCTCAAACCACTGGTATGGGGTTTATCGGTTCGGTACTCAAGCGAATGGAAAGGAGAGTGCCAGATGAATCAGTTGAGAGTCGAAGTCCTACAAGGTGTCGAGGCGATGGAAGCCTTGCGCGCGGAATGGAAAAGCCTCTTTCACGTTGCCGACGCCTCGCCCTTTCTGTCGTGGGAATGGGCGGCAACCTGGCACAAATGGTTTGGGAGGGAGAAAACACCCTATTTGATCTGTGTGCGTGAGGGCAAAATATTAATCGGTTTGTTGGCGCTCGTACTTGAAAAGCGGCGAATGGCAGGGGGAACAGTAAAACAACTTTCCTTGCTTGGCGATGGATTCGGTGGGGCTGATTATCTGGATATGTTAGCCTCGCCAAACAGGCAGGAAGCAAGTGCCACAGCGATCCTGAATGAACTGGCCAGCGCCGCAATGTTGGGGGGGCTGAAGCTCGACGGAATGGCGACGGATTCATTGCTGCTGGCACAACTGACAACTCGATTCAGCCCGGAACGTGGTTTTCTTTACCGCCGGATTTCGCGGTACATTTGCCCGCAACTGGAATTGAATGGTTCTTGGCCTGAAATCCTGCGGCGCAGTCGCCGTGCCGATAACTTCAAACGCCGGTTTCGGAAATTGAGTGCGCGTGAAGGCTTTGCCCATCGGGTTGTCACTCAGCCAGAAGAGGCGCTGGTCGCCTTTGAGCGTTTTTTGCAGTTGCACGAATCGCGTTGGGCTGAGGTCGGCGGTTCTGAGATGACCGGACATGAACGGCTAACATCCTTTCATCGTGATCTGGTTGTGCGTTTTGCCGAAGCGGGATTCTTGCGCTTTGATGAATTGTGGATTGAGGGCAAATGCCGCGCTTCGATTTATGGTTTGCAACATGGTCGTCAGTATTATTTCTACAACTCCGGGTATGATCAGGCGTGGCGTGGGGCAAGCGTGGGATTGGTGTTATTAGGGTTATCAATCAAAAGTGCGGTGGAGCGCGGCGTCGAAGTGTATGACTTTTTGCGCGGCACCGAAAGCTACAAATTTGACTGGGCCGACACCACGCGCGAGACGCTACTGATTCGCGTCGCACCCAAGCGACTGCGCGCTACTTTGTGGCTGGCTTATGAGCAAGGAAGCGAAGCCTTGCGGCAAAGGATGCGGGAAGCGCTGCCCGAACGGCTGCTGCTTCCGGTGCAGCGCGTGCGACGCGCCTGGAAGCGCAAACAGGAATTGGCGGAGAAGCGGATTTTCTCACCTTCACCGCAAATCAAAGAAGGATGATTTTCATGCGCATTGTTTTGTTGGATTTTCATCTCCATGCATATTCCGTTTCGCTGGCGAATGCGCTGGCGGAGCATTGTGATGTGACACTGATGCTGCCCGATACGGCTTCTACTGACCACCTGCAATCGCTCGGCGCTACGGTGAAGCTGTGGCAATTTCAGGCGTGGCGCATTCGCTATCCGCTGAACGTTTGGACGGTGATGAAAATTTTGCGGGAGATCGCTGTTATCAAACCGCAAGTTGTCCATCAGGTAATCGGGTTTGAGTGGATGGATTTTGCCCTGCCCTTATTGCGCCGTCGCCCACTGGTCACAACCGTACATGATGCACAAATTCATCCTGGAGATCGTGAAAGCTCCAGCATCGGGCACAGCCTGGAGTGGAAGTGCGCGACGCAAGTGATCGTCCATGCAGAAGCGGTGAAACAGCAGTTGATCGCAGAGCGCGGCGTCGCCCAGAACAAGATTCACGTTATCCCGCACGGCACCTATGATTTTTACCTGCGCTGGGCGGATAAGCAGGTTATGGAAAAGGAAAATACGATCCTGTTTTTCGGGCGCATCTGGGATTACAAGGGGCTGCAATATCTGATTGAAGCGGAGCCGCTGATTACTGCTCGTCTCCCGAACGCGCGCATCGTCATTGCCGGACGCGGGGATGATTTTGGGAAGTACGAACGGATGATGGTCAACCGCGACCGCTTTGAGGTGCATAACTATCGCATTGCGGATGAGATGGTCGCGCGGCTTTTTCAGGAAGCGAGCATCGTTGTCTGCCCCTACATCGAAGCCTCGCAAAGCGGCGTGCTAGCGATTGCCAATGCGCTTGGCAAGCCCGTGGTGGCAACAACTGTAGGCGGCATTCCCGAAATGGTCGAACATGGCAAAACTGGGTTACTTGTGCCGCCTTGTGATGCACAGGCACTGGCTGATGCGGTTGTGTCATTGCTACAAAATCAGCAGTTGAAAAAAGAAATGAGTGTTTCTGCGCTCAGGAAATCACAAACCGAATTGTCCTGGGCCAGCATTGCGGAGCGGACAATGCGGGTTTATCAACAGGCGCAGGCAATGCATTCCACCTCATCTCAAGCCGCCCTTCCGGCTCGTGCGACTCGTTAGCCAGAGCAATTTACGCGGGCAGTAAACCTTTGATTTCACGCACGACCGTTTGCACTTCGTCTTGATCGGCCAGTGCAATCATAAAGAATTTGTAGCCTTCGCTGATGCAAATCATGCCGTTGGCAAAGAACCAGATGCCATTTAGCAAGGGGTTGGCACCTAAGATCAAGCTGAGCGGCAGGCTGGTGACCGTTGCACCGGAAAACGCAGCGCCAATCAAAGTAGCACCAGCAGCCACGCTGAAAGCTCCCAGCAACGGCGCGCCAACATACTTGGTCATGTTGCGCTGAAATTCGATGCTGGCACGTTCAGCTTCGTCAATCTCGCCTTTGGCTAATTTAGCTTCCTGGTCTTTGATGTAGTCGCTATATTTTTCGGTCAATTGCCGCAAGCCATACACCGGCAGCGCGCTATTGAAAAACAAGTCGTTGATCGCGCCAGCGCCGAGAATCGTCGCGCCAAGCGTCGGAAAGGCCGCGCCAGCGCGGATGCCCGCAATCATCGAAAGCGTGACGACTGCCGTCTTGCCCGGATTTTCTTTGACCCAGACGCGCGCTTTATCAAAGCCGGAAAGCGCGGCTTCAGCGACGCGTGCGCTGCTGGCACTGAAATTGTAGGCTTGCCCGGCGCGCTTATAATACCCGGCGGCGCTGCCGAATACGTCTTTGGCTGTCTCTTCCGCATTCTTGGCAACATCGCTGGCGACGGATTGCGCGGCTTGTGCGCTGGAGCGAACGGCTTCGCCCGCCTGCTCGGTCGTGGCTTTGAACTTTTCACTCACGCCGAATTGCTCATCTACTTTATTCGCCTGCTCGCGGGCTGTGTTCACTGCATCGCTAACGACGCCAACGCCTTTGCGGGCGGCATCGGAGGCCGTTTTGATTCCTTCGTCCAGTTTATCTTTCAATTTGAATTTTTCGTCGAGTTCCTGGGTTTTGCGGCGGGCGGCATCGAATAGTTGATCTAAGGTCGGCATAATCACTTCCTCTTCTGAAAAGCAGGGCTTTTGACCTGCGAACAATTTCTGTACGGGATTGAAGCTACCGAAGTTCGCGGCGATTTTCAAACGCAATGTTTGCGAATGGGGCGTATAGCTTTTGCCGGATTCTTATTCGTGGTACGTTTTGCCCAAATGAACAAGATCATTTTAGCAACAGATCGTCTTTGGTTACGGGAGATGGTGCCCGCCGATGTGGATGATTTGCTGACCATTTGGGCTGACCCGGCAGCGATGCGGTGGTATCCAAAGACCTTAGATCGTGACGAATTGTTAGCGTTGATGGAGCGCAATCAAAAACGCTACGAGCAATACGGACACGGCTTGTGGGGCGTGATTTTGCAAAGCGAAAATAAGTTTATTGGTGGTTGCGGACCAGTTTGGCAGGACGTAGACGGTGTGGACGAATTAGAGATCGGCTATCAGTTCAAGCCAAAATACTGGGGGCAGGGATTTGCGACCGAAGCCGCGCGGGCTTGTATGAACTATGCTTTCGATAAACTCAATGCGCGGCGCATTATTTCGATGATTCGCCCGGAAAACCTGCCGTCGCGTCGCGTGGCAGAGCGCAATGGGTTACAGATTGAGAAAGAGGTTTTCTGGCGCGGCTATCAGCATTACGTTTATGTGATAGAGCGGAAGTAGCGTTGCGGGTGGAATATCCCGCTGGCTTTTTGCGTTATACTGTCGGTTCTTTCGCTTTACAGCAAACTTTCCAGTTTGCTGGTGACTGAAAAGAGAACCGTCATCAAGACCGCAGCAAACTGGAAAGTTTGTTACACATTTTCTGAGGACTGACTATGAAAAAATTGATTACCCTTGTCACGTTACTCGCGCTGGTCGCCGGTAGCGTACTTGCCAATACCACCAAGCAGGACAAAAAGGAGAAGAAAAAGATGAACAAAGAAATTGCGACGGTTGGGGGCGGTTGCTTCTGGTGCATCGAAGCGCCATTTGATGAATTGGTCGGCGTCCAGAAAGCCGTCTCCGGCTATTCCGGCGGACACGTCAAAAATCCAACCTACGAACAGGTGAGCGCCAAAACTACGGGGCACGCCGAAGTCGTCCAACTCACCTTTGACCCCGGCGTCATTTCCTTCAAAGAAATTCTCGAAGTGCTCTTCACCCTGCACGACCCGACCACCTTGAATCGTCAGGGGAATGACATTGGCCCGCAATACCGCTCGGCGATTTACTATCACTCGCCGGAGCAGAAAGCCGTCGCCGAACAGTTCATCGCGGAGTTGACCGCCGCGAAAGTCTACAAAGACCCCATCGTGACGGAAGTGGCAAAGTTTACGGAATTCTATTCTGCCGAAGCCTATCATCAGGAGTATTACGTCAATAATCCGAATCAAGGCTATTGCAGCTACGTGATTGCCCCGAAAATCAAAAAGTTTCGGCAGAAATTTGCCGCCAAGCTAAAAGTGAATCAGACGGCGAAAGGCCAATAAAACGGACGGAGAGGGCGATGATTACTAAAATCGAACTCACGAATTTCAAAAGTCACGCGCATACGGTCATCGAACCGGGGCGCGTGACCGCGTTTGTGGGGCCGAATGGATGTGGGAAGACCTCTGTGCTTCAGGCAGTTTACACGTTAAGCAATCTTGTGCAGCAAAGTGATAATCTTAACTCGGAGATATGGGATAGGGTTCATCAATTCGTACGCAAAGGACAGGATAAAAATAATCTGGGCATTTCTGTATTGTTTTTGTCTGATTCTGCGGGTATTGAAATCTCTGGCGCAAATATTTGGGAGCTGCCAGAAAAACAACACAATCTCAAACAGGTATCTAAATTATTCGGGCGGGTCATTTACTTTAAAGCGGTTGCTCAAAATATTTCATCTCCCTCTTACACTCTAGACATTCCACCCACCATCGGCATTGACGGAAGCGGACTAGCATCTGTCATCAGCTATCTGAAAAGCTATCAGGAAGAGATACATAAACGGATTGAGGATGATCTGGAAAAGATTGTCCGATGGGTTAAGCGCATCCGCGTGCATCCTATCCCCAAACTAATTAAAGAGAAGCGAACGATCTCAGCTAATGGAAATAATATTGCATACGACGAAGATCGGCAGGTAATCGCACAGGAGCTTATCTTTGACACCCAAAGTGGGGGTGGCATGCCAGCAAGTATGATTAGCGAAGGGACGTTGGTTGTGCTTGCATTGCTTACGCTTCTGCATACATCTGATGCTGGCATTTTCTTGCTTGATGATGTCGAGCAGGGATTGCACCCGCTTGCACAACGGCAATTAATGCAAATACTCAAGGACTTCGCCAAAAAATATGATCGTCAAATCATTGTGACTAGCCACTCGCCTTACATTGTTGATGCACTTGACGCTAAAGATATTTGGGTGATGGCAACCGACAAAGAAGGCATCAGTCACACCAAACGTTTGAGCGATCATCCCGATGCAAAACGTGCGCTAGATGTTTTGACAACAGGCGAACTGTGGGATGCTGAAGGTGAATCATGGGTTTTGGAAAACACACCAGCGGAGTTAGCCAATGCCTGAATTCATCGTCGTGGC
Source organism: uncultured Acidobacteriota bacterium (assembly GCA_963794955.1). Taxonomy (GTDB): domain Bacteria; phylum Acidobacteriota; class Blastocatellia; order RBC074; family RBC074; genus JAFDVL01. The sequence continues at coordinate 127,979 of CAWCGF010000044.1, forward strand.
CGAAAACGAAGCGGATGCTCGGATGGTTTGTGCATTGGCGGATCGTGTTTTGGTAGAACATGAAAAAAGCCCCGACTGGTTGGATGAAACGATTCTGCCGCATGTTCGTGCGTGGGCTGGCTTTGAGAGCGGTTCTCTCTGCACGCGTTGGACTTCGATTCACACTTTATACCAAAACTACAAACTTCCGCGTTATCGTGGACATGTAGATGGCAATCCGCAAGGAGTGGACGCCGCGATTACGCGCAAGGCCATTCGATTAGCCTTGAAGCTGAAGCCACAGCGCGAAATCTTAGCCCTTGTTCTATCGCGTGACCTCGACAGTCAGCACGACCGTAAAGACGGAATGCAACAGGCTGTGGCAGAAGTAGAAGGCAAATTGGTGGTTGCGATGGCGGCGCAGTATCCAAAACGCGAAGCTTGGATTCTGAATGGTTTTTTTTGCGACAGCGAACAGGAAGGCCAACGCCTTGAACGCATTCGGCAACGGCTGAATTTTGATCCTTGCGAAGAAGCACACCGCCTGCGCTACTCTTCCAACACGTCTGATCCTGCGCGTGATCCGAAGCGAATCATTGACGAACTGGAAATTGATTTTGCGCGAGAACATAGATGTTGGGCGGAAGTTGGATTAGACATTCTCCGTACACGCGGCGAAAATACCTACCTGCGGCATTTCCTTGACGAAGTAAAAGAAAAGTTACTGCCGCTACTCTTGCGGTAAAAATGGCTTTTGAAGAACTCTTATGTACTATCAACCCAGCGAAGGTTACGCGATCACCCTCCGTTTGAAATTAGCGAATAAACCCGGTGTGCTTGGGCAGGTGACATCTGCGATTGGGCAGGCGGGCGGCAATATTGGTGCCATTGATATTGTCGAAGTTGGCAACAATCAGCTTGTGCGCGACATCACGGTGGCGGCGGGCAATGATGCGACGGCGAAGACGATTGTCGCAGCGGTCGAGGCGCTGCCCGATGTGACGTTCATCAACATGTCGGATCGCACGTTCCTGCTACATATCGGTGGCAAGATCGAAATCAAAAGCAAGATTGCGATTCAAACGCGAACCGATCTTTCGCGGGCGTATACGCCAGGTGTGGCGCGCGTTTGCATGGCGATTGCCGAAGACCCCAGCAAAGTTTTCAGCCTCACGATCAAGCGCAACACGATTGCTGTTGTGACGGATGGTACGGCAGTGCTGGGACTCGGTGATATTGGCCCGGCGGCGGCGATGCCCGTGATGGAAGGCAAGGCGATGCTCTTCAAAGAATTCGCGGGGATTGATGCCTTTCCGATTTGCCTCGATACCAAAGACGTGGATGAAATCGTGCGCACGGTCAAAGCGATTGCGCCCGGCTTCGGCGGCATCAACCTCGAAGACATTTCTGCGCCGCGTTGTTTTGAAGTCGAAGCGCGCTTGAAGCACGAGTTGGAGATTCCGGTTTTTCACGACGATCAGCACGGTACTGCAGTAGTCGTTCTCGCTGCGCTCATCAACGCGCTTAAAGTTGTCGGCAAGAAGATGGAGGAAATTAAAGTTGTCGTCTCCGGCACAGGTGCGGCGGGGACGGCTTGCACGCGGATGTTACTGCAAGCCGACGTGCGCAATATCGTTGGCTGTGACCTTTACGGTGCGGTTTATCGTGGGCGTACGGAAGGGATGAATAACGCCTTGCAATGGTATGCTGACAATACGAACCCGGATAATTTGCAGGGCAAGCTGAGTGATGTGATTGCTGGTGCCGATGTGTTCATTGGTGTTTCTGCGCCCAATATTTTGTCGGTCGAAGACGTGCAGAAAATGAACCGCGATGCGATTGTGTTTGCGTTGGCGAATCCGATGCCGGAAATTATGCCAGAAGATGCGGCGCTCTATGCCAAAGTTGTAGCGACCGGACGCTCTGACTATCCGAATCAGATCAACAACGTGTTATGCTTTCCGGGCATCTTTCGCGGCGCTTTGGATTGCCGCGCCACCGACGTGAACGAAGAAATGAAACTAGCGGCTGCTTACGCGATTGCTTCGACGATCAGCGAGGCGGAATTGCAGCCGGATTACATCATTCCCTCGGTTTTCAATCGGCGCGTGGTCGGATTAGTTGCAGCGGCAGTAGAAGAGGCGGCGCGTCGCACGGGCGTGGCACGAAAAGAAAAAAGCTTTACGGCAGAGAATTAAATTCACACTACCTGAAACCCTATGTATTGTCCGAAATGCGGAACTGAGATTCCTGATGCCTCTACCTTTTGTTTGAAATGCGGAAACAAGGTAATTGACCCCGAGCAAATCTTACGAAGTCATAAAACCAGCAATATTCTATTCATCTCTACGATTGCGGTCGTGATTTTGGGCATCGTCGTGTTGTACTTGCTGCTGAGGACTCACGAATCCGATGATGGGAAACTGGCGGCAGCTAATCGCCCGTCGCCATCGCCCACGCTTTTGCCCAGCCCCTCGCCGTCTCCTTCGCCCAGCCCGTCCCCGTCCCCAATCACGGATATTCATACCGTCAACTTCAAAAAAATGAGTTATCGAGTGGGCGAGACGGTAGTGCGCGGTAGCGATGACACGGTGCAAGTGACGTATGGCGATTTAGACGGCGATGGAATTCACGAAGCGGTTGTTAGTTTGACTTATACGGTCGGTGGCAGCGCTTTTTCTAAAGCGTTTGTGTATGCCATCAAGGAAGGCAAATTGCAGCGCGTGGCGGAAGTGGACGGGGGCGACAAAACGAACGGCGGTATCCTCAGAGCCAGAATTAACGACGGCAAGCTGGAAGTCGAGCGTTGTCGGATGGACGAAAGCGATAATAGCCTGAACATTGAAACGACAACGTATCAACTGACAGAAAATGCCTTGACGCAAGCGGACAAGAAAAAGCGGAAGACGACGGCTTGTTTGTAAAGTTACTGAGAGCTACGCCTGAACCATGAGAGTCTTCATCGCCATTGAATTGCCCGACAATATCAAAACCGCTCTCGCCGCTCTGCAAACTGAATTGCGACAAGTGCGGGCCGCTGTCAGTTGGACGCGATTAGAGAGCCTGCATTTGACGCTGAAATTTCTGGGCGCAGTCGAAGCGCAGCAATTGCCCGCCATCACGCAAGCCTGTGTTGACGCTAAGCACGGCGTGCAGCCGTTTGCGGTAAGTATCAAGAACACCGGCGGGTTTCCGAACTTGCAACAGCCCCGCGTGTTGTGGGTTGGCTTAGCCGCAGGAATAGCTGAGTTACGGGCGATTCACCGCAGGCTAGATCATCACCTGCATACCTTGGGCTTTGAGAAAGAAGCGCGTGCTTTTAATCCGCACCTAACGTTAGGGCGCGTCAAATCGCTGGAAAATATTCCTGCTGTCGCGGCCAGGCTACTGGCGTATCCATTGCCGGAACTCTCGTTCCAGGTTCATGAGCTGGTCGTGATGCAAAGCCAATTGCATCAGGCAGGCGCGATTTATACGCCCTTGGCCAGATGTAGTTTACATGGATAATTTATCTACCAAAGAAATCCTGCTTTGGGCGGTGATTACGGTCGCTTGGTTATGGACGATGTCGTGGTTCAGAAAACGCCTGCGCCAGCAGTTGGCAGCGCAAGGGCAACTTGAAGCCATGGAAAAAAGGCGATGGATTTCAACTATAATAACCGGCGTCGTGTGTTTGGGCGTTTTTTTCTATGTGTGGCTTACTATCCCTGCGGCTAACGCACGGATTTTTGTTGGCGGGATGATTCTTGGGGTAGGAATTATTGGCTATGGAGTTTACCAGCGCTGGAAGACAGGACAACAATAAGTTTTCAAAATCACGTATGTCAGAAATTGCAAACACCCCCGCACCTCCTTACTACGCGGTAATCTTCACGAACCTTCGCACCGAAGGCGACAATGGCTATGGCGCAATGGCCGACCAGATGGAAGCGCTGGCGCAAACGATGCCGGGGTTTCTGGGCCTTGAATCAGCGCGGGATGGTTTGGGCATTACCATTTCGTATTGGGAAAGTCCCGCAGCTATTCGCAATTGGCATCAACAGGCTGAGCACAAGCTGGCGCAGCAAAAAGGCTACGAAATTTGGTATCAATCGTTCATGACGCGCATCTGCAAAGTCGAGCGCGATTATGGCTTTGAGCGGGGCAGGGAATGAACGACACGCTCAATCTGAATCCGCCAACCATCCTTCAATCAATGATCGCCGCTACGCGGGCAATGGGATTCACGATGGCTTCGGATGAGTTGACGGGATCGTTGTTGCGCACGCTGGCGGCAACTAAGCTGGCGGGAAAGTTGCTGGAATTGGGCACGGGCACGGGATTGGCTACGGCGTGGATGCTGGATGGAATGGATAGGCAAGCAATGCTAGACACCGTAGATCAGAATGAATCGCTCGTAGCCGTGGCCAAAAAATATCTAGCGCATGATTCACGGGTGACGTTTGCCACGATGGAGGGCGGGGCATTTATTAAATTATTGCTGGCGCAATCGCAAAGCTTCGATCTTATTTTTGCCGACACTTGGCCGGGGAAGTTTTGGTTGCTCGAAGAAACCTTATCCTTGCTCAAACCTGGGGGCTTATATGTGATTGATGATTTGTTGCCGCAAGCTAATTGGCCGGAAGAGCACCCGCCGAAAGTCGCACACCTGATTGCGACACTGGAACTACGCTCCGATTTGCGGCTTACTAAACTCAACTGGTCAACCGGACTGATCCTGGCGACCCGGATTCATTGAAGCTGCTATGCACGAAGATTTATCGCACTATCACACGCCGATCAGCGATTTTTTTACTACTCCACAAACCAGAGAAGAATGGGAGCAATATCGCCTGCGCGATGAGCAGATCGAATTCTTTCAAGCGTATGGGTATCTCGCTGGCGTACAAATTCTCAACGACACGCAGGTGGAAACGCTGCGCCGGGAATTGAGTGAACTGGCTGAGCCACAGCATCCACGCCATCATCTGTTTTATGAATTTCACGCGAACGAATCGGTAGACCCGACGAAAGTGTTGTTCCACGCGCTCGGTGCGTGGCGTATCACGCCAGGCTTTCACGATGTTCTCTGGCATCCGCAATTTGTGATGGCTGCCTCGCAACTGCTGGGTGGCGCGGTGCGCTTCTGGCACGATCAATTATTTTGCAAACCGGCGCAACACGGCGGCGTAGTGGCGTGGCATCAGGATTATTCGTACTGGACGCGCACGCAACCACTGGCGCATTTGACCTGTTGGATTGGACTGGACGATGCGAGTCAAGACAACGGCTGTTTGCAATATATCCCTGGCTCACATCGCTGGCCGGATTTGCCGATTACCGGCTTGGCGGGCGATATGGAGGCGATTCAAACCGTCTTGAGCGTAGAGCAAAAAGCGGCATTCCAGCCTGTCGCTATCGAATTGGCAAAAGGGCAATGCTCGTTTCATCATCCGCGTATGATTCACGGCTCGCACGCTAATTTGACGGAGCGCCAACGCCGCGCCACGGTCATCAATGTGTTTCGGGATGGAGTATGTTCCGCTTCGGACGAACCGTTGCTTGATGGCGTGCCGGTGGTTTCGGCAGGTGAGAAAATGGGCGGGCAGTTTTTCCCGCTCCTCTTCGATCCGGCTGCTCGCTAGCCAAATTTTGTGACAATCCAAAAACTGTCATCGTCGTAGCCCCGCGGTTTTATCTATTACGTTAGGCTCTCATTGTTCTCGTAAATCTATTTTCAGGAGAGAATCAAAATGAAAGCTACACAAAATCGAATCCCGTTAGTTGCCAAACTTTTGTACACCGCATTCGTGGCTGTGCTCGTGCCGTATTATTGGTACGCCTACGGCCCGACGAATTTCTTGTATTTTTGCGACACGGCTTTATTGCTTACTGTGGTGGCGATGTGGCTAGAAAGCCCCTTGCTGGCTTCTGCGTCGGCGGTCGGCATTTTGATTCCGCAAGCGGTGTGGGTTGTAGATTTTTTTGGCAGCATCATTGGCAAAGCGCCCATTGGTATGACCGCCTATATGTTCAGCCCCAAGCTGTCGTTGTTCATGCGCGGGCTATCGTTCTTTCATTTCTGGCTGCCGTTTGTCTTGGTGTGGCTGGTTTGGAAATTGGGTTATGACAAACGCGCCCTGAAAGTTTGGACAGTACTGGCGTGGGGCTTGATGTTGATTGCCTATTTCCTCTTGCCCGCGCCACCTGCACCAATGAGCAATCCCAACATACCGGTGAATGTGAATTATGTGTATGGCTTGAGTGATGACAAGCCGCAAGTGTGGATGCCGCAGCTTGTGTGGTTTGGCCTGATGTTAACAGTATTGCCGACCCTGGTTTACTGGCCCACACATTTATTACTGAAGCGATTTTTTCCGGCTACGCAGCCGCACAGTTAATAGCGAATGTCTTTATGCCTTATCGCACTACGCGACTTTCTGAACCGCAATTCGAGCACGATCATTTGCGGTTTCTGACGTTCAAAAGCCCTGCGCTCAAAGCGCGGGGTGACGTTTCATTGTTCATTCCACCCAATATTGAAGCAGCGCAAAATCTTCCGCTCGTACTGTTGTTGCACGGCGTCTACGGCAGCCATTGGTCGTGGGCGATGATGGGTGGCGCGCATCGGATCGCCATGCAAATGATCGAAGAAAACCAAATTCGCCCGATGGTGATTGCGATGCCTTCGGATGGATTATGGGGCGACGGCAGCGGCTATGTGAAGCACGAGGTGGGAGATTATGACCGCTGGATTATGGAAGATGTGATCGGTTGCGTAACAGAAAACATTCCTGCCCTGAGCGCACAATCGTTGTTGTTCATGGGCGGGCTTTCGATGGGCGGGTTTGGTGCGTTGCGATTGGGCGCAAAGTATGCCGCGCGCTTTGCGGGCATCTCCGCGCATTCGGCCATCACGCATTATTCGCAATTGCAGCTATTTGTCGAGGAGCCGTTAGACCGCTACACCGCTCATAATAGCGAAGACGAATTGAGCATTATTTATTGGCTTCAGCAGCACAAAGAATCTTTGCCCGCGCTGCGATTTGATTGCGGAAAAGACGATTTGCTGGTAGAAGCGAATCGTCAACTTCACACAGAATTGACTGCACTCAACATTCCGCATCAATACTTCGAGTTTGTCGGTGAACATAATTGGGACTACTGGCGCGAGCACGTGCGGGATACCTTATTATTTTTTGAAGAAAGCAAAAGTGGCTACACGCAAAATCAAAAGGCAAAAGGCAAAGGGCAAAAATCAAAAGGGCGGCGCTTGATCTAAGAAATTCAGAAAAGGCTTTGTTTCCGAATAGCTCTTTGCCGCTAGTTGCGACTGTTTGAGATTTGCCTTTTGCCTTTTGATTTCATCTGAAGCCTTTTATTTTGACTATGAAAGACCCCTATCAAATACTTCCCGAAGACATCGAACAACCACCCGCAAATTTCTCTGGCGCGCTCAAGCGCATTGGACCAGGAATGATTCTCGCCGCGTCTATTGTTGGCTCAGGCGAATTAATTGCCACCACGAATCTAGGGGCGCAAATTGGCTATGTTGGTTTATGGATCATTTTGTTGAGTTGTTTCATTAAGCCAGTGATTCAAGCTGAACTGGGTCGCTTCACAATTGCGAGCGGTGAAACGGGCTTGGCGGGGCTAAATCGTGTCCCGGGGCCGCGCTTCAAGCTCAATTGGATTGTCATTGCGTGGTTCGTGATGACGATGATTACGCTGCTGCAAATCGGCGCGATGTTCGGGGGCGTGGCGCAGGTCATGAATTTGCTCGTGCCTGCGATTTCGGTGCCGATTTGGGTAGTGGTTTTGCTGGCGCTCACTTTGTTTTTACTACTGGGAGGCGGCTATGACAGGATCGAAGGGATTGCCGTTGTCAAAGTTGCGGTGTTCACCGCGCTAACGTTTTTGTCCGCTGTTTTGCTGACGCAAATGCCGCAATATTTTTCGTGGTCAGCCGCTGCTGAAGGCTTGAAATTTAAACTGCCAGCAGAAGGTCTCTCACCGGCGGTTGCTGTGTTTGGCATCGTCGGTGTCGGTGCCTCGGAACTGTTTATGTATCCGTACTGGTGCGTCGAAAAAGGCTATGCCCGATTTGCCGGAAAATATGATAGTTCGGTGGCTTGGACCACGCGCGCGCGTGGTTGGGTAAAAGTCATGCATGTGGATATTTTGGCTTCGATGTTGATTTACACGATTGCCACGATTGCCTTCTTTTTGCTGGGGGCAGGTGTGTTGCACGGCATGGGATTAGTGCCGGGCAACAAAGAAACCGAAATGATTTCCGTGCTATCGAACATCTATACACAAACGTTTGGTGGGTGGGCGAAATGGATCTTTTATGCCGGGGCGATTGTGACCCTCTACGGTACCATCTTTGCCGCGACGGCAGCTAACTCGCGTGTGTTTGCCGATATGGTGCGGTTGACCGGGGCCTTTCGCGGAGATGATTACACCACGCGCGTGAAGTTTCGTAATGGCTATGTCATCGGCGCTTTAATTGTTCCTGTCTGTTTATTCTTCTTTTTCAAAACGCCTGTGCAGATGGTATTGGCTGGCGGGATCGCGCAATCATTGATGTTACCTATCATCGGCATTGGTACGCTGGTCTTGCATCATCGCTTCATCCCGAAAGAATTACGGTCATCCAAGTTGGTGACCCTCGCACTGTGGCTTTGCACGATTATCATCACTTGCCTGATGGCCTATTGGGTATGGATGAAGTTATAATCACCCCGCCCGCAGGAAGCTGATTTTAGGAGCGCGCTATGTCTGCCTTACCGAAACAAGAAACTCGTTACTCAATAGAAGAATACGTGACGATCCTGAAAAACTCGGATGAGCGGTACGAGTATTTGGATGGGGAGCTTGTGGCGATGGCGGGTGGGAAGATCGCGCACGGTTCGATTGCCCTGAATGTTGCTGCGGCGTTGCAAAGTAAATTGACGGGCTCGGCGTGTCGCGCCTTCAACGGCGATGTGGCGATTAAAGTGCCGGCTGCTCCGCCCTTTCGCTTTCCCAATGCGAGTGTCGCCTGCGGCGAGTTACTCGTGGAAGAATTGCAAGGCATCGAAATGATCGTTAATCCGATTTTGTTGGTGGAAGTCCTTTCCACCAGCACGGAGAAATATGACCGCGAAGGGAAATTTCTCGCCTATCAATCCATCGAAAGTTTTCAGGAATATTTGCTGATCGAACAAGACCGCTATCACATCACGCAGTACGTCAAGCAAGGCGATGGGGCGTGGTTGCGCCGCGATTTTATCGGGAGCGAGGCGGAGATCAACTTGTCTTCAGTGGATTGCGCGCTCACGCTCGGGGAAATTTATCGGGACGTGATTATTGCCTGAGTTTTGATCTTACTACTTCAACACCTCAAACACTTCCAGGGCGTGTGGAATCTTGCCGAACGGCGCAGAGACTTGCACGCCTTGCACAAAGGGGCGTACTTCGGCCAACATTTCCTGTGCAATTTTGACGCCTTCGGCTAAAGCTGCTGCGCCATCTTCGCATTTGCGCATGCGCTCTAAAATTTCCGGCGGCACATCAACGCCGGGGACTTCGTTGTTCAGAAATTCGGCGTTGCGATAGCTGGTCAGCGGCCAGATACCTGGCACAATCGGGATGCGGCAATGTTCGATGCGTTTGAGAAAATGCTTCAATTGCGCGACATCGAAGACAGGTTGCGTGATGGCGTATTCGGCTCCGGCTTCGACTTTCCATTCAAAGCGGCGGATTTCGTGATCTAAATCTGTTGCACCAGGATTTACGCCGACACCGATGAAAAATGCCGTGGGTTTCCCGATTGGGTTGCCGCCGGGATCAAGGCCGTGATTCAAGCGGTTGACCATATTCGTCAAGCCAATCGCGTCTATATCAAACACGGCGGTCGCGTCCGGGTACGGCCCCATCTTCGGCGGGTCTCCGGTAATCAATAGAAAATTGCGCAAGCCCAATGCGGCTGCACCGAGCAAATCCGATTGCATCCCTAACAAATTGCGATCCCGGCAACAGTAATGCGTGACGGCTTCGATGCCGACTTGTTGTTCGATCAGGAGCGATACAGCGAGCGCGCCCATTCGCGTCTGTGCGCGCGGACCATCGGGAACATTGACGGCGTCCACGCCCGCTTCTTTCAGCTTGCGCACGCCTTCCAACATCTTCGCGGGATCAATGCCTTTGGGCGGGACGATTTCGACGCTGGTGATGAACTGATTGTTGGCGACTTTGTAGGCGAGCTTTGAGCGTTCAGCGAGCGGGACAGGTTCGACCTGGACTTTTTGTTCTTCGATGGTGATGGCGCTGACAGTGCGGCGACCAGGACTGAGCGCGCGCACGGCGTCTACGATGAGCTTGATGTGGTCGGGTGTCGTGCCACAACATCCGCCGACGAATTTGGCTCCGGCATTGATCAGCCGTTTCGCAAATTTCGCTACATATTCCGGTGACGCCATGTACATTTGGCGGCCTTGCACATCGCGCGGATTGCCCGCATTTGGTTGCGCGGAAAGACGGCGCGTAGTGAGCGGGCGAATCTTATCAATGGCCGCCAGAATGGCGTTTGGCCCGACGGAGCAATTCAAGCCCAACACGTCTACGCCATTCGGATCAAGCCATTTGTCGAGCCGCGTAGTGATGACCTCAAGCGGGGTTCCAAACGCGGTTTGCAAGTGATCGTTAACGGTCATTTGGGCAAAGATCGGCGTGCCGGTAAGTTCGCGGATGGCTTTAATGGCTTGTTCGATTTCGGCCAGGTCATGAAAGGTTTCAAGCACAAAGCAATCTATGCCGCCTTCCAGCAAGGCCTGGGCTTGTTCACGGAACATCTCTCTCGCTTCGTCAACCGAAGTCGGGCCGTAAGGTTCGATGCGCACGCCGAGCGGGGAAATCGCTCCGGCAACAAACGCGTCGTGACGCGCAGCGGAATCAATGGCTTTACGGGCGAGCCGGGCCGCTACGAAATTGATTTCGGCAAGGCGCTCATCAAGTCCTTGCTGGGCGAGCTTGAGGCGAGAAGCCCCGAATGTGTTAGTTTCGATGATCTCCGCCCCAGCCTTCAAATATTCGCGGTGAATCTCAGTGATGAGGTCGGGGCTGGATAAATTCAATTCGTCGTAGCAACGATTGATGTACACGCCTTTGTGATAAATCATCGTTCCCATTGCGCCATCAAAGACGCGGACACGATCTTCTTGCAGGAAATCACGAAAGTTATTCATAAGCTGTAAGCTATTAGCCATTAGCTGTAAGCTTTGATTCAGAAAAGCTAACAGCTAATGGCTCAAAAAAAGCCTCGCACGTCAATCACGCGGAGGCAACAGGCCTTTTAGCAGTTTTGTCAGTGGAGCAAGTCGCCAGAAATCGCCACGCGCTAATTGTCAGAAAATCGAATCTACTGGGTCACACGAACCCTGTCAAGCAAACGGTTGACGCTGCCTTTTGCCTTTCACTCACCGGGGTTCGGTTTCTCCAAATCGGCGAGTCGTTTTTCCAGCAGGCGAATTGTCCGTGCCATTTCGCCTAAGCGCCGAAACGCCGCCACCGAGCGTAGCCAATCTTTGTTATCGAAGCCGGGAATGCCGGAAATGATTTTGCCCGGCGGTACGTCATGGCTGGTCGCGCTTTTTGCTGTCAGTACAACATCGTCACCCACATGCAAATGGCCTGCGATGCCGACTTGTCCGGCCAGAATAACGCGCTTGCCGATGGACGAACTACCTGCCAATCCGACTTGTGCGCAGATGAGCGAATCTTCGTCAATCGTGCAGGAATGACCAATCTGCACGAGGTTGTCAATTTTGACGCCGCGCTTAATGCGGGTTTCACCGACCGAAGCACAGTCAATCGTCGTACCTGCGCCAATCTCGACATCGTCTTCGATTACGACACACCCGGTTTGCGGAATCTTGAGCCAACTGCGGTCTTCGGCTTTGGCGAAGCCGAATCCATCGGAGCCGACGACAACGTTGTTGTGAATGATGACGCGTTGTCCGACCTGTGCCTTGGCACGCAAGGCCACGCCGGAATGGATGACCGAATGCGCGCCAATGTGTACCTTGTCATAGAGCGTGACATGCGAGTGAATTGTGACTTGGCTTTCGATCACGCAATGCGCACCAATCACGGCACACGCGCCAATGTAGGCGTCGGCAGCAATTTGTGCGGTCGGATCAATCACGGCGGATGGATGAATAAAGGGCGCGAGTTTTGGTTCGGGATGGAACAGTCGCAGCGCTCGGGTGTAGGCCAGATACGCATCTTTCGCCCGCAGCACGGCAATGTCTGTTCTTTCTATCGGCGCATTTTGCGCGAGATAAATTGCCGCCGCGCGTGTGTCTTTTACTTGTGCAGTGTAGCGCGGATTGGAAAGAAAGGTGACTTGCCCGGCATCAGCTTCCGACAATCCTGCCGCGCCAGTGATTTCCAGGTTGGCGTCGCCGCTTTCGATTGTGGTCCCCGTTTGGTGTGCGAGTTCTGATAGTTTCATAACCCGTTCAGTATAACGCGAGACGAAACGACGGGGAAAATTGCTAGTGGGAATTGCTGGAGTAGACACAAAGATGGCGGAGATAGAAGGATTCGAACCTTCGGTAAGGCTTTACACCCTACAACGGTTTAGCAAACCGCCGCCTTAAGCCACTCGGCCATATCTCCGCAGCGGGCATAAGTATATCTGCGAAGACTTTGGTGTCAAGGCGCATTCTGGACTTTTCTGATTATGCCGGAAACCCGCTGCTACGAACCCTTCATGAATTTTTTCACTCGCACTCATTTGCAGGGTATGGCCGGAATTTTAGCGTGACATATACCGCTTAGCTATCTGGCGCAATTCGTTGTAAATCAGCGGCATCAGTTTATCGAGTGCCGCCTGATTTCCCTGACCCCAAGCCGCGAGCAGTTGGGTCACTTCTTGTGGCGAAGGTTCCAGGGACGTGCCTCCTTGATGTAGAGAGCTTTAGCGTGAGGAGCGTGCATTATCACACGGGCGGATTTGCCTGTCTGCGACTGCCGAGCGGAAACTTGGGCATTTGTTCTTTGTGGTTTGCAGTTCGGCGGTGGCGAACGCTATGATGACGGCCTCTTAATGTGGGCAAGCAGTAACTTCACCGACAAACAACGGAAACGAAAACCGAGCAACTCCTTATGTCCCCAACTTTTTTGCTGCAAGCTGGCACGGCGCGGCTGGTCACAATTGATTACGTGGTGCTGGCGCTGTACTTCCTCGTCATCTTTGCCATTGGCTGGTATTTCTCGCGCAAAGAACGCACGTCAACCAATTACTTCTTAGCCGGGCGCGATGTTGCGTGGTGGGCGATTGGCGCGTCGCTGTTTTCTTCCAATATTGGCAGCGAACATTTCATCGGACTGGCTGGCTCAGGCGCAGCTTCGGGAATGGCCGTCGGGCATTTTGAGTGGTTGGCTTCGCTGATCGTGTTGATGCTGGGCTGGCTGTTCGTGCCGTTTTATCTGCGCTCGAATGTGTACACGATGCCGGAGTTTTTGGAGCGGCGTTATAACAGCGCGTGTCGGACGTATCTGGCGAGCATTTCGTTGATCGCCTACATCTTCACGAAAATTGCGGTGGCCGTTTTTGCCGGCGCGATTGTGCTGAAAGCCGTGTTGGGTTGGAATATGGTAACGAGTTCGTTGGCGCTGGTGGTGGCGACGGGAATTTATACGGTGGCAGGAGGGCTTGCCGCTGTGATCTACACCGAAGTAATTCAAACTGTGATTTTGGTCGTAGGCGCCTTTGTCCTGATGTTTATTGGGTTGGAGCAAGTTGGTGGCTGGGAAGGCTTACACGCCAAATTACCCGCCGAGTTTTTTCACATGATGAAGCCTGCTACCGACAAAGATTTTCCGTGGACGGGAATCTTCTTCGGCGCGCCACTGCTGGGGATTTGGTATTGGTGTACCGATCAAGTCATCGTCCAACGGGTGCTCTCGGCGAAAGACATTGCGCATGCCAAACGGGGCACGGTGCTGGCTGGATTTCTGAAAATTTTGCCGGTGTTTATGCTGGTGGTGCCGGGCATGATTGCGCGGGCGCTTTATCCACAGGAAATGGCCGCTGATTCAAATTCCGCGTTTCCTTTGCTCGTGGTTCGTTTGATGCCGACGGGATTGCAAGGGGTAATGATTGCGGCGATGCTCGCAGCCCTGATGTCAAGCCTGAGCGCCGTGTTCAATTCCAGTTCGACCATTTTTACGATGGATTTTTACAAGAAGCTCAAGCCGAACGCCTCCGAAAAACAACTGGTAAATGTCGGACGAATGGCCACCATCCTGATGGTCATACTCAGTTTGGCCTGGATTCCTATGATGAGCCGCATCAGTTCACAACTGTGGATTTACCTGCAAAGTGTGCAGGCGTATGTTTCGCCGCCGATTGCGGTAGTATTTTTGCTGGGCATCTGCTGGAAGCGCATCAACGGGCAAGGCGCGATTACGTCTTTGTTGGTGGGCTTTGTCCTGGGTGCCTTGCGTTTCATTCTCGAAGCTGTGTATGCCGGAAATTTGCCGGGCGGATTTCTGGGCTGGTTTGTAGGGATGAACTTTCTACATTTTGCGATTCTGATGTTTGTTGTGTGTCTGGTGATTTTAATGGTTGTCAGTTTGCTCACGCCAGCGCCGGAGCCTAGGAAAGTGGCGGGGTTGACGTTCCAAACCGTGCGCGAAGCGATTTCAATGAGTGAGGTCGAAAGCCAAAGTATTCTGGCCGCGCCTGTCGAAGTCGAAACCGCTACGCAGCGGCGTTTGAATCTGCTGCTGGCGGGCGTATTGATAGTAACGATAGTTTCTTTGTGGATTTATTTTGCTTGAGATGAAGCTCCAATGTTTGCCGCCGAAAACTACGCGTGATGAGGTAATCAAACTGTTCCAGAGCCGCTGGCGCAGACTGACGCTTGGTAACTTTCTGCTCGATACGGGCTTTTATCTTCCCTATTACCTTTTTCGCGTTGCTGTGCAGAATGCGGGAAAATCTACCACGCAACTGCTGGCCATTGATGCGGTGACGGGCGAACTGGATTTGTATGGGTTTGACGCAGCACCTGATGTGATGGATTGGCTGGAAGTGGAGACGACGCAAGTTAGCCCCGTGGCACTAAGCGAACAAGAAGCTTTTGCACTACTGCAAGAAAAAGTGCGGCGCGGAGTTTACCAGCGAGGCTTTTTTAAAATGGACGACCTTCGCATTCATGGTGAGTTCATGCGGCTTTGTTACGTTCCCTATTGGGTTGGCTTCTACGAAAGAAAGAATCGGGCGAGCGCGGAGGTGGTTGATGCTGTGCGCGGGTGCTTCGAGGGTGCAAAAGTGCGTGACATCGTGCTGCAATGGTTTACGCAAGAGGCCGATAGAAGAAGAGCAATTGCCGCCGCCAACAGCTAATGAAGAAGGCCAGCTTGGCGATTTTCCACAACCTTTCCACAACTTTTCCACCATTCCTGTGCGATCTCATCCTTCGCTCTCCGAAAACTTCAACCAATCTGTCTCAAAGTCATTACAATTTTATGATTGCAATAACTTTTATTGTTTTGTAGCATGCACACGCATTGATTCTTGCCGGTAACGTTATTTTTATCATTGATGCTGTCGCGCGAGATTAGCGGGTAGGAAATGTCTTCAATTTAGCAGTATCCCAATTTCCTGTCCCAACGATGATTATCCTAAACAGTCCCCATGCAGAGTTGTCCTCATGATAGTTAACAACTTGCATCAACACCCCCAGAAAGAACGAGAAACTACATGCGTACCCTCACACTACGGCTGGTTCTTTGCTTTCTCTTTGCGACACGCGTTGTCGCTACCCCGCTCTCTTACGGGCAAGTAGCACAACGAGTCGGGCCAAGCCAGCAACAGCCGGATACTAAAAAAAGTGATGCCCAGCAGCCAGCGACCAAGATTCCAGACAGTGGCGAGAAACCAGAGTTTGTGCGATTGATTGATGGCCGTATCGTACCTTATGGGCCGGGCATCGTTTGCTCGGATGAATGTGTTCAGTCCGAAGCCCTGGCCTTAAGTGATGAAGCGTTGCCACGCCTTCCGGTAACTGGAGTTAATCCCTGGCTATTGGCATTTCCGGCGATTGTCGGTGGCGTTGTGGCCTGTCTCGTCTTATGTCGTGGCGGAGATTCATCAACGACCATCGTGACTGAGACACCGCCTGTGATTAATCCGCCGCTACCGCCAGTGACGGATGTGCCTGAACCTGCGACGTTAATGCTCCTGGGACTTGGACTAGCGATGGTGGCTCGGCATGGATTCGGCAAAAAGAAACTCCCTAAGGAGTAACGACGCTTCGTCACATCAGCTTCTCCTATATTTTTTTCCCGCTCCCCACTTTTCCTCCCAACTCTCCCACAACCCATCGTCCTTTACGCTCATCCAAAATCCGTCAATTTTGACTTGCTTTAGGCGAATCCATTCGTCAGTATTGGCTTGTCAGGTATTTAAGATTGGGGGCAGTAAAATGAAGACGTACAGGAAAGTTTTAGCGGCGGTGTTATTGGGTTGGAGCTTGTGTGTCGCGCAGGCGCAAGATGACCTTCCGAGTTGGGATCGCGCGGTTTCGCTCTACAAGCAAAATCAGTTTCGGGAAGCTATTGGTGAATTCAAAAAGGTACTCGAAGATGTACCCAATCATGCGGATAGTTGGAAGTATATTGGCCTCGCGCATTTTCAACTCAAAGAATATGATCAGGCGCTGGTACCACTGAACAAAACGCTCGAACTGAAAAAGGCCGAGGGGAAAAGTAACAACGAGGTTTTATTGACCCTGGGGCGCTGCCATCTGGCACTCAATCACTACGAAAAGGCGTTGCCTTACCTGGAAACACTCACCAAACAACAACCTGATGCGGCAGTGAGTTTTTATTTGCTGGGCTTTACCTATGCCAATCTCAAACGCACCAATGAAGCGGTGACTGCGTTGAAAACTTCACTCAAGCTTGACCCTAAAGATGCCGACACCTGGTATTACCTCGGTGTGTTGCAATATCGCGCCGGGAATTTAGATGGTGCTATTGAGGCCTTGCGCGGCGGCGTGATGGCGGCTCCCACGAATATCGAAATGACTACATTGCTCGCCGAAACACTGGTGCGGCGTGGGTTAGCCGAAGCTGATTTGACCAAAGCCAGCACATTGTACGACGAAGCTATCAAGTTGGCAGTGAAGTTGAAAACGTTGCGTGATGACGCAGCTTCTACGGAATTACTCGGACGCACTTACCTGGCCGCGAAAAAATATACGAGTGCCGAATTAACGTTGTCGCGCGCGTTAGCGCTGACCAAAGAACCTTCAGCCACCTTGTATTTCAATCTTGGCCTGGCACATGCGCAAAATAAAGCCTGGGTGCGCGCGGCGGAAATGCTCGTACAAGCGAATCGGTTGAACCCGGCAGACATCAACACGCTGAATTATTTGGGCTTCGTGTATGAAAACCAGCGCAAATACCCACAGGCGCTGGACGCTTACAATCGCGCCTACGAAGCGAGCGGACGCAGCAATGCTGAAATCAAAGAAGCGATTGATCGGGTGATGCCGATGGTGAGGCCACAGTGAGTCAGGCTGCCGCGCAAAAATTGGATTCTTGCTTTTTCCGCAGGGCGCTGCTACATTGCCTGCCGACTACTGATCCTTATTTCCTTCTTTTCAAATCCGTTTAGCTATGTTTTTGCAACATCGGTTTATTTCCTTTTTCCTGCTTGGCGCTTGTTTGATTGTGACCTCATGCAAAGGGGATTTGCTTGGTGAAGATGCAATTGTGATCCCCGAACGGATGGAAGTTCGCAATTCGATTACCAGAGTTTCAAAAACCGTAGGCGAATTGAAACGGGGCGATCAAGTCACGATTGTTGAGCGTGCCACGCAAGCAGAAACCGCGTATGCTCGAATCAAAGGACCAAATGGTTTAGAAGGCTGGGCGGATGTGCGCAATCTGGCGAAAAAGAGCAACCTGGATCAGGCGCAAGCACTGGCGACCACCATTACCGGAATGTCTACGCAAGCGGAATGTCGGTCACGGTCTTCGATCAAAGTGCGCTTGACGCCGAATCGCACGAATGATGAGAACATGATTGCCCTGCTGCCGAAGGATACCATCTTTGAAATTGTCGATCGCGACAACCTTCCGAAAGCAACGCAAGCGTCGTCCGGGGAAGATGATAAGGAAGAGTCAAAGGGCGCGCCGTACGAAATCTGGTACAAAGTGCGGCTCAAGGAGAATTCGGTCGTGCCTGCCGGTTATGTTTACGGTGGCTCGGTCGAGTTGGAAGTGCCGCCGGACATCACTTATTACGCCCATCCCAAACGCAAAATTGTCGGCTGGCAAAAGCTTGGCACCGTGAAAGATGATCGCGGTCAGGACAATTATCATTATGTGCTTTTCCAGAAAGCCTATAACACGGACGAAAAAAGCGATTTTGATTACTTTCAGATACTCGGCTTTGATCCGAAGAACAAATCGGTGAGCTATTACAACGTGCAACGCAAAGAGGTACGGGGCGTGTTTCCCGTCACTACGAAAATCGAGGAGAAGCGTACTTGGTTTGAATTCAAAGCGTTGGATAGTAATAACAAGGAAGCGCCAGTGCAATTTGTGGTTGAGGTGGATACCCGTGGCCATTTAAAAGCGCCGCCTGAGACCGCCGCGAAGGCGAAAAAATAAGACTCGCCCGCCCTCGCCTTCTTTCTTTCCGCTTTAAGACTCACTTAACTTGACCCACCGCCTTTCCTGAATTACCCTTGCCTCTAAGTCGGCGCAAGATGAAAAACGAATTACATAACTACATATTGAATAGCTGGGATTACACCATCGCAGTATTTGGTGGTTGGTAAGTTAATCGAAACCAGTTCGCAGTCCATCACTATTGCGAATCATCAAATTTGCTAGGATGAAACAGTAAGTTTCACGGGCGGCGCTTCGGTTCGGAACCTGGCGCGCGGCTCAAAGGCAATCCCATTTCAAGAAAGGCAATCGTATGTCGAAACTCACCCATTCTTATCTCCGGCACTTCTTTTTACTAAGTTTGTTCGCGTTTCTCCTGGGGAGCGCCTCTGCTTCTCGTTCCCTGGCACAATCGGCTGTCGCCGGGGCGATGAGCGGTACTATCACCGACCCCAACGGTGCCGTAATTTCCAATGCTACTGTGACCATCAAAAACATTGGTACCAACAAAGAAGAAACTGGCACGACCAGTGCGGATGGTAATTTCCGTTTTAATAATTTACAGCCGGGCATTTATTCAGTCACGATCGCGGCTTCTGGTTTTTCCACCAGTAAAAAGGAACTCACAGTCGAAGTCGGACGGATGAGTAATGCGGACACCAAGCTAACGGTGGGCGCAGCCGAAGCCACTGTGACTATTGTGGCCGAAGCTTCGCTGGTCAATACCGAATCGAAAGAATTCACGAGCAATATCAATCAAACGGCCATTAACGAATTACCGATCAACGGGCGGCGCTGGTCGAACTTTGCTATCCTGACGCCTGGCGTAGTGCCGGACGGCAGCTTTGGCTTGATCAGCTTTCGCGGCATTTCAGGGTTGCTGAACAACAACACGATTGATGGCGGCGACAACAATCAGGCATTCTTTTCGGCGAAGAGCGTGGCCGCACGCGTATCAGTTATTCGGTCAGCCAGTCGGCGATTCGTGAGTTTCAGGTCAACACCTCGAATTATTCCGCCGAGTATGGCCGCGCGGCAGGCGGCGTGACCAATGCTGTCACCAAGAGCGGAACCAATGAGTTGCACGGTGATGCGTTCTATTATCAGCGCAATAACGAATGGGGCGCTCGCAATCCGCTAGCGTTCCAGACTGTACTGGTCAACGGCGTAGTCAGTCGCGTCGGCATCAAGCCGGAAGATGTGCGTCATCAGTTCGGCGGTACATTGGCGGCCCGATTGTCAAAGACAAGCTCTTCTTCTTCTTCAGCTACGATCAGCAGAAGCGCAACTTCCCTGGCGTCAGCATTTTTACCAGTCCGACTTATCTCGATGCCGTTAATCGGGGCGACCGGTGCTGACTGAAGGCTCCGACCAGCAATCTGACGAATACGCAGATTAATGATGCTGTCGCTTTTATCAACTCACTGACCGGAGTGACGCCGCGCAGAGGCGATCAGCGGCTACTCTTGCCGAAAATTGATTGGCAGATCAATAGCAAACACACTTTCACGATGACTTATAACCGTCTGCGTTGGTTCTCCCCGGCTGGCATTCAGACGCAGGCGACTAAGACGCGTGGTCGTGCCAGCTATGGCGATGATGGTGTCAAGGTGGATTGGGGAACCGCGCGTTTGATTTCGACGCTCACCCCGCGTAGTCAATGAATTCCGTTTTCAATACGCGCGCGATTTCGAGTTCCAGATCAGCCAGACTCCGCGCCGGGCGAACCGCGAACTTCTATCAATGGCAGCGCGCCTGATGTCGGTTTGCAAAACGGTCTGAATTTCGGCAAGCCGAATTTCCTGGAGCGGTCATCTTATCCGAAGGAGAAGCGGAAACAGTTCACGGACAACGTAACGGTTTCGTGCGGCGCCAACACGATTAAGTTTGGCGTAGACGTCAACCGTGTGCAGGAAGTTCTCAGCAATCTGTTTACCGAAAGCGGCTGCTACTCCTACAACAACGTCAATGACTTCATCATTGATTACGTCAACTGGAAGACCCCGCTCGCCGCGACCGTACCATGCTCCGGCAGCACACGCATCAGAGGCAAATGCTACACCGGCAATTATGCGCAGGGATTTGGGCCGCTTGGCGCGGAATTCTCCACCACGGATTTCAACTTCTATGGACAGTTGGACTGGAAGTTCACGCCCAGAGTGACCATCAATTTGGGAATGCGCTATGAATATCAGCGATTGCCAGACGCACAAAACCCAAACCCCAGCTCAGCGATTATTCCCAATACCAACGTAACTTTAAATCAGGCCACCTCGAAATTGCCGAATGACAAGAATAACTTTGGGCCACGCGCTGGCTTTGCCATTGACCTGAGTGGGGATGGCAAGACTTCATTGCGCGGAGGCTATGGCATCTATTATGGCCGCATCATCAATTCGACGATTTACAATGCACTGGTCAACACGGGCGCGACAACTGGACAATTTCAGGTGAATTTACAGCCGACTGCGGCAACGGCTCCAATCTTCCCGCTCGTATTGGCAACAGCACCTATTGGCACGGTTGACGTGCAATATTTCGCGCCGAACTTTGGTAGCCCGATGATCCATCAGGCGGATGTGATCTTCGAGCGCGAGATTCTGAGAAATACAACCGTGTCGGCCTCCTATCTGCTCAGTCTCGGGCGCAAGCTCCCAACCTTTCTTGACCGGAATCTCAATGCTCCGACCACAACCCGCACTTACTCCGTTACGGATGGGCCTTTTGCTGGTCAAACATTCACGATCCCCGTGTTTCTGGGCGCTCGCCCGAATACCAGCTATGGTCGCTTGACAGAGATCGCCAGCCTGGTTGGCTCTGAGTACAATGCTTTTGTGCTGCAAGCCAATCGCCGATTCAGCAATGGACTCCAGATGTCTGCCAACTACACCTTAGCGAAGGCCGTAGATTACAGTCAGGTTTCGCAAACCTTCACGACGGCGAACGTTCCCTTCAATGTCTTCGATCTGAGGGGGGAACGCGGAAGATCGAACTTTGATCGGCGTCACAAGTTCGTAGCCAATGCGGTCTATGCTCCGCGTGTTAAGGTGGATAATAAGGCTGTTACTGCTTTATTTGATGGCTGGTCAATCGCGCCCGTGGTACAGGTTTATACGGGAATTCCTTACAATGGGTTTGTCTCCGGGAACGCGGCGACCGCGACCGCTGGCGGTCTTAATGGAGCGAACAGTAGTTCCAACCGCCTCCCGCTGATCGGGCGCAACGCTTTTACCGGCCCGAAGGTGTGGAACGCGGATTTGCGGCTATCCAAGCGTTTCTTTATCAAAGAAGGAGTCAGTGTGGAAGGTTTGGTCGAATTCTTCAATATTGCCAATCGCACCCAAATCACCAACGTTAACACGACGATGTATAATGTGAGCGGGACGGCGGCGGCTCAGACACTGACTTACCAATCTGCCTTTGGCACCACCAGCGAGGCAGGTGCAACGCTTTACCGCGAGCGCCAAATTCAGGTCGGCGCACGTTTCCGATTCTAATCAGATCATAGTCATGAAAAGTCAGCGGCAGTGCGAGCTACTCGCACTGCCGCTTTTTTCTGCGCCTTAAATTTACTCTCCGCCTTCTGGCCCGTAAAACAGCACCCACACGGCAAAGTCTTCTGTGAAATCTGCAAAGCGATGTGCGCTCCCCGCAGGCGCAAAAAGCAAATCGCCCACCTGAAACGCGCGCCGGGTTTCTCCGTCGAAAAAGACTCCGCTGCCTTGTGCGACGACATAGACTTCATCGCGTGTGTGTGGCGTTTGCGCATCGTGTCCGTGCGACATGTAGACCTCGACCTGCAAGCTACCATGCTCGAACAGCGTGACAAAACGCGCGGAGCCAGCAGTTTCAAGCCGATGTAAGGCATCTGCCAAGTGGATGTGCGCTTTTCTGCCGCGCGTTTGTTCCGTCGTGCCATCAACAAATTCGCTACTCATTTAATAGTCCAAGCTGTTTGATTTTGGCATTGAGCGTGGAGGCGGGGATGCCCAACAACAACGCCGCTTTATTTTGCCTCCCGCCGGAGAGCAGCAAGGCTTGCTGAATCAACCGTTGCTCGTAAGTACGCAACTCTTCCCACAGATTGATTCCTTTTTCTACATCAGGCCAGTTTGTTGGCCCCAAAGAATTCGTGTCCATCGCAATATTCAAGGCTAGTTTTTGTAAGGCTTCAATTTTGCCATGGAGCGTTACATCCGTATTTGATTGAAAGTTTGATTCCATACTACTTTTCGTAAATCAATTGGCCTGCCGCAAAGCCGGTTATTCTTTGGCGATGGGGCGGGCATCATTCATTGCGTACAATGGCGGCGCAAGTTTTACGCACAGATCAGGCGCATCAATTGGCTATGCTGCTTTCAAAATGCCAGCAGTGTTCCTTGCAACACGGTTACCGCTTCACCCGCGAGAAAGACACGGCTTTCGTGCAAGCGCCCATAGACAAACCCGCCGCGCGCGGAAGCCTGATAGCCCGTCATTTCCGTTTTGCCTAACCGCTCGCTCCAATACGGCACCAGACTGCAATGGGCTGCGCCCGTGACCGGGTCTTCATTGATGCCAATGGCCGGCACGAAATAGCGCGAGACGAAATCGCAGGTGGTTGCCTGGGCACGAGCGGTAATGATGATTCCGGCGGAAGTCTGTTTCTTTAATTGCATAAAGTCCGGGCTGGCCTGGCGCACGGCTGCCTCGGAGTCCAACTCGAATAGATAATTCACCTTTTGCGCTTTGCCTTTGCGCTCAACTGTGCGTCCGACAAAGCGCGGTTTCACACCGATGGCTTCGAGGATGTCTTGGGCGATGATCGTTTCTTCAATCGGAATCGCAGGCAAGCTCATCTCAATGCGTGCGCCGCTGCGTTGTGCCGTCAGAAGGCCGCTCAAGGTATGAAACCGCGCTGTCTCGTCGTGTCGTAACTTACCTGTTTCCCACAGTGCATGTGCGCTCGCCAACGTAGCGTGACCGCAGAGCGGGACTTCTGTCGTTGGCGTGAACCAACGCAAATCGAATCTATCCTCACGGCACAATAAAAAGGCAGTTTCGGACAGATTCATTTCCGCCGCGACAGCTTGCATCCAGGCGTTATCGCGTGGTTCATCCAACAAACAAACGGCCGCCGGATTGCCTTTGAATGGTTCGGCGGTAAACGCATCAACTTGTAATAATGTGATTGGCATAAACAAATTCTCCAAAAAACGCGGTGGTCATAAATATTCGAGAGCGATGTGCAGCTCAACTCGCCGATTTTCCGTGACGGGTTAAGCGAAACTCCAGATGCTGCTTCACGTCAGGCCATTCAGGCGCGAGGATGCTATACATCACAGAGTCGCGTACTGTTCCATCACGGCGCGGGCGGTGATGCCGCAGAACGCCATCCTTCTTGGCCCCCAAGGCCTCAATCGCTCGCTGCGAAGTGAAGTTGAAGTTGTCGGTACGCAGCCCCACCACCTTGCACCCCAGCGTGTCGAACGCGTGGCCGAGCAGCAATAGTTTACAGGCAGTGTTGACGTGACTGCGTTGCCAGCTTTTTCCATACCAGGTGAAACCGATTTCTACGCGATCTATCTCGGCAACGATGTCGTGATAGCGGGTGCTCCCGATGATCGTACCATTCGTCAATTCCCGTACTGCCCACGGCAGCATGTGACCGGCTTCCTGCCCTGCCAGCGCATCGGCAATGAAGCCGTATGTCTCCTCTGGTTCTGGAACCGAGGTGTACCACAGTTCCCAGAGCTTGCCATCAGCCGCTGCGACCGCTAGCCCTTCCTCGTGTTCATACGCCAGCGGTTCTAACCGGACGCCGTGGCCTTCAAGTGTGATAGGGTGGAGATTGATCATATTTCCTTCCGCCAAGCTGTGCTCAATGAGCAGCCAGAAAAAGTTTACATTAACGCACGGCGGCCTTCGGCGATGAGAATGCCGCGATGAGTTTTCCAACTGGTGAGTTGCGATTTGATCAGTGTGCCGAGCCGCTTCACCGCGATTTCAATGTGCATTGCATCGGTCATCGTAAAGCTCAACCGCAGCAGATTGCGTTGCGGCTGGCTCGCATAAAAGTATTCGCCGGGACTGAAGACCACGCCTTGTTTCGCCGCTTCCAGCAGCAGTTGGCTGGTGTTGATGGCTTCTGGCAAACGCACCCAAATCGTCATTCCGCCTGCGGGTTTGCTCCATTCTGCTTCGGCGGGGAAATGTTTTTCCAGCGCCGCCAGCATTACATCGCGGTGTTCGGCATAGACTTTTTTCACGCGCCGCACGTGTTTGTGCAGCAAGCCCTGCCGCGCGAATTCGTAAATCGCCGCTTGCGATAACAGGCTGGCATGCACGTCAGAGCGTTGCTTAAGCGCATTCAGATGCTCCAGCAAGGGGCGCGGTGCCAGCATCCAGCCAACGCGCAAGCCCGGAAAGCCGACTTTGGAAAAGCTGTTGATATAAATGACCAGCCCGTATTTATCGAGCGCCTTAAGGGGCAACACATCCACGCCATCGTAGCGCAATTCGCGGTACACATCGTCTTCAATAATCGGCACACGATACCGTGCGGCTAGTTCAAGCAAGCGCCGTCGGGAAGCCGTCTCCATCGCCACGCCGGTTGGATTTTGAAACGTTGGCACAGTGTAAATCAGCTTCGGGCGGCGTTGCGTCAGGATGTCTTCGAGCACATCTAAATCAAGGCCATTTTTATTGACCGGCACGCTGATGGATTTGGAATTCGCGCCGCAAAACACGCTGATCGCGCCGGGAAACGTGGGGTTTTCAATCACGACTTCATCGCCTGGTTGTACCAGAATGCGTGAGATCAAATCCATTGATTGCTGACAACCGTTGGTAATCAGCACTTCGTCTGGCGTGACCTGAATGCCCAGCAACGCCATCTGTGCCGCGAGATATTGTTGCAATGGCTGATAGCCGCCGCTCAAGCCAAGTTGCAGGAGCGTTGCGCCTTCTTTGCGAAACGCGCGATTGAGCGAGAGGCGGAAGTCTTCGAGCGGAAACAATTCAGTTTGTGGCAAGCCGTACGACAGCGAGATCGTATCTTTCTTCGGCTGAAGATTCATGAAGTTGCTGTACGAAGATTCGCGCGGCTGTTCCGTCAGCACCGCATTCCAGGACATCGGAAACGGCGAAACGCGCTCCTCACAAATTGAGCCGACAGGCGGCACATCGCTCACAAATGTGCCTTGTCCGACATGCGAGCGGATCAAGCCTTCAGCGGTTAACTCCTCATAAGCCGCTGTGACTGTATTGCGATTGACGCCTAGCTTTTTGGCCAGTTCACGATTCGCGGGCAGTCGGTCACCGGCCTTCAGCACACCGCGCTGAATCATCTCGCGCAATTGTGTGACAATTTGCGTGTAGAGCGGCAGCGCAATATCTCGATGAAGTTCAACTAACACAACATCCTCACTTTTTCTTGCCAGGCCAATTTACTGAGAAATGTCAGGTATTTACTAGGCCAATGTAGTGATCTTTTCCATCCAGTGAACCGCTGGGTTTACTTCGGTGAAACCATATTGGCGGTATAACTCTTGCGCGTCCTTCGTTCCCAACAGCCAGCGCCGTACGCTTTGCAACTCCGGGTGCGAAGTGACAGCTCCCATCATCCATTTCGAGAGGCCACGCCCGCGAAACGGTTCCAGCACAAACACGTCGCACAACCACGCAAACGTTGCGTAATCCGTCACGACACGGCAAAATCCCGCTTGCTCGTTGCCTTTGTACAAGCCAAACACGAGCGAGTTGGCAATAGATCGCTCAATCATTTCTCGCGTGCGCCCGGTCGCCCAATACGATTCAAGCGCCAAGTACTGGTAGACCGTTTCCACGTCCAACCGCGCCGGATCAGTGCTGATGACGAATTCGCCTTGTTGCCATTCTTGCTTCATAGCTTGGTGGATTGGACTATTAACAGGCGTCATTCTAAGCTAGAAATTGGATTTGTGAAGAGCCAATTTTCAAGTTGTTTAGGCCAACCATTTGTTAGGATGGGGGAATATGCAAACGGCGGTTTTTAGCTAAGCGGAGAAAGAAGGATTTGGCAAAAGGTGAATTCTGCTATGATGGGCCACTTCATAGAGATTAGCGATAGCGGACAGGCGGCTCGCCTGTCCGCGCTTTGAAATCATAAACATGCGACAGGCAAGCCGCCTGTCCGCTATTTTGAGGAGAGCAAACAAACCAATGAACGCAGCGGAATCGAATGCCAATCCGACGCCAGTTGAGGCGACAGTAGAATCAGCCACTCGGTCAAATTTTATTCGGGACATTATCATGCAGGACATCGAATCCGGCAAACACGGCGGACGCGTGCAGACGCGCTTTCCACCGGAACCAAACGGTTACTTGCACATCGGCCATGCCAAGGCCATCTGCCTGGATTTTGGGTTAGCCGCAGAGTTTGGTGGCAAAACCAATTTGCGCTTCGACGATACGAATCCGTCCAAAGAAGAAACCGAATACGTGGATGCGATTATGGCGGATGTGCAATGGTTGGGTTTTCAATGGGACGGGTTGTACTACGCTTCGGATTATTTTCAGCAGCTTTATGACTGGGCCGTGCAACTCATCAAAGCGGGCAAGGCGTTCGTGTGCGACCTCAACGCCGAAGCGATGCGCGAATATCGCGGCACACTGACCGAACCGGGCAAAGACAGTCCGTATCGCAATCGCTCTATCGAAGAAAACCTTGACCTGTTCGAGCGGATGAAAAACGGCGAATTCCCGGATGGCGCGCGCACATTACGCGCCAAGATTGATATGGGCGCGCCGAATCTGAATTTCCGCGACCCGGTGATGTATCGCATCCTGCACATGGAACACCACCGCACGGGCGGGGAGTGGTGCATTTATCCGATGTACGATTGGGCGCATGGGCAATCGGATTCCATCGAACAAGTCACCCATTCGATTTGCACGCTCGAATTTAACGACCATCGCCCACTGTACAATTGGTACATCGAACAACTCGGCATTTTCCCTTCGCAGCAATTTGAATTTGATCGGCTCAACATCACGTACACGATTATGAGCAAGCGTAAGCTGCTCAAGCTCGTGCAAGACAAGCTCGTCAACGGTTGGGATGATCCGCGCATGCCTACTTTGTCAGGGATGCGGCGGCGCGGTTATACGCCGGAAGCGATTCGCAATTTCTGCGCAAGTCTTGGCGTCTCCAAAACGAACGGCACTACGCAACTGCAACAGCTTGAATATTACGTGCGCGAAGACCTGAACAAACGTTCGTTGCGAGTGGCGGCAGTGCTCAACCCCTTACGCGTAGTGCTGACAAACTATCCTGACGATCTGGTCGAAGGAATGGAAGCCGTCAACAACCCCGAAGACCCCAGCGCAGGCACGCGCAAGCTACCGTTCTCAAAAGTGCTGTACATCGAACAAGACGATTTCCGCGCCGAGCCGCCGCCCAAGTTCTATCGCCTCTCGCCGGGCAAAGAAGTGCGTTTGCGCTACGGCTACATTATCAAATGCGAAGAGGTCATCAAAGACGCCGACGGCAACATTATCGAGTTGCATTGCACCTACGACCCCGAAACCCGCAGCGGCAACCCGGCGAGCACGCGCAAAGTCAAAGCCACGATCCATTGGGTCTCTGCCGCGCACGCCGTAGAGGCCGAAGTGCGACATTACGAAACCCTCTTCACGAAAGAGAATCCCGATGAGGTCGAAGAAGACCAGGACTTCACGGCGAACTTGAATCCGAATTCGTTAGCAGTGCTGACGAATTGCAAGGTCGAACCCAGCCTGCGCGATGTAACGCCTGGCACGCAGTATCAGTTCGAACGCCTCGGCTACTTTTGCGTAGACCCTGATTCCACGCCCGGCAAACCTGTTTTCAATCGGACGATTGGGTTGAAGGATACGTGGGCGAAGATTGAGCAGCGCGCAAAGCAATGAGTTAAAATCTCTGGGCGAAAGGAGAGAAAATATGAGCATTACCATTACAATTCCTGCCGATCTTGAACCGTTGGTTGTGGGGCGAGCCACCGCCAGCGGAAAAGCGGTTGAAGAGTATGCTTTGGACTTACTCAAACGCGATGCTGAATTGCTAGACCCGTGGGAACTCTTCGCCGATGTACGCGCGGACATTAAGGCGCGCGGCATTACGGATGAGGAGGTCGAGCAGGATATAGAGGCGGCCATCGCAGAAGTAAGAGCGCTGCGTCGTGCGTGACCGATACGTGGTCGTGGCAGACACGAATATGCTGCTTCAGAGCTTGCTTAACGTGGCTGGCCCAGCGGGCAAGTGCTTGGCTTGTTTTCGGCGCGGGGAGATAGATATTGCCGTTAGCCGGGACACAATCAAGGAAGCACGAGATGTCCTCTCACGCCTGTCATTACGTGCTAAATACCCACAACTGACAGATGAAAGGGTTGCGAACCTCTTGGCGTTCCTGCGTTATCGTGGCATCTACCTGCGGACGGTGAGGAGTTGGTTTGACTATCCGCGCGATCCTGATGACGAGCCATATTTGAATCTGGCTATTGAAGTCGAAGCTGATTACCTCGTCAGCCGTGATTCAGATTTACTTGATTTGATGAAGTGGGAGCAGGAAGAAGGTCGTGCCTTTCAACAGCGGTTTCGCTTCCTGAAAATTGTGACGCCGGTTGAGTTTTTGAAGTTTATGGAAAGCCCGGAGCTATAATGCCAACACGACAAAGCCAGTGTTCAATCGGGCGATTGGCTTATACGTGGGCGAAGATCAAGCAGCGGGCAAAAAAATAATCCAAATCAACTCCGTCAGTGTCTGCTCTCAAACGGCTTCGGATTGCGAAGTGAGATTGAACGCTTTGAGTTTCAGCGCGGGCAGGAGCGAGGCGTTGCGGCCCTGGCCTTCGGAACTGCCGACGCGTTCGGACGCGCCGATCAGTTCGACGTTGCCGGACGCGAGCATCTGGATGATGCTCTGGTTGAAGCGGAAGTTGCGCACCGGATATTGAATCTTACCGTTCTCAATGTACCAAACGCCGTCGCGCGTTAGCCCCGTCAGCGAAGCCGTGCGCGGATCGGTCGGACGGATGTACCAGAAGCGACCGACGAGTAGGCCGCGCGAAGTGGCCTTGATCATCTCTTCAATGGTGACGGGCGGCGCGGAAGATTCCAGGATCAGGTTGACCGGGCCGGGCGTGGGTTGTTTGCCTTTCTGCCGCGCCCAGAAGCGCGAGTAAACCAGGTTCTCCAGCGCGCCGCTGCGGACGAAATGAACTTTCTGTACTGGCACCCCTTCCTGCATTAACTGCGAGCCGGGCAAATCGGCGTTCCAGGGATCGCTGTAGATGTTGATGCGCTCATCGAAGACCTTTTCGCCCAGGCGCGTCTTGCCGCCGGACGCGGAGAAGGGGCTACGTCCTTCATCAGCAGTGCGCGCGTCGAAGCTAAGGGCGAAGTTGGAGAGTAAATCTGCGACTGCCTGCGCTTCGAGAATGACGGGATACGTGCCCGGCTCGATGGTGCGCGGATTGCGCGACTCAAGCGAACGGCGAATCGCCTCGCGAATAACGCGCGCCGCATCCAAGCGGTTCACGTCGAAGTGGCTACGCAGGAAATAGCCGGAACTGCCGCCGTCGGGCGTGCGCGTGGTCATCCCCAGACTGACCAAACTTGCGCGCTCGTAATTAAAGTTGCCATTCTTGGTGGCGCTGGCATTGGCGCTGGTGCGTACCTGATGAAGTCCCGCGCCAATGAGGCCAGCCTTTTCGCAGGCGGCGATGGCGTCATTGATCTGCCGCGCGCGGCTGGCGACCGGGATGTTAGCGGTGGCTTCGGCGTAACCACCAGTGGGCTTGTAAGTCTGCGCTCCGAGCGTCGGCAGGTACTCCCGGTCAACGGGCGAGATGCGCGCGAGGCGTTCAGCCTCCTCAACAGCGGCACCTAGCGAGGCGTCGTCAACCTCATTGGTAGAAGCCGCCCCGCGCTTCTTATTGATCCAGACGGTAACACCGACGCTAGTGTCTTCACTCCGTCCATTGCCGGTGAAGGCGTTGGCGGCAAAACGCTGATGCGAGTAAACCTGGCTGTTGACGCTAACGCTGGCATCGTCGGCCTTGACATAGCCGAGCAGTTTATCGCAGATACCGCGCGCTTCTTTTTCGCTGAGTAGCATGACTATTGATCTCCTATGAGCGGTCGGCAGCAGTATTGAGAACATTGATCTGGCGGAAGCGCGCTGTGGGACAGCCATGACTCACAGAGTTTCCTTGCGTCGGCTCGCCTTTGGCGTCGCCGAAAGAGCCGCCAAGTTGGTAGGTGGTCGGCCCACCCAACGCATCACACGCGCCCCAGAAGTCTGTCGTGCGCGACTGATAAGCCACATCGCGCAGCATACCGGTAATCTTGCCCTTTTTGATCTCCCAGAAGGTTTGCCCGCCGAACTGGAAGTTATAACGCTGCTGATCAATTGAGTAGCTGCCATCGCCGTAAATGAGGATACCATTGTCAACGCCGCCCACGAGATCGTCTAGCGAGACGTTTTCCTTGGCGGGTTCGAGCGAAACGTTCGGCATGCGTGGGAAGGGAATGTTACTCCAAGAGGTGGAGTGCAAGCAGCCGTAGGATTTCTTCTGACCGATGAGCGGCGCCAGGTCGCGCGTCGTCTGCCAATCAACAAAGACGCCGTCTTTGACCAGATGCCATTTCTGTCCGGGCACGCCCTCGTCGTCGTAACCAGTGGTGGCCAACCCGGCAGGTTGTGTGCGGTCGGCGACAAAGTTGACGATCTTCGAGCCGAACTGGAGCTTGCCGGTTTTGTCGGGCGTGAGAAAACTCGTGCCTGCGTAGTTGGCCTCCCATAACAGCGCACGATCAAGCTCCGTCGGGTGTCCTACCGATTCATGAATGGTCAACCACAGATGCGAGGGGTGCAGCACCAAATCATACTTGCCGGGACCGACTGGCTTTGCCTTGAGCTTGGCGACGGCTTCATCGCCTGCCTGTTGCACTTCAGTCAGCCAAGGGTATTTCTCAAGGTACTCGTAGCCCATAGCTTGAGGGCCGCCGCGCCAGCCGCGCGATTGGAAGTCACCCGTGCTGCGATTGACAGCCGTGACGTTATAGCTGGGGAAGCTGCGGATGAAGTACTGCTCGATACGCGAGCCTTCCGAGGTTGCGAGAAACTTTTGCTCATTGACGAAGGCGAGACTGGAAGTGACAAAACTGACTCCCTGCGCCTTCATCGCTGCTTCATTGAGCTTCAGGAGGAACTGAATCTTGTCGTCCAGTGGAACGTCGAACGGGTCGCGTTCGAAACTGCTCTTCCAACTGGTAACGACTTTGGGTGTGGGTACGAGCGTGACGGGCTTGCGCTGAAAAGCTGCGTTGGCGCGCGCGACCTCGATGGCCTGTTGCGTGATGCGCTTGACCTCTGCGGGCGTGACGACGCTGCTGGCCGCGAATCCCCATGCGCCTTTGTAGAGCACCCGCACGCCGAAGCCGTAGCTTTGGTTCCGCGCGACATTTTGCACCTGTTGTTCGCGCGTGGCGATGCCTTCGGTGCGGTAGCGGTTGATGCGTATGTCGGCATAACTTGCGCCAAGTTTTTTGGCGGTGGAGAGCGCAACGTCGGCCAGCCGGTTCTTCTCAACGGCGAGCTTGGCGTCTACCGCAGCCTCCGCCTCAAAGACCCAGGATGGTAAGGTGAGCGCGCCGAGCGTTGCTCCAGCAGTTTGCAAAAAGTCACGTCGGGAAGCTGTCATGGTTGTGCCTCGTGTACTCAGTAGCTGATCTTTGAAATTGGTAGAGCGGTTAACCGCGAGAAAAGGAAAGCTAATCCTATAGCGAGCAAGATCATTTAGTCAATTGCACATGATTGCTGGGCGAAGATTGAGCAACGCGCGAAGCAATGATCCAATTTGAGCCGCATCGCTACAACTGCTCGGTTGATTTCTGTGCTGGGTTTCGCTACGATTTTCCTGCATCCCCGCATTTGTTTTATATCCCCCTGCAAAAACAGCCTTTCGTAATGCGCCATTGCATTGCGTGTGGCATAGATGGAGGAAAAAATGAATACGAGTGAAATTAGCAAATGGCGGCCTTTTATTATGTTTTATGGCCTGGCCTTATTATTAGTAGCAACTCCAGTGGTGTTTGGGCAAGCACAAGGCCCAAGCCCGCAAATTACCCGCAGCCGAACTGCCAATACCCAATCCGTTCCGAATGGCGCGAAAGTGAAATTTAAAGGTGTCGTCATCAGCCGTGACGCCGATACTTTTACGATCCGTGACCGGAACCGAACGGATTATCAAGTCCTTTTGACGGATAACTCCAGCATCAAAACCCATGGCGGCTTTCTTCGCATGGGCAAGAAATACGCGGTTACGGATATTTTGCGCGGGCTAATCGTTGAGGTGGAAGGACGGGGAGATTCGCAAGGGCAACTCGTAGCGGAAAAGGTCAGATTCAATGAATCAGATATGAGAGCCGCGATCACGACCGATACCCGCGTCAATCCGGTAGAGGCGAACCAGGAGCGCATCTCCGGGCAAATAGATGAGTTGCATGCGATTGCCGCCGAGGCCCGCACCGAAGTACGCGCGGCGAATGAGCGCATTTCGGCGCTGGATGAGTATGATGTGCAGGAAGCTGTCACCGTGAATTTCAAGGTGAATAGCGCCCTGCTTTCACCGGAGTCCAAACAACAACTCGATATGCTGGCCGAAAAAGCCCTCAATGCTAAGTCGTATATGATTGAGGTCGCGGGGCATACTGACTCTACCGGCAATGAAGCGAAGAATTTTATCCTGAGCCAGCAGCGCGCTGATGCTGTCATGCAATACCTGGCGGTGCGACATAAAATTCCCGTTCGTCGTTTTGTCTCACCCATGGGGTACGGTAAGACAGAAGCGTTAGCCGATAACAATTCTGCCACCGGGCGCGCACAAAATCGGCGGGTGGAAGTGAAGATGCTGCTTAATCGCGGCATGAGCCGACAGGCATCACCAACCTCCGCCGTCAGGCAAGAATAGTTTCCACGTTATAAGCTGAGCGGTTGACATCAGACCGCTCCGCTCACACCAATTGCCTGGCGTGCTGCAAGCGCGCCACCGTTCGTTCTTTACTCATTACAGCCACAATATCGAATAACCCCGGCCCGACGGCTTGGCCCGTTAGTGCAGTGCGTGTCGCGTTGGTTAACAAGCCAACTTTGACGCCTTTTTCTTCCGCGACTTTTCGGAGCAACGCTTCGATGCCATCGTGGGTGAAATCATCAAGCGTGGCGAAAGCCTC
>CAWCGF010000045.1:0-258333 GCA_963794955.1 uncultured Acidobacteriota bacterium
CGTGGCTAGGATCAAAGAATATAAAGATACTGCGCCTGAGCCGTTTAATCACCAGAAGATTGTTGAGGAGCTACAGGTTTTACCTCTTGCCTGCGATTGGGCAGGTTGTCATGCTATTCGCTCGAATGGGGAAATCATAGTTTTCCTGACCGATCACCCTGAGAGTGGAGAGTAGAAAATGATCTACGGATTCGTAATATGGCTCTCTTCCAAGGTAGCTTGAGATATTTAGAACTGAAAGAGCTTGTTCCTACAAGGTCGGCCAATGATCAGATATGCCCAGAATGCAGTGGGACCGAATTCACCCCGTAAACGAAAAGCTTGAGCAGAAAAATGTTTTGTGTTGGTGCGGCGGTTTAGGATGGACACCTGTAGAGAATGGGCGCGATAGGATTGAATAAGAAAGGGAAAGGGAATACATATCGAAGCCGGGCCTAACACCCAATCCAGCGGAGCGCGCCCAACGGAGGCTTCGATTACTACCAACCTTTCAGGGCGCGCCCGCTGATCGTGGCCGTTAGACGTTGATAAGTGAATCGCAAGATCGCTATGAGTAAATGGCAAACACGGAGAGTCCCGCCAATTTGCGAACGTATAATTGGCTTTTCTATTCCAGAGGCGGACGAGGTGCTTATCATTTCATACGAAGGCCTGCATATACTTCACCTCGGAAATGAGATCACCGTAAAGACGGATGGCCAGTTTACCGAGTATGACTTGTACGAGCCGGATTCAGGCATTGCGCGCTATCAGGAAAAGAATTATCAAATCATTGGCCTTCACGGAGGGAATCCTGTCACTGAAAGTTCAGGCGGTGAGAGATTAGTATTAGATTCCGAGTCAGAAACTTTATCAATCGTCAGAAACCAGCAAACGGATTATTCGATGAAGTATAAGAATCTGTCTGGTGATTGGGCCGCAGCCACTTTTTCACCTGACGGCAAGTATGTCATTTTGGGCTGCCCGTACGATTTTGATTTTGTAATACTCGAACGTGAGGACAACGTCTAACACTCATTGCAGCGGAGCGCGTCTAACGGGTTGGCTCTGTTTCTCGATGGTTACAGTCCGCGCCCGCTGACCGTGGCGTTCGGCGGCTAATCTAAACACCAATGACAAAGCTCGCAAGCATCATACTGGCTGTCTCGGCTCCTCTGGTCGTCGTGGCGTTCTGGCCGCTATACTTCTCGCGCCCCTTCGCCGCGATAGACCTGTACACCCACTTCCACGCGCTGACCGGCTCCCTGTGGTTCGTGCTCCTCATCGCGCAGCCACTCTCCATTCATTATCGCCGCCTGGCCCTGCATCGCGCGTTAGGGCGCTGCTCCTATGTCCTCGCCCCGCTGTTCGTCCTTCCCGGCGTCCTGCTCTCGCATCACCGCCTCGCCGCGATGAGCGACGAGACGTTCGCGGCGGAAGGCTACTCGCATTACCTGCCGTTCTACGCCTCCGTAGTTTTCGCCGCGGCCTACGCCCTCGGTCTCCGCTACCGGCGGGTGTCGAAGGCACACGGCCGCTTCATGCTCTTAACGGCCATGCCACTGGTTGACCCGGTCATCGGGCGGGTTCTGTTCTTCTACTTCCCGCCCCTGCCCAGCCCGTGGCTGTACCAAGCCGTGACCTTCGCCCTCGCGACGGACCGCCGCGGGGCTGCTCGTGTTCTCGTACCGGGCGCAATCGGCGGCCCGCCGTGCGCTCGTCATGTACTTCTCATTACTGGTTGCACTCGAACTTGGATGGTTTACCTTCGCCCTAACAACGCCCTGGCTGTACGTTGTGGCATGGTTCCGCAGCCTACCCCTGACGTGATTGAGGGGCGAGTCCGCACGCGAAGGGCGAACAGGGACTGTCAAAGAAAACGTCATGAGGCGCGAGGTCCGCAACGCGCCGCCGAACGCTCGGCATGCACCCGACCGCGAATAGCGTAGCTCTTAACATCAATCATCCGGCGCGGCGGGTGATGCCGAGCGTTCGGCGGCTTCCAGTTAGGTAAACCGCTTATGCAAACTTACTCTTTAAGCGTATTGTATAAAGGAATCGAGCCTAGCTCACTCTCTTCTCAGATTCTCTGAAATCTATCAGCCCATCTGAAACTATATAGCCCTACACAAGAGGAATTAAGATGGCAAAACAAACAAATTGGCGACGACTCAGCTCACTCGTATTGGTGGCAATCGCCCTGCTTTTTATCGCTGCTTCTCAAGTATTTGCACAGAAGAAAGAGTACAAGCCGGGCGAGAAAATCGAGTACAAAAGTTCCGGGTATCCCGAAATATGGGAAGAAGCCACCTTTATCAAAGCGACTCCCGACGGCTCGCAACCGATTATTCGGCAAATGCCGAATGAATTCAGCAAAGAAGGTTTTCAAAGGGCAGCAAGCTGGGCAGATATTCGCCCGCTTTCAGCAAAACCTAACAAAGCGTCGGTTGTTACTAATCAAAATAAAAATCCGGTAAATGATACCGAAGCCAACAACAACGGAAGCACGTCGGAAAGAACAAAGGATTTCGGCAGAGGTCTAATGACACAAGCCGAAGTTCTCAGTTTCTTGCAAACAAATCTTGGCGATAAACCATTTCAAAACCCGCGCCGCGAAGAGATCAAGAAAGAACTCGCTGAAATGATTAAAGCACGCGGTTTGAATTTCCGTTACGCGGAAGTATCTCAGGATTATTCCGGCAAACTCGCCAAATATGGCGCAACTACAAGCGAGGTCTCTTTCCCGCTTCGAGACAACTACGGCGAGCCTACCAAACAAAGCTGGCTAATGGGCGCGTGGAATTTGGGCAAGATCGGCGCGGCGGTTGATTACGTGCGGAACAATCGCATTTACCGGCAAGGCGAAATCGGCGTTGCCAATGTCGGAACGTTGACGCTCAAGGCGAACAGCACTTACGTCTGGCAAGCTGGAACTAAAGATTCGACAAGCGGCAAATGGCGCAAAGCGACCAAAGAAGAAATGAAATCGCAGGGCGGCGACGGCATCGTTTTATTGAATGCCAAAAGCGGTTACGACTGGATTGTCTCGAAAAATCGCATGACGACGCTCACAGGCGAATGGATTTATCTCTCCGAGCTTAACACGCGGCAAATCAATGAATACGGCTCGCGTGGCGATAAAAAGTGAAAGCGCGGCGTTTCTCTAATTGCGTCGTCCAACGTTCAGCATTGTGCGCCGCCGCTGATGCTGAGCGTGGGACGGTTTCTGGCCTGGTAAGTCTGTGAAAGGGAAAATGGGAAAGTCTATCATTAAAACTTATGGCATTTTCATCACCGTTTTTATTCTGACGTTTTACGGTTTCGGAGCGTCAATTATTGACCACTATGTTATTTATCCAACATTGCCGCTCATTGGTGAAACCGAATTCGTAGCCTATTACGCTGCGTTTTCTCCGCGCATTTTGCTGTTTTTGGTTTTGCCGGTAATGCTGCAAACGGTGTTTTCTATCTTACTTCTATGGTTGCGTCCAAAGGCCATTTCTTTCTGGATGGTGTTAGCTGCTCTGGCCTGTCAAATTGTGCGATGGATTTCTACTATTTTCATTCAAGTTCCAATTCAATTTCAATTGGGCAAGAGCAAAAACTTAGAGTTAATCAATACGCTGATGCAAACAGGTGTAATACGAACGCTGTCTAATGTTCTTGGCGCGGCGATAATAGTTTGGATGATGGTGGCAGTGCTTCGCAGTTTGGTGGAAGTGCCAAATCGTACGTCGGTAAAATAGCAGTAAGGTTGACGGGTGTAATAAACAGGCCGCTCAACAAATCAATGGACGTGCGGGCGCGAAACAGCGACTTTGTTCTCGAGGTGTCTGGTTTCCCTTAGCTTGTGTGGCGGCGGTTGCGCCCTACATCATCTCAACCGTTAGCTCATCTTGGGCAGCGCCATTCCAAACGCTCCCGACGAGAACGGAAATTTCAAATGCACGGCATACCCCAACGCCGCGCCCGGATGCGTGAGTGGTCCGCGATACCCGACCTTGTGCATCACTTCCCAAGTGCAACTTTCCAGATCGCGCCGCAACAGCTTGCACGCGTTGTCTACGAACAAATGCCGTTCGCCCAGGCCATTCAGTATCCGCCCATTCACCGCGTTGATGCGATTCTTGATCGGCGGATTCGCCGGACGATTTTTCAGCTTGAATCCGTGCTCACGCAAAATGGCATGATCGCTTGTCCCTGTTGTCGAACGTGCGCCGCCTGCTGCATCCGGCACTAAAGCAATGCCCGTTCCATATCTGCGCTCAAGCTCTTTGGCCAGACTCGGCGTGTCGCCATTCCGCAAATAGATTTCATCCAGCACAAACACATCATCGCCCCGGATTTCCAGCAAGTACGCGTGCATCCCCGGATCAACGTTGAAATCAATCCCGATCAGCATCTCGCCCGTGCCCCGGCTGAACTGCCCCATATTCTCCCCTCGGCTGAATTTCGGATAGCAAGTGCCCGCCGCCGTGTTCAGCACTTTGCCCCCGATTTGTTGCTCAATCATTTCTGCGCCCATCTTGGACAAGAGCGTCGGCACATAATCCGGCGGCAAAAACACATTCTCGCGGGTGTCGGCCAGCACGACTTTGACATCCGGGTCTTCTTCGATTTCGCCAAACCAATTCAGTCCCACCGGGGAGGCGGTCATCCATCCTTCCAGCCGATCCACGCGCCCATCGCGATGCCGCTCGCAAATCGTCCGGTACGCTTCCTGCGACATGTCTTTGGCCTCATCCAACCACCACCACCCAACCTTGAAGCCATCCCACAGCTTATAGTTCTCGGCTGACCGACACAGCACTTCAACTCGGTCCCACAATTTCAATGATTTCTTTTTGGCTGCCGCTTCCGGTGTCTTCGGATGAATCGGAATACCGTAGGCCGCCGCGACTTCATAGAGTCCCGATAGCGTTGATTGCGAAAGTTGCGGAAAGGTATTCGCCCCAATGAAGCCGCGCACCTGCGGATTGCGCGCCGCTTTCTCTAACGCATAGTGCGAGCCGATCCACGTTTTGCCCGCGCCAATGCCGCCGCGATACGCCACGTATTTACATTGCTCCTCATCAAAGAGCCGTAAGAATTCCAGTTGCCCCGGAATGGCTGCTTTGTCAGGCGGAAACAGTTTCGCCCGAATCTCTGTCCAAGGCGGAATCTTAGCTGCCTTCTTGCCCCGTCGTTTGACCCACATCAATCGCATACCGTCACCCACACACTTCACTAAAGCCAAAACAGAGCAGGAAGCCCCGTTTCCGGCTCATTGCTGGTCACTTCTTGCGCCGCTCTAACTCTGCCAAGCGCCGCTCGTGATCTGCCAGCCGAACTTCAATTCGTTTCAGGGTCGCGCTGGTTTGCTTCGTCGCTTCCAGCAACGGCGCGATGTCATTGCGCACGAAGTTGATGCCCTGCACCAAACACGAAAGCGCCGCCAGTCCCACCGCCGCCCACGAAGCGCGCGGTTGCCTTGCGTCTCCCCGTCTCCCCATCTCCCCGTCTCCCTGTCTCCCCTTCTCACGCTTCGTCCATTCCATCACTTACCTCCCCCGGTTGCAGTCCCAAAAGCTGAAGCTCGAGTGACCGTAACACCTGATCCACTTGTTCACTGCACGCCTCGCAATGGCCGCACAGTTTCCAAATTTCGCCGAGCGCCTGATCCTTCGCCGCTTCCCGCTTGACCGCATCGCCTGCACTTGCCCAGCTTGGCCTCTGTGATCCTGTGCCCATCCAGGACGCTCAGAAATCGCACCATCTTTTGCAGGCCGACTTTCTCAATCAGGCTCACGACTTTGGCAAAGCCATAATTGCGCACGAGCCGCGCCTGTTCGCTGGCTGTCATCGTTTCAGCGTTCTGCAGCGCATCCAGAAACGCGCGCCTCTCTTCCGTGTCTTTGGCCGGCGGCAGCAAATCAGCGCCGCGCCGATTCACGTTGCCCGGTTGCCCGCCTCGTTTGCGGCTGGGCTTTTTCCCGCCGCCTCTGTCTCCCCCGTAAGGACTGGCCATCTTTACCCCTCACTGTGAGCAGTTAACCCCTCACTTCACTTCCAACCATTCCACCGTGCAAACGCAATGCGGATGAAACGGCGGATAGCCTGCCGCTTCCACTGGCAACAGATTCAGCGGCTCACACGTTTTGCACGTGCCGGAATCCGAATTTTCGGGATGATTCACCACAATCTTTTGTTCCAGCGTTTCATACTCAGGCCGGCCCGCTTCCATCTGCACATTAATAATTTGTCTGTTCATCTTTGCGCCTTTGCTCCTTTGCCTCTTGGCGGTAAATTCCTCAAATGTTCTCCACCGCGACCGCGCCGCTTCTTCGTTCACCACCAGATAACAATGCAGCGACGCCAAGCTTGAATGCCGCGAAAGCTCCATCACTGAGCGCACATCTAAGCCCTGATCCAAGAGCCGCTGCACATAAAACTTCCTGCAGACTGATGCGGCTGAAATCTTTTTCCGAATACCAGCTTGATTTGCTAGTAACTTGACGCGCAACTGAATCGCCCTCGATGTCAGATGTTTGCCGTCATAGCCTGGCAAGAGCCACGCCCCTTCATACCAGCCGCGCAGCCAAATGTAATAGGCTTCCAACGAACCTTGCAGCTTTTCGGCCAACGGCAGCTTGCCGCCCTTGTTTCGTTTCGTGGCTTTGCGGTCAAGGTGGAGAGTCGGCAACGCCAACCCTCCCTCTATGACCTGATCCACACGCAAAGCCGCATAGTTCCGACACCCGCAAGCCAGTCCAGCCCATCAGTTCCAGCATCATTCTGTCCCTGATCGCCAAGTTACCCTGACGAGCCGCACTTGCCAGCAGCGCATCGCATTCGTCTTTCGTTAATGAATCCGCACCTTTCACCTTCACCCTCCTTTGCAGAGTGGGGGAGTGGGGGAGCAAGGGAGCTGGTGGAGACAAGACAGCTTCGCGCTCACAACTCGTTCTTGCTCCCCATCTCCCCATCTCCCCATCTCCCCGTCTCTTAGCTCGGCAACTCATCGCCCGGTTGCGCCGTCGCTGCCAGGAACTGATGACTTACCTCGTGGACTTGCCCCACATACTTGCGCAGCTTCCGCGCCTGCGCTGACTTCGGATTTTTGATTGTGCTGGCCAAGATCGTCACCAGCGTTGACACCGCAAGTTTAATCACCATTTCATTCATCTGCTCACCCTTCCTTTCACCTTCGCAAAAACACCGTGATTGCGCACGGCTACGCATCGAAGCCCCACGCTTCAATCTCTTCGCACCGTTCCACGTCCGGCACTTGCATTGTTTTGGATCGCAGCACGAGCACGGGCAGGCCAAGACGACCCGTTACATACCGCAGCACACGAATCTGTGCTTCCGCATCTTCTCGCAACTTCCACAGTTCTTCCGTCACCTGCAACAACACTAAAGCTCTGTATCCTCCCACACCATTTCGCCTCCCTTTCACCTTCCCGAACTATGTTATTTTCAACCAACACCGCTTCCGCGCGCGGCATTGAGGGCAAATTCAATGCCAGAGCGCTTTCGTCATTTGCACGCTCCCAACTTCGCACTTTCCAATTCTGCGAAGTTCATCCTGCCCTGCCCCGCCTCGTTTCCGGCTCCCAGCCCAGCCCCGTTTCCCTTTTTGCACCGGGCAAAGGGCGCGGCATCCAGTACACTCACAAACCGTCATGACAAAATCCGCATGTCTTTTGTAGTGACGATTCCGATTCAAAATCTTTTCTGTCTGCTGTCTCGCCGTTTCTTCCGAATTCATTTCCGCAATTCATTTCAAAATCTTCCGAATTCATTTCCGAATTCATTTCCGAATTCTTTCCGAATTCTTCTCGAATTGTTTTCGAATGATCGAATGAATCTGCCGCAACAACCGACCAACCCAGGTCAGTTGGGCGGGTTATCTGATGAAAAATCTGTGTGCGGAATTTCTTTGCTTCCGAACTTCCGAATTCATTTCCGCAATTCATTTCAAAATCTTCCGAAATCATTTCCGAATTCTTTCAATTCAATGAATCAGCGCAACAACCGACCAACCCAGGTGGGTCAGGCTGTTATCTGATGAAAGATTGTGTGTGCCGAAATCCTTGCTTCCGAACTTCCGAACTTCCGAATTCATTTCCGAATTCATTTCAAAATCTTCCGAATTCATTTCCGAAATCATTTCCGAATTCATTTCAAAATCTTCCGAATTCATTTCCGAATTCTTTTTCAATGATCGAATGAATCCTGCCGCAACAACCGACCAACCCAGGTCAGTTGGGCGGGTAGTGTGATGAAAAAATCTGTGTGGAAGTGCCCGATTCCGATGCTTTGCTTTGCTTCCGCTTCACAAAAGAAAAACTGTGGCTGTGGATTCTTTGCAAAATCCCAAGCCACAGTTGAGCGGCAAACTTATTCATTCATCCTGTTCTAGCAAACACATCATCACCCACCTTCCCGAAGCAAAGCAAAACACAGCTTTGCTCTAAAACAGAGGATAGGTTGCCAAAGCTGCCAAGCTTGCCAAGCTTGCCAAGCCCGCCATTACTGCACGAAATCAAGAATCTGCAATTCGTACGATTATGAGATAATGCGAACTGGATGCGCCCCTCACAACAAAGCGCAGGTGTTAATGAGCGACGAACAATTGAAAGTTACCGAAGCCTGGGAGTACTTCAAAAACAAAACTGGAGTAGAGATCGAGCGCCGCGCTTTTTTCTCGTGGATCGAAGCGGGCTTTGTGAAAATCAATGGCTTGACGTACGAACTCGCCTCGAATCAAATCAATCACACCCACTTCATCAGCCGCGCCTCAATTGATCAAATCATCGAAGCACTCAAACCAGCGGGCAACAAATAACCCGCTTCGCCTCCAACCCGAGCGGCGGGCAAATGTTCTGATTCTCAAACCGGATTCGGCGCGTGGCTTGCCCGCCGCTGTGGTTTCCGGCTGCGCTCAGGTTGTGGCTCGGAAAGGTTGCAGGAGTCGGCTGTCGCTCCGCTCCGGTTCTGTTCGGCACTTGCTCTTTTTGCAGAGGCTATCGCGCTAACATTGTCGCCCTACCACCACCAACACCCCCAGTTTACCCTCCGCGTCAAACCTTCGGTCGCAAAGCCTCCCTGCGGTTCCTTCACTTCGTTGCGGCCCTGCGGGTGACTGCTCCGGGTCTCCTGTGTGTGTTGGTGGTGGCGGGCTTCGCCACCGTTCGGTTGTTTCACTTTTTCACATGGGGGTTTGCTTATGTTGCGTTCATCGTCTCGTTCGGTTCCGGCAAAAAGTTACATGCAGCAGGCGCGGGCAATGCTGCAAAAAGCCTCCTGCCAAGGCTGCGGCCAGCCCCAGGCCAAACAAACGCACGGCACGCGGCGGACAGACGCCGCAACAGCCGATTGGGCTACGTGGCGCGCGATGGCTGCGGCCAGCAATAGCTGGGCGCGCCACTGCGCCCAATGCTGCCGCTTGATGTCGCTCCGCTCGAAATCCTCAGACGTGGGGGAACCGATTCCCCCCCACCCCCTAGTTTCGGCTCCGCAGACTCCGCTCGACTTTGTGATTTATCGCTTCGCGTCAAAACAGCTTTGCCCTGCCATCAAATGCGCCCAACCGGACGCAGCCAAAGGCGGTCGGGAAAGAATCGCAAACGAGTTTCCACAGTGTGCGGCTTGTCTGCTGCTGCAACCTGGCGCGTGGTTTCGGCCTGCGGCGCGCCTCTGGCTGGCGGTGGCGGCGCTTGGCGCGCATTGCCCACCTGACAATCCCTGCCAAAGCCTGAAAATAAATACATTATGGACTTGCTTTATTTGGTATCATTTGCCCTGTATTCAAGATCAAGTCGAATGCAAAATCAAACGGAGACTCTTAATATGCAAAACTCCAATGACAACGGCTACCGCTCCGGTCAAACGCGGAATTCCCCTTTCACAAGAACTCTTTCGGCGCGCAATTGACAAGGCGCTCGCGCTCAAACCGCGCGTGCTCCACGTCGGCGCGCATTACGGCGTGATGATGTCTGATCAACGCTCCTGGGCCCACGTCAGCTTTTGCGCCTGGGATGGTCGCCTCTATGCCTCCTGCAATTGTCGCGCCCATACCATCGGCCATCACGGGGTGCCGATGCCCTGTTATCACATCGCGGCGGCGGCGCTCTCGAAAGGCGCAACGGCACTGCTCGCGGCGGATCGCGCGGTTGCGCCTGCGCTGGCGCTTCCTGCTCTGGCGCGCCTCATTGCCCTTGCAACTGTGGGGCGCGCTTTCCCCTGTAGCCCGCTGGCGACGACGCCGCATGACTGCCGTGCATCGGCTCTTCTGGGGCGCACACGGCTATCGCTATCGCCAGTTTCTCAATCAGCTTTGAGCTTGATCTGGGCGCGCGGCTCCCCCCGCGCCCAGCTTTATTCACACGAGGAATTTATGCCAACCATCACCGACCACTTGCAGCAAGCACGCGAACACACGCAGCTTGCCGACGAAGCGCCCCGCCATCACTACACGGAATTCGTCGGCCATTTGCTATGTGCGCTGGAATCGCTCACCGCAGCCGTTGACCTCTTGCACCAGCAAGTTAACGCCCTCAACCAACAACGAAAGGAGAAATCCGCATGACTACCACCGAAGCCCGCGCGGCTTTACCAGCCCAAGCCCCGATCTGCGCCGAAATCGAAGCCTGGAGCAGTGCGCAATTGCCCCTCACCAAACCGCCGCGCCCTTATGCCAGAGCCGCCGCCGACATCCTGACCGACCTGTCCAAACCCATCGCGCCGCAACACCTGAAACAAAAGCCCAAAGGCAAAGGCCCGCACAAAATCCAATTGACCTATTTGCCCTGGAATCACGCCGTTCGCTACCTGGATTACTTCGCGCCCGGCTGGTGTCACGAGGTGCGCGCCGTGCATTGGTCAATGGAGCGCATCGTCGTAGTCGTGCGCCTGCTCATCCCGACTGCCGAAGGCTGGCTCTGGCGTGAAGCCACCGGCACCGAAGAAGAACCCGACGAAGACGAGCAAATGTACGGCGACCCCAGCAGCAACGCCGAAGCGATGGCCTTGAAACGCGCCGCCGCCAAGTTTGGCTTGGGACTGTACCTCTACGATAAACGCTAACAATTCTGGGCGGCTGTGAAGTCCACCGACCCCGGCACGTGCCGATCAGGCCGGACACT
The DNA here is from genome assembly GCA_963794955.1 of uncultured Acidobacteriota bacterium. Taxonomy (GTDB): domain Bacteria; phylum Acidobacteriota; class Blastocatellia; order RBC074; family RBC074; genus JAFDVL01. The sequence continues at coordinate 11,109 of CAWCGF010000045.1, forward strand.
CGCGAGGTGTTCACATTAGAATCACAGCCGCCCGCCGCAAAGGACATAAACGAATGGAAATCCAAACCCAATCTCAATTAACCACCAAACGCGAACCACTGGCCACGCTGAGCGAGGCGCAATCCTACCTTGGTATCACCGAACGCACCTTGCGCCGCTGGCTGAGCCACCGCGAAACCAACGGCCTCAAGCCCATCGCCCGCAAGCTGGGCGGCGTCTGGCGCTTCAATATGACGCTCTTGCAAAAGTGGGAGCCGCCGCAATAGCAAAGCCCCAGTCTTGCGACCAGGGCTTTTGCCACTTAGCATGCATCTCGCGGGAGGCTGCAACTCCCAACGAAAGGTTAATCAACTTATGCCAGTATACAAGAGAAATCGTGTCTGGTACTACGAATTCAAGATCAAAGGCGTGCGGTACAAAAAAGCCATTCCCGCCGCCCAATCCAAAGCCGACGCGTTGCAAGCGGAAGCCGAAGCCAAACGCCAGGTCTTTCAAGGCGCTTATGGCAAACCCACAGGAGACCAGGTCTTCATCAAGTTTGCTGAAACTGTCTGGCTGCGCTGGGCCGAGGAGAACTTAGCCAGGCCGCAGCAAGCCCGGTACATGCTGAAATCATTTCGCGAGTTTTTTGGCAAGCGACGCTTCAACGAGATCACCAGCTTCATCGTCGAACGCTATAAAAACCATTTGCTCAAAACTCCCACCAACCACGGCACACCACGCAACAAGAAATCGGTCAATCGAAATCTTGCGGCACTCTCACGCATCTTCCGCTTAGCCATTCAGCAGAAGATCACGAACGAAAACCCCGTCAAAGACGTGGCCCGCTTCCCCGAAGGCCAAGGCCGGATTCGCTACCTCAGCGAAGACGAAGCCGCCCGCCTCCTGGCTGAACTCGATAACCAGCCCGATCACTTGCGCAACTTCGTGCTGATCGCCCTGCATAGTGGCATGCGCTTCAGCGAAATTGCCGGGCTGCACGTCTCGCACCTCGATTGGCTGAATCAAGAGATCGTCTTGCCTAATCCAAAATCCAAGCGCGAGGAACGCGTGCCGATGAATGATTATGTGAGCCAACTGATGCGCGAGTTGGAGTCCCAGGCTCTTGATGGCTGGCTCCTGGCCAATCCACGCACCAGGAAACCATACACAACTTTGAAGAAAGGACTCAAAAAGCTCTTTGACAATGCAGAGATTGAGAGCTTCACGTTCCATTGCCTGCGGCATACCTTCGCCACCGAAGCGATTGACCAGGGCGAAAACATCGTCACGGTGCAAAGCATCCTGCGCCACAAGGATCTAAAAACGACCCAAAAATATGCGCACGCAAAAGACAACCGCCGCCATCAAGCAGTAGCCAAAATGGGCGACTTCTGGAAAAAAGTTCCCAACCAGTACCCAAGCGAAACTGTTTTGGAGTTTAAAAAGGCTCTAAATCGTTGAAGGGATTGGTGGACCGTGCTGGACTCGAACCAGCGACCCGATGATTAAGAGTCATCTGCTCTACCAACTGAGCTAACGGTCCAATCGTGCGATATTAAGTTTCTGTAAATTCAAGCGTAAGGTTTTGACTTCCCTTAAGTGACGTGCAAAATACTATAACTTCTTTCAGCGAATCAAGGGCTATGCGGTCAAAATTTTGTGCTGGGACCTTAACCGAGGATTTAGTTATGTTTCGTTTGCTCCCAAAAGAAGAAAAGTATTTTGACTTGTTCCAACAAATGACAGTCAATATCAAAGTGTGTACGGATTTACTAAAAAAGCTATTTTCTGAGGATGCTTCTAAGCATACCGAGTATGCCGATCAAATCAAAAAAGTAGAGCATGCTTGTGATGAGATAACACACGACATTGTGCGCAAGCTAAATCAAACCTTTATCACTCCAATTGACCGCGAAGATATTCACGCCATTGCCAGTCGGCTGGATGATATTGTAGATAACATTGAATATACCTCACGCCGGGTCGCGCTGTTTCGCGTCGGTGCCCCGAAAACCGATCATGCCATGCGCCAAACGGATGTCTTAATCCGGTTGGCGCTCCAGCTTGAAAAAGCTGTCGCGGCGCTGGCCAAAAATGACCACAACACTATTCAGGATTGCATCATTGCCATTCACACCTTAGAAAACGAAGGCGATGCTATTCACTATCAAGCGCTCGGTCATCTCTTCGCCGAAGAAAAAGACCCGATCACCATTATCAAGTGGAAAGAAGTTTACGAAACGCTCGAACGCAGCATTGACAAGTGCGAAGACGTAGCCAACATCATCGAAGCGGTAATGCTCAAGAACGCTTAAACCTTCCTCATTACCCCGAACGCCCCATATGCTTTCTACCTTCACCCTGGTTATCCTGATTGTTTTCATTGCGCTCGCCTTTGATTATACCAACGGTTTTCATGATGCAGCGAATTCGATTGCGACCGTCGTTTCCACCCGTGTTCTTTCGCCGGGCAAAGCCGTTCTCCTGGCCGCCTTCTTCAATTTCATTGCCGTCTTGTTGGGTACGAAAGTCGCCAGCAACATCGCCAAAGATTTTGTGGACATCACCCAGATAGATTTGTGGGTCATCCTGGCGGCATTAATTGGTGCGATCACGTGGAATCTGGCGACCTGGTATCTGGGCTTGCCCACCAGTTCATCGCACGCATTGATTGGCAGCTTTGCCGGAGCAGCAATTGCGCATGCGGGTTTCGGGGTGCTGATTTTGCAATCGCGTTGGCCCAAAGGCTGGGGCCCGAACGTTGCTCTTTATTGTTCTTTCGCCCACGCTGGGGTTAATCGGCGGCTTGACCTTGATGACCACCGTATTCTGGTTATTCAGAAATATGGCACCTTCGCGCGTGGATAAATATTTCCGGGTCGGGCAATTATTTTCGGCTTCGCTCTTCAGCCTCTCGCACGGCAGCAACGATGCCCAAAAAACGATGGGCATTATCTTTTCCGCTTTGCTGATTGGGGCCAAATTGGACCCTCATATCGCCGCCATGATTGGCCACAACACTGACAACGGGATTCCATTTTGGGTGAAGTTTGCGGCCTTTGCGGCGATTGGGCTGGGAACCTTGTCGGGCGGATGGCGCATTGTGAAGACCATGGGAACGAAGATTACCAAGCTCAAACCAGTGGGGGGGTTTTGTGCGGAAACCGGCGGCGGGCTTACGATTCTGCTCGCTTCGTATCTTGGCATCCCGGTTTCTACCACCCACACCATCACGGGCGCGATTGTCGGTGTGGGATCAACACAACGGCTTTCGGCTGTCCGCTGGGGGGTAGCGGGGCGCATCGTCTGGGCATGGGTCATTACAATTCCGATTTCGGCCAGCATTGCGGCGCTCATGTACTTCCTAACCAAAGCCCTGCAATAACCTCCTTCCACCAACTAATGAAAGAAAAGCGCCAGATTGTCCTTGCAACCCTAGCGATGGTGGCGCTGTTTACGGTTTATGAATGGGCGAAGACGGCGCTCTTCCCCGACATGAGCGTGACGACCTCGCACCTCATCACAATCATAGTCGCAGGCGTCATCACAGCTATCATTGCGCGGCAGGTGATCAAACGCCAAGTGCGGCTTATCAATGAGCAAAAGACCAGCAATGAGCGATTGCGCGAAGCCTTAGCGACCGCCGAACGCAGCACCAATCTTTTGCAATCCATCATCACTTCTGTGGATGAAGGGCTGATTATCATTGATCGCAATCAACAAATCCTGCTCATCAATGACGCCGCGCAAAGCTTACTTGGCTTGCAACGCAAAGATTCGGAGCGACTGCCGGACATCAGCCGTGATCCACCAATTATCGAAGCGTTCCTGAGTGTACTCACCAAAGGCCAACGCGCTTCGGTGCGGATTGAGCGCGCACACGGTATCAACAAACGCCTTCTGCGCCTGCAAACGGCACCGCTGCGTTTTGGGGACGATCACGTCGAAGGCGTGGTGGGTGCCCTGATTGACATCACGCAAATCGAGCGGCTAGAGGGGATTCGCCAAGACTTCCTGGTGAACGTCTCGCACGAACTGCGCACGCCGCTAACTTCTATTACGGCGTATGTGGAAACCTTATTGGAGGGCGGATTGAATGACGAAAAGAATAGCCTGCGCTTTCTTCATACTATCCAGCGCAACGCCGAGCGGATGCGCAATCTGGTGAACGATATTTCCGAATTGTCGTTGATTGAAGCGGGCGCGGTGCGTTTGTCCTTCGATCATTTGCCCCTGCGTTCTGTCGTTAATGACGTCTTCAACGGGCTGGCACCGCGTAGTCAAAAGCATCAAGTGCAATTGCGCAATGAAGTACCCGAAGCTGGCTATGTTCTGGCAGATCGCCGTCGCCTGGAACAAATTCTGACGAATCTCGTGGACAACGCTATCAAATTCAGTCCGCCTCAGAGTGACGTGGTCGTTTCCTCTGCGGTGACAGAGAACTTCATTGAAATCCGCGTGCGCGACACGGGGGTAGGCATTGCAGCCGAACACTTGCCGCGCGTCTTCGAGCGTTTCTATCGCGTAGATAAAGCGCGTTCTCGTGAGCTTGGCGGCACTGGGCTTGGCCTGGCCATCGTCAAGCATTTGACGCGGGCACATGGTGGCGATGCTGAAGTTACCAGCGAAGAAGGTAAGGGCTGTGAGTTCACCATCAAACTACCGAATCGAAAACCTGAAAGCGAACCGATATGAACTTTGAAATTTCTCCGATCAAAATCAAAAAACTGATGGCAGGCGCACAGCTTCCCTTGCGCGCTTCCCACCATGACGCGGGAGCGGATTTATGCTGCCTTGACGCTTTCACACTTGCGCCGGGCGAACGCAAACTGATCCCGACCGGCTTGGCGATTGAAATCCCACCGGGTTATTACGGACGCGTTGGCCCACGCTCCGGCTTAGCCGTAAAACAAGGCATTGACACCATGGCTGGTATCGTAGATTCAGGTTATCGCGGCCACCTGCAAGTGCTACTAATCAACCTGGGTCACGACACTGTTAACTTCGACGCAGGCGCGCGCATTGCCCAGTTGGTGATTGAACGAATCGCTGTTTGCGACTTTGAGTGGGCTGAAGAGCTTGGTGAAACAGATCGAGGCGCGGGCGGATTCGGCTCAACCGGACAGTAATCGTTACCGCAATCGCTGGCTTTACATTGTGTCTTCACTATCACAAACTGTTTGGCGCAAATATCACCGCATAATTTCAGGAGGATTTCACGATGCTACGTTCCAAAGCCTTTCGCTTCATTGCCACTGCGCTTTTTACCCTCACGCTTATTCCGGCACTGGCACAAGACGCCAGCCAGGTGTTGCGGCTCTCGGTCGGTTTCAATACGCTCAAGAACAGCGTTCCGATGAATGAAGAGAAGAAAAAACAAATTGCCGAGATCGAAGCCAAAGCCGTCAAGGCAAATGGCGAGAAACGCTACGGCGATGCCATGCGGTATCTGAATCAAGGCATAACGTTGATGCGCGGGCAACAATGGACGCCTGCCCGTGCGCTCGGCACTGCATTACTAATGAAAAGCAGTCGCGTCATCGCCGATCCAGGCGAGGTGATACAGCTCAAAGTCTTACAGTTGTTCACCTTGGAAGAACCGCTGAGTGGAAATTTGAGCGGGATAGTGATGATTGCTCCGGCAAAAACGCCTGCGGCCAATGATACAACGGCGAAAGAGCTAAAAAGCTTACGCGGCCTTAGCAGCGATTTCACCACAAATGCGCTTGAGGTCGAAGCCAAGCTTCCTGCGCTCGAAGACGGTGAGTATGTGCTGACACTCAGTCTGAAACCGGCTGAAGGCGAGGCGATCACGAAGACCGCGTCGCTTCAGATCATTCGCGGCTTCACTGCACAACAAAAATCGCTGCGCGAGCGCGTGGCCGAAGCCTCCTCTGAATTAAGCGGCAAGCCGGAGTTGCTGCGCGCTTTGGCTGCCGTTGAATATCACCTTTCGCTGCCTGAACTGGTCAGCACGGGGCAAATTTCCGGCGCGCGCGACTTCAAAAAAGAGATTGCGACGGCAGTAAATTATCTGGATCAAATTACCAAAAGCCAAAATCCACTGAAGTCATTGCGCGGCGATTATCGTTGGGCCTATCGCTCTGAGGTTGATAAAGAGCTTCAGCCTTATCGCGTCTTTGTGCCCGCGAAATACGATCCGGCCAAACCGACGCCGCTGGTTGTGGCGTTGCACGGGATGGGCGGTGACGAAAATAGCTATTTCACGGCGTATGACAACGGCATCATCAAACGCGAAGCTGAAGCGCGCGGCTATCTGGTGGTTTGCCCAAAGGGCAGAGGCACGGCTTCGATGTACGCGGGCACTGCTGAACGCGATGTGATGGATGTGATTGCAGCAATGCGGCGCGATTACAACGTGGACGCAGATCGCATTTACTTGACCGGGCATTCGATGGGCGGCTATGGCACATGGTCAATTGCGCCGAAATATCCTGACTTGTTTGCCGCCATTGCTCCTATTGCGGGTGGCGGGCTGCCGGGTTCGCTCAGCAAAATCAAGCATGTGCCTGAGATCGTGGTACATGGCGACAAAGACCCAACCGTGTCGGTCGAACGATCCCGCGTGATGGTCAAAGCGGCGCAGGAACTCGGCATCGAAATCAAATACATCGAAGTCCCCGGTGGCAATCACTCGGACATCGTGGTGCCGAATCAAAAAGCGATTTTCGATTTCTTCGATGCGCACAAGCGACAAGCGATGACTGAAGCCAAGGCGGCAGGCGGCGGCAAACAGTAAGGAACCTTGCTGCCGTACGGGGAGCGTGAGCCATTGGTTTAGTCACAAGTCCAAAGCTGGTAAGTGGGAATGTATGTCGTAGAAAATCTTGCGGTGGAACTGCGCTGTGTAGGGAACGAACCCTGGCGACCTACTTTATTGGGATTGGTGCGGGGGCAGGCAGGGGACGAGTGAGAACCACTCACATTGCGTGCGCGATGTGACGTTTCGCAAAGACCGCTCGCAGGTGCGCGCAGGTATTGTGCTACCCATGATGGCGGCACTTCGCAGCACCGTCATAGGGTTATTACAACTGGCGGGCGTGCCGAACAGCGCGGCGACGTGTCAGCGAATGCCCGCCCGCCCCGAACAGGCATTGGCGCTCATTGGCATCAAACTGAAAACTGAATGACCGTGATTCCTTTGCCGATATACTTACGACCAGCCCTGCATCTTCAAATAAACATTTCTTCGTCTTGATAGACGCGATTCACGGGCAGGCTTTTTCCGGCGGTCAACACTTCAAGCGCACGGCGCACACCTACCATAATATAGGAAAACTCACGAGCAGGTTCGAGGACAGTATGTTGCACAATGTCCGCCGTACGTTGAAATTTGTCTGTCGTCGTCGCTAAAGCTTTTTGTATTTGATCCGCCTGGGCTTTCGCCTTGTCCAATTCGCGCCGCGCAATTGCTGTCGTGTCCCCTAGCAAATTTTTCACATCTGCAGCTTCGTCCTTGAACATTTCAGTAATCGCATTGACGTGTTGTGCGCCTTGCGCAAAATACCCGGCAGCTTCCTTGAATTCGCCCATCACTTGTTTTGACAAATTCAGTACCGGCTCCGCATTCTGTAGCAAGTATTCGGCACGCGACTGCAATTGGCCTACACGCTCAACTAATTCCACAATTCGTTTAGCAAGGAAGAAAAAACCAATAAAGACTACAGCCTGAACAATCAGGAGGAAGGTAATAATTACGAGTATGGCAAGTAGATAATTTTCCACAACAGTGTCAGAAGATCGAAAAGGGAGCTGTCAGATTGTGCGTGTTTGGCCTGCACAACCTGACAGACAATTCTAGCAATTAGCTCTCCTCATAAGCGGCGCTTGATTTGGCCGTATCGCTCTGCTTAGCCTCCCGATAGCCTTGCTTACCAGCCTCAATCGCAGCGGCGACGGAAGCCTTTTGCCGATTGATGATGTCTTTGCCACGCTCGGTCACATCGGTGATCGCTTCTTTTCCGCGTTCTGCTAAGTCAGCAGCGTAATCTGTGCTGGTTTGGTAGTACTCCGTCGCCCGCTCGCCTACCTGACGCGCCTGGTCACGTGCTTGATCTACGCCACGACGAGTAACGTCCGCAATATCGGCGCGCAATTCGCTACCAGCTTTCGGCGCAAACAACAGTGCCGCCAGCGCGCCCATGCCAGCGCCAATTAAAAAGTAAACTAATTTATCTCCAGTGTTTTCTTCTGCCATAACTCGCAACTCCTTATCAAAATAATTGTTCTACAATGAACTCATTTGGGGTTCAGGTCATCGGGGAAGGGGCACTATAGCACCTATAGCAGGCAAACTTCAATTGCCGAAGGGTAGCATTTCCCTGCTCGTTACAGGGTGGCGAACAGAAGAAAAAAATGGTGAGGCGAGGCTGCTGCTTAACGATCAAACGTTAAAATTGACACCCCCCGATTGCCCACGTACAATGCCAGTCCAAAGGAGATAAAATTATGTTCGGACTCGGTACTACAGAACTCGTTGTTATTCTCGTTATTTTGCTGGTCTTGTTTGGCGGCTCACGGTTGCCAGGACTGGCCAAAGGGATGGGCGAGAGCATTAGAAATTTCAAGAAAGCTGTCAGCGAAGAAAAGGACGAAACCGAGGAAAAAAAAAGCTCGGCCTAAGGGCGACTAATCGTTAAGTCGTGCAACTCGCAACCTTTCACAATTCAGATTCGGTCAAAAGGCGGATACCAAAACGCAAAAGAGTAGCCACAGCTCTTTCCGCTTTTGCTTTTGGCGGTTTGCTTTTTGTTTTTTTGCCATGTCGCGCAAACGCTCAAATCACTCCCGTCGCTACCCGCCTACGACTGAGCGTTCCTATCACGAATACCTGCTCTCCGTCCCTGCACCTACGACTTCGCGTGCCGAATTAGTCAGGATGTTGCGGAGGGGCGAAGACACGTATCTGGAACTCAAGGTCAAATTCAGTAACGTAGAAAAGCTTACTGCCGAGATCATTGCACTAGCCAATACAGATGGCGGCGCGGTGGTATTTGGTGTCAACGATCAACTGCGTATCGAAGGTGTAGACGATCCCGAAAAGATCGAAGCGGAATTGCGTGAGATTTGCTCTACTCTGATTCAACCACCGGTTTTCCCTTATCTCAGAAAAGTGGCCTTCGACAACGGGCGCCGCATCGTAATGCTGGAAGTAGAGCCACACAAACGCCCACATCACACACAGGATTTTAAGTTTTTCCTACGCGAAGGTTCGAGCAAACGCGAAGCAACACGCGAAGAGTTGGCGGAAATCTACGGCGAAGCGCCGCGCCTTCGCTTTGAGCAAACGCCCTTGCTACGTGCCAGCATTCACGACATTGACGAGTCGCTGTTTTGGAGTTTTATACGAGGCGCGAATCCAACAGAATGGACGGCCAACTACAAAGGATTTCCGACAGCGCAGATGATGCGGGAGTTGGGATTGGCGGTGCGTATCGGCGACGAAACCCTGCCGACTTTCGGCGGCCTTTTGCTGTTCGGATTACATGAGAAAGTGCCGCAATTCATTCCGCAAGCCGAAGTTGTTTTGACACGATTTGCGGGCAGTAATCGCGAAGCATCTGTCATTGAACGACAGTCCCTAAAAGGTCATTTGCTGTGGTTATTTGAAGCTTCGATGAGATTCGTGAACCGCTACGTGGATTTGTGGGAGCAACGGCCTTCGCGCAAAGCCTTAAGCGAAGAAGAACAATTTCATATTCAGCCGCGCAAATTATCATCAAGGTTCCGTTGTCGAAGCCTTGACCAACTTCCTCGTTCACCGTGATTGGAGTGTGACCGACAAAACGGCACGCATAAACATTTACGATGACAGCATCGAGTTCATCAATGCTGCGCGCCTGCTTGAGTTGCCCATTAACTCCATCCGCTATGGCATCGAACAACCGCCTAATCCGAGCCTCAAAACGGTCTTCACTAATCGGCATTATGGGTTGACGGTAGCGTCAGGCGGTGTGCCGATGTTACTCGCGGAGGCCACAGCTTTTGCGCGCCGCGCCCCCGAAGGTTTGACGATCAATGGCCAGGAATTTCGCTTGAAACTCTATGGCTGGAAATGAGCAACTGGCGCAGTACAGGTCTGAGCCTCGATCAGCGAGTTCCTTTGCTGGAAACACAGGTCGCTCACGCTTCCCGTACAACATTACGCCGAACCGTCACTTTAGCTCCAAGGAATCCGTTGAAATCAAATCGCGATAGCTCTGAAATTTCCCTTTCACGAAACTTTCCAGCGGTTGCAGCAACTGTGCGCTGTAATACCCAGGCACGGCCTGCGGAAGTTGGAAGCTATAGGTGTTACCAAAATAGCTGCGAATCAGCACGCCGTTTTTCTCAATGGGTAACCGCTTGATATTCTCCGCATAACGATCAAAGCTGCCATCTCCCATCAAATAATATTCGACGTTGGAAGTATAAAAGGCGATCACTTTCTCGCCGCGTTCTTTGAGGATTTTGCTGATTTCAAGGAAGGCTTTGTCGCCCGCGAAATTGCCGACAGCGGGAATCACGAGATTGTGATCTTCGAGCAATTTAAGGAACTGGAAATCGTCTTCATTCACCAGATAGTTTACCTGTTTTCCCGTCAGGTCCTTTTCCAGCATCAAGTCACGATAATTCGGGTAGTATGAACGCGGCGAGCGATAATGGCTCGTGAATTTCAAATCCAACCCAGCGGAAAAAAAGGCTTCGTGAATACGACTGATCGTCGCCAAGTCTTTCTCGTCCAGCTTCAGATTAAAGGTTTTAAGTTTGGACATGACGCGCGCGCGCGTCGCCTCAAAGTGTTTTCGGTCAGCAGGTGTTTTGTCCAAATATTCGACAACTTGCCCAATGTTCCATTGGGCGGAGTCAGGCGGAGTCGGTTTGCCAAATAGCAAGCCTAGGTATTCGACCCGATTGTGTGCGAGCGCGAACAAGGATTTGAAGAGCAAATGCTGAAGTTGATTATCGCGGCGAATGTCCACGATAAAGGCGATGCGCGGGCGAACCTGCGCCATATACGAAAAATTCTGATCCGGCCCAACACCGAGGTACGCGCCACCTTTGAGGTTCAGCTTGCGCAGTTTGCCCATCACGTGCAAATACGAACTCTCATTGGAAATCAAATTGTCAGTATCGAAATACCCATTCGGTTCTGAAATGCGTTCGACAAGTTGGGCAAATTCTGTAGCGGATATTGCGGCACCACTGGTGGCAGGTTTGGCAGCAGCTTGGGGGGAAGCCGGAACAGTTTGTGACGGGCTGAGAGGTGGCGGATTCTGCGCGGAACAACTGAGCAACAAAAGCGAAATCAAAAATATTGCACGCGGCATGTAGGCAAGCTCCTTTGATAATGGGTGGACGGCGTCATTGTACAGCAGGCTTGCGGCAAAGTCAGGAATTACTTGCGCCCTTGCGAAATCAAGCGCGGAGGCATACCATCCGCGTTGCCTGACCACAGCCGTCAGGTAATAAGGATAGTCTTTTCAAACACAAGTAGCCGGTACACAGGAGATAACTTTATGCCCCGTAGTTTTCTCATCTGTTGGGTTCGGGTTTGCCTGCTCAGCCTTTTCATGGCAACCATCGCAGCCGATGATCTTGATCACATCTCAATTGAAGGCACGATCCATGACGTTTCGCAACAACGAATTGTCAACGCGCGCCTCACCGTAAAAGCAACTTCGACTGGGCAAGAACGCACGACTATAAGCGATGCTGGAGGCCGTTATCGTTTCGCCAAGCTCTTGCCCGGAGAATATGAATTGCGCGTGGAGATTAGTGGGTTTCGCAGCGTGCAATATCAATTTACGGCCTCTGCCGGCACAGTTGTACGCCGTGATTTCAAGCTCGAAGTCGCTGCACTCAATGAACAAATCACCATCGAAGCAACCAGCGATCAAGTGCTCATTGACACATCGCGCACAGTCGTCGGCAGTACGCTTACCAAACGGCAGATTGACGATTTGCCCAGCGAAAGTCGCAATATCAATGACTTGATTTTCACGCTGCCGGGCGTAGCCCCGCCTGCGTTTGATGAGCGCCAGTTAGCGGACGGCGACACCAAAGATCGTTTCCGTTCTTCGCCGGAAGAAGCTGGCGTTTTTGCGCTCAACGGCGCCACGCCCTTCTCCAACAACTTGACCATTGAAGGCTTGGACAATAACGATGATCGCGGTGCGCGCGAACGCTTTACGCCTTCGGTTGACGCGGTCGAAGAGTTTCAAGTCATCTCCAATCAATTCTCGGCAGAATATGGCCGAGCAGCAGGCGGGCGTATCAATTTGCGGTTACGTGGCGGGACAAGCAAATATCGTGGGCGTGCATTTTATTACTTTCGGGATGAAGCTTTGAATGCGAATTCGTTCGTGCGCAATTCTGATCCGACGCGCGGCTTTCGCTTACCCTATCAAAATAGTAACCCCGGCATTACTTTTGGCGGCCCCATCGTGCGCAAGAAGGCGTTCTTCTTCGCTGCTCACGAATACGACAATGTTTACGACCGTGCTGATATTGTGGCGTTGGTGCCTGTCGCGACCAATGCCACCTTTCCGCTACCGCAACCCAACGGCGCGAATCTTGGCAGCACAACCGTTGACAGTAAAGGCAAAGCCAGCACGGTCAATGGCGGCGCAGCCGTGGGGCTTTTCGATCAGCAAATCACGACGCCGCGCACCGCACACACGTTTCAGACACGCACAGACTTCAACTTGAGCAACCAACAAAATCTGTTTGCGGTTTTCTCGTTGGCACGCCAACGTGATGAGCGTTCATTTCCCGGCGGCAGGCGATTGCTGGATACACTGCGTACCACAGGCCGCAATAGTGAATCCTTTGCGGTTGCTCATAACGCTACGATTGCTGCTCGTATGGTCAATCAAGCGCGCTTTCAATTCTCGCGCCTCATGCCAGCAGACGGGCCGCTGAACGCCAATCCGGTCGTCATCATTGACATTGATGACCCGCGCGATGTGAGCGGCAATGCGAATGCGAACCCGCTCACACGGACAGGCACACTGACAGCAGGCTCCAGCAACATCAGCGGTACGGATCGCCGCGAAGACCGCTATCAGGTGCAAGACACCCTCAGCTATGCGATTGGCTCGCACGCCTTCCGCACTGGCATTGACGTTCACGTGATTCGCTCGCGTTATGAAGCTTTAAGCGACGTCACTGGCACGTTTCGGTTTGCTTCTCCGGCTGATTTTTTGGTGGGGAAATTCACGCGCTATACGCATCGCTTTCTGACCGCCTCGGAATTGAAGAATAACTACACTGGCTGGTTCGTGCAGGACGATGTGCGACTGAAGCCAAACCTCACGCTGGCATTTGGGCTGCGTTGGGATACCGAAACGATCCTTGCCGACAAGAACAACCTTGGGCCGCGCATCGCACTCGCGTGGGACCCATTTTCGACCGGCAAGACCGTCATCCGGGCTGGTTACGGCATCTTTTATAATCGCGCCTTGTTACGCACCTTGGATGATTACGTCCTGACTACAAACAAATTGCTGGTGGATACGGACAATGTGGCAGCCGCAACTTTATTATCCAGCCTACAGTTTCCGAATACCCTACAGGCGAACGATCCGCGTGTCACACAACTTGGCATTAACGAAGCGAGCTTTGTGCGCCGCTTGGAAAAAGGCTTTCGCATTCCTGAAAGCTATCAGGCCTCGCTGGGCCTTGAACGCGAACTCGCACGACATTTTTCTGTCGAAGCGAATTATGTCTTTTCGCGGGGGTTGCACCTCTGGCGCGAATCGAATGCGAATGCGCCGCGCTTGCCAAAGGGATTTAGCGATTTCACTGCCTATCTGACTGCGCGTGATTTTGACAACTCGATTAATCCTGTCACGAATCTTCGCCCCATTACCAGTTCCGGCAATGCTGACATCGCGCGCTTTGATTTGAGTCAAACCAGTAGCCGAACTGTTCGAGAAAACAATAAAACCGTCGTGATTATGGGATTGAATAATCAATCGGTCAGCAGCAGCACGACCGTCTTTCGCGCCGCGCTGGCTGCCGTGCGGAACCTGCGCCCAAATCCAAACCTCACGCAAGTCGAAGAGCTACAGTCGCGCGGCAACAGCTACTATCATGGCGTCAACTTGAAGTTTAGTAGTCGTCTTGCGTCACGCGCCTACATTCACGCTGCCTACACGCTTAGCAAGTTGATTGATGATGGCGTGGTCAACACGTCCTCGCCGTTAGTGGTTGGAGATTTTGGCCGCGAACGGTCGCTGAGTTTGCTGGATGCGCGGCATCGCTTAGCGTTGAGCGGCAGCTATCAGTTGCCACTGACTAAAATTCAACTGGCAGGCATTTTTACACTGAGTTCTGCCCGTCCGTTTAGCCTTGGCATCGGCGGCAATGATCGTAATTTAGATGATGTGGGAACAGACCGCCCAAACTTTAGTGGCGACCTGAGCCAAATTGGCTGGCGCAGGTTGGGTGAATCCTTGGATCAAAACGTAGTCGCAGCGTTTTCGCTTCCGACCATTGGCTCGGTCGGCAATCTGTCCCGTAATGCCGGACGCGGGCCGGGCCAACACACGATCAATCTGCGTGCTTCGCGCGTATTCGGTTTGGGTGAGCAACGCAAGCTCATGCCGCAAGTCGAGGTTTTCAATCCTTTCAACTCTACGGTTTTCAATTTTGGTGCCGAATTCGTAGATTTCTCGCCGACGAGTTTGGGAAATTTTCTAGCCCCGACACGAACCTTAAAGGCACGCACAATGCGGTTGGGGCTGCGGTTTGAGTTTTGAAATTATAGATTTTTGATGGCTGCCCGCAAGGCATCAATGGCCAGCACAGGACAATGCTCTTTGTTGCGCGGCAAAGCTTCTAATGCCTGCGTCACATTGGCGGCTTTCAGTAGGCAAGCTTCATCAAGCGCCAAGCCCTGAAGCATTTCCGTCAAGACAGAAGCTGCCGCGATGCACGGCGGACAAGCTTGCGCCTGGAAGCTGGCCGCCGCAATGTTTCCCTCAGCAACCTTTAGATACAAATGCAATACATCGCCGCAAACCGGATTGGTCGCATCACCACGCGTAGACGCGTCTTCCATCACACCTAGGTTGCGCGGGTTTTCTAAATGCTCAAGCACTTTGCTGCTGTACATAATTGCGACTTACGTTAGTTGAGATTCTGTAAGCTGTCAATCACGCCGATTTTCATCGGGGGCAAAACCTTTGCTTAGCCCCGCGCTTGCTGCCCGACTCGGAATAGAAATTGCCTAGCAAAGCTTGGCAGAAACGTTTGCCCCCTATCTTTCAGTGGTGCTTCGCTTCTTCCGCTGCGATTTTTCGGGCACTGCAGAGCGAAGTCGAAGTAAAAACAATACTTCACCAACTATTACAGAAATGTAGAAAAGTTAATTTCAGCGGACGATTTCGTAGGAAAAATGAAAGCACAGCAAAGAGAAAAGGCCGATTCCTTTCACGATTTCTCGCGGCTAATCAGCACGGGCAAAGCAATGCGTCAGATCTACGAACAGGTGCGACAAGTCGCTCCTACTAATACAACGATCTTAATTCAAGGAGAGACTGGAACAGGTAAAGAGCTGATAGCACAGGCGCTTCACCACCATTCTCACCGTGCCACAGAGCCTTTCATTAAGGTCAATTGTGGCGCGCTGATCGAAAATTTAATCGAGGCAGAACTTTTTGGTTATGAGCGAGGCGCGTTTACAGGGGCAGAGAGCAGCAAGCCTGGGCGCTTTGAATTGGCAGCCGGTGGAACGATTTTATTGGATGAGGTAGGCGAATTGAGTCAGACGGCACAAGCAAAGTTGCTGCGAATGATGCAGACGCGTGAATTCGAGCGTATTGGCGGGATTGAGACTATACAAGTGGATGTGCGCTTGATTGCCGCCACCAATCGCCAACTGGAAAAAGAAGTGGCAGCGGGACGCTTCCGCGCCGATCTGTTTTATCGGCTCAACGTCTTCACTATCACTGTGCCAACTTTGCGTGAACGACGTGAAGATATTGGCTCGCTGGCTGAGCATTTCTTAACGAAATATGCCAATGAACATGGCAAAAGCATCCGTCGTTTTGCCCCCGAAGCCATAGATTTACTGCTGGCATATCCTTGGCCTGGCAACGTACGCGAATTGGGAAACACGATAGAGCGCGCAGTGGTGATTTGCGATACGAATGTCATTCATCACTATCATTTGCCGCCTGATTTACAAATGCTGCGCCTGACAACGACCATCAACCACAAAGGCTTGGCGGATGCGGTCAATGCTTATGAGCGGGAGTTGCTTTGCGAGGCGTTGCAAACTGCCTATGGGAATCGGAGTCAGGCGGCGAAGCTCCTCAAAATCAGCGAACGACTGCTCGGCTACAAAATCAAAAAACATAATATTGTCAGCGCGGATTTCTGTTGGTAATACGGTGTGGCAAGCAAACAATGCCCACCGAAGGCAGACGACCAACCATGCCAATCCTTTCTTAATTTTCGCCCAAAACGACAAATTCGTACGATTCACACTCTAGCAGGCGCGTGTCCACAAATACCTCCAAAATTTATCTCGCCCAATGTTTACAGAGCTTGTGAGCGCTTTGAGAGGGGCGAAATATCCCTCCGGCACGTTCCTTGCCAAGTAATAGGGCGAGCGAGTCATCGCTCATACGCAAACGGCGTCATTTGATTGTTTGGACTTTTTTTGCATGAACGTAATGTCTGTTCCGTCTTCAAACTTAACTTTCACCCATTGTCCATATTGCGCCTTGCAATGCGGGATGGGGATAGATGAACAGCTACACGTCTCAGGTAACGAAAGTTTTCCAACCAATAAAGGTGCCCTATGTGTGAAGGGCTGGACTTCAGCGGAGTTACTCCGGCATCCAGAGCGGCTACTAGAACCGCTGGCTCGTAATGCGCGCGGGAAATTAACGCCCGTTAGCTGGGATGAAGCATTACAGCGAATTGCCCTGCGCTTCACTGAAGTCCAGATTCAATACGGGCGCGATGCGGCAGGCTTATTCGGCAGCGGAGCTTTGACGAATGAGAAAACCTATTTGCTGGGAAAATTCGCTCGCATCGCGCTCGGTACTGCCAACATTGATTATAATGGACGTTTTTGCATGTCGTCAGCCGCCGCCGCCAGTAACAAAGCGTTCGGCATAGATCGCGGCCTGCCCTTTCCGATTGCGGACATTGCACAGGCAGAAGTTATTTTGATGGTCGGCAGCAACAGCGCCGAAACGATGCCGCCGCTGATGCAATACTTTGAACAGCAACGCGCGCAGGGTGGCAGGCTGATTGTTATTGATCCGCGCCAGTCGCCAACGACAAATAACGCCACGCTACATTTGAAATTGACGCCAGGCTCAGACGCCGCACTAGCCAACGGCATTTTGCACATTCTGATTCGGGATGGCTTGCTTGACATAGACTATATTCAGTCTCGCACGCAGGACTTTGAGCGTGTCAAAGGGCTGGTTGCAACCTATTGGCCCGCGCAAGTCGAACGCATCACGGGCGTCCCAGAAGCACAATTTGTCCAAGCTGCTCATTTATTCGGCACTGCCAAAAGCGCAATGATCCTGAGTGGACGCGGCACCGAACAACAATCACAAGGTGTTAACAATGTGCTTTCGTTCATCAATCTCGCGCTGGCAACGGGTCGCGTAGGCCGTCCCTTTAGCGGCTACGGTTGCTTGACCGGACAAGGGAACGGACAAGGCGGGCGCGAGCACGGACAGAAAGCCGATCAATTGCCCGGCTATCGCAAAATTGATGATACCGCCGCCCGTGAATACATTGCTTCCGTGTGGGGTGTGGAGGAAAGCGAACTCCCAAAAGCGGGCAAATCAGCCTACGAATTACTGAACTCCCTCGGCAGCGAAATCAAGGCGTTGCTAGTGATGGGATCAAACATTGTCGTTTCGTCGCCCAACGCCACGCATATCAAAGCGCGCGTGCGCAAATTGGATTTTCTGGCTGTCGCAGACTTCTTTTTATCCGAAACGGCACAACTTGCTGATGTCGTGTTGCCAGCAGCGCAATGGGCAGAAGAAGAAGGCACGATGACGAATCTGGAAGGCCGCGTGCTATTGCGCCAACGCGCGGTAGCGCCGCCTGAAGGGGTAAAAACCGACCTGGAAATCATCAGTGAACTGGGCAAGCGATTGGGGCGCAAAGAGCAATTCTCCTATGAAAGCCCGCGCGAAGTTTTTGACGAACTCCGCATTGCTACAAAAGGTGGATTAGCCGATTACAGCGGCATCACCTACGAAAAAATTCTGACGCAACAAGGCGTGTTTTGGCCTTGCAACGAAGCGCGACCGAACGGCACGCCGCGCCTGTTCGCGGAAAAGTTTGCGACCCCCAATGGCCGCGCCCGCTTTCACGCTGTGCGTCATCAAGCCCCCGCTGAAGAACCGGATTCCTACTATCCGTTTTATCTGACGACGGGACGCGTACTGGCACATTATCAATCGGGTACGCAAACGCGGCGGGTGACAAAACTGGCGGAGATGAATCCTGAGCCGTTCGCCGAAATTCATCCGTCTACAGCAAAACGTTTTGGCATCGTCAATGGCACAATTGTTTGGTTGCAAACGCGCCGTGATGCCGCGCAATTCATAGTCAAAGTTACGCCGACGATTCGTGAGGACACGGTGTTCGTGCCATTTCATTGGGGCGGCGCGCAAGCTGTCAATCGGCTAACGAATGCGGCGCTTGATCCGACGAGCCGCATGCCAGAATTCAAAGTTTGCGCCGTGCGCATTCAAACTAATATCGAATCATAATTTTTCATTTCACATAGTTAGGAACGGAGCCATGGCAAGAAAACAAAAATTAGTCGTCATCGGAAACGGAATGGCTGGCGCGCGGTTGGTCGAAGATATGCTAGCGCGCGGTGGCGCAGAGAAATTCGAGGTTGTGATGTTTGGCGATGAGCCGTACGGCAATTACAACCGCATTTTGCTGTCAGGAGTTTTGTCGGGCACACACGATCCGCAGGACATTTTCATCAACTCGCTGGCTTGGTATGAAGAAAACAACATCAAGCTGCACGCAGGCATCCGCGTCAGCCAGATTGATCGCGCGAACAAGACGGTTCACAGCGCCAATGGCGTGAGCGAAAGCTACGATAAATTGGTAATCGCTACAGGCAGTTCGGCGTTTGTACCGCCGATGGAAGACTTGAAAAATGACGAAGGTTTCAAAGAAGGCGTTTTCGTCTTTCGCACATTGGATGATTGCGATGCAATTACGAAATATGCCGAAGGCGGCAAGCGTGCGGTGGTGATTGGCGGTGGATTGCTCGGGCTGGAAGCGGCGCGTGGCTTGCTGAATCTTGGTGCGGAAGTTCATGTTGTGCATCTGGGAGGACATCTGATGGATGTGCAGCTTGACGCACAAGCAGGCGCTTCGCTCCGACGTTCAATGGAAGCGATGAACGTGACGGTACATTTGAATAAAGCGACAACAGGGGTTTTAGGCAACGGTCACGTAACGGGGTTGCAATTCAAAGATGGCTCGACGTTGGATTGCGATATGGTCGTGATCTCGGCTGGCATTCGTCCCAATGTGCAACTGGCCAAAGACGCGGGACTGACAGTTGAGCGCGGTATTGTGGTCAATAATTATCTGGTCAGCGTTGACGATCCCGATATTTTTTCGGTAGGCGAATGCGCGCAGCACAACGGAATGGTTTATGGTCTGGTCGCGCCGCTGTGGGAACAAACGGCGGTGCTGGCAGATCGCCTGACCGGGCGCAAAGCCGAAGCGGCCTACAAAGGCTCAAAGATTTCGACCAAACTAAAAGTGATGGGCTTGGAACTGGCGGTGATGGGAGCAAAGGAAGCGCGCGATGAGCATGACGAAGTGGTCGTGTATGCCGAGCCATCGCGTGGGATTTACAAAAAATTGATTGTACGCAACGGTCAACTTGCAGGCGCAATTTTATTGGGCGATGCGGCAACGGCACCGATGTTGCTGCAAGCTTTCGACCGCGCTTCACTACTGCCGGAAAATCGTGCCGAACTCTTATTTGCCCTGACTACTGGCCTAGCTGCTCCTTCGTTACTTGATGCGCCGGAAGACGCACAGATTTGCAATTGCAATGGTGTTTCTAAAGGCGCAATTCTTAACGCGGTGAAAGGTGGTTGTCGTTCGCTCAAAACGTTGTGCGACGCCACGCGCGCAGGCACTGGATGCGGTTCGTGCAAATCCCAGGTAAATGAATTGCTGGAATATGCGGCGGGTGGTTCGCTGATTGAAGACCCTTCCGCGCATTATTATGTGCCTGGGGTTCCGCTCGCCAAACCAGAACTCATTCAGGCGATCAAAGATCATCAATTGAAAAGCGTCTCAGCCGTTTTTACAACCCTCGCCGGAGGCAAAGAAGACCCGGCGAGCAAAGTGGGGTTAGCTTCGTTGCTGAAAACAATTTGGCACGAGGAGTACGAAGACGAACGTGATGCGCGCTTCATCAATGATCGCGTTCACGCCAACATCCAAAAAGATCGGACGTTCAGCGTTGTACCCCGCATTTACGGCGGCGTGACTTCGTCGGATGAACTGCGCCGCATTGCCGATGCTGCGGACAAATATCAAGCGCGGATGATTAAAATCACGGGTGGGCAGCGCATTGATCTGCTCGGCATCAAGAAAGAAGATTTGCCGGGTATCTGGCGTGATTTGGATATGCCGTCCGGCCACGCCTACGCCAAGAGTTTCCGCACTTGTAAGACGTGCGTCGGCACCGAATTTTGCCGCTACGGCGTGGGCGATAGCACAGGACTTGGCATCAAGATTGAGAAGCGTTTTCAGGGCATTGAATCGCCGCACAAAATGAAATTGGCCACGACCGGATGCCCACGCAATTGCGCCGAAGCAACGATTAAAGATATTGGTGCCATCGCGATTGAAGGCGGCAAATGGGAAGTTGTTATCGGGGGGGCGGCTGGTTCGCACGTGCGCAAGGCTGACTTGCTGGTCACAGTTGAGACGCACGATGAGGTGCTGCTGTACGTCGGGCGGTTTATGCAGTATTACCGCGAAAACGCGAAGTATCTGGAACGCACGTGGAGCCTGGTCGAACGTCTTGGCATCGAAAAGCTACGCAGCATTTTGGTGGATGATAGCGAAGGCATTTGTGCGCGGCTGGATCGTGATATTCAGGCGGCGGTGGACGCTTATCGTGATCCGTGGCAGGAAGCTCTCTTACCTGTGCATCCCTCACAATTCGTGAACACTCTCGGCGCTGTGACATTGACACAAATTCAGGGACGGCAACCTGCTTACGGAGATTAAGCCATGAACATTGCATTACAAGAAACAGCGCCGACTCTCATCCCGAAAGTGTTCGTCAATCTCGGTTCGCTGGAGCGCATCCCACTCGGCGAAGGCCGCGAATTTGTGGTGGAGGACGAAGAGGTTGTCGTGTTTCGCACACGGGAAGGCGGCGTGTTTGCGCTCCAAGCCAAATGTCCGCATCGCAACGGCCCGTTAGCTGATGGCCTGATAGGCGGCGGCAAAGTGATTTGCCCGTACCACGGGTACAAATTTGAACTGAGCAGCGGACAGCCGCTCAGCAACGATTGCGCCACACTGAAAACCTATAACGTGGAAATCAGTGAACACGGCGACATCCTATTGTATTGTTAGGGCATGGAAAACCAATCTGCCTTGCACGGAAAACGTATTGCTTTGCTTGAAGCCCGTATGGGAAGCGAATTAGCCAATCTGGTCAGACGACACGGCGGCGAGCCGATTCAGGCTCCGGCCTTACGCGAAGTTAGGGTTGACGCCGCGCCAGAAGTCACTACGCTGCTGGATGAATTGCAACGCAGTGACATACGGTTCGTGATTTTTCAGACGGGCGTAGGCGTCGCAGGCTTGCTCAACGAAGCCGAAAAGCTGCAACGCAAAGATGAGTTGCTCGCGCTGTTGCCAACGGTCACGACCATTGCGCGCGGCCCGAAGCCCACGGCAGTGCTGGCGCGCAATGGCATCAAGCCGACGTTCACAGTGCCGGAACCGCACACGACGACGGAATTGATTGCGGTCGTGGACGGTTTGCATGTCGTGGGCGAAATGGTGGCCGTGTTGCATTACGGCGAACGCAATCAGGCTTTAGCCGAAGCCCTGCAAGCACGCGGGGCGCGATTGCACGAGCTTTGTTTGTACGAATGGCAATTACCGGAAGATGTGACACCGCTCGAAAATCTGATTGATGAATTAAGCACCGGGCAAATGGATGTCGTCGCGTTCACCAGTCAGATTCAAGCGCGGCATCTATTTCACATCGCCACGCAACAAGGACGCGCGGACGAATTGCGCGCGGACTTGAATGATAAAACGGTAGTCGCTTCGATTGGGCCGACTTGCTCCGAAGCGTTGCGCGCATTCGGCGTCGACACCAAAGATCGAACCGGAACATCCGAAAATGGGGTTTCTTGTCATCGCATTGCAAGCTCACTTTGCCTAGCGATTGATTCCCTGAACAACTAACCAACTGCGGCACACGAATTTTGTGTGGTGAGGATTCGTGTACCCAAAAGAACGAAAGATTCATGCAAACGCAAAAACTCAATGGACATTCCCCTACTCTATTCGCCTGTTTCCTGCAATTTGATTTGAGTTTTATGTTGTGGGTGATGCTGGGCGCGCTCGGCATTTTCGTGGCGGAAAGCCTGAAGCTGAATGCTGCACAAAAAGGCTTGCTCGTCGCGATTCCAATTTTGAGCGGCTCGCTATTGCGCATTCCACTTGGCTTGCTCAGTGATCGCATCGGCGGCAAGCGTGTGGGAACGGGCATTCTCGTATTTCTCTTTCTGCCCTTGCTGCTGGGCTGGGCGGGCGGTGACAGCTTGCCGATGTTGTACAGCGTCGGCTTGATGCTCGGCGTCGCGGGCGCGTCGTTTGCCGTTGCGTTGCCGCTGGCGAGCCGCTGGTATCCACCGGAACGGCAGGGTTTGGCGATGGGCATTGCGGCGGCGGGCAATAGCGGCACGATCATCACCAATTTAGTCGCGCCGCGTTTAGCGAGCGTTTATGGTTGGCATAATGTCTTTCTGCTGGCCATGATTCCGCTGGTTGTCGTGCTGATAGCCTTTGTCCTCTTGGCCAAGGAAAGTCCGAATCAACCCAAAGGGCAACCGCTCAGCAATTACCTGAAGATTTTTCGTGTGGGCGATTTATGGTGGTTTTGTTTGTTGTATAGCGTGACGTTTGGCGGCTTCGTCGGTTTGGGCAGCTTTCTGCCACTGTTCTTCCGCGATCAATATCATGTCACGCCGATTAACGCGGGCTATTTGGTTGCGCTCATCGCTTTCGTCGGCAGTGGTATTCGCCCTGTGGGTGGTTGGCTGGCGGATAAAGTGGGCGGCGTGCGCTTGCTTTCGTTTTTATTGTTCGGCATTAGCCTGACGTATTTCCTCTCTGCACAACTGCCCGCACTGACCTCAATGGTGGTGATCCTGATGTTTGGGATGGCGTGTTTGGGCTTGGGCAATGGCGCAGTCTTTCAGTTGGTGCCGCAACGCTTCCGGCAGGAAATTGGATTGGCGACGGGCATCGTTGGCGCGATTGGCGGCGTAGGTGGCTTTTTCCTGCCCACGTTACTTGGCAACTTAAAACAATCTTTTGGTTCGTTTTCCTCTGGCTTTGTTGTCTTAGCGAGCATTGCGTTAGTCTCCGCCGTCGCGCTGCGTTTTCTCGTGGCCATTCAGCAAGGTTGGAAATTGTCGTGGCGCTTCCCGCAATCAACCGAGGCGATGGAAGAGGCATAAAGAAGGTATTGGAGAGACGGGCGGAAGCTCGACAGAGGGAGGGTGTGTTCTTCCACAATCTGCGCCCTCCTCACCTCCAAGGAACCGTAAGATGAAAAAAGCCGTCACGATCTCCACAAGCTCCTGGCTACTTTTAGTAGTCATGGTGATTTCCCTCAGCCTAGATGCGTTAGCCCAGCAAAAGGAGCCGAAGCCGTTGGTAGCGGTGATAGCACCGTTACCAACGGCTTCGGCTCCTAACCTCCCGCCAGCGGCAGCACCGCTCAAGGTCGGCGGCTTGGCGATTTCGGGCAGCATCCGGGCGCGGTTTGAAAGCTGGGATTGGTTTGACGTAAATCCTGCGACCGCTGATGATAATTATAAATTTGGTGCGGTGCAGTTGCGCTTAGCCATTGGGCAAAGCAAAGAAAAATGGGAATGGCAGGTCGAAGGCGAGGCGCCTGTTTTGATCGGCTTGCCGAGTAACGCCATCGCGCCCGCACCGCAAGGCCAGCTTGGTTTTGGCGGAAGTTACTTCGCGGCGAACGGACGCCAGGATGCGAGCGTCATCTTGAAACAAGCGTTCGTGCGTTTCAAAGGCGTGTTTGGCGATAAGGCGAGCAGTGCAAAAGTGGGGCGGTTTGAATTTAATGATGGCACGGAAATCATTCCCGTTGACGCTTCACTCGCAATAATCAAGCGCGATCATATTTCGCAGCGGTTGATTGGTGCCTTCGGTTTTACACACGTCGGACGCAGCTTCGACGGTTTACAATACAGTCGCAATGCGAAAATAGGCAACTTCACTTTTCTTGGTGTCCGGCCTACCGCCGGGGCGTTTGACTTGGATGCGAACAAAGAATTGGATGTGGATTTGTGGTACGGCGCTTTTACGAAGCCGCGCAAATTCAGAACGGGCGAAAGCGAATTCCGCCTGTTCGCGCTGCATTATCACGACGGACGGCGCGTGCTGAAAACCGATAGTCGCACCGCCGCCTTGCGCAATGCAGACGTGAGCAAAATTCGCGTAACGACCTTTGGCGGACATTTCATCGGCGTGTACAAAGTCGGCAGCGGCAAAGTGGATGCGTTGCTGTGGGGCGCAGGTCAGGCCGGAAGCTGGGGCAATTTGGATCAGCGTTCGGCGGCTATCGCCATCGAGGGAGGTTATCAATTCGGCGGCAAAGCTGTGAGTAAAATTAAGCCCTGGATTCGTGCGGGCTACTTTCGCTCAACCGGTGATGGCAATGCGACAGACAGTCAACACAACACGTTTTTTCAGGTGCTACCGACGCCACGCATTTATGCACGCTTCCCGTTCTATAATATGATGAATAATGAAGATTCGTTCGTGCAGTTGCGCCTGAAGCCGCACGCGAAACTTGGCTTGCGAATGGATTACCATTATCTGCGCCTGAGCAACGAAAAAGATTTGTGGTATCTCGGCGGTGGCGCTTTCCAAAAGCAAACTTTCGGCTATGTCGGGCGACTGAGCAATGGGCAAAAGGCACTGGGACATTTTGCAGACTTCAGCGTAGATTATGCGGCGACGGCGCGGTCATCTTTCACATTTTATGTAGGCGGTGTGAAGGGCGGCAAAGTGCCGACGGCGATTCATCCGCTGGGTGGCAATAGTCGCTACGCGTATATGGAATTCACGCAAAAATTTTAATGGTATGACAGACAAAATCGGCAAAGTCTATCTGGTTGGAGCAGGCCCTGGTGATCCGGGACTGCTCACCATCAAAGCGGCAGAACTGCTGCGGCGTGCGGACTGCGTGGTCTATGATCATCTGGTGAATCCCGTCATTTTGGATTATGCGTCGGCTCAGGCGGAACTGATTTATGCCGGGAAACAGGGTCACAAATGCATGATGCGACAGGAAACGATTAATGCCATTCTGGTTACTAAAGCCTGTGAACACTCGCTCGTCGTGCGATTGAAAGGTGGCGATCCGTTTGTCTTCGGACGCGGCGGCGAAGAGGCCGAAGCATTGGTTTCCGCAGGCATTCCGTGGGAAGTGGTACCTGGCGTTTCGGCGGGTGCGGCAGTCGCGGCTTATGCTGGCATTCCGATCACACATCGGGACTTGAGTAGTTCAGTAACGTTTGTGACTGGACACGAAGACCCCACCAAAGCGCAATCGTCTTTGCGTTGGGAGCATTTGGCTAAAGGCGTGGATACGCTGGTATTTTTTATGGGAGTTGCCAAAAGCCGGAAAATTGCCGATCAACTGATACAACACGGACGCGCAGGCGACACGCCCGTAGCAGTGATTCGTTGGGGAACCTATCAAACGCAAGAAACATATCTAAGCACGCTGGCAGAGATGGCATCATTGATTGAACGGGAACACATCGAAGCGCCAGCGATCATTGTTATCGGCGAGGTAGTTACGCTGCACGAAAAACTCAATTGGTTTGCGCCTGCCCTACTTGCCACCTCAGTTGTAGTAAGATGAAAATCCTTCCTACACTGAAATCACTTCCAAGTCAGGATCAACCTCATCTTTCAGCATGTGCTCAATCGCGTAAAGCGTTCCTGAGAGCGAACTAGGGCAACTTCCACACGCGCCTTGATAGCGAATGGTCAGTGTTTTGCCTTCGAGCGAAAGAATTTCCAAGCCGCCGCCGTCGCCCGCCAGACCAGGACGCACCTTCGCATCCAGCAAATCATTGATCTGATCCAATAATTCATTCTCGCCGCGCACGTAATCCGTGGCTGCCGGAGCTGCGGCGATTTCTGTGACCGCCGGAGCTTCTCGAATCGGTACAGCCAAGCGGCGCAGCAAATCATCCCACTCCGCCGTACCATCCTGATTCACAGTGATAAACCGATCCATGTAAAACACAGAGGTCACATTGCCGACGGAAAAGAGCGAGAGCGCCAAATCATCGTCCACAGCCTGAGCGGCATTCGTGAAAGAGCGCGAACTGCCATTGGTAATCGGTTCTTTGAGAATAAATTTTCGCGCGTTCGGGTTTGGGGTATATTCGATGTCTTCAATTTTCGGCATACATAATTCCTGGGAAAGTAGCCGGTGGGCGGTAGGCGGTAGTCAGTAGAAAACTACAGGCTACCGCCTACTGTCTACCGGCTACTGTTAGTTTGCGCTTGCACGGCAGTGATGGCGACTACGTCCACAATATCATCTGCTTTGCAACCACGTGATAAATCATTGGCAGGCTTATCCAAGCCTTGTAAAATCGGGCCAATCGCCACAGCACCAGCTAATCGCTCCGTCAATTTGTAAGCGATATTTCCGGCGTCGAGATTCGGGAAAATTAGCACATTCGCTTGGCCTGCCACAGAAGAACCGGGAGCTTTGGAAGCGCCCACCTTTGGTAATAACGCAGCGTCCACCTGTAATTCGCCATCGAGTTCTAATTCCGGCGCGCGCAGCTTGGCAGTCTTGGTTGCCTCGATGACCTTGTTCACGAGCGGATGCTGCGCGCTGCCTTTGGTAGAGAAAGACAGCATCGCCACACGCGGCTCGACTTCGAGCAACGAGCGACAACTTGCCGCCGAGGCGATGGCAATTTCAGCCAACTGCGCCGCCGTCGGATCAGCAACAACCGCGCAATCGGCATACACCATCGCGCCATCAGCGCCAAAGTTTTTGTTCGGTACGACCATCACAAAAAACGACGAAACCAAATTGAAGCCCGGCTTGACGCCTATCGTCAACAAAGCCGAACGCACGGTATGTGCCGTCGTGTTCGTTGCGCCCGCCACAGAGCCGTCCGCCTGACCGGTTTTGACCATCAGATTGCCGAAGTAAAGCGGGTCTGCCACTTGCTTGCGCGCTTCGTCGAAGGTAATGCCTTTCGCCCGGCGCAATTCGTAAAACAGTTGCGCGAACTTCTCGAAATCGGAATGCTTCGTGGGATTGATAATCACGACGTTCGTGAGCGCGGCACCGAGCGTCGCAGCACAATCCCGAATTTTTTCTTCGTTGCCTAGCAAGGTCACACGCGCGAGTCGCTCACTTGCAATCCGTGCTGCTGCCGTGATGGTTCGTTCATCCTCGCCTTCCGGCAATACAATATGCTTAAGCCTGGTGGCCGCGCGAACCCTGATGCGATGCAAAATGTCCATAATTTCTTTACGCCGTCTTGCGCCGTTTCAGCAGCCAGCACACCAAAAAAACGACGGCAATAGCGACCAGAATAAGAGTCATAACTGTACTGTAAGTTGCCAGGTAATTTCCCGCTGCACGCCAATTGCCACCAAGCGATTTCCCCAACCACAACAACAACGTATTCCAGACAGTTGCGCTCAAGGCACAAAGCAGAGCCGTCGGAATAAAATTCATCCGCGACATACCAGCAAAGAACGAAACGATAGCGCGCGTTCCAGCCAGAAACCGATTGGCAATGATGACGCCATAACCGTATTTGCGAAAGAGCGTCTCGACTTTGGAAAACGTATCTACCGGCAGCCAACGACTGAAGCGCCCCTCAATCACTTCTTTCTCAAAATATCGCCCCGCCCCATACGCTGTCATAAACCCCAGCGTGCTGCCCAGCGTAGCGACTAGCAGCGAAGACGCGAAGCCGACGGTGCCAAGGCCAATTAGCGTCCCGGCAAACACCAGCAGCACATCGCTGGGCGAAGGAGGAAAAATGTTTTCAATATAGGCGATCAAAAAAATGGCAACCATCACCCCAAACGGCGAAAGGTGCTGAAGCCAGAAAATCGTCTTTTCAACTACATCCATAATGTGTGGCGCGGATCAGTCTTTCAAAGCCGCCAGTATATCAGCAATTAGTTCCTCAACGCCTAGCCGGGCGAAATCTTCTTCGGCGTTTTCCCAGAATTCACCCAAGTTACTGGCACCACCCTTTTCGTATTCACACGCTTGCAACAGCAAATCCAACTTGTCCGCCGCTTTGACTATACGTGCTTCGAGCGACGAGCGTTGTTCGTATTCGCGCCATACCGCCAAGTAACTCGCACCGATTTCGCCCAGCGGTTGCAGAATGTCGCGCGCGGCTTGTTCGTCCGCTTGTTTGAGCGTATTGCCCGGAAAATACGACTTGATCGTGCTGGGCAAATCGCCCGTGCGCGCTTCGGACAGATCGTGCAGTAAGGCCATACGCAAAACCGTTTCAACGTTCACTTCGATTCCGCCCGCGCGGGCGCGATCCGCCAACACCATCGCAATCCCGGCAACCCCGAAGGCGTGATCGGCAATGGATTCAACATCGCGCACACCGCGCAGCAGCCAGCCGGTGCGCGCCAAGGCTTTGAGGCGCATCAGTTCTGTAAAAAATGTAACGCATCTCTTCCCTTCCATTCGCACAACGCTACTGGTTTTGCTGAAGCGCGTCAACTTCGCCCGATTTTCTTCGTGCTCCTTCGGGTGGCTTCGAGGAGGAGGATTCTGGTATATTGCCGTTTATGCAGTATCCGACTTCCTTTGCAATTGCAGGGCACAACCTTTCGCCGCCGCTAATTCTTTCACCAATGGCGGGCGTCACCGATTCGCCCTTTCGCCGCATTGCCAAGAAATGTGGCGGTCTCGGACTGATTGTAACCGAGTTCATCAGCGTCGAAGGACTGACACGCGGCAATATGCGC
The DNA here is from genome assembly GCA_963794955.1 of uncultured Acidobacteriota bacterium. Lineage (GTDB taxonomy): Bacteria > Acidobacteriota > Blastocatellia > RBC074 > RBC074 > JAFDVL01. The sequence goes on from CAWCGF010000045.1 coordinate 40,410, forward strand.
ACGCACGAGATGATGCGCTTTACTCAGGAAGAGCGTCCGCTTGCGATTCAGATATTCGGCTACGACGAAGTGCGCATGCGCTGGGCGGCAGAAATTGCCGAAGAAGCCGGAGCCGACTTTCTGGATGTGAATTGTGGGTGTCCGGCCAAGAAAGTTATCAATGGCGGGGGTGGTTCGAACTTACTACGCGACCTGCCACAACTCAAAAAAATCCTGACGGAAGTTAAGCGCGCGATCTCAATTCCAATGACGGTGAAGATTCGCGCGGGCTGGGATGACAAATCTATCAATTGCATCGAAGTCGCCAAGCTAATCGAAGACTGCGGCGGTTCGATGGTCACCTTGCACGGACGCACGCGCGTGCAAGGCTATAAAGGCTTTGCGAATTGGGATTTGGTGCAGGCAATCAAAGAAAATGTTTCGATTCCTGTTTCCGGCAGTGGCGACATTCTAACCCCCCAGGATGCGATGCGACGTTTTGCAGAAACAGGATGCAATGCGGTTCACATCGGGCGCGCGGCGATTGCAAATCCGTGGGTTTTCCGCCAGACGTGGGAAACAATGAATGGAATTACACCGCATCAACCTACGCCGCAGGAAATGTATGCGCTATATCACGAATACCTCGGTTATCTGCGCGAAGTGATGCCGGAGCGCGGGGTCATTGGACGACTGAAGATGCTGTCGGCGCAATTTCTACGGGGAGTGGCGAACGCGACACATTTGCGAACTTCGGCCTTGCGGGCGCAAACCGTGGAAGAAATGCTGCCTTTCGTAGACGAATATTTCGCGTTGGCCGAACAGTTCGGCGTGGATATGAAACTGCAAACTGCTCGCGATGAAGCTGCCGAAACAATGACCTGTGGAGTTTAATCATCACTTTGCAAACACTCTTACAAATTTGGCGTATCCCGCTGCAAATAAACTGCCTTAACTCTTAATTTCTACAAATTTATAATTGACACTTCCTGCAATACTCACTAAAATCCATCAGCCTTATTGTCTCAAAGGGCTTCATTAGTTTCACAAACAACCAGTAGTAGGCCGTTTTTGGGTTGTGCCTCACCGGAGTTTTTCATTTTCCCTTTGGAGTTGTTAATGCTCCACTTCTCATAAGGGTTCGTTTTATTTGCCCAGGTAATGCAAGCTGAAAGACACTCCGCATTTGCGTTGTAGTGAATGGTAAATAGGGTGTGGTGAGGCAGTTTGATTGTTATAGCAACGTAACCTTTCCCATTTAGGAGGACGCTATGCCTTTTCCAGGCACAAAAAGAATTAAGCAGCTTGTCGTTGTCGTGTTTGTCGTCGCCGCTTTAGTTGCCGTCTTGAGTACGACGATGTCTCCCGATACTTCGGTGGCGGCGCAGCGACGCGCAGCGACGGTACAGCGCACGACCGTTGACGATTGTGATTTTCTCAAAGACCCAGAGCAATTTCGTGGTGCCCGCGAACGGCATCGGCTGGCGGTGTCCCGCACAACCGTCGCCGTCAGAGATGAGCATGCGCGGGGGCAGAGGCACCGAAGCTCTAAGTGAAGCGCAAAGCCTGGTGGCACCGCAGGACATTCCTAAAAAGAACTTCATTGACAACATCCTGTTTGATCGGATGGCCACGGATGGCGTGGGTTCGGCCCCGCTGAGTACCGATGCCGAATTCATGCGCCGCGTGACATTAGACCTGACAGGACGAATTCCTGCGCCAGATGCTGTCACGCAATTTTTGGACGATACCACGCCAAACAAACGGGATTTGTTGATTGACGCCTTAATACAATCGCCCGAATTCATAGACAAATGGACGCAGTTCTTTGGCGACCTCTTTAAGAACACAGCTTTTGCGACCAACATCAATGCGTATCGGGGCGGGCGCGATGCGTTTCGTGCCTATATCCAGGATGCGTTGGCTAACAATAAGACCTACGACCGCATCACGACGGAGTTAATTACGGCGAATGGCGACAGTTGGGACTTCGCTGGTGCGCCTGCCAACTTTATTGTGGGTGGCAATATTCCGATGGGGCCAGCCCAAGATACGATGGACGGTTTGGCAGTGCGGGTTTCTTCTACCTTCCTCGGCATCAACGCGATGGATTGCTTGCTCTGTCACAATGGCGCAGGCCATCTTGATGAAGTGAACCTGTGGGGCGCATCCAGAAGACGGGCAGAAGCCTGGGGCATGTCCGCCTTTTTCGCTCGTACCGCACGGCGTTTTGTGCAACGCGGCGCACCGCCCACGACCAATTATGGCAGCTACGTTGTTTCCGAAAATGCGACGGGCGAATATAACTTGAACACCAATTTTGGCAATCGCCAAACACGGACACCGATCAACGGTCAAGCAACCGTGGTGCCGAAATACATGTTCAATGGCGGCGGGCTAAATGCGGGCGAAAATCGCCGTCAGGCCTTGGCGCGCCACATCGTGGCTGACCCGCAATTCGCGCGTGCGACCGTCAATTACATCTGGGAAAATCTGATGGTTGAAGGCCTGGTCTCGCCATCTAGTACGTTTGATCCGGCGCGTCTTGATCCCAATGCGCAGTTGCCCGAAGGCTGGACGTTGCAACCTGCTAATGCGCAACTCCTAGAAGCATTGGCGTCTGATTTCAGGCAAAAGGGCTTTGATTTGCAGGAGTTGATTGCAACGATAGTCAAATCCAGTGCCTACCAGCTTTCCTCGCGTTATGGCGGGGAGTGGAAGCTTGATTACGTTCCATACTTTGCGCGTAAGTACACGCGGCGTCTGTCTGCCGAAGAGATTCACGATGCGATCATCACCGCCACTGGCATTGTTCCGGCCATGGCTTTCAATGGCGGCACGTCACAACCCGGTTACGTCATGACAAATGATACTAATGTAGAACAGCGACGAATCATCTGGGCGATGCAACTGCCTGAACCCGTCGAACCGCGTACGAATGGGGGTGCCAGAGCCTTTCTGGATTCCTTCCTGCGGGGAGATCGTGATCAGAAGTTACGTCTCAATGATCCTTCCATCCTGCAATCGCTGAACCTGATGAACAATTCTTTTGTGATGGGACGCATCCACCGCAACAATGCCGGATCATTGGTCGCCAGACTCTTTGCCGATACGACGCTGACGAATGATCAAATCATCACGAAGCTTTTCCTGAGCACGCTTTCACGCCGTCCCACGGCGGAGGAAACGGCTAAGCTCACGCCGTACTTCACTTCGTTGGGGAAACAGGCGGCCATGGAAAGCCTGCAATGGGTGTTGCTAAACAAAGTGGATTTTATGTTCAATTACTAAGTGGCCGACCACGGCAGAAAAGAGGAAACGAAAATGAACAAACATCTTCATCCTGACCATTCTTGTGCAGTCTGCAAACCGTTGCGTCCGGCCAATTCATCCCTTTTTGCGGGGCCAATGCTGGGGCGGCGCACCTTCATCAAAGCCGCGAGCGCAGGCGTGACGGGCTTCTTTCTCTCTCCCCTAACGCAAACTTCGGCTCAGGCGCAGGTAAAGCCGACGCTAAAAAGCGCGGCGAAATATTGCATTTTCATCCTGATGGGGGGCGCGCCGAGCCATGTGGATACGTTTGATTTGAAGGTCGGTGCCTGGACGCCGACGGACTTCAATCCGACCACCTACAACGGAACATTGTTTCCGCAAGGCTTAATGCCCACGGTTGCCGAACACCTGGATAAGTTGGCAATTATGCGTACGGTGCGTTCCAATGCGCTCGTGCATTCCCTGCAACAAACCTGGGTGCAAATCGCGCGCAGTCCAAGCTCGGCGCTGGGGAAGATCGCGCCGAACATTGGCAGCGTCGTAGCCCTGGAAATGGAGCAATATCGACAGCCCAATCAGAAACTGCCGGGCTTCCTTTCGCTCAACACGGGTGGTGGCTTGGTAGGATCAGGCTACTTCAATGCCAGGTACAGTCCGTTTGACATTACGGCTGCGCCCGGTGGCCTCAGTAACCTGACGAACTCCGATGGGCAGACATCATTCAATACTCGCTTTGCGATGTTGCAGGCATTAGATGCTGGCTTACGTACAGATTCTCCGCTGGGCACGCCAGTTGTTGACATGGATGCATTTTACCAGCAAAGCAAAGGAATGATGTACAACACTGACCTGGATGCGGTCTTTAAATTCACTGCCGCCGATCAAACGCGCTACGGAAGTTCTGGCTTTGGCAATTCGTGCGTCGTGGCGCGCAATTTGGTGAAGGGGAATCAGGGAACGCGCTTCATCCAAATCAACATTGGCGGTTGGGACAATCACACCAATATTTATGCCAAACCCGGTGGGATTTATGCGCCTGCAGGCCAGTTCGATAAAGGGCTGGGCAATCTGCTCAAAGACCTGTCGGAGCTACCCGGCTCGCAAGGCGGGACGCTGTTGGATGAAACCTTGATCGTGGCGATGGGTGAGTTCGGTAGGACTGTTGGCAGCTTGACGGTGAATGCCGGGCGCGATCATTTCTTCAATCAATTTTCTGTTTTCGCTGGCGGCGGGGTCGCGGGCAATCAGGTCATTGGCGCAACAGACACAATGGGCGGATCACTCAAAGAAGCCGGCTGGTCGCAAAATCGCTATATCGCCAACGAAGATATTGCAGCAACCATTTACTCTGCGATGGGGATTGATTACACCAAGACACTGCATAACGATCCCTTCAAACGTGGTTTTGAGTATGTGCCGTTTGCTGCTGAGGGAGTTTGGCGGCCAGTGACAGAAATCTTCAAGCCGAATCCAGGTTCACGTACACCCAGAATACTACGTGGCGGCAGAAGAAGCAGTAGTAACAGAGGCGGAAATTAGCAGGTATAACTACTTTTAGCCAACGAAGGGAGCGAGAATTCTTGCTCCCTTTTTCTTGCTGGTTGCTAAAAAAGACTGATTCAAGGTAAAACGAACTGCCATCTACAGCAAACTTGCTAGGTTGCTATACATTTTTATAGGAGAATCTTCATGCGATCACCGCGACTGACCGAGTTAATGAGTAAAATGGAACCCAACAGCGTAGCTGTTATCTTTTCCGCGCCGGAAGTCTTGCGCAACGCCGACACCGATTACGAATTCCGCCAGGACAGTGATTTTTATGCGCTCACACAGTTGAATGAACCAGAATCGGTCGCGATAATTTCGCCCAGCCACGACAAGCACAAGTACGTTTTGTTTGTCCGTCAACGCGACAAAGAAAAGGAAATTTGGAATGGCTTGCGCGTGGGCGTCGAAGGCGCAATTAGCACGTACGGCGCAGATGCGGCCTACGAAATCGGCCAACTCAGCCGCATTTTACCCAGATATTTAGAAGACAATCAGAAGCTATACTTTCGCTTTGGCCTACGTGAAGAAAATGATCTGCGCATGATCAAATATCTTAACAGTCTGAAAGCCGCCATCCGAGCAGGCAAACAAACACCTTCGACTATCATTGACCCCAGCAATTTGTTGCATGAACTGCGCCTGCGAAAAAATACCGAAGAAATTGAAAACATGCGTACCGCTGCGCGCATCAGCGCCGAAGGTCATATTGCCGCGATGAAAGCCTGCAAACCGGGGATGTATGAATATGAACTCGAAGCGTTGATCGAATATGTGTTTCGCAAAAATGGGGCGACCGGCACGAGCTATCAATCCATCGTCGGCGCTGGGTTCAATTCCACGATCCTGCACTACAATACGAACAAGGCACAGATCAAAGACGGTGATCTGGTGCTGATTGATGCCGGCGCGGAATACAACATGTTTGCGGGCGATATTACGCGCGCGTTCCCCGCCAACGGCAAATATACGAAGGCGCAACAAGCCGTCTATGAACTCGTGCTGCACTCTAATAAAGAAGTCATCCAAATGATTAAGCCAGGGGAAAGCTTTATGGCGCTACACGAAAAGACCATCGAAATCATTACGCAGGGCTTAGTGGATTTAGGGTTGCTGTCAGGCGAGGTAAAAGAAAACATCGAACGCAAAACATACGAGCGATTTTTCATGCATCGTACCGGGCATTGGTTAGGGATGGATGTCCACGATGTCGGGCGCTACAAACTCGAAGACGGCTGGCGCAAAATCGAGCCGGGCATGGCCTTTACGGTGGAGCCGGGCATTTACATCCAACCCGGTACGACGGGCGCAGGCGAGGAATTTTACAATATCGGCATCCGCGTCGAGGACGATATTGTGGTGACGGAAACTGGCTGCGAAGTTTTGACCTCGCGGGTGCCGAAAGAAGTGGCAGAAATCGAAGCGTTAATGAAAGAGACGATTGCGATTGCGGTTTGAGGCTGGGGCAGCGAAAAGCTCGTTGCTAACGCGCAAGGCTTGTATTACAGTTCCTGCGCCCTACTCCGAGTCAAAGAAATGGAACGTAAGCAGACCGCCTCCCCCAATTTATCTGACGAGTTACCGGCTGATCTGACGCTATCAGAAACGCTTCAGATGCTGGTACGAGAATTAACTCACTGTGCTGAAACCCTGCGAGAAACACACGAAATCGTGGCACCGCAACTCGCCGAACTAGAACGACGTTATCCAAGTGCGCCGCTACCAAGTGATGATCAAAGAAGCCTGGGACGCGCTTCGAGCAGCTATCCTGCTTGATTCCGAGCTCAAACGACAACGAGAAGATATTTTGCGCGCGCTGAGCATTATTCGTGAATTGGCCGCGGAGAACGAGTCGTTGCGCGCGCGCCTGGGACGAATGGAAAAGTCGAACGCGATTATGCAAAAAGAATTACGCCTGCTTTTGCTACAGCAACTGCTCGAGCCAGCTATCCTAGAAAATGAGCCGCCACCTCAGCCAGAAAGCTACCAAATTCACTAATGCACTTGCAAGGAGACCTCGCTTCATGGCGTAATTACTAATCGAAGTACGTGCTTCAGATTTTTTTCGTTATGTTGTACAGTCGCTATTATTTGTTCCTCATCTGCACGTTTTTGCTGCTCACCGTTGAGACGCGCGGTCAGGCGAGTCCTGCAGCAAAATCAGCGCCGCCTAAACCCACGGCAGCTTCCACCCAACCCAAAAGACCACCCAGCGAATTGCAAAAAGCCGTGCAAGAGTTTCGCGTACAAATTGGGCAGATTGGCTCCGGCCAGGGGCAGATCAAAAGTGTAGGAAAGCAAAATTCTTACACGGGCCGATTCTACGAGAACTTGCGCAATGACGCGCTTGATGCTTTACCGCACGAAGTCAGACAGCGCGGCGGCACCAAATCCCTGCTGCGCCGCAATCAATTCGGCTTTACGTTGAGTGGCCCGTTGCGGCTTCCCAGAGTTTACGATGGGCGCAATAAAACATTCTTTTCCATCTCCTACGAAGGCACGATTGAGAGAATCGCGCAAAGCTCGCTTTTTACGATCCCGACCGACCCACAGCGCAACGGCAACTTTTCTGATTATGTAGACAGCGCCGGGCAGCCGGTGAAGATTTATGATCCACTGACGACGCGTCCGAATCCAGCCTACGATCCAACCCAAGCGATTGCCGAGACGAACTTGCAGTACCTCCGTGATCCCTTTCCCAACAATGCCATCCCGACCAGTCGCATAGACCCGATTGCTCGCGCATTGGTGGCGATGTATCCCAAACCGAATATTGCCGTCGGGCCATTTCTGCAAAATAATTATTTCATCAATAACCCGTTTGAGAATCGCGCCAACGGCGTGCTGACGAAGCTGGATCACGCGTTCACCAGTAAACAACAACTGAGTTTCAATCTGAATCTTTCGAGTGGGGTGCGCAAAGCGCCGGAGTATTTTTCCGGGCCAGCGAATTCAGGCGCGCCGAGTTATCACTTCAACACGCGCAGTGTGGTGCTGCAAGACACCTGGACGAAATCACCGAAAACGATTTGGCTCTTTCGGCTTTCAGCCGCTCACAGCCTGACGACTTCGCTTGCGGCAGAGCAGAACAAGGGGGATTACCCGCGTCAACTTGGACTCAAAGGTTTATTTTCGGGCATCTTCCCAACCTTTCGCTTTGGCAACTATCTGGGCATCGGACCGCGCAACAATTCGGTTTTTCGGGAAAGCAGCTATTCCTTTAATCCGTACGTTTCAGTGTCGCTCAATCACCAAGCACATACGATACGATTGACACAGACCATGCGGCGCAGTTTCGATAATATCTTTAGCCCTTTTGCGCCCGCCGGATATTTCACATTCGGCAATTCGATCACGGGCCTGCCGGGTGTCAGAAATACAGGCAACGCGTTTGCAAGCTTTTTGTTAGGCGAGGTGCATAATGGTGAAGAATCCATTGTGCGGCATCCCTCTTATTATCGTAAGAATTTTTATAACGTCATCGCCAGTGATGAATATCGTGTCAGACCGGGCTTAACCGCCAACATTTCTGTCAACCTCGAAGTCGCAACTGCACGAAGAGAAAAGTACAATCGCCAATCCACGATTTCCTTGCGCCACATCAATCCGGCAAATAGCAAACCGGGCGCGCTGATCTTTGCTGGACGCAATGGCATTGAGCGTACACTGCAACCGACCAACGTGCGAGCGGAACCAACAGTAGGGCTATCCATCAGCCCGTTCAGTGATCGCAAAACGGTCGTGCGGTTGAACTATGGCTTGAGTTATCAAAGCGTTCCCCTATATGGGCGGCATTTCGGCACGCAAGGGTTCAATGCCGCGGCATTGTTTATCTCACCCAATGACCAACTGGAATCGGCCTTCACGCTGCGCAATGGCGTGCCGCAAAACTTCGTGTTGCCACCATACCTTGATCCTACTGCTGCCAATGGCACGGATGCAGATTTCGTTGATCCGTCAGGCCGCTTGCCTGTCATCCATCAATGGGTGGTTGGAATGCAACGAGAGTTGCCGCGTTCGCTTTCGCTAGATGTAACGTACGTGGGCTGGACAGGCAAGAACCTATTTGTAGACAACTTGGCACGCCTGAATGCGGTGCCGATTGAAAACCTGAAGTATCGCGATCAGCTTTATAATCAGGCGTTCCGTGATTCGCTGCGGCCTTATCCGCAATTTCGCAATCTTGAACTGGGTGGCGTTTATCCCGCAGGCCAGGCGAAGAGCAACGCAATGACCGTCACGTTGGATAAGCGGCTGTCGGCGGGGTTGTATGGTCGTATGAGTTATCGGTTTGCCAAGCAAATTGATAACGTTTCCGTCGGCAGCCCGCAAGACCCCAGCAATCTGGCGGTTGAGATGACGCTCTCGCCCGGCGACGTGACGCATAGCCTACAGGCGAGCTATACCTACGAACTGCCCTTCGGCAAAGGCAAGGCCTGGCTCAGTAATGGCGAATGGTTCACCAAAGTCGCGGGCGGTTGGAGTGTCAGCGGATTGACGACATGGCGGGGGGGTACACCACTTATTATTCGCCCGCTCTTCAATCGTACAGGTAATATTGTTGGCAACTTGCACGTCAATATTGTACCTGGGGTAGACCCAAAAGCGGCAGACCGCACGCCGCAAAGCTGGTTCAATCCCGCAGCTTTTGCACAGCCCGATGATTTCACGATTGGCAATGCCTCTTACACGCATCCGACACTGCGTGGCCCCTCAGATCAGTTCCATCATTTGTCCATGACGAAGCGGTTCGAGCTGCCGGGTGACAAATCGCTTGAAGTCGTGACAGAAGCTTTTAATTTTCCCAATCATGCCAATCTCAATGATCCTGATACGCGTATCGGATCAAAAGAAAGCCCGAACTTAAATGCCGGAAAAATTATTGGTTCAACAGGCGGACGTGTATTGCAATTGGGCCTCAGAATTTTATTTTAGGGGAAGCATGCGACGAAAGACCTGGTGGATTTTATTGCTAGTCATGGCGATCACTACTGCGACACGGGCACAAGAGGCGGCGCTGGCTCCTGCGGCTACAACGCCCACCAAAACCCTGCTCAAAATCCCGGTTTGGGTCGAAAAGGGCGAAGGCGTGTTTTGGGATGGTGGCAAGCGGCAATCCTTCAAGGTCTTTCTCGAAGACAAAGAAGTGGTAATCAAAAGCTTTCAGAATCCGAAGAGCGGCTCTATCCTCCTGGTTGTTTTCGACACGGTAGCTGATTTATCGCGTGTGGATGAAGCGCGTAGCGCCTTGCAAGACACCTTCAAAGACCTCAACGAGCAATTTTGGATTGGCCTGCTCCGCGCGCAAGATGGCTTGTCTGTGCTGCAAGAACCAACGGCTGACCGGGCCCCACTCAATGAAAAAATCCAGTCCATTGAAGTGATCGGCAAAGCGGGTTTGCTCGACACGCTCGAACCGGTTTCCCAACTAGCCACCGCGATTTTGCAAAAAGCGGCGGTGCGCGTTTCGGTCCTTTATGTGACCGATAGTGGTATTGGTAATTACCGGGCGGATTATCTGAACCCAGTGATTAACTCCAGTGACTCCGGTGATCTCAGTCGTAGGTTTTCAGATCGCGCGGTGCAGGAACGCATCAGTCGCTTATCAAAATCGCTCAATGGCTTTACGGTGCCGCTCTTCATTTTGCATCTTGCTCATCGTGGCGACACCTTGAATCTGGCGTATCAAAGCGGCCTCGAACGCATTGCGACGGATTCCGGTGGCACCGCCGTTTTCTGCCGCACCAATGATGAAATCCGATCTTCTTTGCTGAGCCTGATTAACCGCATTCGTTCCAGTTATGTAGTAACGGTGGATCAGCCAAACACGAAACGACAATCCCTTAAAGTCCGCGTCGAAGCGCAAGATGCGGACGGAACCAGCTTCCATCGCATCACGCACATCAATCAACTCACAGTAAAGAAGAAGTAACTTGACACCTTCCAGCCCAGCCAGTACCATCTCGCTTTGTTTTTACAGCCCGCAGAGATGCAAAGCAGCGAAGGAAAAACCAAACGCCCGCCCAAATCATCCTGTGTGTTACTTGAAAATCTGACGGACGAATTCTGGATGAGCTTCGCCCTGGCAGAAGCGCGGCAAGCCGTTGCGGTGGAGGAAGTACCGATTGGCGCGGTGCTCGTACTTGGCAACAAAATCATTGGGCGCGGTTACAATCAGCCCATTAGCACTTGCGATCCAACCGCGCATGCCGAAATCGTGGCATTGCGCGAAGCAGCTCGACAAATGGCGAATTATCGTCTGACCGGAGCCACAATGTACGTGACGATTGAACCGTGCGCGATGTGTGCTGGTGCATTAGTCAATGCGCGCATTGGTCGGTTGGTTTATGGTGCGTCGGAGCCACGACAGGGCGCAGTGAATTCGATCTTTCAGATTTGTACGAATAGTTCTTTGAATCATCAAATAGAAATTACGGCAGGTATTAAAGAAGCCGAATGCAAAGCGTTCATGCAGGCTTTCTTTCAAGCGCGCCGTTGATTTCGACAAGCACGGAGAGGTGCGAGAGTGGCTGAATCGGGCGGTCTCGAAAACCGTTGTACCTTTACGGGTACCGTGGGTTCGAATCCCACCCTCTCCGCCAGCAATTTTTATCTCTAACTCAAATTTCAAATCTGAGTTGGAGAGAAGGAGAGGTCGCCTAATGGTATGGCACCGCGTTGGAAGCGCGGCGGGCTGAAAGGCCTGTGGGGGTTCGAGTCCCCCTCTCTCCGCCAGTTTTTTTGCTCTCAAATTGGAGAGCACTTATCAGGTTCCGGCCCCGTGCAATCTTGAGCGCATGAACCCCGCCAGGATCGGAAGATAGCAACGGTAGTGAAGTTCGGATGTGCCGCGGGAAACCGGAGCCTGGCCACTTACTCCTGGCAAGTTTGCCAGCGCAGATTTGCCAGTTAGTTCTAATACCTATTTGCCAAAATAAAAAGCCACCTGAATGCGGTGGCTTTTGTTATTTGAATGCTCGCTTACTATGCGGACTTACTTTTTCTTTTTAGCGGCATTTTTGGCATTTTCCCATCGTTGCTTTTGTGCGACGCTGATTTTCTGTCTGGCTTCCTCCGACATGGTGCGCGTTCCTTTGCTTTTACCAGCCGCTTTCGTAGCCGCTTTGGTCGTAGTTTTGCCGCCCCCAATAATAGCGGCTAACTGTGTGCGCTTTGCTTGTAGCTCTTGGATTTGTGCGTCCAGCGCGGATAAGGCTTGCGTTAAATGTTCATTCGCATCGAAACTTTTGCTGCGTGGCATCTTATTCTCCTTGTTATTAAGTAGTTCAAAAAGTTACTCCTGAACATAGTTCTATATGTTGCGGCGGATTCTAATCAAAAGTAAACTTTTTTTCTACTACCGATAACTTAAAAGTAATTTTCCTACCTTTTCTTCCTAACGGAGTAAAAGTTGCCTGAGAGCAGCTATTAGCTAAAATATTCTTTCAGCTAATACTATAATTTCTACCGCCAAGAGTGTTGTTATGAGTTATCAAGTTATTGCTCGGAAATATCGCCCGCTAACATTTGCTGACTTAACGGGGCAGGAACATATTGCACGAACGCTAAAAAACGCGCTTACTAATCAGCGTTTACATCACGCCTACCTATTTTCCGGGGTACGTGGAACCGGCAAGACAACCACCGCGCGAATCCTGGCAAAATGCCTGAATTGTATTACAGGGGTTACCAGTAAGCCGTGTTTGCAATGTCCCTCTTGTTTAGAAATCGCGATCGGTAATTCTTTGGATGTTATCGAAATTGATGCCGCGTCAAATACGGGCGTAGACAATGTCCGGGAAGTCATCGTCAATAGTATTTCTATTGGCCCAGCGCGTGATCGGTACAAGTTATTTATTATTGACGAAGTACACATGCTCTCTAATCAGGCGTTCAATGCTTTACTGAAAACGCTGGAAGAACCGCCCGCGCACGTCGTGTTTATGATGGCGACGACGGAGTTGCATAAAGTTCCTGACACCATTCTTTCCCGTTGCCAGCAATTCGAGTTTCGGCAAATCCCAGTTGACAAAATTTTCAAACGCTTACGCGAAATTGCTGAAGCTGAAACAGTAAAAATCAGCGATGAGGCGTTACGCGAAGTAGCCCGCGCGGGGAATGGCAGTTTACGCGATGCACAGTCCGCACTAGATCAAGTTATTTCCTTCAGTGGCGCAGAAATTACTGAGCAGGATGTCATTCATTCGCTCGGGCTAGTGAGTGCCAAAATCTTAGGACAAGCCATCAAAGCAATCGCTGAACAGGATACGTCTACGTTGCTCAAAGTAGTGGATGAGTTAGATTCAAGCGGTCACGATTTGCGTTTTTTTACACGCGAATTAATGACTTATTTTCGCCATCTGTTAGTTATCAAATCGGGGCTAACCAGTAGCGAGGTGTTAGGAGTTTCGGATACTGAAATAGAGAGTCTCCAGAAACATGCGGCGAAGTTTTCCGAAGAGGATTTGGTACGTTTTTTCCACCTTCTGACAGAAATTGAAAAGCTGATAAAAGATTCCCCACAACCACGCTTTCAGTTGGAAATCGGCTTAGTCAAAATCGCGCAAGTGGCTCGCCTGCGCTCATTGCATGAAGTCGTACAGCGGCTCGAAGAGTTAGCAGCAAAACTCAATGGCGGAAACTTCCCGGCCCCGACCGCAGCGCCAGCCACTGCCAAACTAACTGCGCCACCGCGTGCCACCTCGCCACCGCCCCCCCCGCAGCGAACAGACCCCCCCGCCTCTGTTGCTCCGGTTGCGGCAAGCCCGTTCGACGAGCCGCCGGGATTCAGCGAGGCCTTTGAGCAAAATTCATTCGCTTCATCTGAACCGGGTCAGGCACCCGAACCCGTTCGTAACGCTGAGGCCAACGCTCCCGCGCTAACACGACCTTCCATCAAACCTGGCTACGAAATCGGTGCCATCAAAACCGAACTGGAAAAACGCCGGAAGACCTTGGTTGTGATGGCATTAGAAGAAGCAAGAGTTGAGTATGAAAACGGTAGCATCACGGCAACATTTGCCACCGAAAATGCCTTCTCCAAACGACTCCGCGAAAGCGTGACGCTCTTCCGAGAGATGGGCCAACAGCTTTTCGGAGAACCGTTACGCATCACGGTGAAACTCAATGGCGAAGAGATAGCGACGCCTGTACAAGAGTCCAAACAGGCGCGGGAAAAAATGATTGAGAGTGTGAAAAATAACCCGGCGGTCCAAGCCTTACTTGAGACCTTTCGCGGTGAAATTATTGATGTCCAGGAAGCCTCGTCTTGAAAAGCACAGGAAAGCACAGAAACATCGAGAAAAGGTATTGGCATTTGTTTTCCCGACTTCTCTGAACTTCACCAGACTGCTAGACTTGGCTGTGTTATGATGGGCGCGCATCGCCCCACGAGACTAATTCGTAAATATCTTTTAGAGGAGCTATAACCATGAAATTTCCAGGCGGTAACGATATTCGGCAAATGATGAAACAAGCGCAAAAGATGCAAGAGCAAATGGCTAAAGAAATGGATGCCTTGCGTGTAGATGCTTCAGCCGGTGGCGGCATGGTCAAATGCGAAATGACCGGCAACAAAGAACTAACTTTCATCAAAATTGAGCCGGAGGCGGCCAACGATTTAGAGATGTTGCAAGACCTGATCGTCGCCGCTGTGAATGAAGCCAATCGCAAAGTCGAAGAGGGCATGCAGTCCAAATTGGGTGGCGCGTTGGGCGGACTCAAAATTCCAGGCTTGATGTAACAAATAGTTTCGTGTTTCAGGTTTCGTGTTTCGCGTGAAAACACCAGGCCCCGAAACTTGAAACCCATAACTCGAAACTAAACCTATGCTCGATTACGCAGAACCAGTAACCAAGCTAATTGACGAATTCAAACGCTTGCCAGGCGTGGGGCACAAATCTGCGCAACGGCTGGCGTTTCACTTGCTCAAAGCCACTCAGGAAGAAGCTGACCGCTTGATTGAAGCGATTCGGGAAGTCAAAGAGAAGATCACGTTTTGCTCGATTTGCAATAACCTGACGGATGTTGATCCATGTCGTTATTGTGACAACCCAACCCGCGACCAAACGATGATTTGTGTGGTCGAAGAGCCGTACAACCTGGTTGGCATCGAAAAAACGCGGGAATATCACGGGCTGTATCATGTGTTGCACGGTGCGTTATCACCAATTCGTGGCATCGGGCCGGACGAGTTGAAAATCCGCAGTTTGATTGAGCGCCTACGCCCGCAAGACGATAAGCCTGAAGTCGAAGAAGTGATTCTGGCCACGAATCCCAACACCGAGGGCGAGGCGACAGCGAATTACCTGAGTCGCCTGCTCAAGCCGTTGGGTGTGCGCGTAACGCGCATCGGAATGGGCTTACCAGTGGGCAGCGATCTGGAATATGCCGATGAAGTGACCATGCATAAGGCCTTAACCAATCGGCATGTAATGTGATTTATGAACAGCCTGCTGAAAATGCTGCCCGCCATGATTCGTTTGTCAGGAGACAATGAAGAAGTGCGCGAGCAAGCGGTTTTTGCAGCCTGGAAAGCAGTCACCAATTATCAACTCGCACAGGCCTGTGCGCCGTTCCGGCTTTATCGAAAAACACTGGTGGTGGCGACGAAAGACCAGACCTGGAAAACGCAAATGGAGCGCGAGAGTCCCGGTTGGCTTTTCAAATTGAATTCGTTGCTGGGTGCGGCACTGGTAACCTTCATCGAATTCCGCGTTGACCCAAAGCACGTGGCAGAATCACGGCCGCAAGCAGAACGCGAGTTTGAATTTCATCATACGGAAGAACTCACGAATGAATTGGCTCTCGCCGCCGCCAGGATTCAAGACGAGGGCTTGCGCGAAACTTTTTTGCGCGCTGCCGCTAAATGTTTGGAGCGCCAGGAAATGCCTTCGCCATCTAAGTAACCTTTATGCCCATTTCCAAAGAAGAAGTTACCAAGATCGCCTCGTTATCCAACCTTGCGCTCACACCAGAAGAAACCGAATCGTTCAGTGTGCAATTAGCGGCGATTGTCGAATACATTGATCAACTCAGTGAAGTGGATATTTCCAACGTGCAACCCTGGCAACATCGCAGTGCGGGCGAAGCCGCAACCTCTTTTGCTTCCCGTGAGGATGGTGTGGAGGCGAGTTTAGGAACAGACATCGCATTGGCAAATGCGCCTGATCCTGATGCCGGACATTTTGCCGTGCCGAAAGTGATTGGCGGATGAGAGAAATAAGAGTTAACAGTAACTGGCCTCCCCTCTCTTTCACTGATTACAGTTTTCATCTTACCTCTTCCTTGATCGCTGTTTTCGATTAACTGTTCTCTGTTCACTGATTTCTATTTCCTGTTCACTGTTAACTATCCACTGTTAACTGCCCTTATGGACCTAACTATTGACGCACTTCACAAACTCTATGCCACTGGTGATGCCAGGCCGAGCGAAATAACCAAAGCTGTGCTGGAACGCATCGAACAAACCAACGAACGGCTGAACGCATTTCTCACGATCAACAAAGACGCGGCATTGCGCAAGGCGGCGGAAGCCGATGCAAATATCAAAGACGCCATCATAACCAAACCACTGGCAGGAATTCCCATCGCTGTCAAAGACAATATGTGTACGACCGGAATTCGTACCACTTGCGGCTCACGCATTCTGGGCAACTTCATTCCGCCTTACACCGCTACGGCAGTCGCCAAGTTAGAGGCCGCAGGCGCAATTTTGATAGGCAAAACCAACCTTGATGAATTCGCCATGGGGTCATCGAATGAAAACTCCGCTTTCGGACCCGTGCGCAATCCTGTCCATAATGAATTTGTTCCTGGCGGAAGTTCTGGCGGTTCTGCCGTAGCCGTGGCGGCGGATTTATCTTCTGTTTCACTTGGCTCTGACACTGGTGGTTCCATTCGCCAACCGGCTTCATTTTGTGGCGTCGTCGGCTTGAAACCGACTTACGGGCGTGTGTCGCGTTATGGCCTGGTGGCGTTCGCTTCGTCGCTAGATCAAATCGGCCCGTTCGGCAAAACTGTGAGCGATGTAGCCCGCACGCTCAGCGTGATTGCAGGTCGTGATCGCTATGATTCGACTTCCTCAAATGAGATGGTGCCGGATTATTTAAGTGCATTGACAGGCGACATCAAAGGCTTGCGCATCGGAGTGCCGCCGGAATGTTTTGGCGAAGGGCTGAACCCGGAAGTCAAAAATCACGTCGAAGCAGCCATCAAGAAGTTGGCAGATCGTGGCGCAGAAGTCGTTGAAATCACCTTGCCGCATTCAAAATACGTGGTCGCGGTTTATTACCTGATTGCCACTGCCGAAGCGTCGTCAAACCTTGCTCGTTTTGATGGTGTGCGCTATGGCTTCCGGGCTGAAGAAGCGCGTACGTTGTCGGAAATGTATAAGCTATCGCGCGATCAGGGCTTTGGAGCCGAGGTCAAACGCCGCATTATGCTGGGGACTTTCGCATTGTCCTCCGGCTATTACGACGCGTATTACGAAAAAGCCCAACGCGTACGACAAATGCTCTGCCAGGATTTTGCGGAAGCTTTTCAGCAGTGCGACGTGATTGCTACGCCCACTGCGCCCACGCCTGCCTTCAAGCTCGGTGAAAAAGTGAATGATCCGTTGGCAATGTATCTGGATGATATTTACACTGTGACAATGAACCTGGTTGGCGTGCCTGCGATCAGCGTGCCGTGCGGTGCTTCGAGCCAGGGCTTGCCGATTGGCTTGCAGTTAATCGGGAATCACTTTGACGAAGCACGCCTGCTGAATGCAGCTTATTCCCACGAAAACTGAAACTACAAAAACTATGCCTACTCAACCCAACCGCCGCGAATTTATCAAAACCACTGGACTTGTAACACTGGCACTTACTATGCCCTCTTCTTTGTCTGCCAAACCCACTGAATTGCTCGTGTATATTGGCACTTACACGAACAAAGGCAGCAAAGGGATTTATGTTTGTAAGCTCAATCTCAGCACCGGCGAATTGAAGCCGTTCAGTACAGTTCAATCTGACAACCCCGCGTTTCTAGCCCTTGATCGCAAACATAAGTTCCTCTACGCCGCGAATGAAATTGGTCAGTTTCAAGGCAAGTCGAGCGGTGCGGTCAGCGCCTTCGCCATCAATCAAAACTCAGGGGAACTCACGTTTCTCAATCAACAAGCGACCAACAGCCCTGGGCCGTGCAGTGTCATCGTAGATAAAACCGGCAAATGCGTTTTGACTGCGAATTATTCCGGCGGCAGCATTTCTGTGTTTCCAACCAAAGCCAATGGCAGCTTGAGTGAGCTTTCTGATTTGGTGCAACATCAAGGCTCCAGCATCAATCCCAGTCGCCAGAAAGAACCGCACGCGCATACCATTATTATTGATGATGGGAATCGTTTTGCCTTTTGCGCGGATCTGGGGATGGACAAAGTGATGATCTACAAATTGGATGCGAAGAAAGCCAAGCTCACGCCGAACGTGCCCGCCTTCGCGCCCGTCAAACCCGGAGCTGGGCCGCGCCACTTTAAGATTCATCCGAACAATAAATTTGCCTACGTCATCAATGAAATTGATTCGACGATGACTGCATTTGCGTACGACAAAACACAGGGCACGCTGCAAGAAATCCAAACGGTGCCCACCCTGCCCGCTGATTTTACCAGCGCAAGTTACTGTGCAGATGTTCACGTACACCCGTCTGGCAAATTCATTTACGGTTCCAATCGCGGGCACGACAGCATCGTGGTCTTTACGATTGATCCGGCCTCGGGCAAACTGAGCTTCGTCCAGCATCAATCCACCTTGGGCAAATGGCCGCGCAATTTTGCGGTTGATCCAACTGGGCAATTTCTGCTGGCTGCTAATCAAAACACCGATAACATCGTGATCTTTCGCATTGACGAACAAACGGGCAAACTTACGCCCACTGGCCACACAGTCGAAATATCACAACCGGTTTGTATTAAGTTGGCGGCGTTCAGTTGATGCAGAAGCCGGAGAGGAACTGGATGCCTGAAACAACGACTATGACCATTGCCACGATTCAATCTACTGCCGCTTTGTTTGAGCGTGTCGCCCAGCGGGAGCATTTGTCGCAAAACGAATGGATGCAACTGATTAATGAAGCTGCCACCGAAGATTTGCAGCGACACGCCGATGATTTGCGGCGTGAGCTTCATCCTGACAATGCAGTGACTTATGTCGTAGACCGGAATATCAATTACTCCAATGTCTGTTTTTCGGTCTGCAATTTTTGCGCGTTTTATCGCAAGCCGGGACACGCGGAAGGCTATGTGCTGAGCTACGACGAAATCTATCGTAAGGTCGAAGAAATGATTGAAATCGGTGGCAGCGGCGTGTTGATGCAAGGCGGACTGAATCCTGATTTACCGCTGGATTATTACACCGGCTTGTTACGCGAATTGAAACAGCGCTACGGCATTCACTTGCATTGTTTCTCGCCAACCGAAATTTACGGCATGGCAAAGACGTTTGGAATGAGTTATGCGCAAGTGCTGCGTGAATTGAAGGACGCAGGACTCGATAGTTTGCCCGGTGGCGGCGGCGAAATCTTAGTGGATGAGATTCGCAAGAAGCGCCGCACGGAATGCAGCGGACAGGAATGGCTGGACGCCATGGAAGCGGCACATAAGCTGGGCATTCCTACAACGGCGACGATGATGATCGGCTATGGGGAAACAATTGCCCAACGCATTCAGCATTTGGAACTGCTCTATCAACTGCAAGTGCGCACAGGCGGTTTCATCTCGTTCATTCCCTGGACATTCCAGCCCGACAACACAGCGATTGGCAAAATCATTCCGAATCGCCTGCCTGGCGAAGAGTATTTGCGCTGGCTCGCCCTGGCGCGGTTGTATTTGCACAACATCAAAAACGTGCAGGTTTCGTGGTTGACGGTTGGGTTGGCCGATGGACGGCGCGGTTTACATTTTGGTGCCAATGATATTGGCTCGACGATGATCGAAGAAAACGTAATTTCAAAGGCGGGCGCAAATCACAAAGCGACCGAAGAAATGTTAGTGAATGTGATTCTTGCTGAAGGCTTCACGCCCAAGAAGCGCAAGGCGGATTACACTCGCCTGAACTAAGCCTGCTCATAATTTTCGCTCCATCCACCAATCGGTTTGCGGATCATCCCCCATCTGAAAAATATGACCGCCGACTTTTTGGAAACCCCATTTATGATAGAACGTCTTCGCCCGTTCGTTATGTTCCCAGACGCCGAGAAAGATGGTTTTGTATCCTTTTTGCTGCGCTTCCTCCAAGGCTCTCTGCATCAACACAGCACCGATTTTTCGCGCTAGAAATTCCTGCCGCACATATAGTCGTGCAAGCTCAATAGCACGCGGATCGCTCACGCATTCAGGCACGTCACCTTCGTGCAGTTTCAAGTAAGCAATCGCCTGTCCTGCCTCTTCGACGAGAACATAGCTGGATTTCGGATCAGCTCAATTCAGCGGTAAGTTGCTCAAGGGTGAAAGCTGAATTGATATAGCCATCCACGTTTTCCTGCTTGGAGCTTCCGTCAAACGCTTGATGAAAAGTGGTTGCAGCTAATTCGGCTAAGCGAGCAACATCCGCAATCGTGGCATAACGAAAGATTGGAGCAATAGTCGCTTCGACTTGCTTGAGGGTCTCAAATTGCTTGTTCATCGTTTCTTTCCAAAAACAGTCTTCAAGTTACCCGATCCTTTGCCGCCATACTTCAGAATTGCGCCTTCCTGCCCCGCTACCCAGCCATCGCCGCCTTTAAAATCCACCGCAAGCAAGGCGGTGCTAGTGTCGCTAAAATCGCGCGCCCAGGTTGTGCCGCTATCATTGGTGGAGAGGATCGTGCCATTTAACCCAACGGCGTAAGCTTCTTTGGCATTGAGCGCACGAACGCCGTACAGGTGGTTGGTAATATTGCTGATTTGTACCAACCAATTTGCGCCCCCATCCGCCGTCTTCAAAATTAAGCCGTTCTCGCCTACTGCCCAGCCGTCTTTTTCGTTGGCAAAATGGACGCCAAGTAAAGCGTTCTGCGTGCCGCTTTCCTGCATCTGCCAGGTTGCGCCGCCATCCGTGGTGGCAATGATCGTGCCCGCGTCACCAACCGCCCAGCCACGTGTTTTGCCCACGAAGCAAATGGCGGCGAGCGAAGATTTCGTCGGTGAGGGTTGCGACTGCCAGGTATTGCCGCCATCTTCCGTATGCCAAATAAGGCCATCAGTGCTCGTGACCCATCCCTCATTCGCAGTCACAAAAGCCAGCCCCAGAAGATTTGTTTCCGTAAAGCCAGGCAATTTTTCCCATTCGCTGCCGCCATTGGTGGTGCGTAAGAAAGCGCCGCGCGCTCCTGCCACATAACCGCGCTTCCCGTCGGTAAATTGGACGGCGTGCAAATTCGCTTCGCTTTTGGAATCCTGCAGGTCCCAATGCTTACCGCTATTCTCTGTTTTCAGGATTGTCCCTTTTGCGCCGATAATCCAGCCGTGCCTGTCGTCAATAAAACTAAGCGCCGACAAGTCCTGATGCCAGCCTCGCACTTGGGGAATCCATTTTTCGCCCTCAAAAGCGTGAATCGTTCCTCCTTCGCCTGCGGCCCAAAGCCGCTTCGTGGCCAGGAAACAAATCGCATTGAGCGACTGTGCCTCCGAAGTGGTTTGAGTTTCCCATTTCTCGCCACCATCGCGCGTCAGCAAAATCGTGCCTGCGGCTCCGGCAATCGCGCCATGTTGGCCATCAAGAAAGGAAACAACGTGGAAGTCCTGGGTCGAATCATGAGGCTGTGGGTGCCACGTCTCACCGCCGTCCTGACTGGCTACAATCGTCCCCTTCTCACCCACAGCCCGAAACTGCGTTGGCATCAAAGCCACGACTCCGCGCAAGTTTTGTGTCGTACCCGCAGTGACTGCTTTCCAACTCACGCCCCGATCATTCGTAAGCAAAATCAAACCATCCGCACCAACCGCAATGCCACGCTCTTCATTGGCAAAGGCAACACCATAAAGAGCCTTGCTAACGCCACTGACCTGAGTCTGCCATCTGTTCCCGCCATCATCCGTATGCAAAATCGTACCTTCCTGCCCAACGACCCATCCAAGCCGCTCATTCACAAAAGAAACGGCCTGGAGCAAGGCTTTGGTATTACTAGCTTGCTCTACCCATTTGACGCCATTATCGCGCGATTTGAGAATCACACCGCGCGCACCCACAGCAACCCAGCTTTCCACTTTTGCTTTGCTAACGCCTTTCCCAAGAAAAGCCAGTCCGTACAATGGCGTGCGGACGGAACTGCGAACCACTTGCCATTCATTCCCGCTATTTTCTGTGCGCAAAATAATCCCATCACGCCCTACAGCAAGACCGATTCGTTCATCGCGGAATTGGAGCGCGTACAATGGATTCCCTTGGGGGTACGGATTCAGCCAGCGCCACCAACCGACAGATTCTTGTGCGTTACCTGGAATGAGGAGGAGGAAAAGGATGGGCCAAAAAAGAAGAAACCGCTTGCACATAAAATTGACTCTGCGAATCGAAATCGGGGGATGTATGATAATGACCAACCTGCGCTGAAGCAATATGAACTACATCGGATCAAAACTCTCGTTGTTACCCTTTTTGGATGAAGTTTTTCGGCAAGTAACAGATGGCAGCGAAAAAGTTTTTTGCGACCTCTTTGCCGGAACGGGAGCCGTCGGCAGACATTTCAAAGGACGGGGGCTACAAATCATTGCGAATGATCTTCAGTATTATGCTTATGCCCTCAACAAAGCTTATCTCGAAATCAATCAGACGCCTGATTTTGCTGGATTGAAAGCACATTTTAATGTTGCACAGTTCCCCCTCGCCTTCATCAATGATCTTTCCGGCGTTGCAGGGTTTATCACCCAAAACTACAGCCCCGCCGGTGGCAGGCAATACTACACCGAAGAGAATGCCCAAAAAGCCGATGCCATTCGACAAGCGATTGAGCATTGGCGCGCGGATGGTTTGACAACGGAGCAAGAGTATTTTTACATTCTCTGCGCTTTGCTCGAAGCGATTGATCAAGTCGCCAACACCGCCAGTGTGTATGGCGCGTATCTGAAAAAATTCAAAGCGAGTGCGACAAAACCTTTACGCTTAAAGCCGCTGGAACTCATCAACCACGTCCCCAATTGTCGCGTTTGGCATCGAGATGCCAACGAACTTATCCAGGAAATCGAATGCGATGTCCTGTATCTTGATCCGCCCTATAACCATCGCCAATACGGCGCGAACTATCACGTGCTGGAAACCATCGCCAGCTACGATACGCCCCAACTAAAAGGCGTCACCGGAATGCGCGAATATCCCAAAAGCTTGTACTGTCAGCAAAAGGCCGCCAACGAAGCGATGCGGCAGTTAATTCACCAGGCACAAGCTAAGCATATTTTGGTGAGCTACAACGACGAAGGCGTGATGAGCCTGAATGACATTCAGGAAATGCTGAGTTTGCGGGGTGAACCAAAGCTTTTTCAGACCAGGTACAATCGCTTTAAAGCCGACAATGGGCGCGAGTACAAGCGCGACGCAACGGTCGAGTACGTGCATTATGTGCGCGTCGTCAAAGTCGCAGCCGCGTAGTGATGTCGCTGAATTCATATTGTTGCGCCGTGCCGCGTGCTTTCCCGCGTTTGTGTTTGATTTGGAAGGACACAATCGTTTGCCCGTCTACTTTGAGGCCAAATTCCGATGCGATGATGTTGCCATTGCGGGGTCGAGAAGGAAGAAACGAAACGCGTTCGGCGGTTAAGGATTCAATCCCAATACCATCCAGCAACGAATCCCATTTCACTTCGCCGGTGGTGCGATCAAAAATGATGACGCGGCTGTCGTCATTACCGTGCTTGTAATGGCGCAGCTGGCGCAGCAAAAATTTTACGGCGTCCAGATTGCCGACCTGCGCCTTCCGAAAATCGTTGGGCTGACAGTTGGTGAGTGCAAGCTTGCGGATTATCACTTGTGCGACGAGTTGCGCGATGTTCAGGTAATGGCCTTTCGCTTCAGCCAATGACGAAAAGCCCAAATGGGCCAGGATTCCCGTCAACTCCGCTTCCGTCGTACGAAAATATCGCTCTGCCCATTTGTGCGCGATGTCTGGGGTTTGGCCTTCGGCGACAGCGACACGCTTGGATTTGTCGGTTTTGACGGAAATCGGCAAAGGCGCGCGATCTGCAAATTCAAGCTGAAGGTCGCCAGCTTTCGCATCCGCAAATTCTCGTGCGGTATGCCGCACGCGCAGCAACCTTCCGCCCGCACGTTGCAGAATTGCGCTAGCCCCGACAGGAGCCGCTTTCTCAATATTGGCAATTTCGTTTTGGAAGATGGTGCGGTTCGGATGCGCTTCGGGAAGCAAGGCCATTGCAGCAACCAGTTTGTTCTGACTGCCTGTCGTGACGAAGGGTTTTTGCGGCAATTTCCCCTGCTCAATCAAAGCATTTGCCAATACCAATTCAGCGTAAGTACCCAGCCCATCGTGGAAATGGCCTTCGATGATCTCAAAGTCTTTGGGGGAAAAAGGCGGCTGTCCTAAAGCCAGACGGGTAACCAGCCAGTACAGCGCCAATCCAAGCATTGCTTTTCGTCCGTAGTGTCGCATTGATTTTTTCCTGCGTATTTTGTAATTGTAGATTGTTCTTTCGCTCAATAACAAAGTACAGTGCGTGGTAAGATACAGGTTCGTTTCAGAATTGAAAATCTTGCCCGAACGCTCCTTTCATATCGGTTGTTTTATGCTTACCAGAGAATTAGAAGAAACGCTAAATCGTGCCTTTAATGAAGCTGTCAATCGGCGGCATGAATTTCTTACCCTCGAACACATCTTGCTGGCGCTGCTCCAGGATCGCACCGCGCGCGATGTAATTCGTCATTGTGGCGGTGATATTCGCAAGCTGCAACGGGAATTGGAAAACTTCCTGGAAGAAAAGTTAGAAAAGCTGCCGGACAGCGCAGACCGCTTGCCAGAGCAAACTCCTGCTTTTCAACGCGTACTGGAGCGGGCCACGTTGCAGGCGCAAGGCTCCGGTCAGGAACTGATAGATGGCAGCAATATTCTCGCGGCGATTTATCAGGAGCGGCGTTCGTTTGCCGTTTATCTGCTCGAAAAACAAGGTGTGAAGCGGCTGGACGTGCTGCAATACATCTCGCATGGCGTCTCGAAACTGGAAGTAAACGGCAACAAAGAAGAGGTTTCGCCGCACCCTGAAACGGAAGAAGATGAGGTTCCTGTGCGCGATCCGCTTGCCGCCTTCACTTCTAATTTAATTGAGCGCGCAGCAGAAGGGCGGATTGATCCGCTGATCGGACGTAGTAATGAATTAACACGCACCATTCAAGTGCTCTGTCGTCGTCGCAAAAACAATCCGATTTACGTGGGTGATCCAGGCGTTGGCAAAACGGCGATTGCCGAAGGTCTGGCGCTGAAGATTCAGCAACAAGACATTCCTGAAGTCCTCAAGGATGCGGAATTTTATGCGCTGGATATGGGCGCATTATTAGCTGGCACCAAGTATCGCGGCGAATTTGAGCAACGCCTCAAAGCGGTGATTACCGCCCTTAAGCAAAAGCCCAATGTCATTTTGTTCATTGACGAAATTCATACGATTGTCGGCGCAGGCGCGGTCAGTGGCGGTTCAATGGACGCCTCCAATATCCTCAAGCCTGCCTTGGCCAGCGGCGAGATTCGCTGCATCGGCTCGACCACTTATCCTGAATACAAGGCTTCGTTCGAGCGAGATCGTGCCTTGGCGCGACGCTTCCAGAAAATCGAAATCGGCGAGCCGAGCATGGCCGACACCATTCAGATATTGCAGGGCTTGAAGAAAACCTACGAGGCGCATCACAGCATTACCTTTACCGAAGATGCGATCACTGCGGCAGCGGAGCTTTCTGCGAAATACATCAATGATCGCTTCCTGCCGGACAAAGCGATTGACGTGATTGACGAAGCGGGCGCTGCCGTCAAAATGCTGCCCGTGAAAGATCGCCCCAAAGAAATCACGGCACACGACATCGAACAAATCGTCGCGCGGATTGCCAAGATTCCGCCCAAGACGGTTTCGGCTTCGGATAAGGATCGGTTGCAAAGCCTCGAAGACGAATTGAAGGCTGTAATTTATGGGCAGGATCACGCAATCTCTCAATTGGTTCGTGCTATCAAGCTTTCGCGCGCGGGTCTCAGCAACCCAACCAAGCCCGTTGGCAGCTTCCTCCTGTCTGGTCCAACAGGCGTAGGCAAAACGGAACTCGCCAAACAACTCGCCAAAGCGATGGGCGTGGAATTCTTGCGCTTCGATATGAGCGAGTATATGGAAAAGCATACCGTCTCGCGGTTGATTGGCGCACCGCCAGGCTATGTTGGATTCGATCAAGGTGGCTTGCTCACCGATGCTATTAACAAAGCCCCTCATTCCGTCCTGCTGCTCGACGAAATCGAAAAGGCGCATCCCGATTTGTTCAGCATCTTGCTGCAAGTGATGGATCACGCGACGCTGACCGATAACAACGGCAAGAAAGCCGATTTTCGCAACGTGATTCTACTGATGACGACCAATGCCGGCGCGCGTGAAATGAGTTCGGAAGGCGTCGGATTTAAGACGGGCGAAAACGTCACTGCCGCGAGTGGCAGCAAAGGCAGAGGCGCGATTGAGCGCATGTTTACCCCTGAATTTCGCAACCGTCTGGATGGCTGGATTGCCTTCGAATCGCTGAGCTTTGAAGTTACCGAACGCGTGGTCGACAAATTCATCAACGAAATACAAACGCAACTTTCCGAGAAAAAAGTCACCCTGGAACTTACCGAACCCGCGCGTGCGTGGTTAGCCCGTAAAGGCTACGATAAGCTTTACGGAGCACGTCCAATGGCGCGCTTGATTCAAACCAAAATCAGAGAACCGTTGGCGGACGAACTACTCTTCGGCAAGTTGCAACAGGGCGGGCGCGTTCTGATCGGGGTGAAAGACGACGACATCTCGTTGGAAATTCAAGCGTAGGTTTGGCAATATACGCGCTGGAATCTCCGGCGAAAACTATCAATCCAAGTCCAATCAACTATCGTGGTGTGTTTCACGCACCACCAGCACTCAATGTCCAATCAAGCCCCCGCCGAGAACCAAAGTTCATCGGCATTCACCCTCGTGTTGAAATGGATCGTTGTCATCGGCAGCGGTCTGGCTATTGCTTTTATTACCCCACCCGACGGCATCAAGCCTGAATCGTGGCGCTTGCTTGCGATTTTTGTCGCGACGATTATTGGCACGATTCTTAGGCCGCTTTCTGGCAGTGCAATGGTATTGCTGGGTATTACGGTGTTGGCGCTCACGAAATCCATGCCGCTGAGCGACGCCGCGATCAAAACGCTTTCCAATCCTGGCGACCTCAAAGCGATTGAGACCTTGCGCATAAAATCCATTTTGGGAGGCTATGCCGATCCCGTCGTGTGGCTCGTTCTCGCTGCATTTTTCATGTCGCGCGGAATGCTGAAAACAGGGTTGGGGCGGCGCACTGCCATGCTCTTTATTCGCGCGATTGGGCATCGTTCGCTAGGACTTGGCTATGCGTTAGTCGGCACGGATATGCTGCTGGCAACGGTGATTCCGTCAAATGGCGCGCGTTGTGGCGGCATCACGTTTCCGATTGCGAAAAGCATTGCTGAGGCCTATGACTCCAGGCCAGGCGAAACGGCGCGTAAACTAGGCGCGTTCCTGATGGTCTTTATTTATCAGTGCGAAGTAATCATCTGTGGCATGTTCCTTACGGGGCAAGCTGGTAATTTAGTCATTCAAAAATTGGCGGCCCAGACTACCAACGGCGCAGCGGATTTGAGCTATTCGCGCTGGATGCTTGGCGGCATCGTGCCGGGGCTGGTTTCGATTGCGGTGACAGGATTGCTGCTCTATCGCTTGTTTCCGCCGACAATCACACAGACGCCCGGAGCCGCCGAATTCGCCAACAACGAGTTGAAAAAAATGGGGCCGCCGTCGTTTCACGAAAAGCTCATGCTGTGCGTGTTCCTGCTGGTCGCGTTTATGTGGGGGACGACGAATTGGCTACATCGCATTGATTATTCAATCGTCGCGCTGCTCGGCATCAGCGCGTTGCTACTGACCAAAGTTTTGGATTGGGAAGATTTGATGGCGGAACGCAACGCCTGGGACGTGTTTATCTGGTACGGCGGGATGGTGCGGATGGCAGAAGCATTGGGCGAAACTGGCATCACAAAGAAATTTGCAGAAGCGTCGGCGAGCGTTACTACTGGCTGGAAATGGGGCGCAGCCTTAGCGGTCTTGGCGCTGATTTATTTTTATGCGCATTACGGCTTTGCCAGTATCACGGCTCATGCCTCGGCGATGTACGTTCCATTTTTGATCGTCGTGCTCGCCTCAGGTGCGCCGCCTTATTTGGCGGTGTTGGTGTTGGCCTATTTCTCAAACCTCAGCGCGGGACTAACACATTACGGGACAACGCCGGGGCCGATTTTCTTTGGCAGCGGCTATGTCAATCAACAAACTTGGTGGAAATACGGCTTGATCGCCTCAATCCCCAATATTTTGGTTTGGACCATTGTTGGCCTAGCGTGGTGGAAGTTGCTAGGCTGGTGGTAAATGGCAAGCTCCAGGAGCAAAGAAACAGGTGATATTCTTGAAGATTTATTGGCTCAGCGCATTTCGCGTTCGCTTGAATAATGTGCGGTGAAACAATGCCGATATTATGCAGTTTTCGTTGAAATATCAATTTTAGTCCAGGATGAACTTATGAAACTTACGCGAGGTCACTTTCTTTTGGCAATGGCTTTTCTTTTTGTGTGGGCACTGCCGTCAGCCCTTGCACAAAACAACGCGCGCCCAAATATCCTTTGGATTTTGATGGAAGATGTCGGGCCGGAAATGGCTTGTTATGGCGAGCCATTAGTGCAAACGCCCAATATTGATCGGCTCGCGCGCGAAGGCGTGCGCTTCACGAATGCACACACGACCGCGCCGGTGTGTTCGCCCTCACGCTCGGCGTTGATTACCGGGATGTATCAAACCAGTATCGGCGCTCATCAGCATCGCACCTTCGAGCGCAAGCCGTTGCCGCAGGGCGTAGATGTCGTGACGAATTATTTGCGCCAAGCAGGTTACTTCACTGTACTGAGCGGCAAGGGGCCGAACAAGAAAGATAACAAAGAAGCAGGTGCAGTAGGTTCCGGCAAGACAGATTTCAATTTCCTGATTGACAATCCGTTTGATAGTTACGATTGGAACCAGCGCAAAGCCGGGCAGCCGTTTTTCGCACAGTTGTCCTTGAGTGAAAGCCATCGCGGGTCAGGTTGGCCGCTCGCGCGCAAGACGCTGAAAAACCTGATCGACCCGAGCAAAATCAAGCTACCACCGACGTGGCCGGATCATCCTGTCGCGCGTAACGATTATGCGAATTACCTCGACGCAATTCAGCTTTGTGATCTTTATGTCGGCGAGATTCTTGAGCGGCTGGAAAGCGAAAAGCTGCTTGCCTCGACGATCATAATTTTTGCCGGAGACAACGGTCAATGCTCACATCGCGGCAAGCAGTTTTTGTATGACCAGGGGACGCATATTCCGCTAATCGTGCGCTTCCCCGACAAACGACAAGCCGGAACCGTGCGTGAGGATTTGCTGGTGCATATTGACATCACGGCGACGACCTTGAAGCTGGCGGGAATCACACCGCCTGCAACGATGCAGGGCAAGGACTTTTTCGCGTCCGATTTCAAACGCGAAATGATCTTTACTGCGCGCGACCGCATGGACATGGCAACCGACCGCATGCGTGCCGTGCGCACCAAGCAGTTCAAATACATCCGCAACTTCTACCCAATGATTCCTTACATGCAGCACAACGATTATAAGGAAAAACAATATCCGGTCTGGAATCTCATCAAGGAATTGAACGCGGCAGGCAATCTCAATCAAGAGTTGAGGCTATTTGCGGGCGCGACAAAACCAATTGAAGAACTCTACGATTTGAGTAGAGACCCGTGGGAAGTGAAGAACCTCGCCGCATTGCCGGAGTACAAAGCGGCCTTGCTCGAATTGCGCGCGGCAGTTGATAGGTGGATGAAAGACACGAACGATCAAGGCTGGCAGATGGAAGACCCGTTGAAAATTCAGGAAGGCTATTACGGGAAGAAAGAGAAATGAGAACTTAAAACCTAAAAGAGAATACGGAACAAACGGAAATAATCGAACAGACAGAAAGCGAAATAAAATCAGATCGCTTTTTGCTGCAACAAATCTTGTCTGAAGCGTCGCTTCCATTGACCAGTGCGTAGGGTTTATGGCAAATGAATCAAGAGATCATAGCTGCGGGACGCACAATTATGCAGGACAAGACTTCTGATACTCATCCGATTCGCCCCGGCGAAGAATTACCTGTAGAAACGTTGGGAAATTATTTACGCGCACATTTACCCAATAACCTCACCAACGGTCAGCCCGTCTTTTTGACGCAATTTCCCGGCGGGCATTCCAACCTGACGTACTTAGTGAAATGCGGTGAACAAGAATTCGTACTGCGCCGCCCGCCAGTGGGGCCGGTTGCACCTACTGCTCACGACATGCCCCGCGAATTTCGCATGCTGGCGGCGATTCATCCGGTGTTCCCCTTAGCGCCCAAGCCATACTTGTTGTGCGAAGACACTTCGATTATTGGCGTGCCTTTTTATCTCATGGAGCGGCGGCGCGGCATCATTATACGACGCGATATTCCGCCGGAAATGGGAGACGATTTAGCGTTGCGGAGGTGTGTGAGTGAAAGTTTGGTGGATGCCCTGGCTGATTTACACACGGTAGATATTGAAAAAAATAATCTTACGCATTTGGGCAAACCGCTTGGCTTTGTAGCGCGGCAAGTCAAAGGTTGGTCAGATCGTTGGGCACGCGCCAAAACGACTGAGGTGCCGGAAATGGAAAGTTTGGTCGAATGGTTGCGCGATAGAATGCCGCCTGATCCGGTGCGACCAACCCTGCTGCACAACGATTACAAACTCGACAATGTCATCCTTGATGCCCATGATCCAGCGCGGTTGGTTGCAATTCTGGATTGGGAGATGTGCGCGCTCGGCGATCCGTTGGTTGATCTGGGACTCTTGCTTTGTTATTGGTCGCAAAAAGGTGATTCCGAAGCGCGGCGCGAAGCGATTAGCGGCGTCACGGTTTTGCCCGGTTGGTTCAGTCGCTCCGAAGTCATCGAACGTTATGCGGCGCGCACGGGCGCAAACGTATCCAACATTGCGTACTACGAAGTTCTGGCGCTTTTCAAATTGACGGTTGTGATTCAGCAGATTTATTACCGCTACTACGTGGGGCAAACAAATGATGAACGCTTTGCTGAATTTGGCAAACGCGTGGCAGGCTTGGCCGAAGCTGGCTGGGAGCTGGCCCAGACGGGAACAGCCACCGATCATTTGGGCTTGAATGTAGCAGGACGCCACCAGGACATGGCTTAACGATGCAAAGTGAAGCTGCGAACGCCACGAAGCTGCTGCGTGCGGTGCTGGCCAAAGCCGGGCTAGAATTTCTTGTTCTTCTCCTCGCCATCTCACTCGCCGCCTACTCTCACCTCAATCCGCCGATTCGCGGCGCGATAGATGTCGCTGACGTTACGCGTGTGGCTGGCTGGGCTTACGATCCCCGCGAGCCAGACGCACACTTAGAAGTGCAGCTTTTCATTGATGAACAATTTGTCGCGACACGACGCGCAGATGAATCGCGCGCGGATTTAGTGCGCGCAGGTGCAGCGCAAAATGCGCAACACGGCTTCACCTTTGCGGTGCCTGCGCTGCAATTGGCAGCAGGCAAGCATCGCGTGACGGTGTACGCGCTGCGAGCAGGTGGTGGCAAGAACAAAGCCTTACTGGCATTGACGAAGAAAGAGTATTGGTTGGAAATCAAATAGGAGAAAAAATGAATACGAACCGAAAAGGAAATATTAGCGAGGTATAAGCTCTAGGAGCATTTGTCCAAATGGATTGCCAAGTGCTGTCTTTTGGTAATGGCACACCAGATGATTTAGTTACGGATGAAGTTGAGTTTGAAAGATTCTCGGAAATTTGAGGAGGGAGTTGGTGGAGCTAGTCGGGCTCGAACCGACGGCCTCTGCAATGCCATTGCAGCGCTCTGCCAAACTGAGCTATAGCCCCACAATCAATGAACAACGGGCGTGATAATAACGAAACGATGATGAGCCGTCAAGCTATCGCTTTGCGCGTGACAAGCCGAGTGCATTTTGGCGCGAACCGGATTTGCCGCGGAGCGTATGTTATACTCTGCCTCAGTTAGTTTTATGCGTGAAGTAATGATTCAAATGAGTTTTTCTTCGGCCCACTGGCTGCGTAATTATGTGGGTAAATGTGCCAACTTGCATGGTCATAACTATCGCGTCGAAGTCTATGTGCGTGGCAACAAACTGGATGAAGCAGAAATGCTGGTGGACTTTGCGCAATTGAAAGCTGCCACGCGGCGCGTCGTTGATTATTTGGATCACCGAAACATCAATGAATTGCCGCCCTTTGCTCAGGAAATCAATCCAACGGCGGAGCGAATGGCGGAATATTTTTTGTCCGAAGTGGGGCGCGAAATTAGTAATGATCGCGTCCAGGTATACAAAGTGCGTATCTGGGAAACCGACACCTGTGCGGCGACCTATGAAGTGACTTGAAGGAGTAATATTATGTCCGAAACAACGAATCCTGAACTCAATATTTTTGATGAGTTTGCTGCTTCTCTGTGGGCAATTATGCCGGAAGACACAGCGAATACGATTGCGGGTATGAAGAAAGATTTTCTTATCAGCATCCGTAGTACGATTGATTCCATGGTAGATCATGATTTGAGTTGCCTTGATCGTAATCTCGAAAATGCCCGCCGCATGCGCGAAGAGTGGCGACAAAAATCTGCGCCAACAGGCACGGAGGCCGCACAATCGTAGAATGCCTCAAGGAAGTATTCAATTCGACGCGGTAATTATCGGAGGCGGAATTATCGGTTGTGCAATTGCCTGGCGGCTTGGTCAAGCTGGATTGCGAGTCGCAGTGATTGAACGCGGTGAAATTGGCCGTGAAGCATCGTGGGCAGCAGGCGGTATGCTGGCACCGTTGGCGGAGGCTAATCAAGCTGACGCGTTTTTTGCATTAGCCGTCGCGAGTCGTGCGATGTACGCAGCTTTCGCGCATGAACTGCGCGAGATAACTGGCATTGATATTGAATATCGCACGGAAGGCACATTGCATTTGGCACTCTCGGATGCAGATGAAGAAGAATTAGAACACCGCTGGCAATGGCAGCACGAAGCTGGCTTGAATAGCAAAAAACTTAGTGTCGACTGCGTGCTAAAGTTAGAACCATCCTTAACCCCCAAGCTTCGTTGGGCGCTGAAATTCCCTGAAGATCATCAAGTGGATAATCGCCGACTTATGCTTGCACTTGAAGTCGCAGCACGAAAGGCAGGCGTCGAGTTTTGGCTTCACACTGAAGCAGCTCAGGTTGCGATTGCTAATTCGCAGGTTTCGTCTCTTATAACGACCCAGGGAGAAATAAAAACCCATACAGTTATTATCGCAGCGGGTTGTTGGTCGAGCTTAGTGAAAACCAATAGCAATACGGCGATAAAGAACTTTTTTGTCGAACCCGTACGAGGACAAATGGTCGCGCTGCAAATTCCCGTACCCGCCTTGCAACACGTCGTATATTCGAGTAATAGCTATTTGGTTCCGCGTTTAGGGGGCTATGTTATTGCAGGCTCGACGACTGAAAACGTAGGTTATGACAAGCGCGTCACAGCTAGCGGAATCGCTTCTATCATTGACCGTGCAATTGAAATTGCTCCTGCTTTGGCGGGGCAAGCGTTGCGAGAAACGTGGGCAGGACTACGACCAAAAACCAGGGATGATTGGCCAATATTAGGAGCCGATCCCCAGATTAAAGGGCTGGTTTATGCGACCGGCCATTATCGCAATGGCATCCTGCTAACTCCAATTACCGCTCAGGTAATTGGAGAACTTGTGACACGCGGTGAAAGTTCGATTAACTCCAAACCATTTAATATCTCGCGCTTCGATCACGATTTGCGCCGCAAGGCATAAAACAAACCGATTAAGGTTTTTGCATCACGAATTTCTCCTCCTGCAATCATTGCTTCAATCTCTGACAAGCTAAATTCTTTAACCTCGCTTATCGCTTCTCCAATATCTAAGCATTGCTTTCGTTGTAATAGGTCGAAGGCATAAAAGAGGTGCATTAATTCATCTCCGCTACCTGGAATAGCATAGCATTCTGCCAGCTTTTCCAATCGCCTCGCCTCATAACCGGTTTCTTCAATCAACTCTCGTGCAGCACACATCTCAGGAGTTTCAATAGCAATTACAGCTTGGTCTTCTTCGCGTCCAGCAAGTGTACCCGCAGGCAATTCCCATATCTCTTCTTTGATGGCGGGGCGAAATTGTCGTAGCAACACAATCTTGTCATCGTTCAACCAGGGAACGATCACACAAATACCCGGATGACGAATGAAGGAGCGTGTGAATAATTGCCCTGTTATAGCATCGCTAAGTTGTTCTCTACTTACCAACCAACGTAATTCTTCACCGTGCATAGAGCGGCGAATTTCACGGTATTCAACTGTATTTCCCTGCTCTGCCGGTAGAAATCTCATCATAAAATCTCAAGAATTAGGGTTATTGACTTGGCCTCAGGTCACCTTTATCCTTACGCCCATCGGACAACCTGCAAATAGCCTTCATTGAGTCCCACCCAAAACGAATTTCACATTGGAGAATTAAACAGTGAAACTACAAGCCAAGACTATCTCTATTCAGTACTCGACAATTACAAGACTTTTTTGGTTGACGATTTGCAGTTCCCTGCTTTTGCTAACTTTTTTCAGCGTTAGAATAATTCAGGGCTGGGCTGAGGTAAAGGCAGGGCAGTTGCCAAAACCATCCGTTGCTCGTCAAATCTTTGCTACAACTGATGGAAAAAAATTCAGCCTGGAGGCGACCCGCGGCAAGGTCATCGTCATACAGTTTTTTGGTACTTGGTGTGGTTATTCGAGGCGACAAGTTGCCATGAACAATAAACTTTCAGCAGGCCAACACGCAGCTGAGTTGCAGGTTATTGGGATGGCAGTAAAAGATACCCGTTCCAATTCGCAAGCAGTTAAGCAATTTATTACCGATCAGAAAGTAGGTTATCCCGTTGTCAGCGAAGTGGATGACAAACACTTTGTGGACTTTGTTGGC
Source organism: uncultured Acidobacteriota bacterium (assembly GCA_963794955.1). Taxonomy (GTDB): domain Bacteria; phylum Acidobacteriota; class Blastocatellia; order RBC074; family RBC074; genus JAFDVL01. The sequence goes on from CAWCGF010000045.1 coordinate 75,474, forward strand.
TCCAGTAACGTGTCGGTTCCGCAAACCCTAATCTATGGGCGAGACGGGCGGCTTATCGCTCATTATCTGGGGTACAATCAACAAGTCGGAACAGAAATTGAGCAGAAAATTACGGTTGAGTTGGCGAAGAAGTAATAGTGGTTGTCAGGTTAAGGAATCTCACGCCGAGCCTCAAGTAAATCGAAGGGCGAGGTTGCACCCAGTAATTCGAGAAACCGGCGATTCTCTTTTAAGGTAGAAAAATCCGTATCATGTAGCGCTTGCTGGCGCAAGCGCGGTTGTTTTCGTACAGCCTGTTCTAAATAAGTGAGGGCTTGATCTGTTGAGCCAACTTGGGCAAGGGTGGCGGCAAGTGAGTAAAGGGTATAGGAATCATCCGGACGAAGCTTCAATGCTTTCTCAAAGAGCGTGCGAGCCTGAACAAAGTTTCCAACATTCAAGGCCACAACTCCGCGATCATAAAACTCATCGGCATTACGCGGTAAAGCGCGGTTATTAGCTAAGCGTACATTACACACCTGAATGTAGGTCTGCGAGCGAGCGATGATTTCTACCTCTTGATGATAGCGTTGCTGCAATTCTTCAAACATCGTTTTAGCTTCAGAAAACTCGCGTAAATTGAACACTTTGACAGCCTGCTCAAAGGCACGCAAAGCTTGGGTTGCCAATTGGTGACGAGAAATCACAGAGGCTTTTGGTTTAACTTTTGCTACTCGTTTAGGAACCAGCGAGGTCTTTACAGAAGATTTAATTGTAGGATTACCCTGCTTAACGGACTCGACCTGAGCTTTATTTGTCAATTTCTTTGTGATGGTTCTTATGGGGAGAGACATCGGCGCGGCTTTCTTTGACTGCACCACCGCAGGTTTCTTCTTGGTAGCAACTTTGGGCGCTACATCCGCTTTAGCAGTAATTTTAGGAGTCACCCTTTTCTTCTTAATTGCTAAGGGTTTTAGCAATGTTTTTTTAGGGGTAGCTTTTGCATCCGTTTTTTGACGAGACGAGGTTTTAGCAGACTTGCTGCTCGTTTGTTTAGAGGATCGTTTTGGAGTCGCGGGTAGAGATGCAGAGCGCGACTTTGTGCGTTTAAAGAGTTGCTCTCTCATTGCTAAGGCTCTTTCAATCAAAGAAAATTAATACTGCGAACCTCTTAACTTATACTTCAGCGAGCAGCGATAAGTCCATTATAAATAACAGATTAGCTAGGTTGTGTCAATTCTTGTATAAGAAATTCTTTGATAAAACTTAGTCCAATTCCTTGGATAACTTCTAAACCATTGCCAAGATAGGAGGTTATCAGAAATATGAAAGATGGATTTGAGTTCAATGACAATAAATTTAAAACGTGTTGAAAACAAAACTATGCTGTGTTATAAATTCGCCTGCTGCCCCAGAACAAAGACTGACACAGCCCTCATATCAGCTAAATTCCAACTTTTGAGTAAAATTTGCAATCGGATCGTTGTTGATGGCAAATTAGTCAGCAGCAAGCAACCCAATCAGAATTGGCCAATGAAAATTGGCAGTCGAAGAGGTCAAGCGCATGCCAGAAGCGACCATGATTATGTATGAGGAAGAATATCAGCAGATAAAGACCATACTGTCCAAGCTGCGGACGGATGCGAGTGCAAAGATGGTCTTCCTGATAGACAAAACTGGACAGCAAATCGCCTCGCACGGAGACATTGGTAACCTAGACACCACAAGTCTTGCTTCACTCACCGCTGGCAACGTTGCCGCGACTGATGGCTTAGCGCGACTCATCGGCGAAAAAGAGTTTCCAGTGCTCTCGCACGAAGGCGAACGAGACAATCTCCATATTTCCGTTGTAGGTGGACGCGTCATACTAGTAGTGATTTTCGACGAACGCTCCAGTCTGGGACTCGTGCGCTTGCGAGTAAAGCGTGCTTCCGGTGAACTTAACGAAGCCTTCGAACGCATTGTTAATAAAGCGGAGCAGGACAAAGCTGGTTTGGGTAAGCGCAATACGCCTTTCACTGAAATTAGCGACGACGATATAGATCGGCTCTTTAGTGACGATGGTCTCTAAGTAGCCGAAAAAGTTTTCCTTGCGGAGTGCGGGGCTGTTGCTTGCAAAATCCCGCCTATTAAATACATTAACTCCCCATTTTAGAGAGGACGGCGAACGTGACGTTCATTAACTACGCATCGCGTGAGATCAATTGCAAAATCGTTTATTACGGACCAGGTCTCGGTGGCAAAACTACAAATCTTCAATACATTTACGATACCTCTGCCGCACAGCAAAAAGGCAAACTCATTAGCCTTGCGACTGAAACCGAACGTACGTTGTTCTTCGATTTCCTTCCTCTTGAGCTAGGTACAGTGCGCGGCTTTAAAGCACGCTTCCACCTTTATACCGTGCCGGGACAAGTCTTTTACGATGCCAGTCGTAAGCTAATTTTGAAAGGTGTGGATGGCGTGGTGTTCGTAGCCGATTCACAGCGCGAGCGCATGGACGCCAATTTGGAGTCGCTCTGGAATTTGGAAGAAAATCTGAAAAGCCATGGCTATGACTTCGCCAAAATTCCTTATGCCTTACAACTCAACAAACGCGATTTGCCTGACGTCCTGTCAATGGAAGATCTCAAACGCGAATTGGTTCGGAAAGATGAACCCATCATTGAGGCAGTTGCGCCCAAAGGAGTTGGAGTCTTCGAGACACTTAAGGCAGTGGCCAAGCAAGTTCTCACAGATCTCCGCAAGAGTGCTGGAGCAAGCTAAGAAATTGTTGCTGGTAGTCAGGAGTCGGTTCGTCCACGTTCTCCCAGCTTAAGCCAAACTCAAAATCCCCAACTTACACCATCAATGGCCTTCACCATCAGGTATCCATCATCCCCCGTTGAATAATATCGTCGCATTCGTTGGGTAATTGTATAACCAAGCTGCTCATATAATTGCCGCGCGCCGCTATTGTCTGTCCGAACTTCCAGGCGAACAGTTGTTACCCCTAAGAGAGCAAAACCTTGCTCAATAGAGAGCAACATAATCCGCGCTAAATTTCGGCGGCGATGTTCCGGTGCAACACCAATCGTGGTGATATGCCCGACCCCGTCGTCTTCGATCAGACCAATAGCAAAGGCAATCATTCTTCCTTCTGCATTACGAATTTGCCGCGCGACAACTTTCGGATTAGCCAATAATTGCCGAAACGTATCTCGCTCATACGCGTCCCCTTCCGTAAAGACACGCAAGTCCAAGAGCCATAGCTCATTCAAATCCATCAAGGTAAGGGGACAAAGCGTTCCCTTAAAGGGAAGCGTCGAATGATTGGCAGTGGTGCGAACAACTTTCATAAAAGTTGTGATCAGGAAATAAACATACAATCGCCGTAACTGTAAAAGCGATATTGTTGCTGTACGGCGTGTTGGTACGCGGACAAAACCAACTCCCGCCCAGTCAGTGAGGCAACGAGGATAAGCAACGAAGATTGCGGCAAATGAAAGTTGGTAATCAACGCATCAATCGCGCGAAAGCGATAGCCTGGATGAATAAACAGCTCTGTGCTGCCAAAGCCCGCTTGGATTATCCCATCTTCAGTTGTCGCACTCTCTAAGGCTCGCGTCGTGGTCGTACCCACAGCGATAATCCGCTTGCCCCTGGCCTTTGCCGCATTGATTTGCGCTCCAGCATTTGCGCCAATTTCATAGCTTTCCACTTCGATCTGGTGTTCTTCGATATTTTCTACGCGCACTGGCTGAAAGGTTGCGGCACCGACGTGATGCGTGATTTCGATGATTTCAATTCCGCGAGTTCGCAACGCATCTAACACACGATCTGTGAAATGCAAGCCTGCTGTTGGAGCCGCAATTGCGCCGCGCGCCTTGGCATAAATCGTTTGATAACGCGGCTCGTCAAGTCGTACAGTTTCAGCGTAATCACGCTTGATATAAGGTGGTAAAGGAGTGTTCCCGATTTTGTCCAGCAATGCATCAAAATCACCAGCCGCAGAAAACCGAATCACTCGCCTTCCGTCATCCAAGATTGCCGCAACCTTGCCCCACAACTCACCCGTACCAAATTCCAGTTGTGCGCCAAGGGGCAAGGCGCGGCCGGGCTTGGCCAGAACTTCCCATTCATTTTCCGCTAAACGGCGCACAAGCAAGGCTTCAATCTTCGCTCCCGCAATACCATTGATAATTCGATGACCAATGAGCCTGGCGGGAAAGACGCGCGTGTTGTTAAGCACCAGCACATCATTCTCCGAAAGTAGCATCGGCAATTCCGCAAAGTAGCTATCGCGCCAAGTCCCTGCTTGACGATTCACAATCAGCATTCGTGACTGATCACGCTCGGCAAGCGGTTGTTGTGCGACGAGTTCGGATGGTAACGCAAAATCGAATTCCGAAATATGCATTTGCTAAACTTTGTCGAGGTCGAGCCATTTCTCAGCGTGTTGTGGCTGATAGGCGGCGAGCGCATCCAGCAAGCTTTCAGGTTCAGTTGCTTCTAAAATTAAGGCGCGGTGCGAATTCCGCAAAAAACCTTCCGTGACGGCGTGATCAAACATCGTCAGCAAGGGGGTAAAGTAATTTTCGACGTTCAGGATTCCGCAAGGGGTGTGGTGAATGCCAAGTTGCGCCCATGTGAGGATTTCGCAAAATTCATCGAAAGTTCCCATCCCACCTGGCATTGCAATGAATCCGTCTGAGAGGTCTGCCATCAAGGCTTTGCGTTCGTGCATTGTGTTGACGATATGTTGTTTGGTTAAGTTCTGATGTGCGACCTCGCGCCGGACTAGGGACTGCGGAATTACGCCCACAGCTTCGCCTCCCAGCGCCAAAACTTCATCGGCGATGATACCCATCAAACCGACATTGCCGCCGCCGTAAACCAAGCCGATATTCCTTTTTACGAAGGCTTGGCCTAATGCTTTTGCCGCTGCGATGTAAGCTGGCCGCACTCCCTTATTAGAGCCGCAAAATACGCAAATTCGCTTCATTCCTCGTCGTCTCCCATGTCTTCGCCAAATAAGTGACGGCAATGGAGTACCGCTGTTAATTGCGCACCAAACAGCATTACGAGGCTCGACAAATAGCTCCACGTCAGCAAGGCCACGCCCGCGCCGATAGAGCCATACAGCAAGTCGTAGTGAAAATAAGGAATCATCCAAGCAAAGCCATACTTCGCCACTTCCCACAAAAGACCCGCAACAATTGCGCCCGGCAAAACTTCAATCAAACTGATCTTGGTATTGGGCATGACACGATAGATCAAGGCGAAGAGCGACGTCGTAACCAGCCAACTAACTACGAACAAAACAATCTGCCACAGCATTGAACCTAACCACGAAATTTGTGGTGGCACCTGCGTTACCGGCCACCGTTCAATCAAAGTCTGAATAGTAACGACACCGGAAGTAACCAATAACGACGCCAATAATACAAACCCGACCGCCGCAATCATGCCTATCGTCATCAGGCGACCATGCAAAAACGAACGCGGCTGCGTGCCCCACATACGGCACACTGCGCGTTCGATGACCGTGAAAACCCACGAACCCGCCCACAACAAAATAGTAAGTGCCGTCAGGAGCAGGCTGGGCGAGACATTGCTAATCGCCTCCAGGTTGCGTTGGACAAATTCTGCGGTGCCAGGCATGAAAGCCGGAAGCCGGGTTAAGATTTCCCGGTGGATAGATTCGTCAAAATAGGCCTGCGCAATACTCAAGGCCAACAATAGCGTGGGGAATAACGCGAGCATCCCGAAGTATGTGATAGCCGCAGAAGAGGTGATGAGATCATTATCCAAAAAGCTGGTCACAGCGCGAAACAAAATCCTCCGCTTTGTCGCGCGATTCTTGATGCGCAACCATACTCTGCCTGGAAATTTGACGATGTCACTGTGCATTTAGAACAGTCCTGGTTGATGCTCTTCTCGCAAAGCAAAACCTAAATGTTGATATGCCGCAGGCGTGACAACTCTACCGCGCGGTGTACGATTTAGAAAGCCGATCTGTATCAAATATGGTTCGTAAATTTCTTCAATCGCATCCTTCTCTTCCTGAATCGCAGCCGAAATCGTACTCACGCCGACCGGCCCACCATTGAATTTTTCAATAATCGTCGTTAGCAATTTGCGATCCACTTCGTCCAAGCCATAGCGATCCACTTCCATCCGATTTAATGCGTCTGTAGCGACTTCCAAAGTGATTTTCCCTTCGTATTCGACCTCGGCAAAGTCACGCACGCGGCGCAATAGACGATTCACAATCCGCGGTGTGCCACGCGAGCGATGCGCAATCGCGCTCGCTCCTGCTTTATCAATTTCCACCTTCAAAATATCCGCTGACCGTAATACGATAATTTCCAGGTCTTCGATGGGGTAGAAATCCAAATGGAAGTTAATCCCAAACCGTCCGCGTAATGGAGCTGTTATCAACCCCGCGCGCGTCGTCGCCCCAACCAATGTAAAGCGCGGCAAATCCAGCTTGACCGAACGCGCCGACGGCCCTTGCCCGATAATCAAATCCAGTTCGAAATCTTCCATCGCGGGATAAAGAATTTCTTCAATCGCCGGATGCAAACGATGGATTTCATCAATAAACAACACATCACCTTCTTCGAGGTTTGTGAGCATCGCTGCTAAGTCGCCGGGCTTTTCAATCACGGGGCCAGACGTTACATGAATTTTCGCGCCCATTTCACGGGAGACAATCTGCGCTAGGGTAGTTTTTCCAAGACCCGGCGGCCCATTCAGCAATACGTGATCCAGCGATTCGCCGCGCGCAATCGCCGCTTTGACGAAAATACTGAGATTGTCTTTGACCTTTTTTTGCCCGATGTATTCGCGCAAGTACTGCGGGCGCAGCGAGAGTTCGATTTGCTGCTCTTCATCTGCATTTCCTGGGCCAACTAAACGATTGTCTTCGCTCTCGTCACTTGTTGTAGTTTTTTTTTTCGCCATTATCGTGCCAGTTTTCGCATGGAGAGTTTCGTCAACTGCGAGAAATTCGCGTCAGGGTTTTCCTGCATTGTAGACTTCACAGCCTTCTCTGCTGCCGCTCGCAAGAAGCCCAGATTCACTAAGGCTGAAACAATATCATCGGCAATTGCACTTTGGCTGGTCGCGCCACCGCTTATGCGGAATTGCTCTTCCATCTCTGGTGAAGAGAGTGCCGAGAGTTTGTCTTTCAATTCGACGATCATGCGTTCAGCCGTTTTGCGGCCTACGCCCGGAATATTTACGAGCCGCGCCACTTCATTGTTGCGAATCGCTGGAATCAATTCGTCGGCGCTCATGCCAGACAAAATCGTGATCGCTAATTTGGGGCCGATGCCGGAGACGCTCAGCAACTGGAGAAATAATTTCTTCTCGCGTTCGGTACGAAAGCCGAAGAGTTGCAACGAGTCCTCGCGGACGTGCGTGTGAATCCGCAGTGAAACCGGATTATTTTCTTCACTCAAATCGTAGAACGTGGAAAGCGGGATCGTGACTTCGTAACCGACACCACCGACATCCACGATCACAGAATTCGGTTGCTTGCTGAGTAATAGTCCTGACAGGTGAGCAATCAATGCACTTTCTCCTTGTCGGTAATTTTTTGTCCGGGGTGGAGTGTAAGAGACAGCCGCAAGCACTGTCAATTCGCGGTAATTGACAGTTCCGTTGACGCTGCGTTATCGTGGCAGAGGTGCTGTAATAAGCCTTGTGAAATTGAACAGTTAAGTGTTGACGCCCACGCGATGAAAACCGAGAAAATCTCTGAACTCACCACCAGTCGTCTCTCGCTTTATTTGCGTTGTCTTGATGAATTAGCGAGCGAAGGTGTCGAACGAATTTCCTCGAAAGCAATGGCGGAGCAATTCGCCTTAAATTCGGCGCAAATTCGCAAAGACTTGGCGTATTTTGGTGAATTCGGTGTGCGCGGTGTTGGGTATTCTGTGAGCGATTTGCGACGGCAGTTGCGCCAGATTCTAGGACTCGATACCGAACGTAATGTAGCGATTGTGGGTGCAGGCAATTTAGGCATCGCGTTGGCAACTTATGGCGGGTTCAATGTGAATGGCTTTCGTATGTTGGCGATCTTCGACAATGACCCGAACAAGATTGGGCTGGAAACGCGCAATGGATTAACGATTCAGGATGCCTCCGATTTAGTTGATTTTATCCAGCGCGAAAAGATTGACATCATTGTTTTAGCAGTGCCTCCGGCTTCGGCTGAAAGGCTCTTGGATGAAGTTACGGCGGCAGGCGTCAAAGCGGTATTGAATTTTGCTCCGGTGCGTTTACAGGCGAAGCCTGGTGTCAAAATCAAACATGTGGATTTTGCAATCTCGCTCGAAAGCTTGTCATATTTTTTAGCGCAGCCACATCAATCCGAGCAAACAACGACGGGCATTAGCGCAGACTTTCGGGATTTCCTGCGAAACGGCAAAGAATGGACGAACGAATCATCAAAGAACAAATCGTAGACACGGCCCGCCGTTGTTATGAGCGAGGTCACATTGTAGCTGGCGACGGTAATATCAGCGTACGTGTCGCCCCCAATCGTTGTATCGCTACGCCCTCGGCTGTAAGCAAAGGTTGGATGAAACCGGAAATGATGGTCGTCGTGGATTTGGACGGCAATCCGCTGGAACCCTCCGAGTATAGAGTTTCGACCGAATGGCCGATGCATCGGACAATTTACAAGCATCGCCCTGACATTCACGCAGTCGTGCATTGTCACCCGCCTTATGCTACGGGCTTTGCGGTGGCTGGATTGTCGCTCGACAAAGCGATCTTGTCTGAAGTGGTGTTGACGCTGGGTTGTGTGCCGTTGACTGACTATGGCACGCCTTCAACGCGTGAATTAACGGATGCGATTGAGCCGTTTCTGGAATTTCATGATGCGCTGCTGATGGCAAATCACGGCGCAGTCGCGTATGCTGACACGCTGGAAAAGGCATTCAATAAATTGGAAACGCTCGAACATACCTGCAAGATCAGCGCGATTGCCCGCAGTCTGGGAAATGAAAACTCGATTCCCGGGCGCGCCATTCCCAAGCTGTTCGAGATTCGGGAACGTGCCGGCGTGATGCCTTTTGAAGCACGCACCGGACAAGCCTGCGGAATGGGCGAAATGGCGAGCGGGCGAAATGGCGACGCGGAGACAATTACTTTAACACGCGAAGAATTGGTTGAGTTGTTATCGCAAACTGCGAGATTGATAAATTCATAACGTATTCAAAAACCATCGGGCAGACGAGCCGTCTGCCGTACATTGAGGAGAATCAATGGAAGCACTTGGAATGATTGAAACTAAAGGGCTGGTCGCCACGATTGAAGCCGCCGACGCAATGGTCAAAGCTGCGAATGTTGTATTGGTCGGCTACGAAAAAATCGGTGCGGGTTTTGTGACCGCTATCGTGCGCGGTGATGTTGCCGCCGTCAAAGCTGCGACAGATGCCGGAGCCGCTGCGGCTCGTCGCGTTGGCGAACTGGTTGGTGTTCACGTCATCCCGCGCCCGCACGGTTCGGTAGATGAAGTAATGCCCGTCATGCTAAAAAAATAACTTCTCGTCACTTAGTTGGTTGTTCGTTGTTTTCGCAACCGATAACTGATACCTGACATCTGACTATGATTATCGGAAGAGTTATTGGCACGGTTGTGGCCACACGCAAAGACGAGCGGCTGCTTGGCAGCAAGCTCCTGCTTGTGCGCCCAATTACATTGCAAGGCGAAGACGAAAGCAGCTATCTGGTTGCGGTGGACACCGTTGGTGCAGGCGTTCGTGAACGTGTCTTAGTCGTATCCGGTAGCAGCGCACGCCTGGCCGAAGGCATGAAAGACCGTCCGGTTGATGCAGCGATCATTGGTATTATTGATACCGTCGAAGTCGCAGATTAACTTGTTCCCCTATACCTCGCCTATGATTTCTATCGTCCCCCTTTCCACATCTGTTTTATGACTACCATTCGCATCGCACTCGCGCAAATCAATCCAAAGCTGGGAGACTTCGCGGGTAATACAGCAAAAATTATTCACTATATTGAGCTAGCCAAAAGCCAGGGGGCAGACATTGTAGCGTTGCCCGAACTTGCCATCACAGGCTATCCGCCCGAAGATTTATTGCTCAAACCGCAATTTATTTCTGCCAACCTAAAGGCACTGGACGCAATCGTCAAAGCTTCTCTGGACATCACAACAATTGTTGGATTTGTAGACAAAACGACGGACATTCATAACGCAGCAGCAGTGATTCATAACGGCGAGATCAAAGGCGTCTATCACAAAACCTATTTGCCGAACTACGGCGTGTTCGATGATTACCGCTATTTCAGGGCTGGAGAAACTGCGCCGATTTTTCAACTGGGCGAGGTCTTACTCGGCGTCAACATCTGCGAAGACATTTGGTACCCCGGTGGCCCGACCCAAGTGCAAGCCTTAGCGGGCGCACAAATTATTATCAATATCTCCGCTTCGCCTTATCATTCTTCGAAAGGTGGCGACCGCGAGCGGATGCTGGCGACGCGCGCTGAAGATAACGCCGTTGCTTTAGCTTATGTCAATTTAGTGGGGGGGCAGGACGAACTGGTTTTTGATGGCAATAGTCTTATCTTTGATGAGCGTGGCCATTTGATCGCTCGCGGCAAAGTATTTGCGGAAGATTTACTATTGGCTGACATCAACCCAGAAAAAGTCTTCCGCGAACGTTTGCATGATCCGCGCCGCCGACAGGATCGCCTGTACTTAACAAGCCAAGAAATCCGTTCGCCGAAAATCGTGTTGGCAGAAAATCACGAAACCCTAGTGCGCGAAAAAATCGTGCCCGCCATCGCGCCCGCCCTTCCCAAAGCAGAAGAAGTTTATCAAGCATTGGTGCTAGGCACACGGGATTACGTGCGCAAAAACGGCTTCGAGCGCGTAGTCATCGGCTTATCCGGTGGCGTAGATTCCGCCCTTGTTGCCTGTATTGCGGTGGATGCATTAGGCGCAGACAAAGTGCGCTGCGTCTTTATGCCAACGCGCTACTCATCAAACGAAAGCGCGCGCGATGCTGAAGCGTTAGCGCGAAATTTGGGCGTGCATTACGATGTAATTGCGATTGAAGAAACCTTCAAACAGTATTTGGAAATGCTCAACTCCGTTTTTGCTGGTACGGCGATGGGGGTTGCTGAAGAAAACATTCAGGCACGCATTCGCGGCAACATTCTCATGGCCTTGTCGAACAAATTCGGTGCCCTTGTTCTATCAACTGGCAACAAGAGCGAATCCAGCGTGGGCTATTGCACGTTGTATGGAGATATGTGCGGTGGCTTGACGGTCATCAAAGACGTGCCAAAGTTATTGGTCTACGAACTGTGTCAGTATATTAATCGGCGCGGTGAACAGGAAGTAATCCCCGACTACATTATCTCTCGTCCGCCTTCTGCCGAGTTGCGTGAAGATCAAAAAGATCAGGACTCGTTGCCTCCTTACGAAATCCTTGACGCAGTCTTGGAAATGTATGTTGAGCAGGATATGAGCATTGACGCAATTATTGCTGAAGGCTACGAGGAGGAAACTGTGCGCTGGGTAATTCGCACAGTGGACCTGAATGAATACAAGCGCCGCCAAGCGGCCCCTGGCATTAAGGTGACGACTCGTGCTTTTGGTCGTGATCGTCGCATGCCGATAACGAATGTGTATCGCGGCTAGGTGGTCGGTAGCTGGTGCTTGATCGTTGGTAAAACCACTAGCCACCAGCCTCCTGCCACCAGCCACCCATTATGAATTTGCCGAACTCCCTAACCCTACTTCGTATCTTTATCGCGCCACTTTTGGTCGTCGTGTTGCTAACGAAGTTTTCTGAAAATTGGTTTGGAGTTCCCCAGCATATAGGCGCCGTCGTACTTTTCCTTACTGCTGCCATTACCGATTGGCTCGATGGCTTTCTCGCTCGCAAACGCAAAGAGGTTTCGCGGCTGGGTATTCTGCTCGATCCTATTGCAGACAAGCTTTTGATTTCCTCGGCGTTGATTTCCTTAGTGGAAAATCGCCTCGCGCCGGCCTGGGCTGTCGTGATTATCATCGGACGCGAGTTCGCGGTTTCGGGTTTACGCTCGATTGCCGCAACGGAAGGCTGGGCCATAGCCGCTTCGACTGCAGGTAAATTTAAGATGGTATCTCAAGTCATCGCCATCACTCTACTAATGATGTCTTCTGTTTCTGGTGCCCCACCGGTCGAAACTAAAGCCTTCCCCATCATTGCCTTTTGGAGTGTACCGGAGATGAGCCTTGCACTTTCTCATCTCTTTGGGACTGAGACTGTCACTCCCCAGGATATCCGTATGATTTTTTATGGCCTTGGACGGGCTATGCTGTGGGTCGTTGTGATTTCTTCATGCTGGTCAATGTATGGATATTTCTGGCAGTTTTATTTGAATGCCCGCGATAAACTCGGATCTATTTGAAAAGAAAACTAGATTTGAATTGTTTGCGGATTTTCATATCAGTATTTCGGCAGAGTTTTATTTTATCACTTGTCGTGATTTCTAGAGGATGCGCTTCCTGGCAATGCAAAACGATAGCCCTCAATTTGTTGTCAATCAATACTTATCCGAGTTACGAAATCCTAACACAGCCTTATCTTCACAGTTCGTTTCTCATCTCTCACATCAGGCCACGACCCTTTTTTTCGAACATTTCCGCATTCATAAAAAACCTCTACGTGAGGCAATTGAACTTCTTTGCGAAATCAATCGTCTTCCAGACAAGGCCCTTGCCCACATTGGAGTAGAGGCCATATTTCCGCAATTGATCGAAAAGCTTAACGATGCTTTCGATCCGACTTTTTGTGATCTTTATGATCGCCTATTTGCGCAAGTCATTTCTTTTTATCGTCAATTACCTGAAGGCCACTTACTTGATGAAACTCTTAACTACTTTGGCCTTACTCATGAAACCGCCCTCCTCGCTCGGAAAAGGGCATTGACTACATCCAATTATTTCCTAGCTCATTCCCGGCCCTTAAAAAAAATTCTCTTTCTTTCTAGAATAACTGTGGGAGCTGATGTTGCCATCACCAGCGTTCTGATATCGCACCTTAAACAACTCTATCCATCTGCTGAAATCATAATCATTGGCACTTCAAATCTGGCTCAACTTTATGAGGGCGAGGGGCAGATTCGAATTAAACCTATTGATTACGGTCGCAATGCCAACCTACTGTCACGGCTGCTAAGTTGGCGAGAGGTTGTTGTTGCGGTTCAAGATGAGACCTCAGACTTAAATGCGGAGGAGTTTTGTATCTTCGATCCTGACTCCCGCCTCACTCAACTGGGTTTGTTGCCGCTTCTCACTCCACTTCTTGATCACCAAAATTACTTCTATTTTGAGAGTCGGAGGTTCTCACGCCCTGGTTACGAAAAGCTTGGCCAATTAACATCACAGTGGGTAAATGACTTGACCTGTCAGGTAAAGGATTCCTATCCCTTCATTTCTCTTTCTCCCAGGCATAAGGCAATTGGCTCCGAACTAGCTGGCTATCTTAGATCAGCGAGCAACTCATCTGTAATTTGTTTGAGCTTTGGCGTCGGTGGGAACGATGCAAAAAGAGTTTCAGAGAGATTTGAAATTGAACTGGTTAATAAACTTTCTCAGCATCATTTACTGTTTCTTGATTGTGGCGCTACTGCTAAAGAAAATGATTTGGTTGAGAGGATTCTTTGTTTTCTAAACGCAAGTGGTATAGCGGTTTTATGCCTAAATGAACTTACTTACTCAACCAGGAATTATACTCCATCTCAGCCCCCGCAATTAATCGCCTGGAAAGGTGGGATTGGATCTTTTGCTGCCCTCATTGCCAATAGTGATTGGTATGTCGGTTATGACTCTTCTGGGCAACATCTTGCTGCCGCGTTAGCGATACCTGTACATACAATTTTCGTCAACCCCAACTCTGCGTCTTTCGCTCAGAGGTGGCAACCGCACAGTAAGGCAAAAACTAATGTCTCGCTAATAGATGCCTCATCTAACCTCTCTGAAGAAAGAATAATAAACAATATTCTTCAGGACATTCGGTTTCTCCCCTGAGCTAGATGGTGCTGGAAAAATCTGTGGATAATCCTGTGGATAATATTGTGGAAATCCTGTGAAAAACCTACACTTATTCAGCTAAGTCTAAAGGCAGCAACAATTTGCCGCCTTTTCCTTAATCTTACTGCTTGTTAATTTTTTTCTACAACTTGCTTTTCAACTATTTCTGATTTGGGTGGTAAATCTCTCCCAGTCATATGGCATTTTCCATCAAAAATAGCTCCGTGCTCAATAATTAAGGCCTGCGTATAAACGTCACCGAATACCTTCCCCGTCGGATGTATTTCCACTTTATTCTTTGCCGTTATAGTACCTTCAATTGTACCACTTACTGACACGTTGGCAGCTTCTACAGAAGCTTTTATATATCCCCGCTCTCCAACGAGTAAAGTACCGGCATCTGATTTGACCTTTCCTGAAATATTGCCATCAACACGAAGCATATCGCTAAAGGCTAACTCACCTTTTATTTCTGTCCCCTCACCCAAAAAGCCCCTCAAATCACTAACTGGAGCGTCTGATGTAGTAATAGTGGAAGAAGATTTCCCGAATTTCATCATAAGTTTTTCCTTATCTGTAATTTATGTTTGGTAGGAAAGGGGCAACGGGTGTAATGCTTAAATGCCTGTAAATTTACTCATTTACAAATTCTGAGGCACTTGTTTCGTCTTTACGCATTAGAATAGAGTAAATTCTATTTAACTCGTTTGCTGAACTAAACTCAATGCTAATTTTTCCGCCTCTTGGACCAATTTGCAATCTAACCTGTGTGCCGAGAAATCGCTTTAGCTTCAATTCAGCGGCTCGGATGTTAGCATCATTTTTATTCGGAGTCGAGATTTCTTGAATTTTCGTTTCTACACCATTATTTTGGACCAGCCGTTCTGTTTCTCGTACTGAAAGCTTATCTTTAACTATTCTTTGTGCCAGATTCGCTTGGGTCTCTTGTAATTCTAGCCCCAATAATGCCCGTGCGTGACCCATTGACAGTTGTTCTTCAACCAGCATTTTTTGGACAGAATCTGGCAACTTTAATAGACGAATATAGTTAGCAACTGATGAGCGATCTTTTCCTACTCGCTTTGCTACTTCCTCTTGTGTCAAACCAAGGATATTCATTAGCCTTTGATAAGCTGCTGCTTCCTCAATTGCGTTTAATTCCTGGCGCTGTATATTTTCTATTAATGCAATTTCCAATAACTTATCATCACTAACTTCTCGTACAATCGAACTTATTTGCTGGAGCCCAGCTCTCTGCGAAGCTCTCCATCGGCGTTCACCAGCAATAATCTGAAAACGTCCTCCATTTTTACGACGGAGCAAAATTGGCTGAACGAGGCCATTTTCCTTGATTGATTGCGTTAACTCTTCCAATTTTTCTTCAGTAAACACAGTACGTGGTTGATCTGGATTTGGATCAATCAAATCTATATCAACTTCAAACAACTCCTCTTTTGCCTCAATCTTTGCAGATTCATCGGACAGTAACGCGCTTAGGCCCCTACCGAGTGCTCTTCTTGTCATTTTCAACTACCTCCTTAGCAAGATTGATGTAACTCTCAGCTCCCTTTGATTTTATATCGTACAAAATAATTGGCTTTCCATAGCTTGGTGCTTCTGCCAAGCGAATATTACGTGGGATCATTGTATTTAGAACCTGTGAACCAAGAAAATCTCGCAAATCCGCCACTACTTGATTTCCCAAATTTGTTCTTTCGTCAAACATCGTCAGTAAAAATCCTTGGATAGATAGATTTGGATTTAATCCGCGACGAATACGAACTAAAGTATCCCACAACTCTGTTACCCCCTCTAATGCAAAATACTCACATTGTATAGGCACTAAAATCGAATCTGCTGCTGTCAGTGCATTTAACGTCAACAATCCCAAGCTTGGAGGGCAATCTACTATTAAATAATCGTATTTATCTGTTACCCCTTCAAGCAACTTTTTCAATTTAAATTCTCGATTTTCAAAATCCACTAATTCCACTTCTGCACCTGCCAAATTCCGATCTGAAGGGATTAACTCAAGATATTCTAACTCTGTCTTTAAAGTAACATTTTCGATTGGCTCATTTACAATCAAACAATGATATAAGCCTCTTTTAAATGTCCCTTTTTTGATTCCCACGCCACTAGTTGCATTTCCTTGTGGATCAAGATCAATAAGTAGTGTTTTTTTCTCAATCGCAGCCAGTGAAGCCGAAAGATTTATTGCAGTTGTGGTTTTCCCCACACCGCCTTTTTGATTCGATATTGCAATTATTTTACCCATAATTCGTTATTAGACTGGCATCTTTTCAATAATCGGCACGATAACATATGTCTCCTAGAGAGAAAAGACTACTCCAGAGTTTCACGTGGAACCAGAGTCAATTAGTTAATGGCTGTTTCACGTGGAACGGGAGAGGACAATTAACAGCCGGTTAATTGTCCTGGGAATCAAATGAGAATCCCAATGCCAACCAGGGGGGAGAGAAAGTTGAATGTCATCGAGTAAACTATCATTACCAAATATAAGAAACTGCCCCCCATTTTGCCCAAGATTCATTATAGTTGGTATCATTTGACTCAATTTATCCAATGCCCGCAAAGTGATGCAAACATCCTGCGTTACCCCATCAACTGTCTCAAATCTCTGATTGATAATCTTCAAATTATCAGCGCCCAAACTTGTTGCGACTTCTTTAAGAAAAATTGCCTTCTTTTTACTAGCTTCCACTAAAGTTACAGTAAGATCGGGGCGCAGGATGGCAAGGGGAATGGCAGGTATACCGCAACCAGAGCCTAAATCTATAATATTCTGGATAAAAGGTAGGAGATAAGGAACGGCAAAGGCAGATTCTAAAATGTGGAAAACGGCAAAATCTCTTGGTGATGTAACAGTCGTTAAGTGAAGTCGGTCATTCCATTTCAAAACAAGCTCATAATAGCGACTGAAAACTTCTATTTGTTCTTTAGAAAATCCTGTTGGGTAAAATTTTTCTGCCTGAGACAAGACTTCCCGAAAATGTCCTAGTAAAATAGAGTTCACTTTACGCAGTTTTACGTCGAGCAATAAGCTCTACATGGATCGTTAATAAAGAGATAGCAGCAGGGGTAATGCCCGGAATACGCATTGCCTGTCCGATGGTCTTGGGCTGGATACGGTTGAGTCGTTCAACCATTTCATTGGATAAGCCCGGAATGCCAGTAAATTGCAAGTTGGTTGGTATATTTCTATTCGCAGCTTTGGCTAATCGGTTATTGAGGTCATCCTGGTTAGTTAAATACCCTTCGTATTTTAGATCTGTGATAACTGTTGTTAGCTCTTCGTGAGGAAAACTCTGGAAGTAGTGCGGAAGTAAAAGGGTAAGTTGATCAGCCAATAACTCAGGACGCTTGGCCAGTTGGCTTAACAGAACCCCTTCAGCTAAGTTGATCGCTGTCCTGGCTGAAAATTCTCCGTATCCTTCGCTGCGTGGATTTATGATGGTGCGTTGAAAATATTCCCTTATTTCATTCTTTCTGTTAGACTTATTCTGATATTCCCGATAGCGATCTCCCTTTATTAAGCCAAGCTTAAATCCCATTTCACTTAATCGGTCATCGGCGTTATCAATTCGTAACTTCAACCGTTGTTCAGCACGAGACGTAAACATGCGATATGGCTCGTCAACTCCTTGGGTTATCAGGTCGTCTATTAGAATCCCAATATAACCTTCATCTCTTTTAATTTCAATAGGTTCTAAAGTTTGAATAAGGCGAGCAGCATTAATGCCAGCAATAATCCCTTGTGCCCCTGCCTCTTCATATCCCGTTGTCCCATTAATTTGCCCAGCATTGAAAAGGCCCCGAATTCGTTTAGTTTCGAGTGATGGCCACAATTCTGTCGGGTCAATCATGTCATATTCAATGGCATAACCGGGTCGAAGCATCTTTGCCCTCTCCAGGCCAGGAATTTGTCGTACCAACTCGCGTTGCAAATCTGCGGGCAGGCTGGTTGAAAAACCATTGAGATAAACTTCGTAAGTATTCGCCCCTTCTGGTTCAAGGAATAACTGGTGGCGATCTTTATCAGGAAATTTGACAACTTTGTCTTCGATAGAAGGACAATAACGCGGGCCAATCCCTTGGATTTGTCCGCTGTAAAGAGGGGATCGTTGAATATTATCGCGGATCAATTGATGAACTTTATTCCCAGTGTAGCCAATATAACAAGAAATTTGTTTCCTGGTAATTTGTTTCGTAGTAAACGAAAAAGGGATTGGTGTTTCATCTCCAAGCTGTTCCTCAAAGGCGGTAAAATCAATGCTTCGCGCGTCAAGGCGTGGAGGAGTGCCCGTTTTTAACCGTGCCATTCTAAAACCCAGATCACGAAGATTTTCGGCCAACATGATCGAAGGCAATTCGCCTGAGCGCCCAGCAGGAAATCGTTTCTCGCCAATGTGAATTAGCCCATTTAAAAAGGTACCGGTAGTTACGACGACAGCTCTTGCGCCGAGCAACCGACTATCCATTAACTCAACGCCAACCACACAACCTTCATCCACTAGAATTTTGACTACTTCGCCCTGTCGTAAAGCGAGATTTGGGAGGATTTCAAGTTCTTGGCGCATTTGTTGGCGATAAAGCGCACGATCAGCTTGTGCACGTGGAGCTTGAACCGCCGGGCCACGACTTCGATTAAGCAGCCTAAACTGAATGCCGGTCTGATCAATAACGCGTCCCATCAATCCCCCTAGCGCGTCCATTTCGCGGACGAGGTGACCTTTGGCAATCCCACCAATAGCTGGGTTGCAGGACATTTGTGCGATCAGATCAAGATTAAAGGTGACGATAGCTGTGTTAGCGCCCATTTGTGCAGCAGCATGCGCGGCTTCGCACCCGGCGTGACCTGCGCCAATGACCAAGACATCGAATTCTTCATCAAACTGAAACATAACGCCTAATCAACAGATTACTTTCCAATACAAAACGTAGAAAAGATTTGATTGATAATGTCGCCAATCAAAGTTTCACCCGTGATGCTGCCCAAGCTTCGCAAAGCATCATGTAAATTGACAAGCACGATCTCCTCGCTGAAGCCGCTAGTCAGATCACGCTGTGCTTTAAGCAATGCTTCAGAGGAATTGCTTAAAGCTTGATAGTGACGCTCGTTCGTTATCATACCACCATCTTGAAAAACTAAGGAATCGGCGGTCAAGCTGAGATGTATAAGATCGCGTAGCTCTATAATTCCCTGCTCTGTTATGGCAGAAACCTTAGCAACGGGCTTTCCCTGTGCAAGCTGTCGTATTGTTTGATCATTAAGCGCATATCCTAAGTCACATTTGTTAATAACCAAGAGGTGAAATGGAACTTGGGCAAAAAAACTGGCTTCGTCAACTGAGGGCTGATGATCGGCTTCGATAACAGCTAGAACGAAATCAGCATCAGCAATCGCGATGCGGGTTCGTTCGACGCCAAGTTTTTCAATCACATCTTCGGTTTCACGAATCCCAGCCGTATCTATAAGCTCAACCGGAATTCCCTTGAGCGAAAATACCTCACTGAGGGTGTCACGAGTCGTGCCAGGAAGGTTGGTGACAATAGCCCGATCCTTACCTAGCAAGGCGTTAAAAATAGATGACTTCCCAACGTTCGGGCGTCCGACGATAGCTAGTTTTATACCGCCCCGAACCAACCGTCCGAACTGATAGCTCAAAACCATTCGGTTAATGGAGGAGCAGAGATCATTAAGTCGCTGTTGGAATCGCTTGATATCAAGTGCATCCAGATCATCTTCAACAAATTCAACGGATGATTCGAAATAAACGATCATGTCAACCAATGCGTCTCTAATAGGTTTTAGCTGTTTCGATAGCTCTCCTCGAAGTTGCCGTGCCGCAAGTTGCGCCTGGTAACTCGTCTGAGAATGAATCAAATCGTTGATCGCTTCAGCTTGGGACAAATCTATGCGCTGATTCAAAAAAGCGCGCATCGTGAATTCGCCGGGGTTAGCTAGTTTCGCTCCAAAAGAGATCAGCAGTCGAAGAACTTCAGCCATCACAACTGGCGACCCATGACAGGAAATTTCAACAATATCTTCGCCCGTATAAGAGTGGGGTGCTTGAAAATAAGTGATGAGCGCATCATCTATCGTCTGTTGCGTTTCAGGGTGGATAAGATGATGAAATGAAACGTGGCGAGGAATAAACGACTGTGGCTCTTCACTATCCAATAATTGTTGCAGCAGGGTAAGTGAATCATCTCCACTCAGGCGTATCACACCAAGACCGCCATATCCTGGCGGAGTAGCAATAGCAGCTATTGTACTATTTTCGTAAAGTTGCATCCCTGAGAACAGTCGCCAAGAAAAATCGCCAAGAAAGAAAACAGGATTGGTTGACCTATTTTCATCTTGGCGATTGATTTGGTGAAAATCAAAAGCTACGAGGCCGGTAAAATCTTCACGCGGCGCATTTGCCCATCGCCTTCGCTTTCCGTACGGACCCCGTCTACATCAAGGATGGAGTTATGAATAATGCGACGGTCTTGAGCATTCATAGGGTCAAATACGAATGGCACTTTCGAGATTCTTACCTTCTCAGCGGCTTTCTGTGCCATCAGTTCCAATTCGTGGTGCCTGGCTTCACGATAGCCGCTGGCGTCAAAATCAATCTGTGCGCCTTCCGCCACCTCGTCGGCGAATACACGGCGAGTGATATATTGCATGGAATCTAACAATTCCGCACTGTGCCCTAAAAGTAAGGGCAGGTCGAAGCCCTGAAATTCGACGAGAATACTGCCATCCTCGTCATCATCCACACTCGCGCGTAAATCAAGTGACGAGGAGTTGATTAAATCCTCGACAAACATCTTGACTCTCGTTGTAAGTTCATTCGATTGAGCCATACCCATTCCAATATTTACAGCAAGTTTCTAAATTAGGGAAGTTGCCAATAATTCTTTCGGCTTCTTGCCCTTAGTAGTTGGCGGCGTTGTTTTATCGTTGGTTTGTGCCGGGGGATTTGGGGTAATTTTATTGATCACGTACTGCTGCACAATACCAACCAAGTTTCCCACCATCCAGTAAAGCACTAAGCCAGCGGGTGCATAGATGAAAAAGTAGCCCATCATCAACGGCATGAAATACTGCATCCGTTTTTGCATTGGATCGGCAGTCGAAGGCGTCAGGTGAGTTTGAACGATCATAGAGATCACAAAAATCACGGGTAAAACAAACCAGGGGTCAGCCGACGAAAGGTCTCTAATCCAACCGAAAAACGGGGCATTGCGAAATTCAATCGCGCTGCTCAACACAATAAAAACCGCCCAGAAGAAGGGCATCTGTAACATTAACGGTAAGCAGCCCATTAAGGGATTCCCCTCCCGCATGAGGGCTACTTGTTCTTTTTGGAGTTCCGCCATGCGCGGGTCATTTTTGTCCAGCTTTTTCATCCGTTCCTGCAAGTCCTTCATCTTAGGTTGCAGAGCGGCGGCTTTTTTCATAGAGACAGAACTTTTCCACCGCAACGGAAAGAAGAACATATTCAGGACGACCGTCAACAAGATGATGGCCCAGCCATAGTTTCCTGTCCATCCATAAAGATGAACAAAGGCACTGCGCATAAACGAAGCGATGGGCTTAACTAACCAGGCAACTATATTCCAGCCATAGCTAACCAGATATTCCAGGTTTTTTTCCTGATTAGCGAGACCGAATTTTTTATTTACCTGCGCCAGCATGTCTAAGTCCTTTGGGCCAGCATAGACATGATTTAGTTGATCGTTCACGACGGGGATGGCGATTGAAACGTAGTTATGCTCCACCTCTTTATCGCCAACTTTTTCATTTCGCTTGAAGTTAATCAGGCTTGCTGTTTTTGCTGGGGCAGCAGGAACCAACGCCAAAGCAAAGTAGTTATCATCTACGGCTGCCCAAAGAACATTAGTTTCCTTAATTGCTTCAGGGTCAGCCGTTTTAATATCAGAGCCAGCATAATGGGTGACACTGCCGGAAGCAGAGTATGAGATTTGCGGCGCAGGTTTATAATAGCCATGATCCTTAAGTCCTTGATCCCCAAAATTAGGTCCGAGTACAACGAAGGCTTCGAGGGGCTGGCCATTACGTTTTATATCAACTTTCAAGTCGAAGTCATAGCCAGAACCATTGAAGGTCAAGGTTTTCGAGGCGCTTACTCCGTTAGTGTTGCCATAATTGAAGGTGATGGATTTATTCTCTTCGAGTTTAAGTTCAAAATTTGACCCAACTACTTCCGCCAGCGTAAAGCGAGCCGTATTTAGTTCCTTTTCCAGATTCCGATCCGACGGAATATAGAGCCGTAGGGGTGCACCAATCTCCGCGCTTTTTTGCGCCGAGACAAGATTCACCCCGATTGGCGCGTCTACAGGTTTTCCATTGGGAGAATGTGTAATCGTCCACTCCGTCAAAACAGCCCCTTGATTGGAAAGTTTTCCATTCCAGAAATTGGTTTTTAGACTGATTTCCCGCAATTCAACCGATGGCAAGTTCACAGATTGGGTGACAGGTGGCGACGGAAGTGGGGTGGCGGAAGGCACCGGAGTAGGAACAGAGGTCTGGGCGATTTGCTCAGGAGTTGGTTTATTAGGGGGCGGATAGATTTTTTGAAGGAGGAATTGCGACCCAAATAAAATGACAGCCGAAAGAATGATAAAAAGCGTAAGCCGTTGTTTTTCCATCTAAAAACTCATCTCAGATTAGCGAGTTAACCGGGATCGGTAATCTGAAAAATATCATTGCACTGGATCATAACCACCAGGATTGAAGGGATGGCAGCGTAGGATTCGTTTTACTCCCAGCATTGCTCCTTTGAGCACACCATATTTAGTAATAGCTTCAGCGGCATATTCCGAACAAGTCGGAAAAAAACGACATGAAGGTGGAAGCAGCGGGGAGAGAAAAAATTTATATACGCGCAGAATATAAAGAGCAATTGTCTTCATCCTGCCTCTCCGAAATCCTTGGCCTTGTCTACTGACCGCCGGAAGCGATGTAATATTTGCACAAATGCTGCTTCCAATAACTTGTACTCTACAGAAGCAACCGTCGTCCGCACATTTAATACGATATCAAATCCCACTCCGCCCAAAAAAGATTGATCACGCAAACGAAAAATTTCCCGCAATCTTCGCCGACAACGATTTCGCAGGACAGCACCACCAATTTTTCGTGTGGTGGTAAGCCCAAGCCGTTGCCACTCACTGTCGGTCCGCAAAATAAAGGCAGAGAAATAAGGGGTGCTGAATTTTTGCCCGCGTTCATAGACAGCGCGAAATTGCGAACCGGAAAGCAATCGTTGCGTTCGTTTTGTTGCTTTCATTGCCATCCAGAGTCTATGTCTGTTCCAACACCCGTAAACTCGTTCTAGTAATGATGCGGTGTTAATCGTTTACGGCCTTTGGCACGCCGCCGCTTCAAAACGAGCCGACCTGATTTGGTGCTCATGCGCTCGCGGAAGCCATGTGTTTTGGCGCGCCGCCGATTGTTTGGTTGAAAAGTTCTCTTTGCCATAGCTATTGCTCCCTATAAACTAACATCAGAAACGGGAAAGACTAGCAACCGGGTCTAAGAATTGTCAAATGTTATTTGCCGCCGACGCATTTTTGACCTGCTCGTTACCCTTCAGCAAATTGAGCTTAATCAAAATTGACAGGTAGATTGTAATAACTGTAAGATTGCGAACTCTTAAAGTGATACTTTCAAGAATCAACCATTGCCCGACGAGCCTCACGACAGAGAGGAGAGGCTAACATCAAACATGCCAACATTAGGTGAAGAACTAAAACGCTTGCGAGAACATAAAGACCTCTCGATCCGTGAGGTTGCCGATGCAACTCATATTGGAGGACGCTTCTTACAGGCAATAGAAGCAGATAACTACTCAATTCTGCCTGGTGGCATCTTTAATCGGGGTTTCGTCAGAAGTTACGCCCGCTATCTTGGATTTGATGAAGAACAAGCATTGGTGCTTTACAATCAACAACTCGACGCCCAAGGCGGTGAAGCGCCCCGCACCATGGCCCCCAGCCTGGATGGGATCGAGGAGGAAGTTGCTTCACCTTGGGGCAGTATCGCTCTCATTATCATTATCCTTTTGCTCTTGAGTGCAGGCATCTATACCGCCTATACCTGGTTCAAAGGGAAGGATGCAACAAGTCAAATCGTGGCGATTGCGACCCCGACAGCAAGCCTCTCACCTACCGAGGAGGCTTCGCCAGGCCCTACAACAACAGAAGCATCGTCACCTTCTCCTATCGAATCAGCAGCGCCATCGCCCAGTAGCTCGCCCTCCCCTGCTCCGGCCTTGAACGGTAATTTGCAGGTAAAAGTGCAAATTGGCAGTGAACCATGCTGGTTGAAAGTTTGGGTGGACGCTAATCGCCCAGCCGATGGAGTGCTAAATCCAGGCGACGTCCGAGAGTTTTCGGCGTCAGAAAAATTGATCCTAAGTTTTGGCAATGTGACAGGAGTAACTGCCACACTTAATGGGCGTCCAATGAAGTTAACTCCGACTAAAGGCACCCAATCTTATGTTGTTCTTACCAAAGATAACTATCAAAGCTTTCTCCAGTAGCTTGTGGCGTGCGGCGCATTGTAAAAGCCGCAAGAAATTGTTTCGTAACCACCGCCGCGCGATGACCCCTCGCGCGGCTTTTGTTTACGTGGCTAAATAAATTTATCTTTATGCTGATCGAAAACCTACCAGAAGCATTAACCTTCGACGATGTCTTATTATTACCGGCATATTCTGATCTATTACCAACCGAGACCGAGACGACGACTCGCCTGACGCGCACTATCAGCCTGAATATCCCGCTGTTGAGTTCCGCAATGGATACAGTGACAGAAAGTCCGATGGCAATTGCGATTGCGCAACAAGGTGGCATTGGCGTCATCCATAAAAACTTTTCTATTGAAGCGCAATGCGACGAGGTAGACAAAGTCAAACGCTCCGAATCCGGCATGATCGTTGATCCTGTCACGATTACGCCGGATCGCCCATTACGGGATGCACTTGCCTTGATGCAGCGGTACAAAATCTCCGGTGTGCCAGTCATCATCGAAGGCGGCAAGTTAGTTGGCATCTTGACCAATCGTGATATTCGCTTCGAGACGCGGCTTGACTTGCCCGTGTCGGACATCATGACGAAAGAGAACCTCATCACCGTTTCCGTTGGCACAACACTCCGCGAAGCCGAAGGAATTCTCCAGCAACATCGGGTAGAGAAATTACTTGTCGTGGATGAGCAATATCATCTCAAGGGTCTCATCACGGTCAAAGACATTCAAAAGGCAATCAAATATCCGAATGCCGCTAAAGACGAAATCGGTCGTTTGCGTTGCGCTGCCGCCATTGGCGCGACTGGAGATTTTCTGGAACGCGCTACAGAGTTGATTAAAGCGCAGGTGGACATCTTGGCGATTGATACCGCCCACGGCCATAGCTCCCGTGTGATTGAAGCCATTAAGCAAGTCAAACAAAGCTTTCCCGAAGTACAATTGATTGCGGGTAATGTCGCTACCGCAGAAGGCACGAAAGCCTTAATTGATGCGGGTGCGGACGCAGTTAAGGCAGGAATTGGGCCCGGATCAATCTGCACAACTCGGGTAATTTCCGGAGCTGGCGTGCCGCAAATTACAGCCATTGCGGAATGCGCAAAAGCGGCGGCAGGTTCCGGTGTGCCGATCATCGCCGATGGTGGCATCAAGTTTTCAGGCGACATGACAAAAGCCATTGCGGCAGGCGCTGACTCTATCATGATTGGTTCGTTGCTGGCGGGCACGGACGAATCGCCGGGCGAAATCATTCTGTATCAAGGCCGCAACTTCAAAGCGTACCGTGGCATGGGTTCAATTGGCGCGATGAAACAAGGCAGCAAAGATCGTTACGCGCAGGAGGCAACCGAAACGGACAGCAAGCTCGTCC
Organism: uncultured Acidobacteriota bacterium; assembly: GCA_963794955.1. GTDB lineage: Bacteria > Acidobacteriota > Blastocatellia > RBC074 > RBC074 > JAFDVL01. The sequence continues at coordinate 101,433 of CAWCGF010000045.1, forward strand.
CGGAAGGAATTGAGGGAAGGGTTTCGTATAAAGGCTCATTGGCTGCAACTGTGGGGCAATTGGTGGGCGGCTTACGCGCGGGCATGGGATATACCGGTTGCCGGACAATTGCAGAACTAAAGACTAACGCCCGTTTTATCAAGATCACAGCGGCAAGCTTAAAAGAGTCGCACGTACACGATGTCCTGATTACCAAGGAAGCCCCCAACTACCGCGCTGAATAACGCCCAACTGAAGACCGAAGGCTCCTGAGAATTTGCCATAAAGGTTTTTTATCGCCTTATTGCATTCAGTTGGGCATCGTCTATAATGCGCAATTCTAATATCCCGCTAATCTGAAAATTTCCATCAACTTGAGGGCCTAAAGTATGATCCTTAACATGACAGGCGTAGCAAGAAGCATACGCCGTACAAAACATCTTCTGTTCACCCTATCACTCCTCCTCTTCAACTCCCTGACAATCCTGGCACAACAACATGGCGGTGAGGCCAGTTTGGTGTTGCCCGATCTATCAACCGTGAATTTCCTCGGCGGCATCAACGGTCATACGTTGTTGCTCGGCGGTTTGGTTGTCAGTGCGCTGGGAATGGTTTTTGGATTGTTGATCTACAACCAATTAAAAAACCTGCCTGTGCATAAATCCATGCTGGAAATCTCGGAATTGATTTATGAGACTTGCAAAACATATCTGATCACGCAGGGCAAATTCATTCTGCGCCTCGAAGCCTTAATCGCCATCATCATCGTGCTGTATTTCGGTGTGCTGTCGGGCCTGGGTACCATGCGAGTCAGTATTATTTTGCTGTTTAGTTTGGTGGGTATCGCGGGCAGCTACGGCGTCGCCTGGTTCGGTATTCGCGTGAATACGTTTGCGAATTCGCGGACGGCGTTTGCTTCGCTGGGCGGCAAACCGTTTCCGATTTATGCGATTCCGTTGAAAGCCGGGATGAGCATCGGCATGCTGCTGATTTCGGTAGAACTGCTGATCATGCTCTTCATTCTGCTCTTCGTGCCGGGCGATTACGCCGGGCCGTGTTTCATCGGGTTTGCGATTGGCGAAAGCTTGGGCGCAGCGGCATTGCGTATCGCGGGCGGCATCTTCACAAAGATTGCTGACATCGGTTCTGACCTGATGAAGATTGTCTTCAAGATCAAAGAAGACGACGCGCGCAACCCCGGCGTGATTGCGGATTGCACAGGCGACAACGCGGGCGATTCGGTTGGCCCATCGGCAGATGGTTTTGAAACCTACGGCGTGACGGGCGTGGCGTTGATTTCGTTCATTCTGTTGGCAGTGACAGATACAACCGTGCAAGTGCAATTGCTAGTCTGGATTTTCGTGATGCGCGTGATGATGGTCATCGCTTCGGCGGGTTCGTACTTTATCAACGAAGCATTGGCCAAAGGCAAATACGGCAACTCAGACGAAATGAATTTTGAGAAGCCTCTGACCAGTCTAGTTATGATTACGTCGGTCGTTTCCATCGTCCTGACATTTATTGTCTCGTATCTGATGGTTCCAACGCTGGGCGGAGACGCTTCGTTGTGGTGGAAACTTTCGATCATCATCTCATGCGGAACAGCAGCCGGCGCGATCATTCCTGAAATGGTCAAATGGTTCACCTCCACCGAATCGCGGCACGTCGCCGAGGTGGTCACGTCCTCCAGAGAAGGCGGCGCTTCGCTGAATATTTTGTCGGGCTTGGTAGCAGGTAATTTTTCGGCTTACTGGTTGGGTATGGCCATCGTGATGCTAATGGCAATTGCGTATGGCGTCAGCACCTATGGCTTAGCCGCGCTGATGGTGGCTCCGGCAGTCTTCGCGTTCGGTCTCGTAGCATTTGGTTTCCTCGGCATGGGGCCAGTTACAATTGCAGTAGATTCATACGGCCCGGTGACGGACAATGCGCAATCGGTTTATGAACTGTCGTTGATCGAACAAGTCCCCAACATTCAAAGTGAAGTCAAAAAGGACTTCGGGATAGACGTGAAGTTTGACCGCGCGAAACATTTGCTCGAAGAAAATGATGGCGCGGGCAACACCTTCAAAGCGACCGCGAAACCTGTACTGATCGGAACCGCAGTTGTCGGCTCAACCACAATGATCTTCTCCATCATTCAGGTGCTGCGTGGGGGAGCGCCTTCCGAAGCGGCGTTTTTTGAAAGCATCTCGTTATTGAACCCGCTGTTCTTGCTCGGTTTGGTCACAGGCGGCGCGATTATTTACTGGTTTACGGGCGCCTCCACACAAGCGGTGACGACCGGCGCTTATCGTGCGGTCGAGTTTATCAAAGCGAACATCAAGCTGGATGGTATTGAGAAAGCTTCGGTCGAAGATAGCAAAAAGGTTGTGGAGATTTGTACGCTCTACGCGCAGAAAGGCATGGTCAATATCTTCTTGACTGTGTTTTTCTCTTCGCTCGCTTTCGCCTTAGTTGATCCATATTTCTTCATCGGCTATTTGATTTCGATTGCGATCTTTGGCCTGTACCAAGCGATCTTCATGGCAAACGCAGGCGGCGCTTGGGACAATGCCAAGAAGATTGTCGAAGTCGAATTGAAGGCCAAAGGCACGCCGCTGCACGATGCGACAATCGTCGGCGACACAGTCGGCGATCCCTTCAAAGACACGTCTTCAGTAGCCATGAATCCGGTCATCAAATTCACGACATTGTTTGGATTGTTGGCAGTGGAACTAGGGCTGAAGCTTGCGCAAAGCCAAGGAACAGGTCTAACTCACGTGCTGGCCGCTGTGTTTTTTGCCATCTCGGTCTTTTTCGTTTGGCGGTCATTCTACGGTATGCGAATTGGCTCAGAGAAATAATTGAAGAGTCTTTAAGACGAGAAAAAGCCCGCGATATTTATTAACATCGCGGGCTTTTTTTCATCCAATGCAAGCTCTAAGGGTCTTAAGACCAAAGAAAGAAGAACGGCTTAATTGCCACCTTCTACTGAAATAGATTCCCTACCTCAGCTATTCATTTTGCTTACGCTTCTTCCTCAATTTACCTGCGACCGAAACCAAGCCTGCGCCTAAGAGCAAGAGGGTTCCAGGTTCCGGTACAGCATTCAATTGACCCCGAATTTCTCCACCCGGAAAAGTCGAGGTGTGGATATTGACGTATGTCTGCCCATTTTTCATGGCAGTAATTTGAGCGGCAGTTAAGGTAAAAGCATAGTTGGTTAAAGAACCAGCCGTGCCATTTGCCGTAAGAGTTAGTGCGGCATCAAAGGGAACTATCACTGGGCCATTTGCTCCTGGGAAGGCGCAACAATGAATGTGACCGCCAGTGACAGCGGCGCTCAAACCGCTAAAGCTGACCGAGATAGTTCCTTTTCCTGTGACATCATCAAGAATCACAGTTGCGGTTCCAGTCGCGCTTGTGTTTCTAGGCGGAACTTCCTGCGAGCCTTGCAGAGTTGCGGTGAAAGTAATTGTATCGGCTTTGGCGAGAACTGACAGTGCGAAGATGCAAAACAGCGACATTGCCATCGCCGAGAAGTTTCTCGTGAGGGTCATAAGACACCATCCTTTCGGATACTGGGATTGTTGTTAATTCGAAGAATCTGATCCGCGATCAGAATTGCAGAGTTTACTATGCCGGTAAGTGAATTTATGCCCGAAACAAAAAAAGTGTCAAGCCGTTTGATCGCTTTTGACTAAGATGGATTAACTTTTGCGATTTATAAGTGATTTACTTGGCAGTTTGCTCCTCAAGCTTGTGCCAGGCAGCAGCAAACTGTACCAAACCATGACGAGGCTGTTCCGCCACAATCGTAACTTGATACATTTGATTGTGAACGTCGGCGGGGTCAGGCCAAAGTGGCGCATCGGCTTCTGTATAAATCTTGCAGGAGAGGAAATAGCTATTTTGTGGCAAGTCCAGTTTGGGCAACTCAAGGAGCAAAATATTTTCCCCGCGCTTCAGCGGCAAGGTCGCAGAATGCGTATCGTGATTGTTGATGCTGCCCATAAAAAATCCATCGAAGCGATGAAAGTCTATGGCAACAACAGGGGCTGCATAATCCTGATCGGCCATCACGGATAAACGAATGGTCACATCTTCCCCCATATTGAAGAGCCATTTCGCTTCGCCTTTGGCATCGAGTAGTTCCAATTTGGTAAGCCGGATATGACCATTGCCCCAACGCGAACCCAGTAATTGCAAATCGCGCACAATGCTGTCAGTTGAAGAATCGCGCGCCTGTTTTTCAAGCTCTTGCGAAACAGCATTGAGACGTTCGTTTTCGAGGCGCTGGCAAAAGGCTTCGTAGGCGGTGACAACTTCGCGCGCATCGCCCTGCATCGCGGTGCGACCGTTTTCCAGCCACAGCGCGTGCGTGCAAAACCGCTGAATCAAGCGTGGATCGTGAGAAACAAACAGCACCGTCTTGCCAGCTTTGCGAAAATACTCAATCCGATCCAGCGACTTGCGTTGGAAGTACACATCGCCCACGGATAACGCCTCATCAACGATCAGCACATCGGGGTCAACATGAATCGCCGCCGCAAAAGCCAGGCGCATAATCATGCCGGTGGAGTAGGTTTTGACGGGTTGATCTACAAAGCCTTCCAGTTCGGCGAAGCGCACAATCACATCCATCCGCTGGCGCATCTCCTCTTCGCTGAAACCAAGAATTTGCCCGGAAAGTAAAATGTTTTCGCGTCCGGTGTATTCATGATTGAAGCCGCTGCCGAGTTCGAGCAAAGCAGTCACGCGGCCTTCTACACTGACTTCGCCCTCGGTTGGTTGCAGCACGCCTGCGACGATTTGCAGCAGTGTCGTCTTCCCTGCCCCATTGCGCCCAATTACGCCCACGGTCTCACCCGCAGGAATTTCAAAGCTGATGTCCCGCAAGGCCCAAAAGTCACGGTGGTATTTGCGCTTCCCTTGCAACAAAATTTCCTTGAGTCGCCCGGCAGGATTGTCGTAGATGCGATATAGCTTGGAGATATGGCGGACAGAAATCACAGGCGGTGTTTTATTGGTAAAGCTGTTCGGGGTAGCGTTCGATATGCGAACTTACTTTGCGCCCAACCGCAAAAATATTATCGCCGCGCATTTCCAGCGGAACAAAGGTGCTGGCGAGAAATTTCAGAAGCTCTGGCTCCGGTTGATTCCAGGAGTCGCGCGTGAAGAGGTCTAGCACCTCAAAGCCCCCCGACTCCAGGACAACTTTCACCTCTTCCGGCGTGTACTCACGATTATGGCGATCCCCCAAACCGTAATACAGATTCTCACGATTGTAGTGGCCAAACACGTAGGGACTTTGCCCTCGCAACATCGCCTGCACGCTATGCCCACTGACGATATTTGGTGTGGTGATAATCACCCGCCCATCCCATTTCAGCACGCGATTGATCTCTGCCAGCATGTGCATTGGGTCTTCGGCCAAATGCTCAATCAACTCGCAACACAACACAACATCGAACGATTCATCGTCAAATGGAAAGCGATCTCGCTCAACATTAACTCGGATAAAGTCGAAGTGAAGTTCTTCACCGGTTTTTGTCTGACAAATATGCTGCGCCTTAGTTTCCGGCACGCCGTGCCAGAAGGCGGTGGTCACAACTTCAGCGTATTTCCCAAAGTGATGAACGAGCGGCGGCATCTGAAGGTAACTGCTCAATTCCAGCAATCGTTGCGTGCCGTCGCCTTTGGGAATGAGTTGTAGCGTGTCTATTAACCGATGACGATGGCTCAGGATGTATTGACAAGTTCCTTCATCATCTGTGAACCAATCCAACAAATAGTTCAAGGCGTCATCCACATCGCAGTCAATGTTCGGAGTTTGTTTGCTGTAGTGAACCGGAACCATTTTCGCCGTTCGTTCACGCATGACCTGTTCGGCAAATTCCAAATAGCGCGCTGCACAACGCTTGATGTCACACTCACGCCTGGCCCACTCGGCGGCATGTGTCCCTAGTCGCTTGTGCAACATGGGCTGAAAAGCCAGCCGACGAAGCTGTTGATATAGCGTTTGTTCTTCCTCATCACCAACGGGAACCTTCAAGCATATCTCATCCGGCAATTCGCCATAATGCCCATAGTCAGACACAACCACTGGTTTGCCGGCACCTAGCGTGCGAATCAACGTGCCGGAGGTTTCGCCTGCGGTTGGATAGCGCAGGTTGACGACAATGTCCACGGCCTTGAGGTAAGTAAAAAACTTCTGCTCATCCACATACCCAGTGACTTTGACATGCTCATCCAATTCAAGTGCTGAAATCAGTGGCGTAATACTATGTGCCCAATGATCTTCCCCAACAATCAACAACAACACATTAGGTAAGACAGCCACCAGTTGCTGAAAAGCCTTGAGTACAACGGGCAGCCGTTTCACTTCGGTCACATAGCCAAACGCTCCGATAATCAATTTGTTAGTCGGTAAATGCAGTGTCGCCCGACACTCCTCGCCCGCCCAGGCATCCAGCTCATAAACTTTCGGCGCGAGGTGATGGGGAATCACTTGTACTAACGGTGACTCGGCCAAAGCGCCGGGCTGTCGTTTTGTGAGTGCAAGGGTGTCTGGGATTTCGAGATTCGCAGCGGCGTATTCGTTATGAACGATGATGCCCAAACTGCGCGCGAGGAGGGGAGAATTAAGCGGCATCAGGAATTGCTGGAATTCGCTGCCAAAGCCGCGCTCTCTTGTATCAGCCAGAACTGCACCACTGCGACCATAGGTCTGAAACATGATCTTCCGATAGGTTTCCAAATCGCCACGATCCAGCGTCTTGAGGGCAAGCAAATGATGCAAACAACTTTCGTGCAGCACGACCAAACCGGGATATTCCATCGCCAGGTCATAAACATACTCGTGATACGGATTATTGCCTTGATGATAGACACAAAGATCGAATGGGCGTTCAGCATGCATTCCCTTGAAATGTAACACATCGCGGACTTGATAAGACCGATCCCGGTTCGAGCGAATTTCGCGCTCATGCTCTACGAAGACGGTGATGTCTGCGGCCTCAGCCAGGTACGGCAACAACTCAGCGTTGTAATCAGCAATGCCGGATTTACTTGGTGGAAGCGGGGTGAAATAGGCAAGACGCATGACGCACTTATGGATTTGCAGTTGAAACCTGAGGAGAGGAAAGATTACTCGCAGCTTTATACCGATAGAAAAACAGGCCGAGCGCACCGAAGAAAATCAACGCAGCAACAAATTGCGACGTAGAGATTCCCAGTATTTCGCCGCGCGGATCATCGCGCCAAAACTCGATGATGAAACGAGCTACCGCGTAGAGAATCGCATACGCCAGGATAATTTGCCCGTGAAACTTGCGCTTGCGTGCCAGCATCAGCAAGACCAAAAAAATAATCAGCGTGGCAGCAGTCTCGTAAAGCTGGACGGGATGTAAATGCACAGGCGCAGTTAAACTGCCCAGTTTTTGTGCCCATTCCGACTGAATTGATGCAGGTAAATGCTGCACTATCGTCGGGACGCTGGTAGCCTCGTGGCCTTTGTCGGTGAAATGGACGCCATAAAACGCTGTGGTTGGTTTGCCCCAGCAACATCCGGCGCTGAAACATCCTAAGCGACCGATTGCCTGTCCCAACACAATGCCCGGCGCAAAAGCATCTGCGGTGCGCCACCAGGGCAATTTATAAATCCGCATGACGATAATTGAGGCGAGCACTGCGCCAATAAAACCGCCGTAAAAGACCCCCATTGAGCGCAAGAAATCCATCGAAAAAAACTGCCGCCAATCACCTTGAAAATCGTTCCAATCTGTCACGATCATCAACAACTTCGAGCCAACCAAAGACGCCACTAACACCCAAAGACCTAAATCGTAAACGCGATTCCGATCTAAGCCATCCTGCGCAGCCTGTCGCCCCATGACATACAGCCCCGCCAGAAAAGCCAATGCGATTAAGGCACCGTAGGTATTAACCGTAAAATTTATGCCGGGAATTTTGAAGAGTTCAGGGAACATGCGTATATCGCCGGCTACCAGCCAGCGTGATTTTAGCCTTCCGTGGTTTGTACGGGCGAGACCTTTTCTTCTCGTATCATTTCAATTGCTAACAAAACAGCGCCCACACAGATTGCGGCGTCAGCAATATTAAACGTAGGCCAAGTATATGTTTCGTACCAATGAAAATCGATAAAATCCACGACCTCGCCCAAACGCACACGATCAATCAGATTTCCCACAATGCCCGCCAGCAAAAAGGCCAGTGCCGTATTGAGACGACGACCACCGGCAGGGGAACGAAAGAGATAATAGCCAACACCAATCGCAGCCATCGTCGAAATCCCCGCCAGAATCCATTTAGTTTCAAATTGGCTGTCGGCAAACAGACTGAACGCCACACCGCGATTGCGTGCGTAGGTGAACCGAAAGAAATTTGGAATAATTTCCATCGTGTCTACAAATTGTAGCTTCGCTGTGGCCCAGGCTTTGGACGCCTGATCAGCAATCAGCACGACGATGGCAATGATGAAGTAGGTAATCTTGTTATTCATTGCTTAATTTTTGAGCATTGTTTCAATGTTTCCTGCGCATCGTCCGCAGGCTCCCGGATATTCAAGATTCACGCCCACATCCGTCGTGTAGTTCCAGCAGCGTTCGCATTTTTCTCCCTCAGCCTTGGCAACTTCGACATTCAATTCAATTCCATCTTTCAATTCCACTTGCGACACGATAAACATAAATCGCAAATCCTCGTCAAAAGATTCCAGAAATGCGCGCGTATCAGCATCCGAACTAATCATAACCTGCGCTTCCAGCCCCGCGCCAATCAGTTTGGCATTGCGCGCTTCTTCCAACGCTTTCATCACCACATCACGAATGCCGAACAGCTTTTCATATCGCGCCAACAAATTCATCATTGCGCAATGATTCATCATACGCCGGAAAGGTCGTCAAATGCACCGATGCTGCTTCCGCCGTCGCGCCCGGAATGTTTTCCCAAATCTCATCGGACGTGAAGGCCAACAAAGGCGAAGACAGCTTGGCAATGCGCCCGACGATTTCATACAACGCGGTTTGCGCCGAGCGACGTTCCAAGGATTTTGGCGCAGAGGTGTACAACCGATCTTTCAAAATGTCGAAGTACAGCGATGACAATGTCACCGTCGCGTTGTGATAAATCGCCTGATACACATCCGTGAAATCGTAGCGTTGATATGCCTCCACGCAACGCTTGACCATTTCATTAACAGACGCGAGCGCCCAGCGGTCAATTTCGAGCATTTCGTCAAACGCCACCTTATCCGTTGCCGGATCAAAGCCGTCCAAATTGCCCAGACAATACCGCGCCGTGTTGCGAATCTTGCGATAGGCATCGGAAAGCCGCGTCAGGATTTCCGGCGAGATGCGCATGTCTTCGTAGCAGTTGATCGCCGCGCACCACAGCCGAATGATTTCTGCGCCGCTTTGCTTGATGACTTTTTCCGGCTCGACCGTGTTGCCGAGCGATTTCGACATCTTCTTGCCTTCGCCATCCACCGCCCAGCCATAGGTGATGATCCCGCGATACGGCGGCGCGTCTTTGACCGCCAAGCCGATCACGAGCGACGAATTGAACCAGCCGCGAAATTGATCGCCGCCTTCTAAATACACATCGGCAGGATACGGCAGTCCGCGCGGTTCGAGCGTGCTGAGCCAGCTTGCGCCTGAATCAAACCACACGTCGAGAATGTCGTGTTCTTTGCTCAATCTGTCTGAATTGCAAGCACCGCATTTCGTTCCCGGCGGAACCAAATCTTTCACGTCGCGTTCGTACCAGGCATCGGCGGATTCTTGCTCAAACAGGTCCGCGATGTGGTTCATGAGCTTGGAATCTAGCAACGTCTCGCCGCAATCTTCGCAGTAAAAAACAGTGATCGGCACGCCCCACGCACGTTGGCGCGAGATGTTCCAATCGGGGCGTTCGCGGAACATATTCTTCATCCGCTCGCTGCCCCAACCCGGATGCCATTTGATTTGATCGCACGCCGCAATCGCCGCCGCATTCAATCCGCTCTTTTCCATCGAGATGAACCATTGCGGCGTCGCGCGAAAGATCACCGGATTGCGACAACGCCAGCAATGCGGATAGGAGTGATTGAACTTTTCGGATTTGAGCAACGCGCCAGATGGCTTCGAGATGCGCGATGACCGCCTTGTTTCCGTCAGGATCATTTTTGCCAAGTGCGACCACCCGCTGTCCGGCAAAATGCTCGACGTTGTTCATGAAAAAGCCGCGCCCATCCACCGGATTGTAAATCTCCAAGCCCGTATTCGCGCCCAATCAAAAAGTCTTCGTAGCCGTGTCCCGGAGCCGTATGCACTGCGCCCGTGCCCGCATCCAGCGTGACGTGATCGCCAAGCATCAACGAGCGAGTCACGCTCTACAAATGGATGTCGCGCGTTCAGCCGATCAAACACTTCGCCGCTGTATGTGCCGATGATTTCGTAGCTTTCCCAACCAAGCTTTTTTCGCCACGTCTTCAAGCAAGCCATTCGCCACAATGAAGACTTCATCGCCAACCGCTACTGCGTTGTATTCAAATTTCGGATTGAGCGTAATGCCCAAATTCGCAGGCAATGTCCACGGCGTCGTCGTCCAGATCATGATGCTGACACGTTTGTCCGCCAGCGCCGGATCAACTTTCGCCGCATCGGGAAACGCGAACTTTACATAGACCGAATAGCTGGAATGATCGCTGTATTCGACTTCCGCTTCCGCGAGCGAAGTCACACAACTGATGCACCAATGCACGGGCCGCGAGCCTTTGTACACCGCGCCGCGTTCGACAAATTTGCTGAGCGCGCGCACGATGTTCGCCTGATAAAGCGGAGCCATCGTGATGTACGGATTGTCCCATTCACCCAACACGCCAAGCCGCTTGAAATCCTCGCGCTGCAAGCCGACGAACTTGTTTGCATAGACGCGCGCGGCTTTGCGAATCGCCATCCGGTCGAGTTCCTGCTTATTCTTTTTGAGTTCCTCTTCGACCTTAATTTCAATCGGCAATCCATGACAATCCCAGCCCGGAATATACGGTGCCCAATGCCCCATCATCGAACGCGACTTGATGACAAAATCCTTGAGAATCTTGTTGAGCGCGGTGCCGATGTGAATGTTGCCATTGGCATACGGCGGCCCATCGTGCAGCACAAATAGCGGTTTGTCCTTGCGCGCTTCCCGCAGCTTTTCGTACAGATTCATTGCTTCCCACTTCTGCAAGCGCAGCGGTTCGTTCTGCGATAAATTGCCTTTGAGCGGGAAATCCGTTTTCGGAAGATTAACAGTCGTTTTCAAATCAAGAGGTTCAGACATAGCCTTCATTAACAGTGTTTCAGTTCAGAGAAAGATTGCCGATAATACCGTAAGGATTGGAAAAAAGCACCCATCGCGTCAGCATACCGCCATGCAATTTCAAATAGACGAGCCTGGGCAAGTGTTTTTGCAGCAGCATTGGAATCAGCTTTGTACGCGTTACGAAGCAAGTCCCTCTGACATTAAAGCCGCGTTTATTTTACTGGCACAAAAATATGCTGAGCCACGTCGCGCGTATCACAACCTCAGTCATATTCAGGCATTACTGCAACACGCTGAATCCTTCCGTCACAAACTCCAAAACTACGACACAGTCGCCTTTGCCATTTGGTTTCACGATGCAATTTACAACACAAGAAAAGGCGACAATGAAGAAAAAAGCGCGGAATTAGCTGCGGAAATCTTAGGCAAACTTTCGTTGCCGCGCGAACTGATTGCCACCGTCCAACAAATGATTCTAGAGACGAAAAATCATCAACTGCTGAATAATTCCGCTGATCTGAAGCTGTTTCTCGATTTCGATTTGTCTATTTTGGGAACGAGCGAAGAGGTCTATCAACATTATAGCCAAGCGATTCGCAAGGAATACTCGTGGGTTCCGTACTTCTTGTATCGCAAGGGGCGGAAAAAAGTTTTGGAGAGCTTTCTGAAGCGGGAGCGGCTTTATTTCACCGATGCGATGAAAGCTCGTTTGGAAACTCAAGCGCGACGCAATATTGAGAATGAATTGAGTCATTTATGATTTGGCTAAGATTCACGCTCAGGGAGATTAGCGACTGAGCCGAAAGTCGCCTCGAAAAATCCTGTTGACCAACCGTCCTCACGTAAATTTGGCGAATTGCTTCTATAAATTCATTTCTCCGGCGAAAGGTGCTGGTTTAGGTGAATGAGCAAAAATACCAATGCCCTTCGATATGCGTCACTCCAACCAAATCTCCCCCAAAGATTCCTTTCAATTCTCGATAGGAAGGGTCACTCCACTCTTTTTCGTTGGCTTGTTGTACAGTGTCTGATGGGTCGTAGATCACTCCATACCAGTTATCAATGATTCCATCCCAAACAAAAGCAACGCGAATCGGCGGCCCTAAATCTATTGAGCAATCTTTATACGTGATCGCCGCTTTATTTTCTTGCAATAGGCCTTGAAGCTGTTGCTGTGACATTTGGTAAATTTCAGCCACTCGTGCCTCGTAGCCTCTTTTATGCCGATAGAATTTTGCTTTCCAGGAAACCTCATCAGGGAGATAGACAAACCCAAAGCTGCAACCAACGATAAAAGTTACTGCAATTCCTGGAACAATATATCGTCGGATTGTCTTTGCAACATATCCCCAGCCAACAATAAGAATTGCTCCCAAGAAAAATAGTGCGAGTTCGCCAAGTCCTGCAATCGGCATAAAGGGAGCATCTAAATCCACCCAAAATACAGCAAGCAAGGTTAGTAATATTGCCCAGCCAATTGTTAAAATTGCGAGAACTTTGCTCATAAAACTTAGATTGTTATTTCAACTTCGCACCGTTCGGCACTTCTTCCAAAAAGCCTGCCAAAATCGGTCGTCCCTCTTCGCCAATCGAAGCCGCCAAAATCATGCCTTGCGATTCCAGGCCGCGAAGTTTTCTGGGGGCGAGGTTCGCTACGACGATGACTTTGCGTCCGATGAGCTTTTCGGGTTCGTAGTATTGCGCGATGCCAGCGAGGACTTGGCGCGGGCTTGCTTCGCCTAAATCAATCGTGAATTTTAGTAACTTGTCAGCTTTCGGAATGCGTTCGGCGGTCAGGATTTCGCCAACGCGGAGTTCGACTTTTATAAAGTCTTCAATGCCGATGTAGGCGATTCCTTCGGGCGCTGCAATAGGTGTCGAAGCTGCACTCGGAGCGGCTTCAGCAGGCGCAGCAGGCGCGGCGACCGTAGCTACGGCAGCAGTTATTTCGGGTTTTGTTTCTTGTGCGCGAGCGGCTTCTCTTTGTTCCTGGCTCGCAGCCTCAGCTTGGTTGATTTCGTTCATAACTTTCTTTTTGTCCAATCGTGGAAATACGGGTTTGATTTCTCCAATGCGCGTGCCGGGTACAACTGGTGCAAGCGCGTTCGGAGCGAGATCAGCGACGTTGCCTGATTCGCCGAGTTGTTCCCAAATTACCTGCGTGGATTCGGGCAACACGGGCGCGAGCAAGACAGTCGCGCTGCGCAAGGCTTCAATCGCAGTGTGCAGCACTAATTCGAGGTCGGCGCGTCGCGTGGCATCTTTGGCAATGTCCCAGGGTTTGGCGTCGGAAATGAATTTGTCTACGACGGCGATGGCTTGCCACACGGCTTCTAATCCGCGTGAGAAATTGTATTCGCCGAATTCTTTGTCGAACTGCTCTTGGGCATTAGCGAAAGCGGATTTGACTTCGCTCGAACGGGTTTGTAATTCGGCGCTTAAACTAACAGCTTGAGTTACCTCAGGAATCATCCCGTCGCAGTAATTGCGAATCATCGTCAGTGTGCGGCTAGAGAGATTGCCTAAACCACTGGCCAAGTCAGCCGTTACGCGGTCAATCAGTGCTTCGTACGTGAAATCGCCGTCCTGCCCAAATACCATTTCGCGCAAGGCAAAATACCGCACCGCATCAGTCTGAAAATGCTTTGCCAACACACTCAAATCAATCACGTTTCTCAGCGTCTTAGACATCTTGCGACCGCCCGACAACCACATGCCGTGTGCGAAGCAGGTGTGCGCGGGTTCGATTCCGGCAGCCAGCAAAAACGCAGGCCAGTACACGGTGTGAAAGCGCAGAATATCTTTGCCGACCAGTTGTAAATTCGCAGGCCAGTATTTCTGGAATTCCGCTTCGCCCCCACGCGTTTCATTGCCGAAGCCAACCGCCGTGATGTAATTCGACAGCGCATCGAACCACACATACATCGTGTGTTCGGGATCATCAGGAACCGAAATGCCCCATTTGACTGAGGTACGGCTGACGGAGAGGTCTTTGAGACCACCACTGACAAAGCTGATGACCTCGTTGCGCCGCGCTTCAGGACGAATGAAGGCGGGGGTTTGTTCGTAATATTCGAGCAGCTTGTCCTGAAACGCCGAGAGCTTGAAGAAATAGCTTTCTTCTTTCGTGATGAAATCCAACGGCGTCACGGTGTGCGTAGGGCAAACTAACACTCCCGCTTCGTTTTTGACGGCTTCGCTTTCGTTGTAAAACTCATTGCAGCTTCCGCAGTACCAGCCGTCGTAACTGCCTTTGTAAAGGTAGCCATTCTCACGCACGCGTCGCCACAATTCGGCTACGCCTTGTTTGTGATAATCGTCGGTTGTGCGAATCCAATGATTGTTGCTGAACTTGTAATCGGCGAATGCGGTTTGGAATTCGTTGACGATATTGTCTACGTGTTGCTTAACGGGCAAACCCGTCGCTTCAGCCGCGCGTTCGATGTTGATGCCGTGTTCGTCGGTGCCGGTCAAAAAGAATACATCATAGCCACGTTGTCGTTTGAAACGGGCGACAGTGTCAGCAATGATCGTCGTGTACAGATGCCCCAAATGCGGGTGAGAGTTCACATAATAAATCGGCGTCGTCACATAAAAAGTCTTAGTCATATAGTCAATAATCTCGCCTCCAAACGAAAAGGCTATTCTTCCACGCGTAAAAATAAAGCACAAGGTTCTTCTTTGCCTTGCGCGCGGCGCAAGAGTTCAAGTAAAAGTTCGAGCCTATGACAACTATTCCCGAACGTCGTCGCGCGGTTTTCCTTCTTCTCGGCGCGGCGATTTTATTCAGCACTGCCGGATTTCTGATCAAACTCATCCAGCTTCCCGCCTTGGCCGTGGCAGGAGGACGTAGTGCATTCGCTGCATTGTTTATCCTAGCGTGCATTCGCCGTCCGAAGTTTACCTGGTCAGCAACGCAGATCGGCTGTGCGTTGGCGTATTGCGGAACGGTCGTTTTTTTCGTGATGGCCAACAAAACCACGACCGCAGCAAATGCCATTTTGCTGCAATACACAGCGCCAATGTACATTGCCTTGCTCGGTTCGTGGCTGCTGCAAGAGCGTACGACCGCGCTGGATTGGGCGACGATTGGATTAGTGCTGCTCGGGATGATGTTGTTTTTGCTGGATGGCCTGAGCGCGGGCAATTGGCTGGGGAATGTCATCGCGTTGATCAGCGCAGCGTGTTATGCGCTAATGACGATTTTGCTGCGCAAGCAAAAAGATGCTTCGCCTTATGAATCCGTGCTGTTAGGCAATCTTCTGACGGCGCTGATTGGTTTGCCTTCTCTCGTTGCCGCGAGGCCTAGTCTGAATAGTTGGTTAGGATTGTTGCTGATGGGATTCTTTCAGCTTGGCCTTGCCTATGTGTTGTTTGCCAAAGCGACCCGACACGTGACGGCGATGGAAATCGTTTTGATTACTGCGATTGAGCCGATTCTGAATCCGTTGTGGGTGGTGCTGACGATTGGCGAGAGGCCGTCATTATTGGCGTTGATTGGCGGTATGATTGTGTTGGGCGCAGTAGTTGGGCGGGGGATTTTGAGCAGTCGTTTGATGGAGCGCCGTGCTACTTGAGATTTGGCTTGTACAAAATGAAATTCGGATCATCATTCGTCCACGCTGCTTCTAACCAATCGGGCGCGGTTTTCGGATCGCCGAGTAGCACCAGTTCCTTGCGCGATTTCAATTCACGCTTGCCGATAGCGATGTAATTTACGGGATTTTTTTCCAGCCACGCTTTTAACTCCTCCAACGAGTTCACAGGCGGAAGAAATATCCATTCCTGCCTGGCCATAAATGGCAGATGCGGCTTGCGTGCGAGGATTTTCAGGCTATGCGGAGCGGCATTTGTAGACTGAAGAAAATTAGCCGCTGCGGGGATTTCGTGCGGATGGTTTTGTAGGAAATTATGAAAGCTTTCGTGCGCTGAAGTAAACGCATTTGCCCCAATACCAAGCACGTAAATCGTAGGACCTACAACTTGGACGACTGTCCGGTTAATAATCAAAGGATGTGCTTGATTCAACCATTTGATTGGCATGTAAGCCAGATAAGAAGCCAAGCCGGAATAACACATTCCGATGAAAAAGAAATATCTTGCTTCCCAATGATTCAGCCCCATCAACAGGAAATAGACCGCCATCGAAAAAAACAGCAATAGTCGGGCTTTCGATTGAGCGGTTAGTTTTCCACCTTCCGAAAATCCTCGCAATCTAATCTCCAGCAGCGCCACAAACAGCCCGATCAATCCGAGCCATCCGGTGAGGCGTGTGACCAAGGTCGGTTGCAATGAATGCAAAAACACCTCGCTGAGATTGCTGAAATATCGAACTACGGCTTGCTTTGGGTTGTAGCCAAGAACTTCGCCAAACGAATGAAACTGCTCCCGCAGTTTGCGTGTGCCATCTTGCATCACATCGCCGCCCACCAAATCAGGGTAAAGGGTGGTCGCCATATTCAAATAATTCGCGTTATAGAAGGGCGAGCCGTTATGCTGATAGTTGGCAATGAACCAAGGCAAAGCCGCAAGGCAAAAGACCACTACAAAGACACTGGCAAGCATCCAGCGCTCGCGCCACGTCTTCTCAAAGTAATTCATCACCAACAACGCAAAAAGAAAACAGGCCACCAAAAATAAACCGTTATAGCGGGTCAGATATGCAATGCTTGTGATGAAGGCGGCGTAAATAAGACGCATGCGCAGGGAAAAGAAGGTTCCAGTGAAAAGCACCAGCGCAACCAGGCAAAGCAACAGAAAGAAAACATCCGTCGCTGCCTGAAGTGAAAACTCTGGGAACTCAATCATCACCGTAGACAACAAGGCCGCGCCCACACCCACCCATTCGCTAAACAATTGCTTGAACAACATGAACACCAACCACAGGCAAAGGGTGGCGCTGATGATCGAAATCCACTTGCCGGAAACGAACACATCACCAGTGAATTTTGTAATCAGGGAAAGCAGGACGGGATAGCCAGGTCCCTGAAAATCATTCAGCGGAAACAGACCTGCCGCAATGCGCGCGGCGTCAGGAGCGTAAAGATGATAGAAGTCGGTTTCGGTGGCGTAGGTGCCAAATGGATGTTGGCGGGAGAAATAGACAAGGAAGATCAAATAAACCAAGCAAATAACCGCTGCCGCAATTTCGGAAGGCGGAAGGCGGAAGGCGGATTTGGTTGGTTGATCGTTCATGACGTTTTCCAAAAGCGCGAAGTCTACAAGTACCAATCTGCAATCCGCAATCCGTAATCCGCAATTATCACAGGTTTTTCTTCTTCATTTCTTCCAAGATATATTCCGAAGCACGCCAACTCAGCGCCATGATCATCAGCGTCGGGTTCTTGTGCGTACCAGAAGCAAAGGCTGCCGCATCCAGCACAAACAAATTCTTTACATCCCAGGACTGATTGAATTGGTTGAGCACCGAAGTTTTGGCATCACTGCCCATGTGTGCGGTTCCCATTTCGTGAATCGAATGGCCTGCCGTGTCAGGCGTCTTGGGCAATCTGACGTCAACCGCCTTGGCCGCAGCAAAGATTTCTTCGTAGGTTTGGCGTGCGTACTTGAACATATTCAAGTCGTTGTCATCCAATTTGTAGTGAATCTTCAGCACTGGCATGCCCCATTTGTCTTTGACGGTATTGTCAATTTCGACAAACTTGTTGGGGCTGGGCAGCATTTCACCATGACAAGCCAATGAAATTCGTGTGCCTTGCCACCGGCGCACTTCTTTTTTGAAATCAACCCCGAATCCGGCTACCTGCTTGGGATTTTTGTCAGGGCGCGAGCGTTGCCGAACAGAAGGTTCAATTTGGAAGCCGCGCAGGAAATCGCGCTTTTCGTTCGGACGGAAATAGCCGAACCAGGGAATAATCATGTGCGAGCCGCCAATACCATCGCCAGCTTCACGCTCAGAAAAACTCAAATCGGGAAGATATGCCTGCGCGCCGACATCCAAATGTTCCATGAAGTTTTTGCCGATCCGTCCGCTTGAATTGGCGATGTTTGAGAGTAATAGCAGGCGCGTGGTTTCAAGCGTCCCGCAGCCCAGCAAAACAGTACGAGCTTTTATCTCACGTTCCTGACCTGTGGTTTTGTCAATGTAACTAACGCCATCTGCCAGCCCGGCTTTATTCACTGTCACAACACGTGCCATCGCGTTCGGTATCAATTTGAACGTCTTCGGATATTTAGTTAGCAACGGCACAACCTGCCGAAAGGCCGAGTTATAGAATGAATGCGTTTCGCAGCCATCGTCGCAACCAGCACAGTAATGACATTGCGCAATGTCCTTATCGAATAAGCTGGTATTAGGTGGGCGATAAGATTTCGTCAGCATCGCACGACGCACGCGCATTGCACGAATCCCGACCCTTTCCGCTGCCTTCCATAACAGGTGATCGGGGCATTTCATTGCTACGGGCGGCAGGAAATTATCGCCATCTGGTAAGTCAGGATGATTTTCTTTTGCGCCGCACACGCCCATAAAAATTTCCGCTTTGTCGTAATAGGGCGCGATGTCTTTATACTCAACTGGCCAATCCAGTCCCATGCCATCGCGCGACCGCATTTTGAAATCGGCTTCATTGTAGCGGTTGGCAAAACGTCCCCAAAACATTGTCCGTCCACCCACGTTACGCGCGCGCATCCATTCATACGGCGTGTCTTTCGGCGTCGTGTATGGCTCATCCGGGTTCGGCCAAGGCGCATAAGCATTGGGGCCAAAGACATACTTTTTGCGCATCTCATCACTTGGCGCTTCGCTTTTAGACCCGCGATAAGGGTCTTCGTAAGGAAACGGGTCGTGATAGGAAAAATCGATCATGTTCTTGCGCAATGGCCCAGCTTCCAGCATGACAACATTGAGGCCAGCTTCGACCAGCACTTTTGCGGCAGTGCCTCCGGCTGCGCCTGAGCCAACGATGACGGCATCATAGACGGGAGCAGATGGTTGGACGGCTGGCGCTTGGGCTTTACGGGTTGATTGCTTTTTTGTGGTTGATGCTTTTGTTTTGGACTGGAACATAAGTTAAGTATCCCTTTTGCACTGCGAGTGAAACTGCTTTTTATTTTCGCGGTGAGAATCATTCTAAGATTCGCGTAGTCGGTTGTCCAGTAGGGCACCGAGTCGCGCGCCTATGATTGAAAAACTATGAGGAGAATGATATACAAGTGGCTGCGAATGGCCTCTTGAAAAATGCAATTTTTCTTCATGGCGCGTTGGTGTAACTGGTTAACACGCCGCCCTCTCAAGGCGGAGAGCACGGGTTCGAGTCCCGTACGCGCTACCAGCAATTATTTATTAAGTTGCAGGTCATTCATAAGGGCGACTTCGGTCGCCTTTATGTTTAGCCGAACTGCGAAAGGAAGCAGGACAAGTGAGGAACTTATATTTGGTTACGGGTGGAGCCGGATTTATCGGTTCGCATATCGCTACTGCGCTCGTTAATCGCGGCGACCAAGTACGTGTGCTTGACAATTTACTCACAGGGCATCGCGCTAACCTCGCCCATCTCGAAGGCAAAATCGAATTTATTGAGGGAAGTATTTGTGACGCTGAGCTAACACGTAAGGCCATGGAAGGAGTAAGTATCGTTTTTCACGAAGCGGCTATTCCTTCTGTTCCTCGTTCGGTAATTGAGCCACGTATTACTCACGAAGCCAATGTGGAAGGCACTTTCAATGTCTTGCTGACAGCCAAAGAGGCTGGTGTGAAACGGTTAGTTTTTGCGGCTTCGAGTTCGGCTTATGGCAACACTGAAGTGTTACCCAAGCAAGTAGAAATGTATCCTAACCCCCTTTCGCCCTACGCTGCACAAAAGCTTTTCGGCGAATTTTATTGTCAGGTGTTCGCGAAGGTTTATGGATTGGAAACCGTGTCGTTGCGGTACTTCAATGTGTTCGGCCCGCGCCAAGACCCATCGTCTCCGTACTCCGGCGTGATTTCCAAATTCGTGACTTCCCTGCTAGCGAATGAACCGCCTTTAATTTTTGGCGATGGTGAGCAAACACGCGATTTCACCTATATTGACAATGTTGTCAGCGCCAATTTATTGGCGGCAGAAACCCCGAACGCTAACGGGATCGTAGTGAACGTCGGGGTTGGAGATCGCATTTCGCTGAATCAATTATTGGCCGAGTTGCAAAAGATTCTGGGGACAAATCTGACTCCGAAATATGCAGAACTCCGAGCGGGCGATGTGCGAGATTCGCAGGCGGATATTGCTCGCACAGAAATATTGCTTGGTTATAAGCCTTTGGTTGGATTGGCAGAAGGGCTACGTCAAACGGTTGAATGGTACAAACAGAATCAATGATTCATTCGAGCTTTTTTCTCATTCCCAGCGCCAACGGTTCATAACCAAGTCCTTCCCACATCTGACGCGCGGCCTCGTTATGGAAGAGCACGTGCAATTCACTATTTTTCAGTCCCTGCTCGCTAAACCAACTTTCAGCCGCCTGTGCCAAGGCTCCACCTATGCCCAGACGACGTGCATCAACGGTAACGAAAGCTCCTGCAATATAGCCGCTTTCAACTTGTATAGCAGGACGTGGGCGACGCATCAGGAAGGTAAAGCTCCAGCGTGCCAATCGCTCAATCATATCTTTTCCCCACCGTTTCCAGCCAATTTCTTCGCGCGGTAATTGCCGCCCAACAATGACGGCTCTGATGTAGCCAACCACTTGCCGCTGCTGTTCGGCGACAAAAAAACGCGTGTTTGGCGCACGTAGTTGTTTTTGCATTTCCTCAACACTCGCGGCCCACGGATTCACTTCATTCGTCGTCTTCGACAATTCTCTTTCATATACCAGCAACTCGCGCGTCAGTGCTGCCAATACGGTGGCGTCTGCAAGCGTTGCACTGCGAATAAGGAACGTGTTGCCAGGATTGTTTGCCATACTTGAGAAGTTATTTTCGATTACGGTTACACAAGCGCAACACTCCCAGCAATTTTCCACGAATAAGAAATCGCTGCGACAGCTTAACTTTGATTGGCGGATAGGCGGGATTTGAAGACTTCAAAATCACTTGCCCTTTTTCCTTAAAGAAGGTTTTGACGACAGCGCCATCATCAATCAGTGCTACAACGATGTCTTTGTTCTGTGCGGTCTCGCTGGCTTCAATCACCAGATAATCGCCATCCAGGATCGCGTCTCCGCTCATCGAATCGCCGCGCACAATTAAGCCAAAGGTTCTTTTCTTCCCCGCCATCGAGCGTGGGATAGTAATCCATTCATCGCTGAGTTCTGTGATGATCGGCTTGCCTGCTGCAACATAACCCAGCAACGGGATTTCGATTTCCCCACGCTCCTCGCCTCGATTCAGGATTTCAATGCCGCGCGCGATATTCGGAGTCCGCTGAATGTTGCCCGCTTTTTCCAACTTACTCAAATAGTGATGTACCGTAGAAGGAGAACTAAACTGAAACTGTTGCTGAATTTCAGCCATCGTCGGCGATTTGCCGCGCGTTGTGATGTATTGCTCCAAAAAATGAAAGACCGCATGTTGTTGATCGGTTAAGGCCATAATCGCGTCCTCAGTCGCATCTCAGATTATCGAATCTTCTTCATAAACGTTCGCTTAATTATCGAGCGTTCACGAAAATTGTCAACAAATCTGATTGAAATCAACGAACTGCAGTGGTATAAGGGCGTCCAATAAATTTTCTATTTTCATCGAAAATCCCTCACTTGAAAAACTAGGAGGAACGACTATGCTGTTCGATTCACAGCAGATCATCAGGATCAATATCCGTGATGGCTGGTCAGCATCGGACATAGCAACTTTCCTGCACGAGTTGGATTATCTGTATAACTTAGGCCTCAGGATTGTTGCTGCGGCGACCAGTAACGAACAAGAAAGGCAAATCGAGATGTGGGCAGAAAAATCACTATTATCAGAGCATACTAAAAAGCAGTATCCGCACGCTGAGTTGGAGGTCTGCCAAATTCATTACAGCTCTCCTGGCTTTACAGATTTGGGCGGGATGGGAACGGTTATTGGTCACATCAAGGACTTCATTTTGCGGCTGATTGATTATCGTGTGCAATCACGTCGGCGTGTATTAGAGGATGATCAAATCGCCGTCGAAAACGCCAAAAAGAATTTAGAGAACGAGGCAATTATGCTCAAGAATGTTCAGCTTCGGATCGAAAACGCGCGACAATTTCTGGAATTGGCGAAAAACAACGGCTACTCAGAGGAAGAAATCAAGAAGCTGATTCCGCCCGTCATTCAGGTACAGGAAACATTGGTTCGTTTAGTTTCCGATGGGCGAATCCAATCAGTTGAGTTAAGAACGAAATTATCTGAAAGCACGGATGAATAGTTCGAGAGACGTAAGAAATGCTTTCTTGACCGGCTGAGAAAGGATACGCCATAATCCGGGCTGATTTATTTGGACCTTCTGAGAAACGGCTATGGCAAAACTTTTTTCAGCAATTATTTTGTTTCTAGCATTGATGCCCTGCTCTTCTGCCCAAACCGGGCAGCCAAGTAAAGTTGCGTATGGTCCCATACTAACTTCTTATTTTATTAACTTGGATGAAGAACTGAACGAACTGGAATTCCAAATCCAACATCAGGAAATCAGCCGCAACGATTACACCCGCTCCAAACAACGGCTGCTTTTGCAAAAACAGTACGTTGAGCGTTATGCAATTACGAGTGGTGAAGATACGATTCCTGATTTACAAATTCTTACTGCAGACGAAATCAACACGATGCTGGGTGTCGGAGAAACGAAAAGCCAGAGTTTGCGTGTCGGCGAGGTGTTAGGAGGAAAATGGCAAATTAGCGGCATCGAAAAACGCGGCGAACGTTTTTTCATTTTCGAACGGAATGTGAAAGAAAGTGCGCGTCAGTTACGTCCCAAAATAAATCCGCTCGACATTATCGAAACGATCCGGGTTTATGAACCCGATCCAGAAGAAATAAGGCAAGC
This sequence comes from uncultured Acidobacteriota bacterium, assembly GCA_963794955.1. GTDB lineage: Bacteria > Acidobacteriota > Blastocatellia > RBC074 > RBC074 > JAFDVL01. Next base: position 124,649 of record CAWCGF010000045.1, read on the forward strand.
TCAAGCTGCCAAGACAAGACCTGTCGAACCTTCGCCGCAGTTGCAGTCGCATTCCAAAGTTATTGAAATTCCACGTCCAAATATCCGCGCGATGTATTTGCCACCGTACACGACAAAAGCGCGTGAAAAAAAACTAGAAGGCAAGGTTGTGTTGAGTGCCTTGTTTGCACGCGATGGAAAAATTAAAGAATTAACCGTCGAACAAAAACTGGGTTCCGGCCTGGATGAAAACGCGCTTGAAGCCGCCAAACAATTAACGTTCGATCCGCCCATCGTGGATGGCCATCCGATTGATGTGCGTGCTCATATTATTTATCTCTTTACCCTTAAGAACACGAGCGCCAGCATTCAGCCGCTGAAAGGTGGTCAGCCTTGAAACTTTCGCGGCGTCAATTCATCAAACTTTCTGCGGCTTCGACTGCTGCGGTCGGACTCGGCGGATTGGGTTTGGGGATGTGGTTACGCACGCAGGTTGAAGTTTCACGAGTCAATGTCAACTTGCCACGTTTGCCGGAGGAATTTAATGGCCTGACCATCGCGCACCTCAGCGATATGCATCATGGCCCCTTTATTTCGGCGGATTACCTTCAGCGCTGCGTCGAAATTGCGAACAGCTTGAAACCTGACTTGATGGCACTCACAGGCGATTTTACGTTTGGAGCAAAATCATACGCTGAACCTTGCGGTGAAGTCCTTTCCAGCTTGAAACCGCGCATCGGAAAGTTCGCGGTGTTAGGTAATCACGATCATTATAATAGTGCAGGCCGTGTGACACGTGCCTTGCGGCAGGCGGGAATTACGGTTTTGATTGATGACAAAGAACGGCTGGAAAAAAGAGGGGAAAAGCTGTGGCTTTTCGGGGTTGATGATTTGTTAATGGGTAAAACGGATTTAGTAAAACTCTACAGCGATTGCCCGAAAGATGATACTCGGATTACGCTCGCTCACAATCCTGATTTTCTGGACGAGTATGTGGAAAAACAACAACATACAGATTTCATGCTTTCCGGTCATACACACGGAGGACAGATTCGTTTTCCCTTGCTTGGCGCACCACATTTAAAATTGCTTGGGCATGAATATGTAATGGGATTGCAGCAACGCGATACGATGCAAATTTATACGACGCGTGGCATTGGCACGGTTGGGCCACCCGTGCGATTTCTTTGCCCACCGGAAATAGTGCTGTACACTTTGCGACGGGGAGAAATTACTGTATGAGCTTACTGACACATATCGAGGTTTACGACGAAATCGCCAAAGCACAAGCCGCAGGGAATAAATTAGCGGTGGCAACAATCATCACCACTTCCGGTTCGACGCCACAACGCACGGGAGCGAAATTGTTAGTCTATGACAACGGGCGAATGCTCGGCACAGTTGGCGGCGGATGTGTCGAAGCGGATGTTTGGGCGGAAGCGCGCGAAGCGCTGGAGGATAGCAAAGCCCGCCTTTGCCATTTCACTTTGCGTGATAATCCTGATGTGCCGCCTGATGAAGAAGGCATGATCTGTGGCGGCGAAATGGAAGTGATGATTGAAGTCTGGTAGCGTGTCAGTTGTCCTTGGCCAGTTGTCAGGCGTTTCTTTATCTCCAAAAATCTTTATGATGTCGGCCCCTGAAATTTCTGCTGCAATCAATCAGGCATTTGCCAATGGTCATTCTCTGGCGATTGTTTCTATCGTTGCGCAAGCCGGACAGCCGGTAGAAAAAGCTACCCGGTTGTTAGTTGAAGAAGGCGGCGCGATTGTCGGCGGGACATTAGTTGCGCAATCACTTGATGCCTCGGCCACTGAGCAAGCACTAGCTTTGATCGCAGATGAGCGGCAGGAAATTGTCACGCAAACTATTGGTAATACACGGTTGCTTTTTGAAATCGCGCGCCCGCCGTTGGAATTGATTGTTTGTGGCGGCGGTCACGTCGGGCAAGCAGTAGCGCAAGCTGGTATGTTTCTTGGCTTTTGCGTGACGGTAATTGATGATCGCGCAGAATTTGCCGGACGCGAGCGTTTCCCTGATGAACGGATCAATTTAATTACGGATGATTTTGTGGCGGCGCTCCAATCTCTGAAAATTACTCCGGCTTCGCACTTAGTCATTGTCACACGCGGGCACAAACACGATGAAATTTGTTTGCGGGAAGTAATAAATAAACCTGCGCGTTACATCGGAATGATCGGCAGCCGTCGCCGGACCACAACCATCCGCGCACATCTGAAACGGGAAGGAATCGCTGACGAGTTAATGCGCCGTGTTTATGCCCCGATAGGTTTGGATATTGGCGCACAAACACCCGAAGAAATTGCATTAGCGATCTTGGCAGAGATTATTATGATTCGTCACGGAGGTAATGGAGGAGCAAAAAGTGCTTTCGTGCGGGACAAATAAATTCACATCTTTTGTCCGTCGTGCTAAATATTTAGTAGCCTGAACTTAGCGTTTTCGGTTAGTATACGCGGCTGTCACAGACGACGCCCCGAAAATGGATAATTAACAAACGAATAAACAAACTTCCACGAGAGAGGGTCAAGCGATGGATACCCAAATATCTCAAAATGTTCAAGATGGTTTTTTGAATACTCTTCGTCGAGATCGCATTAACGTGACGATTTATTTGATCGGCGGAGTTAAGCTCACCGGACGAATTCGCAGCTTCGACAAATTCTCAGTCGTATTAGAATCTGGCAATTTGGAACAATTGATCTTCAAGCACGCGATTTCTACGATTTCTGTACCACGCGGTGCCGTGCAGCATGGACATCATGCTCCACATCCGCCAAGTAGTGCGCCTCCCGCGCCTCCTTCGGCGCCTGCTCCAGCAGCAGCACCAAACGGCGGAACTCAAGGGAGCTAGTCTCCAATTTGAGACGGACAATCAGGCAAGATGAATCGTGGCAAGCTCATCACTTTCGAGGGCATTGACGGTTGCGGGAAAACTACGCAACTGCGACTGCTCGAACGAATTCTCACTACCCGAAATACCTCTTTTGTCTCCACCCGTGAGCCAGGTGGCACGGAACTCGGTAAACTCATTCGCGCGGCATTACTCAATGTATCTCGCCACAAAGTTGATCCATTAGCCGAATTGCTGCTCTATGCCGCTGACCGAGCGCAACATGTCCAGGAATTTGTTGTACCCAATCTTGCCGCAGGCAAGCTCGTGTTGAGTGATCGCTTTTACGATGCGACAACCGCATATCAAGGATATGGACGCGGCTTTGATCTCGCGCTGATTCAAAAACTGAACCAATTGGCAACTAATAATCTTACTCCTGACCTGACTTTACTCTTTGACATTGAGGTCACCACAGGTTTGGCACGCGTTGCTCGGCGTGGAGGCGAACTTGCCGAGAATACAGACGAAATGCAGGTAGATCGCTTGGACAGTGAACCCCACGAATTTCACCAACGAGTGCGACAGGGTTATCTGGAATTGGCCAAAAAAGAACCTGATCGCTTTCGGATCATTTCTGCTTCGGGTTCAATTGATGCAGTGCGCCCCTTGGTAATGGAGGCATTGCAGGGCATCATCTGAGTATGTCGTTCTCCAATCTCCTTGGCAACGAGCGAAATAAACAAATCCTCCAGCGCTTGCTGCGTCGAGGTGATCTGGGATTTACGCTGATCTTTGCGGGGCCGGGGGGAATTGGAAAAAGACTATTTGCACTCACTTTTGCCAAGGCCGCCAATTGCCAGAACCCACCTGCAACTAATGACGATAGTTGTAATCAATGCTCTTCTTGCCAACGGATTCAGACGGGCACCTACAGCGATGTTATTACCATTCAGCCAGATGGCACGTACATCAAAATTGCCCAAACGCGTGAGCTAACCAATGATGCGCAGGTCAGACCGCGCGAGGGACGACAAAGGTTTTTCCTGATTGATGAAGCTGACCGTTTGCGAGAAGAAGCAGCTAATTCCCTGCTCAAAACACTAGAAGAACCGCCCACAACTTCGACCATTATCCTATTAACCTCGCGCCCTGATGCGTTACTTCCAACGATTCGCTCCCGCGCACAGAAACTGAGTTTTGCACCACTCGCGACAAATGAAATGGAAAAATACTTGGCCAGTAATTTCCAATCTCCTCCCCCTGATGCAAAATTGTTGGCGCAACTGAGTAACGGAAGAATCGGACAGGCGACAACCATTGACCTGACAGAATACCGCCGTGAGCGGCGTGAATTGATGGAATTGCTGGAGTTGTTAGCCGCAGGAAATAACAAACATCGCTTACTAAAAGCCGCCGAACATTATGGCAAACAGGAACGCGACGCCTATGAAAGGATGTTACTGTTGCTCCTCAATTTGCTACGCGACATTTTCCTCATTGCGGCAAGTAAGGATGCCGCACATATCGTGAATATTGATGTCGTAGACCGACTTCATTCGCTGGCGGAAAAAATTGGAATGGCACGCCTCACAAAATGGATTAAGAAATTTGACGAATTGCGCTTCAATCTCCGCATCAACATAAACCGTCAAGTTGCTACAGAAGCAACTTTTATTGGCCTCGCCGACTAAAAATTTTCGACCTTAATTCCCTCTTTTTCCTCAGACATTTCCACAGGCTGTGCAAAATAAGCTATATTCTTGACTCGACGCATGACTAAGGCTAAAGAAATGCTATCAATCGTCATCCCGGCTTATAACGAAGAGCAGCGGCTGGGAAAGACTTTGTCCGAAACCTTTGACTATCTTGCCGCGCAGGAATACACGAGCGAAATTATTGTAGTGGATGATGGATCATCTGATCAGACTGTCGAAATAGCGAATGGCTTTCAGTCTCGCACCAATCAAAAAACGAAATTACTGGTACTGAAAAATCCCGGCAATCGCGGTAAAGGATATGCCGTCCGAAATGGTATGTTGCATGCCAGCGGTGAAATCCATCTATTTTTCGATGCCGATCTGGCAACCCCTTTAGATCAAATCCCGAAAGTGCTTCAGCCCATACTCAACAATGAATATGATGTTGTATTTGGTTCGCGGGCATTGAATGAAGCAGTTATCCAAGTCGAGCAATCATTCCTGCGCCAGTTGCGTGGGCGCGGCGGAAATCTCATTATCCAGACTCTGACTGGAATGAATATTAAAGACACACAATGCGGTTTCAAAGCATTCCGTCGCCAGGCATCGCAAACGATTTTCCCATTACAACAAGTTGAAGGATTTGGTTTTGATCCAGAAATTCTCTTCATCGCAAATAAACAAGGATGGCGTTGGAAAGAAGTGCCAGTCGTTTGGCGTCACGTCGAGGGATCAAAAGTCACGATGCTTTCGGCCAGCATCAGTGTACTAACGGAAGTATTCAAGATTCGCTGGCATGACTTCACAGGTAAATACGATTCTCAAAAGATAGTTGAAGAAGCGAGACTCTAATAAATGAAAAGACTCAACGTCAACATAGATCATATCGCTACGATCCGTCAGGCGCGGCGCACAAACGAACCGAATCCGGTTTCGGCTGCGGTAATTTGCGAACTGGCCGGAGCGGATGGAATCACAACACATCTACGCAGTGATCGTCGTCATATACAGGATTACGATCTAATTGCGCTCAAACAGGTCGTAGTTACACACTTGAATGTAGAAATGGCAGCGACAGAAGAAATGGTCAAAATTGCTGCGAGAGTCAAACCCGATGTTGTTACGCTTGTACCAGAGCGTCCGCAGGAAGTAACAACCGAAGGTGGTCTCGACGTCATCGCCAATCTCAAAGAAGTCAAAAAAGCGGTTGAGGAACTTCAAACCAACGGGATTTTTGTAGGCTTATTTATTGATCCTGATATTAAGCAGATTCGAGCGGCGGCAAAATTGAAGGTATTTCAAGTTGAGCTTTGTACAGCAAAATATGCCCATTTATGCGAATCGCCGGGAAGCGCAACGGTCAGAAATATCAAAGAGATTGAAGCCGAAATCGAACGAATAAAGAAGGCTTCAAAGGTCGCCGCGCAGTCCGGGATGAATGTTGCGGCTGGCCATGGGTTAACTTATCGAAATATCACGCCGATTGCGCGCATCCACGAAATCGAAGAATTCAATATCGGGCATAACATCATTGCGCGTGCCGCTTTAGTTGGATTGGATCGGGCAGTACGCGAAATGATCGGGGCTATTCGTGGGGCATAAACGGATGAAATCAAGATATTTTAGTTTGGCTATTCTAGCCTTCTTCTTTATCTGTAGCGTTGCGCAACCTAATCCAACCTATCTCCAAAACAAGCGTGAGAAAAGATTATCGGAAAAAGCTGCTCCGCTAACCTCTTACATCATTTTGGTCTCAATTGATGGATTACGAAACGAAGACCTCATCAATCCGAAACTCAATCTCCCAACATTGAAATCGCTGCCTGATCGCGGAGCACTTGTATTGAATGTTGAGAGCGTATATCCATCGCAATCGCTTCCTGCCCACGCAACGATTCTGACGGGCATGCTCCCTTCTGATCATGGGATTGTTTCGGATTGGAAGTTTGACGAGAAAATAGGCAGAGCTTCTACTGAGAAATACGAAGCTGCCAGCGACATCAAAACAGATACGATCTGGCAGGCAGCGAAACGCGGTGGATTAAAAACGGCTGCAATAAATTTCCCACTCGTAAACGAAGCAGAAATAGATTTCAATGCCCAAGACACAAGCGTTGTCCCGACTTGGATTGAAAAGAACCGCCCTCAACTCACGATGATTCGGTTCGACGAATTGGCAAATTCGATCCAACGATATGGCCTGGGGTCGTCTGAAGCAATTTCTGCTCTGGAAGTAATTGATTCTTCTCTGCGGAAAATTTCGGAGGCGGTTGAACGCGCAGGCATAATGAACGAAACAACGTTTCTCATCGTTTCAAGTCACGGCTATGCGAAAGTTGAACAAGAGTTCAGACCCAATGTAATCTTAGCGAAGAAAGGCTTTCTGACTTTGGATACCAGGAATTGGGATGCCACTGTGCGCTCTTCCGGCGGCGGGGCAGCCGTCTATTTGAAGGATGCAAAAAACGAAGAAACAGCCAAGGAGGTGGCGAAACTCTTCGAGGAAATTCATAAACAGGAATCCAGTCCGATTTGGCGCATCATTTCCCCAAAAGAAGCAGCAAAGCTTGGCGCTGACTCACGCGCCGCATTTTTTCTCGAAGCAGCTCCAGGATTTCGTATCTCAGAGCAAACTTCGGGTAAAAAGCTGACGGAGAAATTGAATACTGCTGTGCAAGCAACATCTGGCTATTTACCGTCGCGGTCAGAAATGCGCGGGGCATTCATCATGGCAGGAAAAGGAATCAAACCTAAAACACAAATTGAGTATGCGCGCCTAATTGACATCGCTCCAACCATTGCGCGCTTGCTGGGATTGGAACTCAAAACCTCTCGCGGTCACGCAATTTCGGAAATGCTCCTACAACAAAAACAGAAATAAGACAAAAAATTTATGTGGTGCCATCGTTGCGGAAAAGCTTTGCCGCCTGAAAGCAAGTTTTGTAACTCTTGCGGCACAAGTATGGTTTCAGAACAAGTAAGAACTCAACCAGCTTATTACTCATCTATTAGTGTCCCTGTTTCCCCGGATAAAGCACCGCTAATTGCTGACCAGGAGCAAGACGATGAAAGAGTAATCTTTCGGATTCGACCATCATTTTATTCAGTCGGCAAGGCTTATGGAGGCGCAGCGATTTTCTCCATTTTGTCCATCGCAATCTTTGGATATTTTCAGTTGCCTATTGGAATTTCTTTAGGGCTATCGCTCATCTCATTTATTTTCCCCTTCGTACGGCATATCCAGCGCAATCGGATGGTGTACACCTTAACGCCAAGCAAAATCGAAATTGATTTTGGAATATTCTCTAAGACGGTTCGGAATATCCCCCTCAGAAACGCGCAGGATGTAACTGTCAGCGCAACGATGTTTGAGCGAATCATCAAAGTTGGCGACGTAATAATTGACAGCGCGGCACAGGCTGGTAAGATACAAATGCGTCAAGTTCCCGACCCACGTAAACACGCCGAGCTAATCCTTCAGCAATTACAGCAGTTGCATCGCTAATGTCATTTTTTTGAGGGGACTATTGTCAGAAACTCCTTGAATTGGGGCAAACTGCTATACTGGTTTCTTTGTGGAGGATTGTTTTGATGCAGCAAAAATCACTAAATCTTTGTTTCGTAATCAGCTTGTTATTCGTTGGCGCATTCCCGACGTTTGGAGCCGACTCCCAGCCTTTTAGCGAGGATGCGCTGGCTAAAGGGATGCCCGACATAATCGGCAGTGAGTGGAAGGCTAAGACTCCATCCCGTAAATTGAACGCTGATAAAATTACTGACGGTCCCGAAACGAAAATTCTCATCGAATACGGATTACAATCAGTTACGAATCGCCTGTACACTAACGGCAAAGACAATTTCACGGTTGAAGTCTTTGAGATGAAATATGCTTCAGGAGCCTATGGGCTTTGGACTTTTCATCGTCCAGCCTTGCCGCAAGGGCAAAAGGAATTTCTCGTTGGTCGCTACCTAGTTCGTATTTCGGCCTCCGCTTCAGCAATTACTGAAATGGTTTGGGATCAAATACAAAATAAGCTCCCTCCAGCATCCGACATTCCCCTGCTGACAACCTATTTGCCTGAGCAAAACAAGCTTGCTGGTAGTGAGAAATATCTTGTCGGCCCGGCAGCAATTTCGCAGACTCAACCCATAAGTGATCTAAAAGAAGTAATTGATTTCACAGGCGGAACGCATGCAGTAGTGGCAGACTACAACAACGGCGACGGCAAAATGAGCATAATACTAATTGAGTTTCAATCACCTCAGTTCGCTACCGATGGACTCGTTAAAATTCGGCAACACTTCAATGCCTTAAGCCCTGAAGAACAAAAGAAGCGGATTATACGGAGAGTCGGAAATTATGCGGTTGAGGCGGTTAATGTTTTAGACGCCAAAGCAGCGGAAGAGTTACTAGGCCAAATAAAATACATGGCAAGGGTACATTGGGAAGGAAAGGGGATGTCCGCAATTCCGCCGCAGTTTCGACCACCCGATCCGACATCTATAAGAGAAGCTATACAAACTGGACAGTTTATTGTCGCAGCCTTTTACTGGATCGGAATTTTGGTAGTTGGTGCCGTTTTCACCGGAGTATTTGCTGGCGGAGTTTTTTTTTACTGGCGTCGTGCCCAACGTCGTAGGCTGGGACTAAGAGACTCATTCAGCGATGCAGGAGGACTGACAAGACTTAATTTGGAGGATTACCTTTTGACCGAACTACACGCTTCTCAAAAATTCTTAGGCAAAAAAGAATAAAAAAATGGGCGACCATAGCTTCTAAACCCACCCCAGAATCTCTATGGTCGCCAACTATCAGGAGGTTCACCCGTGCTATTACTAACGATGCCCCTCCATAAATGTTCCCAAACTTCTATTTCGTCAACAATTAAACTTGCTTAAGAAATCTCTGCTTACAATCGCATCGGCATAATGACATAGCGAAAGTCATATTCGGTATCAGCCACAGATTGAAGTTGTACTTGCGAGTTTCCGTCTTTAAACGAAAATCTGACCTCTCCTTCATTTACCACGCCAAAGAAGTCATGCACATACTGAGCATTAAACCCAGAGGTAATGGCATCTCCACTATATTCAATCGGTAAGGTCTCTCCGGCTTCTCCTATATCCGATGCCTGGGCAGTGATATTTAACTGCCCCTCGCTAATTTCAAACTTAATAGCGTGAGATCGCTCGTCGGCCATTAACGCCACGCGCCGAGTCGCTGCCGCAATCCGCTGATTTTCAATAACAAAAAAGCTCTTATTCTCTTTTGGCAAAACCATCTCATAGTTCGGGAACTGTCCACTCAACATCCTGGATACCAACAGTCTTTTCCCAAATTTAAAGAAAAGATGATTCTCATCTTTGCCAAACTCAACCGTTTCTTCAGTTTCCGAGCTTAACTTAATTAACTCAGTCAAGGTCTTTTTAGGAATAATGGCTTCCACTTTCAAGTCCCCGACAAAATCCCCTTTCTTTTCAATGAAAGAGAGCCGATGACCATCGGTAGCAACCATCCGCAACCCTTCGTTTGAAAGCTCAAACTTAGCCCCATTTAGGGCATAGCGAGATTCCTCATTGGTAGCGGCAAAAATAGTTCTGGTAATAAATGTTCGAAACATATTTACCGGCAAATGCCCAAGCGGTTCTTTAAAAGCAGGTATCTCTGGAAAATTCGCTTTAGGTTGTCCCAGCATTTTGAAGCGTGAGCGTTCACAAATAATGCTTACTTGATCATTCTCTCCACATTTAATTTCAATGTCGGCTTCGGGCAAAGCGCGGATGATTTCGAAAAACTTTTTCGCTTGAATACAAACTGCACCTGCGACGGAAACCTCAGCCTCGCAAGCGGTGCTAATAGAAACATCCAGGTCTGTTCCCTTGATACTTAAACTGCCATTTGAGGATTCAAGTAAGAGACTTGAGAGGATCGGAATCGTATTCTTTTTTTCAACAACTCCCTGAATGAAATTGAGTTCTTTCAAGAGGTTCGTTTTACTCGCCATCAGATGCATATAATTTTCTCCTTCAACTGTTGGTAGCTCTTTTACTAATAATACTAGACTTAAATTATATCTATTTATTTAGTAGTAGTAGTAGTGCCTGTGGAAAAGTGGAAAAAGAGACGTAAGTTGATAAAAATAAATGACTTTATTGCTTAAAATGACTGTGGAAAATTCTGTGGAAAACATGTGTGAGAAATAAAATTCTGTGGAAATTTATTGTCCCTGAAGAAGTTTTCCTCATTTTCCACAGGTTGTCCACAGGGGGGAGCGTGGAAAAGGTGGCTAACTCTATTTGCAGCTAGCAATTAAGCTGTTAATAAGCCTGTGGAAACTTCCCTTTTGTTCAAATAACTCATTGATTTTATTAATACTGTGTATGACTGTCGTGTGATGTTTTCCACCGAACTCTCGCCCTATTTCAGGCAAGCTGGCCTTGGTTAAAGTCTTACATAGATACATTGCCACTTGACGTGGAACGGCAATATTTCGGGTATTAGACTTTGATTTCAAATCCGCCACACGCATGTTGTAATACTCAGCGACCACTTTTTGAATGGTTTCAATTGTTACAGCTCGCTCCTCCTCATCTACGATATTCTTGAGAGCTTCCTGGGCCAATGCGATGCTGATTGGTTCACCTCGTAGGGACGAGAGAGCCGTCAGCCGAACCAATGATCCTTCCAACTCACGAATATTAGATTTAATTTTGCTGGCAATAAAAAGCGCTACGTTATCGGGAAGATTGAGTTTTTCTGTCTCAGCTTTCTTTCTCAAAATCGCTACTTTGGTTTCCAGGTCGGGCGGTTGGATGTCTGCTATTAACCCCCACTCAAAACGAGAATGTAATCTTTCTTCAAGCGTTGGTATTTCGCGTGGCGGGCAATCCGAGGAAATGACGATTTGTTTTTGGTTATCGTAGAGAGCATTAAACGTATGAAAGAATTCTTCCTGTGTTCGTTCCTTGCCAGCAATGAACTGAATATCATCAATCAGGAGAATATCAATCGAGCGGTATTTTTCCCGAAAAGTCATGGTCTTGTCATAGCGGATGGCATTGATGAGTTCATTCATGAACTTTTCGGCAGAGATGTAAGAGAGACGAAGATGACGATTGTTGTGCTTGATACGCTGACCAAGCGCGCACATTAGATGAGTTTTGCCGAGACCCACACCACCATAGACAAAAAGCGGATTATAGGTTTTTGATGGCGCTTCAGCCACGGCCAAAGCAGCCGCATGCGCAAATTGATTACAAGAGCCAACTACAAAATTATCAAACGTATATCTAGGATTGAGTGGTAGTTCCAATGGTTCAAGATCAACGAAATCCGTTAAAGCTGATCTTTCAAAGGATGGCTTCTTTTCATTAAATGAGTTTTGTTTTTCTTCGGCGTTTTTGGGAATGTACGCCGCTGGTTCTTCAGCCGTTTTGGCAGGTGATGGACTCGTTGCATCAAATGTAAAGATAAGGTTTGCCCCAGCCAAATCGTTTTCTTCCAGTGATTCATCCAACACATCACGATAATTATTTAAAATCCAATCCTCAAATACACGATCTGGAACGTTAAGATAAATACTGCCTTCATTTTGATCAAGAAATGAGATGGGCTTAAACCAAGTGGTAAAGCTTTCATGATTAACTTTTTTTTCGATAGAGGATAAGACTGATTCCCAAACGCTTGCCGATTGCATAACGACTCCTGTGAGAATGTCACAATACAGAATGGAACACAATTCTTTGCCTTTGCGTGTTCTTAACGGGTTTACTGCTAAACCACTGTATTTTCAGTATTTAACGAGGTGCAAATTGCTGACCCTTTAGTTTCAAAAGGCTAACACATGGAATATGCGATTGCAAGGATGGCAGCAACCGCTTCCCAGGTATAATCGCACCGCCGTACAGATCAAGGAATTTTTCCTAAAAGTGTAGAGCAAATGTAGAGCAAACTTTCCAGTTTGCTCTGGTCACAACGAGGTAACGATTAAAGGAACATGCGCAAACTGGAAACTTTGTTCTGCATTTCTGCATTAAACCCTAGAAGATATGTTTAATTCCCGCAGATTTTTACTAAAAGTTAAAAAAAGCTATTGACTCTGTCACGAAAAGCGGTAAACTCCGTCCGTTAACGAATCTTCCTCACATCCGGCAACTTCAACTACCTCGAAGCTTCGTTAATCTTTCCGGCAAATTTTTTCACGGACTTTTACAGTCATAGACCTTAACTGTCTAGCTTTTACTCTCTCTCACTGGAATCTCAATCGCTGGTCATTAGCTTTCAACTGACCCGTGCTTCCTGAATTTATCTTTCAGGTTGTTGCGGGGCGGACGAAATCCTTTGTTAGACCGATTGCCTTTTTCGCTTATCCGCAATCGGCATGGCAGCAGGATTTTATCGGAATAGCTATCTGACCTGGTTAACTCAAAACGATTATATTCGAAATTCAAGGAGAAACTCGAATGCGAACCTCACATAAACTCACACGTCTGGTTTTAGCGTTAATGTCGCTGATGGCATTAGCAACTTCCCTTTTTGCACAAGGTACTTTTAATAGTGGTGCGGCCCTGGTACCGATCCCACGGCAGCGAGTCATGCTGCGTTACCCCTCCTGGCGGTACAGCCTTTCCGGGACAGAATTTCCCCGCTCCGCAGCCTCCGGGTTTCCGTGGCAACTGGAACAATGAAAATGCTATTACGAACTAGGCGGCATAATGCTCCTGCTGGGAGCAACTTGTTGATCCGCCCGCACAGGTGCAGGTCAGTGATCAAAAGCCTGGCTCAATGTTAGTTTATTCATACTACACCTCGAATTTGGTCACGGGTGCAAACACCTGGGTTACGATCACCAATACTTCCCCTCATTTGCTGTGCTTGTTCACATCTTCTTTATTGAAGGCGCTGGTTGTACACAAGCCGATCAATTCATCTGCTTGACGCCCAATGCCAGCATGCAATTGAAAGCTTCTGACTTCGACCCGGCGACTCCCAAAGGGTGGATTTTAGCTGTGGCAGTTGATGACCTGGCAAACCGGCACAACGCAATGTCCTGATCGGAAATGCGTTTGTGACAGACGGCAGCTTATGTTGGCAACTACGGTGCGGAATCGTTTACTGCTTACAGCAATACAGCCGAACCATCGGTACTGCAACAAATGCTGCTATAACTCCTTACGGGTGACGTTCCAGCAGTGTACAGCCGTAGTAGCAAATGATCCAGCTTGCCGTTATGATAGCTGGGCAAGGTAGTTTCGTCTCGCCAAATGGATATAATGGTAATGGTTATGTTCCAGGCCTCTACGATGATGGCGGTACAACCGCTTCATTGAACTTAACTGGTCCACCAACTTTCTGCTATTCGCGGGATACGAATCTTGACTAGGCGTAGCTCTTGCTCCAGGTGCCGCTAGCTGATATTCGAACCTTCCAATTAAATGGTGGCGGCTACGATTTTGCGCCGAATCGCTTTGCAGTAGAAGTCCAAAGCCCTGTTGATGTTCCTGGTCAAATGATTATTACGGTCGGTTTGAGCGGTAACCTTAATACAGCCAGTACCAGTGGTGGCGCACAGGTGGGAACCGGTACTGTGGTAAATGGTAATGAATCTCCGTTTGGCAGCTTCGTTAACTTCATTACAGGCCGGTGCCAATCAATGGGTACGATTGATAGCGTCAATCCTCGCGTGCCGCGCGGAATAGGCGTTCTGATTCCTTCTGGTAACGTGGGAACGATGTCCTTCAACGTCACAGCGGCTGTTGGTATCATCATGACTCCTCGTGTTGTCACAAAGGCTACAAGTGGTATCCGCACGTTGCATAAGACCAATGTTAACGCACTCAGAGTCGCAACAACTGGCTAAGCTGTACGTAAACTGTATGTACGCGGCAGTTGTTCACGATTCAACGACGAATTGCATCGATTCGCCGATTTGGTGTTCAGTTGACGATTCCGGTCTATCTGCCACCGTCCTGCTCTGCCGCAAATACCAGCAGTTGTAGTTGCAACATTAATTGTACGAAGGAACAAGGAAAATGCTTCCTTGTTCCTTCCCTGCGACGAAGCGGAACAAACAAGGACTTAATTCGAAATTTTAAGGAGAAACTCGAATGCGAACCTCACATAAACTCACACGTTTAATATTAGCGTTAACAACTCTCGTAGTATTTTCTGCGCTGGCAATGGCTCAAACACCTCCAGTAAACACGCAAGTCAGTGATCAAAAAGCTGGCTCTGTGTTGGTCTATCCGTACTATATTTCGAGTACCGGTCAGATCAAGAGCGATACTCGAATTTCCATTACCAATACCTCAGGATACCTTGGCAATGCAGCACAACAACTAGCCAATCTTGCTCGCGTACACATTTTCCTGCTGAACGGCGCTACTTGTACACAAGCAGATTTGTTTGTTTGCTTAACACCGAATGCGACGGCTACCTTCAAGACGTCAGAATATGACCCAGATAATTCTGGGTACGTCATTGCTGTGGCGGTGGATGCCAATGGACAGCCAATGGCCAACAACGTTTTGATCGGGAACGCCTTTGTGAACGATCTAACAGGTGTGCGCTGGCAACACGTATGAAGGTAACTATGGCGCTGAAGCTTTCGGAGAAGTCTGTAACGACCGGCGTGACACCGGTACTGTTCTCGGGCTAGACAATGGTGATGGTACTGCTTCCCTTCGCTGGGGCAACGGACTATGATCAAGTTCCCACGCAGTTTGCGGTGGAAATCCAACATCCCACTGATATTGTTGGTCAGCGCATTGTGGTTGCTGGTTTGGTAGGAAATCTTTCCTCTGGTGCTCTGACAGGCTGCGCCCAGGTTGGGTACAGGTCAGGCCTTCAACCAGGATGAAAAATTTGGTAGCTTCCAAGGCTTCCTGACTTGGTACCTGCCTTTGCCGTGCGGTTATTACCCGTAGCGCCCCGCGTGTTCCGGGTGGTTTAGATGTTCTAATTGGACCAACCGGTCAAGGCCGATCTGGTTCGTTGAAGTTCAACGTGCTGGGAGGCGTTGGCTTGATTCTGACCCCGCGAATTGCTGGTGGTGCGACAAATGCGTGGAGCGGTATTCGCACCTTGCATAAGACTGCCACTGGACTTCACTCGAATGGTACATGCAGGAGTAGCTGGTGTCCAAGACCCCACCTGCAAATCCCGGTCTTTATCCCAGTCTGCTAAGCACAGTCTGGTCTGTTAGAGAGTAAAAGCGAAAAAGGGCTAGGATTAAATCCTAGCCCTTTTTTTGTGAGCATCTGGATAGACAAGCAAAATTTATCCAAGAAAGATTTCTGGTGGGTTGACAGTATTCCCTGTGCTCAGTACCATACCGCATCGCTTTTTGCGGCCAGGTAGCTCAGTTGGTAGAGCAACGGACTGAAAATCCGTGTGTCGGGGGTTCGACTCCCTCCCTGGCCACCAATTAAATCAATAAGTTACGGGCATCGCAGTGATGCCCGTTTCGCTTTTTGGACACTTTCAAGGATACATTCAAAGTAAGATTCGGTTGACGATAATTAACCTCAGTGCCAATTGGTGCGCACCTATTGATCATTGCCCTCCAATTCAGTCCTCCTATTGGTCAAACCGCCGGTTCTATGTTCCTTCGTTCAGTATTAGCTTGCCAGGCAAGAGCAACTCATCTGACAATGCCACAGGCCGATGAATCATCCAAGAAGCCTTGATGACCAAACAAGGGATTGCACCCCGAAGACAGACCCCCCATTATCCACTTGCGTTCTTTTGCCATTTGGCAGTATTCTCCTGCCAAAGAACGAATACATAAGGAGTAACCTTAGTGACAACGCAAGAACACATTATCGAAGTGCTGGGCGGCGCCAAAGCCCTGGGGTTGAAACGCGGACAATCAACCACTTCGTTACAAGATCCCGTCCGTGCAGGCTTTCGCTTCTCGGCCTTAGAGGCCTTACAGCAACGCTATCAAATCACACAGGCGCAAATCCAGTATCTGATCGACATTTCGGAACGTACCTTCGCGCGGCGCAAAGTCGAACAGGTCTTGAATAAGTCCGAATCAGATCGCTTGTATCGTGTCGCACGCATCGCCGCCAGGGCCGAAGAGGTGTTAGGTTCGGCCGAGGCTGCTGAACGTTGGCTAAAAGAATCGATTCCGGCCTTGGGGCTGTGACACCACTCTTTTTACTGGATACGGATGAAGGCGCACAACGAGTAGCGGATATTCTGGGACGCATTGAGCATGGAGTGTACAGCTGATGCAGGTCTGGCGCTTATGTCGCGCACGACACGCGACCCGCTCCTTTGATGGCGAAGGCGCACGGCTTTATGGAGGGCGCTGGAACCATAAAGGGCTGCCGATGGTATACACCTCCGCCACTTTATCCTTGGCTGCATTAGAAGTCTTAGTGCATCATCGCGTTCCTATTCCGCCGTTTGAATTTGTTGCGCTTGCCGCCGAAATCC
Organism: uncultured Acidobacteriota bacterium; assembly: GCA_963794955.1. Lineage (GTDB taxonomy): Bacteria > Acidobacteriota > Blastocatellia > RBC074 > RBC074 > JAFDVL01. The sequence goes on from CAWCGF010000045.1 coordinate 141,627, forward strand.
CGCCACGACTCAAAATCGAAACCTTCCGCGTCCAGGATTTGCCCACCGATTGGCAAACCGATCCGGCGCCTAGCTGAGTTGCAAGACCTGGGCTCGGTTGGCTAAAACGGGCCTCATCAATGGTGTTGGCTGTGCCATCAGTCATTATCGAAACGGAGTTCAATTACCTCATCAACCCGCGCCATCCTGATTTCACACGTCTCAAAATTCAGTCCGCCGACACCATTCAGCTTTGACGGGCGACTGTGGACATAGTCCTTGAGGACGAAAGACGAAAAGCGAGTTCTACTTACCCACTAATCTTTCGATTAATTACAGGCTTAGCAATGAAGCCGTTTTCATTTAGATTCAGCCTGACTATTCTTTTTCCTATTGCTACTGCTTTGTACAGCCACCCTGCAATGAGGCCAGCCACTCACGGACTAAGGCAATGCCTTCTTCGTGGAGAACACTGCGACCGATTTCTGGCATCATTTCTTTGGCACGCGTGGATTCCATGCGATAGAGCAAAATGGATTCCTGCGGTTTGCCGGGCACAATATCGAAGGGGCGATTTCCAGTGTACCCAGCAGAATTGGGTAATTTGCAAAAACCAAGCTTGCGCGGATCAGTTTCGTTGTAATCCAATAAAAATGCGGTGTACCCCGCAACGCCACTGCTGCGATGGCAGTGCGCGCAGTTGTTATCTAAATAAGCCCGGGCGCGGGCGGCGAGGGAGCCTGTAGTTGGATCATTCCAAACGGGAACCTTGGGGGCTTGGTCTGGCGTCGGCGCGCCTTTCAGATAGCCGACCTTGGTCAGGTAATCGAGTTGATTGGCCTTCCCCTCGGTGTAGGGATAGTCGCGGTTGAGGTTGCGGGCTTTCGGGCCAATGGGCATCAACGCTTTGTTGTTTTCGTGGCAATGAATGCACTCATTGACGTTCGGGATGCTGTAACTGAAGTCCTGCTTTTTGCCAGACGCATCGGTAAAAGAAATTTGCACTGGGCTGGCTGCTAATTCAAGGATCGCGTCTGTTTGGTCGGCATTCCAAACATACGGCAAGCCTTTCCATCCGTCCTGGGCGCGAACAAGGAGGCGTGTTTCGATAAGCTTTTCTTTGCCGCTGGCATCAGGGAAGGCGAATGTTTTCGTAATGACCGTGCCGACAGGAAAATCAAATACATCATCGTTGTTGTATGTTGCCGTAGTGCCTTCTGGCATCCAGATCGTGCGGTATTTGCTGGCGTAATCAGAAAACAACGGCGTGTTCAGATCATACGGCACGACGCCTTTGTTCGGCATCAGCCCGCTCAGAAATAAGCGCCATTCAGAAAGCTTGGTGGGAAAAGGTTCGGTAACGAAGGAACGTACCTCTGAGCCGAAAAACCTGCTACAGGTTACAGAGAAAAAGGCGATGACGAAAAGTAATACCGACAGCTTGAGGCGGCGCAGTTTCATTACAACCCGCCTCCGCTGCCTCCTGAGTTCGGTAGATTGATCGCTGCGAGGGCGGGCAACGAACATTTATAGGCGTTCACGTCTTTGACAATTTTCTTGAACCCATTACCCGCGTCATAATTCAAGAAGGTGATCGCGCCGTTATTTTCCAGGCAGATTTTCGCCTCAGCCGCAGTGCCGGGTTTGCCAGCTTTCGGCTCAATCACGCCATCATACAGAATGTCGGAGAACTTGCCGCCCATCGCTTTGGCCAGCGCCGCAATCTGCGGCAATCGCACATCTGGTTGCGACCCGCCACCGGAAATTTCGTTATCGTGAATGTACACCGACGACGTATACGGATTGTATTTGCTGAGGTCTGGTGTTTTGTCATCTTTGCCACTGAAACGAACGATGTTGATGTTTGTTGTGTGATTATCTTTGATCGTGTTTTTGAAAACCTCGACGTTCTTGATCGCCATCACAAGTATGCCGGTTCCGGTGGGTAAGCCTGCTACGATTTGACTGGATGGGCGCGAAGTTAGGTGTGTTGTTATCGGTGATCTTGTTGTTATAGATGCGCACATTGCCACCGCCTTGCACCGGCAGATCGGGCAAATTGAAGGCCATAATGCCGCCAGTGTTATTCGTCGCAATATTGTCATAGACGTCTGCATTTTTAGTGTTCTCGATTTCGATGCCTGCGACATTCTTCTCTGCACGGTTGCGGCGCATGATCACGCCATCCGATTGCCCGACGTAGATGCCCGCGTCTGAGGCGGCAATCGCTACGCAGTCTTCGATCAGTACATTTTTGCAGGTCACGGGATAGAGGCCATACGGGCCATTCGTTTCTTTCGGGCCGTTCGTCCATTCAACGCGCACGCGCCGCATCGTGACGTTGTTGCTGTTCTCGACTTTAAGGGCATCACCTGCAGCATCTTCAATCGCCAAATCTTCAATCACAAAATCATCAGCTTTGACCATCACTCCGGCGGAGCCTTTAGATTGCCTGGAGAAGGACAGAATCGTTTTATCCATGCCTTTGCCGCGAATCGTGACCTTGGAAATATTGAGCGAAAGCGTCTTCTCGAAATTAAACTTCCCGGCGGGAATTTCAATCACGCTGCCGGGTTTAGCTTTGATGAGGTCTTCCTGTAATTTTTTGGCAAAGTCCGCTGGGGAGGTAGACGCCGTTTCTGTAGTTGGGTTGGAATCACAGGCATTAAGTGAGATCGTGAGTCCGATGAAAATGGTGGCGAGAATGAGTTTTTTCATGGGGGTCATAGGGTGCCTTTTTGAGTGGTAATGAAGATGTACAGCAAACTTTCCAGTTTACTGATGTGTTGATGAATTAACCGTTGCGAGAGTCACCAGCAAACTGGAAGGTTTGCTGTACATTTAGCCTCACCTCGACAAAAACAGCTCCCGATCAAATTCCTTCACAGGGCCGGCAACAGCAAAACGATAATTTCGCAGATATTTATTTGCGACACGATTCAGGTCTTCTGGTTTGACTTTGGCGACATCGTCAAGCCACGTCAAGGACTTGCGCCAATTGCCTGCCAACAATTCATATTCAGCCAGGCGCGCGGCTTGCGAATCATTAGTCTCCAGATTGCGATAGTAGGTGGTGAGGAAACCCGTGACCAGCCCGCCAAGGGCTTCTGACTGAAGAATGTTTCGTTGCAAAAATTCAATTTGATCAAACATCACCTGGATAGCTTCGTTCGGTTTGGGCGTAGACACAGAAATCGCCCCTGAGTTCGCGGCTTGTGTAGATAAATCAAATCCTGGCGCATAGGATAAGTTGCGTTTATCCCGCACCTCTCGATGGAAAAGCACCTTGAGAATTTCCTGAACTACCATCACCGCGGGATAATCCGGGTCTCCGATGGAGGGGGCCGGAAACGTACCCCGAATGTAATTGGTGGGTACGGCTTTATCTATGACCTGCAATTCTGCCTTCTCAGTGTTTTGGAAACTGGGCGGCTGAACAGGTTTGTAATCTCCACGAGGGAGCTTACCAAAGCTTGCTTCGACCTTGCGTTTGATTTCCTCTAAGGTGACGTTTCCAACGATGACGAGTAACATCCGCGAGGTCATGAGTTGGGTTGGATGATATGCCTTCAAATCTGCCGCCGTGAACTTATTGATGGTTTCGATGGTTCCGAACGGGCGATTGTTGTAGGGATGTGCTGTGTACAGCAGCCTGTTACTGAGCGATTCGACTTGGTTTTCTGGATCATCATCTTCCTGGCGGAGGGCATTGATAAGCTTCGCTTTTTCCAGCGCTACTTCTTTTTCATCAAAGGTGGGATTGAGCACAATATCCGTGAGTAGATTCCATGTGCGGTCAAAATGTTTGCGGATGCAAATGCTGGGAATCACGCTGAAATCGTATCCGCTCCCCGCCGAGATAATCGTGCCGACTCGGTCTTTTTCCCGATTGATCTGGCTCTTGGTAAAATTCTTAGTGCCAAGTTGCGCGACTTCCCACATCAATGTCTCAATGCCAGCATTTTTCTCGGTAATATTGCGCGAACCACCTCGGAAGTACACGCGCGTGGCGACGACCTCGTTGCTTGCCACGTAGCGATGAATGACCTTTAAGCCATTAGCGGTGGTGAATTCAGTCGTTGCCTCATTCGCTGCTCCAAGCTTGCTGGCAGGGGCAGGAACGGGCGTTTGTGCGCGCGCCAAAGCAGAAAATAACAGACAAATAACAACCAGAAATTTTAGATGTTTCATTTGAGCCTTAAAATTCATGAACTACTTCACCAGCAAGTCCTGTTCGGTTAATCCAATCCGCTTTTTCTCAGCCTCAGCGAGGATCACTCCGACGACGCGTTTTTTTCCTTTAATGTATTTTTGCACGTAACGTTGAATGTCCGCCTTCGTAACTTTGCGACAGTTTTCAATATAGTTCGCAAAGTAATCCAGGCCCGAACTCGCCCACCAAAAACTGATGGTGTGACCATATTCAGTAGGCTTCTCACGGGAGAAAATGCCGTCCGCTTCCAAAAGCGTCTTGGCGCTTTCCAGTTGTTCGTTCGTAATGTAATCCGGCGCATCAAGCTTGGCGATTTCAGCATTGAGCGCCTTGAGCGCAGCCTTGAGTTTATCTGGGGTGGTTTGGGCAGTGAACTCAATGGGGCCGACATTGCGTTGTGTGTAGTAGCCCATGGCGGTACCCGTCGTGATCCCGCTGTCAACGAGAGCTTTATAGAACTTTGAATCCTGCTGCCGTAGCGCAAAGGAAAATACGTCTGCTGCGTAGGTGGCTGCTGCATCTGTATCAGTGGAAGGGCCATGATAGCTAATCCTAATCGTGGCGGCATTCACCGGTTGTGTGACAATTACTGCCTCATCTTTGAGGAGCGGCGGATGCTGGACTAAAGGGTTCTTGAGAAACGGGTCTTCGCCCGCTGCCCAATCGCCATATAATTCTTCCGCCATCTTGAAGATTTCCTCAGCGTTGACATCGCCAGCCACGACCAGCGCCGTATTATTCGGGAGGTAGTACTTACGCTGAATGACCCGCATCTTTTCCGGTGTGCAACTTGCAATCACCTTCCGGTCACCGATGACATTTTTGCGCGAAAAATACTTATACCAGAGCTTCTGCTTCATGGCCTCGTCGAGGAAAAAATAAGGATTCGCTTCGTGGCGCGAAAATTCATCCAGGATCACCTGAATTTCCCGGTCTAACTCCGCTTTATCAAAGAGCGGATAGCGCAATTCGTCCCGCATAAAAGTCATCACGGGGCGCAACCCTGTTTTGAGCGCCGTATAGTAATAATTGACAACTTCTTCTCTCGTGGTGGCATTGTATTGCGCACCCGCCTCGCTGACTTTATCCAGATATCCTTCGGCCTGCGAACGTTCGTTGGTCTGAAAGAACATGTGTTCGTACAAATGCGAGAGACCATTGAATTCCGGTGGTTCAGTGTACGAACCATTCTTGACGGCGAGTTCGACCGTAACCAGCGGCACGGAATGGTTTTCGATGACGATGACTTGCAACCCGTTCTTGAGCGTCTTCTGTTGCCACTCCGGTTTGGCAAAGGCATAGCTCGTAACAAGCAGCAGGAAAAGAGCGGCAAATTTGAACGTAACGCGTTTGATAATCACGTGTCTCCTTTTTGTCAAAACGAATTCCTGAGGGTGGGTCATTATGAGTGATAGGAAGGGCGTACTTCAAGCAGGGGGGCAAGGTCAATTAAAATTGGGCAACTGGAAAATCTCGCTCAGCTTAAGCCGAAAGCCAGGCAATAGGTTTTCGCAGGTTAATTCGTCGTCTTCCGTGAGGACGGTGAAATTGGTGAGCGAGCGGTACAACGTGATAATTTTCAATTCTGGCTCAATCAACCAGACTTCTTTGACGCCAGCCGCCAGATAGTCCCGGATTTTGCTCGTGACTTTGCCATACAAATCATTGGGAGAAACAATCTCAACCGCAAGATCAGGAACCATCATCCATTTAGTGGTAGGCTCGCCTACTTTTGGGAGGCGCGCGGCAGAAATGAAAGAAACATCCGGCAAGCGTTCATTGATCCCGATTTGAAAGGTAGCATCTGCGCCATAAACTGCACCGAGTTTGTGTATTTTGCAGTAATACCCCAATTCAATAATCAGTCGCGTGCCGACTCCGCTATGCAATGCACCAGCCATTTCTTTTTCCTCCGGTTGGCCATTAACAATTTCGTATTCCTTTTCGGGATCAAGTGCGGTTTCGATTTCAGCGATAACAGACATGGATTTCCTCCGCCTAATACTACTCACGGATGGTGATCTTACGTGATAGGGATTGAATCTTCAATCCCCGGATTTTAGCTGCGATTCGCTTACCGTTGGGAGTTTTTTCAACTCATTTGGATCAGCAACGGCTTTCTTTTTCCTAAAGAATCCAACCAGCTTATGCCACCAATGCGCTTCGGTGATGTCATCGAACAGTGAATAGGCGACTGGCGTCATCAGCAGCGTCAGCAGCAACGACAAAGATTGCCCGCCAATCACGACGATGGCAATGGAACGGCGTTCTTCGGCACCAGGGCCAGAACCAAGTGCGAGCGGCATCATCCCCGCCACCAACGCGAGGGTCGTCATTAAGATCGGACGCAGGCGATCCCGATTTGCCTGAATAATTGCTTCGTGCCGCTCCATCCCTTGGCGACGCAAATTCAGGGTATGATCAATCTGCAAAATCGAATTCTTCTTCACGACGCCGAACAACACCAGGATGCCAAGCGCGGAGTACAAATTCAAAGTGTTGTCGGTAAGCCAGAGCGACAACATAGCAAAGGGCACAGCCAAGGGCAGGCTTAGCAAGATTGTCACGGGATGGATGGTGCTTTCAAATTGCGACGCCAGGATCATGTACATAAACGCCACGGACAACATAAAGGCGAGAATGAATTCGCTAAATGTGCGTTCCAGTTCACGTCCGCGTCCGCCTATCGAATAGCTATAACTCGAAGGCAGTTTCAAATTCGCAAACTCCGCGCGGAAGGCGTTCATGCGATCCGCGAGGCCATAGCCGGGCGCTACGGAACCACGCACGCTCACAACACGCTGACGATCCTGTCGGTCAATACGCGAAGGCGCGGTTGAGCGTTCCAGGGTTACGAGGTTATCCAATCGCACCAAGCCTACTTTCGAGGAAGGCACGAACAACCGTTGAATGGTTTCCTGATCGTTGCGGTCGCCTTGCTGTAAGCGTAACTCGACGTCGTAATCGAAGTTGGTGGAGGCATCGTAAAAACGCGAGACACGATCATCACCACCCACCATCAAACGCAAAGCCGTCGCCACGTCTGTTGTGTCCACCCCCAAATCCGCTGCGCGCCCGCGATCCACATTGACGCGCAATTCTGGCTTATCAAGCTTCAGCGTAACGTCCGGGTCTAAAATCCCATTGTTCCCTGCCCATTCGCGCATTTGAGTCGCGTTTTGATACAAAGTCATCAAATCCGGCCCCTTTAAACTAAAGTCAAAATCCGATGGGCCACTGCCAAGATTGATTGACTGAGGGTTACGCACCGAAGGGCGCAGATGCGTATATTTGCGTAGCATCACCCGAATCTTTTGCATGACGTCACGGGCAGTATAATTGCCTTTGAAGACAGCCCCTGGCTCGCCACGCTTAAGCCCCGCCCAAAACTTATCGAAATTGACTGTGCGTTCTTCGTGCGGAGCGAGACGAATATAAATATTAGCGTTATTGACCGAACCAAAACCGCTACCGCCGCCGCCAGCTCCAACAGAAGCCAGCATCAACCTGATTTCCGGTAAGGTTTTGAGATCTGCTTCGACCATCTGCAGGGCTTCATTCATGGCCAGGAGGCTTGTACCTTCTGGGGCATCCAGGCTTACCTGAAATTCACCTTCGTCTACATTGGACGGCACAAATTCCTGCCGCACTTGCCTATAAAAATACCCGGAGGAATAAACGACCAGGAGGGCAAGAGCGGTCACAAGGAACCGATGCCGCATCACTAAGCGCAACAACCATGTATAGGTGCCATCAATAAATCGGTAAAATCCTTTACGAGAAGCTGAGTTGTGGTCGCCGCCCCCTTGCACATCTTCTTTTCTCAGCAAGCGCGCGCTCATCGTGGGGGTAAGCGTAAAGGACACCAACAGGCTGACTAAAATCGCCACGGCGGCAGTGATACCGAATTGATACAAGAATCGCCCAGAAATCGAAGACATAAATCCGACGGGCAAAAAGATCACGACTAGCGAGAAGGTCGTGGCCATGACTGCCAGCCCAATTTCTTTGGTGGCTTCCCGCGCCGCCTCCATCGGCTCCATCTTCTTTTCTTCGACAAAGCGGAAAATATTTTCCAGCACGACAATGGCATCATCAATCACGATGCCGACCATCAGCACGAGCGCCAGCATTGTGACGCTGTTTAGCGTAAAGTCTAGCGCCCGCATCATGCCAAACGTAGAGATCACTGAAGTCGGAATCGCAATGCCTGCAATCACCATCGCTCGCCATGAACGCATGAAAAGGAACACAACTAAGCAAGCGAGAATACTGCCCAACACCAGGTGCGTATTGATTTCGTGTAGGGCGCTGTAAATGTATCGGGATTGATCTTGAATGACCTCCAAATGCAGATCAGCAGGGAGTTGACTCTTGGCGGTTTCCAGCCGCTTCTTCACATCTTCAATCACTGCTACTGTGTTTGAGCCGGATTGACGAATTACGCCTATCGTGACCGAAGGCACGCCATTCAACCGCGCCACTGTCCGCTCTTCTTTGGAGCCGTCCTCGGCGCGTCCAATATCCCGAATCCGTACCGGGAAGCCATTGATATTCGCTACAATCAAATCATTGAACTCTTGTGGGTCTGTAATTTTCCCCATCGTTCTGAGTACCAGTTCGCGCCGTCCCGCATCCACATTGCCACCTGGAATATCAGAATTCCCCCGCACCAGTGCCTGGCGCACTTGCGTGATCGGAAGTTTGTACGCTGCCAGCCGATCCGCATCTACCCAAATATTGATCGCCCGCTTTAACCCACCATAGACTGAAACCTCGCCGACACCTAATGCGCGTTCAACCTCAATTTTGACGCGATTTTCTGCAATTTCACGCAACTCACGGGGCGTACGTGGTCCAGACAAAGCAATCATGATAACAGGTTGGGAGTCGTTGTCAGATTTGCGCACAACGGGCGGATCGGTGCCGGGCGGAAGTTGACGAATCACCGTAGCCAGACGATCACGGATGTCTTGCGTGGCATCCTCAATGTTGCGCTTCAGATCAAATGTGATAATGGTAAAACAACTTCCCTGCCGCGAAATAGACCGCACTTGTTCAATGCCTTCGACGGTATTCACCACTTCTTCTATCGGCGCAATAACAGAAGCTTCCAATTCTTCGGGCGACGCGCCAGGCAGCGAGGTGTTGACATAAACAGTCGGAATATCAATTGAGGGAAAACGATCTACGCCAAGCTTGAAGTAACTTTGCGCTCCAACAACCACCAGCGACAAAATAATCATTGCCGCAAACACCGGACGTTTGATACAAATTTCAGCGAGCTTTTGCATAAGATTTATTGAAGAATCATTATTTCTGAATAATCACCGGTTGGCCACCCACTAAATTTTTCGGGTCATCAATGATCATTTCCCCTGGCGTTAATCCTTCGACGATTTCGATCCAATCGTCTTGTTTATGACCGATAATTACAGACCGCTCAATCGCCTTGCCATCTTTGACCAGAAACACTTTTTGGATACCTGCGAAGGTCACGAGCGCCGTCGCCGGAATAGTGACAACGGATTTGCTGGAGGTGGTTTGCAACTCTGCTTTGGCAAACGAACCGGGACGCAGCCGACTATGTTGATTGTCCACTTCGGCTTCGACGATCAAAGTTCGGCTGGCTTCCTGAAAAGCCGGGCTGAGGCGCGCCACGCGACCAGAATATGTGTTGCTGTCACCTTCCATCGTGACTTTCACGCTGAGGCCTGGTCGAATGCCAACGGATTCGCGTTCGGGAACTTCCACACGCATGCGTAAGGGATGCAGGCGAACCAAGGTGGCAATGGGCGTACCCGTCGCCAGATATTCGCCGACGGAGGTTCGTTTCTCTTGAATCGCACCTGCAAATGGAGCATACAGAGTGGTGTATTCCAACTGCTGCTTGGCGAGATCAAGTTCGGAACGGCGTTGTGCCAGCAAACCTTGGCGGTTGCGCACTTCTTCCAGAGCGTCCTGATACCGACTCTCCGCCACTTTATAATCCGATTCTACCCGGTCCTGTTCCGCTTTCGACTGAATGCCCTGTGTTACTAATTGCCGTGTTCGGTCTCGAATAGCGCGCGTAGAATCCCACAACGCGCGGGCTTGCCGGACAGTGGCAGTATTCTCCGCATTGACGCGATCATCGCTCCCTGAAAGCGATAATCCCAAACGTGCGCGGGCTTGCTGGAGCGCAGCTTCGGCGGCGTCTACGCGTTGCTTGAAATCATTGGGTTCGATTTTGGCTATCGGCTGGCCTTGCCGAACGATGCTGCCGAGGTCAATGGAGAGTTGCGCCAGCCGTCCTGCGATGCGAAAGCTGAGCGACGCCTGTTCATCTGCGACCAGCGTTCCAGTCGCCGTGACGACTTGTGTTAAGTTTCGATCAGTTGCCTGCACTAATCGGATATTTCTCGGTGGTAATGCTTCGCTGCCGCCGCCACCACGCCCGCCACCACGCCCACCGCCGCCAGGTCCTTGCGCATTAGCATTGGGCGGTGTGTTAGATTTACAGGCCATCAGCCAGAGGGAGGGGATGAGTAGTAATAAAATAAGGCTGAATCGCAAGATGGATAAGTTTTTAATCAATCGGGACATTGGATTATTCAGTTAAGAGTAAAATTAATCTTCGTCAAAACACAAAATAAAGCGAGACATTATACCGTACGGAAATAACTCTTGCACTTGCTGGACTACCATGTAAGATAAGTGTGCGCTGCATCTGGCGCTAGATTCTCTCAGACAAGCGGTATCCAGAGTAACGAATCCAGTAAGCTCTTGTTAGCGATAAAAATGAAGTAGCTTCCTGGAACCGACGAGGAATGTATGTATAACCAGCAAGAAATCGAGATGGTTCGTCGGCAAACCATCCAGATTGAAACCGAAAAACGCGCCCTGCTGAAAATGGTTGCCGTTTGGACTTCCATTGCCTGTGCCGTAGGCGTAGCCATTGCTGGCTTTTTCTTTTACCTGTACGCAACAAATCGCAACGAGGTTACAGATTCACGTACGAAGATTACACAACTGCAAGACCAACTCAAGAAAACCAACGACGAGCTGCAAAAGAAGACTGCCGAACTTGAACACCGTGCGCAAGTGGCTGCGACACGAAAACAACGCTATGACACGCTGCTCGCCAAAGCCATGAGTTCAGCCGCCAGCTATACAGAACTTACAGAACTCGCCAAGGAAATCTACGAATCCCCGCTGAAGGTCGTCGAAGTGGCGGGGGTTCCCCCCAGTTCGATTTTCAAATGGTACAAATACCGGGAGAACAACAAAACCTACACGTATGCCCTGGTGCCAGGTCAGATTGAGGGGAAATACCACATTTATTCCATTCTTGTTTCGGTTAATTCACCTCCGCCTAAACTATAACCTGCCGTCTTGCCCCTATGCTTCCGCCTGAAATCGAAGTTTACCGCGACCATTGTTGGCAACGCGATCCGACGCGACGCGTGGAAACAGTGCAGCAAGCTGAAGCATTTGTCGAAGGCGTTGGTTTTACCAATTCTCTCACGGACTCCCGCAAGTCTGGCCCTTCGCTCTATGTCGCCGTCTGCGGACGCCGCGATGCCGTCATGCCGCACAACGTCCAGAAAGACCCAGAAGCTTCTCAGACCTGGTTGCTGAAGGATGACGTGATCCGGCGCGGCAAAGTTTATTATGGCAAGTTGCTAAAAGGACGGACGCTATTTGTGGCTCCGCGTTTGGTGCCTTACTTCTATGCCATTGGGGGCGTCAGAAAAACCGAGGAGAAAACCAGCCTGAGTACGAATGCGCGCGCCATTCTCAAAGCCCTGCGCAAAGAATATGAATCCGCCAGCCTTGATTTGCGTAATGATTCTGGCATCAACGACCGCAAACAATTTAGTAAAGCGTTCGACGAATTGCAGGCGGCGATGATTGTCATTCCCAGTGAAGTCGTGTACGAACCCAAGTTCACCTACATCTGGACCTTAGCGGAAATTCGCTTTGCTGACCAACTCAAAGCCAAGATAGAGCGCCACCTTGCCTTCCGCGAAATCGCGCGCTGTTTTTTGACGAGCGCGGGGATGACCGTGCCAGGCGAATTAGCCCGCGTCACAGGCTTGTCGCGGCCTGATGCAGGGCTAGGCAATCAGGCGTTGGTCAAAGAGGGATTTGCTGTTTCTCCGTCACGCGGCACCTACGTCTTGGCCGATCTTGACGAACGCTTGCAGCGCATCGGTTGAGCTTATTCAGTCTTTTGGGGTGAACACTGCGCCGCCACTTTTTGCAGCAACTCGATTTGTTGTTGCTGTAAATCTAACAACCCCACCCAATCCTGTTCACGCAATTGGTTGATCTTTTCGTGTAGTTGCAGGATTTCAAGTTCTGCTTTGATATTTACCTCATAATCGTTTTGCGCTTGCAGCCGATCAATTTCGGCTTGGCGTTTCTGGCTCATCATAATGATCGGCGCTTGCAACGCCGCGATGCAAGAGAGAAGGAGGTTGAGCAAAATGAAGGGGTAAGGATCATACGAACGCGTGGCCAGCACGATGCTATTGAGAATCATCCAGGCAAACAAAAATGCCATAAAGCCACCAATGAACGTCCAGCTTCCGCCCACGGCTGCGACCTTGTCTGCGAGGCGTTCGCCAAAGGTCAATTGTGCGTCGAATTCACGCATGATGTTACGGGCAATGCGGCCACGACTGATGAAGCGTTCGACGATCAATCGTTCGTCCACCGGAAGCTTTTCCATTTCCATTTGCAAAAGCTTTTGCGCGGTTGCCTGGCGATTGACCTTGGCGATTTTGGCTTTGGCAAATTTGTTGTTCCATTTCAAGTTTTGCATGGTGTCTCCTGTCCAGAAGCCATTAGGACTTAATTTCCGGTGTGATATGCTCAAGTTGCATTTAACCTATCACGCAGTAATAAACAAGGAGCATGCAATGAGATTAATTGTTTGGGGGCTATTGTTTTGTTTCTGGTGTTCGTTGACTGTTTTAGGCCAGGCGACCGCCGATCTGGTTTTGCTCAACGGTAAAATCTGGACGGTAAACGCGAAGCAGCCCGAAACCGAAGCCATCGCCATACTTGGCAATCGCATCATCGCGGTGGGCGCAAGCAAGGAAATCCGTTCCCTAATCGGCCAGCAAACGCGCGTGCTGGATTTGCAAGGCCGCCGCGTCGTGCCGGGCTTTAATGACGCGTACGTGCATTTTTTCAACGGCGGAGCCGGGCTGGCTTCGGTGCAGTTGCGCGAGGCGAAATCGCCCGAAGAATTTGCCCAATTGAATTGAAAAGACGCGCGTGGTTATGACAGTCTTTGACGGTAAAGTAATTTATAACCGTGTACAGTAAAAAGGAACAACTTAACAATGATTAGTCGCTACACCTTGCCCGAAATGGGTGCCATCTGGACAGAAGAAAATAAATATCGCAAATGGCTCGAAGTCGAAATCGCTGCGTGCCAGGCGAATGCCGAAGACGGCGCGATTCCGCTGGAAGCTGTGGAAGTCATCCGGCAAAAAGCCGCATTCACAGTCGAGCGCATTCACGAACTGGAAAAAACCACCGATCATGATGTCATCGCCTTTACGACGAATCTGGCCGAAAACATTGGCCCCGAAGCACGCTGGGTACATTACGGGCTGACTTCGTCTGATGTTGTGGACACCGCCAACGGCTTGTTGCTGCGTGAAGCGGGCGATTTGATCATTCAGAAGCTGCAAGCCTTGAGTGACCTGCTTAAGCGCAAAGCGTTTGAGTACAAAGATACGCCAATGATTGGCCGCACACACGGCATACACGCCGAACCGACGACGATGGGGATGACCTTCGCACTGTGGTTTGAGGAAATCCGCCGCGATATTGATCGGATGACGCGCGCCCGCGCAGGCGTGAGCTATGGCAAGCTTTCGGGTGCGGTCGGCACCTTTGCACACCTGGAACCGGAAATAGAAGAGCGCGTCTGCTTCCTGCTCGGCTTGAAACCCGCGAACGTTTCGACGCAGGTAATTCAGCGCGACCGCTATTCCGAATTCGTTTGCACGTTGGCGATCATCGCTTCGTCGCTCGAAAAATTCGCGTTGCAAGTGCGTCATTGGCAGCGTACGGAAGTCCGCGAAGCACACGAATATTTCAAGCCCGGGCAAAAAGGCTCGTCCGCGATGCCGCACAAACGCAATCCGATTTTGTCGGAGCGCATCTGCGGCTTGGCGCGTGTTGTGCGCGGCTATGCGATGACGGCGCTCGAAAACAATGCGCTGTGGCACGAACGTGACATTTCGCATTCCGGTGCGGAACGCGTGATCTTGCCGGACGCGTGCATTGCTGTAGATTACATGCTCGCGAAGACGACTTCCCTCCTGGACAAATTGGTCATCAACGAAGAGCAATTGCTGGCGAACTTGAATCTGACGCGCGGCCTGGTATTTTCGGGGCAATTGCTGTTGGAGTTGGCTGCCGCAGGTGCCCAACGGGAAGAGGCGTATTACTGGGTGCAGCGCAACGCCTTGCATTCGTGGGACAACGGCCTGGACTTCCGCGCATTGGTCACGAATGACCCCGACATTTCCAAACTGCTCACGCCCGACAAAATCGAACGCGCTTTCGATGTCAAAACGCGGTTGAGGAATATTGATCGCGTGTTCGAGCGGGTGTTTGGAGGATAAGAACAAGTAAACTCTCACTATATCTAGCTGGTTTTTTAGAAGGTTCAAGTACAAAAGAACGCTTATGTCGAAACCTGGACGTGATTTTGAAGAAGCGGTTTATGCCTTCGCCAATACGCTTGATCCAAAAGCTGAGGTTTTATTTGACCATCAAATTCCTGATCGTGATACGGGTGAGCTACGACAATGTGATGTTTGGATCAATGCTAAATTCGGAGAGCATTGGCCGCTCTCGATCTTAGTCAGTTGTAAGGATCATCGCAGAAAATTACACGTTGGAGACATTGGAACTTTTTGTGACGAGGTACGTTCTACCTGTGCTGATATGGGTGTTATCTATAGTCGAACGGGTTTTACTGCGCCTGCCATAGCTAAAGCAAAAGCTAATAAAATATCCTGTTGTAAGCTGTACCAAAATGAACCTGCTGATATTCCCCTTGCTGTATATTTTAATCAATTTGTTTGTCACCCGACTATACAACTGTCATTGCAGACCGATTTAAAAGAATCCGGCTATAAAACGTGGGATGACCTATTTGCTCTTTCTGATTGTAATGAAACTCAAACCATGTTGGATGGGCTGGCGGAAGCATTTCGTAAAGGTGAAGAATGCTCACTAGCAGAAGGCAGAAGGCTACTCGAACAGAAGGAAGCTTTTTTCCCGCCTAATTGGCAACAGAACCTCAGTACTGAAGGGGAAGAAGACAAAAGAATTTTTTTTACTCTTATGGGACGTTGGAGACGATACCGATCTTCAATCGAAGCAACATTATTAAACGGCTCATACTGTTTTTCCAATGGTGCTTTTAAAGGCGAGGTGATTGGCCCATCAATAGATACTAAAGGCCCTCATCCTGGTGAGGCTTGGACAGAAATTATGGATGAGGTAGAAGCATATCCACAATCAGCCAGCATACTTATTACGTTGTCTGGCGGAGATGTCAAAAGCACTCTAAAAGAGAAGTTAGGACCGACGTCTTTATTTGAGGAGTCTTAATTATAGGAGCAGGTTAGAAAACGCAACTTAGGAGGGATATTGCAGTACAAACTGGCCATTACACGTAAACCGGGGCGGTCTTTTAGTCAGGGTATTACCACCGCAAATCTCGGCGCGCCAGATTTTGATCTCGCACTTGCGCAGCACGAACAATATGTCTCGACACTCAAGGCTTGTGGCTTGGAAGTCCTTGATCTCGATGCCGACGAAAACTTTCCCGATGGCTGTTTTGTCGAAGACACTGCGCTCATCACGCCAGATTTCGCGGTCATCGCGAATCCCGGCGCGGCGAGCAGAAGAGGCGAAACGGCGGCGCTCATTCCCGTGCTCAAAAAGTATCGAACGCTCAAGTTTCTCGACTCTGCGGTGACGTTGGATGGCGGCGATGTGATGCTGATTGGCAAGACGTTCTACGTCGGTATATCTGCACGCACAACAAGGCAAGCTGCTTCAGCCTTGCGCGTCATCGTACAGCCACACGCTTACGCGGTGGTTCCAGTTTTGGCCAGCAACATTCTGCATTTGAAAACGGGCGTTTGTTACCTTGGCAATGACACGATAGTGGTGACGCGGCAATTCGCCAACTGCCCTGAGTTTCAGTGCTACCAGAAAATTGAGACGTTGTCCGCCGAAGACTATGCCGCGAATTGCTTGCGCCTCAACGATTCCCTTGTGATGGCGGCAGGCTTCCCAGATTTGAAAGCCAAATTGTTACAACTGGGCTTGCCCGTTCTTGAAGTGGAGATGAGCGAGTCGCGGAAGATGGATGGTGGCTTGACCTGTTCGTCATTGTTGCTGTCATAGAACCTGGGACGCTCAGCTTTTCGGATGGAGGCCGAGCGCTTTCAGGCGGCGGTAAAGATGGCTGCGATCAATGCCCATAATCTCTGCCGTCCGCGATACATTCCCATCAGTTTCCGCCAGTTTGCGCGTAATGTATTCGCGCTCATACGCGTCAGCGGCTTCTCGATACGAATCAAAATTATAGCTGGAAGCGGGCGGCGCATCGCCGCTCAAAATCGGCAAATCATCCGCCTCCACGCGCGTATCCAGCCGCATAATAATCACCCGCTCAATCGTATTACGCAGTTCTCGCACATTGCCCGGCCAGTTATAGCTTTGCATCCGCTCAATCGCAGCAGGCGTGAATTCTTTTGGCTCGCGCTTATTGGCCAGCGAAAATTCCCGATTGAAATAGTCAACTAGCAAAGGCACATCTTCCAATCGTTCGCGCAAGGGTGGAATCTCAAACGGAATCACATTCAGGCGATAGAACAAGTCGGCGCGAAAGAGACCGTTTTCGATCACCGCTTCCAGCTTTTTATTCGTGGCGGCAATGACGCGCACATCTACGCTGATCGTTGACTCAGAACCAACGGCCTGAAAGCGTTGTTCTTCCAGCGCGCGCAAGACCTTTGATTGCGTGCGCAAACTCATATCGCCGATTTCATCTAGAAACAGCGTCGCGTTATCGGCCTGCTCAAATTTCCCGCGCTTGGCTTGGGTTGCACCCGTGAACGCGCCTTTGACATGACCGAATAATTCTGACTCGATCAACTCTTCGGGAATCGCCGCACAATTCACTTCAATAAAGGGCTGTGAAGCTCTGAGCGAACGGGCATGCAGGGCACGTGCGACCAGTTCTTTGCCCGTGCCGGATTCGCCGTAAATCAACATGCGGCCAGTGGTTGGCGCGGCATAGCTGATTTGTTGCCGCAAAGCACGCATCGGTACGGAATTGCCGATCATCATAAAATCGCGTTCGAGCTTGGCGCGCATTTCGGTGTTGGCGACTTCCAACTCCTGCCGCTTGATTGCATTCTTGACGACGAGCACCGTTTTATCGAGCGACAACGGCTTCTCGACAAAATCAAACGCACCGAGTTTCGTAGCTTTGACGGCAGTCTCAATATTGCCGTGCCCGGAAATCATCACGACGCTGGCATCCGGGTACGCTGTCTTCAAGCGTTCCAGCGTTTCCAGTCCGTCAATACCTGGCAGCCACACATCCAGCAGCACACAGGTATAAAGTCGCTGCTCGAATTCGCGGAGCGCCTGCTCGCCGCTGTCGGTGGTGGCTACATCAAATCCTTCGTCCTCAAACACGCCTGCGAGTGATTGGCGAATGCCGGGTTCGTCGTCAACAATGAGAATGGAATGTGGCATGGTTATGCAATTGGTTGGTTCGTTCTGATCCAATCCGTAAAGGTTTGCAACATTGGCATTGGCCCTCGTTCGAGTCCCAGCCGAACAGTATCCGTAATGACATCGGGAGTGACAAAGGGGAACGCCATGCTTTGTGAGATTTCTTCGTAGCTACCTACCTCTAGTTGATAGAATTTGACGCGACCACGCTTATGTCGCCAAAGCTCAGGCACGCCAAGTGCGGCATAAATCGGGAATTTGGATAAGGAGGGACTGGAAAAATCTACCTCAAGCGCAAGGTCAGGTGGTGGATCAATCATTAGATCTATTTTCTTGCCTATTATTTTTGTCGCATTTTGAATGTAAAAACAGTCATCTGGTTCTGTTCCTTTGCGCTGGTGCAGGGCTTTATGCGTTGCCGACCCATAGCTCTGAATTGGAATGCGCAGCGTGTCTTCCAACGCGCCCACTAATTTTCTGAGCACAGCAAGAACCTCTTCGTGATCGTAGGAAACCGTCGTAATTTGCAACACTCCAGCGTCATAAGATATGTGAATCGGAGGCTCGTCAGTGATTTCATTAAGTAAGGCCTCATACTCTTCCCAGGGAACATTACGAAAGATCGTGGTTGCGCCTGGGGGCAAAGCCCTAATAATCGAAAGATAATCTGTACTTACTGCAATCATAATAAAACCTCAAAACTTATTCGCTGCTCCCAAAATCACTGCCGCCACCACTCGAATCACCGCCGCCGAAATCACTGCCGCCACCCCAATCGCTGCTGCTACTTGAAGAATCGCTCGAACTCCACGAACTGTCAGAACTACTGCTCGAACCACCGCCCCAGCCAAAATCAATGCCACCGGAGTTGTCGTCGTAACTTTGCTGATACTCATTGCTCGGATGAGTGTCGCTCGTCGCGGACGATAGACAGGTTCGTTGTAATGGCGCTGCGCTTCGCCGAAATCAATCACGCCGTCCCCATTCCAATCTCGTGCGCCGGGCGAATCATAAATCGGTTGCTGATGGTAGGGCTGCGAGTAGTAATAATCCTGATGATAGTACGGATAAATCGCCGGGCCATAATAGGTGTGCGGGCTGAAAATCTGGCTCATCATCCAAATGTCTACCCAGCTTGTGTTGCGTTGGTACGGATCATAAGGCCGATAGTCGCGGTGCGGGTCATAGCTCGGATCATTCGACCAATGCACGCGGCGACCATCCACTTCACGCGTGAGCACTTTGGGGATTTGGCCTTGTCCCATTTCGTCAGCGTGCGCGCGCGAAGTCAGCACGCGAATTTCCTGCCCGTCTCGGTCTTTGAGCGCAACCACCACCGCTTCGTCTTTGTTCAGCGGGCGACCATCGAAGTAATCGAAGACATCGTCCGTGTTTCTCTGTGGTGGCGGCGGCGCACCAAGTTTGGCGGCCTCCGCTTTGATTTCCGCAATGCCGGGCAGATAATCAAAATACCGTTCCGGCTGGCGCACGGCATCCTGCAACGTCGCATTCAAACGATCAATCTTGGTGTGATCCTTCCAGTTGTTGGTTGCCTTGATGTCTTCGTATTCCTTTTGCCAATTGACGAAGCGCGCATTGACATTGAATTCTTTACCGAGCTTGTCATTAATTTCGTTCATCAACAGATTGATGGCTTCGTCGAGCCTGTTTTTGTAAGCGCGTTGCTTGAGCTTGCGACGACCAATTACGAACGCGATGCCTGCACCAACTGCGCCTAGACCGAGTAACGCGATTCCGCCACCAACGCCACGTCGCGTCGTACGATCTGAAACCGCTTCATTCACCAATGCGCGCGAAAATTCAGCCATCCCTAAACCAAAGCCGCTGCGACCAGCTTGTTGTTGCTTGAAGAACGGCATGGATTTATTGGCAGCTTCAGTAATCTCAGCATTATCCAATTCAGATCCGCCGCGTTTGCCTGTCGCGTACACACCTTCCTGACTGGCAGATCACGACCAAGTCGTTATTTTGCAAGTTGGCGAATTGCTTGATGCCGCGCGTCGCAAAGTCTCTGGTTTTGATGGAGCGTCCAGGTTGCACCAGGTACGCGCGCAAATTGATGCCGCGCCCACGCGCTTCGGTTACAAGGTTTTCCAACTCTGCTTTATCCGCAGGCGTGAGCGTGTTCGTATAATCCATCACCGCTTTGCCTGCGACCAGATCAGCCAACACTTGATCGAGATGTGCATCTCTGATTAGGCTGGGTGCATTGCTGGCAGCGCCCCCGCCACCTCGTGCTTCGGCCAGTCGTTGCTCAAAGAATCTTTTCTTCGTCGCAAAATTGTGCGGCGCGAAGTTCAACGTCGCATCTTTTTGCTGCGCGGTTTCGAGTGGTTTGATAGCATCAGAAAAACGTTTTAGCCGCAGATAAGTAGATACCCAAACCGTAATAACTCTTCGCGTCATTTTTCTCTTTGACTGCCGCTTCAAAAAGCTGTGCGGCTTTCGCGTAGTCTTTCGCCTCATACGCCTTGCGCGCATCCGAATAGTTATCAGCCAAAGCAGTCGTTGCGCAGGCAATCATTAGCAAAAGACAAAGTAGATTTTTTTTCATAACTCATCTCAAATTTGAAAATTCAGATTTCACATCTTCATTCTTTCGCACTCGGCAATTCAATCACAAATCGCGCGCCGTGTGGGAGATTGTCTTCGACACGAATGCGCCCACTGTGTTCGGCGACGATGTGGCTGACGATGGCCAAGCCCAAGCCGGTGCCGCGTTTGCGGGTGGAAAAATAGGGCGAAAAGATGCGTTCCCGATCCGCCGGAGCAATGCCGGGGCCAGTGTCGGCGACCGCAATTTCAATAGAGTCTCGCTCAAAGACTTCGCGCGTTTCGAGGCGCAAGGATTTTTCTTCGAGCGGGAATTGGCTTTCTGTGATCGCGTTCAGCGCGTTGTCAATCAGGTTGACTAACGCGCGTTTGATCTGTTCCTGATCAATCATCACGGGTGGCAAGTCGGTGGCCAGTTTACTTTCGAGCTTGATCCCGTCCAATCGTTCTTCGTAAAGTTTCAGCGTGTCTGCGATCACTTCGTTGATATCGCTGACAATCGGTTTGGCCGCAGGCAGGCGCGCAAAACTGGAAAACTCATCTACCATGCGTTGCAACGTCGCCACTTCCGCGCCAATCAACGAAGTGCATTCGCGTACTAGCTTTTCGCCGCGCTCATCCAAACACGGATATGGCGTGCTTTTCACATCGTTACCGTTCGCCGCGCCATTGGTTGAAAGACCGAGCAAGTTCTTAGCCAGCCGCTCTGCGGATAAGCGAATCGGCGTCAGCGGGTTTTTGATTTCGTGCGCCATCCGTCGTGCAACTTCGCTCCAGGCAAAGCGGCGTTGCGCTTCAATCACATCGGACAAATCTTCGATGACAATCACGGTGCCACGCGATTGTCCGTGCGAACCTGGCAATGCCGTAACCGTGACAGAGGCATCCAGCTTAACATTATTCGCCAATTTGAAATGTACTTCGCGCGAAGCCGAACGACCACGGAGCGCGCGGCGGATCATACGCCTCAACTCCTCACGCTGTTCTTCTGGCAACAGCACAACCAACTCCGCTCCGCTGGCGGGGATGGTTTGCATCGTTCGTTCCAGCCGGAGCAGGCGAATCGCCGCAGGGTTGATCGTAGTCACGCGATTATGCTCATCCAGCGAAATGACGCCCGCCGACAGGTTCTGCAAAATCGTTTCGATGTAATGCCGTCGCTCGTCCAAGGCTGTGGCCGAGCGTTCCACTTGTGCGCGGTTTTCCTGCAACTCGGCGGCCATTTCATTGAACGACCGTGCTAGCGCGGCAAGTTCATCATCCCCTACGATGTCAGCGCGCCCACTCAAGTCTCCGGCCCGGATGCGTTCCGTAGCTTCAGCCAATTGCTGTACGGGTTCGGCGATGCTGCGCGCGACTTTGATCGCCATCCAGGTAGCAATAAAAAGTGCAAATAACGTCAGCAGTCCAAGCGCCATCTGCGCGTTGGTGCGAACAGCGCGTTGCTGCTGATGCAATTGGCTATAGGTTGCGGCATATTGACCGATTTCCTGCACGCGCTCGGCGATTTTTGGGTCTACCAGACGCATAATGACGATGATCTTGTTGCTTGCAGGTATAGCGCCCGCTGCAATCAAATAAAGATTGGCTGCATCCTGAAAACTTTGCGTCACCGTTGGCGTGCTTTCCGTCACGCGCGCGCGCACTTGCTGAATCGCTTCCCGCAAATCGTTATGGGCCAACGAGGTTGCCGAAGCAACCTTACGGAAGAGGGACTTGCCCGCCGCATCGTAGATTTCAATGGAAGCCAGCCGTTGATTGCTTAGCTCTGTTTCCAGACCCGTAGGAAAATCTTCATCGTTGGCGGCGAGCCGCGCCAGCGTCACCGCAATATGTTGCAGACCCTCTTCTTCCGATTGCAGGTAGCTGTCCCGGATCTGTTTGGCGTTTTCCGCCATCTTCCGCGTTGGCAAACTAAACCACTTGTCCACACTGCGATTGATGAGCAAGACGGTCGAGGAAAACATGAACACGACGGGCAACAGCGATAAAGCGACTGAAAAGCTGACGAGCCGCGTCGTAAAGCGCGAGCCAATTTTCATCGGGCGTGTTTCCGCCCGCAACTTGATGATGTTACGCGCCAGAATCATCAACAGCACAATGAACGCAATAACGTTCAGCGTCGAAAGCGCGAACAAAATCAACGTTTCACTCGCTGAACCAGGTGCGAACCATTGCTCCGTATTGAATGCCTGCAAGACCAGCAGCGAAACCGAAAGCAACAACGTAGCAATAGACAGCAGCAGCACACGTGTGCGACGTGCAGAACGACGAGACTGGTTAAGGGGCGTGGGAGATTCGGACATTACTTTTTTTCCTTACTCGCATCGAATTCTAAAGCTTGACAAGAGAAATCAAAAGGCTGCACCAGAATCTAACTGCGAGTGCATACTTATCCTGCGTGCTGCTCTTGAGAAGATACTTGGTTGCTGGAAGGAGTAATTACAAGACTTTTTACTAAAATCTTAGTTGCGCTAAGGAAGAGAATTGTTATTTCCGAGTCATTGTTCTGTGATAACTCCCTTTTATCGTCTCACTGTCTACCTAGCTCTTTCGTGAGCTGGACACGATCTTTTTGTTAGAGTTTTGTCACCGATAAGAGCCTGCGTTATGCGAAAGCCAGCGCGGGCATGCACTCACCGGCCTACGTCAGGCAACCTGATAAGGCAGCGGAAGTTCCCGAAGAGACATTCGTCTGAGTACAATCATGAAAAAGGCCGTTCTTTTCGCTTATTGGGTGAATAGAATGGCCATTTTTTTGACTGCTATGCTGCCTCGGCGAGCGCAGACAAGGAACCTAAGATGAAAAAAATCCTGTTTGTTAATAATGAATCGCTAAGCGAGGCAAACTTGCAGCAACTCCTGTATCCACTGCGTTACGAGTGGGAGCTGATGATTGTGAACAGCGACCAGACAGCCCTCGAAAAGCTCTCCACCGAACCGTTTGATGTCATCATTACGGATATGAAAAAGCCAGGCCCTGAGGGCACACAACTTCTTGCTAAAGTATGTGAATCCTATCCGCACCTTATCCGCATTGTGTTATCAGATAATGCTGATGAACACCTGACCCTGGAAGCGGTCAACTTCGCGCATCAATATCTGGCCAAACCATGTAATCCGGAAGTTCTCAAACACGCGCTGGAAAAGGTTTGCGTCCAGCGCAATCTGTTGCAGAATGATGCATTACAGAGACTTGTCTCGCAACTTCCTTCGCTTCCATTGCTGCCATCACTTTACTCTGACCTCACACGGGAACTGGCCTCGCCTGAGAGTTCCATGGAGCGGATTGGTCATCTCATTTCTCAAGATGTTGGTATGACAGCGAAAGTCCTTCAGATCGCCAATTCCGCTCTCTTTGGTCTCCAGCGGGAAGTCTCGTATCCCAAAGACGCCGCTTTTTTCCTGGGGACTGAAGCGCTGGTGGCGATAGTACTTTCCTTACATGCTTTTACGCAGTTGCGACCTTCTCGGCTTTTGCGCCTGAAACACGAAGCTTTATGGTCGCACAGTCTACAAATTGGACAGCTTGCCAAAAAGCTTGCTAAGGCAGAGAAACAGTCACAATCACTGTGTAATGAGGTTTTTACAGCAGGACTACTTCACGAGGTAGGAATCTTGATTCTGGCAGCGAAGATGCCGCGAATGTACGCCGAGGTAGAGAGGATAGTTGGGCAAGAAAACCTCTCTTTGGTCGAAGCCGAACAGCTTGTATTTGGGGTAGGGCATCCAGAAGTCGGGGCGTATTTATTGGGTTTGTGGGGGCTGCCGAAATCTTTGGTGGAAACCGTCGCCTTCCACCACGCACCGAGTCGTTGCCCGGCACAAACTACTTTCACCGCGTTGACAGCAGTTCATATTGCGGATTCCCTTATCGAGGAAACGCCAGCGCGAGACCAAAGAGCGGCACAACTCACATCATTAGACCATGACTATATCGCTCAACTCGGTCTTAGCGAGCGTCTTCCAGCCTGGCAGGAGAAGTGGGAAGCAAAAGAACCTGCTTACGCCAAGGCTATGTAGGGGCCGAAACTGTTGTTGATCCGTTTATCAGGGCTAATAAGCACAAAGACCGCAAAACGTGAGCACGCCCTTTCGCCTACCGAGCTGGGCTGTTGCAGGTGATTTGCCTTTTGCCAGTTACTTTGCTTTGCTATGGTCATGATAATGACTGAAGTTCTTCATCGTCTAGCTGCCATTGTTGGTACGGAATATCTTTCTACCTCGCAGGAAATTATCACCGAAAATTCCCAGGATGCACTGAAGCAGGTTTTTCCAGCAGAAGCCGTTGTTTTTCCGCGCACTGCCGAAGAAATCGCCGCGATTATGCGGCTTGCGAATGAGCACAAGTTTTACGTGACCGCGCGCGGTGGCGGCGTCGGATATGTCGGCAGCGCCGTGCCGATTCGCGGCGGCATCGTGCTGGCGACCAGACGCCTGAATCAGATTCTGGAAATCCGCAAAGACGATTTGCTGGCAGTCGTCGAACCTGGTGTGACGAATTACAAATTGCAACAAGCCGTCGAAGCACAGGGCTTGTTTTATCCGCCTGATCCTTCCAGTTGGAAAGAATCATTCATTGGCGGCAACATCGCGCTCAATGCGGGCGGCCCGCGCTGTGTGAAATACGGCAACACCAAACAATTTGTACTGGGCTTGGATTTTGTGACCCCGACGGGTGACATCATCAAAGCAGGCGGGCGCACGCCGAAGAACGCGACCGGGTTCAATTTGGCTGGCTTGATGATTGGCAGCGAAGGCATGCTCGGAATTATCACGCGGGCGATTCTGCGCTTGCTGCCGTTGCCTGAAACACGCAAAACCGCGTTGGCCATTTTTGCCTCTGCACAGGACGCGTGCAATTGCGTCGCCGGTTTTACCGAAGCCGGAATTTTGCCGGTGGCGTTGGAATTATTGGATCGCGCTTCAATCAACGCGATTGAGGATTATGAACCTTCCGGGATGCCGCGTAGTGCGGGCGCACTATTGATTATCGAAGTAGATGGCTTGAAGGAATCGGTCGTGCGCGAAGCCGAGATTATGCGCGAACTATGTCATAAGCATCACGCCATCGAATACCGTGAAGCGGCTACCGAGCAAGAATCCGACAACTTGTGGGAAGTGCGTCGCAAAATGTCGCCTGCCGTCAAGAAAACCGGAGCTGTTAAAATCAACCATGACATTGTTATTCCACGTTCGCGCATACCTGAAATGCTCGCATTTCTTGAGGGCGTAAGCGCGCGTTACGGTTTTCCGATACCGACTTTCGGTCACGCAGGCGACGGCAACTTACATACTAATGTGATGTTGCCCAACAATGACGCCGAAACGAAACGGGTCGCAACCAAGGCTGTGCGGGAAATTTTCGAGAAGGCGGTTGAATTGGGCGGTACGCTTTCCGGTGAACACGGAATTGGTTATGCAAAAGCGCCGTTTTTGGATGTGGCATTGACAGAACCGACGATTGCCTTGATGCGAACGATCAAACAGGCGCTTGATCCAAATGGGATTTTGAATCCTGGCAAAGTCTATGAAGCGGCTTTCGCGGCAGATGAGATGGATTTTTTGACGAGCGATTTTCCGTGTTGCTGAGTTGTTGCGCACACGGTTAGTTTGTCTCGCATGCAGGCAACTACCTTATTTAGAAGGTCACCGGCGCAGGCATAAAACAAAGCAAAAAGACGAGTAGGCCAATGATCGCTACGATTTGTCTGGTGAATCCCAGGGGTTCTTCTTCATCTACCACACGCGGATGTCCGACGCGCAGCATGATCGTCAGGATCACCACATAAATCGCCCAACCCATCCAACCATCGAGAAAATATGAAGCAACCGTCAGCGCAATCACACTCACATAAATGATGCGCGCAATCAGCCAATGCCAACGTGCGCCCAAGACCGCATAAACGACATGCCCGCCATCAAGTTGTCCGACCGGCAATAAATTCAAGCTCGTTACCAAACAACCCACCCACGCCGCAAACCAGTAGGGGTTTATCATGATGTCTTGCGGGACGCGGAGCAGTTTCGCTAGTGCCCGGAACAATAAGGGGTCATGAAACATCATTCCATCGCCGCCGGAAACGCCGGTCGCAGGATTGGCAAAGTAAAGCCCCGCAATGGCTGCCGGAATCACAAAGACAAACCCAGCCAACGGCCCAGCGATGCCAATATCAAACAGCGCTCGTTTGTTCGGGATCGGCGATTTCATTTTGATGAACGCGCCAAACGTGCCAACACCAAGCGGCGCAGGCAGAAAATAGGGCAACGTCGCGCGCACATCATACAACCGCGCCGCTAGGTAATGTCCCATTTCGTGCGCACCCAAAATGGACAACAGCGTGAATGAGAACAACAAGCCTGACGTTAGCTTTCCCCCAAAAAGCAAAAACGTGGGGATAAGAGTGGTCGTGATCGCCGTGAGGCCAAGTAAGAACAAATGCCACAACACCCGTCCAAATGTGATGTCACGCGGTGGTTCTTCGTAGGTCTGAGGTGCGAGATAAACTTGCGTCGGACGCTCAAAGTCGGCAGGATTGAGTGGAGATAAGTACGGCTGGTTCATAAGTGAAGTGACAAACAACAAAGGATATGACGAGGTAAAGTCACATCACTTTTTCTTGAACAGGGCATCGAACGCTTTTTTTACATCGTCCTGTTGGGACGGGGCGCTGCTGCTTTTTTTTACGAGCGCTACGCGCTTGTTCGCTTGGAAGAAGTCGCAAAAATTTGCCCGGTCTTTATCCTTCACATAATCGGCCTGTGACTCGGTACATTGATTGCTTTTTCCTGGATCGAAAAAGCGGCAATTTTTGCAGCAATGCGCATCCGCGTTGCAATGCGGACACTCGTCTTTGCGCTGAATTTTGCCGATACTCTTGATTTCGCGTCCGCAACTATGACAAACCATGACGCGTCAAAGATAGCAATTCATCCGCTATGAATCAAATCACTGACAACACATCCGCCGCAAAAGCCAAATATGAGCTTGAACAAGCCCTGCTTGTCGCGTGTGAGTGGCAATTATGGGGCGGTGAGAAACTGCTCACAGGGCTTGCCCGCGACCAGTTTGAATTCAGTGTCGAATGGGGCAAATTGATTTTCGCGTGGTGGACAGACGTTAGCTCGCAAAGCTGGCGCCTCACCGCTTACGAAATCGCCGATGCCGAATTGCACTGCCAAGCCACCCGTGGAATGGGACGCGAAACTGTTACCTTCACTTTGCGCGATCCTCTTCGCTGGCAAGAAAATAAGCCGGAAGAATTGGCCATCGCCGAACGCCGTGCCCAATTTGCTGAACTGCTTTCGCATCTCATCCGCGAGCATTTCCCCGAAGCCAAAATTCAACGCGTAAATGTGCGCGGCAGGTTTTCGCAGGCGAATCCCAGCCAGTACGTGCGCCTATTATTGAAGCTGAAAAAAGAATCCATCCTTGCCCTTGGCGTTAACGAGGCCGAACTACAAGCCGACGTTGACGGCATCATCATCACCAGCCTCGCGTGGTTTTCCGAACTCAAAACGCCTGTGCATAAACTCTGGCTGTGCGTACCACAAGGCCGCAGCCAAACGGTGCTCGAACGCCTGACCCTGCTGGATTTTTCACCTCTCAATTTGCCAGTCCAGTGTTTTGCAGTGAATGAAAAAGATCGTGCGATGATGGCGCTCAGACCGGTGTCGCAAGCTGAATTATTAAGCCTGCACCCGCGCGGTTTGCTGTGGCCAGAAATAAAAACTACTCCACCAAGCCTTTGGCGCAATCGCATTGTCGCCCTTGCCCCTAACTTGATTGAGGTGCGCGAAGATGCGAATCAGAAGTTCGAGAGCTACCAACTGCATGGCCTGGAATTCGCACGGACGAAAGGCGAGACCCGCGAACGCGTGTTGTTCGGCGTGCCAAACTACCCCGATGAGATCGCCGCGAAATTTGCGTTCAAGGCAGATACCGGGCGCAGAGCCTTGAACGAAGGAAACTTCGCGCAACTGGCAAAGCTGGTGCAGGAAATTCTCACCTCTCGCCGTGCCAATGCGTCCCATCTGCGCCATCCGTTTTATCGTCTGCGCACCGAAGCCTGGTTGGAATCATTACTGCGCCGCGACATTCGCGTGCTGGATGCCGCGCTTGATCCGCACTTCGTCTATTCGCAAGTCCCCGCGTGGATTGGCGACGACCGTTCGATGCTGGATTTGCTGACGGTCAATCAGCAAGGCCGGTTGGTTGTCATCGAACTCAAAGCCGCCGAAGACGCACAACTTCCGTTGCAAGGTTTGGATTACTGGCTGCGCATCGAACAAGCCCGCGTGCGTGGTGAATTCGCGCGGCGTGGATTATTTTCGGGCGTTGCGTTAGCCGATGAACCACCGTTGTTATATTTGGTCGCCCCGCGCCTGCGCTTTCATCGCAGCTTCAATTTGGTAGCGAATTGTATCGCGCCTGACATCGAAGCTTATCGCATCGGCTTGAATATAAATTGGCGCGATGGTGTGAAGGTGCGCGAAGTCGAACGATTACGGGCTATTTGAAAAACACATCTATACTGTCACGATTCACGCTGCGCAATTTCCCTTCCACCTCTGCCAAGTCCAAATGTGCTGCCGCCTCTGACACCGCCAGAAATCGTGTGATGTCTTTCACCTTCGGAAACAGCAACTGCGCCAATTCGTGCGCCGTCAGTCCTTCTTTCGTAACCAGCCCCAGGACTTTGCTTTGCCGTTCGTAGGTGTGTCGCAGCAGGCGCGCCAAATACTCCTCAAAATCCGTTACGACATCACCATGCGATGTATGAATCAACGTCGGAGCCAATGCGCGCACACGCTCCAAGGAAGCCAGATAGTGTTTCAGGGCCGGGAATCGTCGCGTTGCATTATGGGGATCAGGATTCAGCACCGGATTCGGCGTGATGTGTTTGAGGATCGTATCGCCCGCGAGCAATGTGCGTGTCGCTTCGCGCAGCAAACAACTGCTGCCGGGCGTGTGGCCGGGCGTATGCACGATGCGCCAGGATCCTGACGCGAAAACAAATTCGTGTTCGTCTCGATATGCGACCACATTCTCGACCGCATCGGCAAAACGTTTGACCTTCGCGTAATGCCCGACCATTTGTTCCAACTGCTCTTGGGGGACGCCAGCGCTTTTCAGCAGCACGCGATCCGCGCGCAGCCTGCCGTGATCGGTCAGATTTTCGCGCTCCCATTCGTGAACGTGGACAGGCGCGCCGCATTGTTGTTGTAACCAGCTTGCCAGGCCGCAATGATCTTCGTGCGTGTGCGTGAGGACGATGCGTTGGATGTCGGTGATGCGAAAGCCGAGTTGATGAAGTTGGGTGGTAAAGGCCTCCATCGCCGCGTCCGTTTTTGGTCCTGTGTCCACCAGCGTTAACGGATCGTCTACGATGAGATACGTGTTGATGGGGCCAACGGGGAACGGCGTGGGGATCACGAGTTTTTCAATACGCATAACCCGAAAGATAACGCGGCTTCATTTGGATGACCAGAGGCGTTGCTTTGTTTCGGCGAAAGACCCAAAATGCACAGCACATTTTAGGCCGTTAGTAGTTAGCCGTTAGCGATTAGCGCCATCCCTTTGCTGGCTAAAAGATAAGAGCTAATGGCTAATGGCTTCGTAATCGCATGAAAGAAGCGCTGCTCAAACAACTCGCGCATTACCGCCTTCTATCGCGCCTCGGCGTCGGTGGGATGGGGGAAGTGCATCTGGCCGAAGACACAAGGCTAGGCCGCAAAGTCGCGCTGAAAATTCTGCCTGCTGAATTTGTCGCGGAGGCCGACCGCGTGCGCCGCTTTGAGCAGGAAGCGCGCGCGGTCTCGGCCCTCAATCACCCGAATATCCTGGTCATCTACGAAATCGGCAAAGAACGCGGCGTTCATTTCATCGTCACTGAATTTATTGAAGGCCAAACGTTGCGGGAAAAATTAGCCGCTGGCCCGCTCGCCGTGTGCGAAACGCTCGACATCGGTGTGCAAATCGCGGAAGCCTTACAAGCCGCGCATGCCACCAGCATTGTGCATCGAGACATCAAGCCCGAAAACATTATGCTCAGACCCGACGGCTACGTGAAAGTGTTGGACTTCGGATTGGCGCGCGTGAGCGAAAAATCGAAGCCGAGCTATGCGCCCGACTCACCCACCATGGAGGACCTCGAAACAAATCCCGGCACCGTGATGGGCACCGCGCATTACATGTCGCCTGAACAAGCGCGCGGCTTAAAAGTAGATGTGCGTAGCGACATATTTAGTTTGGGAATCGTGCTCTATGAAATGCTGGCCGGGCAAAAGCCGTTCACTGGAGAAACGATGAGCGATGTGCTGGCCGCGATTTTACGCGCTGAGCCGCAGCCGCTCGCCCAGCACACCTCGGCTGTCCCTGCTGAACTGGATCGCTGCATTGCGAAGGCCTTGCGCAAAGATTGCCTTGCACGCTATCAAACCAGCAGTGACTTGCTCAATGATTTAAAGCGACTGCGCCAGCGCCTGGAATTTGCCGATCAGGCGACCGTGATTTTGGGCAGCGATGCCAACCTGTCAGCGACACGCTTTTCTTCTGCTCCGCGCAAACCGCGCACCCGCAAAACGATTGATTCCCTGGCCGTATTGCCGCTTATCAACGCGAGCCGCGACCCAAACCTCGAATATCTCTCCGACGGTATCACCGAAAGCATCATCAACAGCCTGTCGCAATTGCCGAAACTCCGCGTCGTGCCGCGCAGCACAGTCTTTCGCTATAAAGGCAAATCCGTTGACCCCCAGGAAGCAGGCTTTGAACTCGGCGTGCGGGCCGTGTTTACGGGGCGCATTATGCAAGTCCGCAATGCCATCGTCCTTAAAGCCGAATTGATTGACGTAGCGAATCAATCTCAGCTTTGGGGCGAACAATACCGGCATCAAAACAAAGACCTCTTTGCGCTCGAAACTGAGATTTCCGAAGACCTCAGCGAAAAGCTGCGCCTGCGCCTGACGGGCGAAGAGAAAAAGAAACTCGTCAAACGCTACACTGAAAACACCGAAGCCTATCACCTGTATCTGAAAGGCCGGTACTTCACGAACAAACGCACGACCGAGTGGATCAAAAAAGGCATCGAACATTTTCAGCAAGCGATTGACCTTGATCCCAACTACGCGCTGGCGTATGCGGGCTTGGCCGATGCCTATTCGTTCCTCGCCTCTTCGACCGGAGGCCATCCGCCGCGCGAAACCTATCCCAAAGCCGAAGCCGCCGCGCTGCAAGCCTTAGAACTCGACGATATGCTCGGCGAAGCGCATTCGACGCTCGGCTTCTGTCGCCTGTTATTCGATTGGGATTTCGCCGCTGCCGAACGCGAATACAAACGCGCCATCGAACTCAGCCCGAATTACGCGAACGCGCACGACGGTTACAGCTTTTACCTGAAAGCAACCGGCCAACACGAAGCCGCAATTCAATCCTGCAAACGCGCGCAAGAACTTGATCCGCTTTCGATGTTTGCGACCTTGAGTTTAGGCTGGGCCTATTACTTCGCCCGCGATTACGAGCGCGCGTTGATGCAAGCGCGCAAGGTGCTTGGATATGGACGCAAACTTCGGCTTCGCCCACTGGCACGCCGGAAAAACTTATCTGCAAAAAGGCCAGTTCACAGAAGCCGTCGCCTCCCTGCGCCAAGCCCTGAACCTTATCGGCGGCACACCTCCGTTTATTTCCTTTCTCGGCCACGCCTACGCCCGCGCCGGCAAACACCGCGAAGCCCGCCAAATGCTCACGCAGTTGCAACGCTTGTCCAGGAAGCAATACGTGTCGTCGTATTTCCTCGCGATCATTCACCTCGGCTTAGGCGAAATGGATGAAGCTTTCACATGGCTGGAACAAGCGTATGAAGAGCGGTCAGGATTTCTGGCGTTTCTTGGCGTGGAGCCAATGCTGGATGATTTGCGCGGGTATGCGCGGTTTGAGGATTTGCTGATGCGGGTTGGGAATGATCAATCAAAGTAGCAGTTTATAATTTTCATGATTTCTATAAACCCTTATTTTCATTGAGTTTTTCTATAGCTTCGGCTACATTGAGGTGTATTAAGGCTCCTTCAATCTTTAAGTTCTTTTTTCGAACAATCTGGTGAGGTATGGCGTTTGTAAGAATCTAGTGTCGTCGTAAGTGAGGCTGTATGGCAACGAAATTGAAAATTATCTGGGACGGAGATGTGAAAGGCTTGGCAGAGCACCGGATAAGTGTGTCTGCATTTGGCCCTGCGATTACACGCCTTACTCGAGTACTCCGACGAATTGCCAGTGACATCGTGAAAAACGGATTACCCAATTCTCAACGATCTGCTCAAGGAAACTACGCTTCAGAGGCCAAGAAAATTGACATTGAAATCGAATCCATTGAAGTTGGCTCTAGTGGAATCGGAGCGGTTATCACGTTTACGCCTGAGCATCCCTATCAATTTTCTGTTTTCGGGAATCTTGATGAAAGGGTTGCCCTTGAGTTTGTTGACAGTGTTGATAAGGAGAGCAAAGGGATTTGGCAAGATCAAGGAGTGCGAAAGTATTTACAGGATTTGCCCCAAGGACTCACCAAACAAGTCTACTCTGTTACAGATGGGCAAGGAACAAATTTGCGAATGCCTGTTGAAATCGCAGATGTACATCTTACAGATATACCTAGAACTGCTCCTAACATCTGTCGGCATTACGGGAATATTATTGCCATTGGGTTCGAGCCGGGAAAAACTGAAGTACGGGTAAAGCGACTCGACGGAAAAACAGTGACGTTTGCCGCGACGCCAGACCAAGTTCAGACCGCTTGGGAATTAAGAGATGTCCAAGTAAAGGCACTCTCCGTTTATAAAGGACAGCATCGCCTGCTCAAATTACAACAAGCAGAAGAAGAAGACTTCGAAGTTACCCCTGAAGCAGTTAATACACATATTTTCCAGCGATGGGACAATGTGTTGCGGAGATTAGCCCAATGATTGAACCTCCCCCTTGGGAGAATCTCCTCCCTGTCCAAACGGTTCTTGCTCTCCACGCAGAAGGAATACGCTTACATGGTGGCGATTTGGGTGATCCTAAACAAGGATGTGTTGAGCAAAGTCTCGGAAATGCCTATACAGCAGAACAGTATAGTCAGACGGACGACAGCGAAGGAGGGCTATGTTTTGCTGGTTATGTCCTTTTCTACCTAGCTTCGAATCATTGCTTCACGGATGGGAATAAACGAATCGCTTGGTCTTCTGCAATGAGAATCCTCCTAATCTCCGGGTTAACCGTCGAAGCCACTGACGAAGAAGCTGTGGAGTTCTGCCTTCGAATCGCAGACTCGACTCGTGAAGATAAAATTACTGACGGGATAGAGGTTGTCGAGTGGCTTGCTGAAAGATTATTTCCTGTTGCCTAACTTATATCCCTAACTTGATAAATAAAAAGGCGAGAAGATATTCTTGCCTTTTCCGCTTCTGCGTTGTCGCCAACGTTTAGAACAAATACCCGCCAGCGGCTACCACCTTATCCGCCAGGCTTTCACGAATTGCGGACGTATTAATCGGCGTATACTTCGTGAAGCGTCGCAGCGCCGCCAGCAACATTCGCAAATCATCGCCTTCCGCAATTGCTGCCAACGCATTCTTCGCGGCGGTTTCGATGCGCCCCAAGGCGTCGTTGGTATAGAGCCTCGTCGCGTCAATTGCGGCTTGGTGTTTCTCGCTACCGTCGCGTTCGATCAGCTTTGCTGTGCGGGCGATGGCGCTGTCCATCAGGAAGGTTTCGATGATGATATCGGCGGCCCAGCACAATACCATTTGCTGTTCCGACAACGCGGCCATGAATTTCTGTGCGGCGGAACCGAGTACCATCAATGCGACTTTCTTGGCGTTGGCGGCGATCTTGCGCTCTTCGGCCATCGGCGCGTCGTCGGTCTCCTCGAACGACGGCCCGGCGAGCAGTTCATCCTGCAATTGTTTGGCGGCGGCGAGCAACGGCAATTCGCCTTTCATCGCGCGCTTGAGCAATTGACCGGGAATCAACAGGCGATTGATTTCGTTCGTGCCTTCAAAGATGCGATTGACGCGGCAATCGCGGTACACGCCTTCGACCGGATAGTCTTCGGTGAAGCCGTTGCCGCCGTAAATTTGCACGCCCTCGTCGGCGCAATAGAAGAGCGCTTCTGTTCCTGCGACTTTAATCATCGCGCATTCAATTGCGTACTCTTCGACGGCTTTCAGGATTTGGGCTGGCTGGCTTTTATCAATGCCGCTCTCGCGGTCTTCGATCATGCCAGCGGTGCGATAGACGGCGGATTCGACGGCATAAATCTTCGCGAGCATTTCGGCGAGTTTGTATTTGATCGCGCCGAACGTGGCAATGGCGCGCCCAAATTGATGGCGTTCTTTGGCGTAGTTGGCAGACAGGCCAAGCACACGTTTTGCGCCGCCGATGGAGCCTGCGCCCATCTTGATGCGCCCGAAATTCAGCACGTTGAAGGCGATCAAGTGGCCTTTGCCGATTTCGCCAAGCAAGCGATCTTTCGGGATTTTTGCATCAGCTAACAACACAGGTGTCGTCGAAGAACCACGTTGTCCGAGCTTATGTTCTTCTTTGCCGGGCGAAACGCCGGGATCGTTTTTCTCGACGATGAAAGCCGAAAACTTCTCGCCATCCACTTTGGCAAACACAATGAACAGATCAGCAAAACCGCCGTTCGTGATCCACATCTTTTCGCCGTTTAGAATCCAATGCTCACCGTCTTCGCTGAGCCGTGCCGTCGCTTTTGCGCCGAGTGCGTCGGAGCCGGATGTAGATTCGCTCAAGCAATACGAACTGATCCATTCGGCGGAACCAATCTTGGGCAGGTAATAGGATTTTTGCGCTTCGTCGCCAAAGAACACGATGGGCAACAAGCCGATGCTGTTCGTTGCGCCAAAGCCCGTCGCAAATGAAGCCTGACCGGAGAGGTTTTCGGCGATCAACATATTCGACACGTGATCAAGTTCGAGGCCATCGTACTTCTCCGGGATCGCCGCATTGATTAGCCCTAAATCCGCCGCCTTGCGGATCAACGTGCGCTGGACTTCGTAATCTTTTGTTTCGAGCGCCTCGTGTTGCGGGATGACTTCCTTGTCCATGAACTCGGTCGTCGTTTGCCCGATCATCACTTGTTCTTCAGTGAAATCTTCGGGCGAAAAGACCTGTGAGGGTGTGGTTTCTGCAAGTAAGAAGCCGCCGCCTTTGACGACAATTTTTTCCTGTGCTGTAGCTGACATAAAAAGCCTTTCTGGTGGTCGGTGATCGCTAGGAAAACCAGTCACCAACCACTATTTCAATTCATCAAGTTTTCAAAAATCCCAGCCGCGCCCATGCCGCCGCCGACGCACATTGTGACCATGCCGTATCTGGCTCCAGTGCGTTTCATTTCCTGCAAAATCGTAGCCGTGAGCTTGGCTCCAGTGCAGCCGAGCGGATGTCCGAGCGCCAGTGCGCCGCCGTTGACGTTGACGCGTTCAGGATCAAGGTTGAGCGTTTTGATCACCGCAAGGGCTTGCGCGGCAAACGCTTCGTTGAGTTCGATAACACCGATGTCGGCGAGTTTGAGTCCCGCGATTTTTAAGGCTTTCGGAATCGCTTCAATCGGGCCAATGCCCATCAATTCCGGCGGCACACCGGCTATGGCGTAGCACACGAACCGCGCCATCGGTTTCAGTCCCAACGCTTCGGCGCGTTCGCGCGACATCACTAAAGCCGCGGCTGCGCCATCGGACATTTGCGAAGACGTTCCTGCGGTCACAGTGCCTTGCGCGTGAAAGACAGGTCTGAGTTTCGCTAGACCTTCGGCAGAAGTGTCGCGGCGCACGCCTTCGTCGGTGTCGAAAACAAATTCTTTCGTAACGATGCGATTTTTGGCGTTGAGCGGCTTGCCTGCGGCGGCGGCGGCAACATTGACTTCGCGGTTGACGACGGTGATCGGCACGATTTCGTCTTTGAATTTGCCCGCGTCAATTGCGGCGGCAGCGCGTTGATGCGAACGCACAGCAAAAGCTTCGGCCTCTTCGCGCGCGATGCCGTACTTTTGGGCGACGTTCTCCGCCGTCAATCCCATATTCAAATACACATCAGGATAACTGTCTGTCAGGGTCGGATTCGGCGACAGGTTGTAGCCGCCCATCGGCAGCATAGACATGGATTCCGCGCCGCCGCCAATCGCCACGTCCGCCGAGCCGACCATAATATGTTCGGCAGCCTGCGCGATGGCTTGTAAACCGGACGAGCAAAACCGATTGATGGTCAACGCCGCCGTCGTTACGGGCAAGCCGCCGAGCAGCGCGATTTGCCGCGCCATATTCATGCCTTGCTGCGCTTCCGGCGTCGCGCAACCGATGACGACGTCGTCCACATCTTCCGGTTTGAGTCCCGGCGTGCGCGCCAATAACTCTTTGATGACCGCGCCGCCCAAATCGTCAGGCCGCGTGTCTTTGAGGATGCCGCGCGGCGCTTTGCCAATCGCGGTTCTGAGAGCGTTTACGATAACTGCTTCACGCATGAATTGGTCTCCTTCGTTCGCGTCAACGCGCGAGGTAAGAAATGATCTGCAAAAGCAAAAGTACGATCAGCGGAGGCGCGGCAGAGAAAAACAAAATCCAGCGGCAATCGCGCTGATAAGAAAATTGGTAGAGAACTTTTGGGAGCTTCATACTGCCTCCGTTTTACGGCAACAAATCAGCTACTGCAATTACAGCATCTGGCTTGGCAAGCGGTGAGACGGAATCTTGCTCTTTGAAAATTTGGACATCCGCATAGCTGTACCAAAACGCAGCAGAAGAGTCTTCAACCGGGACTCGGTAAACTTCAAGCTCTCGTTGCTTCACATTTACAATCCAGTAATCTTGAATTCCCTGCCTGGCATAGAGACTGCCTTTCTTTTTTCGGTCGTACCGCACCGTAGTGTAAGAAACCTCAACGACCAACGCGGCATCATCAGGGTGATGATCTTTGAAATCGCGAATGTTTCCTTTGATGACGGCAACGTCGGGCAAGGGATCGTTCTCTTCATTTACATCAATCGGCCCTTGCTCACGAACATGATATTCACGTCCGAACGCGGCGCGTAAGGCTTCTCCAGTTAAAGTAACGGCTGTCGCGTGGGGGCTATAAATCGAACTCATGTCAATGATTCTCCCGTCAATCAGTTCCACCTTCCTATCGTTAAAAAAGCCGAAATCCAGCAGTTTGTAACACTCACTGCGCGTCCAACAATAATTTACTCCTTCTTCACGATTGACCACTATCCCATCAATTAGTTCGACAGGCTTGCCATTGAAAAAGCCTAGTTCGTGCAGCTTGTAGTACTCTTCCTTTGTCCAGTGAAATTCTTTGGGTTCGTTTTCAGCTTCTGCCGATAACCGAAGCTGGGCAACGCGATCCGAGGGAGCAAGATCAAGAGTTATAGTCGACATAAAACACCTCCAACCCAGTTTACCTAATTCCGCAGTGGCTTGCCTGTCTTGAGCATCGCCGCCAAACGCTCTTGTGTTGCTTTAGTTCCGCACAGGCTGACGAACGCTTCGCGTTCGAGATCAAGCAAATATTGCTCGGTCACACGCGTTGGATGCGTCAGGTTGCCGCCTGCCAACACTTCAGCAATCTTGGTTCCGATCAACGCATCGTGATCGGAAATATAGCCGCCTCGTTTCATCATGTGCATGCCAAGCTTGAATTTCGTCAGCGCTGCTTCGCCTAAGACTAAAATATCCTGGCGTGGTTGCGGGGCGACGTAACCCTCGCGCGCCATCGTCAGCACCGTTTGCTTGGCTTCTTCGATCAAGCGGTCGTTATTCAGGATGATGCGGTCTGTGTTGCGCAAAATGCCCCAATGACGGGCTTCAATCGCGCTGGTAGCGACTTTGCCCATCGCAATTAATTCAAAGTTTTTGCGCAGCACCTCAAACTGATCGAGGTTCGGCGTATCGGCGACGGCATCGGAGGCACGCAAGGCCATCTCTTTTGTGCCGCCACCGCCGGGCAACAAGCCTACGCCCACTTCGACCATGCCGATGTAGGTTTCGGCGGCAGCCACGGCGCGGTCGGAATGCAGCGTCAATTCACAACCACCGCCGAGCGATAAGCCGAACGGCGCAACGACGACAGGTTTGGGCGAATAGCGCAGGCTCGTGGTCATCGTTTGGAATTGCTTTACCGCAAAGGCGAGTTCGTCCCAATCGCCTTCCTGCGCGCCCATCAGGATGAGCATGATGTTGGCACCCGCAGAAAAATTCGGGCCTTGATTGCCGACGACCATGCCGACGAAATTCTTTTCGACTTCCTTGAGGCCCGCTGCAATCATGGCGATTTGATCGCCGCCGAGCGCATTCATCTTCGCGTGGAATTCGACGCACGCGACGCCGTCGCCGAGGTCAATCAAGCTTGCGCCAGCGTTTTTCTTGATGACTTTATTCTGGTTTTTCAGCGCTTTCAGAACCGTCACGCCCGCCGGAACCGGGACCGGTTTGTAAGACGAACTCGCAAAGTCGTAAAACTGCTTCACGCCGTTTTCGCTTCTGTAAAAACTGGTATTTCCAGCACCGAGCATCGCCTCAACATTGGCGGGAATTGCGCGGCCTTCTTCACGCATTTTAGCAACCGATTTCTCGACGCCGATGGCATCCCATTTTTCAAAGATGCCCATTTCGTGCGCAAAGCCCCAACGCATTGCGTTGTCAATTTCGACCAGGTTGTCGGCAATTTCAGGAATCCGATTCGCGGCGTAAATCGCTGCATCGGCCATTGTGTGCCAGATGTATTCGCCTGCGC
Source organism: uncultured Acidobacteriota bacterium (assembly GCA_963794955.1). GTDB lineage: Bacteria > Acidobacteriota > Blastocatellia > RBC074 > RBC074 > JAFDVL01. The sequence continues at coordinate 180,950 of CAWCGF010000045.1, forward strand.
GGTCTTTCGCATACGCCAATGTTTTCAGGCGTGTGCCAAGGTCTTCGATTTGTTTTGCTGCGCTGACAGAAGGGAAGTTGGCTTTTTGCTGCGGGCGATATTCCAGCGTTTCAAAATCCAGCGTCAGAATGTCTTTGCCCACTTTTCTGTAAAAGCCGCCTTTCGTCTTGTCGCCGAGCATTTTGCGCTCGACCATCTTGTCCAGAATTTCCGGCACCATGAAAGATTCGCGTCTTTCGTCGTTGGTCAGTGAGTTGTACAGGTTGCGCGCCACGTTGTATGCCGTATCCAAGCCGACAATATCCAATGTGCGGAAGCTTGCGCTTTTCGCGTGGCCGATCAATGTGCCGGTCAACGCATCAATCTCTTCCGGCGTGTAGCCCTTTTCGAGCATGTAGCTTAAGCCATTGAGCATTGAGAAATTCGCCAGCCGATTCGCTACAAAGCCCGGCGTATCTTTCGCATACACGACACCTTTGCCCATGACACGATCAAAGAATCCGGCCATAAAACAGGCGACTTCGGGCGATGTGTCAGGCGTTGTGATGATTTCCATCAGATGCAAATAGCGCGGCGGATTGAAAAAGTGTGTGCCGAGAAATCGTTGGCGAAAGTTGTCCGAGCGACCTTCAGCTAACGATTTGATCGGGATACCAGATGTGTTGGATGTGATGATGGCCTCGGCGTGCAGATGCGGTTCGACGCGCTCGTAGAGACTGCGTTTGATGTCGAGATTTTCGACAATCGCTTCGACAATCCAGTCGCAACTTTTGAGCTTCGGCAAGTCGTCATCGAAGTTGCCAACAGTCACAAGGGCCGCAAGCTCTGGTGACATAAACGCAGCAGGCTTCGCTTTCTTTGCGCCTTCCAATCCCGCGTTGGCGATGCGATTGCGCACGGCGGGCGATTCCAGCGTCAAACCTTTGGCTTGTTCTTCCGGTGTCAATTCTCTCGGGACGATGTCGAGCAACAAAGCTGGAATCCCAGCATTTGCCAAGTGCGCGGCAATTTGTGCGCCCATCACACCTGCGCCCAAAACAGCAGCTTTTTTAATCTGCATGATCTCTCCTTAAGAAGTCAGAATTCAGTAGTCAGAATTCAGCAAATTTCCAACGCGAAATAGCAGTGTTATCAGGAGGTTATTTTGCGAATATAGGAATCAAGCATTCTACCTACTTCATCTAAGCTGATAATTAAATTGTTGGTTTGCGCATAACTCAAATCTTGCGTCAGAATTAAGTAGTAACCACACTCTTCTAACGAACCTTACGCAATATTGTAAAATCTTGCCTTGTCAGCATTTCCTTTTTTTCTGAACCCTTCGGCAATATTAGCGGGAATGGAAACCGCCGCTCTTCTCAGTTGTGAAGTTAGGCCAAACATCTCCTGTTTAGGAAACCCGTCTGACATTCGATAAATGTTCAAAACAAACTGATGCGCCTTTTGCCAGACGACTAAATCCTGAAAACTTTTTGCCCCTCCTTCGCGCTGTCCTTCCATTAAAGCTTTTTCCTCCCAAAGAAATTCTGAATTCTGAGTTCTGGCTACTGAATTCTATTTCAGTAGTTCGTCAGTATTTTTTCGTCGGCAAAGCCTAGTTTTTTCAATCGTTCTTTCGTCTCTTTTATCATTTCATTCGAGCCACAAATTAACGCTACGGGGTCATTCAGGTCAGGCACGATGTGATCCAACAAACTTTGTACGTAGCCTGTTGCGCCGCTCCATTCTTCATTGGGTCGGCTGATGACTTGCCGGAGTGTGACATCGTGTGCGCGCCATTCGGTGTCAATTTCTGACTCGAAATAGAACGCGTCTTTGGTGCGCTCTCCGTGCAAAACAATCAATCGCCCGTACGCAGCGCGCCGGTGAAAAATATGCCGTATCGTCGAGCGCAAGGGCGCCAATCCTGTACCCATTGCGACAAAAACCAGGTCATGGCCTTGGTACTTTTCCACAGCAAACCCGTTGCCGACAATCTGGTTCAAGGTGAGTTCCGCGGCTGTTTGAGTTTGAAAAAGAGCGTATGCGATGCTCGCCTCGTAATCACTGTTCTTGACTAAGAACTCGTACTCTTTATCTTCCGGCGCAGAGGCGAACGCGACGTAAGAGGGGTTGCGCCCTGCCATTTCCAGGACAGCAACCTGTCCTGGCAGAAACGGCGCTTTATCCGCTGCTGGCGGCAGCATGAAAAAGCTCCAGACGGTCGGCGTGTGTTTATGAATGCGCGTAACTTTTAACTGGGTCACTATTTCTTCTCGTGCAGATGCTCTTTTTCTGCATACATGCAGTCAATCTGCTCTTTGAATTTTTCCATCACGACGCGCCGTTTAACCTTAAGCGTAGGCGTCAATTCGCCGCCCTCAATCGTTAATTCGTGATGGAGCAACACCACGCCCTTGAGCTTCTCAAAATGCCCCAAATCCGGCGTTAACTTATCAATTTGCCGCTCAACTAAATCAATAATTTTGGGATGGCGCAGCAAATCTTTGATGTCCTCATAGGCAATTTCTTTGAGCTGTGCGTAATGCTTGAGTGCTTCGAAATGCGGCACGATTAGCGCGGCGGGGAACTTACGATGCTCACCGATCACGACAGCTTGATTGATGAACCGACTTTGCTTCAGCGCATTTTCAATCGGTTGCGGCGCAATGTATTTGCCACCGCTGGTTTTGATTAAATCTTTCTTGCGGTCAGTGATGTATAGAAAACCGTCTGCGTCCAAATGCCCGATGTCGCCTGTGTGCAGCCAAATGTCGCCATTTTCATCACGCGACAACGTTTCGGCGGTGGCGGTGGGCTTGTTGAAATAGCCCTGCATAATGTTTGGCCCGCTGGCCAGGATTTCGCCGTCTTCCGCAATTTTGACTTGTACGCCAGGAATTGGTTTGCCACATGAACCGAGCCGATGAACCTTAGCCGTGTTGGCCGTGATGACTGGCGAGCTTTCGGTTAGCCCAAAACCCTGCAAAATCGGAATGCCCGCGCCATAAAAAACCTGCGCTAGTTCCAGCGAAAGCGGCGCGCCGCCCGAAGCCAGATTCTTAACGCGCCCGCCAAACGCCGCGTGCCATTTGGAGAAGACCAGCTTCATGGCAACCACGCGTTTGGCTTGCAGCAACAAGGGAATCGGCTTGCCACTGTTTTCTAGGATAGCCCACTCCTTGGCAACTTCAATCGCCCAATTGGCAATACGAGCTTGTATCGCTCCGGCGGCTTCAGCCTTCTCTAACGTCTTGGCATAAATCTTTTCGTACAGGCGCGGCACGCTGGTCATGAAATGTGGGCGCACTTCGGTCAGGTTTTGCGCCACGGTATCAATGCTCTCCGCCAAATAAACTTTCACACCCATGAACAGATCAAGATAGATCGTCACGCGTTCGAAGATATGCGAGAAGGGCAGGAAACTGAGTGCGACATCGCCGGGCTGAATATTCATCGAATGTGCGACACTCCGCACATTCGACATAATGTTGCCGTGCGTGAGCATCACGCCTTTTGGTTCGCCCGTAGTGCCAGACGTGTAAATCACTGTGGCCAGCGAATCCGGTGTTACTTGCTGACGCAAGCGGTCGTATAACTCCGGCTGCAACCGCTCAAGTTGCCTGCCATATGCCTGTAAATCCGCCCAGTAAATGACACGCGGGTCGTCCGTCTCAAAGTACTCGAAGGCGATGATTTTGGTCAGAGTCGGGACATCTTCAAGCGCGTCTTTGACACGGGACAATTGCTGCGCTGTCGAGATGAAAAGCACGGCAACCTGTGCGTCGTTGAGAATGTAGGAGACCTGTTTCGGGGCTTGCGTCGCGTAAATCGGCACATCCGCGCAGGCACCGTTGAGGATACCTAAATCAGCAATCGTCCATTCCGGGCGATTTTCGGAAAGCAAGCCAATTGGACTGCCTGGACGCACGCCAATCGAATAAAGCCCAATGGTTGTCGAGCGCACTTGCGTGGCCAACTCTTGCGCGGAAAGCGAATGCCACGTGCCGTCTTTTTTGTAATTGAGCAAATCAGGCTGTGCGGACGAAACCACCATATCCAGCAATGAGGCAATCGTGGCAGGCTGCGCCGGATTGTTCGGAAGAATTGCGATGGGGGTTACGCGTTGTGCCATAAACGATTTTGGGACGGCTGTCAGCTTGCGTTCATCATCAGTAAGTCAGAAAGAATCCCAGCAAAGATTCTTGGCAAGCTGACAGCCTATGCCGCGCTGCTGATCCCGTGCAGAAAGATATCCATCACTGGATCAATCAGCGGCGTCAATTTGAAGTTGTGGTGGCTCAGCACCCAGTTTGTCACCATTTCGTCCAGTGCGCCGAAAATCACTTTGGCGACGACCTTCGGATTCAAACCAGCGCGAAACACTCCTTGTTGTTGCCCGCGCTCTAAAATCTCGCGGAGTATTTTTAGGTAGTCGGCCAGCATCGTTTCCGAAAACTGCTCCATAAACCTGGTCGAATGCCGAAACTCGACCTGAAAGACAACGGCCAATTCACGATCTGCTTCCAGCGCTTCAAAGTGCAGTTTAGCGAAATGTCGCAACTGCTCGCGGGGATCGGCAATTTCCGCCAATTCTTTTTGCGCTCGCGCATTGAATTCCGCCATCGTGGTGTTGAAGATCGAAACCAACAGGTCGTCTTTGTTCTTAAAATACAAATAGACCGTGCCATCTGCGACCCCCGCCGCACGTGCGACTTCGGCGACCTTGGCGTTGAAATAACCAGCGCGGGCAAAGACCTGAATCGCGCCCCGCAAAATCGCGGAGAACTTGTCAGGCGCTTTCTCCTCTGACGCGTCCGTCAATTTATGGATCGTCTTGCTTACGGCTTTCACGCGAGCATCAGACTTTTTCGGCGCTTTCATAGCCAGTTACTTTGCGGTCAATGAAGTGAACTCTATTGAAATGAATGAGCATTCATTCAGATGACATCCTAGCTGAATTTCTCTGGTTGAGCAAGCAGGATTTGGGAACTTTTCTTGCGCGCGTGGGGCGCTTGTGACAGCATTCAGACAATGGCTGAGAAAAAAGTTGCTAAGGATAAGTCAAAACAAAAACGAATTGCACTGGTCACGGGCGGTGGCGACTGCCCTGGCCTCAACGCGGTGATTCGCGCTGTCGTCAAGGGCGCGCTGAATCACGGTTGGGAAGTGTATGGGATTGAACGCGGCTTTGAAGGGTTATTGCACAAAGAACGCGTGCGCAAGCTGGCCGCAGGCGACGTACGGGGCATCGGGCATTTGGGGGGAACGATTCTGGGTACGACCAATCGCGGCAACCCTTTCGATTTCACAATCAAGAGACATGGCAAACCCGTTACGGTAGATTTGTCTGGGCAAATTGTAGACCGTTTTTTTGATATGGGCTTCGATGCGCTGGTAACGATTGGGGGTGACGGGACGCTGCGGATTGCCAGTCAACTGGCTGCCAAAGGCATTCCGATTATTGGCGTCCCGAAGACGATTGATAACGATCTGGCAGCGACGGAAGTTTCTTTCGGGTTTAATACAGCAGTGACAACCGCCACCGAAGCGATTGATAAGTTACACGCGACGGCACAATCGCATGAGCGCGTTTTCGTGGTTGAATTGATGGGGCACTATTCCGGCTGGATTGCACTGTACGCTGGGATTGCCGGAGGCGCTGATGTGATTTTAATCCCTGAAATCCCGTTCGATTTGAAAGCCATCGCCCGCAAAATTCAGGCTCGTTGGCGGCGGCAAAGACGTTTTGCCATCGTGGTTGCCGCAGAGGGGGCGAAGCCCGCAGGCGGCGAGCATTTTATGACGTTGCGCGAAACAGGGCATGAGCGGTTAGGCGGTGTGGCGGAGTTTGTCGCGAAGGAACTTCATCGGCTGACGAAACGTGAAACGCGGTCATTAGTGCTAGGGCATTTACAACGTGGCGGACAACCCACGACGTGGGATCGTCTGTTAGCTACACGGTTTGGGGCGGCGGCTGTTCGTGCGATTGATCAGGGAGCTTCGAATGTGATGCTGGCATTACAATCATCGAAAGTCGTTTGTGTACCGCTTGAACAAGCGATCAAAGAAACGAAATTTGTCCCCTTGAATTCAGATATTGTGCTTTCCGCCCGTGATTTGGGAATTTCATTTGGAGATGAGTGATATGACTAACGGAAAAGATACCGATGCGTTGCAAGAAGCAACCCGCACCAAACTTAATCAGGTCAGCCGCGCCTTGCTGCGACTCCATAAATCATTGCTGGATGACGAGCGCGTTATTTATGAAACAGTCAACGGCCCGGTCACGTCGCCGCACGAAATGTTTCGCTTAGTATTGGGTCATCCGCAATTTACCTGGCTCGGCAAAATTTCGTCATTGATTGCGCTGTTGGACGAAGCCTCGTCCCCGCGTCGCCCGGCAGCGGAAGCAACCGCACAAGGCTTGCTTGCAGAAGCAATCACCCTGCTTAAGATGGAAAGCGAAGACCAAACTTTTGTTGAGAGATTGCAGCGCGTCTTGAAACGGAGCGGGGAAGCAAAAGCCACTTATGACGAAGCATTGAAAATTGCTATCGAAATGTAGAGCAAACTTTCTAGTTTGCTCTACTCTTTTAGAGCAGAAAGCGAGTAAGACGAATGGAGAAAGAACATTTGCAGGTCCTTCACAACCCGGCTGCCAGTCGCTTCGAGATGGCGATTGAAGACAAACAGGCGGTCGTCAATTATCGAAAAAGAGGAGAGGACACCTATAACCTTTATCACGCAGAGGTTCCGCCTGAATTTGAGGGCAGAGGCTTTGGTGGGCACTTAGTGAAAGGCGCATTGGAGCAAATCAAAGCCGAGGGCAAGCGCTTTATCCCGACCTGTCCTTTCATCGCAGCCTTTGTGCGGCGTCATCCTGAATATCAAGCATTTGTCGCGAGGTAAAGTATGAACAACCTAAGAAAGGTAGATCGGTTGTATGCTCCGCAAGCCACTTCCGACGGCGCGGGCGTCAAGATCAAGCGTGTGATTGCTACCAGAACGTTGGACTACCTGGACCCGTTTTTGCTGTTGGATCATTTCGGCTCTGATAATCCAAACGACTACATCGCAGGCTTTCCGCTGCACCCGCATCGCGGTATAGAAACCGTGACTTACATGCTGAAAGGCAGCGTCACGCACCGCGATTCAATGGGCAACGAAGGCACGATTCATACGGGCGACATTCAATGGATGACGGCAGGCGGCGGCATCATGCACGAAGAAATGCCGCACGCGAGCGCCGATGGGATGGCCGGATTTCAGCTTTGGGTGAACCTGCCCGCCAAGTTGAAAATGACCAGGCCGCGCTATCAGGAAGTCGCCGCGAAAGATATTCCAGTAGTTGAAAAAGACGGTACAAAAGTTCTCGTAATCGCAGGCGAGGTTGAAGGCGTGAAGGGGGCTGTATCCGAAATCTACGCAGAACCTTCTTATTTGGATGTGACGCTGAATGCCAACGGCGAATTCACCCACGCCATCCCAAATGGTCATACCGCCTTTGCTTATCTGTTTGAAGGCAGCGCCGCATTTGACGATAGCCAGGAAGTGATTGAAAGCCCTATGCTGGTGGTGTTCCACGATGGCGATTTGGTGAACATCAAAGCTGGTAAGCAAGCCGCGCGATTTATTCTTGTTTCAGGTAAGCCCTTGAATGAACCCGTTGCGCGTTACGGCCCGTTTGTGATGAATACTGAGGAAGAAATCAAACAAGCGATCCAGGATTTGCAACGCGGCACGTTTGTTTGGACAGATGACCGTGCATAGGGCTAGGGAGGCAGTGAATGAAGGACACAACAAAAAAATACACAAACGGCGAGGTTACTATCGTGTGGCAACCAGCTAAATGTATTCACTCAGCGATTTGCATCAAGGGATTGCCCGAAGTTTTTGATGTGAAAGCGCGTCCCTGGATCACCCCGGAAGGTGCAACCACTGAACGCATCGTCACGCAGATCAAAGCCTGTCCGTCTGGCGCGCTGTCTTACCAAATGAACGATGCGGAAAACAAAGAGGCTGAATCTCCCGTCAAAACCGTTGTAGAAGCTTTGCCCAACGGCCCGCTGCTGGTTTATGGGACGCTCCTCGTCAAAGACCGGGCCGGGAATGAGACGCTGAAAAGCAAGACCACCGCATTCTGTCGCTGTGGCGCCTCGGCGAATAAGCCATACTGCGATGGTGCCCACGGCAGGGTGGGTTTTAAGGATGAATGAAACCGTCACCTTGTATCGGCCTGTTGGCTCTGAAGAATTGGAGTTGATCGCCCAGCGTGGCTATCGCGAATTTCCGCCGCGCTTGCCGGAGTAGCCGATTTTTTATCCGGTGCTGAACGCAGAATACGCCACGCAAATTGCCCGCGACTGGAACACGAAGCACGGCTCACGCATTGGTTATGTCACGCGCTTTGCGGTCAACAAAGAATTTCTCGACCGTTACGATGTGCAACCCGTCGGCGGTGCAATTCACCAGGAATATTGGATTCCGGCGGAAGAGTTGCCTGAATTCAATCGCAATATCGTCGGTAAAATCGAAGTCATCGCAGAGTTTCAGGCAGCGTTCCCACAGCAATGAACAAAATCGTCGAATGCATCCCCAACTTCAGCGAAGGCCGTGATGTAAGCGTTGTCAACGCTATCGCTTCGGCTATCGCTTCGGTGACGAACGTCGTCGTGCTCGATCAGACGATGGACAGCGATCATCATCGTTCAGTAATTACGTTTGCGGGCGAGCCGGAGGCGGTGTTGGAAGCGGCGGTATTGGGAGCCGCGCGCGCCGTTGAACTTATTGATCTGAACCATCACACGGGCGAGCATCCGCGTTTGGGTGCGATTGACGTGCTGCCGTTTGTGCCGATCAAAGGCGTCACGATGAGCGATTGTGTCGCACTCGCACGCCGGGCCGGAGAGCGCATTGCGCGTGAACTGCACGTGCCGGTGTATCTTTATGAACACGCTGCCACGCGACCTGATCGCATTGATCTGGCGAATGTGCGGCGCGGTGAATTTGAAGGCCTGCGCGAAGTGATTGCGGCTAGTCATGAACGTGCGCCGGATTTTGGCGAAGCGAAAGTGCATCTGACGGCGGGCGCGGTGGCGGTGGGTGCGCGTGCTCCATTGATTGCCTACAACATTAATCTGGCGACCGAGGATTTGACGATTGCCCGGAAGATTGCCAAGGCAATTCGCGGGCGCGATGGCGGGTTGCAGTTCGTAAAAGCGCTCGGCTTTGAGTTGACGGTGCGGCGGCAGGTGCAGGTTTCGATGAATTTGGTCAATTACGAAGCGACGCCGATTTTTCGTGTGTTCGAGATGGTCAGGCGCGAAGCCGACCGCTACGGCGTGCGCATTGTCGGCAGCGAAATCATCGGCTTGATTCCGCAGGCCGCGCTGAATGCCTGTGCCGATTTTTATTTGCAGATCGAAAACTTCAGCGATGCGTTGGTGCTGGAAAATCGCTTGCAAGCGAAGCTCAATGCCTCGCAATTGATGTCAACCTCCGGTGCCACTCCGCTCGGTTCCTTCGCCGAAGAAGTTGCGGCTGGAACACCAGTCCCGGCCAGTGGAGGCGTCGCGGCTTATGCGGGCGTATTGGCAGCTTCGCTGGGCGCGATGGTGTGCAAACTGGCGGATTCCGCTGAACCTGAAATTGAAGAAGTGCTGGCCGAACTCGAAGAACTCAGCGTTGATTTGCGCAATGCCGTGACCGAAGATGCCGAAAGTTTTGAGCGGATGCTGGATGCGCAAGCGTTGCCTGAAACAACTGAGGCCGAAAAAATTGCGCGCCAAAATGCCGTCGAACAGGCGACCAAAGGAGCGCTGGCAATTCCGCTACGCATTACTGAAACCGCGCTGCAAACCTTGGAGTTATTAAGCGAGTTGTCGGAAATCGGTGATGCCGAATTCTTCCCTGAATTGCCTGCGGGCGCGCAAATGGCGTTGGCGGCGATGCGCGGAGCTTATTACAACACTTGTGCCAATCTGGCGGCGATCAATGATGTGGAATATGGGCAAGCGCGCCGCGTTGAGGTTGAAGAAATGATTGCGCGTGGGCAAGAGTTGACTGATGAAATCGAAAGTTTGTTTTTGCGTCATTAAAGGAAGTTTGCTGGACAGCTTACCATTCGCAGGCTAAGATGCACGATTTCAGAAGCTTGGCAGAGGAAGCTATGGACAACATTCAGCACAATGAATTGATTCCTGATTTGGCTCCTGATGCGGCTGAATTTGAGAGGCGATTGCGACGCCTTACGATGGCGCTGATTATTATCGGAGTGATTTTGGCATTCGCTTTTTCAGGCTTGAAAATGGCAATGGGATTTGCGCTGGGTGGTGCGCTGAGCTTATTCAACGAACGTTGGCTTAGTTCCAGCACCAAGGCAATCATTGAAATTGCCAGTGCCACCGGAACGCCGTCGGTGCCACGCGCTACCAAATTTGTTTTCCGCTTTTTGGTCATTGCAATAGTGATTGCTGTAGCAATGAAAAGCGGATATTTCAACTTACTTGGGATTGGCATTGGCTTCACTACATTTGTGATGGCCAGTATGGTCGAAGCTTTCTATCAACTGATTACTTTTAAGAATTGATTTTTATGCTCTTGGCATTTTTAGCTTTCTTACAGGAACACGGCACCAAAGCCGCAGAACACATGAAAGAAACGGCGGGCAAGGCCGCAGAACACGGCGGTGGTCATCATACGCCCTGGATCGTAGAACAGGCCAACCACCTGTTTGGTTCTGCCGTATTCGCTTTGCAGCAACAAATCATGCCGCCAATATACAGCCTCTTGGGGAAACATTGGCCAGGCGAAGGAATGACGGCGGAGCAATACATGGCTGCGGGAAACTTGCCGATTCCCACGCAAATCGTGATGTTCCTGATCGTAGTTTTTATTGCCGTGGTGGTGTTGACGATTCTGCGCGGCAAGCTTTCGACCGATTCCCCTACTGGCAAGCAACAGACGTTAGAAGTTGGCGTGGAGGCGATTCGCAATATGCTGATTGACTTGATTGGCCCGAAAGGCATCAAGCATTTTCCGGTGATCGCCACCTTTGCATTGCTGATCTTTCTTTCCAATCTTATCGGCTTCGTTCCGGGGTTGATTTCGCCGACGGCCAATTTGAATGTGACGCTTGCCCTCGCGCTCACTTCGTTTCTTTACTACAACATGATCGGCATCAAGGAAAACGGGATAGTTGGGTATTTGAAGCATTTTATGGGGCCGGTTGCGATTCTGGCACCGCTGATGTTCCTGATTGAAATCGTCAGCCACTTGGCGCGGATTCTTAGTTTGAGCTTACGTCTTTTCGGCAACATTTATGGTGAAGAACAGGTCAGCGGTGTGATTGCAGGTTTAGCTCCGTGGGTCGTACCGGTTTTGCTGATGCCGCTGGCGTTGCTGGCGACATTCTTGCAGACCTTTATTTTTATCGTGCTTTCGATGCTGTATATCGCCGAGATGTCCCATCATGAAGAAGATCATGGACACGGCGAAGCAGCACACGCTCATTGAAGGATTTGGATGCAGAAAGCTGAAACAGCTTGCGGTTGATTCCCATAGCAGTACCGAAACGTTGAATGGAGCTTTGCCTTTCCCAAAAGTGCAACTGAATCCCTGGCGGCGAACTTATACCCTGAATCAGCAGCAAGAGGATTCGCTCAAGCATCCTTTGAAGCGCGAAAGTTCATACAGAAAACCAACTTTCGCATTTACAACTCAAAGCGGCAGCTAAAAGTTTGTCGCACGTTTTCAAAGGAGAAAATTGTAATGAAAAGAACTTTACTAGCCTTACTGGCAATAATGGTTGCAGCGATTCCCACGTTTGCGCAAACCGGTGGCGGCGTTACCGACGCAGGTTACGGTTACCTGGGCGCGGGTCTTGGCTTCGGCATCGCGGCAGGTCTCGCCGCGCTTGGTCACGGCAAAATCGCTGCCGCTGCGTGCGAAGGCGCGGCCCGCAATCCCGGTGCCGCTGGTCGTATCCAAACTTTGATGCTGCTCGGTCTCGCGTTCGTCGAAACCGCGATCATCTTTGCGTTCGTGATTGTCTTCTTGAAAGTCGGCGCGTAACGCGAAACAGCTAAGCGATAACAAAGCCAAGGCGTATTTAAGCAGCCTTGGCTTTTTTTATCTCTATCTTGGTGTGATTGCTGGCGCACGAAGAGGCGTGAATAGAAATGCTTGCAACTATTGAAGGCGGCTTGAGTTGCGAATATCCTGACGCCAAATTTCGATGATCAAGCGGTCAACTTCGGTCCAATGAAGCTGACAAGGTTTCACCTCTGAGCCATAGAAACGCACGACCAAGCGCCGCAATCCTTCAAAGTCCAAACCTTTTTTCCATCCTTCACAGATGAAATGCAGTTGCCGATCCGCGGTGAGCGAATCAGTAAGAGACGTACTTTGATTAGTCCCAGTGGATGCAGATGAGGTAAGCATCCCGTGACGTCCTTTCCGGGGCACGGAAATTTAATGTGAAGCTGCCGGTGGAGTCTTTTTTCGGTAAATAACGTTTTGTTTTACTACTGTCGCGTAAAATTTAGGGCAGCGAGTAAGCTGTGTCAATTCTTTTATTTGCATGGCTTCTTTCTCGAATGCTAAGCTGCATACTTTGACAGAGACACATTTACCATTACGAACAGATTATTTACTGAGGGGGGGAAATGATTTCATGGTTTTTCTTAGTATTTTGCGCGCTGGCTGCGTTCATTGGCGCGGCGTCCAAACCACCCACCACTGCCAGCGGGCAAGTGATGGCGGACGGCAAGGACTTCCCCGCCAGTCAGGCAGGGGCAGTGAACGCTAAAAAAACGTTGCTGACCCACAGTCGTCCGAACGGCAAGTACAAAGGCACTGATCCAATTATGATTGATTTTCAGTTGAGCAAGGCCACATTGATAGGCGATAGCGGCATGCCGAAGATGATCGAAAAGTGGGAGCCGATTTGGCCGGATGGGTGGTCGAACGGCAAGCAGGCCATTAGGATTGAACTCGTAGACCAAAAAGGTGATTTGGTAGACAACGGTGGTTATAACTCAACTACGCGCGAAATTACGGTGGTGAAATAATTCAATGCAGGAACATTTACGCGCAGAAATTATTTCCAAAGAAAAAGCGCCTGAAGCGATTCATCGGCGGCTGACGGAAGAATTTGGGGCAGATCGGGCCTTGCTGGCTATCGGTGAGCATTACCGCATTGTCGGAGAACCACACCGCGCGATTGCCTTGCCGCAGACGGTTGATGAATTGAGCGAAATGCTCAGCTTTGCGATGAGCGAAAATCTAACGGTGATTCCGGCGGGCGCGGGCACGTGGCTGAATATGGGTAATCCGCCAGTGCGGGCGCATCTGATTCTTTCGACCGCGCAGATGAATCGGGTGTTGGAGTATGAACCAGCCGATTTGACGGCCACCGTAGAAGCAGGCTGTACCTTATCGAGGTTTCAATCAACAAGCCGCACAACATCGCCAATGGATTCCGCTCGACCCCTTTGGCAGCGACAACTCTACCTTGGGCGCTGTTGTTGCAACAGCTAGTGCAGGCCCGCTGCGTTGTGCTTATGGAACGCCGCGTGATTGGGTAATAGGGATGCAGATCGTGCATGCTTACGGCCTCACCACCAGAGCGGGCGGCAAAGTCGTGAAAAATGTCGCTGGCTATGATTTGTGTAAACTTTATACAGGCAGTTATGGCACGTTAGGGATTATCACAGAAATCAGCTTCAAATTATTTGCTTTGCCGCCATCCGAACGCACCTTAGTTCTGGTGGCAGACGACGTGCAGAAGGCTTGTGCACTGGTGGCCCTCATCCGCGCCTCCGATGCCCAACCTACGGCAATGGAATTGCTTTCAGCCAATGTCACTACTAATGGAATTGAAATCACCACCAGCAGCGAGGGGCGTTATGCTTTGGCGTTGCAGTTCATTGGCGATGACGAAACGATCCGGTGGCAGATAGATGAAACCTTGCGAATAGGGGCAGGCTTCAAATCCCTAATACTTAGCGTAGACGCCGCCACCAGGTTCTGGGAAGCCTACCGCGAAACTGAAATTTCACAGGACTGGGATTTGATTTTTAAGCTTAGTGTGAAGCCCGCCGATCTGGCCGCGATGATCGTGGAAATACAAAAATATTTGCCGGAATCACCGCTTTCAATGCTCCGCGCACATGCGGCAAGTGGTGTAATTCGCATTCACGCCAGTAATCAGGCGTTGGCGTGGTTTAGAACGAAAGAGCGTCCCAAACGGATCGCTGAACTGCGTGGTCGCGCCCAGGCGCACGGTGGAAATATGGTGATTCTGCGTGCGCCCCTGGAACTCAAATCACATGTTGATGTGTGGGGAGAGGTAGGAGCCACCGCTGTGTTAATGCATGCCTTGAAAGAAAAATTCGACCCGCAAAACCTGCTCAACCCAGGCAGGTTCGTGGCAGGAATCTGAAGAAGAAAGCCGTTAGCCCTTGGCTGTTAGCCAGCGGATTGACTAATCGCTAATGACTAATCGCTAATGGCTGCTTCACAACTCACGAATGACTATTCAACTCACACAATTAAAAACCGCCGTCGAGGCGGAAACCGATAAACTCCTGGGCTGCATTCATTGTGGCCTTTGTTTACAGGCTTGTCCGACGTATTTACAACTCGGCAACGAAAATGATAGCCCGCGAGGGCGTATTTTGCTGATGCGTTCTGTCGTCGAAGGAAAACTCGATCTCGACAATCCGCGCTTTGGCGAGCACATAGATTTATGTTTGGGCTGCCGGGCTTGCGAAACAGCCTGTCCGGCAGGCGTCGAGTACGGGCATTTGCTGGAAACAACTCGGGCGGTGATGGTGCGTAGCGGCGTCAAAAAGCCCGACACGCTGCCGCAGAAAGTCCTGTCGCGTGCCTTGAAGGAACTTTTCCCCTTCCCCGAGAAATTCGCGCGCGTGATGGCATTCAACCGCTTCTTTCGGGATAGCGGTTTATTGCAGTTCTCCCTATGGTTCAAGCCGCTGCGGAACTTGATGAATAAAATCTCGCCGCAGGCTGAATTCGCCCTCTCGCTCTTGCTCTCGTCGAAGCCAATGTTGGGATCAAAGCTAAGTCGTCGCAAGCAGCGCAAGTTGCTTGAATCCGTCGCAGTCGAAGACAAGCCACTCAACGAAAAACGTGAGGTCTCGGTCTTCACCGGCTGCGTGATGGAAGGGCTATTCAAGCACGCGAATGATGCGACTTCGCGCGTTCTGGTCGCTAACGGTGCTTTTCTCGTACCAGTCAAAACACAGGTTTGTTGCGGCGCGTTGCACGCCCACGCCGGCGAAATTGAAATCGCCCGTGATCTGGCGCGCAAGAATATCGAAGCTTTTGAGAACAACTACAAATCCCTGATTATCATCAACTCAGCCGGTTGTGGCGCAATGATGAAAGAGTACGGCGAACTGCTCAAGGACGATGAGAAATATGCTGCGCTGGCGCATGATTTCAGTGGCCGTGTCCGCGATATTTCTGAATATCTGCATAAAGTCGGCGTGCGTGAAGGCGCACCAATCGCGGAATCCGTGACGTATGATGCGCCGTGTCATTTGTATCACGCGCAACGGATCACCGCTGCGCCGCAAGCGGTTTTGCAGGCGGCGATTCCCAATCTTGATTTCAAACCGCTCGAAGGGATGCAGGATTGCTGCGGCGGCGCAGGCATTTACAATCTCAGCGAGCCGGAAATGTCAGACAAAATTCTGACGGACAAGATTGACAAGGTGAAAGCGACAGGCGCGCAATTACTGATGACGGCAAATCCCGGTTGTCACATGCAACTTGGCGCAGGCTGTCGCACCAAAGGTGCTGATTGCAAGGTGGTTCACGTCGTTGAAGTACTCGACGAATCTTATCGAAAAGCTGGCTACTATGATCAATCACCCCTATGAAACTCCATCAGAAAATCTTCACGTTCGCCCTATTGTTTATAGTTACTAGCTTGATTTCAGCACAAGCTCAGCAAGTGCAGACTTCTGCCAGGCCTAACCCGCAGATTGAAAAAATCCTCTCAGAAGTTTCTGCGAAGAATATTGAGACCAATATACGCAAGCTCGTCAGCTTCGGCACCCGGCATACTCTTTCCAATCCCGACGATCCGAATCGTGGTATCGGTGCCGCGCGCACTTGGATCAAAGCGGAATTTGAACGCTACAGCAAGGATTCTGGTGGGCGTTTGATCGTCAGCGAAGACGATTTTATTCAACCTGCTGGCGGACGCGTTGCACAACCCACGCGTCTCGTCAATATTGTCGGAACTTTGCCTGGCAAACAGGCGGAAGCGAAAGACCGCATTTATCTGGTCAGCGGGCATTATGATTCGATCTGCTCGCCCAATGCGGATGCGACTTGCGACGCTCCAGGCGCGAACGATGACGCGTCGGGTACAGCAGCGGTGATGGAAATGGCGCGCGTGATGTCGAAATATGAATTCGACGCGACGATTGTGTTTATGACTGTGCCAGGCGAAGAACAAGGCTTGCTCGGCGCGGCTCATTGGGCAGCGGAGGCAAAAAAGAAGGCGCTGAACATTGCTGCGATGTTCACTAACGATATTATCGGGAACACAAGCGGGGGCAACGGCGTGAGAGATAACCGCCGCGTGCGTTTGTTTTCGGAAGGCGTGCCTACGACAGAAACCGAAGCGGAAGCGCGCGCGCGCCAATCCGTGGGCGGCGAAAACGATGGTCACTCGCGGCAATTGGCACGCTACATCAAAGAAGTCGGCGAGCGATATTTGCCAAATTTTGAAGTGACGCTGATCTTTCGCCGCGACCGTTATGGTCGTGGCGGTGATCACTCGGCCTTCTTGCAACGTGGATATGCAGCAGTGCGATTTACAGAACCAAACGAGGACTTCACACGCCAGCATCAGAAAGTGCGTGAGGAAAACGGCATCAAATATGGCGATGTTGTGGAGATGGTGGATTTTGCCTACATCGCCCAGGTGGCTCGTGTGAATGCGGCTGCAATAGCAAGTATGGCGCTGGCTCCGGCTGCCCCCGCAGGCGTGAGCTTCAAATCTGCGCGGCAGGAATACGATACGTTACTGACGTGGAAAGCGAATCCAGAGCCGGATGTCGCAGGCTATCGGATCGTGTGGCGGCAAACTTATCAGCCATTTTGGACGGGCAGCATTGAGGTCGGCAATGTGACAGAGTATGTGCTAAAAGGCCTGACGAAAGACGATTACTTTTTCGCTGTGCAGGCGATTGATAAAGACGGAAATGCGAGCGTACCGACCTTCCCGAAAACGATTTCCAGACAGCCGTAAATTTTATGCAGTACCTTAAATTGAATTCTCTCTTGCTTACTTTCGCGCTCGTGCTTAGTTGTTGGGCGCTGGTAAGCGCGCAAGGCTCACCGCCACCGCAACCAACAAAGACGACCAAACAACAGCGCCCAACAAAACACCCTACGCAATTCGACAAAATCATTGATACGGAAGATAAGCCCGCCGGGACACCGCCTAGCGACGAGAAGACCCAAGCGCCGCCTGTTATTCCACCAAAAGCTGATTCACTCGCCTCGGAGGCTTTGATAAAAGCTGTGGAGAGTTTGACAGTTGAGGTGAAAAACCTGGTTGGTGAAGTGCGAGCGGGTAACGCGCGCCAGCAAATTCAAACCGACATCCTGCGCCTGACGCGCACCGATTTACGCATAGACCGTTACGAAAGCGAACTCAAAACCGTGCGTGATCGCTTGGCGCTACTCGAAGCCGATTATCAAAATTTTCAGATGTTGCTGACGCCGGAAGCCTTAGAAATACAAGTCAGCCGTATGCCGTATGCCAATAAAAGCGATGCGATTCGACAGGTGAAAGACTCACACGAAGCACGCCTGCGCGTTGTCACAGCAGAACGTGAGGTTACACAGCGCCGCGAAAAAGAGCTAGCCGAGGTAGTAAAAGCCTTTCGTGACGTGGGCACCGAAACCGAAAAACGATTGCAGGGCATCGAAGAAACATTGAAGAAATTAGCTGAAACAACCGACCAAGCCAGCAAACCAAAACTCGATACGCCAGAGGAAAAAAAACAGTAAAAGCTGGCCTCTTTCTCTCAGGAGGAAACATGACCCCCGACATCAACCGCCGAGATTTTATCACCGTGGCAACAGGATTGAGTGCGTCGCTACTTTCAGCCGAATTGGTAGCGCAAAATCGTGTGATGCGCCCGCTCGTCATTTCCAGTGCCAATAATCACATCGGAGCCGATGGCAAGTTCCTGAATGGCGGAATCAATTGTGTTACCAAAGCAATGGAGGTTCTCAAGGCAGGCGGTGACACGCTGGATGCTGTAATTGCTGGCGTAAACTTAGTCGAAGACGATCCGCTGGATGATTCTGTTGGCTATGGCGGTTTGCCGAACGAAGATTGCGAAGTCGAATTGGATTCCTGTGTGATGCACGGGCCAACGCGACGAGCTGGGTCAGTGGCCAGTTTGAAGAACATCAAGAACCCCTCCAAAGTGGCGAGACTGGTGCTGGAACGTACGGATCATATTATGATCGTGGGGGAAGGCGCTTTGCGCTTTGCACTCGAGCATGGCTTCAAGAAAGAGGAGTTGTTGACAGAAAGCTCACGCAAATTGTGGCTGAAGTGGCGCGAAGAATTAAGTCCGCAAGATAATTGGGGGCCAAGCTGGCATCGAACTACCAAACAAATTTCGCAAGCGAGCTTGAATAAGGACGAGCTTGCCTTCAGCCACTACGCAGCAGAACGCTTGCGCCATCGTCCCACTGGCACTATCAACTGTTTGGCTATCAACGCCAATGGCGATCTTTCGGGCGTGACAACAACTTCGGGGTTAGCGTGGAAAATCCCTGGTCGCGTGGGCGATTCGCCGCTGATTGGTTGTGGCCTGTATGTTGATAACGAAGTCGGCGCGGCAGGCTCAACCGGGCGCGGTGAGGAGTGCATTTATATCAACGGCGGACATACTATCGTTGAAAATATGCGGCGCGGAATGTCGCCAACAGAAGCGGCGCTGGATGCTGTCAAACGAATCTCTGCTCGTTACGACAACAACTTGGACGAGTTACGCAAATTTGACATTAACTTTTACGCGCTGAACAAAAAAGGTGAATATGGTGGCGCTACATTATGGGGGCTGCGTGATGATGGCAAACGCAATACCCTTGCTCTCCACGATGGCAAGGACGCTCGGCTGGTAGAATGCGTCGCTTTGTATCAGAAAAAGTAAGTTGTATTGCAAATGCAAGGCGCAGGCAGTCAAGAAACAAACCCACCAAAAACTGAGACTGCGGGGATTTGAGCTTTTCAGTTATTTCCTGTTATAGTGCCCGCCTCAACTCCCGCCTTGTGCGACTATTTGCCCCTGGAAAAGGAGAACACCCTTGCAAGTTTGTGTAGTTGGAACTGGATATGTTGGCCTGGTCACGGGAACTTGTTTGGCTTATTTAGGCCATTCGGTGATTTGTGTGGATATTGATGAGCGCAAAATCGCGATGCTCAAAGAAGGTAAGTCACCAATCTATGAGCCGGGACTAGATGGCCTGTTAGCTATTTGTCAGCAGCGCGATTCATTAAACTTCTCAACCGATTTGCCCACGGCGGTAAAGCAGGCTGAAATCATTTTCATTGCGGTCGGTACGCCGCCGCTTCCGAGCGGCAGAGCTAACCTTTCCTTCGTCGAAACCGTGGCCAAATCCATTGGTGTTTCTCTGGATGATACGCGGCGGCGCGTTGTGGTGAATAAATCTACGGTGCCGGTTGGGTCAGGCAATTGGGTGGAAGCTTTGGTCAAGGAAGGACTCCGCTCGAATGAAGGATGTGCCGGCCTGAAGCCGGAAGATTTGTTCGCAGTTGCGTCAAACCCTGAGTTTTTGCGCGAAGGCTCAGCGATTGCAGACACATTCTATCCTGATCGAATCGTCCTGGGCGCCAGCGATTCTTTTGCTATCGAACAGTTGCGGGAATTGTATAAGCCGCTGGTGGAGCAAACTTTTAACCCCCCTCCTTCCGCCGCACGCCCGGCGGGTTTTACCGCCGTGCCGGTGGTGACGACTGATTTGGCCTCAGCGGAAATGATTAAATACGCGGCGAATGCCTTTCTGGCGACTAAGATTAGTTTTGCGAATGAAGTGGCGAATATTTGCGAGCGAGTCGGAGCGGATATTCAAGAGGTCGTACGAGGCGTTGGGTTAGATAGCCGCATTGGCCCACGTTTCCTGAATGCCGGTTTGGGATGGGGTGGTTCCTGTTTTGGAAAAGATGTTTCGGCCTTAATTGACATTGCTCGCGAGTATAGCTACCAACCGCAGATTCTGCGCGCGGCGGTTGACGTAAATCGAGACCAGCGATTGGTCGCCGTGCAGAAATTGCAGGAAACACTGAAAATTATCAAAGGCAAAACCATCGGCTTGTTAGGGCTGGCGTTTAAGCCGAACACCGATGATTTACGTGATGCACCAGCGTTGAGCATTGCTGAGAGATTGCTAGAGATGGGCGCAAGGGTGAAAGCTTATGACCCAATTGCGAACGAGTATTGTCGCGAGCAATATCCTGATCTGAAAATTGAATACGCCGATACGGTTGTAAGCTTAGCGACAGATTGCGACGCTTTGGTGATTGTCACTGAGTGGGAAGAATTCCAGCATTTGGACTTAAAGAGCCTGAACGGAGTGATGAATGGAAAAGTCATTATAGACGGTAGAAATGTGCTGGATCGTCAGTCGGCGCGGGACGCGAATTTTAAATACCGAGGCATTGGCAGATAAACATGCGAATCTTAATTACCGGCGGAGCTGGCTTTATTGGTAGCCACTTAGCAGATTATCTGATTGCAGAAGGCCATCAAATTGTAGCGATGGATAACCTCGTCACCGGAGACCTGGACAATGTCGTGCATCATCGCTCCAATCCGCGCTTTGAATATATCCATCACGATATTAGCAACCACATTCACGTGGCTGGGCATTTGGATTGGGTGCTGCATTTTGCCAGCCCTGCCAGCCCGATAGATTACCTTCAACTCCCCATTCAAACGCTGAAGGTCGGTGCTCTGGGCACGCATAACGCGTTGGGCTTGGCCAAGGTCAAAGGGGCGAAATTTTTACTGGCTTCAACCTCAGAAGTATATGGTGATCCGCTTGTGCATCCGCAGCCAGAGGATTATTGGGGGAATGTTAATCCAATTGGCCCGCGCGGCGTCTACGATGAAGCCAAACGTTATGCGGAAGCGATTACTATGGCGTATCACCGCGTGCATAACGTGGATGTGCGAGTCGTTCGTATCTTCAATACCTACGGCCCACGCAACCGCGTTAACGACGGCAGAGTTGTTCCTACTTTCATCAATCAGGCCTTGCGGGACGAACCTTTAACCGTTTTTGGCGAAGGAAATCAGACCCGGAGCTTTCAGTACGTAGCAGATTTGGTAGCAGGTGTGCGAAAGCTGATGGATGCCAATTACAATCGCCCGGTCAATATTGGTAATCCGACTGAAATGACGATTTTGGCCTTTGCAAAACTGATTTTGCGTTTAACTGGGAGTCAAAGTCCGATTGTTTATAATCCCCTACCGGAAGATGATCCAAAAACCCGACAACCGGATATTTCGCGTGCTAAATCTATCTTGCACTGGGAGCCTAAAGTGGCGGTCGAAGAGGGGATCGGTCAAACCATTGAATGGTATCGAACCCTGCGTGAAAAAAAGTAACGCGATTTCAGTCACAAAGAACGAAAAACCCTGTTATGACAGACATTTTGATTGACAGGTATTGGACTATGGTGTAAATAAGGTCAGCCTCATAACTTGTCCCTATGACACTTGAAGAAGAGGCGTGAGAATGCCAATAAATGCCCAGAGTTGCCTGTTGCCCCAAACAGCTCGAAAGCTGTTAAATTAAGCTGAAAATCAATTTTCATAATATTTTTGCAATCCTGAAATACAGGTCTTAAGTTCCGGAGGAAAAATCATGAGCAGCAAAATGGCGGGTATGAGAAAGGCGTTAGCCGTTACAGTGATGATAACTGTCGGTTGCCTTAATAGTTTGACTTTAAGCGGCGCAATGGCGCAAGTAGCTACGAAACTGGCTGGAGACCTATCGGTCAGAGGAACGGTCACTTTAAATGGCCTGAATACTGCTAGCGGGGCGACCATCTTTGATGGTGGACACATCAAAACGGGCAATAATGGCTCTGCTACCATCAATCTCGGCAGACTAGGACAAATCGAACTAGGAGCCGATAGTGAATTGGTATTAAAGCTGGACAACGGTTTGATCGGCGGTAATTTACGCATGGGCCATGCCACAGTCAGTGCCCCCATTGGAACAGGTGTAAACGTCGTAACGGCTGATGGAGTGGCCGCTACAGAAGGACGTGACGCAACGGTTTTATCAGTGGATGTGGTTTGTGGTAATACACGCGTAACATCTGCCAAAAGCGATGCTCGCTTAACGGCTGGAAATCGTGTAGAGATCGTTGCGGCTGGCCAGGAAGTAGCAGTCGGCACGCAATCTGCACAAGCTCCAAATTGTAAGCGTCTGGCAGTCGTTGCCCCAGCTACAGGTATTAGCACAGGCGCTTTGGCTGCCTTGTTGATTGCCGGAATTGGTGGTGTGATTATCGGAGTTATTGCTACTACACAAGGAGATGATACGCAAGTTAATGTTAGTGGTTTTAGGCCATAAATGACACTGAGTTAGTTGTCAACACCCTGCCCCGGTATTTTGGAGGAAATGAGATGAGCAAAATAATAGAAGTATTACGAAAAGCTCTATCAGTCACTTTGATGGTAACTGTGGGGAGTTTTTATAGTTTGGTAGCTGGCACTGTTTTTGCCCAATCTACTCCCAAGCTGGCAGGTTTTCTTTCAGCCCGAGGTACTGTTTCTCTTAATGGTATTAGTGCTGGGTCTGGTGCGACTGTTTTTAGCGGTAATCAGATTAAAACTGGAGCCAATGGCTCAGCTATCGTTAGTTTGGGCAAGCTCGGACAAGTGGACCTTGGGGCAGATAGTGAATTAACCCTGAATTTAGAGGCGGGACTTGTTGGCGGTTACTTGCGAATGGGTCGTGCAACTATTATCGCTCCCGTCGGGATCGTTGTGAATGTTACAACGATGGATGGCGTTGCCGTTGCCGATGGGAGGCAAGCTTCCGTGCTGACAGTAGATATCACCAATGGAAATACTAAGGTCGTCTCGGCACGGAGCGAGGCAAAAGTGAGATTTGGTGATAAGGTAGAAACGGTTGCAGCTGGTCAAGAGATTTCTGTTGGCACAGGTCAAGTCGGTGCAGCGTGCGAATGCTTGTATAGGGACGGAACGAAAAGCAAAGGGACACTCAATGACAAAGGTGTCTGCGTATGCAAAGACAGACAGCCGGGCGGTGGTATGATAATGGGTAGCCTTAGCCCGACAGCCTTGTTCGCGCTGATTGTTCTTGGCGTAGGTGGTGCAGTAGGTGGAATTATCGCTGCCACACAAGGTGATGAAACCAGTAACAATAATACCGGTACTTTGAGTAATTTCAGATAAGCTCTTTAAGTAATTGAACGATTCTTTTACTTATCAAAATTAATTCCCCTTAGTTCTTTTCTAGTAGTTAAGGTGCTAGTTAGGGATTAAGGGGATTTAGTATGCAGGTAGAAGCTTTATTAGGAGGAAAAGCATGAGCAACAAAATGACAGGAATGAGAAAAGCGACAACTGTAATGTTAGTTATTACCGTTGGGATTTTTCAGAGTCTAATTACAAGTTCGGCAATAGCGCAGGTAATGCCTAAATTAGCAGGTGACTTGTCAATAAAAGGCGCTGTAACTCTAAATGGCGTGAATATCGCTAATGGCGCGACTGTATTTGATGGAGGACACATTAAAACCGGAAACAACGGTGGCGCGATAATCAACTTAGGGCAACAAGGACAAATTGAACTTGGTTCAGATACCGAACTGATCTTGAAGATAGAAGCTGGAACACTCGGCGGAAATCTTCGTTCTGGTCAAGCTACCGTCAATACCCCCATCGGGGTAAGCGCGAATATTCTAACGGCAGAGGGGCTTGCCGTAACAGATGGCAAAGAAGCGAGTGCGATTACAGTTGATGTTACCTGTGGTAATACGCGGGTCAATTCATCGCGCAGCGATGCTCGCTTAACGGCTGGAAATCGCGTGGAACTGGTCGCGGCAGGACAAGAAGTGGCAGTTGGGGCGCAAGACACATCTCGTTGCCCGCGCATCGCCGAGCGTGCGAAGACGGCCTCAAATCTTACTGGCGGAGCACTGGCAGCTTTAATTTTGATTGGGCTGGGTGGGGCAATTGCAGGTGTTATTGCCGCCACACAAGGTGATAACACGAGTTTAAGTACAACAGGCCCGCTCAGTAACTTCAGACCATAGTTTGCATTTCTTGAGTTCATAAGAAATTTAGCGCCACGCTCTTATTATGAAGAGCGTGGCGCTAAATTATTTTTTGTTATGCCTAATTTGACTCACCGTCCACGTCGTCTACGAAATCAGATGCAGCTTAGGAATTTAGTGCGTGAAACGCGCCTTCACCCCAGTGATTTGATTTATCCGCTATTTGTCTGCACTGGTGAAGGCATTCGCCGTGAAGTCTCTTCGATGCCAGGAGTATTCAATCTTTCCATTGATGAACTAATGAAGGAGGTCGAGGCAACACAGCGGGATGGTATTTCCTCCATCATCCTTTTTGGGTTACCGGAACAAAAAGACGAGATAGGAAGTGGCGCGTATGTTGAAGCTGGAATTGTCCAGCAGGCTACACGTGCATTAAAACGAGAGTTCAAAGACTTGTTGGTGTTGGCAGATACTTGCTTGTGTGAATATACCTCACACGGCCATTGTGGAATGATTAAAGACGGTGACGTGGACAACGATATAACGCTGGATCTAATTGCCAAAACAGCTGTAAGCCAGGCACAAGCGGGGGCAGATATAATTGCGCCGTCGGGAATGATGGATGGCATGGTGGAAGCAATTCGAGGCGCACTTGATACTACGGGATTCACAGAAATTCCGATCCTTTCCTATGCCATCAAATATGCTTCCGGCTATTATGGGCCGTTTCGAGATGCGGCTGGCAGTACTCCACAGTTTGGTGATCGGCGGAGTTATCAAATGGATCCCGCGAACGCGCGCGAGGCTTTACGGGAAGCTGACCTAGATGTTGCTCAAGGAGCAGATATGTTAATGGTCAAACCTGCTTTGCCTTATTTAGACATTATCAAAGCAGCTCGTGAGCGATATAACTTGCCCCTCGCCGCTTACCAAGTTTCGGGGGAGTATGCGCAAATCAAAGCGGCGGGAATCAATGGCTGGATTGATGAAGAGCGAGTGATGATGGAATCGCTGATTGCAATCAAGCGGGCAGGCGCAGATATGATTTTGACTTACTTTGCCAGAGAAGCGAGCAAGCATTTATAGCCTCGCTTCATCCTAAATCTCCAAACAAATATTGCACGATGGCGACAGCGGCAACGGCAGCGGTTTCCGTGCGTAGAATTCGGTTCCCCAAATGGATTGGGATAAAGCCACTGGCCTCGGCTTGTAACAGTTCTTGTTCTCCCCACCCGCCTTCCGGCCCGATGGCAATCGTCACAGCGATTGCGCGCTCTATTCCTGCTATTGGTTGGCCTTTGCGTTCGGAAAAAATCAATCGCAAGCCGTCAGCCTTCGGGGTACAAAATTGCGCAAAGCTTTGTACCTCGCTGATCTCAATCAAATGACGCCTGCCACACTGTTTCGTGGCTTCTAACGCAATTCTGCGCCATCGTTGTAAGCGCGCCTCGCGTCCTTCGGCTTTTTTGAATTCGCTGTGCTCGGTC
This sequence comes from uncultured Acidobacteriota bacterium, assembly GCA_963794955.1. Lineage (GTDB taxonomy): Bacteria > Acidobacteriota > Blastocatellia > RBC074 > RBC074 > JAFDVL01. The sequence goes on from CAWCGF010000045.1 coordinate 206,758, forward strand.
AGCAGCGGCACTAGGCGTGTCACACCCAGTTCTGTCGCTTTCTGAACGATCCAATCGAACTTATCGCCTTTAACCAGGGCTTGACCAAGAGTTAATTGTAAGGACGATTCCACCTCGTTGCTAAGGCGTGCGATGATGCTCAGTTCTGTATGTTCTTTACTGACTCGCTTTACCTCACACTCATATTCTGCTCCCTTGCCATCAAACGAATAAACAATCGCTCCTGGCAGCAACCGCAGCACGCGTGAGAGATGATGGGATTCGTCAGGATCGAGAATAATGGAGGAATCGAAACTGCTGACAGGAGGGGCAAAGAATCGGTGGCGCTGCATAAATTTACGGTTGGAAGGTCAAGGCATAAGAAATCCATTCACCATCCGGCTTTGACTCAATTATTTGGAGGCCTTGCGCAGCCAGCGCAGCAATTACGTCATCGCCTTGCTCGCGCAAAATACCGGAGACGATGAGCGTCCCGTCGGCCTTCATCACCTGCGGAAAATCTGGTGCAAGCGGCACAATTACATCTGCGGTCAGATTCGCTAAGACCAGATCAAAGGCATGCCCGTGAAAGGAGGCCAGCTTGTTTACTTCAAATTGGATTTCGTCGGCCACCGCATTGATCTCAGCGTTCTCCACCGCTACATCAACAGCTTCAGGATCAATGTCAAAGCCAACAATATGCGAGCCAGGAAACAACTTGATCGCCGCAATCGCCAAAATCCCGGTGCCTGTGCCGACATCAAGCAAGGCCCCGCCCCGCCAGTGTTTTTCGAGCAATTCTAGACAACCCCGCGTCGTTTCATGCGTGCCCGTACCAAAGGCCATGCCGGGATCAATTTGGATAATGACCCGTTTGCTGGTTGCGACTTGCTCGCGCTTCCACGAAGGTGCAATCAAAAGCTTCTCGCCAATCGAAACCGGCTCATAGCCTTTTTTCCACTCAGCCAGCCAATCCTGATCAGCAATCGTCAAAAATTGTATTGAGCGCAAAGCCGTGTCTGGCAAATCGCTCAGGCGTAAGGCACGCGCAATGTTTCCCTGCAATTTCTCGCTATCAGGAGGTGACTCAAAATATGCGCGCAAGGTGATGACTTCAGGCGTGTCTTCAGAAATTTCCAGTCCTGTCGTATTCGCGCTCCAGAGTTGAGCTGTAACGGCGGATTCCGCCACGCGAGAAATAGTGATTTCGAAGGCATACCAAACTTTCATCGTTCTTGAATTCCAAGTTCGTCTAACGCGCGTGGATCATCGCGCCACTCCTTTTGTACCCGAACAAATAAATGTAAGCGCACGTGACGGCCCAGCATTTTTTCAATGTCGTGCCGCGCGCGCGTGCCGATTTCTTTGAGCATCTGACCGCCTCGCCCAATAATGATGGGCTTTTGCGAGTCGCGCTCGACATAAATTATGCAATGAATCTCGACTGCGCTTTCTGTTTCTTGCCACATCTCCGTTCGCACGGCAGTGGTATAAGGCAACTCTTCGCCTGTTAATTGGAGAATCTTTTCACGCACCATTTCCGCCGCAATATTACGCTCAAACTGATCGGTATAGGTATCAGGATCAAAAAGCCTTTCGCCTTCAGGCAGGTATTGGATGAGCGTCTCAACCAACCGTTCGACACCGCTGCCATTGCGTGCCGAGATCGGGATGATTTCAGCAAACTGAAATTCCTGGCTATATTGTTCGATCAATGGTAGGAGCGCAGATTTGTCTTTGAGCAGATCAACTTTATTGAGCAAAAGAAAAACAGGCTTGGACGACTGCTTGATTAATTCCAGCGCAAAGCGTTCGCCTGCGCCACTGCTGGTGGTCGCATCACGCATCAACAAGATTATATTCACCTGCTCTAAAGCATCCGCTACCAAACTCATCATGCGACGATTCAGAGCGTAGCCAGGTTTATGGATGCCCGGCGTATCTACGAAAATAATCTGCGCGTCGGGGCGTGTAATGATGCCTTGGATGCGGGTACGAGTGGTTTGCGGCTTGGAGGAGACGGCAGCAATATGCTCGCCGACCAGATGGTTTAGAAGCGTTGATTTACCTGCGTTCGGACGACCGATCAAAGCAGCAAAACCTGTTTTGTGAGATTCACTCATGTAATTTCTTCTTTGCTTAAAGCCGCAGCGCTCGCAGCAGCTTCTTCAGTTCTAGGTAGTGAAGTGATTTGCTTGATTCTGACGCGCGAAATCCGCCGTTCATCAGCTTCGATTACTTCAAAGCGCAAGCCCCGAAAGTCAATGGCTTCGCCGACCACTGGCAAATTTCCTAATTGATTGATGACCAATCCGGCCACCGTGCTGAAATCGTCGGCTGCTAATTCTACGTCGAATAAACGTTCGACCTTGCCAATTTCGACCGCGCCCAGGACGGAATAACTGCCATCGGTTTCTGGAATGATCTCGGCTTCTGTCGCTTGTAGTTCCGGCTCATCTTCGTCTTCTATTTCACCAACGATTTCTTCCAGCAAATCTTCGACTGTAATGACCCCAGCGATGCCGCCGTATTCATCAATCACCATCGCCATTTGCACTTTGGCTTTTTGCATTTCGCGCAACAATTCATCAGTGGGTTTACTTTCCGGCACAAAATACGTGGGACGCGCCAATTGCAGCGCAGTTTTATGGGTCTCGCCAGAGGCCCAATAGCCCAGCAAATCTCGCACATAAATGACACCTTCGATTTGATCAATCTGATCTTTGTATACGGGCAAGCGCGAGTATTTCGATTCGATCATCAAATCGCGTACGGCTTCGAGCGATGTTTCAGCCGCGACGGCAATCATCTTCGTGCGTGTCGTCATGACTTCGCCGACCGTGCGATCACTGAAGCGGATGATGGATTGAATCATCTCGCCTTCTTCTTCTTCGATGATGCCTTCTTCTTCGCCGACATCCAGCAATGCTTGCAACTCGCTTTCGTTATTTTCTTCTTCGTTTTCCGTTTGTGTTGCCGGTTGCTCTTCCCGTTGGAGTCCGCGCAGCGAACGATAAATCGGCAAAGCAATGACGGCGAGTGCCGGATAAATCATTTTGAGTGGTATGCGTAGCCACAATAGCATTCGGGCTGGATCATTTTGCGTCAGCAGCAAAGGGATAACCAAGCGAAAGATGACTAACGTAACAACCATCGCCGCAAATGCAATCAGCAAAAAACGCGACGTATTTAGTTTGAACGCTAAAGAAGTAATCAGGATCGCAAGCGAAGCGATGGCGAGGTGAATTCCAAAGGTAAGCGTAAAACTGAAGGAGGCATAATGGTCAACGATGGAGCGTAAAAATCCGGCACGAGGGGTATTCGCACTTTCGCTCGCCATTAAGCGCAGGGAAAAATCACTTAATTGATCCAAGGCGCTTTTAGCCGTGGCCACAACGACCAGCACCACGAGTGCGATGCCGGTCAAAGGTAATTCATATTCCATATATCTAAAGTCTGGAAAAGTCTCGTGAAGTCTGAAAAATCGGAAGATAACTAGACTTTCCGGGACTTTCCGAGACTTTCCGGGGCTTCCCCAGACTCTAACAATTCTTTTCTCAAACGACGTTCGAGACGTCGCATTTCACCCTGATCTGTTTCATGGTCGTAGCCCGCAAGATGCAGCAAACCATGAATCACCAGCCAATTAATTTCTGTTGCAAATACAATGCCTTGCTCGCGGGCATACCGTTCAGCCGTCTCAACTGAAATAACCACATCACCTAAAAAAGCTGGATTGTAAGCGGGGTCATTATCGCTTATTCCTTCCTGATAAGCGAAAGCTAAAACATCGGTCGGCTCATCAATGTTGCGGTAGGTACGATTTAGTCTCTGCATCTCAGGATCACGAATAAAGGTAATGGTGGCCGAACAAGAGCAGCGATCAATCCGTGCTAGAACTGCTTGCCCAAGTTGCGCAATTGGTTGGCGAAAAAGTTTGTACAGTCGCTGTTTGTTAACAACTTCGACCTCAGCCAACCTTGCAAGTGCGATCTTTTGCCTTTTGATTTCGTCAGATACTGACTTTGCGGGTATGGGCATCGTAGGCTCTGACGATCAATTGCACGAGATTATGGCGTACGACATCGCGATCGGTGAATTCGATAAATTCGATGCCTTCAATGCCGCGCACCACATGCTGGGCTTCAATCAATCCTGATTTGCGTCCGGTGGGCAAATCAATCTGCGTCACATCGCCGGTCACTACAGCTTTAGAACCAAAACCAATACGTGTCAGGAACATCTTCATTTGCTCAGAAGTGGTGTTCTGTGCTTCGTCGAGAATGATGAACGCATCCCCCAACGTCCTTCCGCGCATGAAGGCTAGGGGTGCAACTTCAATAACGCGTTTTTCTAAAAAGGTTGTGACGCGTTCGTGGTCCATAATATCGAAGAGCGCGTCATAGATTGGGCGGAGGTAAGGATCGACTTTTTCCTGTAAATCACCAGGCAGGAAGCCGAGTTTTTCACCTGCCTCAACCGCCGGGCGCGCCAGGATAATGCGATTGACGCGCTTCGTCATCAGATATTGCACCGCCAGCGCGACGGCCAAAAAGGTTTTACCCGTGCCCGCCGGGCCGATGCCGAACACCAGATCATTATTCTCAATCGCTTCGAGATAGCGGCGTTGGTTGGGCGTGCGCGCCGTGATTTGTTTGCGACCGGCAGGATTGATGATCTTTTTATTCGTCAACAGGTCGCGGAGCGTGGCGCTACGATCTTCCGCAATTTCCTTGAAGGCATCGCGGAGTTCCAGCGCGGTCGGAGTTTTCCCTTCCGTGAAAAGTTGACTGTAGTCTTTAAGGATACGCTCGACTGTCGCGACATCGGCTTCGTCACCTTCGATGAATAATTCGTGACCTCTGCCACCGACGCGTACACTAAGCAGGGATTCGAGGAATTTGATGTTCTGATCTTGTGGCCCGAAAAGAGTTTCTAAGGCACGTTCAGGCAATGTAAATTTCAGTTCACGCAGATGCTGTAAGCTCCCCTGAAAATCTCAAATTTGAAAATTGAGATTTCAAATCCATCTATGGCACACGCGCACTGCTGATGATTCGTTCCGCTGCGGCGACCATCGTCGGCGCGCCTTCCTTCGAATAAAAAGTTACGACCAATAAGATACCAGTATTGGCGCGAATAATCACGGCCTTGCCTTGAAATTCCAGCGGGCTGTTGGCGCGCGGCTGGCGAAAGAGTGTGCGGAGGTCGACAAAAGTTTTGATTTGGTCGCCTTCTTGTACCATCCGGCGCGAAATTTCGCTCAGACCTTGCAAGCCTGTGCCGGAACTCAAGCTTTTAATTACCAAATCTACGATCAGATTATTGTCATACGCAGGACTGTTCGCATTTTTCAAGCTGTTCCAGATGGCATTCATAAACGCCACATCTTCCTGAGAACGAAACACCGCACCCGCATCAATGCGTTGGGATTGCAATTCGTCCTGATTGAGGCGCCCGCCGTTCCAATAGTTCGGATGCTCAAAGGAATAACCAAACGTTCGCTCTTCAAAGCGTTGAAAGGTCTGCGACAGGTGTTGGTGTCGGAGCCTCACTTATCATCGGTTTGACCAGTGGCGCAGAAGGCCGTCCTTTTTCAGTTGCTGATTTCCGTTTTCATAACGGCGGCAACCGTTGCTGTCGAAGGCGCAGCCACGAAGGGCGAGGCGGAATTGCTGGGCGAGACATATTCTCTACTTTTTTGTCGCGCGGTGGTTTGACTTCGTCCAGCGATGTAGGATTGAGCGGTTTGGATTGCAAGGGCTTGGTTTCTCTGGGCGTCGGTGCCACCGACTTTGGCGTAGAATTGTTGCTGGGCGGCGGCATTGGCATAACCGTTGGCGGAGCCGCAATGGGTTTTGCTACCGTTCCTGGCGCAGCGATATTATTGATTGTCTTGTTCGTGCTGCTATTCGTCGGCGCAGCATTTGGCACTGTGGCGGGAGGCGAGACCGATTTGATTTCGCGCTGCCGTTGTGACGTGGGAGCGCAGCTTTGTTCTCATCGGTTTTATTCTCCGCCGCCTTAGTTTCAGTTGGTGCGGTTTTAGGTGCAGCGCTTAACACGGGTGGCGGAGCGGGTTTCTTTACTGGTTCGCCAAACGAAGAAGAGGCACCCTCAAAAAGGGCGACGAAAAAATCGGAGGTAAGACCCTGCTGTTTTATCCGCGCTCCAAAGTTTTGGGCAGCCACCCGTGTTGGGAAACGTCCAATCCGAACGCGATAGCGTAATCCTTGACCAGGGACATTGCTTTTCAACCAATAGGCATTTTGACCCTGCGATTTGAGGGCTTGCACTTTACCTTCAGCGGCATCTTGCGCGGTCACGGAATCCACTTGTACCGTATATTGACCAGACTGTGCCAGCACGCTAATTGATAAAGCAAGCAGCAAACTCGAAAAAGTCAGTGGGAAGAAAGGAGAGGCTTTCATAGGGTTCGTTTTCGCTGGGGCATGGGTTCTTTTTCAATCAGGATCAATTAAGTTTAATCCAAGGGATGACTATCGGAGCGGGAATTATGCCTGATTTTACGTCGCGAGGGAAAAGGATTTTTTAACAGCCATCCTAAAACTGCCATGTCTCCGCAATATGCTTTGCTGCAATCGCACCTTGCCCAATAGCAGTGGCGACACTCAAACAAATAGGGCGACACACATCACCAACCGCATAAACATTGGCGATGGACGTTTGCTGCGCTCTGTCAACCAGGATATACCCCGCCTTGTCCAGGGGGACTTGCCCGCCCAAAAACGCGGTATTTGGCTCAATCCCCAATCGAACAAACAGGCCATTAACCAGGATGGTTTGTTGCCTAATCGTCGCGCGGTTGATGAGCGTCAGTGCAAGCAAGTCGTTTGCTGGTTGGTGAATGCTGGAAATTTCGCTGTGTGGGATCACTTCGATGCGCGGATGGTTGAAGACCGCTTGTTGCCAATGAGAGCGCGCTCGAAACTTGTCTGAACGATGAATTAAAATCACGCGCGGGCAGACTTCCGCCAGAATCAGGCAATCCTCAAAAGCCGAATCACCGCCTCCAACCACTACCACCTCGCGCCCAGCAAATTGCTGTTGATCTTGTGTTGCCGAGTAACTGATGCCGCGCAAGTCTGCTTCATTGGCCAGTCCCAAACGCCGATTTCGCGCACCCGTTGCGAGGATGATCGCCCGCGCAGAAAGTGCTTCACCCTGCACGATCAAACTGCACTTCGACAGGTTGATTTCATCCAGACGACAGTTCACCCGATACAACAAATTGTAAACCCGCAAATGCGCCTCAAATTCATCGCGCAACTCGTGCCCCGTTTTGTTCGGGAAGCCAGGGTACTCCCGCACCGGATGAAACATCTGCAACATCTGTCCACCAAGTTCTGCGGCTTGCTCCAACAAGATCGCCGACAAGCCCAGCGAATGACACCACAACAACGCGCTTATGCCGCCTGGGCCGCCGCCAATAATGATGACTTGATAATCCATTCCCCCATTTTACTCGCGCCCTATCCTTTCACAAATCATTGCTTGTATCATCGCTGCTGTAATGCCATCATCCAGCAATGTGGAAGTTGATAGGTTTATTTTTGCTGGCGGTTTCATTGTTCACTGCTTGTTCTTTATCGCAAGCGCAAAAGAAAGGCGCGCGCTTCACGCCCTGGGCAGAAGTTGCAGGGAGCGAAACGGCTACGACCACGTATGAAGAGGCCGCGCTAGTAGGAAAGATCACCGATAAATCCTTAGCCGAAGTTTCAGGCATCACTGCCAGCCGCCTTGCGCCCGGCGTTTTTTGGGTTCACAACGATAGCGGCGATAAAGCACGAATTTACGCGATTGATTTGAAAGGCAGGTTACTGGCGAAATTTGATGTGCCTGGTGCAGAAAATCGTGACTGGGAAGACATCGCCAGTGGGCCCGGTGCAGATGGCAAACCTGCGCTATACATTGCTGAGACGGGCGATAATGATCGCGCGCACGAAACGTCAACGATCTATCGCGTTCATGAGCCACAACTTGGGACTGAAAAAAAATCTGCTACCGAACCTGCCGAAGCGTTTCCGTTCAGCTATCCTGATGGCAAACATGACTGCGAAGCCATTTTCGTTGACCCAACGAATGGGCAGATTTACTTGATCACCAAAACGCTAAGGCAAGATTGCGCGGTCTATCGTTACCCGTTACCGCTCAGAGTCAATCAGAAAGTGACGCTGGAGAAAGTCGGAGGGCAAAAAATGAAGAGCATCGCGCAACTGCGCATGGTGACCGGAGCAGGCATTTCGCCCGATGGATTGCGGGTGGTAATTCGCACGTACTTTGGTGCCTTTGAATGGCAACGCCCCAAAGGCAAAGCCTTAGCGACGATTTTCGATAGCGATCCCACCACACTCAAAATTCCCTTGATGGGACAAGCAGAAGCCATTGCCTATAGCACCGACGGCAAATCCATCCTGATGACCAGCGAGAAACTCCCTGCTCCGATTTATCAGTTGACGCGCAGGTAATCGTGTCTCACTTCACTCGTTTCAGCTTGACCAGGCGTCCAACGGCATTCCATTCGCCAATATAGAGATCGCCCTTCGCGTCCCAACTCAATCCATGCGCTGCGATGAGTTGTCCGTCCATCCATTGATCAGGCGGAATGCGATTCGTCGCGCGTTTTTTCGGATCGGGGCCATCGCCGAGATGCGTGACCAATTTGTTGTCTTTGTCGAGAATCGTTACACGTCCGGCCAAATCGCCAATCGCCAAATCCGTGCCCAGAATATTCAGTACCGACGGCAAGCGCAGAAAATCGCCTTCCGTGCCGTCTAGGGTTTTGACGTGCTTGCCTTCAAGTGTGAACCATTGCAGGCGATGATTCGCGCGGTCTGTCACCAGCACGGTCGGTTCTGCGCCACGCTTGTCAATCAGGATTTTATGCGGCGTGTTGAATTTGCCGTCTTCTTTCGCCGCTGTGCTTTTGCCGCCCCACGAACTCACATAATCGCCGTTTGCATTGTAGCGATGCACATAATTCGCGCCGTATCCATCGGTCACATAAAACTCGCCGTTCGGCGCAACCGTGATACCCGTCGGTTTGAATTCGGTTTTGTTTTTATAGACACCGGATTTGTCAGGGTGGCCTTTCACCCACACGACTTCGCCCGTCGTCGTGATCTTGGCAAACTTGTTGCGGAAGAGGCTGACCAGATAGATGAATTCCTGATCGCCTTCTTTGTTGATTTGCATGTCGTGTGTGCCTTGCCCATCTTCGTAAGGCTTCCACTCCATGCCGATGCTGCGCATGAATTTGCCATTCGGGTCAAACACCATAATGGACTTTTCGCCATCGGTGCTGAAGTAAATATGGCCTTTGGCATCCACGACGACGCCGCCATGTGTGCCGCCGATTTTGACGCCAGCGGGCACTTGCGCCCAGTTTTTGACCCACTCGTATTTGTGATTGCCTGCACCCATAATGATGGGGCTGCCGTTTTGTGTGTTGCTGGCAAACGCCAAGCGCGGCGTAATTGCCGCGGCCGTTATTGCCAGGCTGAATCCGCCAAGAAAGTTTCTGCGCGAAAGAGCTGTTGTGGACATGCTTATTCTCCGTGATGAATTGTTGTATTTGAAGATTGCGAATTAACGCTGGAATTATTAGGGCGCGCCATCGGAATAGCAAGAGCCGCGGCACATTGACTCAAGGAAAGGTGCGGCATAGAATCGTCACGCATCCAATAGCAGTTTCATGCAACTTCAATTCAGCGATATTCGTTCGTACCGGCAGATTAGCAGTTCGTAGCATCAATTATTTACAGAAGGAGACAAGTTATGTTTAGTTTGCTCTGGACAATTATTATCGGGCTTATTGTGGGCATTATTGCCAAAGTGATTATGCCTGGTCGTGACCCCGGTGGATTCATTATTACCGCGATTCTCGGTGTTGCGGGATCGTTCGTCGGCACGTTTGTCGGGCGGATGTTCTTCGGTCACTATTACTCCGCAGGTTTCATTATGTCCGTGCTGGGAGCGATTGCCTTGTTGGCGATTTATCGAATGATTACAGGCCAGCGTTCGACGTAAGGATTCCCCTAAATACGTTTGCATAGAGCCTGCGCGGTAATCTGCACGCGCAGGCTTTTCTTCATTACTTCTTCCAATTCGCCAAATCGGCAAATGGATTATTGAAGCCACCCTTCGCTGGTTTCGCCTCGCGCTTTGGCTCCGGTTTTCTGTCTCGGTTTTGATTGGGCGCACGGTTTTGATTGGGGCGTTGTTCCATCAGTGGTCTGGCTTCGCGTGGCCTGGCTTCACTTTTCATCGTCAGCGCGATTTGCTTCTTCTCTAAATTTACTTCCAACACACGAACGCTCACACGATCACCGGGATTGACCACGTCGCGCGGGTCTTTGACGAAACGGTCTGCCAGTTGCGACAAATGCACAAGGCCGTCCTGATGCACGCCGATGTCTACGAACGCGCCGAAATTCGTAACGTTCGTGACGATGCCGGGACAAGTCATGCCGGGCTTCAAATCAGCGACGTGATGAATGTCTTCGCGGAAAGCAAAGGCCGAAAACTCTTCGCGCGGATCACGGCCTGGCTTGCTGAGTTCGGCGATCACATCCGCAAAGGTGAACTCACCAAGTTCAGACTTCAATTCGGCGGACTGCTTGACCAATTCAACCCCCGCGCCGGTCAAATCAGCAACGTTTTTGCCGAGCTTCTTGGCCAACGCTTCGAGCGAGCCGTAACGTTCCGGGTGGACGCCTGTGTTGTCGAGCGGATGCTTGCCGTTTTGAATGCGCAGAAAGCCTGCCGCCTGCTCAAACACTTTCGCGCTGAAACGCGGGATGTCGAGCAGTTCCTGCCGCGACAAGAACAATCCTTTTTCGCCGCGCTGCTCGACAATCTTTTTCGCCAGCGAGGGGCCAATGCCGGAAACTCGCGCGAGCAAATGATACGAAGCCGTATTTAGGTTCACGCCCACCGAGTTCACGCATAAATCCACGACCAAATCCAGACCTTTCTTCAGCGCAGGCTGCGACACGTCGTGTTGATATTGCCCGACGCCGATGGACTTCGGATCAATTTTGACGAGTTCGGCGAGCGGGTCTTGCAAGCGGCGCGCAATCGAAATCGCGCCGCGCACCGTCACATCCAACTCAGGAAATTCTTCGCGTGCGACTTCCGAAGCACTGTAAATACTGGCCCCAGATTCATTGACCATCACGACCGGAACATTGATATTTTGCTCTTTCAAGGCTTCCCGAATGAATGTTTCGGTTTCGCGTCCAGCGGTTCCGTTGCCCACGGCGATGGCGCGAATACTCGCATTCTTGAGCGTTTCACCGAGCAGCTTTTTCGCGTTCTCTTTTTCACGCTCGCCCTGTAAATGCATCACGGTCGAAGCGATATATTTGCCTGCGTCGTCTACGACCGCCAGCTTGCAGCCGGTGCGAATGCCGGGGTCAACGCCGAGCACGGCTTTCGATCCATACGGCGCAGAGAGCAACAACTTGCGCACGTTTTCGGCGAAGACTCTGATGGCCGCTTCGTCCGCGACTTCTTTCAAGGCGCGATGCACTTCGTTTTCAATGCTCGGCAGCACGTAAGCCTTGAGCGCCATCCGCGCAGATTTATGCAGCACCTCCGCGCCCGAAAACTCCGGCACGCTGCATGCCTCGTTTTCAAACCGTCCCAGCAACGACGCTTCGTAGCTTTCATCAACCTCAATGCCCGTCAGCCCTTCGCTCTTGTAGCCGCCAATGTTCAGGCTCAATTCTTCTTCCATCCAACCGCGCCGCATCGCCAAATAGCGGTGCGAATTTTCCGGCTTGAGCAATGATTCGACCGCTTCGTAAGAATCAAAGTAACGCTCAAATTTGCTGTGCGGCTTCGCCTTTTCCGCTTTGCCCGTTTTGATGGCACCACGCTCGAACACGGTCTTGCGCGTGAATTCGCGGAGTTCCGGCGTTTCCGATAACCGTTCGGTCAGGATGTCCTGCGCACCGGAAATCGCGGCGACGGCGTCGTTGATATTTTTCTCGGCGTTGTAAAACGCCAGCGCAAACAGTTCCAGCGTTTGCCCTTCCAGCGGCGTTTCCGTGCCATGTCCACAATTCCAAATCCAATCGGCAAACGGTTCCAGTCCCGCTTCTTTCGCCACGGTCGCTTTGGTTTTGCGCTTTTGTTTGTAGGGCAGATAAATGTCTTCCAGCGAATCCAGATTGAAGGTCGTCAGGATTTTGGTTTTGAGTTCGTCGGTCAGTTTGCCTTGCCGTTCGATCTCTTCGACGATGAACGTTTGCCGCTTGAGCGTTTCATCCCAACGTTCTTTAGCATCAATCGCTTTTTGAATCGCGACTTCATCAAGATTGCCCGTTTGCTCCTTGCGATAGCGCGCAATGAACGGGAGCGTTGAGCCTTCTTCGGTAAGTTTGATGACCGCTAAGGCTGATGGGACAGGAATGTCCGTATGAATAGAGTGGAACCAGGTTTCAAATGTCATTCAAAGCTATGTCCTATAACAAAGGAATTATTGATTTCGACAACCTCGTAAGTTGCGAAGAGTTGCAGCGCAGTATCCAGATTGCGCTCAAACAAAGCAAGCAATTGGTTGTTATTGATGTTGCCCGTCGTAATCAGCAAAAGTTTCATGGCGGAAATTTCAGACAGAGATTTCAAGCAGCGAGGACTTCGTGAATGGAATTGACCTTAACCAATTTGCGGGCAAACAAAAGACAGGCTTGCAAATCTTCTTTTTCCAAATCGGGGTAATCTGCCAACACTTCCTCAAACGACATCCCCGCGCCCAGCAAATCCAAAATCATTTCAACCGGATAGCGCATGTTGCGGATTGTTGGTTTGCCGAAGCAAACGGCGGGATTCAGGGTAATTCTTTGTAACAGTGCATCATCCATAATCTGTACCTTAATTTCTCTCGGACGATTCTTAACACATCAAAAGAGGAGCTTGTTTTGCAATTCGTCAACCTCGTCCTTTGTCGAGCGCCATCCAGCGGCTTCAGCCATTTTCTTCCATCCATTCTGCCAGCCCTTCTTCTAAATCCTGCAACGCGGCGTCAATGCTTTTGTATTCGTCTTTGCCTTCCCACACCAGGCCGCCTGTATCTATCGCTCGCACCATCGAACTGCTATTCTCATCACTACCGAGTTCAATCCAGCCTTGTGAACTAACCCATTCGCTAATATTCGGAAATCGCTCATCAAACAGGTTCGCCATTTTTTTAGCCTCGAATTTATAAATCAGGAAAGCGGTTGGCGCGTTCATCTGCCAAACACATCGGACGATACAATAAAACCAACGCCAGCCCAAATGCAATCGCGCCCAAATACGCGGGCAGCAAATGAATAAAGCTGTGATAGCCGACCAACGGATGAACGCCGATAGCACAAGCAAAGCCGAGGCTGCCGGCCCACAAAAATGCCCACCACAAGCCGCGCTCTGTGGGACGCGCGCCGCACCACAACGACAACAGCACAATCAACCCGCCTGAACACAACCCGCCGCCAAAGCCTGCGCGGTCGTGTGCAATCAATGGCACTAACTTCGGGCTGATGGCGTTGATCTCTGCAACGGTGAGTTGCATAAATTCCAGGTCTTGCGGCACAAACACACGCGTCATCCCGACACCCATAATGATGATTCCACCCATAATCATCCCGAAAGTCACAAACGTCATACACATTCGACCTTGTCCCGCTGGACTCCACAACCACGCTTTTGCGCCAACCCGAAACAATGATTTGATCCCACGCGGCTCCTGCAACGTGAATAAGCTGCAACTCATTCCGACGAGGTAAATCGGCAACAGCAACAACGTCGCTATTGCGTGCGTCACGTCCAAATATCCATAGCCCAAATACGTCAGGAAGCTGCCAAAGCCCGTGATGCCCGACAGCAACAATGTCCACCACGCCCACGCTTCGCCACGTCTGAGCGGCTGACACGCCAGCCACAAGTACAAGATGCCCACTGCAATAATTGAGCCACCAAATGCCACGCGGTCGTGCGCCAGGAACTGCACTACGCGACAATCCGCCGGAGCGCAAAGCTGCTCCAAGGTCAGGCCAAGATAGTGATGATCCGACGGCAACAACTTCACCGTCGCAGCCAGGAGTAAGGCAAAAATGCCGGAAGCAATAAGCACCGCTCCCGTCAACGCCACCAAAGGCCACCCCAAGCGATACAACCACAAAGACTGAAGCAATCGCGAAAATTGGGGCGCAGGTTCAGCCACCGCAGCTTGCGGCGGCAACGCAAGTTGTCCTTGCTGCTCCAACCGATGTTCGAGCGCATGAATGATTCTGCCCGGCAAGCCCGGCCCTGCATAAACAAAGCCTGCGGACAGCTCAACCATCTTTGCGCCTGCATCCAGTAAGGCCAGCGCGTCTTTCGGCGTTTGAATGCCGCCGCCGCCAAGCACCGGAAAGCGATCTCCGTACCGCGCCGCAATGAAGGCCGTGACCTCTACCGCGCGTTGTTGCAAGAAGGGGCCGCAAACTTCGGATTCCGGCAATAACGTCGAAGCCGCTCCGCCCACCGCGATACCGCCATCAATGCCTGCCTGCACGGCGGCTTCGACGTTTCGTTCTAATTCAGCTTGCGACCAATCAGGCGAGAGGCGCAATAACAAAGGCTTGCGCGTCGCTTGCCGCAATTCGGTTAACTCTTCATGACAATTGGCCGGAAGCACATAAAACCCGGCGGCGTGATCCAATTTGCGGATAGCAGTCGTCAAATCATCGCCGCGCAATGCGATGCCAATGGGGCTGATTAAATCGGGTGCGTGGCTTATTTTTGCAGCTAACTCTGCCGCGCTTGGCGAACCTGCTTGCAGGCTCGAAACAATTGCGTGTCGCTTCTCAATGCGGAGCGGTTCCGTCGTATAACGATGCGGCACGGCATCGTTGCCAACGGGGCCAACAGTGAGAAAGCCGAAGCCCAAATGTTGCATCACGGGAATCGCTACACCGTGCGTGTCAATGCCGAGGCCGAGGCCAATGGGCGAAGGAAACTTGATGCCGAATACCGTTACGCTCAAGCTTTCATCCGGCAAACCATGTCCGAAGAAGCGAAAGACGCGCCGCCCCAACGCCGTGCGTGCCTGAATTTCCAGAATGCGCAGCGTAATCCGCCGCCCCAGTTCCGGGCGCAGGCGGAAGAGAATAGGCTTTAGGATGGGATGGTAAGTATAATCAGGCATCAGAGCTATCAGGCCGAAAAGAACTCAACGTTGCAGGCGCGATCTTCGCAGTCGTTCGGTTTTTCGCACCATCCGCAACACCGATTCTTCCTGCGTGAGCGTCTCGATTTTCTCCATTGCTACCCACGCTAAATCCTTTGATTCGCTGGAAACAAGCAACGGCGCGGTTTTGTCTGCTACCAACAAAAACCGAATGTCGTAGTGAAAATGGGCAGGCTCGTTGGGGCGCGCCGGGATTTCATGTATGTCTACGTCAAAGATAGAAGCGGAGTCGGCGCGCACCTTTGCGCCTGTTTCTTCGCGGGCTTCACGCAAGGCCGCCGCCAGCAGATCAGCGTCATTTTCGATGTGTCCGCCGGGTTGTAGCCATTTGTTCAGCTTGCCGTGATGCAAGAGCAGCGCCTGCGAAAAGGCTTCGTCAACAATCCAGGCGGAACCGGTCAGATGTCCAATCAACAACTCGCGGGAATAAAACCGCTCGTGTTCGCGCACGAAAGCGATAATGCGGGCGAGCATTTGTTGTTCGTGGGAATCAATCGGCTGATGTTTGCTGAGCAATTGCAGCAGTGGTTCTTGCTTCATCAGGCGCGCCCATCGAATTCGCCCGTCACGGTGCTGACGCGCACGACTTCGCCGTCTTTGATGAACAATGGCACGCGCACTTCCAGGCCGGTTTCTAACGTTGCTTGTTTGGTCGCGCCGCCCGACGCGCTATTGCCCGACGCGTTGCCGCCAGTTTCTGTCACGGTCAATTCAACGAATTGCGGAAGCTGTAACGAGACTGCTTCGCCGTTGTACTTGAGGGCTTGCAGCGACAATCCGTCTTTCAGGTAATAGCGGTCATCGCCAATCTGTTCGGCGTCAAACGTGAATTGGTCATACGTGCTTTCGTCCATAAAATGAAAGCCTTCGCCGTCCGCATAGAGAAACGAAGCGGGCGTCAGTTCGACATCGCATTCTGAAAATTTCTCGCTCGTCTTGAACGATTTTTCCTGTACTGAGCCATTCAACAAATGCCGCAGCTTTGTGCGCACCATCGTGGCCGCGCCGCGCGCCGAGGGCGAAGCGAAAAAGACTTCGATAACGGTGTAGGGTTGGCCTTCGACTTCGATAGCCAGTTTGCGTTTGAGTTCGTTTGCTCCAATGAGTGCCATAAGTTTTCTAAGTGATGAAGTCGGAACGATGAATGATGAACGGGAAGAAAAATTCATTCCTCGTTCATCGCTCCTTGTTCCTCGTTTCTGTCCGTTTCTCCAAATACATTTTCATTCCGTGCTTCGCCCGCAGCGTGATCAACGCACGCGGCTCTACCGGATGGTTAGGAACTAATCTTGCCTTCCACTGTTGCGCCAGCGTTGCGATGACCAACGACGCTTCCATCCACGCGAACGCTTCGCCGATGCAGGTGCGCGTGCCGCCGCCGAACGGGAAGTATGAAAATTTTGGACGCGCTTCTTTCAGTTCCGGTGTCCAGCGTTCGGGCATAAATTTTTCTGGCTCAGGAAACCAACGTTCGTCGTGATGCACCAGATATTGGCTGTGCAGTGTCAAATCTCCTGCCTTGAGTTTGTGGCCATCAATTTCGTGATCCACCAACGCACGCCGTCCGATAATCCAGACGGGCGGATACAACCGCATCGCTTCAGCAAACACCATTTCGGTGTAGCGCAATTTAGGTAAATCTTCAAAGGTTGGCAAGCGACCTTGCAGCACGGAATCAAGTTCTGCATGCAGCTTCGCTTCGGCTTCAGGGTGTTGCGAGAGCAAATACCACGTCCACGTCAAAGCCGTCGCGGTCGTTTCGTGTCCGGCCAGGAAAATTGTCAACGCTTCGTCGCGCACCTGTTGGTCGGTCATCCCGCCGGTGCCGCCCTCTTCGTCCTGCGCCATCAGCAGCATTGATAGAAAATCGCCGTGATCTAGCTTGCTCTGGCGACGTTCGCGGATGATGCCGTAAATAATCTCGTCCAGCCGTTGCCGCGCTTTGGCAAAGCGGCGATTGCTGGGCAATGGCAGCAACGCCAGCAAACCCGCCAACGGGTTCGGAATGCGTTCGGCAACCGTCATGGCATCAGTCATCGCCTGTCCAACCTCATTGGCGTCATCTTCGACATCCGCATCAAACAACGTCCGCCCGGCAATCACCAGTGTCAGCCGCATCATCTCCTGCGACATCTCCACCGCTTCTCCAGTCGGCAGCATCGCCCAGCGTTCCCGCAGCTTGCGCGCATCCTCCACCATTGAGGTGGCATACGAAGCCACGCGTTGGCGATGAAAGGCAGGCTGCATCATGCGCCGTTGCCGCAAATGAAACTCGCCTTCGCTGGTCAACAATCCTTCGCCCAGCAATTGCTTCATCATCTGGATGCCGCGCCCTTTCATGAACTTCTTTTGATTGACGACCAGCACATCGCGGATGTGATCAGGATGGTTGAGCATCCACACCGCTTGCGTAGCAATATGAAAGCGCACCACATCGCCGTGATCTTCTTTGAGCTTCGACAAAAAACTGAGCCGGTCACCACGAATGGCCAGCAAGGTGCGGAGCGTAGAGCCTTGATAGACTGGTTTGGACGTTGGTTGCGAAATGACAGCGGACATGCAAATTTCTACCTCAAAAAGTTCAGCCGACGAATTTACATGACTCATTCCTATACACCTTGAATTATGCTAAAACGCATCCGGCGAAGTTAGCCGTGCTTTCACTTTTGGGCATTCGTGTCTGGAATGAAGCCCTGTTATCAGCGGTGAGTTCTGATGCGGGCTACCTGACCAAGAGCCTAATTCCACTGTGATCTGCCTGTCGCTCAGAAAATTCCTGAGAACCCGTTTGGATCGCTGAAGCATGGCGCAGTCTGAGGAGAAGATGATCTTGTCTTGGGCCCGGATTCGGGTGGTCACGCAAAAGCAGAAACTTACTCGTGATCGTCTTAATCACTTTGGTGGCAGCTTCTCGATTGCCTTGAGCGACGATGTATTCCCAAATATCTTGCAATCTTCCTGCGCAGGTTCAGTAACCTTTAATTCACGCATTCTGGCTTTCTCAGTGGTTTCTTCTTTCTTCGGCTTGGCTAATGATTTTGTTTGTGAAAGCTTCTATGTCAGCATCCGTTCTCAATGTCACAAATCGCGCTTGTTGCATCGCCTACACACCCACCTGAATCTTGCGCCGCAACTCAATAATTTCTTCGCGGTGCGCTTTGAGCAGGCGCAAGCTTTCTAACAAGACTTCACTGGGAGAAGAATATTCGCCGCTTTTTACCTGTTCATTTACTAACTCTTCAATTTCCGGTGTGATCGTGATGATCATAGCTTTGCTCCTTACATCAATTACTTGCCAAGCAAGGCTTTTACTTTATCAACAACATTCGCCGCCGTAAATCCGAATTTCTCCATCAGGACTTTGATCGGAGCCGATGCGCCATACCCCGTCATGCCAATCGTGATGCCCTGCAATCCAACGTAGCGTTCCCAGCCTTGCATAATCGCGGCTTCAATCGCCACACGCGCAGTGATTGCCGGCGGCAACACGGCATCTCGATATTCCTGTGGTTGCTTATCGAAGAGTTCCCAGCTTGGCATGCTGACGACGCGCGCGCCGATGTTTTCAGCCGCCAACGCTTCACGCGCGGCCATTGCAACGCCAACTTCGGAACCGGAGGCCAGCAAAATCACGTCTATCGTTTCGGCATCGGCCAGCACATAGCCGCCTTGCAAAACGCCTTCCGCCGCGCCGAATTTTGTGCGATCAATGGTCGGCAAGCCTTGCCGCGTCAGAATCAATGCTGAGGGGCCGTGCGTGTTTTCAAGCGCGGCGCGCCACGCCATCGCGGTTTCGTTGGCATCGCCGGGACGAAGCACGGTTAAATTATGCATCGCGCGTAACTGCGCCAATTGCTCGACGGGTTGATGCGTGGGGCCGTCTTCACCTACGCCGATGCTGTCGTGTGTCCAAACGTATATCGTTTGAATGCCCATCATCGCGGCCAAACGCACGGGCGGCAACATGTATCGCGAGAAAACGAGGAACGTGCCGCCAAACGGGATTAGCGGCTTGGTTAGCGCGATGCCGTTCATCAACGAACCCATCGCGTGTTCGCGCACGCCAAAGTTGAAGTTGCGCGCGTTGCGAAGCTCGCTGCTGAATTCGGCGTAGCCATTGAGGAACGTTTTGTTCGATCCGCGTAAGTCCGCCGAACCGCCAATCAACTGCGGCAACGCGGCGGCAATCGCATTCATTACTTTGCCCGAAGCATCGCGCGTGGCGACATCTTTGCCCGCTTCAAACGTGGGCAAGAGCTGGTTCCAAGCTTCCTGCTTACCGCTGTTCCACGTCGCCCATTGTGCGGCGAGTTCGCGGTGCGCGCGTTTGTACGCGGCGAATTTGTCGTCCCACTCATTTTCCAAATCACGGCCTTTTTCGATGCAGTGGCGGAAGTTGATTAAAGCTTCGGGTGGCACCGCGAAAGGCTCTTCGTAATCCCAGCCCAGTTTCTGTTTGGCGAGTTTGACTTCTTCAACCCCCAGCGGTTCGCCGTGCGATTTGCTCGAACCTTGTTTGTTCGGCGAGCCGTAGCCGATGATCGTCTTCGTGCAAATCAACGACGGGCGCGGGTCTTTCTGCGCCGCGCGCAAGGCTTTCTCAATCCCTTCCAAATCCAGGCCATCAACAGTTTGCACGTGCCAGCCATACGCTTCAAATCGCTTCACGCGGTCTTCGCTGAATGACATCGAAGTCGGGCCGTCGAGTGAAATGTCGTTGTCGTCGTAGAGATAAATCAAGCGTCCGAGTTTCAGATGCCCCGCCAACGAAGCGGCTTCGGCGGCGACGCCTTCCATCAAATCGCCGTCCGACACGATGGCGTAAATGTAGTAATCGAACAGTTCGTGTCCTGGTTGATTGAACGTCGCCGCGAGATATTCCTGCCCAATCGCCATGCCCAAGCCGTTCCCAAAGCCCTTGTCCGAGCGGCCCAGTCGTCGTTTCAATCGCCGTCGTCAATTCGGATTCAGGATGCCCCGGCGTCAGGCTGCCCCATTGCCGAAAGTTCTTGAGTTGATCCAGCGTGAAATCATCGTAGCCCGTCAAATACAACAAGCTATAGAGCAGCATCGAACCGTGTCCGGCAGACAAAACAAAGCGATCCCGATTCGTCCACTTCGGGTTTTTTGGGTTGTGCCGCATCACTTTTGTCCACAGCACATAGGCAGCAGCGGCCATTCCCATCGGCATGCCGGGGTGACCGGAGTTGGCTTTTTGCACGCCATCCATAGCGAGCGTGCGGATCGTATTGATTGAAAGTTGGTCAAGCGTCGTGGTGGACATGATTCTCCTCGTGGTTTTTATGGGTTAATGAATTATGTACGTGCCCAAAGGTTCGTGGCTGCGCCAACAGCAAGCATCTGACGTGCGCCGTTAATGACCGCGCTCATGGGTTCTTTCACCGGTCTAACCGAAAGATTGGTTTCATTTGCAAGCAAACCTGTCATGCCCGGAAGACACGCCCCTCCGCCAGTCAGCCGAATACCGCTTTCAATTACCTCACAGGCGATTTCCGACGGCAGATTGCGCACGGCAAGTCCGACTGCGGCTACGATTTCCTTTAGCACTGGATTCAACGCGGCGGCGATTTCGTACCCGTAAATATTGACGCGGCGTAACGTTCCCGTGCGTACATCGTCGCCCGCCGCAATAAAGGAGGAAGCGGGATTCTGCGGATTCGTCGCTCCGATTTTATGAACTAGTCGCTTGGCTTCCTTCTGATACAGCTTGAGGTCATAACGTTCAGCGACCAGCTTGCAAACCGCTTGCGTTAGGTCGCTACAAGCAATTCGTAAGGCGTCTGTCACAAGCAGCGAGCCGAGCCGGATAACCGCCACATCAGTTACCCCGTCCCCGATGTCTACAATCATCTGCGCATGTTCAGATGCGACATCCAACCCGCCACCGATGGCGGCGGCTAATGGTTCTGGCGCGATGGCGACAGAGGCCGCGCCCGCGCTGCGTATGGCCTCTATCAAGGCCGCACGTTCTTCTTCACAAGCGTCTGTCGGAGTACAAACCAACACTCGGGGCTTTAGCATACCCATTCGTCGCCCGCGCCGCAGCAACGGGGTCAACAACGCGGTCGTCGCTCTGACATCCGCCACGACTCCGGCCCGCAAGGGTGAAATAATGGAGTGTTGTTTATCTTTGATTGAGAACACGGCTGAGATACCAACCTCCTCAATTCTACCTGTGTCCGTTTGCATCCGCACAATCGAAGGCTCATCCGCAATGATGCCACGCCCACGCGCATAGAGACGGGTGTTCGCGGTTCCGAGGTCTAATGCCAGATCTGGATCAGCGAAGGCTTTACGCAAGCACGAACGGACATTTAAAGACATATTTTTTACCTAATTGATGTGTTCAATTCCAGCAAATGGATTTTGCTCTGGCATGATGACAGGCAAAATCTTTTCCACAAAGAGCGAAGAGTTAATCAGCACCTGGACGACATAATCCCCTGGTTGCGGAAACGTTGTATTAACGAAGACGGTGACGTTATCGGAATAACCGCCCGGCGGAATCTCAAAGCTGGACGGTTGCGAGATGGCAACGCTTTGCATTTTGTCTGGCGTGAGAATGCGAACTTCGCTCAAATATTGCCCTTCACCCGACCAATGCGTGACGACACCGAACTTAATCATTGTGATTGGCAATTGCGGCACGACAATTTGATGAAACACTCCCATCAAACTTAAATGCTGACTCGCCTCGACGCGCACATCTTCACAGAAAATGGTATAGCCTAAATTCAATTGAGTTCTGACATTAGCTGCTAGTTTCTCGTGGGATTTATTTTTTCTTTGCCATCGGTTCAATTGTGATGTCTTTGTACCACGCTTCGCTCGGCGGCCCGGCGTGGATTTGCACACAGATACAGCCCGTTTGCGGAATACTTTCATCAGCCTCGGCGTAATCAACGGTTTGCAGGCCATTGATGCTCAGGCGAATGCGCTTTCCTTTGGCGCGAATTTCGTAATCGTTCCAGTCGTTCAGCTTTAGCACTTTTTTCAATTCGTCCAGCTTGGATTGCGCCAACACTTTTTTGCGCCGCGATTCGTCGTAGAGCGCGCCCCAATAATTTTGTCCCATGTCCGCCTGATAGCCGATGACTTCGTGATCGTTCGGAATTCGTTTCGAGCGAAATTGAATACCTGCATTGGCTTTTGTTGGATCGCCAAGCAGCTTGAATTTCGCACGCAGTATGAAGTCAGAATACTCTTTGTCGGTGCAGAGAAATTCATTGCGCGGGATAGGGGCTTTCATCATGCCGCCAACAATCGCGCCCTTCTCAAGACGGAAAAATTGCAAGTTGCCGTTCCAACCGGCAAAGCTCTTGCCGTCGAAGAGGCGCGTTGGTTTGGTGGCAGCAATCGCAACCGCGACGAAGAGCACTATCATAATCAAGCAAAAGGATTTCATACGAGCCTCAGTTTTTAAGTCGCGCAGTATAACAAAGCCCCAAAAACTAAGCCACGAATTAACCCCGATTCCGGTGAAGTTAATTCGTGGCTCGATGAACGGCGTTGCGGCAATCCGCTATTCGGCGTATGAATGCATGCCGGGCAATAAGTAACTCACCCCTAAGTACGTGAAAATTACGAGTAGGAAGCCGAGCAAAGCGAAGTAGGCGCTGCGGCGTCCTGACCAGCCGTGCGCGATGCGAGTATGCAAGTACGCGGCGTAAGCAAGCCAGGCAACTAACGCGCCGGTTTCCTTCGGGTCCCAGCCCCAGTATTTGCCCCACGATTCATTCGCCCAAATCGCGCCTGTCACCAGCAAAATCGCAATACCTGCAAAGGCCGCACCGACGGTTTTGTAAATCAGGCTGTCGAGTTTTTCGAGGCTGGGCAGTCCCGCACGCAGGCGCTCAGGTCGCAGGCTGAACAGCACAATCACTAAACTCAGCACCAGCGAAGTAATCAACGCGGCCAGTTCCACGGGGTTTGATTTCACATCAAAGGCCATCTTGCCGCTGTTGTCTTGTAGTACTTGACTCGCTACGCCGACTAATTGCTCAACTGACATCGTCCCCGCCGCAGTTCTGCCGACGGCTTGTTTGCCCA
Source organism: uncultured Acidobacteriota bacterium (assembly GCA_963794955.1). Classification (GTDB taxonomy): domain Bacteria; phylum Acidobacteriota; class Blastocatellia; order RBC074; family RBC074; genus JAFDVL01. Next base: position 230,045 of record CAWCGF010000045.1, read on the forward strand.
GCTCCAGCAGTTGTTGCGGTGCGACCGAGGCCAGCGGCACGCTCAACCCGCGAATGCTCTTGATTTGATAAAACAACCAACCAATGCCCAAAATTTGCGTCACAATCGAAGCGCGCAAGGCCCAATGCCCCCAGCGGCGTATTTGTTCGTTCTGCTTGAAGCTGTAAACCGCAAAGCAAATCACAACGAGCAATAAACAGAGGATAGAAAGTGCCACGAACGGGCCGACACCGGGAAGCGGTGCGCGCAGGTGCCGCACAAACACGGTCGCGCCGCTTTCGCCTGCTCCCGGCAATCCTGGATTGAGGCTGAAGGTCAGCGTGCTGAACGAAAACGCTTTGCTGAAGAGCACAAAATTGATCAAGGTGAAAAGCGACGTGACGATCCCCATAGATTCCGCCTTCACGCCATCTTTCACCAGGAACATCACGGCAATCGCAAAGCTGACGAGCGAGATGCCATAGCTCAAGGACGCTACGCCCACGTGAATCGGACGCCAGTAACTATCGAGCACCGGTTGCAGATGGTTAATTTCGCTGCCGATAAAAATTGCCAGAATCAGCACCAAACAAATCAGTGGCAAGGAAAGCGCACCCACGAAGCGCGTGTTCGGACGATGCTCGATCAGCAGCATCGTGAACGCCGCCCCGAAAGCAAACGCCAGCGACAGATCGTATAAATTGGCGAAGGGAATATAGCTGAAGAACCACCACGCGTGATATACACCATCGTGATCTGTCATGCGTCGCCAGACTTCTCTATCACCCATGTCGACCCAGCGCACAAACCAGCTTGAAAGGTTGAAGAAAAAGCCGAGCGAGGCTGTCCACAACGCAACTTTCTGCAAGCCTTGCATCGGCGCGTAAAGATCAGTCAGGTGCATAGCTGCGGCAATGATGTAGCACAGCAACGCAATGACAATGAGCGAACCATCATCTATGAAATTGCCCGCGCCCATTTGCCGTCGCGCGAGTACCATCAGAATCATGCCAACAATCGGTAGCAACGCCGGGAGGTAGTTCAAAATTGCCGGTCGCCGCAAATCCAATTGCGGGGAAGTTACGTTAATTGTTTTGACTGCTTGGCTCATAATATTTCCTTAACAGCAATTAGCGATTAGCGGTTAGCCAAGATTTCTTTCTGGCTAACCGCTAATCGCTAATTGCCTTCTTCTTCCTGACTAATTCCTTGTATTCTCGCCGCAATTCTTTTCATGCGGTCTTCAAATCCGAGGCGATTACGATTGGCGTCACCGCCTATAGAAACTTTGCCGTCTTCACACACAATCCACAGGCGTTGGTGCGAGAAAAAAAACACACCGAACAAGCACGTACACAACATTGCCGACCCCAGATAAAACCAATTCGCTCCGGGATCGTACTGGATCGAAAGCATGTGCGCTTGCGACGCTTTCTCGAAATCTACCAGAACAAACTTCGGCCCACTTGGCGGCGTCAACTTGGATTTCAAGATCGGGTCGTTTTCAATTTGCCGCTGAAACGGTTCGCTGAAGGCCCAGATGCGGCCTTTTTCGCCATTCGGCTTGCTGACTTCCAAATGCGCGGCTGGATTGTTGTATTGACCGGTTGGCGAATCCACCTGTCCTTGCGGCGTTAACTGGAAGTCGGGGATGAACTCAACGTACCGCACGGCTGTGCCATCAGTCAGTTGCGCTTCAGTATTGAGGCGGATTTCGACTTCTTGTGCTGCGCCGCCACCTTCTGGCGTGACATGCAGCTTGACGATACGCGCGCCGCCCATTTCCTGCGTCGAAGCCTGGAACATGCGATAGCCACGGTAATCGTGCGGCTTATTCATGTGAATCAGCGCTTCTTCAGTATGATTGGTTTCCTTGTCGGTGATTTTGACTTTCGTGAACCAATCCAGCGTGTTGCCTGAATCAATGAATTTGGAGTTGTCTATCAGCGTCTGCCGAATATCAAGACATTCGACTGAGAAGGGAAGTTCCAACGCCTGTTGCCCAACCTGATCCAGATTGAAAACATTGCGCATCATCTTGTCATCGGTTTTGCCCGTTTGCACCCACATCCCGCCAGTGTGCGATTTCAATGAAGTCAGCATCCCGCCGGTGAAAACCGTGAGCAACGATACGTGAACGGCATACGCGCCCAGCCGATTCCACGCGCCTCTTTCGGCAAAGACGGTAGTGCGGTTGTCTTTATCGGTGACTCTGACTTTGTATTTCAACGCTTTGGCCGCTTCCTTCGCGCGTTCGACTATGGCTTCACGGCTCAGTTGCGGAAGCGCGATTGGCTCGTGCTTGAGGCGGAGGGATTGGGTGAAACCCGGTGAAGCAGTGAGCTTTTTGCGCCGCATGATTTTCCAGGCTTTGGGGAAGTGATCAATCGAAGCCAGAATAATATTCAAACTCAGCAACAGTAACAGGAAGTTGAAATACCCGGCGTGATACACATCGAAAAAGCCGAGCCGCCCATAAATCATTCTTTCGGCAGGCGTCAGACTAGCGAAATAATTGGCAAAGGTGTCCAGTTCCTGCTGTTGAATCAACATGCCGATCATGGAAAGCGACAGCAAGATCACGAGCAAAATGATGCCAAAGGGGACGGAACTGATGACCGCTAGGAAGCGATCAATCAGCCCACCAACACTAAGAGATTTTTTTTCAGGCGCAGTTCGAGCAGCGTTGGCAACGGGCTGCGGCTGATTGAGGTTTTCCATTTCTTACCTCGAAAATAATTACGGAGAATAGGCAAATCAGATCGTAAAGTTAAGTTAGTAAGCCAGACGACCACACGAGCAAGGGGAATAATACCTGTGCGGCGCGCGCGGTGCAACAACCTTGACACCCTGCGTGGGCTGCGATAGGTTGCTTGGCTTCACACAAGCCAGCTTGTTGTGACGGTGGCTACCAGCGAGTGGCATCTGGTTCGTTGACGCTCGCGCAAGAATTTAGTCGCAAACGGATTGTTTGCGCTTCAACCTCTGAGGAGAAAAGGAAGAAAATGGGCATTAAAGTAGGTATTAACGGATTTGGTCGCATCGGGCGTAACGTGCTGCGTACCGCACTCGGCGACAGTGATATTGATTTTGTTGCCGTCAATGATTTGACCGACACCAAAACCCTGGCACATTTGCTCAAATATGACTCCGTGCTGGGCAACCTTGATCACAAGATTTCGGCCACCGAAAACACGATCAAAGTGGATAACGATGAATTTCGTGTTTTCTCCGAGCGCGACCCGGCGAAAATTCCCTGGGGCGAAGTCGGCGCGGAAATCGTGATTGAATCCACCGGTATTTTCACGGACAAAGCCAAAGCGGTGTTGCACCTGCGCGATGGCGTCAAGAAGGTCATCATCAGCGCCCCCGCGAAAAACGAAGACATCACCATTGTGCTAGGTGTCAACGAGCACGTTTACAATCCGGCAGAACATCATGTGATTTCTAACGCTTCGTGTACGACGAATTGCCTGGCCCCGGTGGCTAAAGTGATTAACGAAAAATTCGGTATTCGCAAAGCGCAGATGACCACAATTCACTCCTACACGAACGACCAGCAATTACTCGATTTGCCGCACAAAGATATGCGGCGCGCTCGTGCTGCTGCGTTGTCTATGATTCCGACTTCGACGGGCGCGGCGAAAGCCGTGGCGTTGGTGCTGCCGGAACTCAAGGGCAAATTCGACGGGATTTCCGTGCGCGTCCCCACGCCAAATGTTTCGCTGGTGGACGTGGTAATGGAGTTGGAAAAAGAAACGACCACGGAGGAGGTCAACGCCGCACTGAGTAGTGCCGCGAACGGAGAACTCAAAGGCATTCTGGCGTTTGAGACCGAGCCGCTGGTTTCGACCGACTTCCGCAAAAATTCCAATTCCTCCATCGTGGATGCGGATTACACCAAAGTCATCGGTGGCAATCTGGTCAAAGTTCTGTCGTGGTATGACAACGAATGGGGCTATTCGTGCCGTGTGCGCGATTTGATCAAATTTATTGCGAGCAAAGGTCTATAAGCGATCAAACCAATGCTTACGCCAAAGGGCAAAGGTCGAAGCAATCGGCTTTTGCCTTTTGCTTTTTCTGGATTGTCAATTGCGGCAAAAAGCTATAAAAGTATCCTTCCTTGACCAAAGTCATTCAGGACAAATCAATCCGTTTCAGCAAGATAAGTACAGGAGATAGAAAGCATGGTAGCAAAGAAGACCTCCACTCCCCCTCTCCACAAGAAAGCACAGGCTAGTGGCCCCTTTACGCTTGCCCTTGACATCGGTGGCACCGGGTTAAAGGCAGCCATTCTAAATGCTAAGGGCAAGATGATGACCGAGCGATTGCGCATTCTCACGCCAGAGCATTGCCCCCCGGCATTGATGCTGACCAAACTAAAAGAACTGGTGGCGATTATCCCACCTACGGCCCCGGCGTATGATCGTATCTCGGTCGGCTTTCCCGGCGTGGTGCGTGATGGCAAAGTTTATACGGCTCATAATCTGGGTACGAGGCCGTGGGTCAAGTTCGATTTAGCCAAAGCCGTAGCCAGACAATTTGGTAAACCCTGCCGACTTATCAATGATGCCGATTTGCAAGGCTTAGCTGCTGTCAGCCAGTTTGGCGGCAAAGGCGTCGAGTTGGTGATTACGCTGGGCACAGGCGTCGGCTCAAGCTTGTTTGAGAATGGAAGATTATTGCCGCACATGGAATTTGCGCATCACCCGCTACGGAACGGAGAAACGTACGAAGAACAACTGGGTGACGTGACCTTGAAAGCCGTCGGCAAGAAGCGTTGGAACAAGCGCGTGCGAATTGCCATCGAGACTTTGCGCCATCTAATCAACTTCGACCATTTGTACATTGGCGGCGGCAATGCTGAGAAAGTAAAATTCAAATTGCCAGCGGATGTTTCGATCATTCCGAACACCCTGGGCATGACTGGTGGAATCTATCTGTGGCGGAATGAATGAAATTTCCTTCTTGAGAGAAGCCTAGCTTCACTGTACGATTCAAAGAGGAGGCTGTATATGACAATTAAAAATAATACGGCGCTAAATTATGATGATGCTTATCCCGCACGCCATACTTACATTCCACCAGATTTGACCTATGAAACCATGTCAGATTTGGGGCGTGAGCTTTTTGACCTGAGCTGTGAGTACGAAGCAGCAGGCGAGAAACTTTACGCCGAAGAGGCGCTTGAGCAGGAAGTCGCGCGAAGAAAAGGCGGGTGTTATTCGAATGACAACGAATAAAACCTTAACATACGTGGATTCATCCGTTCTTATCAACGCAATAGTAGGCGCAAATGCTGCCCGTAAAATGCGGACACTCTCAGTGCTTGGCGATCCAAGTCGGGACTTCGCCGCAACACGCTATTTGACACTGGAAGTCACGCCACTCCCGACCAAGTTTCAGCGAGCGCGGGAACTCCGGTTTTACGAACGCTTCTTCGACAAGGTAAGGGTTTGGATTGATGAGGTGCCGTTAATTCACTCAGCTATTGTGCTGGCTTGTCAGTATGGATTGGGCGCAATGGATGCATTGCATCTCGCGGCTACCAGTAGGGTCAACGCCGAGTTTATTTCGGCAGAGAAGCCAACCAAGCCGCTTTATACCGCTTACCAACAAGCTTCTTCGATTTACTGAGCAGGCCTCAATAGTTGTCTGTCTTCTGCAACGATTATGCCCTTCTACCTCGTCGCCACGCCGATTGGCAATCTTGAAGACATCACACACCGCGCCTTGCGTATCCTCAAAGAAGTCTCGTTGATTGCCTGCGAAGACACACGCCATACTCGCAAATTGCTGGATCATTTTGGCATTAAGACGCCAACCATCAGCTATCACGAACACAATGAGCTAGCCCGCGCACAGGAATTGACCGCGCGATTGCTGAACGGGGAAAATATTGCTCTGGTCACAGATGCGGGCACGCCGGGGATTTCTGATCCGGCGTATCGCGTGGTTGTCTCAGCTATCGAGCAAGGCATTCAGGTCATTCCGATTCCAGGCGCGACCGCACTAGTAAGCGGATTGATTGCTTCGGGTTTGCCGACCGATACGTTTTTGTTCGTGGGCTTTTTGCCTGCCAAGCGAAATGCGCGGCGGGAAAAGTTGGCATCCTTGCGGGCTGTGCGCGAAACCCTGGTTTTTTACGAAGCGCCGCATCGCATCAAAGAAACTCTACTCGAAGCGGAAACGATTCTCGGAGATCGGCAGGCTTCGCTCGCCAGAGAAATAACCAAACTGTACGAGCAATTTTTGCGCGGCAGGCTTTCTGACATCAGCGCCCAGTTGCAAACGCAAGAACCTCGTGGCGAAATGACATTGGTCATCGCAGGTGCTCGTGCCGAAGAGCCGCAACCACTGCCGATGGCCGAGTCGCTGGCGTTACAGTTGGCGCGCTTGGTTGCGGCGGGAGTCAGTCGCAATGACGCGCTCAAACAAATCGCCAAGATGCGCGGACTGTCCAAAAAAGAAGCGTATCGTTTGTTGTTGGAGGAAAAAGACCATGCGGAAAATCTGTAGCCTTCTCCTGCTTTGTTTGCTGCCCTCGGCTTTGATCCTGGCGCAGGCTGTCCGGCGCGCGGAATATGGCGCAAATCTCAACTTGGCGATTTATCAGTTTGATGATGTGCGCTCGAAAGAAACGCGCGAAGTCATGCAGCTTCGACAAACGGCTTCCAGCGCCGAGGAGGAAATTGATTACCTCACACGGAACTTCGGACTGGAAGATGTGAAACTCCGGCATGTCCGTTCGGTCGGTTTGCGCGCGAACGAAAGCTACACTGATTCGCAACCGATGAACGAAAAGCCCCTATTCGTGACGCTTATCCCACGGGTTGTAACGCGCGAAGGTGTACGCTTTGATATTACGGCAAAATACGATGGCAAAATCTTACTGGAACTCAAGGATGTAAGTGCAGAGCATTATGGAACGGTTGTGGTACGAGGCGGGCGCGGCGGTTTTGGTGTGCGTGAATTCACCGGCCCCAGAGGTATTGAAACCGTGCCGGACAAGCGGGCGTTGCTGATTACTTTGACGCCCACGATCATTGAAGTGCGCGGCTTAAAAAACAAACCCTCGGATTTGTCGCGTCCCTGCAATGAGTTTGGCGCGTCTGTGACTTTGCGTGAGAGCGATGTTTTTGTGATGCCGACTTTGGTTACTCGTACGGCGCCAAAGTTTGTGGCTGGTCACTATCCCAAAGGTGCGGTTGTGCTGGAAGCCATCATTACGCCGGATGGTCGCGTCACGAATATCAAAGTCCTGGATACACCGGATTCTGCGTTTAACTCCAAATTCATGGATGCTTTTCGCCAATATCATTTCGAGCCAGCGCAACTGAATGGCAACGCCACCTATGCAACTTACCGAGAAACTTTCATCTTTGGGAATCGCTAACTGCCGCCCGTGTGCGCCTGATGGAATGCGCTCTGTATGTTATACTCGCCACCGAGTTTCAGAGCAGGCTGGGTGATCGCTGGTTGCCTTGTGCAACGAGAGGAAAGTCCGAACACCATAGGACAGCAGGCTGGTTAACGACCAGGCGGGGCGACCCGACGGAATAGTGCAACAGAGAACAGACAGCCCTAAGCGTGCAAACGCCGGGCGATGGTGAAACGGTGAGGTAAAGGCTTCACCAGCAACGGTGGCGACATCGTTGGCTAGGCAAACCCCCTGCGGTGCAAGACCAAATAGGGAAACGTTATTGAAGGCTGTCCGCTTCAGTTCACGCTTCGGCGTGACGCGTTTTCGGGTAGGTTGCTTGAGCGGCGGAGTAATCCGTCGCCTAGATGAATGATCGCCGCCCGCGCCATTGAGAAATCAGTCAGTGGGTACAAGATTCGGCTTACAGGCTCGCTCTGAAACTTACTATTTGAAGGCAGCAGGCACATGAAAAAAACTACCAAAACAGACGACAAAACCAATTTCGCTATCGGCGTCAGCCGCGGCTTTGGTGCTATGAAAAACCGGATTGGGTTTTCCCTTATTGGCTTGGTTATTGGCTTGGTGTGCGGCTTCAAATGGGCGAATTACAACTACCGCGAAGTCCAGGGCGCAGCCACTAATGCCGAGATCGCCAAAGCGGCGGCGAAAATTGGTTCACAACCGGATCAGGGGCAACAGGCCTTCAATGAGGTGATGGAAATCATCCGCAAGGCGCGTGAGAATCCGAACGATTTCGCTTTGCAGCGGCAGGCTGCCGAGCAATTTATGCGCGTCCAACGCCCGGAAGGCGCATTGCCATTCTTAACACAGGCCAACCAGCTCAAGCCGGAAGACGCCGACGTGATGGCCGATATGGCCGCAGTACATTATGAGCAGCGCCAGTTTTCTGAAGCTGCTTCGTGGTCACGCAAAGCTGTTGCCAAAGATGCGAATCATCCACTCGGCAAGTTTTACTTGATGTCTGCTTTGATCGAAAGCCAGCAAAATCTGAACGAGGCCGAAAAGTTGCTGACAGAACTCGAAGCCGCTACGAAAGCCAAAGCCGCTCCGCCTGAAGCCCAAAAAGCCTTGACGCAAATGCGCGAACGGTTGCAGGCAGCAAGGCAAGGCAAAACCTCTTTGCAGCACGGTCCAGAAACGAGAGGCAAGCCGTGATCTTTATTTTCCGCATAATCGTCATCTTGTTTATTTTCGCGTTTGTCGTGTATGTGCTGAAAATGATCGCACGGCTGCGCTTCAGTGTGCGCAACACGGCCAAAGAGCTAAACAAAATGCGTGAACAAGCGACCACACGACAGGGGAAAAGCACCGAGATGATCCGCTGTGCCGCCTGCGGTGCCTTTGTCGCGGCGCAAGATGCCGTACGAATTTCTTCCAGTGGGCGCGCCCAAACCTTCTGCTCGCACGAATGCCTTCATACCCACGCGAAGACCGCGTGATTGATCCTGACCGCCACTTATTCAGTTTCTGGCGTCAAACTCCCTACTTGCGGCTGCTTTGCAGCGAGTGCTATAGTCCACGCCGAGTTGAGAAAATGGTCAAACGATGGATGACAATCTTGTTCTTGCTGGTCTTCAGTGCTTTGCCTATTGCCGCACAGGTCTATCAGGCGGCTGATCTGATTTGTGCTGGGATGGCACAGGCTGGTGATGACGAAGAGACGATGGCATGTTGCACCATTGCCGGGCAATGCAAGATGAAGGAAATGATGCCAGAAGCAGCAGTCGAAGGGTGCTTGACGCAATGCCTATGCGATACGCGCGAACCACTTCTGCCCGTCGGTTTGCTCTCAAACACGCCGCCACTGCCACAGGCCGATGAGACGATTATTCCTCAACCACTACTGGCCAAGTGGGCAGAACTTACCTCAACTAATTCGCTCTTACGTTTTTGGCCTCCTCCCAAAACCAGCCTGACCAACTTCCGTTATACCTGTCTGCGAATTTAACTTGGCGAAAGCGTCGAAGTGTGTCCGAAAGTTAACCAACACGCATCCGAGGTAACAAAATGGAACGCCGCGTCCTACTGGTTTGGGCGAGCCTGTTGCTTTTCGCTGTCATCGTTGCCGCACAGAGCCAGAAAAGTAGCTCACTCAAAACCATCACGGTCAAAATCACGAAAAAGGGCTTTGTGCCAACGGGGCTATCTCTCCAGCGCGACGTGCCCATTCGCTTTATCTTCATTCGTCAAACAGCGGAAACGTGCGGCATAGAAGTCGTGTTTCCTGAGTACAAGATCAGCAACCCTTTGCCCCTGAATAAACCCGTCAGAGTCGAATTCACGCCGACTAAAGAAGGCGAACTAAGATTCACCTGCGGGATGGATATGCTGCGCGGCAAGGTGGTTGTGCAATAAACATCGTGCGAGGATTTATGAAAATCAAATTATTACTCTTCACTTTACTACTCACTTTTTTAGCGGCTTGTAATGAGACGCCTGCTACTAATAACGCGAGCAATACCGCCGCCACACCAACTCCGCCAGCTAGCAGTGTTGCCAGCATTGGCAAGGTGATTAGCTCTGCTAAAGCTGGTGACATCACTGCCACCCTCTCCAATCCTCAAGGCCAATTCAAGGATGGTAGTAACGATTTTACCGTCGAGTTCCGCAATGCTGCTGGTCAGCCCGTAGATGTTGGTGCAATCACGATGTTCATTGACATGCCCGCGATGCCGCCCACAATGCCGTACATGAAAAGCAATGTAAAACTCGTGACGACCAACACGCCAGGCATTTATCAGGCAGCAACCAATCTGGAAATGAGCGGTACCTGGAATGTTCATATCGCGTACAAAGGCAGTGCGGGCGAAGGAAAGATGGAGTTTCCGATTCAGGCCAAATGAAGAAAGAGCGACAGAGAGAAGGAGGGATAGCGAGACAAAGGGAACCCCTCTCATCACAGTGTCCCTCTGTTCCTCCTTCTCTCTGTCGCTGAAGTATGATTCATCGTCTCATCCAATTTTCACTCAAAAATCGCTTCGTCGTCATAGCCGTCTATTTGGCGCTGGCGGGCTGGGGTTACTACGCCTTATTGCACACACCAATTGATGCGATTCCTGATTTGAGTGAAAACCAGGTGATCGTCTTCACTGATTGGGCGGGGCGCAGCCCGCAGGAAGTCGAAGACCAGGTCACCTATCCCTTGACCGTCAGTCTGCAAGGCTTGGCCAGCGTGAAAGTCGTGCGTTCGCAGTCCGCGTTTGGCTTCTCCATGATCAACGTGATCTTTGAAGACAAGGTTGATTTGTACTTCGCGCGCACGCGTGTACTGGAACGATTAACGCTCGTCAGCGGCAATTTACCAAGCGGCGTTAACCCCACGCTGGGGCCGGATGCAACCGGCGTCGGCCAAATCTTCTGGTACACGATTGAAAGTGATAAGCATAGCCTGATCGAGCTTCGTTCGATGCAGGATTGGTTTGTGCGCTATCAACTCAATGCCGTTCCCGGTGTCGCCGAAGTGGGCAGCATTGGCGGCTACGTCCAGCAATATCAAATTGACGTTGATCCAAATCGTTTGCGCGCATACGACCTGCCGCTGAGCGCAGTTGTGATGGCCGTCGAGCGCAGCAACAACAACGTTGGCGGCAACGTCATCGAGTCTGGCGGCACATGGACAGTTGTACGTGGCATCGGCCTGATTCAATCCACGGATGACATCGCCAACATCGTCATTGCTTCGCGCAGCGGCACGCCCATTTATGTGAAGAACGTGGCTGACGTGAAAATCGGCGGCGCGTTTCGGCAAGGCGCGCTCGACAAAAATGGCCAAGAAGCTGTTGGTGGCGTCGTCGTGGCGCGCTACGGCGTAGACACGCTGAACGTGATCAAGGCCGTCAAGCAAAAGATTGAAGAACTCAAAACCGGCTTGCCTGTCGGCGTGAAGATTGTGCCGTTTTATGACCGCACGGAACTTATCAATCGCGCGACCGACACTTTGAAGGTTTCGTTGATCGAAGAGATTCTTCTTGTCACCTTAGCGCATATCATTTTCCTGTTTCACTTCCGCTCGATTTTGATTGTAACGTTGCCATTGCCGCTTGCGGTGCTGACTTCGTTTTTGCTGATGCACTACTTCGGTATCTCATCGAATCTGATGTCGCTCGCCGGGATTGCAATTGCGATTGGCGTCCTGGTAGATGCCGGAATTGTCGTCACGGAAAACTGTTTTCGCTATTTAGAAAAGCGGCAGGTTGATCCGAAAGATCGTCAGCTTGTTTGGGATACCGTGCTGGACGCAACGCAATTAGTGGGGCGTCCGGTGTTCTTCTCAATGGCGATAATTATTCTGGCCTTCATTCCAGTCTTTGCCTTGACCGGACAAGAAGGCAAGTTGTTCCATCCGCTCGCCTTCACAAAAACATTTGCGATGGTGGGCGCGACGATCATGGCGGTGACGCTCGTGCCGGTGCTTTGCACATTATTGCTTGGCGGCAAATTTCATAAGGAAGAAGACAATCCGGTGATGCGATTTTTGCAGTGGCTTTACAAACCGCTGCTACGTTTTGCCTTGACACATCGCTTGATCACCATTGCTACTGCTGCCTTTTTTCTGGCAATTGCGCTCTTACTCGCCACCTCCTCAAGCTGGCTTTCCCAAGCTCGCACTGCCACAGCGCATATCCCGATTTTGTCAGGCATCATTCAGCGCCTGCATCCAATTGGCAATGAGTTCATGCCTACGCTGGATGAAGGCGACATCATGTTCATGCCCGTGACCGACACCAGCGTATCGTTGCCGCAGGCATTGGAAATTACCAGCCAACAAGACGCTATTATCAAGAGCTTTCCCGAAGTTGATTGGGCCGTCGGCAAGCCGGGACGCGCCGAAACCTCAACCGATCCTTCGCCGACAAACATGATCGAAACTGTCATTCACCTGAAGCCGCGCGACCAATGGCGAGCAGGGATGACGCGTGAAAAGTTGATTGCCGAAATGGATGCCAAAGTTAGTATGCCCGGCGTCACGAACATCTGGACACAGCCGATTCGCAATCGCATTGATATGCTCTCGACGGGCATTCGCACGCAAGTTGGACTCAAAATTTTCGGCAATGATTTGAAGACGCTCGAAGAACGCGCGCAAGCCGCCGCGAAAGTAGTCAATCAAATTCCCGGTGCAAACGATGTCTATCCAGAACAGATCGCAGGCGCGCCGTATCTGAACATCAAGGTCAATCGCGAAGCCGCTGCACGTTACGGTCTGACGGTAGGCGATGTGCAGGACGTCATCGAAAAAGCGGTGGGCGAAACAAACTTGAGCGTCACGATTGAAGGCCGTCAACGCTTTCCCGTGCGTGTTCGCTATGCGCCCGAATACCGCAGCGATCCGCGCCAGATTGCCAATGTCTTAGTTGGGCCGCAACAAATTCCGCTGAGCCAGGTCGCCACGATCACCAGTGAAAGTGGGCCGTTCATGATTTCGAGCGAAAATGGATTGCTGCGCGCGACTGTAGTGATGAACGTCCGAGGGCGCGATGTCGGCAGCTTTGTCGAAGAGGCCAAACGTACACTGCAAGCCAATATCCAATTGCCCGCCGGGTATTATTTTCAATGGAGCGGCGAATACGAAAATCAATTGCGCGCGAAGGCGCGATTGCAACTCGTGCTGCCCCTTGTGTTGGTGGTTATTTTCGTTTTGCTTTACCTGACCTACAACTCATTTCTTGAAGCCGCGCACGTTTTATGTGCGGTGCCGTTTGCGCTGACGGGTGGCGTGTTTTTGTTGTATGCGATGGGTTACAATTTTTCTGTTGCCGTGTGGGTTGGTTTCATCGCCTTGTTCGGCACGGCAGTGCAAACTGGCGTCGTGATGGTGATTTATCTGGAAGAAGCGGTCGCGCGCAAACAAACGGAAAAAGCGGTAAACGGCGCAACCATGACGCGTAAAGATTTGCTGGCAGCGATTACGGAAGGCGCATTATTGCGCTTGCGGCCCAAAGTCATGACCGTCTCAACCATTGTAGCCAGCTTGCTGCCAATTATGTGGAGTTCGCGCGCTGGCTCCGAAGTGATGAAGCCATTGGCAACTCCTGTGCTTGGGGGGATGGTAAGTTCACTGCTCCACGTGTTGATTGTGACGCCGGTGATCTTCTTTTGGCTGCGCGAACGCGAGTTAAAATCTGCCGGGAGCGAAGGTGGCACGCCTACTTCGTCTCGCCAGGAAACGTCTGAAGATCAAGAGGGAATGCTGGTTAAGTGACTATGCAAATCGTCGGGCTAACAGCCAACAACGAAATAGCAATTCAGCAATGTGCCAAGTTGCTGAATGAATCCTTCCAAGATCACGCACCAGAAGCCTGGCCGACGATGGAAGCGGCGTTGCAGGAAGTGCAGGAATCGCTGGCCGAAGATCGTGTCAGTCGTCTGGCGCTGGATGATACAGGCAATGTCATCGGCTGGATCGGTGGTATTCCTGAATACAATGGCCACGCCTGGGAGTTGCATCCGCTGGTGGTCAGCAAGGCGGCGCGCGGCAAAGGTGTGGCGCAGAGGCTGGTGCAAGACCTGGAAGCCATCGCCAAAGCGCGCGGCGCGGTCACGCTTTATCTTGGCACCGATGACGAAGATAATCGCACTTCCCTCTCGAACGTTGATTTATACCCGAACGTTTGGGAACACGTGACGAACATCAAGAATCACGAAAATCATCCGTATGAGTTTTATCAGAAGATGGGCTTCGTGATCGTTGGCGTGTTGCCAGATGCCAATGGGCCGGGTAAGCCGGATATTTTTATGGCCAAACGTATCGCTTAATTTTTCCTGAGGAAAATACAAACTACTTACCCTGGAGACAAGAAAATGAATTTAGTTAAATCACTCGTAATTTTTACAGCTTTTCTCGCTGTGGCCTGTGGGCAATCTTCCTCCGGCGGCATCGCTGTGAAGAACCTGGAGGTCACGCGCGCCTTATACACAAGCCAGCAATGCGCCGTCTGTCATGGCCCCAATGGTGATGGCGGAGTTGGCGCAAATTTGAAAACCGGGCTTCCAATGCAACGTTCGTTGGAGCAAATCGAAGCCCAAATCAAAAATGGCTCCGGCACGATGCCTGCTTTCCAAGGCAAGCTCAGCGAAGAGCAGATTCAGGAATTGGCAAAATTTGTCTACAAAGAAATCCAGAAACGCTAACCGAGGGAACGCGGGGCACAGGCCAAATGCGTCTCGCGTTCTTTTTGCTATGAAGTACAAGGCTGTGTTCCTGCTCATATTGCTTGCAACCTCTGTCCTCGCGCAACCTACCGAAATGGGGCTTGAGGGGATCGTAAAATATGCGCTTGCCAACAATAAAAACATCCAGGCAGATCGTAAGCAACTGGACATTGCAACTGGACGCTTGAAACAGGCTGGTTTACGGGCGAATCCGATGCTGGAAACTTCCGGGCTTTCGAGCCTGAGGGATACCAGTATGAAATCCGCTTCGGTGATGATGACATTGCCGCTGGAAGCGGGTGGACGCCGCTCCCGGCGCATTGAAGTTGCCGAGCGTGAACTTGAGCGTCTGAAGTATGAAGTCGCTGAACGCGAGCGCAGGCTGGCCGCTGAGGTGCGGGCAAAATACGGCGAAGCAATTGAAGCGATGCGCAATCTTGAGTTGAACGAACGCTTGCTGGAACTCAATCAAAATAATTACCGCATCATCAAAGCCCGCGTTACTGAAGGTGCGAGCGCCCCACTCGAGCAAAGCCAATTACAAGTCGAAGTCAGCAAACTCGAAGCGCAGAAGCAAGCTTTTGCCAGCCGCGTCGCGGTGTTATCGGAAGAACTCAAAGCCTTGCTGGGCGCGGAAGAAGAACTGAAACTCCGTGATGAATTTGCCGAAACGCCAGTTACCTTGACCAAAGAAGAATTGCTGCAAACCGCCTTTAGTTTGCGTCCTGACTTGCACGCAGCGCGTGCCGCAGAGGCGGTTGCAGCGGCGATGATTGAGCAGGCTAAAACCGAAGGCAAATATGACCTGAGCGTGTTTGCCGAATTAGGGTTGCAAACTTGGCGTTTCGATCAATTCGGATTTTCACCCGATGGCGCATTGGAACGCGTCGGCATGAAGAATCGAATGGCACGTGCTGGCGTCACGATCACGCTGCCCACATGGAATAAAAACCAGGGCAACATCGAAGCCGCACTGGCAGCCAGTGAAGAAGCGCGTTTGCGCCGCGAGTTTGTCGAAACGATGATTCGCCGCGAAGTGGCAGCGGCTTATGTGCGTTGGCAGGGAGCCGCTCGGGTACTGCAAACCTACAACACTGATTTGCTTGCGGCGTCACAAAATAATTTACGGGTTGTCAGGGCCAGCTTTGACCTCGGCTACTTGCGCATCACGGATGTACTGGCAGAGCAAAAACGTCTGATCGAAGTGCAGATGAGTTATACGGCGGCCTTGAAAGAAAATTACCTGGCACGAACCGAAGTGGAAACGGTCACGGGCACGAGGATTACCCAGTAACGTTATGGCTGAAAGAAATGCCGAAGGTAATGCACGTTCGCTTATCAAACGCCGCTGGCTATTGCTTACCGCCGCGATTGCCTTGCTCGCAGCCGCGCTGGTTACCGCGTTTATCTGGCGTCGCTCGGCGCAGCCAATGGGGGTGGCAGGGCGAGAAGTGCCAAGCGTCGAAAGTGTTGGCGGGTCGGCGGCAGGGCGAGAAGTGCCAAGTGTCGAATCTGTTTCAGGCAATGAGACGGCGCTTCCAGCGGGCCAAGCAGACCTGACTTTATCGCCCGAAATGGTAGAGCGCATTAAGCTGCAATTTGCCGAAGTCAAAACACAGCCTGTTGCCAATCAACTGCGCACGACGGGCACCGTGCAAGCGAATGCGTACAAGGAAACGCGCGTCACGCCATTGGTTGGCGGTCGCATTACAGCAGTCAATGCGCAGCTTGGCGATTATGTAAAGAAAGGCCAACCGCTTGCGACAATCTTCAGCTCTGATTTGGCGCAAGAGCAGATGGAGTATTTAAAAGTCGAAGCCAATTTGAATTTGCATGTCACGCAAGCCGAACGCTATCGCAAATTGGCCGAAATTGGCGCTGTCAGTGTGCAGGAAAAACAGGAAGTTGATGCGCGCCTGCAAGAGCATCACGCCGAACACGCCAGTCATCGGCAACGACTGAAATTGCTCGGCTTGACCGAGGCCCAAATTGACAACCTGAACGATGCCGCTAATGTTCGCGCGGAAGTGATCGTTCCTGCACCATCTTCCGGTGTCATTACGGCGCGCAGTGTCAATCTTGGGCAAGTCGTGGCAATGGCGGATAGCTTGTTTTCTGTGACTGATCTGGCGACAGTGTGGGTGATGGGAAATGTCTACGAAAAAGATTTCGGTGTGATGCGGATGGGCGCGAAAGTCACCGTCTCATCGCCGTCATATCCGGGTCGTCAATTCAGCGGCACGATTTCATACCTTGATCCGCGCGTTGATCCGACCACGCGCACCGCACAAGCGCGCATTGAAGTTCCCAATCCCAATCAAGCACTCAAAATTGGGATGTTCGTTGATGTGGCGATGAATACGACTGGCGCGCAGGAAGCGTTGGTCATCCCTAAAGCGGCGTTGCAAACCGTGGGCAATGAGCAGGTCGTTTTTGTGCATCTTGGCGGCGGCCAATTCCAGGTGCGAAAATTACAGCTTGCGGAGGAAGTCGGAGACGCTGTGCGGGTGGTGAGTGGCGTCAGCGCGGGCGAAAAAGTCGTGACGGAAGGTAGTTTCTTTTTACGGGCAGAAATGGGTAGACGAGGTAATCAATGAACCTTAAGGACTGGTTTGCGCAAGCTCGGCTTTCTTTTGCTCAATCATTGCTCGGACTTCAGCAATTGAGTAATGTCCTGGCGGTAAATGCTGCGCGGCCATGCGCTCAATAATATCCAGCAAAGCGAAATTGTACGGCGTCGGAATAGCATGCTTTTCGCCGAGCAAGAGGATTTCGCCGTTGAGATAAGTGGCTTCGCATTCGCCGTGCTGACGGTGCAGGTCAACCCAGGTGGAAACATACGTGCGCTGCGATTCAGGCAGGTTTTCAGCCGCGCGAATCGCTTCTTCATCCGGCGCGCTTTCCCCTATTTCGCGTGCTTTACGCGTCATCGCATAAACATCCAAGGGATTGTTCCCTTCTGTCAGCGGTATCCCTGAAGCTTCGACCGCGCGCAAGCCTTCTTCCTGCACTTCCGCCATCAGCAAGCTGACTTCAGGAAGATTCCACGCCAGTTGCAAATGATGCCCGGTGACGGCTAACAACGCATTGGTCAAATTCAATACCAGCTTCCCCCATTTCGCGGCCATGATGTGTTCCGAAAGCACGGCCTTAAAGCCCGCCTGCGACAAGTCATGCGCCACTTTGGTGGCAGTTTCATCACAGCCCAGCGGATAGTTGCCCACTACCAAATCCTGCTTCAGCGTGTGCGAAACGACGCCGGGTTCCAGATAGTTCACGCAAGCCGCAATCATCACGCCATACACGTGCAGAAATCGTTCCGCCACAGTTGTTTCATTGCGCACACCATTTTGCAGGCAAAAAAGCGGCGTATCCTGGCTGAAAACTTCCTGTAGTTCGTGAATGCACTGATGGGTTTGCGAACTTTTGACCGCCAGCATCAACACATCGCCGGGTTGCGGCGTAATGTCGTGCGGCGAAGTAACAGCTTTGATCTGGGTAACGTGTTTGGTTGGGTGAAAAACAGAATGGATGGTTATTCCACGTTGGTTGATAATATCCGCTTGCAAGGGACGCGCGATCAGAATAACTTCTGCGCCCGTATCCGCTAACAAGCCGCCAACGAGGCAACCAATCGCTCCGGCTCCTTGAACGATGTAGCGCATAAAATAAAACGGGGAGAAAAATTGGGAAAAATTGGTGCTCCCGGCACGACTCGAACGTGCGACCCTTTGCTTAGAAGGCAAATGCTCTATCCACCTGAGCTACGGGAGCACGCGCCGTAATTTACGGGATTGTGGGGCTGGTGGCAAGTGTAATTGCGGCACAAGCTTTTCCCTTAGTGGTTTTTTTTCGCATCTTTGTCAGGGCGCTTTCGCTAAACGGCAGGCAAATGACGGCGAAATGTTCGTGCGTGACGTCGGCACGTTGGCAGCATTGCTTGACGATTTCTCACCCTAGCCTATACACTCGCGCTTTTCAGTTTAGACCCCAACTTTCACCACGAGGTACTATGTCGCACAACCTATTTAATTCACTTCAATCCTTTACCACGGGCGCAGGCCAATCCGCCAAGTTTTACTCGCTTCCACAACTGGAAAAAGCAGGCGTTGCCGCGATTTCCAAGCTACCTGTTAGCATTCGCATCGTGCTGGAATCGGTGTTGCGCAACTTTGACGGCTTAAAAATCAGTGAAGGCGATGTGCGTATCCTGGCCAATTGGAAAGCCAGCGAAAAGCGCACGGCGGAGATTCCGTTCGTTGTCGCCCGCGTTGTCTTGCAAGATTTTACGGGTGTGCCGTTGCTGGTGGATTTGGCGGCGATGCGTTCGACGGTCGCCGGACTCGGCAAAAATCCGAAAGTCGTTGAGCCGCTCGTGCCAGTTGATTTGGTTGTGGATCACTCCGTGCAAGTAGATTTTTTCGGCACGCCCGATGCGCTGAAGAAAAACATGGAAATTGAATTTCAGCGCAATCGGCAACGCTATAAATTTTTGAAGTGGGGCATGCAGGCCTTCGATACCTTCAAAGTCGTGCCGCCCGGCATCGGCATTGTGCATCAGGTTAACCTCGAATATCTGGCGAAAGGCGTCCTCGAAAAAGAGGGCGTTTATTACCCCGACACTCTGGTCGGCACCGATTCGCATACGACAATGATTAACGGCTTGGGCATTGTGGGCTGGGGCGTTGGCGGTATTGAGGCCGAAGCCGCAATGCTCGGTCAGCCCGTGTATTTCTTAACGCCGGATGTGGTTGGGTTCAATTTGCACGGCAAGTTGCGAGAAGGCGTGACGGCGACTGACCTTGTGTTGACTTGTACCGAGATGTTGCGCAAAGCCAAAGTCGTCGGCAAGTTCGTTGAATACTTTGGCGACGGCGCGGCTTCGTTGTCGCTCGTGGATCGCGCGACGATTGCGAACATGGCACCGGAATACGGCGCGACGATGGGTTTCTTCCCAATTGATGAAGAAACCTGCAATTACCTCAAATCCACCGGGCGCAGCGATGAGCAAGTGGATACGTTTCGCAATTACTTCCAGGCCCAGGGCCTTTTTGGAATGCCAGCGGCAGGCAGTATCGAATACAGCCAAACCTTGGAATTGAACCTGGCTGATGTGGTGGCGAGTGTGGCCGGACCAAAACGTCCGCAAGACCGCATCGAATTGCGGCAATTAAAAGCCAAATTCACTGAACTCTTCCACAAACCGATCAATGAAAACGGCTACAACAAGCCTTTGAGTGAACTGACTCAGAGGTTTGGGTCAACGATAGGCGTTCGACCGCACGAGGCTAAGCGAGCTTTGACCGGAGGCGGTTCGCAAGACTCGGAAACCGTGCCCAAAAGTAAGGTGGATGCCTCCACCGCAGAAGACACCAGCGCCTGGACAGAAACCGAAATGATGAATAATCGCCCGACGCCGGATCGAGTATACGAACATCCCAACGAATTGCCACGCATGTCAGTAGATGTGGGGCATGGCGATGTATTGATTGCGGCGATTACGTCCTGCACTAACACCTCCAACCCTAGCGTCATGCTGGCGGCGGGATTATTGGCGAAAAAAGCTGTCGAAAAAGGGTTGCACATTCGCCCAACGGTTAAGACCTCACTCGGCCCCGGCTCGCGTGTCGTGACAGATTATCTGAATAAAACCGGCTTGCAGGAATATCTGGATCAACTGGGTTTCAATACAGTGGGCTATGGGTGTACGACGTGCATTGGCAATTCCGGTCCACTGGATGCAGGGATTGAAGATACGATCACCAAGAATGATATCATTGCCGCTTCTGTGCTATCTGGCAATCGCAACTTTGAAGCGCGCGTGCATCAAAATATCAAAGCGAACTTCCTGATGTCGCCACCGCTGGTCGTCGCTTATGCGCTGGCGGGCCGCGTCAATATTGACCTCTCCACAGAACCTGTGGGCATCGGCAATAACAACGAAGAAGTTTTTCTCAAAGATATTTGGCCGACCTTGGGCGAAGTCAAAAACATCATGAGTGCGGCGACGGATGCCGCAACCTATCGTCGCTTGTATAGCGATTTTACGGCAGAAAATCCCTTGTGGAATGAGATTCCGAGTAGCACAGGCGATGTGTACAAGTGGGACGAAAATTCCACGTACATTCAGGAACCGCCGTTCTTTGAGAACTTCGGCATGGATGCCGGAACCGCTGCGAACATTAAAGGCGCGCGTGCGTTAGCGATTTTCGGCGATTCAGTCACGACCGATCACATTTCGCCGGCTGGTTCGATCAAGGCGACTTCGCCCGCCGGTGCTTATTTGCAGTCCCACGGCGTCACGCCGACGAATTTCAATTCGTACGGTTCACGCCGTGGCAATGATCGCATCATGACGCGCGGCACATTCGCTAATGTCCGCATCAAAAACCTGATGGTGCTCGGCATTGAAGGCGGTGTGACCCGGTTGCAACCGAGCGGCGAACAACTCAGCATTTATGATGCGGCGATGAAATATCAGGAAGCGGGTACGCCGCTGATCGTCCTGGCGGGGCAGGAATATGGCACTGGCAGTTCGCGCGATTGGGCGGCGAAAGGCACGCGTTTATTAGGTGTGAAAGCCGTCATCGCGCAAAGCTTCGAGCGCATTCACCGCAGCAATCTTGTCGGCATGGGCGTGCTGCCATGCCAGTTCAAGGACGGCGTTACCGCGCAAACCTTAAAGCTAGATGGCACAGAAACCTTTGACCTGACCGGCCTTGAGGCCGGACTGAAGCCAATGATGGATGTCACGCTGGTGATTCATCATACGAATGGCGCATCGGAGGAAGTGCCCGTCACGCTACGGATTGATACGCCAATTGAAGTCGAATATTACCTGCACGGCGGCATCCTGCCCTATGTGTTGCGGCAGTTGATTGCGAAGGCGTAAATCGCCTCTCAAACATTGCAAGGGGAAAGAGATTTCTCTTTCCCCCATTCCATCTCAGCTTATTTCTTACGCCTTCCTCATTGCGTTGCCATCGCCAATTTGACCGTGATTTGCTCCGTGCGGAATTTCACTTTCAGATCAAGGTTCTGATTCAGCCGCGCCTCGAAAAACACCTCCGGGCTGGGACTCAGCAACTGGCCTTTGACAGCGGCGCGGTCGAACGTGACTTTGAAGACGCCTGCGTATCCGCCCAAGCCTTCCATCTTTTTCGCAGGCACGATGATGTCATCACTCTTGGCGTTGTAGAGTACAGCATCGAAAGGACGCATGCGGCGTTCGGCTTCGTTCGCGCCAATCAAACGACCAGAGCCGAGCTTTTGCCCCAGCGTCACCATCACGTAATGATGGTTCTGATCCACGTCCATCAGCAGGGCTGCCAGCTTCGTCGCTTGCTCGGTCGTCAGATTGCGGTCAAGCATTTCCAAACGCGCAAAGGCGCGGGCGAATTGTTCATCCACCCAATACACGCCCAGCGTAGAGAACTGCCGCTTGAACCAACCCTGCATTGAACCGCGTACGTCTTCGCTGCCGGCATGTGCCTCCACGATCTTTTGCGCTTCGTCTTTCGACCAGTTCAGAAACGCGACATCACCTTCCGAGAGTAGCGAATATTTGTCGAGGTATGCCGAAATGCCAAGCTTGTCGCCCTGCAAATCCACACCAAAATCCCACACGTCAATGATGTCCACATTGGTTGAAGCTTGTGCGCCGGGATTGCCTTCGACAAAGCTGAATTCGCCCGACGGTAAATCTTCGCGCGGCGTAATGCGATAGAGGTCTTTGTGTTCGGTCGGCCCGATGTCACAGAGGATTTCATCTTGATTTTGCTCGCGGCTGAACATAATCGAAAGGTTCGACACCGTGCGTTGATCAAAGCCTTGCCCCGTAATTTTGCAATGGATCAGTTTGAATTTAGACACGTCGCGGCTCGGCGGAAAGAACGCATAAAAGGCCGGGCGTTGTAGCTCGACACGCGTATCGGAATGCGCACCGGGAATGTTGATGTCTACCTTTTGGCGGATGAACGGAACTTTCGTGGCGACAATTGTGCGCCATTTGCTCAGTTGCACTTTGGTTTGAATGCGACCGATGGGGATAAGCTTGCCACCTCGTTCCATGTACAGGCCGTAGTTCTGCGGCGCGGCCTTGATGGCGGCGCGCGGTGGCGCTGGGGGTGTGGGCTTAGCACGAATCATGAAGGTGCCGGGCTTACCTTCGGCTACGGCCTCCAAAGGTTTATGAACAGGCACTTCGGCGGGTTTGGCGGCAGACGGCGCAGCGGCTGTACTGGTTGTGGGCGTTGTGGCTGCGCGCGGTTTGACGGGCGCTGGCGTGGCTTCGAGTATGACAGCGGCATTCATCATCACTTTGATAATGCGTTCGCTGACGCCCGCTTTTTGTAAGGCGACAAGCGCTTCGACCGACGTATCAAAGTGCGTTTTCGATTGCTGGATTTTGGCGATGATGATGTCTTCGCTGATCTTCGCCTGCGTTAGTTTGATGACATCCTGATTCGTCATCATGGGCTGTTTGACAGTGGGCTGACTACGTTTTTGCAGCGCAGCCTGAAACGGTAGCTCGACTGTGATTGCTACCAGAACGATTACCAAATAAACACCGATTCGGTGGTAGTGCATAACGCCTCCTGCTCTGAAAATAGATAGTTGTTAGTTCGTCTCATTTGTTCATGTGCAAATGGGCGGCTGAACGGCTCACGACGGGATGATTTTTTTGAGGTAAGGCGTTCTGAAAAAAAATCATCCCGTCGTGAGCCGTTTTTTTGCTGCTTTGCACATGTCTTGGTGAAGGCAATCACAGCATGGCCTTCCGCACGCAAAACAACGCATCATCCAGGAGAACAATATGGACATGAACCTGCCAGCAAAAGTGGAACGAATCATTCTTCGTCATCTCTCCGGCTCGAAAGCAGGACACGAAGAAGTGTTCGATCTAAAGCAACTGCAAGAATTAACCATTGGGCGTCATCCGTCATCGAGTGTTCAGTACGACGAAACCAAGGACGATTTGGTCAGCGGGCAACACGCCCGCATTACGCAGGACGCAGCGGACCCACTGGCTTTTACCTTGACCGATCTGGGTAGTCGCAACGGGTTGTATGTGGACAAACAACGCGTCATCAACGCGGTGCGCCTCGTACCTGGCAACGTAATTCAATTGGGCGCAGGCGGCCCGGAATTTGAGTTTGATCTTGATCCGCGCCCTGAAGGACAACTCAAAAAAACGCGCGCGGCAGCACTGTCCGGCTCCGGCCCGCTTCCCAAAACACGCACCAGCGAAGCTAGCCACAGCGCTTCTTTTTCGGGTGAATTTGCCAACAACAATCTCCCGTTTTCCACAACCGGCAATAACAAGAAAAACGCCTCCGCGTCGGCAGCGTCCGCCAAATCGTACATCGGCAAATCCACTGCGTATGAAATCGCTTCCTCCAAACAGCGCGAG
Organism: uncultured Acidobacteriota bacterium; assembly: GCA_963794955.1. Lineage (GTDB taxonomy): Bacteria > Acidobacteriota > Blastocatellia > RBC074 > RBC074 > JAFDVL01. The sequence goes on from CAWCGF010000045.1 coordinate 254,032, forward strand.
ACGCGGCGGCAAATGTTGCTGGGCGGCGGCGTGTTGCTGGTACTGTTGGGGGTGGCGTTTTGGTATCTGCGGCCTCACCCATGCACCGATTGCGCGCTGACGCCAACACAAGTGTGGGAGATGAATCGTGGCGCAGTCGCAGAAATTCGACTGAGTTGGAAGCTCACGAACACGCGCACGGGGCAGCCGATGTATCACGCCTACATTCCCAATGTGTGGCGCGAGGCCAGCGGCAGCTAAGCCATCCGAACATTGTCGAATTTTATGAGCAAGTGGAATGGGGCGGTCGCCTGTGTTTGGTGATGGAATATGTGGAGGGCGTTACGTTGGCGGAACAGTTGAAAAAACGCGGCGCGCTGCCGATGGCACAGGCGTTAGCGGTCTTCAGCCAAATCGTAGCGGCGGTGGATTACATGCACAATCACGACATCATTCACCGCGACATCAAAGCCGCGAACATTCGCCTTACTACCGAAGGTTGCGCCAAGCTGTTGGATTTCGGCATTGCCAAAAGCGATTTCTCCCCCAGTTTGACACACACCGGATTTGTCATCGGCACGGTCGAATATCTCTCGCCAGAACAAATCAACAACAGCTATGATCGGGCAAATTATCGGTACCTTCAGAATCGAACAAAAAATTGGCGAAGGTGGGATGGGCGCGGTTTTCAGCGGCCACGACTTGATGCTGGAACGCGAAGTGGCGATCAAGGCGTTACGTCCTGAACTGACACGCCAGCCGGAACTGGTCGCGCGCTTTCGCAGCGAAGCTATAACCCTGGCCAAGCTCAATCATTCGCATATTGCCACGCTCTACAACTTTCTGCGGCACGGTGAGGATTACTTTATGGTGATGGAATTTGTGCGCGGCAAAACATTGGATGAAATCATTCGTCAATCCGGCGCGATGGAAACAGCGTGCGCCGTACGCTTGTTTTGTCAGGCGCTGGAAGGTATCGCGCACGCGCACACACTCGGCGTTATCCATCGTGACATCAAACCCGCAAACTTAATGCTCGCAGCTAACGATCAAGTGAAAGTGATGGATTTCGGCATTGCGCGTGTCCTCGGCACAGTACGGCAAACCAAGACTGGACGTTTGATAGGGACGCTCGAATATATGTCACCCGAACAAATGCGCGGTGCCGAAACGGATGTGCGTTCGGACATTTATTCGCTCGGCATTCTGCTCTACGAAATGCTTACTGGACGCGTGCCGTTTCAAGCCGACAGTGATTACGAATTGATGCGCGCACAAGTCGAAAGCCCTCCGCCATCGCCACGCGAATTCAAAGCTGACATTCCGCTCGCGGTCGAAGACGTGATTCTGCAAGCACTCGCGAAAGACCCCGCTGTACGATTTCAATCCGCCGCCAAATTCCACAACGCGTTAAACAGCGCCGTTCCTGCCGCGGCGCTCAAGCCTAAGCCGAGTGTACAGTCCGAAACTGAACCTGCGCTTAAAGCGACGCGCCTGGCAGCAAGTGCAGGCGAAGTGGATTGGCAAGGCTTTGCCAGCCAGTCGCAAGAAATGCCGCGACGCAGAGATTCTGGTTTTGATGCCACAACGGGTAAACTTTGTCTCTTTCTTGTCCGGCGTGCAAAGCTGCGTACCCTGTGCCGCCAGCCGCGCGCTGGTCGTCTGGTCGCGGTACGCCTTGTCGCCAAAGAGCGTCCCTGGCAAGGGGGACAACACCGCATCACGCAACGGGGGCAAATCGTGGCGCGAGGCTTCCGTCCAACACAGGCCCAAGGGAACGGGTAAGGCTTGATACGCTTGGCCGCCAGCAAATGCAGTTTGACGCCGTGATAATAAATGTTTTTGCTTTCGCAGTATCCTTTGTCCGCTTGGTCGCGCGCCACCTCGACTTATCTTGAAGCTGCCGTCGTTTTTGCTGACAGCGCGACAGGCGATTGAAGCCAGGCTCGGCCCGCTGAACTGGAAACATTATAGCGGTGCGGCAGCGGCCCTGCTGGTATTTGCTCTGGGTCTTTCCGCCTGGCGTAGTAACGGCGAGCAACTCGTTCCCGTCGAACGTGAAGAACCGTCCCTCATGATCGTCAGACCCACCGCAGTTCCAATGGCTGAACAAGCTATATCTGCTCCGGCACTCAATCCACCAGCAACGGATTCCGCGTCGCTGCCAACAGTCACCGTCGTGCTGTTTTATTCAGGATGGGCTGAACCAGCTTCTTGGTGAACAGGAAAAAGCCAAAATGGATCGCAAGCCCCTGCCTAAAAAAGCGGCGGTTTGAGCGCCGTTCCGCTATTTCAGCACCGCATCACATTTAGCGATTTCGTTTTTGATTCGATCCGGTTCACCCACTGCGGCCTGGCTTAAAGCGCCGCGTTGTTGCAGCTCCTGCAGAATATCCAGGCCGCGTTGATATTGCTGTTTAGCTTCGTGCCACTGTGCTTGCTGGCCGCTTTGGCCTGCAAGTTTCGCGCTCATCTCGCCAAGATGAACATACGACGAGGCCAGATCAAGCGTAGCATCGGCATTGGCTTTATCGGCTTTCGTCACGTCTGCGCGTAAGGCGAGAGCTTGGCGATGCTGCTCCTGTGCGCCAGTCCAATCTCCTTTTTGTGTGAGTAATTCGCCAATCTTTTCCAGACTATTGGCGCGATCAAGTTTGCTTTGCGCGTTTTCTTGATCCGTTAGCGAGAGGGCCGTATCAATCGTCAAGGCCTGGCGATAACTTTGAATGGCTTCCTCCGTTTTACCGGTCATCGCCAGGATTTCACCGATCTTGTCATAGCTGATTGAAAGATCGCGTTGCGCTTCCGCATTGCGCTCATCGGAAGCCAGGCGCTGACGAATTTCTAACGCGGCGCGGTAACTGACCAGAGCCGCTGATGTTTCTTTCCTCGCTTTGAGCGCGTTGCCGATTTTGTCATGACTGATGGCTAGTTCGCGTTGCGCTCTGGCATTTTGCCAATCGCCCTTGGCCAAAGCTTGGGAAATTAGTAACGCTTGCCGATACTTTTCCATCGCTCCCGCTATATCGCCTGTGACGAGCAAACGATCCCCTAACTTGATGCAGCCGATAAAAACATCGCGTTGCGCTTTGGCATTGTTTGGCTCCGCTTTGGCAAGGACTTCAAAAAGCGGCAAGGCACGACGTTGATTTTCCAGCGCACCTTTGCCGTCACCCGTGAGTGCCAGCGTATCGCCAATGCGTTGATAACTGGTCGCCAAAGCGCTGCGGCTAGCCATGGTTGCATCTGCCGCTGCTATTTCCTCGCGTAGTGCCAGCGATTTTCGGTAATGCTCAATCGCTCTTGTCGAATCGCCAATGGTGCGTAGCGTGTCGCCGATGCGATCATAATTCGTGGCCAAATCGCGGCGAAATTCAAGGCTCTTTATCCCTGTCGCCAACAACGCTTCACGCAGCGTCAGGGCTTTGCGATAGCTTTGCATTGCTTCCCCTTTTTGCCCCAGGTTCGGAAAGCCAGGCCGTCCCTGTACATCGCCGACCTTCAAATAGGCCGCTGCAAGTTCCTCCTGAAGCGAGGGATCATCACCCGCTTCACGTGCCAAACTATCCAAATATTCCAGCGCACGTTTGACGACGAGTTCGCGGGCTTGGGTCGCACCCTGTAGCTTTTCAATCGCATCGTGAAATTCAAAGAGATAGGCATTCGCCAGCTTGCGCACGTCATTGAACCGCCGTTCTGCTTTGGCTTGTTGCGCTTGTGCGCGGCGGGCTTGCCAAATGGTTGTAATCAACCCGGCAATCAACGACAACACGATCAAGGCCGCAGCGGCGACACCGGCCTTGTGGCGTTGGATGAATTTGCTGGCGCGATAGCTGAATTTGTCGCCCCGCGCAATGACGGGCAAACCTTCAAGATGGCGGCACAGGTCTTCAGAAAACTGCTCGACCGAGGCATAACGACGCAGCGGTTCTTTGCGTCGCCAGGAGTACGATGTTATCGAGATCACCTTGTAGCTGAGAAAGGGAGAAGGGGACGCGGGAGTAGCGGAGCGCGTAGCTTCTTCATCTTTCCTTCTCTCCCCCGCTCCCCACTTCTCTCCCGCCCCTTCTCTCTTACTGGGTCACGTGAGTTTACTGTTCGCAAATCACCCGTTGAGGAAACTGGCTCAGGCAAAATGCTGGTGATGCGGTAGGGGCGATGGCCCGTAAGCAGTTCGTACAGCACGACGCCTAATGAATCAACATACCGATGCGGTGCCGTTCCCGGCAAACCGCGCACTTCTTCTGGCTGGCATTTTCGGGCGTCATCAGCCGCATCAGTGTGGCTGTTTTCTCGATGGTTTGCGAAATTTCAGGATTGAAA
>CAWCGF010000046.1:0-126881 GCA_963794955.1 uncultured Acidobacteriota bacterium
TGTTGCTGCTGGGCCGCGTACCTTCGACTGCTGCGACGTAATCTTGAATACGGCGAATTTGTGCCGTACGAAGATCGTCTTGATGCCTGACAATTACCGAAAAAAAAATGAAAGGAAAATGTATGCAATCTGCACTTGCAGCGACTCTGATCTCGCCCCGAATGCTGTGGCTGAGCCGCATCCTGAGCGCGCTACCCGTGGTGATGTTATTGTTCAGCGCGGTCATGAAATTCGGCAAAACCCGGGCGCCCGGTCTTATTAGGAATTCGCGCGGCTGGGCTATCAGGAGAACGTGATTCTGGCATTGGGGTTCTTGAACTTGTTTGCACGCTAATTTATCTGATTCCGCGTACGGCGGTGCTCGGCGCGATTTTGCTGACGGGGTATTTGGGCGGCGCGATTGCAACGCACCTGCGCGTGGGCGATCCGCTTGTGAACTATACGTCCGTTGTGGTGGGCATAATGATTTGGGGCGGACTTTACCTGCGCGATGAACGGTTGCGCGCGCTGCTTCCGTTGCGAAGTTAGAAGGGTAGTACGAGCAGAGAGGAGAACCCCGTGAAAAACGCTTCCGCTGGCTTCCATTCCATTGATGAGTACCTCGCCACGTTCCCGAAAGATGTGCAAAAAATCCTGCAAGAGTTGCGCGCCACGATCAAAGCCGCTGTGCCGGAGGCGGAGGAAAAAATCAGTTATCAAATCCCTACCTTTGCGCTAAAGGGCAACATCGTCCATTTCGCTGCGTACAAAAATCATATCGGCTTTTTCATCCGGGGGGCGAGTGGCGTCAAGACGTTTGCCCAGGAATTGTCGCACTACGAAACCTCCAAGGGGACAGTTCACTTTCCCATTCAAGACCCATTGCCGCTCCTATTGATCGCTAATATTGTGAAATTCAGAGTCATCGAAAATCTCAAATTGGCGGAGATGAAAGCAGCGAAAAAGGCCAAGTAGTAATTGTGACGTAGCAACCGACCAAGCCGATGGCAACAAACTGTTGAGGGCAATAGATGTATACCATCACAAAGACGGCAACCTGGACAATTTACAATCTCAAGATGGCGAGGTGCGCTCTCAGGCCCTGAACTATATCCTCGACTCACGGCAAGCTCGGTAGATTGGGCCTACGACGTGTGGGACGAGATGCTGGCAACCTTGCGCCACGAAAACAATCATCAACGCGCCATTGCCGCACAGGTACTTTGTAATCTGGCCAAAAGTGATCCTGAAGGTCGAATGATGAAAGACTTCGAGGCACTGCTGACAGTTACCAGGGATGAGAAATTCGTGACGGCGCGGCATTCGCTGCAAGCATTGTGGAAAGTGGGGCTGGCAGGGAAGGCGCAACAAAAACTCCTGCTCGCTGGTCTGGAGCGCCGCTTCCATGAATGCCGCACAGAAAAGAATTGCACCTTGCTTCGCTACGATATTTTGCAAGGTCTCAGGCGGCTGTATGACGAAAGGCCGGACGACACAATCCGTACAAAAGCGTTGGCGTTGATGGAACTTGAGGAAGACGCCAAGTATCGCAAGAAATATGCAACGCTCTGGAAAGGGAAGTGAGGTGTTTTAAGATGTCAGCTACTCCCAATCTCAAACAAGCTGTCCCATTTTTCGGCGTCACGAATATCGAAGCCTCGATTCGTTTTTATGTCGAAGGACTCGGCTTTGCGATGACGAAGCAATGGATGCCCGCAGGCAAGTTGCGCTGGTGCTGGCTGGAACGCGAGGGCGTGGCGTTGATGTTGCAGGAATATTTGCCTGCGCATGGGCCATCGGAAAAGCTGGGCGTAGGCGTTTCGGTTTGTTTCATTTGCGCAGACGCGCTGGCGTTATATCGGGAATTCAAAGCGCGTGGCCTCGCAGCGTCGCGGCCTTTTGTCAGCAATGGAATGTGGGTAACATCGCGGACGGATCCCGACGGCTATCGGCTTGATTTTGAAAGCTACACTGACGCGCCGGAAGAAACGGAATACACAGAATCGTGATGCAGGAGAACACAATGAGAACAATCTTCAAATCCGCCTCGCCCTATCAACAAGACGCGATGAATCTGCCGGTTGCGAACGTCGAAGCCGCGCTGCCGTTTTACGAAACCGTGATGGGCTTTCAGGTCGTTTCTCGGTTTGACGCGCCGCATAAATCTGTTGTGCTCGCACGTGATGACATTCAAATCGGCCTTGCCGAAAATGGTGGCGATTCAACGCAGGATGGCTGCTTCTTTGCCGTGGATAATGTCGAAACCGCTTTTGCCGAATTGAAAGCGAACGGCTTGGCCAAAGCGGTAGCGGACTTCCGCCTTGACCGACATGGCGACACCACCTGGAAGGTTTTTTTCGTCGTTGCGCCGGACGGGCTTTGTTATTGTCTGGGCGAACGGCAAGCAGGAGGTTGAAATGAGTCTTGGCAAAATCACACCGATTTTACGCATCTTCGATGAGGCGAAGGCGAAGGAATTTTACGTGGACTTTTTGGGCTTTACGGTAGATTGGGAACATCGTTTTGCGGACGATTTGCCGCTGTATATGGGCATTTCCAAAGGCGATTGCGTGCTGCATTTGTCCGAGCATTTTGGCGATAGCTGCCCCGGCGCAGCGATTCGCATCGCAACGGATGAGGTGGATGCGTACCAACAGGAACTTATCGCCAAGCAGTACAAAAACGCGCGACCGGGGATTCAGAATCAGCCGTGGGGTTCACGCGAGATGGCGATTCACGATCCGTTTGGCAATCGTCTAATTTTTACCCAGGACATCAGCAATGAGATCAGTGGCAACCCGGAAGAAATTGGGCGTTGGCAGTTTTCAGAAAAGGAGGAAGGCCAATGAATTTACTCTCGCATCTGCAAGATCAATTTCGACAGATGGAATGGGCGGATGCATTAGTTTGGCAAACGGCGCTGTCTGTGGATGCAACCCTTGCTGATGAAACCCTGCGCGCTCGCCTACATCACATCCATCTGGTGCAGCACGTTTTTCTGGCCGTGTGGCAGGGAGAGTTTACAAGTTATCAGGACAGCAACGAGCGGCAGCAAGCCGTAATGGCTTGGGTAAATAAGGGAGGCGATTTGCGCGGTGCTGATTTGCTGGCGTGGGGACAAGCCTATCACCGCGACGTGCAGCCGTATCTGAGCCGCTTGTCTGAGGATGCTTTGGCACAACCTGTCGCCTTACCGTGGACCGAAATGGTGGCGGCACGCATTGGGCAAACTCCGGCGGTTTCTACTATGGTCGAAACCTTGCAACAAGTAACAATGCACAGTGCCTATCACCGCGGACAGGTCAATCTACGACTGCGCGAGGTGGGCGCGGAGCCACCGCTGATAGATTTCATCGCGTGGGTGTGGTTGGGGAAGCCCCTCGCGCAATGGAATTCATGAATTGGGTTCGGAATCATCAATACAAGGTAATTATGGCAGAAATCAAAACGCAAAAGACGGACGCAAGTGTCGAAGAATTCTTACACTCCATCACTGATGAGCAACGACGTGCGGATTGCTTTACTGTGCTGGAACTCATGAAAAAAGCGACTAAAGCCGAACCCAAAATGTGGGGCAGCAGTATCGTTGGCTTTGGCGCTTATCGTTACAAATACGAAAGCGGACGCGAAGGCGATTGGTTTCTCGTCGGCTTTTCACCCCGCAAACAAAATCTGACGCTGTATTTGATGGGCGGTTTGGAGCAGCAGCGGGAATTGCTGTCACAATTAGGCAAACACAAAACGGGCAAATCGTGCTTATACCTGAACAAACTCACGGACGTTGATTTGAAAGTGCTGAAAAAGATGATTCAGCAATCGGTCGCAGACGTGAAAACGTCCGGTATTCTCAGCGAAAATAAAGCTTGAAACCCGTGGCTACCCCGACATGAGATAGTTGAGTACAGGGGCTTCGAGGCTGATGCGCTCCATTGCCATTAACTCAGTAAAGATGTCTGGAAATAAGGTGACCAGAGCGCTCGAACAGCATGATAGGTTGCCGTAGCTATTGGGGCCCGCCCGTCGTAGCATTTCCGTTTGCAAGGCAACACCTATCGAAAGCTCACGATGTTCTATCCCCTTTGTTATCGTGCCGCTGTTTTAGCTGCGGCTGGTTTTGCAACCGTAACACGATCAATGATCGCGCCGTTTTCGCCAATGGCTTCCACTTGTATTTCAGTTTCGTTGACATGTGCCAGCAGGAACGAATGTGTCACATCATTGCTGATTGCCGTCAGGTTGCTTTTCTTGTGCATTCCGTTTTTGCGCAATTGCCCGCTCGCGCCTTGGACAAAATACTGGATGCCCTGCTGTGGCTTGATGCGTTCGTAGACGTGATCGTGACCGGAAAACACCGCGTTCACTTGATAGCGCACGAACAACGGCTCCAGGAGTTTACGGATGTCCATTTCAGAGCCGTGCCGTTTGGCAGACGAATAAAGCGGGTGATGGAAAAATGCGACTTTCCAAAGGGTTGTGGAACTCTTTAGCTTTTCCGTTAACCACACCAGTTGCGACTGATTCATCAAGGTCGAATCCAGTGCAAAAAACTCAATTAACTCATCGCCCAGCGTGAAAGAATAATAGCGTCGCCCACTCATATTAAATTTTTCGTATTGGAGCTGTGCTTCCAGTCCCTGCCGCACATCGTGATTTCCCAACGAAGCAAAAAACCTTACGCCCCCTTTGAGCAAATCCGCATAAGGAAGTTCAAATTTCTTTTTGAAATCTTTCGCCGCCCCGTTGGTATAAATGTTATCACCCAGCATCAGTACAACATTGTAACCAACTTGCTTACGGTATTTCTCCATTTGTCGCGCGACTGCATATTGTCCTTCTTTGCCCGTCCCCGAATCTCCAATCACCGCAAATGACAATGACTTGGGGCCTTCAACTGGATTTTGGGAACGGGAAGTGATTATGGGTGCTGACAGCAGTAATGTAAGCACCCACAAATAGGTTAGGGCTTGCGCCCAGGGATTAGGTTTTTGCCGACTCATGAAAAGGTTCAATCTTTCAACTCACGCTGATTTCGATCACCGGAATCAGCGTGCGTTTGATGTCAGGGTGCAGCACATTATCCAAAAACTCCAGTGCATTGGCTTTCAGATGGCTGCTGCCGCTCGTGAGCGCATGATAGGCATAATAAATGTCGGCAGGTGGGTAAAGCAAACCAAGCAAGCGAAACACTCTTTCCAGCGATTGTTGCGCTTCATTGGTGATGGCGCGTTCTTTAATTTGCTTCGCCCGTTTGCGATAGATTTTGATTTCGGCCTTGAGGATGCGCTCAATTTTCTCTTCCGCGCAATCTAAATCGCTCAGGTACGAACGACGACGATATAACTCACGCACCGCTTCGGCGCGGGTTTGTTCGTCTTCCAGCATTTCGACCAGTTCATGCACTGACTTGTGAAGATACAGGCGCGATGATTGACGATTGGTCAGCGAATAGCTCAGCGTGATTGCCGCGAACTTATCCAGCGGCAGATTTTGTCGCTGCAAACTGGCGCGCAAATTATTCACATATTCGCGTCCGGTCAGATACGCAATCACCAACCATGGCAGCGTCATCGCCAGGTTCAGTAAGGTGATCCCCGCTTGACTCAGCGTTGGCAACAGGCCCGCAAAGAACATCAACACGACTGCCGCGAACGCATCGCCGACGCGCCACACGACCGTGTCAATAAACGATTTGGCCTGAATCTTGATTTCGGGCGCGATGGGCAAATACAGCATCTCCGTTGTCGAACGATCAATCGAATGCCGAAAGACCTGATCGCTGCCGCGCAGCAAAATTGCGGCCCACAACGTCGGATAGATCAACGCAACGACCGAGCCGAATAACAAGCTCAACGGCAGAATGAAAATTGTCAGTCCCAAGCCCCAGCGGTTCATCAAGCGTCCTGAAAACAGGAATTGCATGATAAATGCTGCCCAACTTAAACCTTCGTACATGCCGCCGAAGAACGATGCGAGATTGTCGGTGCTTTGAATGTGCATCCGCGCCAGCACCGAAAATTGCACATAGGCCACCGTCGTCGCCATCGCGCTGATGGCCACTAAGGCCGCGATCAGTCGTAGATAGCGCGAACGCCCAATCAACGCGGCGCTCTGCCATAAGTTCTGTGGGGCTTCTTCATCCGTTAGCGATGTATCGTACTGGTCTTCTTCCAGCAACGCGGCGCGATCCCGATTGCGCTGCCAAATCAGATGCAGCACGACCGCCGAAAGCAGCAAACAGGCAACGATGATCGGCAAGAGGTTTTCTGTCCCTAACAGCGGCGCGAATTTGCGCGTGACGAAACCGCCAAAGATTGAACCAAGAATGCCGCCACTGCCGACAAAGCCGAACAGCCGTTTGGCTTCGCGCGCATTGTAAATCAGATTCGCCATCGTCCAGACCTGCATCGGCGCAATCGCGCCTACCACGCCGACCCAGATATAAAACGCGAACACTAAAAACGGATGGCTTTGGCTATACGCGACCCACAGCGCAAACGAACTCGCGGCAAAGCTGAGCAACGTAATCATGCTCAGCTTGTAGTGATTCATCCGCCGTGAGAATTTAATATAAACCGCTACCAGCAAAGACAGGGCGACGGCTTGCGCTACTAACGCATACGGCAGCTTCAAGGCACCAAGCGAGCCAATAAACATTGCATCACGCGCCGCTTTGCCGATCATGTACATCGCCAACACGAAGAAGAAATACATGAACATCAACAACGCGGTCGGTGCTTCCCCTTTGTTAATGCGAAACATCGTCGCCAGGTGCCCGGTCAACAGGCTCGTAGCGGAATTACCCGCACGGGAACGCGCCTGCAGTTCTATCTGCTCAGGGGGCGGCGCAGGGCTGAACTTGGGTTTGAGAAATTCCAACGTACTCATATTCATTTCGTAGTAGCAAATTTATTTGCTGTGTTGAGAGCAGCGAATAAATTCGCTCTTACGTGATTAGTTCAATTGCCCAATGAGGAGCAGTTGCTTGCGCGCCTCGTCATAGAATAACCAAGCCTTCATCTCTTGCTTTTCGCCAGTTCGTTTGAGGATTAACTGTGCCACGCTACGCTCTGCTTCAGCGGTTCCAAGTGATGCAATTTGGCCGAGCAATTCCTGGGAGAAGGCCAGTTGCGGATGGTTGAGCTTGCCTTTGGCGAGTACTCGTTTGGTATCATCCGCAGCCGAGAGTTGATACTCGTAAGTTGTTTCATCCGCGTTACGCGTAAATTGCATTTTCAGATCCGTGAAGTTCAACACCCAACCGTTCGACGTTTGCTGCAACTGCAATTCATCCAGCGCCGTATTGCGCGTGAAGTATTCGCGGGCAATCGCATCGCGCCGCTTGATCAGTTGTTGCGTCAAATATTCTGCCGCTTTGGGATCAGACAATGCGCCCGTCTCCACCGCCGCGCGAATTTGTTCATCGGTGAACGATGCCACGATTTTCGCCGCCCAATACGCATCGCGGTCGGTCATATTCTGAAACGCTGCCAGCGGAAAGTTCGACTTCCATTGATGCGGTTTGAATTTGTCCGAGGCAAAATTGCCGACGCTCGTGAATTGCACGCGATTTTCAGTGCTGCGCCAGTGCGGTTGATACAGGCCAAAGGTCAACAAACTCTTGCGCGCTTCGCCGAAATCCACTTGATGCGCGTAACCCACGTCATTCGCGTTCGGAAACGCCGTGTCTGAGCCGAGCGTCGAGCCGAAGTCAATCAGGTAATGCCGAATGAATTCGCGCCCGTCTTCTTTGACAAACATGTCGAGGTTATTGCCGTTGCGAATGTCGTTGTGATTCAACCACGCGGCGAACACTCGCAGCCCGCGCAAATCGCGGCGCTGCTCGTGCGGAATGATGTCGTTCGGGTCATCTTCGCGCACGCCTGCGAACTTGAAGTTGCCGACCGGTTTGCCTTTGAGAAACTTGCTCGCCAACGCGCGATATTCACTATTCGGATAGCTGGCCGCGAACTTCAAAATCGCCTCAATGTCGGCTTCCGTCAATTGCCGTTTTTTGCCGAAATCATCCGTAAACGTGGCTTTCGGATCGAGTTTTAACTGGTCACGCCGAAACCGATAGATCGTGTTTTGCGGCACGTTGTAGCCAATCGCATAAAACAGCCGCGTCGAGATTGCTTCTGCACCCGACGACATTTCCAGGTAACCAATCGGGTCAAACTTCAACAGGTACACGTCGCCGCGCCCATCTTTTACCTGAAAGCCGGGCGTAATGCCGTTCGTTTTGCCTTTGACCACTGTCAGCGGGCCAGGCGCGGGGCCATCGGTTTCATTCGCCGCGCGTTTGATTTCGGCCAGGCTCATCTGACGCACGCCATTGCGATTCGTGAACCACGACGAATTCGGTACCTCGTCCAGTGTGTTGACGTTGAATGCTTCAACGGTTTTGCGCCCGAAGCTGGGAACTTTCGTGAACGGTTGAATAAAGGTGTTGTTGGAAAAATCCCAGAGATAGCCGGTTTCATATGTCGCTGGTTTGGGAATGCTTTGCATATCGAAATCCAGCCGAATCGGCTCTTGTTTGGAGTAAAGATGTGGACGTTGTGCCAGCGTCGTGTAGACACACATCACCGCCAGACACGAGGCGAATACGGCTGCCTCAAGCCATTTATAAGTTTTCATTATGTTCTCCCCTGCTACTTAATAATCAATCGTCGTCAATTTATTCCCAGCAAAGCTCTCAAACAGTAACGCGTAAAACGCGTGGATATTTATTCAGTCAAATGTCAAAAAAATCTTGCAGAGAAATTTCAATCTGTTGCTGTTCATCTTTTGACCAATCATCCTTAACTTCGTTTCTACCTACGAGAAAGCATCGCTCAGTGGATTTCCGGGGCGGCAATTCTCTCGTTCGACACAAAGTCATTGGCAAGTTTTGTACCGGTTGGTTTGGACAGGGCTTGATTCGGAAGTGGATTTGCAAACCAAAGATAAAGCGTTGAGCAAGTTTCTAGTCAATGGAGCTACGCACTGCGTCTGCCGCCGCGCGCTCTGATCCAAAGCCGAAGTCAGATGCTTACGCACCATATTGCCGGAGGGCAGGTTCCCAGGCTCTGACTAACAGATGCCACTGTTATTTGCCCGACAGAGGCGGTGCCAGGCAACTGCCAGAGCTTTTTAGTTGTCAACTCGCAGGCTTTTATTTCCAATGAGATACTTGCCAAAACGACTTCGATCAATACTTATTGGACTTGTATATCAAATTCCAACAACTTATCTTTTGACTTCGGTTGGTTTGTGGGTGGTTTTCTTGCGGTCTTTTTTGCATGGAAGATCATCCACTAAACCAGCCGAAGTCAGCTACTTAAATTTCTCCGTTTCGTGATCTACTGGTTATGGACTCGGAATTCTATCTGTCGGCTACCATGAACTGGAAAACAAAAAGTCAGACCCAGTCGGGGAGCGGGTTTTTGAAAGTTGGTGTTGGATAGAATACGGATCGCAGGGCTACGATGAATCAGGGCGGGAAATGACGGTTGATAGGAGGCTATGGTAGTGCAATATTTCCTGACGTTTTGGCTGGTGGCGAATGGCGCGTTGGCTCCGGGTGCATTTAGCGATGCCACGGCGACGTCTAAGATTGGCTTCGTGTTTGAAGCCAGCAAAACGACGGCCAAATACCTGATCGAAGCGATGGGGGGCGGAGTGGCAATGATTGATGCCGACGGCGACGGCAAGCTCGATCTTTTCTTTGTGAATGGCGCGGCGTTGAAGCTCGGCATGAGCGCAAAGGATCGCGCGGACAAAAGCGATCAACGCTATTGGAATCGGCTTTATCGCAACGAGGGCGATGGGACTTTCGCGGATATCACGGAAAAGGCCGGACTGCGCGGCAATGGTTATGGGCAGGGCGTGGCGGTGGGCGATTGCGATAACGACGGGCGCGCGGACTTATTTGTCACGGCATTGGGCGGCAATGCTTTGTACCGCAATCAAGGCGGCGCTGTCTTTGAGGACATCACGGCGCAGGCGGGTTTGGCGGGCGGCGGTTGGTCAACCAGCGCGGGCTTTATTGACTATGATCGCGACGGGAATTTAGACCTCTTTGTCACGCGTTATCTGGATTGGGATTTCGGCAAGAATAAGCGCTGCGGCGGTGCAGGCTCGGCCTTGCAGGCGTACTGCCACCCCAATGAATACAAGCCCGTGACGCACCTGCTCTACCGCGGCCTGGGCGGCTGCCGCTTTGCAGACGTCAGCGAGAAGGCGGGGATCGCAAAGGCTCCCGGCAAGGGCCTGGGGGTGGCCTTTGCGGATGTGGATCGCGATGGCTGGCCGGATATTTTCGTGGCAAATGACAGCTTTCCGCAGCAGTTGTTCCGCAACAGGCAAGATGGGACTTTTGAAGAGGTCGCGCTGGCGATGGGCGCGGCTTACGATGAGGATGGCAGGGTGTTCGCCGGGATGGGCGTGGACCTGGCCGATTATAACAATGACGGCTTGCCGGACATTTTCGTGAATGCGCTGGCGAATCAGGGCTATGCGTTGTTTCGGAATCATAAAGAGCTTTTTGAATATGTTTCCGGGGCGAGCGGTTTAGCTGCGGCGAGCAAGATGCACTCCGGTTGGGGGACGCGCTTTCTGGATTATGACAACGATGGATGGAAAGATATTTTTGTCGCGCAAGGACATGTGATGGACAACATCGAACTCACACAACCGGGGATTCGTTATCGCGAAACACCGTTACTGCTGCGCAACGTGGGCGGCAAATTCGCCGATGTTTCGGCCCAGGCGGGCGCGCCTTTTCGGACGGCGATGGCCGGGCGCGGCGCAGCGTTTGGCGATCTCAACAATGATGGCGCGGTGGATGTCGTGGTATCGGATTTAGCGGGCGCGCCACGCGTGTTTCGTAATGGCGCGACGACGAACGGCTGGCTGCTGGTTGACACGATAGGCACGAAGAGCAATCGCGATGGCATTGGCGCTGCAATACGAATTGTCATGGATTCGGGAAGCGAGCAGATTGGTTTTGTTTCCACGGCGGGCAGCTATCTGTCAGCGCACGATAAGCGCGTGCATTTTGGATTGGGTGCTGAGCGTCAGGTGAAGTTGCTGGAGATTCGTTGGCCCAGCGGCACGGTGCAAACGTGGAAGAATGTGGCGGCGAATCAAATCTTTGTCGCAAAGGAAGCGGCGCAATGAAGTTGTTGTTCTTAATCGCACTGCTGGCTTCGACGGCCACGGGACCTTTCTTCGTGGACGAAGCCTTGCGGGCGGGCTTGAAGGATGTCTTCGTTTGCGGGGACGAGCAGCAGAAGAATTACATTGTCGAGACGTTGGGTACGGGCGTGGCCTTTCTGGATTTCGATAACGACGGCCTGCTGGATATTTTCGCGGTGACGGCGTCGAAGCTGGAGGGCTTTGCGCCGGGCACAGAGCCTGTCAATCGGCTCTACCGCAACAAGGGCGACCGCACGTTTGAGGACGTCAGCAAGAAGGCGGGTGTGGCCCGGGCCGGTTGGGGACAAGGCGTTTGCACGGGCGACATAGACAACGATGGATTACGTGGATCTCTACGTCACGTACTGGGGCAAGGATGTGATGTATCGCAATCGCGGCGATGGGACGTTTGAGGAGGTGACGCCGCCCGACATTGGGTCGCGCTGGGGCACGGGTTGCGCGTTCGTTGATTATGATCGCGACGGTAAGCTGGATCTGATGGTGGCCAACTATGTGGACTTCGATCTGAAAAACACGCCGCGTCCGGATGGGCCGAAGCCTTGCCGCTGGAAAGACGAGAAGGTGATGTGCGGGCCGCAGGGGTTGAAGCCGGGGCTGAACCGGCTTTGGCATAACGAATCGTCACCGGGGAAGATTCGCTTTCGGGATGTGTCGAAGCAGGCTGGCATCGAGACGCCGGGGCCGCGTTATGGACTGTCGGTTACCACGCTCGATTATGACCGCGATGGTTGGCCCGACATCTATGTCGCAGTGGATTCGCAGGCGAGTCTGCTCTATCACAACATGCGCAACGGAACATTTGAAGAGACGGCGCTTGAGAGCGGGGTCGCGCTCAGCGAAGACGGTCGCGAGCAGGCCGGCATGGGCACGGCAGTGGCCGATTACGACGGCGACGGCTGGCCGGATCTGGTAAAGACAAACTTCATTGACGACCTGCCGAACCTTTATCAAAACAATCGCGGGGAGAATTTTTTAGAGAGCACGGTGCAGGCCGGCCTGGGCAAGCACTCACAGTTTCTGGGCTGGGGCGTGGGCTTTCTTGATTACGATAATGATGGCTGGCAGGACATTTTCATGGTCAACGGTCATGTCTATCCAGGCATGAAGTCAGGCGAATATCGCCAGCGGCGCATCCTGTATCGTAATGGCGGCGGGGGGAAGTTTAGCGATGTGTCGGCGGAAGCGGGCGCGGCGGTGCTGGAGAAGACCTCGGCGCGTGGCCTGGCAATCGGTGACTATGACAATGATGGGCGACCCGACCTTTTGATCAGCAATATGAATGAACGCCTGAGCCTGCTGCACAACACGCTGAGCGCCGGGAATGCGCTCACGCTGAAGCTGGTCGGGCAGCGCGCGAACCGCAGTGGCATCGGGGCCATCGCCCGCGTAACGCTTGGCAAGCGTCAGCTAACGGGCGAGGTGCGGTCTGGCTCGACCTTTATGTCGCAGAGCGATTTTCGGTTGCACTTTGGGTTAGGCGCGGCAAGCACGGTCGAGGCGGTGGAAGTGCAATGGCCGGGCGGTGCGTTGGAGAAAGTTGGCGCACTTGCAGCCGGACAGATCATCACAATCACGGAAGGAAAGGGCGTGACGGAAAAGATGCCGTATACAGCCGGAAAGAAGGCAGAGGTTTCACCCAAATGATCGCACTGTTCTTGGCTTTTGCGTTGACTCAGACAGCACCGGATTGCGGAAAGCTCTTCGCCGCCGGGCTGCAGGAATATCAGCGCAAGGACTTGAGCCAGGCGCTCATCGCCTTTCGCGCGGCGGCGCAGTGTGATCCAAAATTGGTGCAGGCGCATCTGGCAATTGCCAACATTTACGCCGAGCGCGGCAACGAGGGCGAGGCCCTGGCGGCGTTATTACAGGCGTTGCAGATTGAGCCGAAAAACGTCCTGGCCTTGCGCGCGGCAGCGAATCTTTACTTGCAAAACGGGTTGCATCTCAAGGCGTTGCCCTTGCTGGAAACGCTGGTGGCGACAGATCCAAAGGCCGCCGACGCCCACGCGGAACTGGCGGCGGTGTATGCGGCAAGCGGCAATCGCCAGGGCGCGGAAGCCGAGTTCCGGCGGGCGTTGGCACTGCAAGCGGATTACTTCCCTGCGCTGGCCGGCCTGGGCAATTTGCTGGCGCGGGCGGGCGACGACGCGACCGCGCTACCGCTTTTGCGAAAGGCGGTGCAAGTGCAGCCGCGCGCTTTTGAGGGGCACTTCTTGCTGGGTTCCGCGCTGAATCGTCTGGGTCAATTTGAAGAGGCGCAGAAAGAATTGGAGTTGGCGTCGAAGTTGGGCGGGGAGAACGAGCCGCAGGTCTTCTATCAACTCGCGCGGGCGTGGGGCGGACTGGGCAAGGCGGCGGAGCGCAAGGCGGCTTTGGCCAGGTTTTCCGAGTTGACGAAGAAAGAAAAAGACGACACCGAGTTACAGCGTAAAGCCGCCGCCTGGATTGACGAAGCACGGGCCTTGTTGCAAGCGGGCGACCTGGAAAACGCCGCCGCGCGGCTGGAGTTGGCGCGGGAGGCGAAACCGGGTGACGCCACGCTGCTCTTCCGCCTGGCGGGTTTGAATTTCGACTTGCAGCGTTACGATGCGGCGCGGGAATATGCACAGGCCGCCATCAGCATCAGCCCGGCGACGTGGCTCTATCATTATTTGCTTGGCCTGGTGGAGCGGAGCGCAAACCACCTGACCGACGCCAGATCAAGCCTGGAAACGGCAGCCAAATTGCAGACGACCGAGGCGCCTGTCTTCAATGCATTGGGTGAAGTATTGCTGCAGCAGGGCGAGCATCAGGCCGCGATTGCGGCTTTTGAAAAGGCGGTCAAGCTCGCGCCAAACGATCCCGACCTTCCGACAAAATCTGGAATCCGCCAAGCTCAGGTAAGTACAGCCTATGTCAGTTACCGGCCGTGAGAGCCTGTTTGCAAATTAGGTCCGCAGGAGCAACCTGTTTATAGCCTGTAATGATGCAATGCTGCTTGCTATAAACAGGCCTCTCGGGGTCTCGGTGACCTGGCAACGAAACGCCGAGCAGGTTGGCAGAAATGATTGATTTCATGACTAACCTCCGAAGAAAAAATTGATTTCGGAGGCAAGAATTGAGAATTGATGAAGGCGCGTCACACCGATCTACCGAAAGTCGCCACAATGATTGAGTCAATTGAAGATTGGATTCAGCGGACTTCGGTCCGATTAGCAAACCTTCCAAGGTTACACTTCTCCATGTGGTTTGCGTATGTTGCAGAGCGGATAATGCCGCTTTATGAGACTTTTGTACGAAAGCACAGTTGGGGTGATGTACATCTACTCAGGCAGGAACTTGATGGTATCTGGTCAGCGCTGAGTGGGGTCTCAACCGGACCAAATGCGGAATCCCTGACTCGGTTGGAATTGATAAGTCCGGACGGAGAAGATTTCGACTCCCCAGATAGCACCTATGCCCAGGACGTAGTGATATGTGTTGATGCCAGCGTTAGGGCATTGCTCGCAAATGAGAAACTTGAAGGCGAATGGTCGGAGTTTGCAGTTGAGCCGGTGCGTACAATGGCCTGCGAACGCATAACAGGGTATCTCTCCGTCGAAGGTGATGAGCGGACCCACGCGGAAACGCATATAGTCAAAAACTTGGATGTGGCAGCATTCCTTGCGGATCTTGACGATCTAACGGATTTGCTTACTAGCGATGAGGGGGTTGATCCCGAGTTGCTTCGACAACGAGCGAACAAAAACCAGTTGAAACCGTGTCAATATTTCGATGTCTCTTCTTAAACCATTGGTGTACTTCCGAGTGCCCGAATTAAACGGAGCCCCCACTCCTGGAGCTATTAAATTGCCACGTTCTTGATTAAAGGAGTTGTTACGATGGCAAACACCTACACCCAAATTTACATTCAGGTCGTATTCGCCGTGCAAGGCAGGCAATGCTTGATTCAGCCTGAATACAAGGGAGAGATTCACCAATACATCACAGGCATCGTCACCAATCAGGGGCAAAAGCTCATCCAGATCAATGGCGTAGCTGACCACGTACACGTATTGATCGGCCTGAAACCTAACATCGCCCTGTCTGATTTAGTCAGAGACATCAAAGCCGGCTCTTCCAAATTCATCAACGACAAACGCTGGGTTCACGGTAGGTTCAATTGGCAGGAAGGCTTCGGCGCATTCTCTTACGGTCATTCGCAATTGAATGAGGTGATTCGTTACATTCAGAACCAGGAAGCGCATCATCAGCAAAAATCATTCAAGCACGAATATTTTGGATTGCTCCGCAAATTCGATATTGCCTTTGAGGACAAATACGTTTTCGATTTCATCGAGGACAAAGGCAACGCGTAAGTTGGGCAATAGCTCCGTAGGAGCGGCCTGTTTATAACAAGCAGCAATCCATCATTCTCTAGCTCCATAGGAGCGGCATTTGCACATATCGCTCCTACGGAGCTAACAAGTCTTTATCCTCACGTGCTATAAACAGGCCGCTCCTACGGAGCTAAAGGCGGAGAGCTGAATTTCCCAGAAGCTTTGAGTGAAGATTACGGACACAAGCTGCGTCAAGCAATGATCTGTTCGATGGGGCCATAGCCATCTTCGACTAAATGGAAAGTACGGCCTAACGCGCGGAACTTCATTTTCTTATGATCGAGGCCCATCTGCTTCAGGATCGTCGCGTGGAGATCGCTGTAATAATGTGGATTCTCTACGGCCTTGTAGCCGAATTCGTCCGTCGCTCCGTGGACAGTGCCGCCTTTGATGCCGCCGCCGGCAAGCCAGGAACTATAGCCCTTCGGATTGTGATCGCGGCCAGTCGTGTTTTGTGACCACGGGCTGCGGCCAAACTCACTCGTGAAGACCACCAGCGTGCGCTCTAACATGCCGCGTTGCTTCAGGTCCTGGATCAGCCCGGCGATGGGCTTGTCCACGGCTCGGCACAGCGGTTCATGGCGTCTTCATATCGCCGTGGGCGTCCCAACTGCCATTGCCTCCGCCCGCATGGCAGATCTGGATAAAGCGGACGCCCTTCTCGACCAGGCGTCGGGCCATCAACAATTGACGCCCGAACTCGTCGGTCGGCTTCTCGCCGATGCCATAAAGATTCAGGACGTGCTGCGGTTCCTTCGATAGGTCTACGATGCCGGGCGCGCTGAGCTGCATGCGGGCCGCAAGCTCGTAGGATTCGATACGGGCGGCGATGTCGGTATTGAGCGCATGCCGCTCCCGAAATTCGCGGTTCAAAAGAGCGAGGGTTTCCATCTGCTTGTCTCGCTCCACGGCATTGCTGCTGGCCGGTGGCTTCAGGTTTGGAATGGGAACGGGGCCAGCCTGAAACGGCGTGGCCGCGTAGGTCGCGCCCAGGTACCCGCCCGTCAACTGTACGGGCGAAGAGGGGCGACCGACATTGATGTAGGTGGGCAGATTCTTGTTGCCGGAGCCGAGTGCATAAGAGACCCAACTGCCGAAGGAGGGATTGTCAAAGGCGCGACCGCGATGACCGGTCTGCGTTTCGATGACAGCCGGGAAATGATTGCCTTCATGGCACCACATGGAACGGACGACTGCGATCTCGTCTATGACGCCGCCGACGTTCGGAAACCAGTCGGAGACCGGTGTGCCGGATTGGCCGTAATTCTTGAAGGTGCGCAGGCAGCGGATGACCGGACGCTTCATCTCGGCGACGTTGTCGCCGAAGCCGATGGCATCAATCAATTTGCCGGCGTGCTTATTGCCTTTGGGGTCGAAGGTGTCAATGTGGCTGACGCCGCCGCACATGAAAAGAAAGATGACCGCGTCGGCTTTTTTATCGCCGGGCAGACTGGCGTCGAGTTTCTTATCGTCGGCCCAAACCGAACCGATGGCACCGCCCATCAGGGCCCCCATTGACTGGTGGAGCATATGGCGGCGCGAGATGCGACCGCACGGAAAAGGATTCTGATCAGCCATATTTATTGCCCTATTTATTGGATGTAAATGAACTCGTCCAAATTGAAAATCAACCAGGCCAGGTCCTTGAGGCGATTCGGATCATTGCCGACATAGGTCAGCGCGTGTTCCTTTTCGCCCGCAGAGGGAGACCGACCGAGCGCCACGCGATAACCGAGGTCAACGGCTTTGCCGAGATCGCCGTTGCTTTCCTTCCTGAGGCGCTCAGCAAACATCGTGGCGGCCTTCTCAATCTCTGGACTGTTCATCATGAAAAGGCCCTGCGGTGCGGTGACGGTTTGCGTGCGCACCGGACAGGGAGCGCGTCCATCATCCACATCAAAAGATTGCAGGAAGTTGGGCGTCACCTCACGGCTGGTGGAAAAGCCACGGACGATATACGCGCCACGCCGATTCGTCTTGGCCTCGGCCATTGCTTCACCCATGCCCGGACGTCCGCGCTGGGGGCGCGCTTCAATATCGAAAGAAGTCCCACCCAAACTGGTATCAAGGTTGCCCGCAGCGGTGAGGATCGAATCCCAGATCGGCTCGGCTTCCAGACGCTGTAGACGGAAGCTCCACAGATACCGCTGCAATGGATCAAGCTCCAGATTCTTCTTCATCACCTCTTTGTCGCCAGCGCTGGCCAGGCGATAGACATTCGAGGTCATGATCAGCTTGTGCATCGCTTTTTGGCTGTAGTCGCGCGCGATGAACTCGGCAGCGAGCCAATCAAGGAGCGGTTGACTTACCGGTGCGCCGCCAAAAAAGCCGAAGTCGCTCGGCGACTTATGCAAGCCTTCGCCGAAGTGCCATTGCCACAGACGATTCACCGCCACGCGGGCAAAGAGCGGATTCTCCTTGGCAGTGAGCCAATCGGAGAAGGCCTCCACACGACCTTCGCGGAAGTCTTTCTCGCCGTTGTAAAAAGGCCAGCCGGGTTCGACGGGATGGTTCTTTTCAGGCCGCTCCGGGTCGCCACTGGTCAGGATATAGCTCTTTTCGAGTTCCAGCCCGCGATCAACCTCGACGGTCCAAAAGGCTGGCAGGTCTCGGACTGCGCTTGCTGGTAATCTCATTTAATTTGCCACGCAACTCCTTAAAGGTCTTCTTGTCGGGTTCCGACATCACCTCTTCGATCTTTTCCGGGTCGAGGCGGAGCACGGGAAAGTAGTCGTCAGCGATTTTTTGTTCCGCCGGCGTACGTTGCTTTTCCGGTTTGTTGATGACGACCTGAATGTCGGCAGGCAGCATGGACACGCGGTCGGCGTAGAGTCTGGCCCGGTACGGTTCGGTCAGCGCCGTAATCGGTTTTTCAGCGGCGATCCGCAGCTTTTCGAACTCCCCGAATTTCTGGCCGTAAGCCACCAGTTCGGCTGGCGTGGCCAGGGTCTGCTTCTTAACGACCAGCGGATCGAAGAGCGCCTTCATGGCGTAGAAATCCTTCTGCCGGATCGGATCGAACATGTGGTCGTGACATTTGGCGCAGCCAACGGTCATTCCCATAAAGGCCGTTGAGACGGTTTCGACCGCAGCGATTTGCAGTTCGCCCAAATCCTTGCTGTCCCGATTGACGGCCCCGCGCGCGAGGAAGCCGAGCGCGAAAAGATCGTCGGGGCGGCGCTCCAGCGGCGTGCGGCGGCCAACGTTCTGCATGGTGGTGCGCTCGGTCGTGCGATAGCCGGTCAATTGGGCGCGGACAAACTGGTCATAGGGCACATCGGAGTTGATGGCATTGATCACCCAATCGCGCCAATAATGAATGCCGGGCGCAGCGTACATGCGCTCTTCGGCGTCGGCGTAGCGCAGCACATCAAGCCAATGACGGCCATAGCGGACGCCGTATTGCTCGCTCGCCAAAAGGCGATCAATCAGCTTTTCATAAGCGTCGGGCGACTTGTCGTTGAGATAGGCGTCCTGTTCGGCAGGCGTCGGTGGAATGCCGATGAGGTCCATGTAAACGCGGCGCAACAACGTGCGCTGGTCAGCCGGGCCGACCGGGGTCACTTTCTTGGCGACATAGAGCGCCTGCACGAAGGCATCAATCGGGTTCGTGCTGCTGGCTGGTGCCGCAGGGACGTTGGGTCGCTTCAGCGGCTGCAAAGACCAAAGAGCGGGGAAATCCTCGATTGACGGCGTCACGGGCATTTTGGGCTTTTGAGCCGTCACAACTGGGATTGTCGGCAGGTCGAAGGCGTAGGAAATAAAACCGACAGCCGCTGCTAAGAAAACTGCTAAGAACCTCCCATGATTTTAAACGTCACTTCAAGATGACTCCAATACTGATGATGCCAACGAGTGGCCGAAAAGATTAAGGGGCTATCAATCAATTACCGCAGCGGCGACCATCTCCAGGACGCGGCGAACACCGTCGTCCGTGCCAATGGGACCGTCGCTGAACTGGCTGCGCAGCGCGGGTTTCCAGCCGTCACGCGAGCCATCGTAGGGGTAATCCTGCCTGAGGCCGGTACGCGCCGGGTCGTACTGCCCGTCGTCGCCCGCCATTTTGTAAATCACCAGGTCGAGCGAGGGGACAACGATCACGCCGTAACCGCCGCCGCCGGACTTGAAGAAAGCGTCCTTAGGCGCGCCCGACGACGTGGCCATCGGCGTTGTTTTCCCACATGAGACTCAGGGGAGCGTGGGCATTCCACTTGGTCGGTTTGCCGCACATTTCGATGTAATCAGCCGGAATCACCTGCGCCTTCCCCCAACGGCCTTTCTTCAGGATGGCGTAAAGGAAGCGCATGTGATCGGTCGAGCGCAAAGCGATGTCCGCACCGCCTGGAGTATGAGGCAGAACATTTTCGCCGCGCCGCCTAGCCCAGGCCCATTGGCCCCAACCAAGCGGTTTCGCCAAGCGCAGATCAATGTATTCGTGCATCTCCATGCCGGTGAGATTCCGCAGAACAATGGACGCCACATGGGGCGAGGCTGAAGCGTAAGAGTAGCCGCCGCCGGGTTTGGTCCAGAGGGGAGTGCGCAGGGCCATTAAGTCCTGACCGAGCGGCGTCGCGGGACGCGGCACGGGAGTGAGTTTGACGGAGGGAACGCCATCAACGAAGCCGGGATTGCTGCCCTCGCCGTGCAAGCCTGCGGACATCGAAAGCAACTGGCCCAGGGTGATGTCGGCCTTGGCCGGATCATCCAGCGGCATGGCTTCCGGCAGGTACTTGGAGTTGAAGACCTTGGTATCAAGCCCTTCAGGAATTTGGGCTTTCTTTTCAGCCAGCATGATGCCGGAGGCGATGCTGGTATAGGCCTTGCCCACGGATGCGGTGGCGGGATTGGCTTCGCGATTGCCACGACCATAATACCGCTCATAAACCAACCAGCCGTGACGCACTACCAGCAAGCCGCCGTGTTGGCTGCTGCGGGAGGCGTACTCAAAGGCCTGATCGAGCTTCTTCAAATCCAGCCCCGCGGTCTTCCTGATCGCGGCGGCATCTTTCAGCGTACGCCAGCCGCCCGCGCTGTCGGGCTTGGGGAAGTAATCTTCCCCAAGCCCGACGGCGGCAAACGTGATAGCCGTGAGCTAATATGATTGGAATCAGGAAGCGCATATTTAGAAGCTCACTCGCAAGCTGAATTGCAGGTTGCGCGGCAGGTTCGACTGCGGATTCGAGAAGGTACCGAAGTTCGAATTGTTAATCGCCGTATTCAGGCCGCCCAACAGGTGACGATTGGCGACGTTGAAGGCCGAAGCTCGGAATTCGATGATGTTCTTCTCGCTTTGACCGAAGTTGATGTTCTTGCTGACGGCGACGTCCTCACCCAGTTGATTCGGCTGATAAAGCTGCGGAATCACGGCGGGCACGTTACCGTAGGTGAAATTGGCCGGCTGCACGAAGGCGGCCCTATTCAGATAGGGGCTTAGCGGATTCGTCGGGTCGAAGTTAGGGTTGAGCAGCGGCTGGCCGGAAACGAAGTTGCAACGGGCCGCGCCCGCGCCCGCCATGGTCTGACTGCATCCACCGACGCTGATGGGCGTACCGCTCTGGTAGCGATGGACCGCCGAAATGATCCAGTTGCCGACGATGGCATTGAGCGCCGGATGCATGTTGGCACCGAAGGCCTTGCCCTTGCCCAGCGGCAGTTCATAGACATAACCCAACGTGTAGACGTGGGGGCGATTGGCAGAACTGACGACCTTTTCGGTCAGAGCGGCGTAGATGTTCTGACCGTTCTGGCTGACCAGTGTCTTGGAGAACGTGTAAGAGGTCATCAGCCAGAGGCCCTTGGAATAACGCTTCTGGAAGTTGAGTTCCAGACCATTGTAGGTGCTGTGACCGGACTGCGTGGCCACTGAGCCGAAGCCGCTGTACTGCGGGAAGGGGCGCAGCGCCTGCTGGAGTTGCAGATTCTGGGGGAAGCTGGCATAGGGCAGCTTGAAGCCCGAAGCCACCACCACCGGGTTGTTGATGACCGCGCTGACCGGACTGGTGAGCAAGGAGCCGTAGATGGCGAAGTACTTCGGGTCGAGCTGATTGAAGTCCAGGCCGCTTTGATAAATCTTGATGCCGTAGTTGGCGTGGAAGCTGGCGCGCAACAGAGTGGAAGGCGTAAAGCTGTGCTCCACGGTGAAGATTGTAGTCGGTATAGTAACCCGGCTTGCCGGATTCAGGCGTCTTGTAGGTCACGCTGCCATTGACGCCGATACCTGGATTCTTCTGCGGCGGGCGCTGCCCTTCGACCAAAGCGCGGAAGTCGTTCAGGCCATTCCTCTGCGTGAAGGCAATGCCATTGGACAGGCTGTTGGCGACTGAACCGAAGCCACCGCCGAACCCCTGAATGCCGTTGTCGGCATTGCCGTCTTCGCGGATGATGTCGTACATGATGGCACCGCCGCCGCGGATGACCGTCTTGTCGTTGAGCTGATAAGCAAAGCCCAGGCGCGGCGCAAAAGCGTTCTTGCGGATATCAAGAAGCACCGGATTATCCTCGGAGGCAAATTCCAGTGCGCCCAGGATGCCGCCGGCGGCAGGATTCGGGATCGTTGGATTGAAGTTGCTGTTCTGTAAGCGGGCTTCCCGGCGCGGAATGCTTAGGTCGTAACGAAGACCAGCGTTGATAGTGAGCTTGTTGTTGATCTTAAAGTCGTCCTGGATGAAGCCAGCATAGTACTTATAGCGATAGTCAATGTCGGCCCCAAAGTTGAAGGAACCACCGCTCTGCAAGCCCAACAGGAACGCGGCGTACGCGATGCCGTTCTGGCCGCTGACGCCGGGATTTCCAGTCGCTGCGGCGCTATAGCTCAAAGAGCCGGCGCAGTTATTACAGTCAATGCGACGATAACTGACGTTCATATAGGTGAAGCCAAACTTGAGGTTATGACGCCCCTTGACCCACGATAGCTGATCACTGAAATTGATTGTACGACCAGGTGACTCGGTAAAGACGTGGCCGCCGTAGTTGCCGAACTCGGTGTTGTACTTGGTATAGTTGGGAGCCTTCTCAGCCCCGGAACCAAACACACCAGGCAGCAGTGTGGCCGTACGATAGGCGTCGCTCAAGCCCAGGTTCGGGCCCTCTCCAAGCTTGCGCTGGTTGATACCAAGCGTGACGTGGTTGAGCATAGTCGGGCTGATGGTGTAGTCGCCGTTGAAGCGCCAGTAACGAACATGACCGAACTCCTGGAAGGCTTCGGCCAACGGGCCGGGAATCGGTCCAACCAGCGGATAGCTATCAAAATATTGGCGACTAAACATGCCACTCACGCGCAACTTGTCGTTAACGATATGGTCACCCTTGATCGAGTAAACCCCCTGCCAGGCACCCGGTGTACGCGAGCCGTTATTACGCGCGCGCGTGTTGTTGAAGACGGTCGAGGGATCGTCGGGCAGCGGCAGTTGGGCAAAGATCGTTTTCGCCACCGGGGTGATGCGGTCTGGACAGATAACATTCAATACGCCGTTGCACTGCATGCGCGGGCGGCTGGCGGCGTTGGCGATCACGTTGCCGTTGGCATCGAGCGGATCGTACAACGGCACCATCTGACCGGCAGCGTTGGTGTAGCGGCGGAAATCGCCGTTGCGGAAGTCTGCGATGGGCAGGGAGATCAAGCTGGTGCTGCTGTAGTTCTTGGCGCGCGAACGCTCGCCGGCGAAGAAGAAGAAGGTCCGGTTGCGGCCATCGTAACCGAGCGGCCCGAAGACGCTCTTCGGGAGGTAGATCGGGCCGCCGAGGTTGGCAGCTTCGACGTGCTGGCGTTGCACCGACTCGCCGCGCGCGCCCCAGAAGAAGCCCTTGGCGTTCAGCTTTTCGTGGCGCAGTTGGGCCATGAAGGAACCGTGCAGGGCGTTGGTGCCGGACTTAGTGGTGTAGTTGAGCACACCATTGGAAGCGCGGCCGAATTCGGCGGAGTAGGCGGAGGTTTGAACTTTGAACTCTTCCACAGCTTCGGCGCTGACCACGCGCATTTGCGGGTCGTTGCGGCGTTCGCTCATTGATTCGCCGCCATCTACGAGCAGGCTGGCACCGTTGGCCTGGCCGCCTGCGATACGGGGCGCGCCGCCAACGGTATCAGGGTCGTTCTGCAGGTTCATCGTGACGCCGGGAGCAAGACTGGTGAAGGCCAGGTTGCTGCGCAGGCCGCCATTGATAAAGAGCGGCAATTGTTGAATAGCCTTGTTGTCTACCACCGTACCCAGGTCGCTGCGGTCGGTTTGTAGGAGAGGGGTAGTGGCTTCTATCTGGATGGTTTCCTGCACCGCGCCCAACTCCATTGCGATGTCGAGACGTGTCGTGGTATTGACCTGTACGATGACGTTCGTTGCTTGCGCTTTGCGGAAACCTTCTTTTTCAGCGATGAGTTCGTATCGCCCGGCGGTCAGCGAGAGGAACGTATACGTCCCTTCCGTATTGGTTTCTACCCTTATAACCTGGCCTGTAGATGGGTTGGTCAAGGTAACCATCGCATTGGGCACAACGGCTCCAGCAGTGTCGGCCACATGGCCGGTAATGGTTCCGCGGTCCTGTGCCTTCACTAACGCGCCAGGCACTAACAACAGAAACATAAGAACAACAAGGTTTCTTAAGTTCACAATAATCTCCTAGTAATAGCTATGGCTCTCAATCTGGTCCGACCGTTCGAGGTTTGCGTATATACCGCTTGCCCGCAAGCCTGAAACAGGTCCAAGTCATTGCCAACGTTAATAGAATCCCCAGCAAAGCGTTTAGATCAGTGGTAAAGTAGTAGCCTTGGGCATTGTAAACAATACCTCAGAGCAACCATCATAGCGTTAAGCTTGATGGTACAATAACAGCCTTGGGTATTGCGGACAATGCCTCAAAGCAACCATAAGCACATAGTTCATTTGAACCATGCGGGTAGCAACTAAATCCGTATACAATTCACTGTTTTCTAAAAGGGGAGAAGCTTGTTCACTATGTTTGATAAGCCTGCACGAGTTTTAGTCTGGGCTACGAGTGTCATCCTCCTCGCAATACTGGGCGCTGGGGCCTATTGGATATGGTCGCGCCAGCTTCCGTCCGTTCCAACGATTGCATTTATTCCACGGAGCGCTGGTGACCTGCTTTGGGAAGTAGAGCATTTGGGTGCCAAGACAGCGACAGAAAGCCTAAAGTGTCACCTCTACTGGAATGCACCGACGTCAGAAAACGATGTGGCAGGCCAGGTTTCGCTGATTGATAAGGTCGCACGCGGTAAGTACCAGGGGCTTGTCCTTGCGCCCAACCATTCATTGGCGATCCTTACACCTTTGCGCCGCGCGCTCGCGGCGGGACTGCCCGTGGTGGTTGTCTCGGCTCCTCTGGACCTTCCCGCCAGCAGCAAGCTCGGTTACATCGTGAATGACGACGAAAAGATGGGAGAGCTTGCCGCCGCCGAGATCGCGCGGCTCATTCGTGGCAAGGGCGCGATTGCACTGGTCGGGCTTGCGCGCCACGCGCCGGGTGTTGCAAATAGGGCGCGCAGCGTCGAACGCTTTTTAGCCAGCAATTTCCCCGAAATCCGCGTTATCAGCCGGGGCGGTGCGGCGTACAGTGCCCCGTTCGCGGAAGAGTTTACCGACGGCGCATTGGATTCGCATCCCGAGTTGAAGGCTGTTTTGAGTCTTACCGCCGCCTCCACGCGGGGTGCCTATGCCGCCCTGAAAAGTCGGTCTCTCCAACAGGCGATCCAGCTTGTTGGATGTGAGCAGGATTCCGATCTGATAGAGTATGTCGGCACAGGAGAAATTGCGGCCATCTTGGCGGAAAACACCTATCGCATGGGCTATGAGGCGGTTGGACTAATCTCGGCGTCCTGGGCCGGAAAGCCGATTCCTGCCATGTCTGTGGTTCCTCCACTGCTCATTACGAAGCAGAATTTCAATTCTGCCGAAGCAAGTCTCTATACAAGTTTTTTAAGGTGATCCACTCATGAAGCGAAGCGCCCGGCGCAAGCTGATTATTTCTGCCGTGAACTTATCCGTCCTGATCGTGGGAATCATTGGCGCACGATATATGTATCTCAGCAGTCCCGGCTACGGTCTGCCTTACTACTCTCAATTCACGCCGGATGCGGAGGATCGCTGGACTGGCCTGGGCGGTACCTGGGAAGTCGTTGATGGTTCCATGCGCAATGATTCCAATGATCGTGGTGCGAAACTGCTGATGGGATCGCCAAACTGGAAAGACTACATCGTAGAGGCCGATCTGCAGCTCTTAGGCGAAGGGAGCGTGGGGATACTCGCGCGCGTGACCGAGGCCGAAGTGGGCGAGAATTCCTTTAAAGGCTATTTCCTTGGTGTTCGGCCCGTGGATAACAGTCTCGTGCTAGGCTCGTTTGACTATGCCTATCATGAAGCAGCCAGAGTGGTCTTGCCCGATCCGGTTCGTCCCTTTCGCTGGTACCACGTCAAACTAAAAGTTGAGGGCTGCCGCATCACTGCCTCCGCGTGGGCGGAAGGAATGGGCGAAGTCAAAACGGCACCTCTGAACGACCCGGATTGTTTTCGATCAGGCAGCATTGCTCTTCGCTCTAACGGCACAGGTGGCGTTTGGCGGAATGTCAGGGTAGTGCCTGCCGATGCAGTCGTTGAGGCCGCCAGCAACACAGCGCAAGCCCTGCCCCCTCCCGACGCTGCTACGTTACAGCGCGTACTGCCACAAACGGCGAGGCGACGCAACGGCAGGCATCTCCCCGCGCATCCATGCCGACCCAGACGCCCCAGACGATACGCTCCTTGCAGTATCTGCCGCCGATTGGGTCACCGCTGGCCGTGATCCGGGGATCCGTGATTCTCACGAGACCAGCGGTCTTCGTCGAGGATTCCACGGGCGGTGTTGAGATTCAGTCCGACAGCGCCGCAGCACTCAAAATTGGCGATGAGGTGGAGGTCACGGGAGAAGTCAATCTGGATAACTTCAGTCCCGTCATCCGTAAGGCGCGATTCCGTCTGCTGAGAGAAGCTGTGCCTGTTTCTCCGTCGGTGATCGCAGCGAATCAAGTCGCGGAAGGTTTGTACGATAGCAGATTCGTTCAGCTTGAAGGCTATCTCCGATCAATATCCGAGGAGCAAGACGGCGCGCTCACCTTAGATCTCGAAGCCGGCCCACAGTCGTTTCACGCCCTTCTGCCGCCAGGCCGCAGCCGGGTTCTTCTCCATCGTCTCGCGCAAGATAGCCGGCTTCGTTTGAAAGGCGTTTCCGTCGTGGACGCCCGATTCAACCGAGCCGCCGATCCGTTCGTCATCCTCGTGCGCTCAGCCGAAGATGTTGAGGTTGTTGCCGGGCCACCCTGGTGGCGGCCTTCCAACTTGATCTTGGCGACGCTGGTGGGGCTTGGACTGATCTTCGCCTGCAACTACTTGTATCTTCTGGCGAAGCATTGGCGCTACCGCGCCGTTGCTGAGGAGCGCGAACGTCTCGCAAATGAGATTCACGACACGCTCGCGCAGAGCTTCGCCGGAATCGGGTTTCAACTGCAGGCGATACGTAACAGCGTGCCTCGCGGTGCCGAGCGACTGGAGAGCCAGGTTGATCTGGCGATTTCCATGGCACGGACCAGTCACGGGGAGGCGCGTCGCAGCATTGCCAGCCTGCGTCCGAAATCACTCGGTCCCACCGGCCTCCTCCCAGCTCTCCAGGATTGCGCCAAACAGATGATCAAGAACGGAAACGTAAGAGTGGAAATTTATGGTGAAGATGACAACCGGGCTGTGCCAACTCGTATCCCAACTCGTATTAAGGACACGCTTTATCTGATCGGGCAGGAGGCAATTGCCAATTCAATTCGCCATGCCGATCCGGGCGTAATCCGCCTTACGCTGCAACGGACGCGTGAGTTCATTTGCTTGTCCATCGAAGACGACGGACAAGGATTTATTGCAGGCAGTCAGCACGCAGGATTCGGTCTTTTGGGAATGCGCAAGAGGGCAGAAAGTATTGAGGCCACGTTGACCATCAGCAGCACACCGGGTTCTGGTACTTTGGTGGAGGTGAAATCGCCGACCCGGTCACACTTTCTGCTCAGGTTCTGGCCGCGTCCCAGACTTTCTTTTACTGAGGACATATGATGGACATCGCGCGCATTCGGATTATGATCGTTGACGACCACCCTGTTGTCCGCGCGGGACTGGCGAGCATGCTCAGCACCCAACCGGACCTGGACGTGGTGGCGAGCGCCTCCAGCGGACGCGAGGCTCTTGCGCTGCTGGAGACAATTACGCCCGACGTAATTCTGATGGATCTGCGGATGTCGGGCATGAGCGGCCTGGACGCGATACGCGCCATCAATCTGCGACCAGACCCGCCACGCATCCTCGTCATGACAAGTTTTGATACTGATGAGGATATTTACCAGTCGGTCGGGGCCGGCGCGCAGGGCTATATTTTGAAGGATACTCCGCAAGACCGTTTGCTGGAGGCTATTCATCTCGTCCATGCAAAAAAGCGCTATTTCCCGGCGGATATTGCGGCGCGGCTGATCGAACGCATGGCGCGATCGAACCTCACGCCACGAGAGCATCAGGTGTTGCAGTTCGTCGCAAAAGGCCTGACCAATAAAGAGATCGGACGCGTCTTTGGCATCAGCGAAAACACGGCCCGCAATCATGTGAACAGTATCATTGAAAAATTAGAGGTATCGGATCGCACGGAGGCTGCCACAATCGCGATACGCCAGGGGCTTGTTTCCATGACGGAATGATTCACCTTAGTCAATCCATATCCTGCAAGATGACCTCAGCGTCGGTTTAAGCGAGGGCAGCCTTACTGCAAAGCTTAAAAAGTCGGCCCAAATCCAAGAATGACACGCGTTCCTTCGGCGCTTTTGCCGACCAGAATGCGAAACAGGGTGGATTTCTTGGATTTGAACTCAATGCCACCGCCATACGTCGCGCGCATGTTTTTGGCAGAAAGTTGCGCGCGCTGCTCGAACACTTGCCCCACGTCCGTAAAGGCCAATGCGCCGATGCCGGGAATCAGTTCAAAACGGTATTCCAGATTCGCCGCCAACGCATTGCTGCCGTAGTAGCGCAGCGGGCGAAAGCCGCGTAACGTTTGTGAGTCGCCCAACCGCGCCAGCCGGAAGAACGGAATCTGCGAGCCGCCTTTGGCCTGATTGAAATTGCCGATCAAGCGCGCCGCCAACACGCGCCGCGGCGTGCCGAGCGGCAGGTAACCGCGCGCGTCAAATTTCAAATTCACAAAGCCGAAATCGTCTTTGCCCACGCTGTCGTTGGAACTTGCAGTGAAGTTCGCGTATACGCCTTTCGTCGGGTTACCAGGACTGTTGCGCTGATCGAATTCGGCAAAGACCTGCGGACTAAGCAGGGAAGCACCGCGCACCAGGCCGGGCAAGGTCGGAAATAGCTGCGGCGTTTTGGCAAAGCGGCGGTCTTGTCCATCAAACGCGCGTGCAGCGGAAAAATCGAGTCCCGCGCCGACGTGCAACGATTTCGTCATTTTCCAGCGGGCCGCGAAGTTGAAACCCCGCTCCTGCAAATCATAATTGCTGCGATTGCTACGCTGGCTATTGAAGCCGATGCCGTAAAAATTATCACGCGGGCGCAGTTGATAGCGCCCTGTAAAATCCATCTGAAAGCGTTCGCGCTTGCCGCCCGTGGGGTCCACGCTGATGCCTGCCGTGGCCAGGACATATTTACGAAACGTCGCCTGCAATACGGAGGAGAGCCGCACATTCGACGGCTCGTTCGCATTGTTCGTAAACTCGACACCAAAGCCAAATCCAGAACCATCCCCTGTGCCGCCAAAGCGCGGGTGGATATACGGATTATTCATATAGGCCTTGAGCTGTTTGATAATCTTTTTTTCCTCGAACTGTGTCAGGACGCGGTCAATCTTGCCGCCGGGCGCTTTATTTTGCTTTGGGTCGGGCTTTGGCATCGTGGCGGGGTCAACAATCCGTTGATTTTGCGCATCGGGTTTTTTGGCTTCCGTTTCCTGCGGTGGTTGCGTCGGCGGCAGTTGGGTGGGCACTTGCGCCGCGCCTGCTACCACCGCCCAAAGCAGCAGCCCCGGAACCATCAGCCTTGTTTGGCGTTTCATATACATAACGATCTACCTTACGGGGAAGAGGCTATTTCGGTTTTGGCAAACCAACTTTTGTTCATTTGCTATTGCGTCGCCGCTCATGGGGAACGTCGTAGTGGGGAAGAGACATCCGAAACTTTATCACAGTCGGTTGCGTTTGCAGAGAGACAAAATTGTGGCGATGGTAGCGCGCCATAATTACTCTCCGCTGCTGCGCCGCTCGCTTTCTACTGCACCAGCTTCAGTTCAAGCACGAAGATCGCGTACAGCGTCGGCACCAACAGTAAAGTGATGAACGTGGTAATCGTTAGCTCGCCGATTTGCGCATAACACAACGGCTCCCACAACGGCCCGCTATGCGCTGCTGGCTTATAGTGCGCGAGCGGCAGGTGGCGCACCGCTTGCCCCGTGTGGCACGAGCGGCGAGATCAGTTTATGGGTGGCACTGTTGCCTTTATTGGCGCACGACGTCGGGTTGTGTGACTACCTTTTCGTTCCCATTAACTTGAATCGAGAGATCACTTTATTAAATGTGTCCTAGGCTAAGGAGGCGAGTGACAGTTTGGTTGGCAAGTTATTCCGTCGAAACCGCGTCGTGACTTTCATTAATCGCGGCTTGTACCGTGCGCCACGAGAGCGCTGCACATTTGACGCGGGCAGGGAACTCTTTGACGCCAGCAAAGATTTTCAATCTTCCCAAATGGTTTTCTTCAGTTTCAGGATTAAGTTCGCCGCGCACCATTTTGACGAATTCATCGGCCATCACTTCAACCTCGGCTTTGGTTTTGCCTTTCACTGCTGCGGTCATCATCGAAGACGAGGCTTTGGAAATCGCGCAGCCGGAACCTTGAAAGCCCACGTCTTTGACGACCTCGCCGTCCAGTTCCAATTGCAATGTGATGTGATCGCCGCAGAGCGGATTGTGGCCTTCCTGTGTGATCGAAGGCGTGTCCAGCGCCTTGAAATTGCGCGGCTTTTTATTGTGGTCAAGAATGACCTGTTGGTAGAGTTCGTTGAGTTCAGCCATATTCAAAGTAGACAGTAGACGGTAGTCGGTAGTTTCGGGACGCGAAGCGTCTACCGTCTACTCTTATCCAAACACTTCAATCACTTTGTGAATCGCATTCGCCAGCGCGTCAATTTCTTCTTTCGTATTGTAGAACGCGAAACTTGCGCGCGCAGTAGCAGGTACGCCAAAGCGTTGCATAATTGGTTGTGCGCAGTGATGCCCGGCGCGGATGGCGATGCCTTCCTGATCCAGAATCGTGCCGACATCGTGCGGATGCACATCGTCGAGAACAAACGACAACACGCTCGCTTTTTCACGCGCCGTGCCGATGATGCGGACACCTTTGATGCTGCCGATGAGTTCGGTCGCGTATTCCAGCAACTCGTGCTCATAAGCCGCGATGTTGTCCAGACCGATGCTTTCCAGATATTGAATTGCGCGTCCTAAACCGATGCCGCCTTCGATGTGTGGCGTGCCAGCTTCTAACTTATACGGCAAATCGTTATACGTCGTTTTCTCGAACGTCACGACCTTGATCATGTCGCCGCCGCCTTGCACCGGCGGCATTTGCTCCAGCCAATGTTGCTTGCCGTAGAGAATGCCGATGCCAGTCGGGCCGCAGACTTTATGACCGGAAAACGCATAGAAATCGCAATCTAGTTCACGCACGTCTACTTTCAAATGTGGAGCCGATTGCGCGCCGTCAATCAGTACCGGTACATCCTGTGCGTGCGCGAGTTCGATGATGCGCTTAATTGGATTGATGGTGCCGAGCGCATTGGAAACATAATTCACCGAGACGAATTTGGTTTTCGGATTGAGTATCTTTTCGTACTCTTCCATCAGCAATTCGCCGTCATCATTGATCGGAATGACGCGCAACACGGCTCCGGTTTGCTCGCACAGCATTTGCCACGGCACGATGTTCGCGTGATGTTCAATCGCAGAGATGATGATTTCATCGCCTTGCTTAATGAATTTACGACCATAGCTTTGCGCGACCAGATTGATGCCGTCGGTCGTGCCTTTAGTGAAGATGACTTCTTTGTCGCTCGCTGCATTCAGAAACTTTTTGACAATGTCGCGCGCGCCTTCCAATTCGCGCGTGGCGAGTTGGCTCAGGTAATGCACGCCACGATGCACGTTGGAATTGTGCGCGGCGTAGAAATGATTGATCGTGTCAATCACGCATTGTGGCTTGTGCGAAGTCGCTGCATTGTCCAGGTACACCAGCGGCTTGCCGTTCACGGTTTGCGTAAGAATCGGAAACTCCGCGCGAATTTTGGCGACATCAAATTCGGAAGCAGTTTGGGTTTGCATAGTGGTTATGATTGCTCTGCGTTACGAAAGATTTTGAATTCCGCGTACAGCATTCCGAGCGGAAGCAGCGACGCGATAAACGCCAGCAGCGCAGTCTTCAATGACCATTTCAATTGCGCTGTGACTTTGACCAGTAAGTAAACGTACACAATCGTCAGCACGCCGTGAATGGAACCGACATAGCGCACCATCTCTGGCTGTCCATACAGATACTTCAGTGGCATCGCAATGCAGAGCAGAATTAAAAATGAGATGCCTTCAATCATTCCGACCGTTCGTAAAGCGAGTAATGAAGCCATAAACAATTACATTAAAATCATCCGATTGACGCGTGGATCGGTGATGACTTTATCGTGCTCAAAATCCAACTTGATACGCCATTTTTGCATTGTCGTTGCGCCGATGATGGCTTCTTCAGCCAAGCCAGGAACGACCATAAATTCATCGGTCAAGCGGAGGTTATTCAGATAGAAGTCAAGTCGTACGCTATCTTCAATCCGAATGAAATGCCCTTTGTCAGCAGTTTCTACCTCAATCGGATCAGGCAGCTTGAGCAACGTGCTTAGCTGCGCGGCTATTTCTGGGCTAAGACATGAATACGTTGAGCCGCTATCGAATAAGGCTTTCAATTCGGCCTTGCCTTTGTCACCGCGAAAATCTAATGAATGTACAAGTACCATATCAATTGACCTCCAAATTCTGATGCAGTCGTGTCAGCACGATTTCATCTAATTGCTTGCGCACGGATTCGATTTTGATTTTGCTGATGACATCTTCGGCAAAACCAAATGTCAGCAAGGCGCGCGCCGTTTCGGTCTTCAAGCCGCGAGTGCGCAGATAAAACAATTCGTCTTCTTCCAATTGTCCGACGGTTGCGCCGTGTGCGCATTTCACATCGTCGGCAAAGATTTCGAGTTGCGGTTTGGTGTCTACATGCGCGTGCGCGGAAAGCAATAAGTTTTTATTCAACTGCTTCGCATCGGTGAGCAGCGCACCCTCGCGCACAAAGA
Organism: uncultured Acidobacteriota bacterium; assembly: GCA_963794955.1. GTDB lineage: Bacteria > Acidobacteriota > Blastocatellia > RBC074 > RBC074 > JAFDVL01. The sequence goes on from CAWCGF010000046.1 coordinate 32,931, forward strand.
TTTTGCCATTGAAAACCGCACGCCCTTTTTCGTCGAGAATGCCTTTGTATAACTGGTAACTATTGCAGTGCGGCTGGGCGTGGTCAATCGTGGTGTGATTGTCGCAGTGTTGTTGGCCCGTCACGACGTACAACCCATCAATCGTGCTTTCAATGTGTTCGCCGTCAAGTTTGACGTTCAGCGTATGCCGCGCGAGATCGCCGCCGAGCGAAATTGCGTAGGACGCATACGTGCTTTTGCTCGCCTGCTGCACCTGCGTGGTAGCGATGTGAAACGCGCTCGTGCTTTCGGCTTGCAGGCGATAATGCGTAATGTTCGCGTCTTGATTCACGATAACTTCAGTGACAGCATTCGTGAAATAAACTGCTTCATCATGGGGCGAAACATAGCTTTCAATAATCGTCGCCAGCGCGCCTTCTTCTGCGACCAGCACGATGCGAGGATGCGCAATAGTGTTGGCCTCCGTCGCTAGAAACAGCAGATGAAGCGGCGCTTCAACGACTTTCCCGCGCGGGATTAAAATGAATGCGCCATCGCCCGCGAAGGCTGTATTCAAGGCGCTAAATGCATCATTGTGATAATCAATCTGCGTGGCCAGGTATTGGCTCAGCAGCTTTTGGTCGGTGTTGGCAAAGTTGCTAATGGTCACGCCAGCCGGAAGGGCAGAGAGGTTTGATAACTCTTTGGCAAACATGCCGTTTACAAAGACCAATTGACTGCTGCGCGTTTCGGGATAAGTGAACTCGTCCCAGCTTGCGACTGCGCGCGGCAGGGTCGTTACTGTCTGAAAGTTGTGCTTGAGAAGCGGGGCGACGTTCGTGTATTTCCACTCTTCGTTGCGCGTCGTCGGAAAGCCTAATCGCTCGAATTGCGCGATGGCATTATTGCGCAAATTGCTGAGCCATGCGGGTGCCTTGGTACGCTTTTGTTCCGCAGCGGTGAAGGCTGCGAGGTAGTGATTCATCTCTTTTTCTTTGGCTGGTTGACGCATAGTTTAATTTGTCAGTGCAAGTCTGACCGCTTCCAAGACCTTCTTATCGCTCGGAAACCCAAGCCAGCTTTTATGGGCTACCTGATTTCCATTCACCCAAACCGTAAATTCGCCGGCCTCTCCTTTGATCAATTCTGTCTCAATACCCAGTTCTTTTTTGAGCAACTCCGCCACCCGGGCGGCACGCGGTAAGTAATTTCAGCGTATGCAATAACGTATCAAAGTCTTATTCATAGTAATTTCCCTTATCCGGCATTCGCCGCGCTCTTGATCCAGTCATAGCCTTTTTGCTCCAGTTCCAGCGCGAGTTCTTTTGCGCCGGATTTCACGATGCGCCCGTTGTACAGCACATGGACGACATGCGGTTCGATATAATCCAGCAAACGTTGATAGTGTGTAACCAGCAGGATCGCATTGTCTTTGTTGGCCAGCTTGTTCACACCGCCCGCGACGATGCGCAGCGCGTCAATGTCCAGGCCGGAATCGGTTTCGTCGAGCACGGCCAGCTTCGGTTCCAGCACGGCCATTTGCAGGATTTCGTTGCGCTTCTTTTCGCCGCCCGAAAACCCTTCATTGACGGAGCGATTGATAAAGCTCTTGTCCATTTCGACGATCTTGATTTTTTCGTGAATCAAATCATCGAATTCCAATGGGTCAAGTTCGTCTCTGCCATCGTGTTTGGCTTTTTCGTTGTAGGCCATCCGCAGGAAGTTCGCGTTGCTGACACCGGGAATTTCGATGGGATATTGAAAAGCCAGAAAGATGCCTGCGCGGGCGCGTTCGTCAGGGTTAAGTTCGAGCAGGTTCTTGCCGAAGTACAACACTTCGCCCTCGGTGACCTCGTAGTCGGGATGCCCGGCAAGGACTTTGGCCAGCGTGCTTTTGCCGGAGCCGTTCGGCCCCATCATCGCGTGGATTTCGCCCGCGTTAATGGTCAGGTTAATGCCTTTCAGAATTTCTCTGTCTTCAATTTTGGCGTGTAAATTACGAATCTCAAGCATGTGTTTTCTCTCACCCACCAAGCCACTAAGAATCACGAAGAAAGAAAAGAAATTCTTCTTGTAGCTTCGGGTTACTTAGTGGATAAAAATCTTTTTCTTTAATTAGTCTTCCACTTCAACAATCGCTTCGATTTCGACCGGGATACCGTGTGGCAGCGCGACAAATCCGACTGCCGAGCGTGCGTGCCGTCCCTTGTCGCCGAAGACTTCGACAAATAAATCGGAGCAACCGTTAATGACAAACGGATGATCGCCAAACTCTGGCGTGGAATTGACCATTCCCAACACTTTGACGACGCGCTTCACTTTGCTGAGCGTGCCAAGTTCTTCTTTTAGCACCGCTAACAACAACAGTCCCGTTTCTCGGGCATATTGATAACCTTCTTCTTTGGTGAAGTCCGCGCCGACTTTACCCTTGACGTTGCTGATCGGCCCTTTGCCCGCGAGGAATAACAAGTTTCCAGTGCGAACGGCGTGATCGTAGTTGCCGCCTTTTTTCGGTACGGGTGGTAGTGAATTTTCGATTTCTGTAAGTTTGTCGCTCATTGAATTATCCCACACTCCCTTCCAGTTTGAGTCCTAAGAGCTTAGTCGCTTCGACTGCGAATTCCATTGGCAGTTCGCGGAACACTTCTTTGCAAAAGCCATTGATGATCATCGAAACTGCGTCTTCGGTCGAGATGCCGCGCTGATTGAAATAGAAAATTTGCTCTTCGCTGATTTTCGAGGTCGAAGCCTCATGCTCAATTTTGGCGGTGTTGTTGCCAACTTCTAAATACGGAAACGTACTGGCGCTGCACGTTGGGCCAATCAACAACGAATCGCATTGCGAGTAATTGCGCGCGCCTTCCGCCTTCGGCAAAATCTTCACCAAGCCGCGATAGCTGTTGTTGGAAACGCCCGCCGAAATGCCTTTGCTGATGATACGGCTCTTCGTGTTTTTGCCGATGTGAATCATTTTCGTGCCGGTGTCGGCTTGCTGATGATGATTGGTCAGCGCAACGGAATAGAATTCGCCGATGGAATTATCGCCCTGCAAAATGCAGCTTGGATATTTCCACGTAATCGCCGAGCCGGTTTCAACCTGCGTCCACGAAATCTTGGAATTCTTGCCGCGACACGCGCCGCGCTTCGTGACGAAGTTGTAGATGCCTCCCTTGCCCTCTTCATCGCCCGCATACCAGTTTTGCACGGTCGAATATTTGATCTCCGCATTGTCGAGCGTGACGAGTTCGACGACGGCGGCGTGCAACTGATTTTTGTCAAATTTGGGAGCAGTACAGCCTTCTAAATATGAGACGGATGCCCCTTCTTCAGCAATAATCAACGTCCGCTCGAACTGCCCTGAGTCGGGGTTGTTGATGCGAAAATAGGACGACAATTCCATCGGCGATTTTACGCCTTTGGGGATGAAGCAAAACGAACCATCGGAAAACACCGCCGAATTCAACGCGGCAAAAAAATTGTCGGTATAGGGAACGACGGAGCCGAGATATTTTTTGATGAGTTCGGGATATTCCTGCACGGCTTCGGAGAAGGAACAGAAAATCACCCCCGCTTCTTTCAACTTGGCCCTGAATGTTGTCGCGACAGAAACGCTGTCGAAGATCGCATCAACAGCGACGTTGGCAAGCAACTTTTGTTCGTTCAGTGGAATGCCCAGTTTATTGAAGGTGTCGAGCAATTCAGGATCAACTTCGTCCAGGCTCGCCTTCTTTTCTTTTGGCTTGGGCGCAGAATAGTAAACGATGTCCTGGTAATCAATCTTCGGATATTTGACGTTGGCCCACGTCGGCTCCGTCATCGTCAACCAATGACGAAAGGCTTTTAATCGCCATTCGAGCATCCATTCCGGCTCGTTTTTCTTGTGCGAAATCAATCGCACGGTATCTTCTGTCAAGCCGCGCGGTGCGACATCTGATTCGATGTCGGTGACGAATCCGTATTTGTATTTCTGATTGGCTAATGCTTCGATGGTTGCGCTCATAATCTTAATGTTGACAAAAAAGTCAGGTTTAATTGCAAAAAAACGCTTCGTTTATCCTACCAGCTTGGCCGGTGCTTTCGCTGACATCTGCACCATTTTCACCTCCAGCTTGCCTTGCAAAAGCTGCGAGAGCGGGATGCGATCAAACACGCTGTTCACGAAATCGGTAATGCTCGCCCAGACGGGTTCTAAATCGCATGCGCCGTGATGCACGCATGTGTCGTGATTCCCTGTGAATTGCCCGCAAATCTCTTCGGACGAAGGAGTGCCGCCCAGCGCGCGCATCACTTCACCGACAGAAATTTCGGTGCAGGCCCGCGTCAAGCGGTAGCCGCCTTTCGGCCCGCGTACGCTTTCAATGATCCGGCTGTGACTCAATGTCCAGAGGATTTTTTCAACATACGCGATGGACAATCCTTCACGCTCCGCAATATCACGCACCAGCAACGGCTCGCCATTGGTTTGCCGAGCAAGCTGCATGATGCAACGTAAGCCGTATTCTTCCTGCGCTGTGATTTTCAAAAATGTACTCCTACCACTGAACTTGAAAAATAGAGGTTAGCATATACCTGACTAATTTGTCAGGTACAGTAAGCAGGAAAATGAAAAAATCAGAAAATTTTGGTGGCGGTCAATAATGTGACCGTTATCGCAAGCACCAAGCGGTTAGTTGGTACATTCGGTCACTGGCCCTTGCGTGCTGCGCTTACTCAAGCGACCTGTTAATTTTGTGGCATTTGTTATTGACACGTCTGTGATCCCTCGTCTATATTCCGCCTTCCCGATAACGCTCGAAAGAATTGATTATTGTCCAAGTGAGACTACTGTCGAAAAGCCGAGCCTACTTGATGACACAGTTAGATTGTCCCTTTTGCACTCAGCGAGCAACTCGTCCATGACTCAACCACCGGCAATGGGAGACTGGCGCTCGCCTTTGGTTCCGCACCCCTAACGGAGCAATCTTTAGCTATCTCTTTACGTTCCCTTTACCCAGTTACGAACAGACTGTAGCTATCGTCTGTTCAGTTGGTCTTTAGCCACGCCAAAAAAACGGAGCCGATATGAAAAAATGCACCCTTGCGCACAGGGGATTCGCCCAGTGTTTCTTGATTCTATGGATATTATCTGTCAGCGGTACTGTGTTTTTCAGTCTCGCCCAAGACGCTACCAATTTTCTAACGATTAAAGAAAAAGCCGGTGTCACAACGAACCAATATCCGCTGCAAATAGGGCGTCCCTTTGTGGCAGGAGAAATCCCGAACTATCCCCAAGCGGTCATTAGTGGCACGCCGCTGGTCACCCAGGCAGATGTGAAGAGTCGCTGGCCAGATGGATCTGTGAAGCACGCCATCTTGTCGTTTTATCTGCCCACTTTAACCGCCAATAGCACGATTACCATCACTTTCGTCAATCAAACTTCCAGCAATAATACTGGCCATCTCGCCAAAACCGATATGCTCGCCAATGGGGTTGACTTTGATGCCGCCATGTCATTGACCAATGGGAGCACGACTGTCACCGCATCTGCTCGCTCAATGCTGAGCAATGACAAGTTTGAGTATTGGCTGAAAGGATCGGTGCTGACATCGGTCATTATTGCCGATCACAGCGCCGCCCGCAGTGCCGATATTGGATTTGATACGAATAAATCCTTCCGCCCGATTTTCCACGCTACTTTCTGGCCTGGCATTAACAAAGTGAAAGTGCGCTACATCGGCGAAAACGCCAATACCGAAGCCCTGCAAGATCAACTCTATTCTCTGGCGCTGAAACTGGGCAACACCGCGCCACAAACGGTGTATACAAAAAGTTCTGTCACGCATCTCGCGGCCAGCCGTTGGACAAAAGAGTTTTGGCTGGGGGGCGCTCCGCCCACTATCGAAATCAATCACAATCTGGCGTATTTGGCCAAAACGAATGTTCTGCCGAATTACGACACCAGCCGTACGATCCCCGAATCCGCTTTAGTCGAAGCCTACACTGATCCCTATACCGGTTGGTCAGTAGTAGCGAAGGATTTATATGACCCCGGCAACATGATGAAGTATATGGGCAGCACAGGGGGCCGCGACGAAATTGGTCCCCATCCAACCTGGACGGTGCGTTGGTTGTACACAGGAGATAAGCGCGTTGCGGATCAGGCCTTTGGCAATGCGCAATTATCCGCCGCCTTTCCGGTTCATTTTCGTGAAGGAACCAGTAGCAAAACTTTTGATAGCACAGGGACAAATGCACTGGGACGCGTTCTCTCCATCAAAGCGCGGCCTACAGTCTTTTTGAACTCCGGTAACTTTTATATCAACTTCGCCTATACCGATCCTGCCGATAAGATTACCCCGGTGGGGACGGCGACCTTCGATGACTGGTATCCAGATGGCGCGCATCAGCCGGATTTTCACTCTCCTTTGTATGCTTTGACCGGAGATTATTTTTATCTTGAAGAAATGTACTTCTGGGCTTCCTGGGGCGCGGCCTACACCAGTCCCGGCACCGATGTGTACTGGGGGCGTGGCCCGACGCCTGACACGGGCGGCATTCAGGGAGAGGTGCGCGGCGATGCGTGGCTCTTCAGGAATCGTGTGAACGCCGCGTTTCTGGCCCCGGATGGCACAGCAGAAAAAAACTATTTCACGAAATTGACGAACGACGCCATTGCGATTTGGGAAGGCACTGTTGGTATCACGGGAACCTCAAATCAAGGCAATGCGAATTGGAACTGGGGCAACACGGTAGCTGTACAAAAATATGGCTCGCACGGCGTGCCAACCATTCCTCCGCTGCGTTTTTGGGAAGAGGGCGGAACCGTACCTTCCTGGAGCGAGGAGGTTGATCCCGCAGTGGCCTCGAATCGGACGGCGCACTGGCAGCATGGATTTTTGCTCTACTCCTTTGGCAATGCCAAGAACCTGGGGTTTGCGACCGGCAGTTTGTTGTCCTGGCTCGCGCCGATCACCATTGGGCAATTAACCGACTCCGGCTACAACCCGTATTTAGTGGGCGCATACCAGATGCCTTCGGTCAGAAAATCAGACAATAGCTTCTATAGTTGGTGGGCCGACAACAAGACCGGGTTTTTCAATAGTTATAATGGGCAAGCCGATTTCACCAACCAACTGAGTGATGCCAATCATGGGTATCCGTTCATTACGCTTACAGCGGCAGCTACGGTGGCGAATGAACCGGGCGGCAGCGCGGCGTGGTCATTTATGCAACAGCAGGTCTTGACCGCGTCTTCGCTCGACAGCAATCCTAAGTGGTGTATTCTGCCACAGGGTGCGTTACCGCCTCCTTCCTGTACATATACGTTAGCCGCGACCTCTGCTTCGGTATCAGCAACGGCGAATACGGGCAGCGTCAATGTCACAACTACTGCCGAATGCTCCTGGAACGCTATTAGTCATAGCGCCTGGATTACCGTTACCTCGACGACACCGGTGACAGGAAGCGGAGCCGTTGCCTATTCGGTGCAGGCCAATACCGGCCCTGCCCGCATGGGCACAATCACGATTGCGGGCCAAACCTACACCATCAATCAAGCAGGAGGTTGCGGTTACACTTTATCCGCGACCAGCGCGTCTGCCGCCGCTGGGGGCGACGCTGGAAACGTAGCCATCACGGCCTCCAACACCGGATGTGCTTGGACGGCGAGCAGTAATGACACGTGGCTGACGATTACCTCTGGGACGAGTGGCACAGGTAATGGCACGGTATATTATTCGGTGGCGAATAATAACAGCTCGACTACTCGGATTGGGACACTAACCGTTGCCGGGCAGACTTATACCGTTACGCAGGCGGGAATAGGTTGTTCCTACTACTTGTCAGCCAACAGTTTTTCCACGGCGGCGGCGGCCACTACGAGAACGGTTACGCTCACGACCTCGAATGCAATTTGCACGTGGACGGCGGCGAGCAATGCGACATGGATCACGCGTTACTTCCCCTACAAACAACACAGGGAGTGCCACGGTGGCTTTCTCTATCGCGGCCAATAACAGTACGACGGCGCGTATCGGTACATTGACGATTGCCGGGCTGACGTATACGGTGAATCAGGCGGGCGTCGTCTGCTCGTACTACTTGTCAGCCAACAGTTTTTCCACGGCGGCGGCAGCCACTACGAGAACGGTTACGCTCACGACCTCGAATGCAATTTGCACGTGGACGGCGGCGAGCAATGCGACATGGATCACCGTTACTTCCCCTACAAACAACACAGGGAGTGCCACCGTCGCCTTCTCCATCGCGGCTAATAATAGCTTTACCGCGCGTACGGGCACGTTGACCATCGCGGGACTGACATATACGGTGAATCAGGCGGGCGTCGTCTGCTCGTACACGTTGTCGCCCACGAGTACTTCGGTGACAGCCGCTGCGACGACGAAGAATATTACTGTAAATGCCTCGAATGCGATTTGTACGTGGACGGCGGTGAGTAACGCTTCGTCGTGGATCAGCATTAACACTGGTGCTAGTGGCACCGGCAGCGGCACGGTCAACATCTCCATTGCAGCGAATAATAGTCTCACCGCTCGCAGTGGTACGCTGACGATTGCCGGGAAAACCTACACGGTCAATCAGGCTGCGGTAAGTTGCTCGTATTCGTTGTCGTCCACCAGTACGAGTATTTCGGCGGCGGCCACGACGGGCAGCGTCAATGTGAATGCCTCCAATGGAGTCTGTCCGTGGACGGCGGTGAGTAACGCCTCGTCGTGGATCACCATTACTTCCGGTGCGAATGGCACTGGTAATGGCCCCGTTACTTTCTCCGTTGCGGCAAATACTACAGGTGTACAGCGTAGCGGAACCTTGACGATTGCCGGAAGAACTTACACCGTTACGCAAAGGAAGAACTAAGCGATTAAAGCGCAGAATAGGAGCATTAATATGAAATGGTATACCTTGATCCGATTTTGGCTCACCGTGGTGTGGGCGCTGTTGTTGGTTCCAGCGGGAATCGCTACCACGCCATTGCAGCCCGGCGGCACATTAACTGTCAATTGTGCAGTGGAGAATGAACTGACCAAAAAAGCCACGACTGTCAGGGCGACGCAAGTGGTAGCCGCGCGCGTTACGCTGTCGTTGGATAGGGAAGGCACCGTTTTGACCATTAACGTGCAAAACACCTCCGCCCTGCCGGATGCGATGCTTTATGCCCTGGATTTGGGCTTGCCTAATAGATTTGTAGCGGTCAACCGCATGGAAGCAACTTTCAGTGGTTTCCCGGCGGGCGCACGCTGGCTTGGCCCGACGGATCTAGGCGGGGCAACGAATGGGATTGGCACCACTACACTGGCCGCAAAGGAAGTGATTGCAGGCCGGATGGAGGACTACCTGAAACCGCAAACCATCCTGTCAGCCGGTTTTTTGCGCCCTGGACAAAGCGGAACCATTAAGGTGAAGTTTCTGCCGACCGCCAACGTCAAGCAAAAGGCGTTGCAGGTACAGCCCGTCGCTTATTTTCTGGCGAATGCGCCCACCCTGCGCAACAATCGGATACAGATTGCCTCGACGAGTGACGGAAAGGAAAAGAAATGACCGCTTATTCCTCGCTGCTGGGCGTAACCTTGATGCCTGCGGCCCGAAAGGCATGCGGCGTTAGTCCCGTAGCTTCCCGAAAGATTTTGGTGAAATGGCTTTGACTGTGATACCCGACCCGCGCGCCGACATCGGTGATGGCCAGATCTGTTTCTGCTAATAGTTGGCGCGCACGTTCAATGCGAAGGGCGGCGACGTAGGCGTGTGGTGTAGTGCCGGTGATTTTTTTGAAAAGCCGCGCGAAGTGGAACTCGCTCAAATAGGCCGCCGCCGCGATTTCTGCCAGACTTAATTCCCGCGCACAGTGGTCGTGCATGAATTCAATCGCACGGCGCAACCTGCGATCTACGATGCCGACGCGCGAGAGTTCCAACTCTTCCGAGCGTGTGCAGATTGACATGGGAACGCAGCAACTGGACGACTAATTGTTGCACGAGCGAATGAATGACTTCGCGCCAGCCCGCCGCGCCTTCCAGCATTTCGTTGTGCATAGCCGTCAACACCGCTTGCAGTTTGGGATCATGGGTTTGGGTGTGACGGAACAACAAATTCGAGCCGCTGCGATAAAGCTTGAGTCGCGTCGCTGTTTCAATCAATAACGGCGGCGACAACCGCAGCAGCAGCCATTCGGCATCGGTTCCTGGCACGTGCAATGACTCATGTGGATTGAGCAATAAACAAGCATCGGCGCGCGCGTGGAGCAACCAATATGCCGCTTGTCCGAACATCTCAACACTGTCTTGTTGCGGCGTGCGGAGTTCCAGCGCAAAGTTTGAAGCAATGATAATGCGTGGTGCTGCCATCTGATTTCATTTTGCTGCCAGTTCGATGCAATTTGTCGCTGGCAGCGCGCCAAAGCGTCTGACAAAATGCGTTTCGACGCAAGCCGTTGCTGGTGAAATTTTCCTATTTGCTGTAGCTTGCTGCCGTCCTCCCCAAAACCCCGTACGTCGTGTAGTCCACGATGATCGTTTCTCAATTCCGCACAGGAGTTCTCAATATGAAGGCCACAATATCATTTGGAAAGACACAGAGATTTTCTTGGGCGCATCGGTTCTTGGGAATCGTGTCGCTGGCGCTGTTTGGGAGTGTAATCGGTTGGCATTCCCTAAGTCCATACTCGACCCAGGCCGCCCTACAACCCACTGTCGGCTGTCAACTCCCCACGCTCCAAAAAGTCGGTGCCATCACCGCCGCAAGCGCAAGCGATGTGGTGGCCGCAGATTTTAACCGCGATGGCAAGCAGGACGTGCTGGTCGTGCGAACCGCCCCGGCACAGAGCCAGACCTTTTTCGGCGACGGTGCGGGCGGCTTCACGCTGGCCTCCAATGCGAATGGGTTCAGTGTACTGCGCAATGATGAAATCCTCGTCGGTGAATTTAATGGCGATGGCTTCCCTGATCTATATGTGCGCCGCGATGATGGCGGCAATAATCGGCAGGTGCAGATATATGTGAACGATGGGCAAGGGCGGTTTTCGCTTGGCGCTGAAATCAATACGCGCGTGCTGTCGTTGCTGATCGGCGATCTCAACAAAGATGGATTGGATGATGTTCTGGCAAACACAAGCGGCAACTATGCTGTTTATTTGGCGAATCCGAATCGTACCTTCACGCGCCTGCCCAACGAATTTGGCTTTGGGCCATCGGCGCTGTTGCTCGACCTGAATGGCGATGGGCGCTTGGATTTTGTAAACGTCATCCGTGGTGCGGCGAACAACGGCACGATGTTTATTTGGCAAGGCAATGGCAACGGCACGTTCCAGCAAATGGATTTCTTATCTTTGCCGGACTATGTGATCTTGCGCAAAGTCGCCGATCTCAATCGGGATGGACGACCGGACATCGCTGCCATTACGGCCTGCGGTGCTGTCGGGCCGACTACGACAAAACTTTATCTTTTGCTGAACAATGGACGCGGCAATTTTACCGCCAGCACTTTTGACTTGGTGGGAGCACCCTGCGATGTGACGATCAAGGGCGTGCAGGATTTTACCGGGGATGGATTCCCTGATATTGCCCTGTCAAATCGCCGGATTGCGCTCAACGATGGGCAGGGCAACATTTGCGCGGTGAGCGAGCCGTGTTGTTCAAGTGATCTTTTGCCCACAATCAATGCCGTCGCAGATTTCAATGGCGATAACCGCGCCGACGTCCTGAATCTGGAATCGTTCACTTCCATCGCGCTGTGGTCGGCCAAAAGCGCTACGACGAATACCCCGCCGACCATTACCGCCGCCCCGCCACTCACCTTGCGGCAAGGCTATCAGGATCGGTTCGTAACCACGCGCTATCGCTTGGCAACCGTCAATGATGCAGAAACTGCTGTCACTAACTTGCAAATAACCCTGGGTGGAATCCCCACGGGTGTCTCCATCTTTGATGTGCGAACCGATGACGGATTTGTGACGGCGCAGTTTGAGGTCGGCTGTAACGTGCCCGTTGGCGATTCCCCCCTGAATGTTACAGTGACCGATAGCGGCGGACTCAGTGCTTCGACCACATGGACGCTGCGTATCAGCGAAAAACAAGCGCCGCATTTTACTTCGGTTCCTACTACTTTGACCGTAGCCGCCGGTGGCTCGTTAGAATTTGCCACCCCCGCCGCCGTAGATGCGTCGAACGTCCCCATTGCCTTGACGCCCGCCATCGTTACCTGGTCGAGTTTTCAGGGAAGCATTGAAGCCGTCGGCAATACTGGCTTCTGGCGTATTGTCAACGCCGGGCCTGTGGGCACACACACCCTGACGTTTACCGTAATGGATCGGTGCGGTTTACAGGAAATTCGCACCGCTTCTTTGACGGTGACCGCCTCTTCCGGCGGCGGTTGCAATGCTCCTGTCTTCAACGCCGCGATCAATCTGGACGCTAACAAGAACCCCTACGGCCTCACGAGCGGCGATTTCAATGGCGATGGCAAGCCCGACCTGGCCACGACGAATTTTTATGACCATACCGTGACGGTGTTGTTAGCCAGTGGGAATAGCTTTACCAAACAGCCCGCGATCTCTGTGGGCATACTTCCGACTTACCTTGTCGCGCGCGACTTAAACGGCGATAGCAAGCTGGATTTGACCGTCGTCAATCGTGGTTCAGATACGGTGACGATTTTGCTCGGCAATGGCGATGGCACGTTTACGCGGAAGGGCGATTATCCGGTCGGCAACAAATCAACGGGGGTTGCCCTCGGCGATTTCAATAGCGATGGCAAATTGGATTTGATCTTGCCGAACGATGGCTTGGGGAATGCGGCAGTGTTGGATGGCAATGGCGATGGCAGCTTTGCGCCGCTGCGCTATGTCTTCGCCGGGACTTCGCCGCAGCCGCCCGTGGTTGCGGACTTCAATCGTGATGGGCGCGCCGACGTGGCCTTCCCGAATTATCTCTCCGGTGCAGTGGCAATTCTGTTAGGGCAGGGAAATGGCACGTTCCAAAGCCCGATCTTCATCGGCAACCTCGGCGGTTCCGGCGTCGAAGCTATTGCGAGCGGTGATCTCAATGGCGATGGCAACCCGGATGTAGCCGTGACAAATACGACCACGAATCAGGTTCATCTGATCCTGGGTAATGGGCAGGGCGGTTTCACCAATGGAGGTGGCTTTGCGACCTTCAGCAATTACCCCGCGTCCATCGTGATTGCCGATGTCACGGGCGACGCGAAAGCCGACATTGCCGTGGGCGGCTATAACAATGGGCAGGTGCATATTTTCAAAGGCCAGGGCAATGGGTTTGATAACAACAGCCCGCTGGTCATGACGGTTGGCCAGTATCCGCTCTGGCTCCTCACCAATGATTTCAACGGTGATGGCAAGCCCGATTTCGCCGTGGCGAATAATGGTTCAGGAACGGTGTCAGTCCTGCTCAATGGCTGCACCCGATAATTAGGTCAGTCTCACCGCAAAGAGACAAAGGGCAAAGGATCAAAGAAGCGAAATAACTCAAGCTCTTTGATCCTTTGCCCCTTTGCGGTAGGGATGTCCTAAATTAACTATTCATCATTTTGCGTTAGTGCGAGGAATAGACACGGTAATCAAGCTCCTGAAAGATCGTGTCTTTGCTTTCAACGTCCGCCAGCCACTTTTCATCAATCTGTCCACTCGAAATCATTTCGTACAATTTTGTGAAGCGGTGAATGTGATCTTTGAAGCGTTTGACGGCATATTGCACCATCGTGCCCGTTGTAATGATAAAAGCCCAATCGGAGGATTGCGCCAATAACAATTCACGCGCGGCTTGATTCAACGCGCGTTGTTGCACGCCTTCCGCCTGCGGATGCAGCGTGGCCAATTCGACCATGCGGTGTTCGGCAACGTTTTGGTGAATGTACATCCAATCGGTTTGATGATTGATCCAGACGCGATTGTAGCCTTCTGCGCCCCACGACGAAGCGGACGGGATTTGGTTCTGATTCTCAGGATAGATTTGCAGGTAATCAATGGGCGAAATCGCCCGAATTTCGCTTTGATCGTAGTGCAGTTTTTTGAAGAGGTAGTACAGAAAATGCGGCCCTTCAAACCACCAGTGCCCGAACAATTCCGCATCGTACGGCGCGACGATAATGGGCGTGCGTCCGAACTTTTCCTGCAAATGCCCGGCTTGTGCACGGCGGTTGTCCATAAAGTTTCCGGCGTGCGAGGCGGCGCGTTCCTGCGCCCATTCCGGCACGTACGGTTCTTTTTGATGCAAATCCACTTTGCCGGTGATGCGGTGATATTTGTAGCCGATGTTGCGCCGCACGCCATCATCGTGCAGGTACGGTTTGATGTACTCAAAATCCCACATGTCATAGCCGAGGTCACGATAAAACTCGCGGTACATCGGGTCGCCCGGATAGCCGATTTCCGAACTCCACACCTGTTCGCTGGTTTCGGTGTCACGGGCAAAGACACCGACGCCGTTGGATGTGATGACCGGCGCGTAAATGCCGCGTCGGGGACGCGGGCTGCCATAGAGAATCGCGTGCGCGTCAGCGATGAAAAACTCGATGCCGGCCTCTTTCAAAAAGCGATCATCGCCCGGATTAAAAGCGCATTCGGCGAGCCAGATGCCGCGCGGATCACGCCCGAAATGTTTGCGATAGTTGTTTTTGGCAATCTGGATTTGCGCGCGTTTGGCTTCGTCATTGCTCATCAAGGGCAGAAAGCCGTGCGTCGCGCCGCAGGTAATGATTTCAAGAAAGCCTTCGTCCTGGAGTTCCTTGAAGCCGCGCAGGATGTTCCGATTGTATTTGTGCTCGAAGATGTTGCGGCATTCGTTGAAATGCCGCTGGTACATCACCGCTGCCGAGTGATAGTCCTTCGCCTCTTTATTCGTGCGTGCGACTTCCTTTTCGGCGAGTTCGCAGAGCTTATCGAGGTGATGTACATAGCGTCCCTGCAACAGCGGATCAGCCAGCATTTCGCACAAGGGCGGCGTCATGGACATCGTCAGGCGAAACTTAACGCCTTCATCGCGCAACGTTTGGAAGGCCACCAGCAGCGGGATATACGTTTCGCTAATCGCCTCATAGAGCCAGTCTTCTTCGAGAAAGTCGGGATATTCGGGATGACGCACAAAGGGTAAGTGCGCGTGAAGTACTAAACTGAGATAACCGGTTTCCATAAGAATTAAGAGAAACTACGGAATAGACGAACATAACAAAACAAACGGAAAGAGGAACAACGTCTTAAGCGTGATCGTGCGAGAAACACGATTTTCTCAATTTCCCGCCCTTTTTTCCGTCTGCTTCATTATCTTCGTCTGTTCCGTAATCTCGTTTTCCTCTCGAACTAACTATTCATACTCGGCAACCATTGGTCCGATTTTGCGTTCTGTTCAGATGACGAATCAGCCCCAAATGGCGACGGCACCGCATTCATTTCCGAGGCTGACATGCCTAAACGTTCCGCCAAATAAAGACTCACAGAACCACTCACCTCAATGGCCCCCTCGGCGGCAAGCGCGCGCCGCAACAATTCCGGCAGGTGACGCAAGAGCAGCATATAACCTAATTCGCCATTGCCGCTCATTTGACTGATGAGCGATAAAAACTCGCGCACCAGCGCTGTCAACTCTGCTTGTGAGAGCTTCTCCCACAGTTTTTCGTAATCGCGTCCGGCCTGTACGTCGGCGATAATGTGGATCAGTTGGCGGAAGGAGTCGGGCAACGATTCCCAGAAGGAAGCTTGTTCTTCGACGTTCTGCCCGGGCAAGGACAAAATACCTTCGGGCGTGAAGGCGCGTTCCGGCACGAGATGGCTTTCGCGCAACACTTGCACGTATTCGTCCGCTGAAATTTGATAGTCTGGCTCCACGTCTTCCTGATCCGAAACTGTGCCGCGCGGCGTCGTGACCGTATTGGAAGTCAGCAATTTGATGTAGCCCAATTGCGGCGAACGCACGCCGAGTTCGACTTTGTAGGTGCGATCCGGGAACACATTGAACCAATAATTACGGCCAAACGCAGCATCGAAGAACACGGCAATGTTCGTCGTCTCATCAATCAGCTTCAGCACCGTGTGAAAGTCGCCGTTGGGAAAGAGGCGCGTCAATCGTTCATACGGGCTATCTTTGAATTGCCAATAGGCATAGATGTGAAACGGGTCTTGCACCAGCA
Organism: uncultured Acidobacteriota bacterium; assembly: GCA_963794955.1. GTDB lineage: Bacteria > Acidobacteriota > Blastocatellia > RBC074 > RBC074 > JAFDVL01. The sequence continues at coordinate 49,042 of CAWCGF010000046.1, forward strand.
AGCGCATCAGGTCGAGATCATAATGCGATGGAATCGGCAAGCCGGTATCAACGATAGGTTCAGCGGGTACTTCTGCTGCCGGATCAAGGTTCACCGGCACTTCGTCAGTGAGGATCACCGGCTCGAAAGGGCTACGCGTTACCAGGGGAAATGTGGACGAAAGGTCAAAAAAGAAAGGCACAGAAAATCACTCCAGTTCACTAGAATTGTCGTAGGCTCAGTCTCAGGTATTCGTTTGTTAGTAAGCCGAAGCTTAGGGGCACCGTTGCTCATTGTCAAGAATAGCAGCCGAATCCCTAGCAAATATTGGCAAATGACGCCGCCCTGACTATGATGATTTTTATGAACGCGAACTATGATTTCTTAACGCCAGAGAAACAACAGCAACTGGATGCGGAGGGCTATTTGATCCTGCGCGATTTCATCACGCCCGCTCGCCTGGCCGCTTTGCGGCAGCAGGTCGAAGCCGTTTACACGGCGCAGGGCGAAAGCGCCGGGACAGAATATCGGCAAGAGCCACAGACACGCCGCCTGGCGAATCTGGTGAATTGCGGCGAACTGTTTGAGCAAGTCGTGGCCGATGCGGAGATTTTGCCTTTCGTGCAGCACGTGCTCGGCGCTGACTGCAAGCTCAGCAGCCTCAACTTTCGCTCGGCGAATCCGCATTCTGATTGGACACAACCGCTGCATTGCGATGTCGGCGCGCTGCCGGATGCCAAGGGCTTTTGGGTCTGCAATGTGATTTGGCTGTTGGATGATTTTACCGCTGAGAATGGCACGACGCGCTTTGTTCCCGGTACGCATCACTCAGGCCAATTGCCACAGGACGTATTGACTGACCCGGCGGCTCCGCACCCGGAAGAAAAATTGTTGCTGGAAAAAGCGGGCACCGTCGTCGTAATGAACACGCATATGTGGCACGGTGCAACGGCGAATCGTACCGCCCACCATCGCCGCGCGTTGCACAGCTTTTATTGCCGTGCGGACAAGCCACAGCAGCAGTATCAAAAACAATTGCTCAGCCCGGAAGTGCAACAACGCCTGAGTCCCACGTTGCGAAAGTTGCTCGCCTTGGACGATGCGCTCAATGACGAGTTGAGTTCGCAACTCAGCGGAGCCAGCGGATTTCTGAAATAGCTGTACCTTAACCCGTAACTACAGGAGGTTATCTATGTGTCGCAACCAGCAGCATCACCATCATTCGCCGCCGCACGCATCATTACGATCACGCGCCCCACCCTCCGGCAGTTTCGCGCCGACAAATGCTCACGGGGTTAGGCGTGACAGGGTTGTTGGCGGTAGGCGCTTCGCCCACACTCGCCAGTGGCAGCTTAATCAAAACACTTGAACCGACGGCTCCTGCCGCGCCAACTCCGGCGCTGTTCCAGATCAAAAAAGTCAGCCAGAGCGTGTATGCCGCACTCGCGCGCCCGCAGACAATGCTGAATTGCAATGCGGCAGTGATCGTCAATTCCGATCATGTGCTGGTGGTTGATTCGCACTCGAAGCCATCGGCAGCGCGTGCTTTGATTGGGCAAATTCGCAAAGAGATCACGAACAAACCCGTGCGCTATGTTGTGAACAGCCATTTTCATTGGGATCACGCGCAGGGCAATCTCGCCTATCCGAATGCGTTCAAGAATGCGGAAATTGTGTCTTCCACCGCCACGCGCGAATGGCTTGCCCGCGAAGGGGTGCCACGCTTGCAGCAATCGCTGGCTGGTCTTCCCAAACAGATTGCTGAGTTGCGCGCCGCAGCGGAGAAAGTGAAGACGCAGGCGAACGATCAGCACAAACGGCTGCTGACACAGATTGCTGAGTTGGAATCGTATGCAAAAGAAATGACGCCGCCCATTGCTCTGCCCACTGTCACGTTCGATCAACGCCTGGTGCTGCATCGGGACGGCAAAGAAATTCACTTGTTGTTTTTGGGGCGCGGGCATACGGCGGGCGATGTTGTAGTGTACCTCCCCAGCGAAAAAGTGGTGGCGACCGGAGACTTGATGCACGGCGTGTTGCCCTACATTGGTGATGGTTACCCTGATGAATGGCCACGTACCTTGAAGGCGCTGGAAGAATTGGATTTCAATCGCGTCTCGCCCGGACACGGCGCAGTGCAGGAAGGCAAAACGATTCTGGCCAACTTTCGCGGCTACCTCGAAGAAATCAACGAAGCCGTAGCGCGCGGCGTCGAACGGGGCGATAGTCTGGCGGCATTGCAACAAACAATTCGCTATGATCAGTTGCGTTCGCTGCAATCGAACGGCAACGGCGAGCGCATCGTGCGGGAATTGGTGATGGCCTTTGATGCCGCCGCTGGCCCCGAATCGCCCCTCAAAGAGGGTGTGGCCTCGAATATTGCCGACGTGTACAACTACTACACGAAACGCCGCCGCACGCGCTAACTGCCTGGGGGGGCGTAAGCGGCCTGCTTGTGCGTCGTCGTCATAGTTAACACACCGGCACAAGCACGGGAATCGTCAAGGTCGTCGTCGTCAATCCGGTCTTGTGCAACGTCCTTATCCCTTTCCACGCCGCCGTCCTGGGTGTCAGCAAGAGACCGACGCCTGCTCCGATGTTCAGCTTCATCGTGCCGACCTGGCCGCTGGGAATCATGACGTTCATTCCATTCGGCACGCGCGGACTCGTCGTGCTAATCGTGGCCTGCGCCTGACAACTGCCCAACAACCACGCGCTGAAACTGCCAAAGGGTTTCTCGTTGCCGTTGATGACCTGCGCGGTGCTGACTTGTGTCGCGCCACTCATTTTGCTGGTCGTCAGATCGCCGCTCAAACCTACTGTCACCACGCGCTGGCCTGCCGCGTCCGCTGGGCTTTGCAGTTCAATGGCGAATTGATTTGGCACCGCATCATAGCTGGCATTGTCAAAGAAGAGAGTCGCCGTATCATTGTTGAGCGTGGCGACTAACGCGGAGTTGGCCCGGAACGATTCTGCGCCGTAGTTGTCCACATACAAGCCGTCCTGCACAAAGGCATTGCCGATGAGCACATTGTTCTGCACCGGGCGACCTTGATTGTCTACCGCGACCGCAAGCAGCCAGCCCGTCGCTTCCGGGTCGTACTCGGAAGCTTTGAAGGAGAAGCTGGCATTGGGCGTCAGGCACAAGAACTGATCGGCCTGATGACAACTCATGCCATCAATGAAAAAGATGTGGATGGTCGCTTTCTGTTCGCCGATGTTGCTGATGGTCAGCCGCGTGTCTTTCTGCTCCGCTGCTTGCGAGACATAGTACGGAAAGACCAGTAACGATCCGGCTTTCTGATCGCTTACTTGCACATTCACCGGCCCCGTCGGGCACATGACATTGGCACATTCCTGGAGCTTGGTGGTTTGCGCTGCATTAAAGGTGGCTTCCGAGTTGATACAAAGCGGTTGATTGGGAGGCGTCCCGGCGGCAAGCTGCGTTTTGTAGGTAATCGTGACGGTGGTGTTAGCCGGAATCGTGCCTGCCCAGATCACACTGCCCGCCGTAACCATGAACGCGCCCGGAGTGATCGTGGCCAGACCCGTGCCCGGCAGTCCGGTCAAGGTGGTGGGGAGCGTTGCCGTAAAGCTGGCGGTGACCGACGCGGCATTGGTATTGGTTACAGTTGCCGTGACGACCACAAGCCCTCCGGCGTTCAGGCAAACAAAGGGATCGCCGATGGCTGTCTTCAGGCCGGGCGGGGCTGCCAGGACGGTGAAGCTCGTGGCATCATTCGGGGCCGCCGTGCCCGGATCATCCGTGGCGCGACTGGCTTCATTCGTACCATTGCCATCGGCGTCATAACTGATCGTGCCTTGATTGGAGATGACCTGGCCCAGGGTTCCCGGCTTGACCGTGGCGGTAATGGTGATGATCACAGAGCCGTTGCCTGCGATGCTGCCATTCCAGGTGACGGTGTTGGTGCCAACGGTAGCAACTGCAATGCCGCCAGTCGCAGAAGCGGAAACCAGGGTAAGGCCGCTGGGCAGGACATCAGTAAATTCGTGGCCCGGATTGTCGAATTGTGCGGTGGCGCTGCTATTCGCAAGCGTAACGGTATAGGTCGCCGTGGAACCTTGCGTAAAACTCCCGGCGACGGTCTTCGTGCCCATCACATTGGCAGGCGAAATCACCGTGGTCATGGCGGTGTTGCTATTGTTGTTTGCATTACTATCGCCAGTTGTCGAGGTGACGGTGGCCTTGTTGCTCAATACAGTGCCTGCTGGGACGGATGGCGCGACCGCGACCGTCAGCGTGAAAACAGCGTTGCCCACAGCGAACGAGGGATTCGAGCAGGAAATCGTGCCGCCTGCGCCCACGGCGGGCGTCGTGCAAGACCAACCCATTACGCTGGGCAGCGAAACGAAGGTTGTTCCGGCAGGTAGTGTGTCATTCCATGAGGCGCTGGCTGCGGCATTCGGGCCGTTGTTAATGACGGTAATGGTGTAGGTCAGACTATTGCCCGCTGTGACCGGATCAGGCGTGTCGGTTTTAGTGATCGTGAGATCGGCAATCGGGAACAGACCGACCAACACGGGATCGTGGTCAGCCGCGCGGTAGGGGGAGGCCAGTTGGAAGACAAAGCGCGGCGGCATCAGTGCTGAGCCATCGGGCTTTTCTTCAAACGTGGCTTCGCCAGCATCCTTGACCTCGTCGTTGTAATCGAACAGGTCTACTTCGTCGGCGTTGATGTGCCAAGCGGCGGCACCGGTGACCTGTGCCAGCAGCGAGGCGCTGGCGAAGCCGTAGTCGAGGTGGCCCAACTGTCCGTCGAAGAGATAGGAGTAAGCGTTCGCCCCTTGGAACAAGGTTTCGAGGTCGTTGAAACCGCCGCTGGCAAGGGTGGTGATTGGGTCTTCCTTGGCATAGGCGTTGAAGTCGCCGAGCAGCAACACATCGGGGTCGCCCGCCGCAGGCAGCACGGTGCCAGTGATCCAAGTGAGCAGGCGGTTGGCCTGAGCAGTGCGAGTAGCGTTGAAACAGCCCTGACCGTCGCCCGCATCGGCATCTGCCCCGGTGCCGGGGCAACCCTTCGATTTGAAGTGATTGATGATGACGGTGAAACGCTGGCCGAAGGCCGGATTCGCAGCATCCACCACATCATACGTCTGGGCGGTGGGTGGCCGGTTATGGATCGGATCGAGGTCCGAAAGCGGTGCGCCGACCGGCGACACAATGCCCGTGCGATAGATTTGCTGCACGCGGATGGCGTCGGTGCCAAGGGTGCCACCGGTATTCACAAAGGCGTACGGATGCGCTCCGCCGCAGCGGGCGTTGACGGCTCCCAGCAGGTCGGTGATTGAGTCGCTTGGCGTGGTGTTCTCCAACTCTGCGAAACCGTATATATCAGCGTTAAGCGTGCAGATAGCGATGGACGCCTGCTCGCGCTGGCGGTTGAGTTCGGCGACACTGTCAGCGCCCCGGCAGTCTAAGGTTCCGCTTGGGCCACAGGGGCCACTACTATTACTGGCGGTCATATCAATGGTCGTGAAGTAGTTGAGCAGATTCATTCCCGCCACCTTGATTGCGCCGCCTACGTTGGGTGGCGTCGCTGGGCGCGGATTGGCGACGGTGAAGGTTGCGGGGGTGGCCGTAGTGGGGCGGATGCGCCAGGTGTCAGCGCCAAAGCCGGGGAATGACCAATGCAAAACGCCCGTCAACCCCTTGACCAAATCACCACCTCGGAAAAAATCTGTGCCCTGCGTGCCAACTGAAAAGCCTCCCTTGGCGTGCGGGTAATAGACGGACTGGAGACCATCGGCAGGCCCCGGCGGGGTGGACGTCGCCAGATACGACTGCTGCACGTTGTTGTCGTCGTCAAGGATAACCTTGCGGCGCGCGAGGTTGTCGGCCTGGGCGGCGTTGCCGGCCACGCTCGGCGCATTGGCTTCAGTGAATTGCCGCGGACGTCCCCCCTCATAAAGAGTGATCTGCCCGAAGCGGCCAAGCTCGAAGTAATCCGCTACCGTCAAGCTGTCAACGAAGGTGACTTTCATCCCCTCGCGCGCCTCGTAAAACATGTCGACATCGCCAACAATCGGCAGGTCAATGGGAGTAGGCGTAACTTCAGCCAGATGATTGCCCGCCTCTGTCACGACGACCGACCCCGCCGTGCTTGCCGTGATCTGGGTCATGTTGTTGAACTCTGAGACGGTGCCAGTGGCCTTCACACGCTGCCCTTCGGCCACCGCTGTCGGGCAAGTGTTACAGAAGATGAAGATGCCTTCCGAAGTATTCGGATCAGCATCCACATCGGCATCCTCTTCCTGTAGAAAGAACCCCTGGAGCTTGTTCGTGCCCTGGAAATTGGCGATGACGACGCCTTCGACACTTACGGTCGCGCCGGGGACAGGCGTAGCCGCGCCACTCCCTTGCACATCGTGAATTTTGGTGACGTCATCATTGACGATGGTGCCTTGTCCCTGTCCGTCGGTCACATTTGCGCCAGTCACGTTGGTGACATTAACGAAGAACGTCTCATCCGGTTCGGGCGTCGTGTCGCCATTAACCAGCACATCGAAAGTGTAAGTGGAACTGCCTGCCGGAATCGTTTGGCCGGTGAGCGACTTGGTTGTGTAGTCGCTGGGAGCCATTGCCGAGTTGTTCGCGGTGGCAATGTCGAAGGTCACGCCACCTGTGGGGGCAGAAGCGGAGAGGCTGACGGTGAATGTAAAGGTCGTTGTGCCCGCATTGCCTTCGTTCAGGGAGACATCGTTGATCGTCAGGTTGGGCGCGGCATCATCATTGACAATAGTCCCTTGTCCCTGTCCGTCGGTTACATTTGCACCAGTCACGTTGGTGACATTGACGAAGAAGGTTTCGTTAGTTTCCAGTGTCGTATCGCCGTTGACGAGCACTGTGAATGAGTAGGTCGAACTGCCTGCTGGAATTGTCTGACCGGTGAGCGACTTTTGTGTGTAATCGCTCGGCTGCGTCGCAGTTCCATCAGCAGTCGCAATGTCGAAAGTCACGCCACCTGTGGGGGCAGAAGCGGAAAGACTGAGCCGTAAAAGTAAAGGATGTCGTGCCAGCGTTGCCTTCGTTCAGGGAGACATCATTGATCGTCAGGCAGGAGTTAAGCGGCGCTGCGCTGTTGCGCGGGGTTGGGGCTGCTGTAGTAAAGTCGCTGGAATTGACGTCTGTGTCTATACATCCATTCGCCGCGCGCCGCACTCCGGTCGTATTGGAAGGGGCTGGGGTTGGGGCGGTGCCCTCGAAGCAATCAGTTGTGCTGCCGAACCCGACGAAATCCACAACGCTTGCCGCAAATGGGCAGCCGGAACCGGTCATTGCTATCGTGCTATTTACCAGTGCCACTTTGCCAGCCGTCGCATTCATCGCAATCGTTCCGGTGGCATCTGGAGTGGGAAGATTAGTCGTGCCGCCAGCTCCCTGCGCCATCTGCACCAGATAGTAACCTCCTGCCGGGATGGTTCCACTAAGGTTGGTGACTTGCCAGCTTGTGCCCGTGGCGGATGCATATTGCACGCTCCAGCCGGTAACACTCACCGAAGATGCTCCACGATTATACAACTCAATGAAGTCATTCTTATAGGTGGCACCAGTATTGCCGCCCCCGCCATAAACTTGACTAATAACGATGTTCGGAGAAGCGAACAAGATGGCGGGCGATTTCATTGCTGCCAAACGATGCGTTGTGCTCGATTTTGCTTCGCTCAGATTGAAAGATGGTTTGGCGCGCTTGAGCATTCGTTGCCATAGCGGTGCGCCGGACGACGAAGGGGCTGTGATGGCGGAATCGGCAAACAACATTCGGCCAGCCTGGGCGCGCCAACCCAGCCAACTAAATGTGATTGTAAGCAGCGCCAGGATTAGCGCCAAAGATTTGGTGCGATGGGTGCGGGGTGACATACGGTAGTTGCTCCAAACGGTAGTTGTTTGTTTTTCTGGTCAGTTCCGCTGCGAGATGGCGGTGAGTCAGGGCGAACAGGAACAGGAAATAATCAATGCGCAGGAATTTCCTGTTATGACACCAAATGCTGGGCGTCAGGTGCTGAGCGTCCAGGAACAACGACCGGAGCAATTAATGTGACTGCCAATAGCCATACCTGCGGTAGGGAATGGTTTGTAGTGCGGCCACTGTTGGGCTGCCGCAGCGCCCACCCAACAGTGGCGCACAAGTAGTAGGAACAAGTGGGAATGACGGGACATGAGGGAATCCTTCCTTTTTCGGTGTCGTTTGCGGAGGTCCGCAGGCAGTTTAGAACTGCTCATTTTAGACTTCTACTACAACAGGCCGAAGTAAACGTGCTGTTATAGTGAAAGGTAGTGCCGGGCTGAAGTGGTAAGCGGGAACAGCCTTCAATAGCGTATGCGAACTGCCGGAATTGTGAGGAAAGCTGGCGTTACCAAGAACGAGTGTACGGCAGGACTCGGAAGTCGGTCAAGGGCAAGAACGGGAGGCTGTGTGCTTGGCACGATAAGTTGGCTAGACGGGGTCATAATATTTTTTCCCCTTCAACTTCTCCGGCAAACAATCCATCTCCGCCTTGCCCGCGTCGTAATCGTGCGCGTATTTGTAGTCTTTCCCATAGCCCAAGCCTTTCATCAGCTTGGTTGGCGCATTGCGCAAATGCAGCGGAACGGGTTCGGCTTGGGTTTGACGCGCATCTTCGGCGGCAGCTTCGTAGGCCAGATAAACGTGATTTGATTTCGGTGCAGTTGGCTAAATACACGGCGGCTTCGGCTAAGGATAAACGCGCTTCAGGAAAGCCAATCAGATGCGTGGCGTGGGCGGCGGCAGTGGCAATGACGAGAGCTTGAGGATCGGCGATGCCAATGTCTTCGGCGGCATGATGCACGATGCGGCGGGCAATAAACATCGGGTCTTCGCCGCCTTCGATCATGCGGGCGAGCCAGTACAGACGTCGCGTCAGCATCGGAGTTGCGAATGGACTTAATAAAAGCCGAAGCCAGGTTGTAATGCTGCTCGCCGGTTTTGTCGTATACGGCATTCGCGCGCTGCAACGCTTCGCGTAAATCGTTCTCGGTGATGACTTCGGATTGGGCGGAGGTTACGGCGAGTTCCAGCGTGTTCAGGGCATTGCGCGCATCGCCGCCCGTTTGGTGGGCCAGCCACAATAACAGATCATCCGCGACTTCGACCTTCCGCTTGCCTAATCCGCGTTCCGGGTCGGCGATGGCTTGCTTCAGTATTGCTACGATTTGCTCGGCACTCAATTGCTGCAAGACAAACACGCGCATCCGCGATAACAACGCGGAATTGATTTCAAAGGACGGATTTTCGGTTGTCGCACCGATGAGCGTGATGGTGCCGTTTTCGACGTACGGCAAAAACGCGTCTTGTTGTGAGCGATTGAAGCGATGAATTTCGTCTACGAAGAGCAGTGTTTTGCGCTTGGCTTTGATTCTTAGCGCGGCGGCATCGGCCATGACCTGCTTGATTTCCTTGATGCCGGAGGTCACGGCGCTGAATGGGACGAAGTTCGCTTGCGTGTGATGGGCGATGATGCGCGCGAGCGTGGTTTTGCCCGTGCCGGGCGGCCCCCAGAAAATCAGCGAAGTCAGTTTGTCCTCTTCGATCAGGCGGCGCAGCAATTTGCCGGGCGCGACGATTTGCTCCTGCCCCGTGAATTCGTCAATGGTACGCGGGCGCATTCGTTCGGCGAGCGGCGCATTTGTGTCAACCGTAAGCGGACGCGCGGTTGTCGGTTCGTCAAAGAGGGAAGGAGTAGTCTCATCTTTCATAACAGTCAGAAACGATTTAGTAACGCCTTTGCACTATCTTAACAACAATCTTTCCTTACCTTGCACCTGAAGCCAAGAACTTATGACAAAGGACTTAAGAAATATGTCTAGTACCACACCCCTTGCTGAAGCAAATCTCTCGCAAACCAAGGAATTTGTTCTCATGACAGATATGCCGCCGCTCAGCTTTTATGTGCCGCATCCGCGCCACGACCGCACACAAATAGGCGCACGTCTGAATGCCACTACTGAGGAATCGTCGCTCTGCGCCTTTCATGAAGAATTCAAAAGGCTCGTCTTGGCAAGTCACGAATCCGCCCTCGTTGATTTTGTGGCAGTGGCGGATGACGAATTCAGGGATTCGTCGGAACTGGAATCAATTAACAGGTCGGAAAGGGTGGCGCTCAAGCGTTTTTCTCCCTCTCGCCACTTTGCGGCTTAAATATTTTGCCGGCTAGTTTTGTCACCAGCTTGCGCGGGATCACGCGCTCTAATTGCGTCTGCACCTTATTCGTTACTCCTGAAATCACGTGACTGCGGCCTTGCGCCAACGCCGTCAACCCAATGTCTACGACTTGCTCAGCCGTTTGGCGGAAGCGCGGGGTGTTGATGTGTTGCGAGCCGGCGACTTCCTGAAAGTTGGTCACGGTGCTGCCCGGACAGAGTGCCATTACGCGAATGCCAAACGGCTGACACTCCTCCGCCAATGCTTCACTAAATGAGAGCACAAACGCTTTGGTCGCGGCGTAGACAGCAAAGTAGGGAATCGCTTGAAAACTCGCGGTCGAAGCGACATGCAAAATGGCTCCGGTGCGGCGCGCTTTCATCGGCTGCAAGTACAAATGCGTCAACTCAACTAGCGACGAAACATTGACCTGAATCATTTCCAATTGGCGCGGCAAGCTCAAGCTGGCGAATTCGCCCAATGCACCGAAGCCCGCATTGTTAATGAGCAAATCTACCGACGAATTGTGCCGCTCGGTTTCTTCAAAGATGCCGCGCGCGCCGGTTGGTGCCGCCAAATCCGCACAGATGACCGTAACTTGCACGCCGTACTGCGCACGAATTTGTGCGGCTAAGGCGTCAAGCCGAGCTTGCGAGCGCGCCGTCAAAATCAACTGCGCGCCCGCTGCTGCGAGGCGTTTGGCAAAGCTTTCGCCAATGCCGTACGACGCACCGGTAATCAAGGCTGTTTTGTTTCTCCATTCAGACATAGTTGACCTGCGTAATGTCCAGCAAACTGGCCAGTTTGCGCCTGAGTCCCGGCGCACTTTCCCGGTGAATACCGCAGCAAACTGGCCAGTTTGCTGGACATTTTCATTAGGGCAAAATCAGGTTATCAATCAAGCGGGTCTTACCAATTTTTACTGCCAACGAAAGCAAGACCGTTTGGCCGACCAGATCGTGCAGTGGCGTGAGATTGTCATGATCGGTGATGGCAAGATAATCCAATATCGCGGCTGGCTCAGCCGCAATGATTTCCTGCATCGCCGCACGGATCGTTTCTGCCTTACGTTCACCTGCGGCGAATATTTCCTGTGCTCGCTTAAGGGCGCGAAAGAGCACGGTTGCCGCTTGTCGTTCGGACGGGCTGAGATATTGATTGCGCGAAGACATCGCCAACCCGTCGGCTTCGCGCATCGTGGGAATGAGGACGATGGCACAATCGAAGCGTAAATCACGCACCATTTTTTTGACGACGATGGTTTGTTGCGCGTCTTTTTGCCCCATAAAAACCTGATGTGGACGCACAAGATGGAAGAGAATCGTCAACACGGTTGCCACACCGCGAAAATGGCCGGGCCGGGCCGCGCCTTCCAACACTTCACTCCAGCCCTCGACCGTAACGTACGTGGCAAAGCCTGGGGGATAAATCTCCTCAGGGGTTGGCACGAACAGATAGTCAACGCCCGCCCGCGCGAGCCATTCCGCGTCACTTTCTAAATTGCGCGGGTAACGGCTTAAATCTTCCTGCGGCCCAAACTGTGTGGGATTAACGAAGATCGAAGCGATGACCACATCTGTTTGTTCGCGTGCCGCGCGGGCCAAGCTCAGATGGCCTTCGTGCAAAGCGCCCATCGTCGGGACAAAGCCGATGGTCTTTCTTTCTGCGCGCAGGTTTTCAGTCAAGGCTTGCAGTTCGGACGAATCGGTAATCGTTTGCATATCAGTCTGCGTAAATCACGTAGGGGATTTCGTTCTCGTCTACGCCAATGGATTTTTCGATCTGCTCTGCTGTCGTTGCCGGTATTTCGTAAGATTCCAGTGCTGCCGGGTATTGCTGCTGGCGCACGTCTTCGGCGTATTGCTTGACAGCCTCAGTGATGACGGATTTGACATCGGCATATTGGCGCACGAATTTGGCCGGACGCCCAAAATTCAGGCCGAGCATATCGCTCATTACCATCACTTGCCCATCGGTATGAACACCTGCGCCAATGCCAATCGTTGGGATCGTGATCTTTTCCGACACCAGACGACCGAGCGTGGTGGGAATGACTTCGAGCACGAGCGCGAAAGCCCCGGCGGTTTCCAGCGACAGCGCATCATCCAGCAAGCGGCGCGCGGCGGAAAGCGATTTGCCCTGCACTTTGTAGCCACCCATTTGCAGCACTGATTGCGGCGTCAAGCCAATGTGCCCCATCACTGGAATCCCGTTGTCAACGAGCTGTCGCACCAAAGCGAAACGATTGCGCCCGCCTTCGATTTTGACGGCTTCGGCCCCGCCTTCTTTGACGAAGCGAATGGCGGCGCGAATTGCCTCTTCGTCGTTCAATTGAAACGTGCCGAAAGGCAAATCGGCGACGATCATCGCGCGTTTGGTGCCACGACGTACAGATTGGGTGGCGATCAGCATTTCCTCAAAGGTCACGGGCAGGGTGTTGTCGTAGCCCAGCGCCGTGTTGGCCAAGCTATCGCCGACGAGAATCAAATCAACGCCCGCTTCATCCGCCAAGCGCGCGGTGGGATAGTTGTAGGCCGTAATCATGACGATCTTTTGGCCGCGCGTCTTCAAGTCTTGCAAATAGGGAACGGTGATTTTCGGAGCAGCCGATTCGGAGTGATGACTCATCAGGAATTCCTCTGGAGTTGAACTTTCGCTTTTGCGACGGCGTATGCGATGTGTACAATCACGCTATGCCTTCTGGACGTACACACGATTTAATTACTTTGGCACTCGCGCCGCCGGTCTTTGCCGGTGCGCAGTATTATGGGGGTGATATGACGGTCGCCGCAACCACGACCGTCGCAATGATCTTTGCCGGGTTGATGTTTGGGCCTGATCTTGATCTTGACAGCAAGCCGTATCGTCGCTGGGGGCCGTTTCGCTTTATCTGGAAGCCGTATCAACTGGCGCTCCCTCATCGCTCGCGGTTGTCGCACGGGTTGGTGCTGGGGACGATCTTTCGCGTGCTGTACTTTGTGGCGATTATGGCGGTGCTGGCCGCCACGGGCCTATACCTGCGCCAGCGCCTTTTGTATGGTGCCCATACCACCTGGAATGCCGAATTCGAGCGTGTGAGCTTGGACTTGGGCGCGTTCTGGAATCGTACCGATAAGCAATATTTTTGGGCCGTGTTTGCCGGACTTTGGATTGGCGCGGCGGCGCATACGCTATCAGATTTGTTTTGGACGATTGCCAAAAAGGCTTGGAAAATGGTTTGAAGGAGTCACCTTTTGGCAGTTGAATTATCATACTGCGTGGTCTATAGTGACCTCGGTTGCTGAAATCTCTTTAAGGAGTGAAGGTCGAACGAATGTTACTGACGTGTTGTTATGAATATGACAAATCCTGTTGTTGTTGCCACTAACAACCAGCGCGCGTCTTTACTCGACCTTATCGGAAACACCCCGCTACTCCAACTTCAAAAGCTCAATCCGAATCCGAGAGTTGCAGTGTTCGCCAAGGCCGAGTGGGCAAACCCCGGTGGTTCTGTCAAAGACCGAGCGGCGCTGAATATGATATTGGCGGGCGAACGCAGCGGCGCGCTCACGCCAGATAAAACGCTCATTGACGCCACGAGCGGTAATACCGGTATCGCCTACGCGATGATCGGGGCGGCGCGCGGCTACAAGGTGAAATTGTGTTTGCCGAAAAATGCGAGCGAAGAGCGCAAACTTACCTTGCGCGCATTTGGCGCAGAGCTGGTTTTGACCGATCCGCTTGCCGGTACAGACGGCGCGATTATTGCCGTGCGCGAAATTGTCGCGGCTCATCCTGACCAGTATTTCTATCCTGATCAATACAACAATCCTGCCAATTGGCAGGCACATTACGAAACTACGGCGGTAGAGATTTTTGAGCAGACCGCCGGCCAGCTCACGCATTTCATTGCTGGACTGGGCACGACGGGAACTTTCGTTGGCACGAGTCGCCGTCTGCGCGAATTGAACCCGCACATCAAGTTGATTTCGATGCAGCCCGATTCGCCCTTTCACGGTCTCGAAGGTATGAAGCATATCGAAACCGCGATTGTGCCCGGCATTTACGATCCGACGATTGCCGATGAAAATCTGGAAGTCAGCACGGAAGACGCACTGGCAATGGTCAAAACCCTGGCGCGCCGCGAAGGCTGGTTTGTCGGCATTTCCGCCGGGGCAAATATCGTGGCCGCCTTGCGCGTCGCGGCACAATTGGAAGAAGGCGTCATTGTCACGATTTTGTGTGATGGCGCAGGCAAATATTTGAGCGATAAATTTTGGGACGAATAAATGGCTGTCAACGTAACCCCACAACATCTCGATGAAATTCGGCAACACGGCGAACGTACGTACCCGGAAGAATGCGGTGGCCTGTTGCTCGGCGTAATGGATGGCGACACGCGCGTTGTCAAAGAAACCTTACCGCTCGAAAACATTCGCAAGGATTCGCGGCATAACCGCGTCGAAATCAGTCCGCTGGATTACGCCAAAGCCGAACGCGAGGCGACGAAAAAAGGATTAGGCGTCTGGGGTTATTATCATTCGCATCCGAATCACCCGGCAGTGCCTTCGGGCTTTGATCTGGATCACGCGCCGTTTATTGAATGGTCATATCTGATCGTTTCCGTGCGTGAAGGAAACGCACAGGAAGTGCGCGCCTGGACGGTGCGCGAGGATCGTTCGCAGTTTGATGAGGAAGAGATGCTGATTTCAGGCGAGGCGTAAAATGGAAATCGAAGCTATCCGCACTTACTGCCTTTCGTTTCCGTACGTTACCGAAGACCTGAAGTGGGGCAATGATCTGGTGTTTTCCATTGGCGGCAAGATGTTTGCTGTATTGGTGCTGGAGGTAGCTTCGCCCCATAGGCTGTCGTTCAAATGCAGGCCGGAAGGTTTTGCGGAATTGATCGAACGAGAAAACATCGTTCCCGCGCCCTATGTCGCGCGCTATCACTGGGTCGCGTTGCAGCGTTACGATGCACTGAGTCGGCAGGAACTGAAAGCACTTATCAAGGATTCTTACGAAATGGTTTTAGCGAAATTACCAAAGAAAGTTCGCCAAAGTTTGTAATGCTAAATTTGAGGAGACACTGACATGCCAAAAATTGCCATTCCGACCGCACTACGCCGCTATGCCAATGAGCAAGCCGCCGTCACGGTCGAAGGAACCACCATCAAAGACGCGCTGGCGAGTATGACAGCGCAATATCCTGATTTGCAGAAGCACCTGTTTGATGCCGAAGGCAAGTTGCGCAGCTTTGTGAATGTTTACGTCAATGACGAGGACATTCGCTACCAACAACAGGACAACACGCCCATCGGCGAAGGCGATGACATCAGCATCATCCCTTCGATTGCTGGTGGATCAGGCGCGGAATCCAAGGCGGCAAAGCCGTTGCCCGATCTATCGAAAGATGAGATCGCCCGGTATGCGCGGCACTTGATCATGCCGGAAGTTGGTATGGAAGGGCAGCGCAAGCTCAAAGCCGCCAGCGTCCTGCTGATTGGAACCGGTGGCCTGGGTTCACCGCTCGGCTTATATTTGGCAGCAGCGGGCATTGGGCGTCTGGGCTTGGTGGATTTCGATGTCGTAGACAAAAGCAATCTGCAACGCCAAATTATTCACGGCACAAAAGACATAGGCCGTCCGAAAATACAATCCGCCAAAGATCGTCTAGCCGATGTGAACCCGCATGTGCAA
Source organism: uncultured Acidobacteriota bacterium (assembly GCA_963794955.1). GTDB lineage: Bacteria > Acidobacteriota > Blastocatellia > RBC074 > RBC074 > JAFDVL01. The sequence continues at coordinate 64,881 of CAWCGF010000046.1, forward strand.
GTTGACACGTACGAACTTGCGCTGCGCTCTGACAATGCGCTGGACATCTTCAAAGATTATGATGTGATCATTGATGGCACAGATAATTTTCAGACACGCTATTTGGCCAACGATGCCAGCGTGTTGCTCGGCAAACCCAATGTTTACGGGTCAATCTTCAGATTTGATGGACAGGCATCCGTGTTTCATCCCGCAGCGGGTGGCCCCTGCTATCGCTGCTTGTATCCCGAACCGCCACCGCCGGGCTTAGTTCCATCATGCGCGGAAGGCGGTGTCTTAGGCATTCTGCCGGGCATCGTCGGCCTGATTCAGGCGACGGAAGCCGTCAAACTTATCCTCGGCGAAGGCGAGCCGTTAATTGGACGATTGTTATTGTTTGATGCGCTGAAGATGAAGTTCAAGGAACTCAAGCTACGCAAGAACCCGGATTGTCCGTTGTGTGGTGTGAATCCAACGATCAAAGAATTGATTGATTATGATCAATTCTGCGGCATCACGCCGCCCGCGCCGGAAGTGAAAACAGAAGCGGCGGCAGACAGTTGGGAAATTACGCCAACGCAACTTAAAGCGCGATTAGATCAGGGCGACAAGCTCACGATTGTAGATGTGCGCGAAATCAATGAATGGCAAATCAGCAATCTGGAAGATTACGGTTCCACGCTGATTCCGCTCGGCGAATTCCAGGCTCGTTATAGCGAACTTAATCCCGATGACGAAATCGTGGTGCATTGCAAAATGGGAGGCCGCAGCGCCAAGGCGTATGGCATCCTGAAAAATGCGGGCTTTACAAAGATTCAAAATTTGAAGGGCGGCATTCTGGCGTGGGCGGATGAAGTAGATAATTCGATGGCGAAATATTGAGAAAGAGGCGAAGAGAACGAGCGCAGGAGAGGCAGCAGGAACAAAACGTTGTTTTCTCCATCTCGCCTGCGCTCGTTCTGTCCTTTTACGTCAACTCCAATCTGCGCATCATCCGTGTGTTAGTCGCAAACTTATCCGCTCCGATGCCCAGCCGTTGCAGCACCTTCACAAACAGATTCGACACCGGGTAATTGTGTTTCCCCTCAAATGCCAGATACTGCCCGTGTTTGCCGCCACCGCCGGCAAACAGCGGATGAAAATCACCACCGCAGCACCTGCAACAAATTCGAGTAATCATCCCGCCACACTTTCACGCGCGCGTTTTCTGGCACAACCTGCCACTTCGCTTTTTGCGTCAGCCACGCAATGTCTTGTGGCGCGCGCGCCAGCACAACCCAATTGGAAGCTTCTTTGCTAATGGCGGGATTGTCTTCCCGATCATCAAAGCCAATACACAAGAGGTTCCGGCTCTTTGCCAGATTTGCCAGCAACGGATGCAAATCCAGATGCCGATTGGAAATGTGAAAGGCCAGCAGCCCGCTGGGAGCGAGCTTCGATAAATACAAATCCAGCGCCTCCTGCGTTAGCAAATGCACAGGAATCGAATCAGAGTTGAAGCCGTCCATCAGAATCAAGCCGTATGTGGCATCGGCGGCTTGCGTGAATGTGTGACGTGCATCGCCTTCCACGATGTCGAACGAACCTTTTGAACAAAGATGCAGATAGGTGAAATGGCCGGTATCCCGTGCCAGTTGGATGACGAGCGGATTGATTTCATAAAACGTCCAGCGCTGGCCTGGGCGCGAATAGGTGGCGACTGCGCCTGTGCCAAGTCCGATGACCGCGACGTTCGGCGTGGCGGGGCTGGCATTGTAGGCTTCGATGATCTGTCCGACCGGCCCGGTCGGATGAAAGTAGGTGAGCGGTTCGCATTGCTTGCCGAGCGTCAGGTTTTGCGTCCCGTGAATGGTCGTGCCGTGATACAGGCTGCGAGCCTTGCGATGACGATCTGATGTAACGCTTAACGTCCCAAAGTAATTCCGCGCGGCAAACAAGGTTTTCGCAACGTCAGGCTGAAAGAAAATACTGCCGAGCAATACCGCGCCGAGCGCCAACGCCAGGCGCAAAGGGTTTGCGGTCATGAAATGATTGATGAACAGCAATGGTGCGGCAAAGACCAGGGCGACACGCTCCATGCTCCCGATCTGTAAGCCGGAGGCGAACCCTGAAAGCGCCGCCACCACGAGGCCGATGAGAGCTGCCAATAAAAGCCCGCGCGTTTGTTCTTTGGTATCCCGCCACAGTTCCAGATTCGTTGGCAGCGCCAGGCACGCCAACACAATGGACAACGGATATTCGGTCAGGGAAGAGAAAATCGCCGGAGCCAGCAGCGCGTTGAAAAGTCCGCCCAATAAGCCCCCGGTGGCGATCCATAAATAAAATTCGGGCAGATGCTGCACCGCCGGACGATCTTCGGCAAGCAGTTGATGACACAGCAAGGCCGCGACCGTGAAAAATGCCAAATGCACCAGCACTAATAACCACGCTGGCTCCGTCGCTTTGGCTGCATAAACCAGCGTAAGCAAAACCGCCACCCCAGGCAATAAGCGCGCAAGGAAAAGCGATGAGAGCCAGGGCCGCCGCGCAAAAGCCAGTGTGAAGGCGAGCAAATAAATCGCCAACGGCAGAATCCAAAATAACGGCGCAGGGGCGAGGTCCGTGGTGATGTACGTTGTTACGCCAAGCATCAGACTGGAAGGCACAAAGGCCCAGCCCAGCCACTTCAGTTTTTGTAGGGAGGAGGGAGGCGTGCGGTGGGATGAATCTTCTGATTGCAACGGTTCATTCTTCCTCCCTCCGTCTTCATCCTTAAGCTTTCTTATCTTCCCGGCACAGGCTATAACGGCAAGCACGAATACGACAAAGCCACCGGCCCAGAGGCGTTTTTGCGCGGTGAGATTCAAATACGGTTCGAGCAAAAATGGATAAGCCAGCAGCGCGACAAAACTGCCCGCATTGCTGGCCGAATAAAGGTGGTAAGGATCACGGGTTGTGACGGCAAACCAGCGTTGCAGGATAATGCCGTTAGCTGCCAGTATTAACACAACCCAGCCCACGGTCATCGTCAGATATTTTAAAACCCACCAGGAATAATTGGCCTGTCCTGGCGTTGGCTTGGCAAGAGAAGCAAACAACAGTGAAAGGGCTAACAAACCTGTTAGCAAGATCAACGCATGAACAAAGATTTGTTGGGCTAGTGACAGTTGCCTGGTGAGCAGAAAACCATAAACATAGCCCAGCAGCAGCACGCCTTGAAAAAAGAATACACAGGTATTCCACACCGCAGGCGTGCCGCCTGCCAACGGCAAGATCGCTTTGGCAATCATTGGCTGCACCAGAAATAACAGGCCAGCGCCGAGGAAAATAGTGGTGGCAAAGAGCCACTGGATTTTTGTTGTGGAAGCGGATGATGGAATGGCAGTCTCTCCTCTTCAATCACATATAAGTACGACTGGCATACCCACTTAGCCTGGAATGAGCCACGGCACCACGTAGGCATAAAACATCACGATCAACCCAACCAACGACGCCAATACCAAACTATGCCAGAACACCGCCTTGAAAATCGCGGCTTCGTTGCCTTGTTGTTGCGTCGCGGCGCTGGAAACGACAATAGATTGCGCATCAATCATTTTGCCCATTACACCGCCCGCGGAATTGGCCGCGCCCATCAGAATCGGACTGAGATGCAACTGCTCTGCTGTGACTTTTTGCAGGTTGCCGAACAACGCATTCGAGCCTGCATCGGTGCCCGTCAATGCAACCCCGATCCAACCGAGCATCGTACCGAAGAAAGGATATAACATCCCTGTGCCGGTCATACTCAACCCCAGCACCGTATCCATCCCCGAATAGCGCGTGACGTAGGCCAATCCCACCATAAAGCTGATGGCCGCCAGTGACGGAATCATTTCGACGAAGGTGCGGGCAAAGATACGCAGCGTTTTGCTGAGCGGCATACCCGCTAATAAGGCCGCGATGAAGCCACCCAGGAACACGGCTGTACCCGGCAGATTCAAAATGTTCAGATCAACAATGGCCTCTTCGGGTTTAGGCTCCGGCGCGACCGGCGGCATCTTCAAGACCGCCTTGTGCAGTGCGGGCATCGGCGTTTTGAGCGCATCAAAGGTCAGGTGTTTTTGTACTGCTGGCAAGCCCGTCAAGAAAATCAAAACCGAGGCGACGATAAAGGGTGACCAGCCTTTCAGCACTTCGGCAACCGTGTGGTGATGAGATAATTCGGGCAAATCCTGGCTGACTGGCATGACTTCGCTCGGCTTCCAGAATTTCAAAAACGCGACCATCACCAGCAGCGAAAAGATGGCGGCCACGATGTCTACCAAGCCCGTATCCTGAAAGTTCGACCAATAAAATTGCATCCCGGCGAAGGACAATCCGCTCACGAACAAGGCGGGCCACACCTGGATGGTTTGTTTCCATCCCACCATGCTGCGCACCAACCAGAACGGCAAAATGAAAGACATGATGGGCAGGATTCTTCCGGTCATCGCGCTGAATTGGAATTCGGGTAAGCCCGTCACGCCTGCCAGTGTGCGAATCGGATTGCCAACGCCGCCCCACGCGACTGGCGCAGTGTTCGCAATCAAACACAGCACCGCCGCTTGAAAGGGTTGGAAGCCGAGGCCGATGAGAAACGCGCCTGCAATCGCCACGGGTGCGCCGCCGCCGCCGGTGCCTTCCAAAAATGCGCCAAAGCAAAAGGCGATCAGGATAAGTTGCAATCGCTTATCGCCCGACAGTCCCGCGATGGAATCTTTCATCACCTGAAACTGTCCGGTTTGCACCGCAATGTTGTAGAGGAAGATCGAAGCGACGATGACCCACGCAATACGCAGCATCCCGAAAATAAAGCCGTGTCCAGCGGCTCCCGCTACTAAGACGGCGGGCATTTTGAAAACCAGCGTGGCTAACAAGACTGCCGCAATCAGGCCGCATAGGGCTGAAAACCAGACGCGCGCTTTGAGCACTACCAGCACGAAAAAGAGGGTCAAAACAGGAATGGATGCGATAAGGGTAGAGAGCACCCAGTTGCCGAGAGGATCGTAAATTTGAGGCCAAGTCATAGCAGTTGTCACTTGTCATTTGTCATTTGTTCTGACGGCACGTAGCAACTCTATGAAAACGTGCCACTGACAAATGACAAATGACAAATGGAAAATTCCTTTTTTTGGGGTTTTAACTTACGGGAGTCGAGTCGTTTGATGTGCCACCATCCGCCAGTTCTTGCCTTCCTTCACATAGACGTGGAGCATTTTGACGGCGAAGGCTTGCGGTTGCCCGTTGCTGACGAGCTTGATGTTGGTCTTGCTGGTGTGTAGCGCCGTGTTGCCATAGACACGCACCTTCACGTCTTCGCGTACCAGCGATTCGTATTTGGTTTTGCCGGCTTTCAGATTGGTGATGTAGATCGCTTTGGTATCGGTTGCGCCACTCGAATGCGTATAGGTCAAGCTTTCAGAGTAGATGCGTTCCAGCACGGTGGCATCGGCTTTGATGAGCGCCGCAACCCATTCCTCTTCGAGCTTGAGAACGGCCTGTTCGGCGGCATTGCCTTGCGCCAGGCCTGTCAGCGCATAGGTGAAAATGAGTAAGCAGGTTAGCAATAAGTTTTTCATATTCATTTTAGTTTCAAAAGGTTTGGCGGTTACGCCGTGTTAGGGGATTTGGGGCGAGGCTTTTTGTGTCTGATGCACAAGGAGTCGCCAGGTCTGCGCTTCTTTTACCCAAACGTGCAGAATTTTCGCCACACGTGAAATAGATGTCTCGCCATAGTGGCCTGCAATTTCCATCTCGCAGGTATAGATGGCGGTATTGATGAAGACCTGCACGGTTTCGGCGCGTGCTTTCATCGCCTGATATGTGAGCCGCCCCGACTTAACATCGGAGATGAGCGTCGCGCGCGCATGCACCGTGCCATTCCAATCGTTGTAGGACAGGTTTTTGGAATAGAGATTTTCCAGTTCGTCGCTCGCCGTAAGCAAGGCGTTGCGCCAGGCTTTTTCTTGCTTGAGGATTTCCGCTTCCGAATTACTCGGAGCGGTTTGGGCAACTGCGGTCAGGCTCAAGGCAAATAGTAACAGGTGAAATAGGAGCGTTTGTTTTATGCACATTTGCGTTCTGACTGTGTAGAGCAAACTTTCCAGTTTGCTCCTGTTTCCCTAAGTGATCTCTTGTTGCGACCAGAGCAAACTGGAAAGTTTGCTCTACACGGTCAAACAATGCGCGTGGATTGATGCGCGACCAATTTCCATGCGCCGTCACATTGGGCGTACACATGCAGGTAGCGGGCATCAATCTGGTAATGGACGCCGCCCGCGATGGACTGCGCTACCCAGCGACAGGTGGCAAGCGCCGTAGCATTGAAGAGCTTCACCGCGATTTCGGTGCGATCTAATGATTGGTAGGTTAAATCGCCGCTGCGCATTTTCGCCAGATAGCTTGCTTTGGTGTCGGTCGTCGCATTCGTGTGCGTGTACACGATGCCATCTGCATACAGGCTTTCTAATGAGTTCACATCGCCGTTGAGCAGCGCAGTTACCCATTGCTGTTCGAGATCAAGGATTTCTTGTTCCATTCGTTACTTTTGTGTCTTTCTGTTAAGGGCGAATAACCGTCCTATAGCGGCAGCGTGTTATGCCAGGTGGCTTCGCGCTGAAGAATTTAATGTCGTCGCGTTTGCTCCGCAAATATTTCGTCGTGTTTTCCTGAATAGCTTGCGCGTCCCCCTCTTTGTTTTCAACCTTGCCATTTTTATTGAAGGTCGGAACGTTCGCAGGTAACGGCAACGATGCTAGGGGCGAAAGCAATTTCCGTCAAGCGATGCGCCTCAGGGATAGAGCTTTATTTCGGGTTTTGTTTCACGTGCCTTAAGCGTCTGAAAAAGCTGCAACTCCCGCGCCGCTAATTCGCGCTGTCCGGTGCGTTGATATAATTGCATCAGGCGATAATGCGCTTTTGCTACGTCCGGCTGCAGCTTGATGGCAGTGCGCAAGGCGGCAATCGCCTCGGTGTTTTTTTGTTGTCCTGACAGTAACGCCCCCAGTTCTAAATGGGCTGGCGCTAAGGCAGGATCAAGCGTGATCGCCCGGCGCAGCAAGCCTTCGATTTTGCTCAGGTCGGCGGACGAAGCTGTCTCGCCGCGCCCTTGCCACAGGCTGACAGCATAATAAAAATGCGCCTGGGCATTCTTCGGGTAAAGCTGGACGAACTGTGCCATCCGCTTCGTAACTTCCTCCGCCTGTTCCGGCGCGACACCGTACATCTCGCCCAAAAAGACGAACGACCGGGGATCAGTCGGATCAAGGTCTACCGCTTCGCACAATGTTTTGACGGCTTCGGTATAGCGTCCGCCGGTATAGTGCGTGATACCCAACCCCACGCGCAGCTTCGCCGATTGTGGATATTTTTTCAGACTGTAAGCGAAGATTTGCACCGCGCCGTCATACGCGCCAATTTTAATCAGGCTGTTGCCGAAATCCAGCAAGCGGTCTTCGCTTTCGTCCAGCCGCGCCGCGCGTTGATATTCTTCGGCGGCCTGCTCTCGATTGTTGGCTTTGTCTTCGATGTCGCCCAGCAGCGCGTACAATTCCGCGGTCGGTTTAATTGTGAGCAACGCCTGAACGCTTGCGCGGGCTTTGTTGAGATTATTGAGGCGGAAATAGGCGAGCGCCAAGTCATAGCCGTTCGCGTAATGATTTGGCTCAAGTTGCCTGGCTTTTTCGAGATAGGGAATAGCTTGTGCGAACTGATTTTGTTGCAGGTAAAATTCGCCGATCTGATGATTTGCCGCAAAGCTCTGGGCGTTTTTTCGGACGGCTTGTTTGAGTTGTTGTTCTAGGTGTGACGCGGTTTTCGTGGGTTGGGCGACGGCGGCGATCAAGCTACACGCTAACCATCCACAGAGCCAAACGTTCACTGTAATGCTGCGACGATGTGGCATACGAACGGGAACCACCTCAATAAACGTTTTACCGCAAAGGATCAAAGGTGCAAAGGAGCAAAGACTATCAATCAGAGTAAGCTCTTTGTCGCTTCGCCCCTTTGTCCCTTTGCGGTAAAAACGCTCGAAGTTAGAAATACAACTTCAATGCCAACTGCACCTGGCGCGGATTATTCCGCTGTCCTTCCAACCGTCCGAAATTGGCCGCCTGGAAGTTCGAGGTCGGAATATTGAAGCTGACGGAGTTCGTCAAATTGAACATCTCGCCCCGGAATTCCGAACGGATGCGTTCCGTCAATTGGAACGATTTGAAGACGGAGAAATCAATCCCGAATTGCGGTGGGCCGCTTAACTGATTGCGACCACCACCCAAGGGTGACAAATCGGTTTGTCCAATCGTCGTCGCGCGGGGCGGATTCGTGAACGCTGCCGGGTTCCAAATCACTTTGTAGCCTTGCGCGTCCCGCACATCCTGATACGGATTTACGCCTGCGACCTTCAACGAATTGCAGCCCAAGCCTTCCGTCGTGGCAATCGTGCAACCAATCACTTGCGGCTGACCGGAGTAATACGAGTACACCCAGTTCGTACTCCAACCGCCCAGCACCGCGTTGCCGATGCCATTCATGCCACTCAGGAATTGTTTGCCTTTGCCAATCGGCAAATCGTAATTCCCGCTGAAGACCAGCGCGTGTTTCATATCAAAACTCGCGCGTGCCATTTCGTTGCCAATGCCCAGAATGCCGACCGCGCGATAACCGCCTGCGCCGCCGTTGCTCAACAAATCGCCCGCGTTCGTCAGCGTTTTGCTGTAGGTGTATGACAACAGCACGTCCAACCCTTGACTCATCCGTCGTTGGAACTTGGATTGCAAGGCGTGGTAATGGCTGTTGCCTGCGGTTGCGGCATACGACGAACCGCGCGCGAAGGTCGGGAACGGCACGTAGTTTTGCGGATTCAACCCCTGTCCTGGCGGCAGAATCTTGTTTTGCAGGTTCGTGCCGATGAAGGCTTCCAGATGCCGTCCGAGCGAAGCCACGTATCCGACTTCAATCGAATTCCGCGAACCCAATTCATACTGCACGGTCATGTTGTAGCCTTGCGTGTACGGCGTCTTGTAATTGAACTCAATGCCGCGCAGGTTGAGGCCGCTGGCATTGACTTTGGTTGGGTCAAGCGGCACGCCCAACAAACCGCGTTCGATGGTGGCGGCGGAACCGTCGGGATAAATCAACGGTGCGACGTCACTCGGCGTGAGGAAGTTGAAATCGAACTGGAACGGATAGTTGTAACCGAGATTCGGGTTGCCGCCGCGATTCTCGAACGCTCCGTAATAAATGCCGTATCCGCCACGCACGACCAGCTTTTCATTAAACTGATAAGCGAAGCCGAAGCGCGGGCCGAAATTCTTCTTCTGCGTTATGGCAATGCCGGAGCCGAATTCGTCGGTATAAACGAGATCAATGCCGTCTTTCGCCAAACCGTCGAGGAAGCTTTGCGAGACGCGCGGATTATCTTTGCGGCTCGCCGGAATGATGAAACGCGGCTTGCCCGGCCCTGAGACGAAATTGGCCTGCACATAATCTTTGGCGTTCGTCGGGCTGAAATGCTCCCAACGCAAGCCGAGATTCAGCGTCAGCTTGGAATTCACTTTCCAATCGTCCTGAAAATAACCGCCCCAGTAAGTGCGATAATTCGGAATGCTGCCAAACGGCGAGGCTTGCAATTGGTTCACGCCGCCGACCATGTTCACTCCACCCGGCACGGTGGCATTCACGGGGGTGAGCAGAAATTGCGCGCGTCCGGTCGTCGCGTCGCCCAAACCAGGCGCTGACGTATAATTGCCATTGAACGAGAAATTGCCGCGCGCGTACGGCGGGCCCACCCACGGGAAGTCAATGTATTGATATTCAAAGCCGCCTTTGAACGTGTGGTTTTTATAAGTCTTCGTGAGATTGTCGGTGAGTTGCGTCGTGTTGCTCAAACGATCAGCGACGAGCCACGTGGTCGCGCCGAGCCGATTTAAGCCGCCGATATTGAGTGGCGGCAATCCGCCGTTACCTTCGACTTGTTGAATGCCCTGGATGCCGAACGAGCCGGGAATGTTCGCCGTGTCATTGCCCAGCGGTGGCAGGCGATTGGAATGCTCGCGGCTCAGTCCGAGCCGTGCTTCGTTGAGCAGCGTGGGCGAGAACGAATGCGTGTAGCTGATGGCTAAGCCGCTGGTGCGCACTTTTTCATTGCCATCGCCATACGCGCCGCCGTCGGCCACTCCTTCAAACGGGCCGGGGCGAAAGCGCACGATGTCCGCCCAGCTATAACGCCCGAAGATGTGATCCTTCTCGCTGAAGTTATGGTCAATGCGCACATCAAACGAATTGGCATCATCGGTCAAATTGCGAATCGTGTTGTAGTTGTTGCCTTGTGTCCCGGCCTGAATGAAATTCTCAGCCGGATACAGGTTCATTAGTTTGATCGCGCTGGCGCTCAAACGATTGGCCGGGATGCGATTGTTCAGAAATGGATCGCGGACGAAGCCTGTGCCGGTGGCGGTGCGACCGGTGACCGGATCAACCTGCCCGGACGTGACGCGGCGCGTTGTGGCCGGGTCGAAGATTGTGCCTTGCAAAATCGAACGCCCCAGCAAATCGGTGCCGCGCACCCGATTGCCTTGCCGTGTAATCAAATCTGAGAAATCCGTGTAGCCGCTGGCTTTTTGGAGCGCGGTTGGAACGGACGCGACGATGGAGCGACCTTGCCGAATGCGTGTGGCTTCAAAGTCACCAAAGAAGAAGGTTTTACTTTTTATGATCGGGCCGCCGAGTGCGCCGCCAAACTGATTCTGGCGATACTTGGCTTTGGGGATGCCACGAAAGTTGTTCGGGAAGCTGTTGGCATCGAATTTATCGTTGCGCAAAAACTCCCACAACACGCCGCGAAACTCATTCGTACCGGATTTCATCGAAGCGTTCAGCACCGCGCCGCCCGCGCGTCCGTATTCGGCGCTGAACGAGTTAGTTTGAATCTTGAATTCGCCGATGGCGTCAACCGGCGGCTTGATGACATAAGCCGTACCGTTCAAGAAGTCCACGCTGCTGGTGTTGTTGTCAATGCCATCAATCAGGTAGTTGTTCTGCGCGGGACGCATGCCGTTCGCGGCAAATTGCGACGCCGCACGTGCGCCTTGTTGCGGCAGATTGACGCCCACGCTCAACCGCGCCAGATACGTCCAATCGCGGCCATTCAAAGGCAAATTGTTGATGGTTTGCCCGGAGACGGCTTGCCCCACGGAAGCATCCTGCGTTTGCAGCAAGGGCGCGGCAGCGGTGACTTCGACACTTTGGCTGATGTCGCCGGTTTCCAGGGTGAAATCTATTTCCGCCTGTTGTTGGATACTGAGTTGAATGCCGGAGCGCACGCTTTTCTTAAAGCCGGGCGCTTCGACCGTCACTTGATATGCGCCAGTTTTGATGGCGGGAAATGAGTAGTTCCCGGACACATTGGTGTCGGTCGTAAACGAGACCGAGGTCGCCGTATTGAGCAACGTTACTTTGGCATTGGGAACAATCGCGCCGCTGGGGTCTTTGACCGTTCCCAAAATGGAGCCGGTGTCTATCTGCCCATACGTCGTCGTGGCGAGTCCCATTGCCAGCACGGTTGCCAGTATGAGCACTGCCGAAAACTTCTTTCGGGGATTGTGCATAGAGTCTCCTTGAAAATTAGATTAGTGCGACTTTCATCGGCGTGCGCCGTTGCTGAAAATCGCGGTGCAGTTGCGTAAACGCAGGCGAGTTTGCCGGCGTCAACAGGTTATATGAAAGAAAGACTAAAACCCGCTTCCGGCACAGACGCGATTTATGTGCAAGTACCGAAGCAAGCAACAACTTGAGATAGATTCCGCCTATGTCTGGCAGAGCGTAAAACTTGTGGACTGGTAACAGGTCACATAACCGATTACCTGAAAGTTGTGTACCACAGCCTCCGCTATGGGTCAATTTTTCCCAGGAGTGATGCGCTTCCTCTGCTGTGATGCGATCAACCTGTTTGCGCCAGCAACCAACGCATATCCACCCGGTCATTGGATTCCGTGTTGCGAGCGAGCGCGGGAGCAACCACCAATGCTTCAGCGTGATCTTCGAACCAGATCAGGAATGACGATTGTTCAGCACCGGCAAGGCGTTGCTGCCCAAGCCACATATAGTAAGCTCCCATATCGGCATCAATGAGCGCGCCAGGCGCGTCCATTTCGACAGTCTTTTCATCTCCTGAAAGCAGTTCATTCATCGGGCGTTGCCGCTGACGTGGCGCAAACCGCGCCAGCATCGTTAATGGCTGGGCGCGACGCCAAAGCTCGCGCGTAGCCCATTGCACAAAACTTGTACTGAAAATCTGAGTGCCCGAACCGGAGGTTAAAAGGCTCGTGGCAAAGTGGTTGAGAATAGCGCCATCCCGGCCCGCCGCGTCAAAACCAATTTCTTCGGGCTGCAATCCGTGCAGCAATGAGAGCAGTTCTTTGGGACCGGCGATTCCGCCTTGAATCGCGCTGTTGGTTTTGCGCAACAGCGCCAGACGATTTTGTGTGAGTCCGTGATACGAAATGCTGGCGAGATGAGGATGCGAAACCGGTTCCGCCTGACCGCCATCAATATACCAGTGCGCGAAGGGCGAAGGGTGCGCGGTTGCTCTGGCCTCGACGTGAGCGAGCAGCGTCTTAAGACCGTTCGCCGGGTTTACATTGGTGAAGCGCGAGCCATGCGGTCGTAACTTGCGAAAGAGCGGATAGGTATTCCGTTCGACGCCCTTGCCAATCACGGCGATGCCAAGTCTTGACGCCGCGGGCGGCTGATGGGGAAGGGCGGCGAAAACCGCTTTCAGATAAACCTCCGAGGCTTGATGAAAGGCATCAATCTGGCCCGTCGTCCAGAGGTGATGGGACAGTTGCTCAGCGAACTCCACCGGTGAAGCTGCCCACTTGGCAGCCAGCAACAGCGCCGGAAGTTTCAGTTGCGCAAAGCCAGTGAAAAGCCGACGACGATCAGCCTCAGCCAGTGATTTGAGAAACTTAAGCTGCCGATCAATGTCACGGCGTTCGGCGGGAAAGCGCCAGTCATAAGTATGAATCTGCTGCAACAACAGCGGCGTGAATGCCGCTGGCAGTTGGCGCAGCAATTCAAGGTGACCGGTCGCCACGCGCCTGGCTTCAGGCGGGTAATCCTTGAAATGGTTGTCCTGAATAGGAAGTGCCATGCGAACTATGGGAGCTAAAGAACGTGTGAAAAATTTTGAAAACTAAATCCGGCTACTTGCCCTGAAGGGGCTGCGGAGATTAGCCGGTGGTGCAACCACCGGAACTGGCGCAAAGAAAGCGCGTCATGAAGGGACGCTGGACGAGGTCACCGTCTGTCGCCCCTGCCGGGGCTTGGGAATGTTATTGGCGGTTCCAGGGGTTGCGGCTCGCGCCTTCACCCCTGGCTAATTTCTGGCCGCCCCTCACGGGGCTGCAAAAACGGTTGCCGGATTTAATTTTCAAAGACCATTAGCTAGTGGCAATTGATCCCTTTACAACTTATTTTTTACACGTTCCTAAAGCAATTCACTCAGCGGTTTGCCGCGCGCCATCCGGGCATCGAAGCCAAGCATTGCGCCGAGCGTGGGTACAACATCCAAAGGTTCGACCGGACGATCCACGACACGATTGGCGTGAATGCCTGGCCCCAACGCCAACATCCACGTCGTGCGAGACAGTGCGTCTCCCGTGCGGTGGTGCTGGAATCCGTTGCCACCAATGCTGCCATCCGAATCGCGGCCAAAATCCGGCAGGATGAATAATGCTGTTTTACCGGCGTACTCCGGCTCGCTTTGAATCGTGCGCCAAATCTCGCGGCACAGGCGATCAGTGCGTTGGATTCCTTCGATATACAGCGAATAGCAACCCGCATGCGCGACATCCATATCGTGCAGCGTGAGCCAGAGCAGACGCGGAGCATAACGGCGCATGAGCCGCTTCGCTACATAAAGCGACAGCTCGTCCGCACTCGAAAGCGTGAGCGCCTGCGTGACAAAATCCTTGACCGAAAGGTTGAGCAACTCCGCGAATTCATCCAGCGAGGTTCTGCTTTCCGCGAGCTGCGGGCTAAACAGCGGCGTCTCGTAATTGTCCTGCAACAGCCGCGCGTAATCGCCCGTCGTCCCCGCAGTCATCCCCTCCGTCGTCTTAGCCGCCAGGGCCTGTTTGAGAAAGCGTTTGGGCAGCACCACCTGTGCGCCATAACCAGGCCCGAAAGAGCGGACATCGCTGCTGCCAATGCGATTAAAACCATTGCTGGGAGCGACGACCCAGGCATCGTGCAAAGGACGCTTCAAATCCTTGCGGAAATATTCAAAGACCGTTGGGGCTTGCGGCGGAACCGCGGCAAAATTGTCAAAGGTTTCATAGACGCCCGTGGTCAGGCTGGCCGTGGCGACGTAATGTCCCAGAATCCCGCGATTCTCTACATGCGTAAAGAATGTCCCCTGTGGCAGCAGTTCCCGGAGAAGATAAGGAACGTTTTGCTGACCCAGCGGCGTGAGTGTTTCTTCGTCGCGACAGCCTCCGCCGAATGTCACAACGATGGCTCGTCGCGCCGGGCTTTGCCAGCCATACGCAGACGGCGGCGCGGAAACGCTCAGGAAGGGGCGAACGCAGGCAGCGCCAGTCAGCGACCGCAGGAATTCTCGGCGGTTCCGTGAAACCGATGCGCTGATTTCGCTTGCCTTTGCCGTCCAGGGATTTGCCATGCGATCTGTTTTCCCGTAGAGATTTATACCGAACTCGCGGTGGTGAATAGTAAGGCAGTAAGCAGTGCGATTAGGCTTGCTGTCAGAGACTTTCTTTGTGGGAACATACCCCAATCTCCTGTTAGTTACTGCGGTTGATGGAAAGCAAAAGTCATTAGGCGCGCCAGCATCTTGCTGGCCCACCACTCGAATACAAGGCCAGCAGGATGCTGGCGCGCCTAACGATCAATTGAAGTTTAAGGGCGAATCACCGAGCCATCCTTGCGGCGCGTTGTGCCCCACGAATAATCGAAATTCGGTGGGCCTGCCGGAAGCGGGAACTTCGCGGCTAACGCTTCATTGAAATCAATGCCTAAGCCGGGCTTTTCATTGGCGAGCATGTAGCCGTTTTTGACTTCGGGACAACCGGCAAAAACTTCCTGCGTTTCTTTCGGGAAGCCGGAGCCTTCATGCACGCCGAAATTATAGCTGGCCAATTCCAGCGCCAATTGCGCCGCGTGCGCGAGCGGCGAAGCATCGCCGGGGCCATGCCACGCGGTGCGCACGCCGAAGTATTCACAGAGCGCCGCCACTTTGCGCGCCGGGCTGAGGCCACCGATTTGCGAGATGTGGATGCGGATGAAATCAATCAGCTTGTCTTTGATGAGCGGCAGATATTCCTGCTGCGTATTGAAGAGTTCGCCCATCGCCAGCGGCGTTGCGCATTGCTGGCGCAGCAAGGTGAAATGCGCGTTGTCTTCCGGCGGGAAGGGGTCTTCGATGAAGAAGGGGCGGAACTGCTCCACGTCTTTGCAAATCTGGATGCCCTGGGGCAAGGTCACGCGCTCGTGGACGTCGTGTAGGAATTCGACATCCTCGCCAAACTGTTTGCGCATCGCCTCGAACATACGCGGCACCATGCGCGAATACTTCGCCGATTCCCAAATGGCTTGGGGATTGGTCGGGCCAATCGCTTCCGCGCTGCCTGCTGCTGCGCCAGTGCCGCGGTTCGCGCCGCCTGCGCCGTACGTTGCCATTCCTTCGACGCCGGATTGAATGCGGACGTGACGAAAGCCTTGTTCAATGGCGGGCTTGACGCGGTCACTCAATTCGGCAAAGTCCCTACCCGCCGCATGGAAATAGCAATCCGCGCCATGCCGCACTTTGCCGCCGAGCAATTGATAGAGCGGCATATTGGCGCGCTTGCCTTTGATGTCCCAGAGCGCAATGTCTACGCCGCTCATCGCGTTGAAGAGCACGGGGCCGTTGCGCCAGTATGAAGACATATAACTGGATTGCCAGATGTCTTCGATCTCGTCCACGTTGCGGCCTTTCAGAAAGGGCGCAAGGTATTCATCAATGGCGGTTTTGACCACGAGCGCGCGTTGCGTAAACGTAGCACAGCCCCAGCCGACAAGACCGGGTTCACTGGTTTCGATTTTGACCACGACGAGCCGAATGCGATTCGGCGCGGTCATAATCGTTTTGATGTTGGTGATTTTGAGAGGCGGCAAGCCTTTCATGGCTTGCGCATAGTTTGGAGTTGGTTTCGGTGCCAGCGCCTCGGCTAGGGCTTCTTTGGAGCCAAGCAGGGAAGCTGCACCTGCGACGGAGAGTGATTGGAGAAGGTTGCGACGATTCATAAGTTGATTGTTGTTGGAAAAGAAATCTGAGAAGGCAAGTTAGGTTGCGTTTATAAGCGTTACCATTCTCGGCAAAATATTTCTGATAGAACTCTCGTGTATTTCAATTGTGTACCCGTCCGCCACGCATTCAAAAGTCGAATCGTGAAAGGACAATACATAGTGTTTGCGTGACCAAAATCGGTCGGGATTGTGATGTATGTGGATAGCATTCATTTTTTCGAGGTGGCGAATCCAGGAGGAGTTTTCAATCCTGAAAGCACCATAAGGTGTCAAGCCTCGATTGGCTAATGGATGTCCGACAAATGCCTCATCATTCGGTGGGCCAAACATTGAAGCATAGCAATGCGAAAACTTAACCAATGCAAGTGGTTCTCCATTGGTTTCCGCGCTAACTACGCAAACAGATATTCCGTCCCAATTGTCGGGTGTATCTTGTAAATAAAAAGCCACCACTGTTATGAACTCATCGCTCATGATAATTGGGAGTGGCGCACCAACAGATGATTGGGGGATGTCTGTGACCTCTATAACTCGATCTTTTTCATCAACTGAATACATCTCTGTTACTTTGCTGCCGTTCGATTTGGTTTCAGGTGGCGATCAAGAAATTCCGCCCCAGCCTTGTATATTTCGAGCCAGTGGCGATGCAGTAAAAAGTCGTGGACTTCATCGGGAAAAACGATTTGCTCAAATGGCACGTTGCGTTCGCGTAGCCGCACCGCCAAATCCACGGTTTGGGAGAACGCCACGTTGCGATCATCATCGCCGTGTATGAACAGTACCGGCGCTTTCCATTTGTCTACGGCGGCGACAGGCGACGATTCAAGCGCGATCTTCGCGGCATCGCGGTTGCCACCATCAATCCAGTTCGCAGTGGAAATACGCGCTGACCAATCGTGGACGCCGTGGATGTCTACGCCTGCGGCAAAGAGATCAGAGTTGCGCGCTAAGGCCAGCGCCGTTAAGTAGCCGCCATACGACCCGCCCCACATGCCAATGCGTGTCGCATCAACATCAGAGCGTGACCTCAGATACCGTGCGCCTGCCACGATGTCCTGATATTCCGCCGCGCCGCGTGCGCCGCGTTTGGGGGCTTGGCGAAAGTCGTAGCCGTAGCCAACGCCACTGCGGAAGTTCACCGACAGAACGGCATAACCTTTGCTCGCCAGCCATTGATTGAAGCCATAGGCGTTGTGGTAATAGTACAAATAATGCCAGCCTAGCAACATCTGTCGTACCGGGCCGCCGTGCGCAAAGATTACCGCAGGAAGCTTTTCGCCTGGACGTGCATTCTTCGGCAGGAAAAGCTGTCCGTGAATGTCTAACCCATCGGCAGCTTTGAAAATAATTTGTTGTGGTGTGACTAGCTTGTCCGCCGGGAAGTCTTTCGGGAACGAAGTGATTTTGATACTGCGCCCTGGCTCCCCTGTCAGCGAACTGAGTTGGATTGCGCCGGGGCGTTGCTGATCAGAAAAGAAATGCGCCACGTATAAGCCGTCCCCGGTAATGACTGGGCTTAACTCAATGCCTTCACCAAAAGTGACCCGATTGGTTTTCCCGTTTGCGACATCCGTTTGCCAGAGATGGCGTTTGTCTACATCGGTGTGATTGGACGAAAAATAGATCGTCCGTTTATTGGGCGTCAGCGCGATGTGTTCGATTTCGCTGCCGGTTGGCGTTAAGGCAATCACGTCGCCACCGTTCGCAGGCATGGAATACAATCGTCGCCAGCCATCCATCTCGGAAATGAACACAAGGCGGTCTTCGTTATTCGCGCCTTTGCCCCATTGCAACACGTCTTCGCTGCGGGGCAGGGAATCGCGCAGGCCTTTACCGCTGTGCCAAACCGCTT
This sequence comes from uncultured Acidobacteriota bacterium, assembly GCA_963794955.1. GTDB lineage: Bacteria > Acidobacteriota > Blastocatellia > RBC074 > RBC074 > JAFDVL01. The sequence continues at coordinate 83,017 of CAWCGF010000046.1, forward strand.
TCGCCTGCCCCATTGCGACATCGGCAACCATAATCATCCACGGATCGGGAATGTCTTCCGAAATCGGGCGTGGCCGCAAGCTGCGCGCCGGTTGGCGAATAAAGGCCAGGCGTTTACCGTCTGGTGACCAGCGCGGATAGGCATCGCGTTCAATCGAAGGCGCGATCCAGCGAATCGTTTTGGTGGCGACATCATAGACGCCCATCAAGCTGTGCGTATTGCGACGGCTGACGAAAGCGACTTGTTTACCATCCGGCGACCATTCCGGCGAATCGTTGTTACCGCGCGCAATGAACAGCGGCTGTGGCTTCGTATTGCCAAGCACGGAAGCAAGATAGATTTGGCTGCCTTGACTATAGGCCACTTGCACGCCTGTCGGAGCGACTTTCGGATCGGTGCCTTCGCCCAGCAGCTTGATACGTCCCGTTTCACATTCGACCGCGTACACCGCTTGCACGGCAGGTTCGGCATTGCTGGTTGGGTTGGGGATTTCGCCTGCGCTATTTGGATCGCCGCCGCGCACGTAAAAGACGAACTTGCTATCGGACGAAAAAGTCAACTGCGTGATTTCCTGACCGTCGTCCTGATTGTATGGGGTGAGTTGCCGTGCTTTGAACGCGGGGCCATCGGCGAGCCAGATATTGCGCTTGCCTTCAGTATTAAATGTCCACGCGAGGCGTTGACCTCTGGGAGCGGCGACAAGGGACTCGGGGAAAGGCGCGCTCAACACTTGTTCGATGGTGAAGCCGCTGGTCTGACTGGCAGACGGAAAGCAACCGAACAACAGGCTAATCGTCAGGACGAACAAGCGTAGCGGTTTCATTGAAGGCCTTTCCCAAGATGGCGGGACTAACGCAAAGGTTCAAAGAGGCAAAGGAAAAAAGGAGATTTATAGTTTCAGACAAAAGCTGCTTTGTCCCGTTGCTCCTTTGCCTCTTTGCGTTAATTCCTGTACTGATTTTCTACTGCTTGCGTGGATGTTTCTTCTTCCACTCTTCAAATTCTTTTTCCGCCGCAGGACTGAGGCGGGGATAGATGTCACGCGTTTTATATTTGCCGCTGCGCAGCGCTTCTTCTTTGAAGTCTTCGTTGTAGGTCTGTGTTTCCGCCGCCGCGATTACTTCCGCCGCGATTTGGGGCGGGAAGAACAAAATTCCTTCTTCATCGCCTACGACAACATCGCCCGGTAGCACAGTTACAGAACCGATGCGAATCGGTGCATTCCATTCGACACCAATTTGGTCAACCATTGCAGAAGCGTGAGCGCCCGCATAATAGACCGGAAAGTCTTTCCATTGCAAAAAGCCATTCAAATCGCGGATGCCGCCGTCCACGACAATGCCATTGGTCTGGCGCAGTTTGATCGCCAGCCCCGTCATCGTCCCCATAAACGTAGCGCGTTCGACCATGCCGCCCAGTTCGACCACCACAACATCGCCGGGATGAGCATCTTCACCACCGCGCGTATTGAAGCGGTAATCCCAATCGCCTTCTTTAGCGAGTTGCTGCACCGCCTCGTCCACATCGGGACGAACTGGCAAGTAGCGTAGTGTGGTGGCGCGCCCCACCATCTTGAGGCTTGGTTGCGTAGCTTTGAGGTGACTGACAAAGCAATTCTTGTAGCCCTTGTTTTGCACTGCCCCCCATAGGTTTTCGATTTGTAGATTCTTGATTCTCGCCAACTGCTCGTCGGTGACGCGCGGACGTTTGGGCGCGAGGAAATCCATCAGCGGCGTCCACGTGTTTTTTTGCGCACGGAGTTCTTTAGGGACGGCGAGTTGACTGCTGACTACCGGCAGCAGTAGCCAGGCGCTACAAACGGCAATGAGCGCAAAAGTTGTATATTTGATTGAGCGAACCATAGTAGAAGTCTCCTCGCAAAATGAATGATTGTCGTTGTCACTCCGACGACGGACGCCGCCAGCTTTTACCTGCTCAGGCTTTGATCTCGTAAAAATGCGGTGGCGCAAGCAAGGCCACTCTCTGGTTGGGGTAATCGTAAATCACGCCGAAATTGTTGGTCACATCACGGCCCAGCACGGACAAATCAATGCTCCCGGCTTCCGTGAAAATGGCGAATATTCCACGCACCATCACTAACTTCCCATCATCCCTGAAAAAACTGATGGTCGTTTGTACCGTGGTAGCGTTGGCTTGTCCCCCGATACCTGCCAATTGCGTTGGCTCTGACTCAACCACTTCTAAGGGCTGTAACAAGGCAAGAAAATCAGGGCTGAAAACCGTGCGGTCAGCCCCAGCGTCCAGCAAAAAAGCGGCTTCAACCTCGCGCCCATCCGCCACCCGCACCAGCCCTCCCACTAGCGGTCGGATGACTCCGTCATCGCAGGGCAACCACCTTCCGTTAACACGCATAGATTAGACTCAGCTTTTTGCGTGGGATGAAACGAATATGGGGCATTTCATCCGGGTGCTTCTCATGGGCCAGACGATCCACTTCAGCACGGCTATCGCCGACAAATAATTCACCGCCAGAGACCGCAATAAAGCGACCACGATGCAACTTAAAGACCCCCAATTCTTCGGCATGGTCGCTAAACCACATCAAGTTTCGGTGCGCTTGCTCAAACAAGCGCGCCATTTCCGGCGGCATCGGTCACTTCTTCGATAGTAACGCTATTCATAGCGCGATAATACTCAGTGATGCAATCCCTAGTCAATTGGTAGCCAGTAGCTAGTAGACGGTAGTCAATAGAAAAGCAAATACTATCTTCTTTCCACCGACTACTGTCTACTGACTACCAACTACCGTTTTAAAAGATTACCTTCAGCCCGAACTGCATGCGGCGTGGGCTATTGAACTGATTGGTGATGCGTCCAAACGTGCCGCTGGCAATATTGCTATTCGGTGCATCAAAGACCACCCGATTCAGGACGTTGAAAAGTTCCCAGCGGAAATCCATTTTCACCCGTTCGGTGAAGAAGAAGGATTTCTGCAAAGAGACACTCTCATTGAGGTTGGCCATCCGGCGGGCGCGTCCATTAAAGCGCGGCGCTTGCCCGAACACCGTCGGCTGGTTTACGACCTGTCCGGTGGCATTGCATAACGCCGCAATGTTGCAAACAGAGGTAAAGTAACTGGTAAAACCACTGGTCGCGCGGATATTGGGATTGTCAGGAATTTCCGTCACCCAGTTGTCCAGTGTTTTGACCACCGCCGCACTGCGTCCACCGAGGCCGATGCCACCGCCCGACAACTGAATCGGTTGACCGCTGGTGTAAACGTGGATGCCCGCGACACGCCAACCGCCGAGGAGGGCATTGCCGAAACCACCCAAATCCCATTTCTGGCCTTTGCCCCAGGGGAAGTCCGCAATCCAGCTAAATTTGACATTGTGCGGTAGATCAAACGCGCCGACGGATTTTTCCCAGCGGCGATTGTAATGATCCATCGCCCGTCCGCCGCCATCTACGGTGTCCGTATCGGTAATCAGTTTCGACCAGACATACGAACCTTGCAGGTAGAGGCCAGTGCTAACGCGGCGCTCCATCTTCAGCACTAATGCATGGTACGTGGAATGACCACTGCGGTCGCCGTTGCCGCCGCCCGTATTGATGTCCGAATATTGCGGGAACGGACGTAAAGCGCGATCCAAACTGAAGTTGTTCGGGAAGGATGCGTAGGGCTTGGTGAAGCCTGCCGCAATGACCGCAGGCGAATCAATGCGACTGCTCAGCAACGGTTGAATTTTCGGATCGGTGATGTAGCGCGATGGTAATTGGTTGAAGTTCAACAGGCCAGAGATCAGATGGGCACCGATGCTGGCATTGTAGGACGCCTCGACCAAAAACTTGCCGGGCAATTCGCGTTGCACGGACATTGTCCAGTTCCAGTTTTCTGGCAGACGGGACACTTCCTGATATTGCCACCAATCTACTCCCCCGTTATTGGAAAAGGCCGGATTGACGCTCGGTGGCTGCGGTGCAGCATTGATCCCGGTAAATCCTGTATCCAGCGGAAACAGCGTGTTGATTCCGTCTGGGCTGCTAATATCCCAGATGGTAATGGCACCCGCAAAGTGCGTACTGCCATTGGTGGTGCGGACCAGACCAAAGGTGCGTCCGACTCCGCCACGCACAACCGTCTTTTCATTTGGGCTGTAGGCGAAGCTGAAACGCGGCCCAAAGCCATTGTACCAGCCTTCAACTAAGGTACGTTTCCCGACCTCACCTGGCCCCGTGCCTGCGAAACGCAATGCACCTAACGTGCCGGTGGCGGGGTTCGTGGTAAATGGATCAAAGTCGCTCCATTTGTCGTCGCGTTCCAGTGGTGGCAAAGTCGTTTCGTAACGCAACCCAAAATTAAGCGTCAACTTTTGATTGACTTTCCAATCGTCCTGAATATACGCGGCATGACCGCGCCAGTATTGGCGGACAATCCGATCATTTTCGGTGCGCGCGCTTGCGACCTGTCCCAATAGAAACGAAGCAAAAGCATTGCCCCCGCCTAAGAGCGAGTTGGTGCTTTCGGGAATACTTGTTTGGGCGCGACTGGGGCGCACCACGCCGGAGAAGGATTGGCGACCAAATCCGTTGTAATGCAACCGCTCAAACAGGTAGCCGCCTTTGAGCGTATGACGCCCTTTGATAACGGTCAGGTCATTGCCCAGCGTGAAGACCGGATTTTCGGAGCCGTCTCCTGCCGAACCGCCCCAGGGCGTGTAGCCATCGCCCTGAAATTCCAGATTCAGTAAGTTGTAGTCGCAATCAAACACGCCTGGCAGGCAAATGCCTTTGGCCTTCCAACCACCGCCCACATTCGGCGTGTAATTAAATTGCTTCCACCAATTGATTCCGCCATACAAGTAATTGACGACGGTTGGACTGACTGTCCAGGTGTAGTTCGCACGATAGCTGTGACTATCCTGCGTGGTGTAGCGGAAATTGCTGACCGTCAAGGGCAACGTGGGCGGGCCATCCACGCCCGGCAACACTTCGCTGAGACCATAATTATAGAGTCCACTGATTTTGTGTTTTTCCGAGAAATTGTGATCCAGCTTGATGCTCCACTTCGTCCACGGCGTCAGCGTACTTCCGGTCGCCACGCGGTAATTGCGGTTGACGTAGGAATACGTGCCGGGCGCGCCTGCGGCGTTCGGCAGCACCGATTGTCCTACGTGCTGCAAATATTTCGTCGCCAGCGGGCTGATGCGATTGGCGCAGATCGTATTCAAGACGCCATTACAGCTAATCTGGTCACGGATGAAACGTGGATTCGTTTCGGTCACTGGGAGCGCGGAATTATAGGCAGGATTCGCCCTGGTGGTGGCGGGGTCATAAATCTTTTGCGGGTTCCCATTCGCGTCTACCCAACGGCGGAAATCCCCTTGATACATTTCTGGTGTTGGGACAGTAAAAATTGAGTCGTTCGATCCGGCACGATTGCGGAACCATTCCGCCGAGCCAAAGAAAAAGGTTTTGTTTGTGCCGTTGTAGAGCCAGGGAATTCTGACCGGGCCACCAAGCGAGACACCGTAGTCGTGTTGTTTCAGGACGCTACGTTTGTCTTCAAAGTAATTACGTGCATCAAAATAATTGTTGCGCAAATACTCAAAGACTGTGCCGTGATACTGATTCGTGCCGGACTTGGAAGAGAAGTTCAGGCTGCCGCCTTGCGCGCGCCCTGATTCCGCTTTGAAGCCATTCGTGTCAACGGAAAACTCCGTGATGGCATCAATTGAAGGCGTATTCAAACTCGCCCATTCGGTCGAACCGAACCGCGAAGTACCTGAAGATGCGCCGTCCAGCGTCACGCCCCATGAGCCGCCTTGTCCGCCGCCGATAGAGAAAGTTGAATCATAGCCGGGGCCGCCCACGCCCGCTTGTCCGCCGAGTCCGAGCGGTTTGGCTTCGGGGGTCAGCAAGGAGAGATCGAAGGGGCTACGCATCGTACCCGCGACGACGAGGGGCAATTGGTCAATTTGTTTGGCTGCGACCTGTGTACTGGATCGGGCATTTTCAGTTTGCACTTGGGCACTGCCACTGCTAACAATTTCGACGGTTTCGCTGACGGCTCCTACGGTCAGTGAAATATTCGCGGTTGCCGTATTTCCCGCGACTAATGTCAATTGACTGATTTCAGAAATCTTGAAGCCGCTTTTCTCAACCCGGACTTTATAGGTACCGGGCGGAAGTTGGGGAATTACATAAATTCCATCAGTGGTAGTGATGGCCGAAGATGTGCTGTTAGTGGCAGTATTTGTAATTGTGACACTTGCGCCTGGAATTGCCGCTCCCGCAGTGTCTGAGACGATTCCTGTGATTGTGCCGCGGTCTGTTTGTCCGAAAGCCAATATGGACAAGCACAGCACCGCAAGCAATGCGATAGGGGAAGGAAGAAATTGTTTTCTCATCGAATCTCCTTTACTGATGTTGTGTATTCTTAAAGATGACTAGCAACGCACGTTTTTCATTCCAGCAAAATTAAGCGAGGAGAAATAAGTGATGGGGGAAAGACTGGCATTATCAGTGAGCCTTTCGCCTGCATTATCTTTTAATTCTCTAACCAAGTAACGATCCCTGCCCAATCCGCAGCAGCCGGAATGACAAAAGACAATGGATCGAAAACAGCAAAGCTAAATCTGTCAGTACTTCTTTTTTATCCTTACAGTGGTAGGTATCCACACAGCTTATACACCCAGCATGAATACCTGACAAGTTGTAGGCAGGCCTTGGCGCGTTACAAAACGTTTGCTAACATGCACGCACAACGTTTACTCCTTAACTAGCTAAAGCACTTATGAACGAGGCAGCGATTGAAACGGGTCAGATTATTACAGTAGCGCAAAAGCAAGTCGCGTTAGAGGCGGTGTTGCAAAGTAACACGTTTGCTCGTGCTGATCAGTTGAAAAGCTTCTTGAAATTTGTCTGCGAGATGGAGTTGAGCGGGCGCGGCGCGGAATTGTCCGAATATTTGATTGGGGTGGAGGCGTTAGGGCGCTCGCCGAATTATTCGCCTGGTGATGATTCCGTTGTGCGCAACCGTGCCTTTGCCTTGCGGAAAAAATTGCTGGAATATTATGAGCACGAAAACCCGGATGCGCCCTTGCGGATCGAGTTGACGAAAGGCTCGTATTGTCCGCATTTTGTCGAACAGCACGCGTTGCCCCTGCCCAAAGCAAATGAACTGGAGCCTTTGGAAGTTACGTTCGCGCCGCTTTCCTTGCCACCTGCTTCCGCCGAATTCGCGCCGCCGCCGGTCATTGCGAAAAATCTTTTTCCGGCTTTTCTGGCGGGCGTGGTCTGCGCGGGGCTCTGTGCGGGCGTGTTTTATTTCCTTCTGCGAGAGCCGTCGTCGGCCAGCCACGCCACTGCGCTTGCGCCTATTTTGATAGAAGCCTGGGGGCCGCTGCTGGCACCCAATGCCGATGTTCTGATCTGTATTGCTAATCCGCCCAGCCTGTCCATTCACCCGGAGCCAGGGCTGTTCAGCAATGACCCCACCGTGCATCGCGCGGCACCGGATTTAGAGGCCTGGATTCGACCGAAATTTCGCGCCATCACCGAGCAGGATTTGGTTTTATCCGTCACAACGAATGGCACCTACTGGGGCGATTCGCTGGGCGCAATGGCCGCCCTGAAAATCTTGACCAGTGCGGGCAGTTCAGCACACATCCTGCCCGAAAAGGTGACCACCATGCCGACGCTGCGGCAGCGTAACGTAATTCTCTTTGGGGCCCCGGAATACAGCCCCGCGATCACCCATTTTTTGGAGAAATGCCCGCTGACTGTGCATTACCTGAATGCCATCGTCAGCCGTGCGTCGGCGTCTGAGCCAACCTCGCCTTATGTCATCAAACGCGATGCACAATTTCGCACCATCGAGGTTTATGGCTTAATTACTATCCTGCCGAGCGAAAGTTCGACGGGTGATCAACATCGTACGGTGATTTTTTCGGGCCTCAATTCCGCTGGTGCGCAGGCTGCTGCCGAGTTTTTCTCGTCGCCGGAAAACCTGCTTGAGTTGCAAAAGCAGTTGCAGAAGGAAGGCTATGATCACTTTCCCTCCGCCTACCAGGTCGTTGTCAAAGCCGAGCCGGACGACAACCTCTTGCTCAACTTTAAATACGAAACCCATCGTGTGATCTCAACGCCGACCAGTCACTAAATTGTCCAATCCTGGAAAGAAAGATTTGGAATTTGCTCGAAATCCCGGCTGTTGCGCGTTAGCAAAATGCCGCCAACCGCCAGGGTGATGGCTGCAATGCGCAAGTCCTGCGTGCCACCGCGCAGACGGAGTAGGCGTAAGGACTGATAAACTTGGCTGGCGCGTTCGTCGTAAGTGAAAACCTGTACGCCCTTGAGCAACTTGACTGCTACTTCTAACCAACCATAAGCGGCAATTGTTTCAGCCTCGTTTCTAGCCGCACGAATTTGCGCGAAGCGACCACGAAACTGTTCCTCAACCGTGATGATTGTGATCCCAACTTCAGTATTTGTGAGATTGGCTAAACGGGCGCAAACTACTGGGTGTCCGCGCTGAGAAAAGGTGTAGTGATCTGTGTCAAGGACGTAAAGGGACATTAAGCAGCTTCTTCAAAAATTTGTTTCGCGGCTTCCATCTCGTTTACTTCACGGCGATAACGCTGCATTTCTTCCATAAACTCGTCAAAGCTAGGGTCATCCTTCAAACACCCCGCATGTTGCAGCAAAGCGTTTTTATAGACGGGGTGTGCTTCCACTTCAAGGGTTACGATCTTGCTGCGCGACAAGTAATCTGTCAGCGTTGCTTGGACACCAGACAAAGCTTCTTCTTCGGTTTTTCCTTGCGCCACAAGCGTGGGCAATTCAAACACGGATGCCGTGAAGTTGTCTTCCGCTTGTTGGTGAATCAATACTCGATATTTCATAGCCCGCAAATTATAGGCCAATACGCTCTTGCCGACAATCCGGGACTTTATTTGCGCGAGATGACGGGCAACACAATCGCTGACGGATGTTCGGCATCGTGATAAATCGTCTGTTTGGCCTTCTCCATTCGCGTGCCGCCAAACGTTTTCTCGCCTGTATTCAAATTGCGATTGAAGCGCGGAAAATTGCTGCTGCTGACATACACCGAATGCGATGCCCGGCCTTGAAAACATTGCTCGTGGCCCACAAATCAATCGTGTATTTGTAAATCTTGTGCGGCTCAATCGGCTCGGCCTTTTCTGTCGAATTGCGATAGCGCGCGCGAATGATGCCGTCACCTAAATAGCGTGCATAGCCTTTCTCGTCTACGTCAACGATCATCGCCGTGAAATCGGTGTCGGCGGCTGACGTTGCCGCATATACTTCAGCCGTGATGAAGCCCGTAACCTCCACGTCTTGCGTAAGCGGTGGCGTCGAATAAACCAACACATCGGAGCGCGCCTCATTCGGACTTTGATCGAACGGCCCTGGCGGCAAACCGCCACAACACAACCGACCGCCAATCGTGCGCACCGGACTCATCGGGTCGTATTCAAATACGTCAGGCTTTTCGGCTTTTGGCATCGCCGTCGAAATTACGCCATCGCCATTGCTCGAATTCGCACCTTTCGCTGCGTGCAGGTAATATTTCGTGTAATTCGTGCGCGCCAGCGGAAACTCTTTTTCATCGCGCCAGACGTTGTCACCGAGCACGAAAATCTTTACGGGCGCATCGGACGCGAATTCGTTTTTTCTGCCCTTTATCACGTAATCGTACCACTTCACAATCGTCGCGTTCATATCCAATACGGCCTGTTTGCCAAACGTCACATCGCCAATTTTGCCTTCGGGCGAAGTCGCCGCGTGCGCCCACGGCCCCATCAGCAACCGCTGTCCTTTGCGCGCCTCTTCGGTCGGTGCCTGCTTTTGCATTTCGATGAAGTTGCGAATGGAGCCGCCCGAAAAGATGTCGTGCCAGCCGCCGGAGTGCAACGCCTTGATGTTCATTTTGCTGTAGTGATCGGAGACTTTGACCTTGCGCCAATACTCGTCGTTCGCTTCGTGCTCGACCCAATCACGGAAGTACGGCGCGACCTCGGCTGGGGTCGGCGAACTAAACAACCGATAGTCCTCGACAGGCAATTGCTCGGCCCACTGCTTGGCACGATTCAGCGCCGCCGTTTTGCGGTAGATCGTGTCAATCACCAGACCCGAAGTCCAGGATTCCGCAAACCACTGCATCAGCGCGCCGCCTTCGTACGTCCAGCCTTCGTAATATTCCATCGCCGTGACGTATGGGAAGATGCCGACGAGATGCGGCGGAGCCGAAGAAGCTGCGAGCATTTGCGTAGCGCCGACATACGAGCCGCCATGCATCCCGACACGCCCGTCGGCGTAGGGCAACGCCGCCGCCCATTCCACCGTGTCGTAGCCGTCGTTGGCTTCGTTCACAAACGGATAAAATTCGCCTTCAGACTCGAAGCGACCGCGCGCGTCCTGATGAATCGAAACATAACCGCGTGCAGCCAGGTACATCCCCGTTGCCGGGTCTTTGCGATTGTACGGCGTGCGAATCAGCAGCACGGGAAACTTGCCTTCCGCCTTCGGGCGATAGATGTCACAGACCAGCGAAACGCCATCGCGCATTTTGACGCGCACACTGGCTTGTACCTGAACAGCGTAAGTTTCCGGCATTGGCGCGGGGGCTTGGGCGAAGGCCAGAGACGTGAAAAGAACGATGGTCAGCGACAAGGCTGCGAGTTTGTAGGTTTTCATAAAGTCCTCTTGAGTTTGGAGTGCCCAGAGAATATCGCAAAGATTCGCGCAAGCTGCAAATCGCGGCGGGCAGTTGTCACGAATTGAAACGGCTGCCACAATAGCCAGTCTGAACGAAAACGGAAGCATTTCGGGGTAGGTGTTCAGCGTTCAAGCTTCAGCTTGGCTTTACGCCCGCACACCCTAAAACCAAGCTGAAGCTTGAACTCTGAACGAAAACTATATGCGCGCAATTCCAACACTTAAAATCAGCATCTCCGGCGTACGGGGCGTCATCGGCGCATCACTTACGCCCACCTTGCTCACCCGCTTTGCCCAAGCCTTTGGCACGTATGTCGGCTCCGGTACGATTGTGCTGGGACGCGACACTCGCACGTCGGGCGAAATGGTGCGGCAAGCGGTCATCGCGGGTTTGTTATCCAGCGGCTGCCGTGTGATTGATCTGGATATTTGTCCTGTGCCGACAGTGCAATTGCTGGTGCGCGAGCGTAAAGCGCACGGGGGCATTTGCATTACCGCGAGCCACAATCCGGCAGAATGGAACGCCCTGAAATTCATCAATGCCGAAGGACTGTTTATGAGCGTGGGGCAGGCGCGCGAACTGCTCGACATTTATCATCAGGGCGATTACACCAAGATTGCCGGCGCGAATATGCGCAGCGTCGAACCGCTCGCGGGCGCAGGAGATGTTCACATCAAGGCGATTCTGGCGGCCATTGGCGCACTACCCTACACCTCGCGTAAACTCAAAGTCGCGTTGGATTCGTGCAATGGTGCGGCTTCACAGCTTGCGCCCAAATTGCTCGCAGCGCTGGGCGCAGAAGTCGTCAGCATCAACACGACGCCGGACGGCTTATTTCCGCGCGGCGCGGAACCGGTCGCGGAAAACATCGGTGAGCTTTGCCAACTGGTGAAAGACAGCGGCGCGGACGTGGGCTTTGCGCAGGATATGGACGCGGATCGGTTGGCAGTGGTAGATGAAACCGGCGAGCCGATTGGCGAAGACTATACGTTGGTGCTGGCAACGCGTTACATCTTGAGCAAAACGCCCGGCGCGGTCGTAACCAACCTTTCGACGAGCGCATGCGCTTGATCCAGTTGTAGCGCATTTCGGCGGTGTCTTGCATCGCACCAAAATCGGCGAAGCGAATGTCACCGAAAAAATGCAGGCCGTAGATTCGATCATCGGCGGCGAAGGCAACGGCGGCGTGATTTATCCGCGCATTAATTATTGCCGCGACAGTCAGGTCGGCATGGCGCTGATTCTGCATCTGCTCGCCGACACGGGTAAATCGTTGTCACAGTTGTTATCTGAATTCCCGCGCTATCACATTATCAAAGAAAAGCTGGAATGCCCGTCCGACAAGATCGCCGAGGTGCTGAAAGATGATTCGGCGCGATTATGCCGAATGCGAAATGGATTTGCGCGACGGTGTAAAAGTGTTGTTTGCGAATAGCTGGCTGCATGTGCGTGGATCGAATACGGAACCGATTATTCGCATCGTTGCCGAAGCCGAAACGGAAGCGGCGGCGAAGGAAATTGTCAGCGGCGTGTATGCGAAAGTCGCTAAGCTTTTGGGGAAGGAAATCTGAACATGCCGAATTTTGAATCAATGAAAGCTCTTATCACTGGCGGCACGAGCGGCATCGGTTTAGCTACCGCCCGCTTGCTGCACACGCGCGGCGCAAGCGTCGTGATGGTGGATGTCAAACCCGCTGCGGATGGGCCGAACGATGAACGCGCAATTTTTCTGCCCGCAAATTTAGCGCATCCCGATGAATGCGAAGCCGTCGTCGCGCAAGCTGTATCCGTGCTTGGCGGCCTCAATGCCCTTGTCAATAGCGCTGGCATTCAACGCTACGGCAAAGCAGACGAGACTTCACTGGATTTGTGGAATGAAGTGTTGGCGGTAAATTTGAATGCCGCGTTCCTGATGGCCAAGCATTGCCTTCCGCATCTTCGTGCCAGTGGCGGTGGTGGCATTGTGAATGTTGGCTCCGCACAATCGCACGGCTCGCAACAAGGTGCAGTCGCGTATGTGACCAGCAAACACGCCCTGCTCGGCCTCACGCGCGCGCTGGCAGTGGATTATGCCGCAGAAGGAATTCGCACGAACTGCGTTTGTCCCGGCACAGTAGACACGCCGATGTGGCGCTGGTCGGTTGCGCGCGATCCGAACCCGCAAGCGATGATTGATGCCTGTGTCAGTTTGCATCCGATTGGTCGTGTCGGGCAATCCGAAGAAATTGCTGAGGCGATTGCATTCTTGTTGAGTGATAGCGCATCCTTTGTGAACGGCGTCGCGTTCGATGTGGATGGTGGCTTGATGGCGTTGATTGGCGGCGCGCCGAAGGATAAGCAGTAACTAGAGGTTTTCATTATGCGCTCGACGAAATATTCCAAATGGTCTTCGGAAAATTGGGACGACCTCAGTCTCGAAGAATTGATGAATGCGCTGTCGGACTTCCTGCTCGAAAGCGGCTTCAACGAACAGATGCAACGCAATATGCGACGTTGGCGTGGCTGGGATGATGACGATGACTTTAATGAATTCAAGAATCCACAAGACGCACTGCAAGCCTTGCGCGATGCGATTCGGGATGCACTCAAAAACTCCGGCTTGCTCGATCAGGAGCAGTACGAACAGTTGTTCGATGCCGAAGGCAACGCACGCAATGAGCAATTGGAGAAGCTGATTGACAAGCTGATTCAACGCCTGATTGACGAAGGCTATTTGAAGGTGCAAGAGGAAGGTTTGGAGATGGGCGACGAAGGCGATGGCGAATCGGAGCGCGCGCGCTTTCGCAATCAGCAGCAACAGGGCGACATCGAAGATTACAAAAACGTTCGCATTAAATTTGAGGTCACGGAAAAAGGCATTGATTTTCTGGGCTACAAAACGCTCAAGCATTTGATGGGCAGTTTGGGCAAGGCTTCGTTTGGGCGACACGATACAAAATTTTTATCCACCGGCATCGAAGCGCACGAAGCGTCGAAGCCGTATGAATTCGGCGACACCATCAATCTGGACGTGACGGCGACATTGATGAATGCAATCGGACGCGAAGGCCTGGGCGTGCCGCTTAATCTGGAATACAAAGATTTGATGGTGCGGCAATCGGAGTATCAATCGTCGTGCGCCACAGTCGTGATGTTGGATTGCTCGCACTCGATGATTTTATACGGCGAAGATCGCTTTACACCCGCGAAACGTGTTGCGCTCGCGCTCTCACATCTGATTCGCACGCAATATCCCGGCGATAGTTTGAAGCTGCTCCTGTTTCACGATTCGGCGGAAGAAGTGCCGCTCGCCAAATTGGGCAGCGTCAAAGTCGGCCCGTATCACACGAACACCTGCGAAGGGTTGAAGCTGGCGCGCCGCATGCTGATGGCGCAGCGCAAGGACATGAAGCAGATCATCATGATTACCGACGGCAAGCCCTCTGCGTTATTCGTCGAAGGCGACGCGTTCAGCCTGAGCCGCAAGAAAGGCGAAGGCCGCAAGCTCTACAAAAATTCGATGGGACTTGATCCGGTGATTATTGACGCGACGCTTGCCGAAGCCGCCGCCTGCCGCAAATCCGGCATCATCATCAATACGTTTATGCTGACGGATGATTACTATTTAGTCGAGTTCGTCAAAAAGCTAACCGAAGTCGCGCAAGGCAAAGCCTATTTCACGACTACGAATCAGTTGGGCGAATATGTGATGATGGATTTTATGGCACGGAAGACGCGGCGGGTGAAAGTAGTGTTCGAATGGGACGAGAAAAAAGCGGCTCTCAATTTGGAGAAGCACGGCGTGTCCTTTGAGGAAGCGCAGACGGTCTTTGACGACTCGTTCTTTTTGGTCTATCCCGATCATATACATTCGGTTGGAGAACCACGTTACGTCATTCTTGGAGAGTCTTCGGACTGGCGTGCTTTGGTGGTTGTTTACACGGAGCGAGGCAGCACCATCCGCATAATCAGCGCGCGTGAAGCCGACAAACAAGAACAGGGAGATTATGAAGAAGAAAAATACAAATGAACTGGAAGACGACGTTCTCCCACATTATGACTTTTCCAAAATGCCCATCCTTAAACGTGGGCCAGGGTATTCATCGAAAACGAAGATGGTGCGAATCCATCGCGTCACGCTCGAACCGGACATTGCCAAAGTGTTTCCTGACGACGCCTCGGTCAATCAAGCCTTACGCTTGTTGATTCAAGCCAGAGAAATTGGAGTCAAGAAATCTTCACGCCGTTGAGTATGAAACCCTTAAAAATCGGCATCACAGGCGTGCGTGGCATTGTGGGCGAAACGTTCACGCCGGAACTCATTGTCGAATTCGCACAAGCGTTCGGCACCTATCTGGACGGCGGCAAAATTCTGATTGGTCGGGATACGCGGCCTTCAGGCGCAATGGTGCGCTCGGCAGTGCTGGCGGGACTGTTGGCGACGGGCTGCGAAGTGGTTGACCTGGGCATTTGCCCGACGCCGAGCTTGCAATTGGCGATTGCCAAGTATCAGGCGAGCGGCGGCATTTCGATTACGGCAGGGCATAATCCGGCTCCCTGGAACGCGCTGAAATTCGTGCGCGGCGACGGTTTGTATTTGAGCGCGATGCAGGCTGAAGAACTGCTCGACATTTATCATCAGGGCGAATTTGAAAAGGCGACGTGGGATCAAATGCAAACGCGCATCGAAAGCCGCGATGCCATCGCACATCATATTGAAATATTGCAAACGACGTTTGATGTCGCAGCGATTCGCGCGCGCAAATTGACGGTGGCGGTGGATTGTTGCAACGGCGCGTGTGCTTTGTTTAGCCCGCGTTGGTTGGAGGAGTTGGGCTGCACTGTGTTGTCCGTCAACGATGACATCCGCGCGCCGTTTCCGCACAATCCAGAGCCGAAACGCGAAACGATGGCGCAACTGCGCGCGGTCGTGAAAGCAGGGAAAGCAGACATCGGTTTTGCGCACGATGCGAACGGCGAACGGCTCGGCATTGTGACAGAGTTGGGCGAACCACTTTCTGTAGAAGCGACGTTGGCGATTGCGGCAGACATCAGGCTTCAGACCAAATCCGGCACGGTCGTGACGCATCTCTCGACAAGTTCGGTGCTTGAAAAAATCGCGGCGCGGTATGGCGCGCAAGTCGTTCGCACACCCGTCGGGCAATCGTACATTTCCGAAGCGATGCTCGAACATCAAGCAGTCATCGGTGGCGAAGGCAATGGCGCGGTCGTGATTCCTGAAGTGCATTACACGAACGACAGTGCCGCGACGATTGGCTTGATTCTGGAATATTTGGCCACGACGGGAAAACGAATTTCCGAGGTCGCGGCGAATATTCCGAAAACGGTGATGCGGAAACATCACGTGCCGATTGAGCCGCAGTTGTTGTTCTCGAAACTGAATGATGTGCGGCGGGAAGTCGAAACCGCCGATGCCGTAAACATTGATTTCAGCGATGGCATTAAGCTGACGTGGCCGGACGGCTGGTTGCACATTCGTGCGTCAAATACAGAATCCATGCTTCGTATCATTGCCGAGGCGGATGATGAACAACGTGCCAACGACTTGTTAGACTGGGCGTTGGATCGTGTGCGTTAAGCGAAGCAATATGACTCATTATAAATTTACATTCTGGTGCTGGTTCTTCTTTTGCCTTCCTGTTGGCGCGCAAATTCAGCATGGCACGGTCAGCGGTATGGTGTCTGATGCAGCGGGCGCGGTCGTGACAAATGCGGTCGTCAAACTGGAAAACGCGATCACGGGCAATCATTATCAAGGCAAAACAAATGCGCGCGGCGAGTTTGCTTTCAATAACCTTCCGCTTGATCAATACACGTTGCAGGTCACGGCAGATGGTTTTGCCATCCTGTCGCAGCCCGTGGCGGTACGCTCGAATGTGCCTGTGCTGGTTGCAGTGCAATTGCGCGTTGTCGGCACGCACATCTCGATTGACATCACGGCGCAGGAAGGTTTGGTTGTCCCTGATTCTGGCAGCACGCAAGTGACGATGGCCGAAGATTTCGTGCGCCGCAATCCACGCGTCAATCGCAATCGCGGTTTGCAGGAAATCGTCGCCACTGCGCCCGGAACCGCGACCGAAAATAACGGGTTGCTGCATTTTCGCGGCGTGGACGACGGCACGTTGTATGTGATTGACGGCGTCCCGATTGTGGATCGGTTAGATGCCGTGTCGGCCAGTCCGATTGATACCGATTCGATCAATTCGATGCAGGTGCTTACGGGCAATATTCCGGCAGAATTTGGCGGACGCAATGGTTCGGTCGTCGTGGTACATCCGAAGTCAGGGATTGATACGCCGCTGACCGGGGCTTTGCATTTGGGCGGCGCAGATTTCAATACGCGCGATTTGGCAGCGGGGTTGGGTGGCAAACTGGGCAAGAAATTCGGCTTCTTCTTTAATGGTGCTACGCATCGCTCGGGGCGCTTTCTTGATCCCGTAGATTTGCGCAACTTCAATAACGACGGAGGCGGCGTGACCTTGAATCTGCGCAGTGATTGGCATGCGACGACGAATGACATCTTGCTCTTCAATGTTTCCGCGAACGGTTCCGGCTTCAATGTTTCCAACGATGAAGATCAGCAGGAACACGGTCAACGAATGAAGCAACGCTTGCGCGACAATAGCCAGGCCATCAGTTGGCAGCGTGTGTGGGACGCGAACACGGTCACGAACCTCGCGTATTTTCATCGCACGCACGAATCCGTTTTGCGCAGCAACGAACGCGCGTTGCCGTTGTTTGCTGAACAAGATCGCCAGCATACGCGCAATGGTTTGGTCGCCAGTCTGTCGCACATGCGCGGCGGTCATAATTTCAAAACCGGCTTGGAAGTGCAGCGTGTTTCGCCGCGCGAATATTTCAAGTTTTATGTGACGGACGAAGAAGAGGCCGAAGAGCGCGAAGTGAGCGAACGGGCGCTTGCCTTTGACGACGACGATCCGTTCGTCTTTCGGGATCGCGTCACGCGCCATCAGTTTTCGGCGTATGCACAGGACAATTTTGATGTGGCGAAAAATCTGAATGTGCAACTGGGATTGCGCTACGACCGCTCCACGTTGCTCGTGCGCGATCAGCAATTCAGCCCGCGACTCGGCGCAGTGTATTACATCCCGAAAACCAAGACTGCGCTGCGCGCTTCGTTCAATCGGTTGTACATGCCGCCGCAAGTGGACAATTTGTTGCTTGCATCTTCGGCACAGGCGCGCGAACTCTCGCCGTTTGAAGACAACCCTGCTGGTGGCGGCACGGATATTCGACCCGAAAAACTCTCCGCCTACGAAATCGGTTTTTCGCAGGATGTGGCCGGGTTATTCAAACTCGATGCCGTGCATTGGTGGCGCAACTTCCGCAATGCAGGCGATCCGAACGTGTTTTTCAATACGACGATCATCACGCCGAACAGTGTCGCCAAAGGCTGGTCGCGCGGTGTTGACGTGCGGTTGGACGTGCCGGAACGCAAAGGGTTATCGGGCTATCTGAGCTACACGAACATGCGCTTGCTGCAAATCGGGCCGATCAATGGCGGGTTGTTTTTGACGGACGAATTCATCGAAATCGGCCCTGGCACGCGCTTCATCCCTGATCAGGATCAACGCAACACCGGCAGCTTTGCGATCAACTATCAACATCAGCGCAGCAGTTTGTTGCTGAGCTTTTCCGGGCGACACGAAAGCGGCGTGCCGCTGGAAGTAGAGGCGGAACGCTTGGAAGATTTGAAGTCTGCGCTTGGATCCGAGTTGGTCAACTTCGAGCGTGGCCGCGTGAAGCCGCGCACGATCTTTAACTTCACGACTGGGATCACGTTGTGGCGACAAGAGCGCGTGAATTGTGCGTTGCAATTCGATGTGCAGAATTTGTTTGATAAGGCCTTCGCGTACAACTTCGGAAACCCGTTTGAAGGCACGCATTTTGGTGCGCCGCGACGGTGGAGCGGAAGCTTGCGGCTAAGCTTTCGGTAGTCGGTTGACACACTAACGGAAAAAAACTAGCTTTGCTGCGGTATGAAGTTTCAACTGCCAATGCTTATGAAAAAACTTACTTTGCTTCTCTTCCTGCTCATGCCGCTTGCCCTACACGCGCAAACTATCGAGGTCAAAACTCACCAACTAAAAAACGGCATGAAAGTGCTGGTGCATGAAGATCATTCGATTCCCAGCGTGGCACTGTACATTTTCTATCGCATCGGTTCACGCAATGAACGGCCTGGCACCACTGGCCTGTCGCATTACTTCGAGCACATGATGTTCAATGGCGCAAAGAAGTTTGGGCCGAAGCAATTCGACATTCAGATGGAAGCGGCGGGCGGGCATAATAATGCTTACACGTCGAATGACGTGACCGTCTATCAAGACTGGTTCACGCCCAGCGCGCTGGAGTTGATTTTCGACATGGAAGCGGATCGCATTCAATATCTCGCCTTTGATCCCAAGATCATTGAATCCGAACGCGGCGTGGTGGCTTCCGAACGACGCTCAAGCGTGGATGCTAATAATTTTGGGCTGCTCAATGAACAGCTTTGGGCGGCAGCCTACACCGCGCACCCGTATCAATGGCCGGTGGTTGGTTGGATGGTGGACATTGAAAACTGGCAGATGGAAGACCTGAAAAAGCATTTCGCGATGGGCTATTCGCCCTCGAATGCCACGATGGTCGTGACGGGCGCAGTGAAGTTTGCGGACATCGTGAAGCTGGCGCAGCAATACATCGAACCGATTCCCTCCCACGACCCGCCACCGCCGGTCACCACGCAGGAGCCGGAGCAATTGGGTGAGCGGCGCGTGACGGTCAGGAAGTTCGCGCAATTGCCGATTGTGATGTTGGGCTATCACGTGCCGAAAACAGCGGACGCGGATTATTACCCGTTGCAAGTGCTGAAGAATATCTTGTTTGCCGGCGAAAGTTCGCGGCTGTATCAACGCCTGGTGGATAAAGATCAGATCGCATTGTTTGTGAATGGCGAGATGCAGAAGTCACTTGACCCTACCTTATTTGAAATCACTTCGCAGCCGAAAGCAGGCATCGCGCCTGACAACGTTGAAAAGGCGATTTACGAGGAACTAGACAAAGTGAAAAGCAGCGGGGTGACCGACCGTGAACTCCAGAAGGCCAAGAACGCGCTGACGGCGGCATTTTATCGCGAACTGAAAACGATTAGCGGCAAAGCTAACACACTGGGCAGTTACGAAGTATTTTTCGGCGATCACACAAAGCTGTTCCGCGTGGCGGAGGAATACGCCAAGGTCACCGCCGCGGATGTGCAGCGCGTGGTGACAAAATACTTCACGGAAAAAAATCGCACGGTGGCTACGTTGATTCCTGAAAAAGAAGCAGCGAAAGCGGCTGCGAAGCCTGCTGTACAAGGCGCGAAGTCGGCGGGCAAGAAAGCCAGCGCGAAAAAGAGTAAATGAAACGCCAGATTATGAAAAACGTACTCAAGCAACTCTTAGTCAGCGGACTGCTGTTGTTCTCAGTCAGCGTCTTTGCCCAGCAATCGCTCAAACTCCCGGCTTATCAAAAAACCAAATTGCCCAACGGTCTCACGCTCATTTTGATGAAGCAGACCGAAGTGCCGCTCGTTAGCTTTCACCTCGGCATTCGGGCAGGCGCAATCAACGATCCGACCGGCAAAGAAGGCGTATCTTCTGTGACCGCCGAATTATTGCGCAAGGGCACAAAGACGCGTAGCGCCGAACAGCTTGCTTCCGCCCTGGATTTTGTTGGTGGCAGATTATCGTTCGACACCGAAGCTGACCTTGTACGTGGGGAAGCAGAGTTTTTGAAGAAAGATGTCACGCTCGGCTTGGATTTGTTGGCGGATGTTTTGCTGACACCGACGTTTCCGCAAGCCGAAGTAGAAAAGCTACTGGCGCAACGCATTGATGGCATTAAGCAAGCCAAAGATCAAGCGCAATCAGTGATCCAGAATTACTTCAATGCCTACCTGTATGGCGCGCATTTATACGGGCGTCCCGAAGAAGGCGATGAGAAATCATTGGCCGCGATCAAGCGCGCGGATGTCGTGAGTTTTTACGACCAGAATTATGGCCCGGCAGCGACAACGATTGCCGTCGTCGGAGATTTTGATCCGGCCTCAATGCTGAATGCTTTGCAAAATAAATTCGGCGGCTGGCAGCAAAAGGGAAGCGCGAAGACCGTCAACCTTGCTGCGCCCCTGGCTTATCAGGGCAAAAAGTTGTTGTTGGTGGATAAGCCGGATTCGACGCAAACTTATTTCCTGATCGGTAATGTCGGCATCGCTCGCACGAATGCGGATCGCGTCGGCATACAAGTCGTTAACACGGTCTTTGGCGGTCGCTTCACTTCGATGCTGAACGACGCCTTGCGCGTGAGTTCAGGCTTGACGTATGGCGCACGGGCGCGCTTTACGCCGCGCCAAGTGGCTGGGCCTTTTGTGATTTCGACCTACACGAAAAATGAAACTACAGTGCAAGCGATTGATCTGGCGCTCGACCTTCTCCGGCAACTGCACAAGGAAGGCTTGAGCGAGACGCAATTGAAATCCGCGCAGGCGTATATTAAAGGCACGTTCCCGCCAGACATCGAAACCAATGATCAATTAGCGCGCTTGCTGGTCGAACTGGATATTTACGGCTTGAGCGATAGCGAAGTGAATGATTACTTTGCCAGGATTGACGCACTGACGGTGGCGGATGTGAAGCGCATCATTCACCAATATTATCCGCTCGATAGCCTTGTCTTCACGCTGATTGGCAAAGCTGCTGAAATCCGTGGGCAAGTGAAAAAATACGCGTCGCAACTAGATGAAAAGAAAATCAATCAAGTAGGCTTTTAATGAAAGCAATTATTCTCGATCAACCCGGTCAATTCTCAACGGCGGACATCCCGGAACCGCAACCCACTGCAGGCGAAGCCGTCGTGCGTATTTCGCGCGTTGGCATGTGCGGCACGGATTTGCACGCCTATCGCGGACGCCAGCCGTTCTTCACCTATCCCCGCATTTTAGGGCACGAACTCTGTGCTGAAATTGTGGATGTTGGTGCCAACTCGCAGGGGCTGCACGCCGGGATGGTTTGTGCGGTCGCGCCGTATTTGTATTGTGGCGAATGCCTGGCGTGTCGCAATGGCAAGACAAATTGTTGTGTCAAACTGCAAGTGTTGGGCGTTCACGTGGACGGTGGGTTGCGCGAATTCTTTACGGCTCCGTTTTATACGCTGCATGCTTCAGCAGCATTGACGCCGGAACAGCTTGCCTTAGTTGAACCGCTGAGCATTGGCGGCCACGCGGTGGCTCGTGCGCAACTCAAGCCCGACGAAACGATTCTGGTGATTGGGGCCGGGCCGATTGGCTTAGCGGTAATGGCACACGCCAAAGCAGCGGGCGTGAAAATTCTGACGATGGATGTGAGCGAAGATCGCCTGCGCTTTGCCCGCGAGCATTTCAACATCGCGGCCACGATCAAAGCGGGCGCAAACGTGACGGAGCAATTAGCCGATTTGACGAGGGGCGAGATGCCCGGTGTGGTGTTTGATGCAACTGGCAATGCAACTTCGATGAATGAATCATTCAATTACCCGGCGAACGGCGGACGCCTGATGCTGGTGGGGTTGCATCTGGATTTTGTGACTTTCCGCGATCAGGATTTTCATCGCCGGGAATTGACCGTGATGTCCAGCCGTAATGCCACTGCCAGTGACTTTCAGCGCACGATTGCCTTGCTGGAAGCCGGGCAAATTGACATCAGTCCCTGGGTTACGCATCGTGTCAATGAAAGTGAGTTGATTGAACAGTTTCCTTCGTGGTTGGACGCCCAAGCGGGCTTTATCAAAGCGGTGGTCGAATGGTCATAAGTCCTCGTTAATGAGCTTGCCAATCTGGTCGAGTTGCCACAAGCCTTGCCCGACATACATCTCAATGGTTCCAATCAACACGATGAGCATGATCATCCTTCAGGGCTTTTACGAGCACCCGGCCAAACTCATAAGAGCGAATCAAATGGGCTAACTTGCCCAGCCGCAATTGTGCGGTGAGCGCCAGGCAATCGCTCAGCCAAATGCGATGATAGGCGGCAATTAAGCGGGTGCGCTCCACTTCATCTTGCGCGCTGAAGTACGTGACAGCCTCGCCCTGATTATCAATCAACACCGCGCCGACGGCACCGGGAACGTTGGCGACCAATTCCTTAAGTGGCTCAGTCAAATCCATACGCGCGGCAATTTACCATTAACCCTTCCCCCTTGACCATTTCTTTGTAGGAAAAGCCTCGCGCAGGTTTAAACGACAGCTTATTCAGGTTTGATGAGTTGCGGATTTAGTTTGGGCGCTTGCTTCGCTTGCAACTCCGTAATAAGCGATTTGCTTCGATTCACTTGGTCTTTTCCCGCCAGGATCGCCACTTCAATCGCAAATTGCCGCGTCTCATTCGGCTTGAGTTTTGGCACACGTCCGGCCTGGCGTTCGATACTGCGATTTGGCGGAAAGCCTGTTCCAGGCTCCAAGCCGGTGACATAGCCTTCTTCCTGCGCGGTCGTGTTTTTCCACAGAGAGAAATAGGGCAACTGTGTCACGTCATACGTCATCGTGACAGCTTTGTCGCCTGCGGCATTGTGCAACAGCGCGGTAGTTTTGTTGTTGGCATCTGCCAGCGGAATGATGCCGTAGACCTGTTCGACGAAACCTTTGGTCGGTGCGACGTAGTCGGCAAACTGGCTCAGGCTTTTAGCCGCATGGGCATTGAACGGGCGAATCTCTTTGATCGCGGCCACGAACTGCGAGCCTTTTTCCAGCAGCGGCGGGCCGTAGTTGGCGTGGTAGATGATCTGAAATTCCTGCTCATAGATGCTGTAGTTTTTCAGCGCGTCTTCGATGCGAAACGTATTCGATCCAACTTCAGTCGAAATCTCCGTCCACAGTTCCAGCTTCGGGCCGTAAAACATGCGCTCATCCACGCGCCCGCGAATGCGAATGCGAGGCGGCGTAGTTCTATCAATCACGACTTCAACTTCGGAGGCTGGAATATTGCCAATTTTGCCGTGCAGCGTTAAGTCCATCTCGGCTTCGTCGCCTGTGTTATTGATGAATTTGTCTTTGCCCGGATGCCCGGCCCATTCTACGCCGCAGCGCACGATCCATTCGTTGAAGCCTTCGAGCCAACCGAGGCCGCCACGTTCTTGCAAATTGATGAGTTGGGGATGCACAACTTCTTTGACGGGCGAATTCCAGCCGAGCGTGATGTCTCCCATTTCCACTTTCAGCACACTCATGCCGCGCGTGGGAATGACGGTAAAGGTGAGTTTGCCGTTGTTGACGACAATCACATCCACGCCTTCCTGCTTGCCGCCGTGCAGCGTGTATTTCTGCACCGACCAGATTTGCCGTGTCGTTGAAATCACGATTGGTGATTTGCCAGTTGTCGAGATGAAGGTTGCGTTCGACGCTCGTGAGCGTTTGTCGAAAGGAAGTGGATTGTGCCATAGCGGTGTTGATGACCAGCGCCAGAGCCAGGCAGCCCAGGCCAATTGCGGTTCGCATCGTTTTTTCTCCTGCAAAGTTTGATTGAATGTCGCGTAGGACTTGCGAAGTCTAGCAGAAAACCTAAGATAAGCCACAGCACAAGAACAAAGGATCAAACACTATGAAAGCAAATTTCCTCCTCTTTATTACCTTCTCACTTCTTTTCTTGTTGCCTGTGCATGCACAGAAGAACGCTGCCGACGCACCCGCCGAAGCCGAGATTCGCGCAGTGCTCGACGCGCAAACGGAAGCCTGGAATAAAGGCAAGCTGGAAGACTTTATGAAAGGCTATTGGCGCTCGCCGAAGCTGACATTTTATTCCGCCGGCAACAAACGCGCAGGCTATGACGCTGTGCTGGAACGCTATCGCAAGACGTATCAATCCGAAGGCAAAGAAATGGGCAAGGTGGCCTTCAGCGATGTGGAAGTCGAATTGCTGGGTAAGAAAGCCGCCGTAGTGCGCGGACGCTGGGGCTTGACGATGTCGGATGGGAAGAAACTTGGTGGACTGTACACGCTGATTTTTCGGAAATTCAAAAAAGCAGGCTGGCAAATCATTCACGATCATACTTCATCGGATCAATAGTCTCAGTTGATTTTTAGCGATTGCGCCCATACACTCCCGAACTTCAATTTATCCGAGATTCAACAGAGGCTTATTTATGAAAATTCACGAGTATCAAGGTAAAGAACTGCTGCGCCGCTTCGACGTGAAGACGCCGCGTAATTTCGTCGCCACTACGGTCGAAGAAGCAGAAGAAGCGGCGGCGAAGCTCGGATCATTTCCGGTCGTCGTCAAGGCCCAAATTCACGCAGGCGGACGCGGTAAAGGTGGCGGCGTTAAGTTGGCGAAAACGGCGGAAGAGGTGACGGCGGTGTCATCGGCGATATTAGGGATGAATTTGGTGACACATCAAACTGGCCCCGAAGGTCGCTTAGTGCGCACGCTGCTTGTCGAAGAAGGCTTGAAGATCAAACAGGAATTTTATCTCGGCGTCGTCTTGGATCGCGCTGCTTCGCGCAATGTGTTTATGGCCTCCTCGGCGGGAGGCATGGATATCGAAGAAGTCGCAGAGCATTCGCCCGAAAAAATCCTGAAGGAACATCTTGATCCGGCAGTCGGCTTTCAGCCTTTTCAAGCGCGCAAGCTCGCCTTTGGTCTTGGGCTCGCCCCCGAACTTGTCGGCAAAGCCTCAAAGTTTATGCTGGCGCTGGCGAAAGCCGCGCTTGAGTTAGATACATCGCTTGTGGAGATCAACCCGTTCCTGCTTACGGAGGACGGCGAGTTTTATGCGCTTGATGCCAAGATCACGTTTGATGACAACGCGCTCTATCGGCATAAAGAATATGCCGCCTTGCGCGACCTGAACGAAGAAGAAGAACTTGAAATCGAAGCCTCGAAATTCGACCTGAACTACATCAAGCTGGATGGCAACATCGCGTGCATGGTGAATGGCGCAGGGCTGGCGATGGCGACGATGGATATTATCAAATTAGCAGGCGGTGAACCGGCCAACTTCCTGGATGTCGGCGGGGGCGCATCGCAGGAGCGCGTCGAGAACGCGTTTCGGATTCTGCTCGCTGACCCGAACGTGCAAGCCGTGCTGATCAATATTTTCGGTGGTATTGTGCGTTGCGATATGGTCGCGCGCGGTGTGGTCGAAGCGGCAAAGAACCTGGGCGTGACCGTGCCGATTGTGGTGCGCCTGGAAGGCACGAACGTCGAGGAAGGCCAACGCGTATTGCAGGAATCCGGGATGAACTTTCTGGTGGCGAATGGGATGAAGGATGCAGCGGAAAAGGTCGTTGCCGCAACCAAGGCATAAAAGCTGAGAGCCTGAAGAAACGAACAAAAAGGCGAGCCAATATGGACTCGCCTTTTTGTTTTGCCCAGCAAACCTCAGTTTGCCGATGTCCCCTGGGCAATGCAGACATCGGCTAACTGAAGAAAGAAATATTGTGAAGGGGAGCCGGTTCGGGGCGGTTCCAGCTCACCCTCCATCCACGCCAGACTTGTTGGGCTTGCGCTCAGCAAGATCGGCGGGAAACTTGAACGGGGGTTCAAAAATGATGCCGCTACTGGCTTGCATCTCAGTCAATCTGATTGATCGCTTGCGGCGGCAACTGGTTTAAAGACGTAATGGGGGGCTAGTTCCAAAAAAGAGATTTTGCCCATTTTTACCCCTTTGGTAAATTTCCCCCATTGACATTCCGCGCTGGATTCTTATAATTAGCACTCTTATTCAGCGAGTGCTAATGACCTCTGAAATCTATTTGTGGTGCAATCATTTTTTATTTTTGACCTTTAACGTAAGCGGGAACCTCACTGTGCGCTGAGAAGCGAACCCGCTTGATTATTCAACCGAATCGAAAGGAGTTAGATTCACATGGCAACTAAAATCAAACCGCTTCAGGATCGTGTAATTGTGAAGCGTACCGATGAATCCGAACAAATGCGTGGAGGGCTTTATATCCCCGACACTGCCAAAGAAAAACCGCAGGAAGGCGAAGTCATCGCTGTCGGCCCAGGCAAAGTCGAAAACGGCAACAAAATTGAACTGACTGTCAAAGTCGGCGACAAAGTGCTGTTTGGCAAATATTCCGGCACGGAAGTGAAGCTGGATGGCGATGAGTATTTGATTATGCGCGAAGATGACATTCTCGGCATTATCGAAGGCGCGGCCAAAGGCAAAGGCAAGTAAGAATTTCAAATGTTTCGATTTGAAATTTGAGAGCAAGATTTTTCTAAGGAGTTATAAATTATGGCAAAACAAGTTATTCACGGCGAAGATTCACGGCAGGCGATTTTGCGCGGCGTCAATCAACTTGCCGATGCAGTAGCAATCACCCTTGGCCCGAAAGGCCGCAACGTGGTGATTGATAAGAAATTCGGCTCACCTACTATCACTAAAGATGGTGTGACCGTGGCGAAAGAAATCGAACTCAAGGACGCGCTCGAAAATATGGGTGCCCAAATGGTGCGCGAAGTCGCTTCCAAGACAAGTGATGTGGCTGGTGACGGAACCACGACCGCAACCGTGCTGGCCCGTGCGATTTTCAAAGAAGGCGTCAAGACGGTTGCTGCCGGTGCCAATCCAATGGCGCTCAAGCGTGGCATTGAAAAGGCTGTCATCCGTGCCGTCGAAGCCATCAGCGCGATGGCGAAGCCCGTCAAAGGCGATGCGATTGCTCAGGTCGGCACGATTTCTGCCAACGGCGACGCAACCATCGGCGGCATCATTGCCGAAGCGATGAAGCAAGTCGGCAAAGATGGCGTCATCACCGTCGAAGAATCCAAATCGCTGGAAACTTCACTGGATGTCGTCGAAGGTATGCAATTTGATCGTGGCTATTTATCCACGTATTTTGTGACCGATGCCGAGCGCATGGAATGTGTCATAGACAACGCGCTGATTCTCTTGAATGAAAAGAAGATCAGCTCAATGAAAGACCTGCTCCCAGTGCTCGAGCAGGTGGCCAAACAGG
Organism: uncultured Acidobacteriota bacterium; assembly: GCA_963794955.1. Lineage (GTDB taxonomy): Bacteria > Acidobacteriota > Blastocatellia > RBC074 > RBC074 > JAFDVL01. The sequence goes on from CAWCGF010000046.1 coordinate 110,700, forward strand.
GCAAGCCGCTGTTGATCGTCGCCGAAGACATCGAAGGCGAAGCGCTCGCTACCCTCGTCGTCAACAAGCTGCGTGGCACATTGCAAGTTTGCGCCGTCAAAGCGCCTGGCTTCGGTGATCGCCGCAAAGCGATGCTCGAAGACATTGCCATCCTGACCGGCGGCAAAGTCATCAGCGAAGACCTCGGCATCAAGCTCGAAAACATCAAGCTCGAAGACCTGGGTCGGGCCAAGAAGATCACGGTTGATAAAGACAACACCACGATTGTCGAAGGCGGTGGGAAGAATGCGGACATTCAAGGCCGCGTGCAAACCATTCGTCGTCAGGTCGAAGACACCACTTCGGATTATGACCGCGAAAAATTGCAAGAACGCCTGGCGAAGTTAGTCGGTGGCGTTGCCGTCATCAAAGTTGGTGCTGCAACCGAAACCGAACTTAAAGAGAAGAAGGCTCGTGTCGAAGATGCGATGCACGCCACCCGCGCTGCAGTGGAAGAAGGAATTGTTCCCGGCGGCGGTGTTACCTTGGTGCGCGCTGCGAAGGCGCTCGACAGCCTGAAACTCGAAGATGAAGACGAGCAGATCGGTGTCAACATCATTCGTCGTGCGCTCGAAGAACCGCTCCGCAAAATTGCGGAAAACGCGGGCAAAGAAGGCGCAGTAATCGTCGAACGTGTCAAAGCGGAAAAAGGCGAAAACTTCGGCTTCAACGCAGCGACCGAAGAATTTGGCGACCTCGTCAAAGCGGGCGTGATTGATCCGGCGAAAGTGGCGCGCACGGCGCTGCAAAATGCGGCTTCAATTGCCTCCCTGATGCTCACGACCGAAGCGATGATTTCGGAAATTCCTGAGAAGAATGCAGGTGGCCCGCCAATGCCTCCGGGCGGCGGCGGCATGGGTGATTTCTAAAATTCACTGACAGCTAAGAAAACAAAAGGCGATGGTTCAATTTGAGCCGTCGCCTTTTTGCTTAAGCGCCAGGATTCAACGTTACAAGATACGTAAGTTTGACAGTGCTTTCCGCAATTGCTCCGCCGATTGAAAGTGAATGGCCTGAACGCCGAGTTCCACCGCCATATTGTAATTCGCCAGCGAGTCATCAATGAAAATACATTCTTCGGCAGGACGTCCAATCAGGCGCAGCAAATGTGCGTAGATGCGCGGATCAGGTTTGCAGACTTTCATTTCTCCAGAAATAACGACCGCGCGGAACCATTGGAGAAACTCGAAGCGGGCATACGCCATTGGGTATGTTTCAGCTGACCAATTGCTGAGCGCATACAGGTCATAGCCTTGTGCGCGCAAATCGGCCAAAATCTCTACGGTCGGCTCAATCGCGCCGGGCATCATTTCTTCCCAGCGTTCGTGAAAGGCGCGGATGTGTTGTGCGTATTGCGGGAATTGTTCACTCAATGCGGTCACCGCTGCTGCGAACGGGTGGCCTTCGTCTTGTTTGGCATTCCAGGTTAGCAGATTGGTTTCGGTGAAGAACTGCTCCATCGTCGCCTCATCCGCAAACAGTTTGCGGTACAGATAGCGTGGGTTCCAATCAATCAATACAGCACCAAGGTCAAAGATAATCGCGGGTTTTGTGTTCATCCAAAGGTCTCTGTTACGGTTGTCTCCGCAAGCAAGGTCGTCCCGACTTCCGGCTGTGCTACTATACATGGGCGCGCCAGAAATTCATGCAAATTTTCTGGGGCATTATGCTATAAGGCGATGGCAGAGATGAAACTTATTATCACCACTTCCAATCAGCAACCGCGCGAATTGCAATTGGCGTCCAGCGCTTCCATTGGGCGCTCCGCCGATAATACTATTCATGTAGATGATCCTGGCGTGGCGCGCAATCACGCGATGATCGAAAAACGTCCCGATGGCTTTTGGCTCAGCGATCTGGGCAGCGCGAATGGGACGTTAGTGAACGGCGCGCAAATCGCGGCTGAATACCAATTGAAAAAGGGCGATAAGATTTCGCTCGGACACGGCACGGCAATTCGTGTCGCGGCCTTAGACGGGCAAGCCGCAGCGACTCCCACTGGTCAGCAACCAGCGGTCTCGTCAACTGCAGTTAGCTCGGCTGGTGCGCCACCGCCAACTCCCGCTGAATCCGGTGTGCCGATGGCGCATGTAGCGGTTGCGGGCCTCACGGTTTTTGCCCTCATCGCGTTCATCGGCATTGCGCTGCTGATTCTCAAAAACAAAAGCAACTCGGAAACCACGAAGAATCAATCGTCCGGCTATGCCACGCCGACACCCACGGCAACACGAAGTTTATCCAGTTCCGAGGGCACGAAACCTACGCCGGAGCCTGTCAAAACCGTTACACTTTCGGCAGGCACGGCGACTGGCATCGAAGCCCTGGTCAGCAAATTAGCCGGGCAGCTTTCGGGCAAAGGGAACTACGTGTTCGATCCCGAAATGATTGCCGCCATCGCCGGGCAAACCAGCAATTATCGCGTAGACGTGACGGCGCAAGCCCGCGAATACCGCTTGGAAATTGATCGCGCGTTCAGCAATGCCAAGGCGCTGAAACCGCTGCTCGGTCACATTCTGGCGATGAGTCAAAGCCGTTACGGGCAAAGCTCTGGCAACGGCGTGGGCGTCTGGCAAGTCCCGCAAGCAATCGCGCAGGAATATGCGCAACCGGGAGAAAGCCTTTCGTCATTAAATACGCCGAAGCGCTCCGCCGAAATTGCCGCCGCGCATTTACAGGAAATCACCACGATCTTTGAGCCACAAGATTTTATGTACGCGCTGGCCTGTTTCGGGCAGCCACGCAGTGTCGCTGGCACCTTAAATCAACGCTTGCAAGCGGTTGATCCGAATGACCGCCGCGATTTCTGGAAGCAAGTCAAGGCGGGTATCGTGCCGCGCGACGGGGCCGAGAAAGTCATCCGTTTCTTTGCCGGCGGCATCGTTGGCGAATATCCGACCAGCTTCGGACTTGCAACGGCGACGGCGTTTTCGGATTTGTAAAGTGGCGACATTCCATCGGATTCGGTAAGAAAACAAAGACAACAGCGGCACTTGACGACGATTCCGATAAGCAGTATACCGATGCCATCGCGTTGCTTTCAGCCTAAGCAAGGCGGATTATTTTATCGCGTTTTTAGAGGAACCAGCTTGCTGCTGTTGGCGTGCTACTGAAGCAGATTATTTCTTGAAGCTCTAAGTTTTTTATCGGTACTGAACGCCGCTCGTCGGTGCCGCCTTGGTCAGCCAGGCAAACATCATTGTAGAATCGCTTTTTTTCCCTAAGATAGCTTGGCCCTCAAGGCCGACCAACGCAAGCAGTTAGACCTCCCCCACGTGCTTACTAAAATGAAAGCGAGGATTATCTGAATGAAAGAGAAAACCACTACCTTGAATAAAGAAGAAAAGGAGAGTGACAACGATGCCTGTGATGTCGCTCTTGATGAACTAACCTTAGAGGAAATAACCTCAGATGAGGACCTTCCTGCCGCGAAAGGAGGCGTAGTCTAATATGGCCTTTTCACTAATATGGTTACCTGAAGTGCTGTTAGAAGCGGGGCTGAAAGTTGCCACCGTGCCCGGCTGGGAAACCCGGGGGCGAGGTGACGTAGGCAAAATCTTTGGCGTTCTTTGTCACCATACGGGTACCGCCAGAGAGGGCGTTATGCCAACGCTTAATGTATTAGTAAATGGGCGCAGCGATCTGCCTGGGCCGCTTTCTCAACTGGGCCTGGGGCGCGATGGCACGTACTTTGTGATCGCCGCCGGGAAGTGCCATCACGCAGGGAGAGGTGAATGGCAGGGAAAGACGGCGGCCAACACCAACTTTATTGGCATTGAGGCGGAAAATTCGGGCAGGCAGGATTATCCCGCCGTGCAAATGGATGCCTATCAGCGTGGTGTGGCTGCCATTTTGAGAAAGATTAGGCAAGGGGCAGAATTTTGTGCCGGGCATCGGGAATATGCATTGCCGCGCGGGCGCAAAGATGACCCGAAATTTGATATGGACAAATTTCGGTCAGCCGTGGCGACGATCCTGAATGGCACCGCGCCGCCCCCAGTCTTAATTCCTGCGGTTGAGCCGTCCCCCAGTCCCGGCGCTCCGCCAGGTCGCCCGACCCTGCGGCGCGGCGCTAATGGCGAGTTCGTAAAGCAGCTTCAGCAAAAGCTCGGTGTGGAGGTGATCGGCCAATTCGGGCCTCGAACGGAGGCCGCTGTGCGTGCCTTCCAACGGGATCATAAAATCGTCCCCGATGGAATTGTCGGGCCAAAAACCTGGCGCGCCCTTGATAAAGTAACGGTTGTGTAAAGGTGGACAAGGGCATTGAATTGTAAGGCGCAGCGTTCAGGTGCAACGTATTGGCTGCTGAAGAAATACGCTGCGCGTGACCGCCGCGCCTTACTAGGGATAAGAAAACTCTATGAACCGAAAAGCTTCTTTTTGGCAAACCATCAAAACTCTCAGCGTTATAGGGCTTCTGCTGACGACGCTTGCTGCGCCGCCCGTTGCCTCAACTGGCAAATCGCCCCTGCCCGTTTGTGCTTGCTGTGCCGAACCGGGCGCGTGGGATTTCAGCACGCGCAAAGTGGAGCGCGATGAACTGAAAGAACTCAATCGGCTGGCGCTCAACGGAAAGGCGGATTTTTATATGACTGCCGCGTGGCCGGATGATGTTTCCGGGGTCGCCGTTCCTGACAACATTGAACCCGGGTATTTTGTTATTTCACTCGTGCGGGAAGCGCAAAACTGGAAGTTTTTCTGCAAAACGCCGAAGGGCGAAAAGGGGACTTTAATTTTGACGCTCCCCGGCACGGCGACCTTCTTTGCCGCTGATATTGAGTCCCAGGCCAAGTCAGAGGGGCACGGCTCCGTGACGCTTTACAAGGAGGTTCGCCTGGAAGGCAATGTACGTGGCACCGGCATTTTTGCGAAGGGCATCAATTCCAAAACGAAATTCCGACTTGTCTTGCAAGGCAAAGGAAATATGTGCCCAAATGCAGAAGACTTCCACCGTTGGAATCTGCGCATCGCTGGCCCGCAAGCCAAATATACCCTCTACGGTTTCTTGGCTAAACCTGCGGCTTGAGCGCAAAATAGCCAGGCCATGGAGCGTAAATTTCCCCGATGCAATGGCACGATGACAAATTTAGAAATTGCGCAGCAACGATTACAGAACCAATATCTGGCCCAAAAACCCTTCGACAATTCCGAAGCTGTAGTGCAGTGGCAGGGCGCAGTGCAATCCCAGGATTATGCGGGCGCGAAGTGGGCGCTTGGACTGCGGTTGGCCAAGGCGACGGACGACGAGGTGGAACGCGCCTTTACCAACGGCTCCATCCTCCGCACCCATGTGCTGCGGCCTACCTGGCATTTTGTCACGCCTGCCGACATTCGCTGGATGCTGGCCCTCACGGCTCCGCGCGTCAATGCGCTGAACGCATATCAGTATCGCAAATGTGAGCTTGACGAAGTGACATTCACGCGCAGCCACAGGGCGCTCGAAAAAGCCTTGCAAGGTGGAAAGCAGCTTACGCGAGAGGAACTGCGCGGGGCATTGCAGCAAGCGGGTATTGATACCAGTGACTTGCGCATGACCCACCTGATGATGCAGGCGGAACTAGCAGGCCTTGTCTGTAGCGGCGCGCGCCGTGGCAAACAATTCACCTACGCGTTATTGGAAGAGCGCGTCCCACCCGCCCCCTCCCTCACCCGTGATGAAGCGTTGTTTGCACTCGTACAGCGGTATTTTGCGAGTCGTGGCCCGGCTACGCTGCAAGATTTTGTCTGGTGGTCAGGGCTGACGATGGCGGATGCAAGGCGCGGCATCGAACAGGTCAAGTTCAGGTTTGAGCAGGAGGTGGTAGGCGGTCAGACGTACTGGTCTGCTGCGCCTGTGTCTCCGCCCAAAGACCTGTCACTGACCGCACACCTGTTGCCCAATTACGATGAATACTTTATCGGCTTTAAAGACCGCAGCGCCTTCATGTATACCTTGAAAGCCCTTCATAAAGATGTGTTGCTCACGGGCCTCTCAGCACATATTATTGTGATGGGTGGGCAGATGGTTGGTGGGTGGAAGCGGACACTAACAAAGAATGCGGTCGCGGTAGAATTAACCCCGCTCAAGCCGCTGACGAAGGCTGAAAAACAAGCCGTGACTGTGGCCGCAGAGCGGTATGGTGAATTTCTTAAGTTGCCTGTGACGCTGACCTGGCATGATATAAAAACGGTATAACTGTGAACGCTCATCCACAGGTTTTCTGTAAAGCACAATGAACGAAGCAACTCTCACAATTTGGTCCGAAGGACAATCACAGCAGCTTCCCTTGTCCGGCACCCGTTTGACAATTGGACGTGGTGAACAGGCAGATTTATGCTTGGGTGATCCGGGGCTGTCGCGCATTCACGCCAGCATCAATCGGGATAGTCAGCGCGTGTGGGTGTTGGACGAAGGTTCCACGAATGGCACGTTTGTGAATGGGCAACGCGTGACCGCAAGCGGAAGGCCGCTGCAAGATGGGGATCAAATCAGCCTTGGTGATACAACGAAAATCAAAGTCAGCTTGGGGATTCAACAAACCGCCAGAGCTACGGCTAACAATCAAGCCGCAGCCTCGCCAACAGCACAAGCGACTTCCGGTCTGCCAGTGGTGCCGCTCACGATAGCGGCGGTGGTGGTGATCGGTATCCTGGCCACGGTTGCCGTTGGTGCGTGGTACCTGCGCAAAAACAAAACTGGCAATGGCACAGAGGTAGCCCAAAAGTTTACACCGACACCGACGCTGCCGCCCACCGCACCGCCCACGTCGGAAAGCTCTTCTGCTGCTGCCACAGAAAAAGTCGCCATTGAAGAAACGGCGGATTCCGCTATCTCCGGTTTGGTCATTACGACGGTGAAGGCTTCGGAAGTTACTGCCACATCCAGCGGCAGCAAGCTGTACAAGCAAATGACGGAAGAAGAGAAGGTGAACTTCATCAACAAGAAGGCGCAGGACGTCGCATTGATGGTGGGCAATCGTCCGCAGGTGTTTCCTGACGAGGCGATCACGATCATTAAATATTGGCTGGATGCGTATGTGCGACGCATCGGCACGGGCAATACGAAGCTCTGGGCGGAAGATTTGCATTTTATGTTCAAGCGCGCACGAACCACTTTCACCCCGACGATTATTCGCGCTTTTAAGGCCAATGGCGCTCCGCCTGTAGTAGGCGTGTACTTGCCGGTGATTGAAACTGAATATCGCAACATTACCACTGAAAACTTCGCGGGCGCGGCGGGGTTGTTTCAATTCATTGGCCCGACGGCACGCGGCTATGGCGTTGATCCATCGGAGCGTACGAATATTGAGAAGATGGCTCCGGCAGCGGCGCGCTATATCAATGACCGCTTGGCGGAATTTGGCGCGGATGCGGTGGGCGTCGGCTTATCTATTGCGGGCTACAATCGCAGCCCTGATTCTGTGCGCCGCGATTTGCATGATGTGATTGACAGCCAAAATAAAGACCGCGATTTTTGGATTCTAGTGAAAAACAAATCCAAACTGGATGCGTGGTTTCAGAAGGAAAACATCAATTACGTGCCGCGCTTTTTTGCGGCGGCGATCATTGGCGAAAATCCCTGGGCGTTCGGTTTGAAGATGCGCCAGCTTTCGACTTATACCGAGCCAGATACGAGCAGCGATGAATAGAAGAAAGGGAGAAGGGGAGATGGGGAGATAGGGCGATTATAAGAACACTTGATATACGCGAAGCCGTCTCCCCATCTCTCCTTCTCCCTGTCTCCCGCTTTCTGAGAGCGATATGCCATCCGAACTTACCCTATTTTTCAGCGACGAAACTGGCTACGAGCATGAGATTGCCGTGCAGACCAATCCGTTCACGATTGGGCGGCAGGAAGGAAATGAGTTGGTGATTCCTGACTCCAGCCTTTCGCGTCGGCATGCGCTGATTACCTTTTTCAATGGCATCGCGCAAATCACCGATTGTGGCTCGCAAAACGGCACGTTCCTCAACGGTCAGCCAATTGGCGGCAATGCTACGCTGAGAAATGGAGATGTCGTGACGGTCGGACATCATTGCAAACTCCGCGTCCGTTTGGCGGAGAGCCAGGCTATGCCTCCTGCGCTGAGCAAACCAACCATCGCGCCCAAGCCTGCCGCTGCTTCGCCTGTCACGCCTGCTCCCGTGCCGAGTTCCAGTTCGCCGCAACTGACGCCGCTGATGATGGCCCTGATTGCGACCGGCGCAATTGTCGTGATTGCGGTTGTTTTGATTGCGGTCGTGGCGCTCAGAAAGCCGAAGCAGTCAGTGGATCAGGGCGACATCGTCTTTACGCAAAGCCCTGCTACGCCCACACCAACCGAAGGCACTGTTACCACAACTTCGACAACTACCACAGCCACCAGTGACCAGTTCGAGAAGAGTTTAGTGCAGGCGATTCGCAGCATCAGCAATGATCAGAACTATCCGTTCACGCCTGCTGTGCAAGCGGAACTCAAACGCAAAGCCGAACAATATGCGACGCCCACACTGGCCAACACGCTACGCGCTATCGCCTCGCGCGGCACTGAGACCGCCAATGAAATCAAGAGTCAGGGACTCAAACCCGCGCTGCTCATTTACCTTGCCTTAGCGGATACGAATGGCGGGCAAACGGGCGATCCGCTCGCAGTGGCACGACAAGCGGTGCCCGAAGTGCAGTTTTTGCGCGGGCATTTTGGTGGCAACTTTGCTGATCCCTCCTTGCTGATCGTCGCGGCGCATAAAATTCCCGGTGGCAGTAAGAAGTCGCATCCACTGTTGGAGCCGATGCGGCGGTTGGTGCGCAATCCACAAACCGACCGCAATGTTTGGTTCCTGCGCGAAAAAGGGGCGCTGAGTGATACGGCCTACGAATTCGTACTGCGCTTTTTGGCGTATGGCGCGATTGCCCAAAACCCGCGCCAGTTTTCGCTTGACGCGCCGGCGTTGGTTTTCTGACAAGGGGATCAGGAACGACGTAAGGGACGCGCTGTGGGTGATCAAAAGCTGCAGCGAAGCAGCCGCAAACCTCACTTCGTAGAAAATTTGAAAATGGTGGTGGAGCGATAGGTCGCGCCTTTTTTCAGCACAGTCGAAGGAAATTGCGGTTTGTTGGGAGAATCGGGAAAATGCTGCGTCTCCAAACACAATCCGGCGTAGCGCGTGTAGGCCTGTCCGCCTTTGCCTTTGATGCTGCCATCGAAGCCGTTGCTGGTGTAAAAGACGACACCCGGTTCGGTCGTGAAAGTTTCCATGACGCGTCCGGTCGTTGGTTCGTACACTTTGGCGGCGAGTCCCAAGACGCCCGCTTTGTGATTTAGCACAAAGCTGTGGTCGTAGCCTCGGCCTAGCGTGATCTGCTCATCCGGCGCGTTAATGCGCGCGCCAATCGCCATCATCTGGTGGAAATCGAAAGGCGTGCCTTTGACCGAACGCATCTCGCCCGTCGGAATCAGTTTGTCACCTGCGACTAGAACGCGATCCGCGTTGATCGTCAGTTCGTGCTGTCGCACGTCGCCTGCACCTGCCAGATTGAAATAGGAATGATTGGTCAGGTTGACTATCGTATCCTTGTCGCTGGTCGCGCGATATTCGATCTTCAGTGCGTTGTCGTTTGTCAGCGTGTAAATGACTGCGACTGACAGATTACCGGGATAACCTTCTTCGCCGTCTTTGCTGAGGTAATTCAACTCGAGCGCCGCGCCGTCCTTGCTCGTCACGGGCTTGGCCTGCCAGACCATTTTGTCAAAACCTTTGCGCCCGCCGTGAATGTGGTTGCCGCCGCTGTTGGGTGTGAGTTGGTATTCGACTCCGTTCAGCGTGAACTTCGCATTGGCGATGCGATTGGCGAAGCGGCCTGCAAGCGCGCCGAACATCGGATTGCGCTTCACGTATTCGGCGAGCGTGTCATAACCCAGAACGACATCGCCTAATTGCCCTTTGCGATCCGGCACTTTGAGCGAAACAACAATGCCGCCGTAATTCGTGATGCGCGCTTCTGCGCCCTGGCGATTGGTCAGCGTGTACAGATCAACGGGCGTGCCCTCCGGCAATTGCCCGAACGACTCTTGTTTGACGCCCGCTTTGCCAATAGGTTTGTTTTGAAAACCGAGGCAAAGCGATACTCCAAGGACTAACACGATCAACAACGATTTGCTGTATATCTTCATGGTCTCTCCATTACTTTATTTCAGCGGCAAGTTGACAGGCTTACCGCTCGCCGCCGAGCGTTTGGCCGCTTCGACAATTTGCATCACATTGACATTGAAATCACCCGCAACCACGCCTTCGACCGGCTTGTTGTTGCGGATGCAATCTACGAAATAGCGAATGGGTTCAGCGCGCGCGCCTTCCAGCGTACCCAATTCCAACGGCTTCTTTTCGGTGCCGATTACCAGTTCCAGGGTCTTCGGATATTTCATCGCCACGCTGCCTTTGTTGCCGAACACCTCTACGTCATAAAACGAACGCGGCAAATCCCACGAGCCTTCCGTGATCGCCACTTTGTTTTCGCCATACGACATCAGCACTGTCGCGTTCGTGTTTGATGGATACGTTTCCGGGCGCGTATGCGTCGTGATCGCGTAGACCGTTTTTGGCAAGCCCAAATACCACAACGCCCATTTCGCGCCATAACAAGTAAAGTCAATCAATGCCCCGCCGCCACGCGATTCGTCCTTCAACCATTTCAGGAAATACTTTTGCTTGATGCTGCCCGGCTCAAAATTGCCGGGCCCGCCGTGTCCAATCACTGAGCGCACGCGCCAGACTTTGCCAATGTCGCCGCGCATCGCGGTATCGTGCGCCGTGTAATTTTCCGGCCACCAAGCCATTTGATAATTCACCATCAACTGAATCCCGGCCTGTTTGGCGATGGCCTGCATCTGCCGCGCTTCGTCGTAGGTCGCCGACATCGGCTTTTCAAACATCACGTGAATCTTGCGCGCCGCACAGGCTTTCGTGACTTCCAGATGCCGATCATTTTCGACAAACGACCAGACCACTTCCGGCTTCTTTTCGTCCAGCATCTTGCGCGTAGTTGTCATACACCGGCACGCCCGGCATCAGCGTTTTGATGTAATCGCGCAATTCCTGATTGTCGTCCGAGATGCCCACGATTTCGATCAAGTCCCCACTCTGATGCATCTGATTCAGCTTCGTCACAAAGCCCCAGCAATGCGAATGGACTAAACCGACGATAGCGATTTTGGTGCGTTGGGGTTGGGCGTGGGTGATGGAGGTGAAGGTGATGAGCAGAAGAGCGATGATGAAGAAATTGATTCGTTGCATAGTGTAGAGTGTCCTTTATAGTGATTAGAATCCCGCGAAGTGTAGCTTGGTGCTTGGAAATTTGGAAGCGTGCTGCACCTGCTCATTGGAGCGATTTCTTTTTGTCGGGCAGAACCTGTTATACAATCTTTCAGTAAGGAATTGAAAACCATGAGCATAACTGTCGAAGCTATTTATGAAGCAGGCGTTTTCAAGCCACTCTTGCCGTTATCACATCTCAAGGAACACGAACGCGTTCGCTTAACGTTGGAAATCGAAAGCTCAGAGGAAGACGCCTTGATAATAATCGAGCGGCAGCGCCACGAGCGTATCCAGATTGAACCGCATCTCGCCAGCAAAATCGGCGACGGCCATGAGTTCGATCTGCTATGAACTGAGTCCCTCCTTTGAATTAAATAGTTTAGTTTTTAGAACTTTGGTGGCCATCCCCTTGTTCTTTTTGAATATCTAAAGTATTATTTTCACGGTGCGATTGCCACATCGATTTCTGGCCCTTCAGCCGTAAAAGATGATTATGTCGTACTTCTTCGCAATATTGCCCCGCCTTTTAAGAAAATCGCTTAAGAAGAGCGATTCCTCAACAGCTCGTAACAGGGTATGAAATTTGCTGTTTTTATTGATTACGATAATCTCGGAATACACAAAAAATCGGGAATACTCGATATTATCACAAAGGTTTTGATCCAACTTCCTATAGATTTACCTGTGGCGCGGGGTACGTGTGACGTTCGTATCTATGGCGGATGGTATGAGGGTGATATTTTGAGCCATCTCGCGCAAGAAGTTACGGTTGCAATCCAAAAGGATTTCCCCACTATTATCCGTTTACCCAAAGATGATCATAATGTTGCACTCAGGACGAATGCTGAATTGGCAGTGGCATTATTAGAAGAGCCTGCACACCACCTTTTCAATACATATCGAAGAAAAGGAAAGCCTAATAATATCCGAGTGCAATTGCCACAATCAGTAGGATGTTCGGATGCTTCTTGTCCACTTACTTTTACCAAAAAATTGCTCAAAACAGGGAAGTGTCCGATTTCCACTTGTATTTGTTCGGATGCAGACCTGGTCTATTCAACACGAGCAAAAGATTGTTGACACAATGCTTACCTGCGATTTGATTTACGCAGCGCGCTTGAGTTATGACCGTATTATTTTGATTAGCGGTGATGATGATTTTCTGCCGCCCCTTCGTACGGCTCTCCTTCGTGGAGCAACCGTATTTAGAATTCACCCTCAAGTCGGGAGCACTCGCGCATCTTTCTCTACGTTCGGTGCTCGGTATTTTGAAATGGAGTTCTGAATATGCAAGTCAACGAGTTCAAATCAATTATTTCAACTTTTGCAGATCCGGGTAGTGAAATGCTCTTCGAGAAAGCTAAGATTGTATTTTCTGTAAATGGCGATCTCATTGATGCGGCAATTTCAGCTAAGTCAGGTGATATATTTGTAGATGAAGGCAGCGGGCCGCAGCCTGCTACTAATTGGATATTAACTCGATTAGCTAAACTTACACTGCTTGCTAATAGGCTACAAGAGAGCATTAGTAAGGTGGATTTCTTTGTGTCGCCTGGTGCAACTTTACTTCCATCTCTTGAAACTCGACCGATGGAAGATGTGATCCAGACGAATGATGCCTTAACCACAACGCTTGAGGCTTTAGGTGAAAGAAGTCCACTCGAAACTACAGTTCTCTATATTACAAGTGATGCTGGTGAAGGGAAAACTTCTCTTATAAACCAACTCACACGCGAACAGGCATCGCGGTTTATTCAGAATAAATCCGATTGGCTATTAGTTCCTATACCTCTTGGGGGGAGGCATTTCCTTCGATTCGACGACATTACTGTTGGAGCCCTTCAGAATCGTTATCGGTTTCCTTTTCTCTACTACAACTCTTTTCTCGCATTAGTAAAGATGGGAGTTTTAATTCCTGCTTTTGATGGGTTTGAGGAGATGTTTGTAGAAAACAATTCTGGCGAAGCTCTTTCAGCAATGGGGCTTTTAGTTGGTGCTCTTGATTCCAAGGGTGCAATCCTAGTAGCAGCACGGAAGGCGTATTTCGAATTTGAAAATCTCAAGACACAAGCGAAGCTATACGATACTATAAGGAGCTATGACGTCAGCTTTGGAAAGCTGGAACTTCAACGTTGGGGAAAAGATCAATTCATGGAATACTGTACAAACCGTAATGTCAGTGACGCTGAATCAATTTACACCCGCGTCAGTGATCGCCTGAAGCCAAACCACTCCCTTTTAACTAGGCCAGTATTAGTTCGTCGGCTTGTGGATGTTGCAAGCAAAAGCTCTTCCTTGGAAGCATTTCTTGAACAACTACATGCGTCCGGCCCTGATTTTTTCTCTGTTTTTGTACATGGGATTATTGAAAGGGAAGCTAATGAAAAGTGGATTGATAGGCAAGGTGAGCTTGCTTCGTCTCTTCTTACCGTGAATGAACATTGCGAACTATTGTCACTTATTGCATTAGGAATGTGGGAATCCAATGTCAACTATCTTAAGCGAGATCATTTAGAGTTCGTTGCAGACTATTTCTGTGAGACTAAGAGAAAAACCCCTTTTCAGATGCAACAAATACGGGAACGCATACGAGGCCATGCATTGCTGATCTCGTCGCCTAACGCTTCTCAAGCAGTTGAATTTGACCACGAGGAGTTTCGGTTGTTATTTTTAGGTGAAGGACTTGCTGAACAACTTAGACCGTTAAATGACCGAGCAAAGGCTGAAGTTCTTACTACGTTGCGAAAAGGTGTAGTGCCTCGACAAGCTCAACATGCATTTATCCAGGCGATTAAACGAGATGCTAAGATTGATCGTCTTCAGGCCGCAAAATTTCTTCTCACTATTAGCTCGCTAGATGGGCAGGCTTCATATACTCAAGAGAATTGCAGTGCGTTAATTTTACGACTTTTAAGTAAAGTAGACGCCAAAGGTTTAGAGATCAGGGGTTTGGCTTTTGGCCCTGATGCTTTCCGAGATAGGACACTCTCGCATTTGATTTTTAAGAACTGTTATTTTTCTGCTACCAGTTTGGATGTCTCAAAATTTTCCAACTGTATATTCGTAGATTGCAAGTTTGGCCAAATACGCCTTTATACTTCCACAAGCTTTAATCAAACAGTTCTGGTGAACTGTTCAGTCGAGTCCCTCCGTCTTGTAGAAAGAGATATAGACCTATGGGATCCTAGTGAAATCAACAGGCACTTACAAAATCTTGGGATACGATTTGGGGTAGAAGAGGAAACAATGAGTGCCAGTTCACCTATTACAAAAGAAGTAGACTCTGAATTACAAGATGTAGAGAAATTGATCAGGTACTTTATGCGCAGCACTCATATAGGTGAGAGCGGTCATGCTCATTAGGTTGGGCAACCGTGGTCAATTTTTTATAGATGATTGCGTGCCAAAACTCTTAACTTATGGGGTTCTAGTAGAGATTGAGAATGTTGGAAGCAAAGGTCAACGTCGCTTTAAACTTGGGCTACCGCTTCAACGGTTAAATTCTGCAGTTTCAAATGCAGAAGGATCATACGCACGTTTTCTTGAATTATGTAGCAGCCACGATGCTTAAAATAAGTTTGAGCAATTAGCCGAAAAGGCAAAGCAGGCGCGAATGTCTTCAGCGGTTAGGTCGGGAAAATCGTCCAGAATTTCTTCTATGGTCATCCCGCCGCCGAGGTAATCAAAGACATCTGCGACGGCGATCCGCGTGCCGCGATTACATGGCTTGCCGCTGCGAATGCGGGGATCAATGCTGATGCGCTCTTTGTAATTCATAGTGGCAGTTTAGTCTTCGTATTGTCTGGCTGCAAGGCACTCGATTCAAGGGAGGTTTGGTGGTCTTACTCATTCGGCTGCTTCCGATAATCGGTTGCGGTAAAAGTCTTCACGCGCCTTTTCAACAAGTTCATCCAGTTCTTCGTCTGTCATTCCGCTCTCTGCCACTTCTTTGCGGAACGGAGCCAGAATCTCATCGAAGGTCAACTTCGGTTGTTGTGGCTGAAGTGCCTGCGCGATCAACTCTACGGTGATGTCTTCAATCGGCTTTCCGCTGTCTTTGGCACGGCGCAAAATCAATGGCTCAAGCTCGGCTGGAATAGTGATCGTAATGCTCATCGTTGTTACCTCTCCGATCAAGCGGCCTTCCGTTGCGGTTTCCTACGTTGTGCCTGTACGCGCTCCGCTACTGCTGCAATGAACGCGGGGTCATCAAGCAAGCTGGCATACTCACTCGCTATGACTGACTTCGTTGCTTGACGTTGGTCACGCTCCATCAGTTGGCGCAACTCCTGATTGATTTGCGTTTGGTAGGGCGCGGCATGAGGCCGTTCGGCGCGGGCGCGAATAGGCCAATACATCAGCGTCGAGCAGAATCGAAATTTTAACCTTGCTCGTCTCTGGCGCGTAATCTGGGTGACGACATTTGAAACCGCCGCGTTCGTAGCGGTAACGACCGGGTTTGAGTACGGCGTCTTCGTCCTTGATGCGTGCCAGTTGTGCCTGATGATCGGCTTCGGTGATGTCTACGATGCCTTTGCCTTTGCCTGTCTTTTTAACTCGCATAGTAAATCTCTTCGTCTTCTGTATCCGCCTCACGAGCAGAGATGAGCCGGATAATGGTTCTTTTTTGGCGCTCGGTGTAAACTACAAATAACAGCCTCCCGCCAACCGTCCCAATCAAATTAAATCGCTGCTCATTCTACGAGTGCGCCTCATCTACAAGCACGACTGCCCGGTCATCATCAAAGGCTGCACAAGCCTCCTCGAAACAGACATCGTGAACTTGTTCATTGCGCGCTGCCTTTTCCTCGTCCCAGTCAAATAGCATATTACATTATACATATTCATCCATATTAGGCGATGATGTCTTTCACC